>CAWCCV010000009.1:0-112751 GCA_963794175.1 uncultured Acidobacteriota bacterium | reverse complement strand
AGAAGTCCAGGGTTGAAGCGTTGAAGTCCAGGCACGTTGGACCGTGTTTTGTTAACGCAAAGTTCACGGAAGCCGCAGAGAGTGAGATTTGCACCAGAGAATAACTCAGGTTCTATTGGTGAGGGAGTTGGGGCGGGAGTACAATTCGGGTCGTAACGGTGTTGAGTTGAGTTTTGCGTTGCCGCCTGCGGGTAGACGGGCGGGTTTCCTTTTGAATTGAAATTTTTGAGAGTTTCGGTGGAGGCACGTATGGCCACAAGCGTTGCAACGAAACCAGCAGCGAAGGGCGGGAGTTTTTTGCTGGAGTCGCCGGCAGCCGCAGGATGTATTTACGCCCGCGGATTTGACGGACGATCAAAAGCTGATCGGGCAGACGGCCGAAGAGTTTGTGATTGAAGGAAGTTTTCCCGCTCATCAAGGATTTGGAGAACAAGAAGGCCGGGTTGATGGCGGAGCTGGTGCGGAAGGGCGGCGAAGTTGGATTGATGGGCGGCGGCGTGCCGGAACAGTACGGCGGCGCGGGGCTGGACAAGATTTCGACGACGGTGCTGACGGAAAAACTTTCGATTTATGGCGGATTTGCGGTGACGCACGGCGCGCACGCGGGCATTGGGACGCTGCCGATTGTTTATTTCGGAACCGAAGAGCAGAAGAAAAAATATTTGCCGAAGCTGGCGACGGGCGAATTGATCGGCGCGTATTGCTTGAGCGAGCCGCAAGCGGGGTCGGACGCGCAGAATTCGCTGACGCGCGCGGAATTGAATGCCGAAGGAACGCATTACATCCTGAACGGGCAGAAGATGTGGATTACGAACGGCGGCTTTGCGGATTTGTACATCGTGTTCGCGAAGATTGACGGAGAAAAGTTTACGGCGTTCATCGTGGAGCGGAATTTTGCGGGATGCAAGCCGGGCAACGAAGAACACAAGATGGGGATTCACGGGAGTTCGACGACGCCGGTGTTTCTTGGAAAACTGCAAAGTGCCGAAAGAAAATTTGCTGCATGAGATTGGGCGCGGGCACATTGTGGCGTTCAACATTTTGAATGCGGGGCGATTTACGCTGGGCGCATCGGCTGTGGGCGGGTCGAAGCATGTGCTGATGACTTCGTCGAAATACACGAAAGAGCGGAAAGCGTTTGGCAAGCAGATTGGCGAGTTTGGATTGATGAAAGAAAAGCTGGCGGAGATGGCGATTCAGATTTTTGCGGTGGAGTCGATGGTGTACCGCAGCGCGGGAAACATCGATGCAGCGATGGCGGCAGCGGGCCGGGAGACAAGATTGCGCACCAGATGAAGGTGCTGGAGGAGTACGCGATCGAGAGTTCGATTGCGAAGGTATACGGCAGCGAGATGCTGGATTTCGTAGTGGATGAAGGTGTGCAGATTTTCGGCGGGTACGGATTCCACGAAGAGTATCCGGTTTGCCGCGCGTACCGCGATTCACGCATTAACCGGATTTTTGAAGGCACGAACGAAATCAACCGCATGTTGATCATTCAGATGCTGATGAAGCGAGCGATGGGCGGGCAACTGCCGCTGATTCCGGCGGCGATGAAGCTGGCGGATGAAATTCTGGCGGGGCCGTCGTTTGAGGAGTGCTCCGGAAGGCGTGCTGGCGGAGGAAGGGCGCGTCGTTGCGAATGCGAAGAAAATGTTCCTGCAAGCGGCAGGCGGAGCAGTGCAGAAGTTCCGCGAGAAGCTGGCCGAAGAGCAGGAATTGATTGGCGCGCTGTCAAACATGGTGATGGAAATTTACGCGATGGAGTCGTGTTTGTTGCGCGCGCAGAAAGCGGCGGCAACGCGTGGAGATGCGGCAACGTCCGCGATGCAGGATGCGGCTCGGGTGTTCATTTCCGACGCGATGGAACGCTTGGAGCACGAGGCGAAGCGCGCGATTGCGGCGGTGAATGAAGGCGACATGCTGACGACGCAGATGGCCGTGCTGAAGCGGTTCGGCAAGCGCGCGACGGTGGATACGATTGCGCTGCGGCGGAATGTGGCGGCCGCGGTGCAGGCGCAAGACCGGTATCCATTCGAATCGAAGTGAAGGTCCTATCGTCCGCAGCAAACAGAATCTAGAATCTTTCTTCCGGTGCTGAAACCCCTTTCTCACTGCCCCTGTTGCCTCGGAGCCAAAACCCAACCTCCTAAAACCTCGGTTTCCTTGTAAGGGGAGCCTCGCGGCGGATCAAAAGGCGTGGTATTCTCCTGCGCCGTAGAGGAGACCCATGCGCATTCAAACGATTAAGCTGGAGCTTTTGTTGCAATGACCGTCGCGATTTCCATGACTGCAGCGACAGCCAAGGGACAGCTGCAGGAAAGGACGGACACGGGAGTAGTCGAAGGCAAGACGCAAGGTTCGGTCCGTAGCGTTCCTGGGAATTCCTTACGCGGCACCGCCGGTGGGCGATTTGCGATGGAAAGCGCCTCAGCCGGCGGCAGCCTGGACGGGCGTGAGGAAGGCGACGGAGTTCGGGGCGCGGTGCATGCAGTGGGATGTGTTCGGCGACATGGTGTTTCGGGATAACGGGCCGAGCGAAGACTGCCTGACGCTCAACGTTTGGACTCCCGCAAAGGACGCGAAGGCGAAGCTACCGGTGATGGTGTGGATTTACGGAGGTGGATTTCAGGCCGGCGGGACGTCTGAGCCGCGGCAAGACGGCGCGAAGCTCACGGAAAACGGTGTTGTCGTAGTTTCGATGAACTACCGGCTGGGAATATTTGGATTTTTCGCGCTGCCGGGACTAATCGCAGAGTCTGAACACCACTCGGCTGGGAAATTATGGATTGCTGGATCAGGTTGCCGCCTTGCAGTGGGTAAAGCGGAACATTGCCGCGTTTGGCGGCGATCCAAACAACGTGACGATTTTCGGAGAGAGCGCGGGTTCGTTTTCCGTGAGCCAGCTGATGGCTTCACCACTGTCCAAAGGGCTGCTTCACAAGGCGATCGGGGAAAGCGGAGCCAATTTCCCTGGTAAGACAACGGTCTACCCTTTGGCTGCCGATTACGCAAAGGAAAACGCGGAATACATGAAGACGCATTTCGGAACGGATTCGTTGAAGGAGTTGCGCGCGCTTTCCGCCGAAAAGATTCTGGAGGAAGTGAAGAAGCCGGAATCGCAACGGCGCGGGCTCGGCGTAAACATCGACGGATATTTCTTGCCGAAGACGGTGCAAGCAATTTTCGCTGCGGGCGAACAAAGTGATGTTCCGTTGCTCGCCGGATGGAATCACGACGAGGGAAGCTTTTCGGTTGCATCTGCGAAGCCGCCGCTGACGGCGGCGAGTGTGAAGGAACTGGGAACAAAAGAGTTCGGGGCAAAGGCCGACGAATTTTTCAAGCTTTACCCTGCGGGCGACGACGCGACTGCAGTGCGTTCGTGGCTCGATTTCTCCGGGGACAATTTCATCGGTTTTGGAACGTGGCAATGGCTGGAAGCTCAAGCCACGACTGGCAAAAAAGCTACCTATCGCTACCGGTTCGACCTGGCGCCGCCGGAAGATCCATCGCGGCCAGGAGGACAGTGGGCCTTTCACTCCTGCGAGATCGAATATGTGTTCGGAACGCTGGAGTGGCGGATTCCAGACAGATGGAGAGCGGAAGACAAAGCGCTAAGCGAGCAGGTGCGGAAGTATTGGACGAATTTTGCGAAGACGGGAAATCCAAATGGCGCGGGATTGCCGAAGTGGCCGGAGTACAAGCCAAAGGCAGATGCGCAAGTGATGTTCCTGAATGCGGAGTCGAAGGCGGGCAAAGACGAGTTGCGCGGGCGATACTTGTTCTTGAAGAGCGTTTGGGAAAAGTAGCGCAATTGAAAGTTCGGACTTCAAGCGGCTAGTGCCGCAAGGTATGGCGGCCAAAACGGCACGACCAAAGCCGTGCCCTCCCTGGCGCGACGAACCGCGATCCGACCGACCGCGGGCAAAAGAGAGGTCTTCGGGTCTTCCAGACTTTTCGTGTGAATACCCGCTTCGGATAAATGCTGTCTGAGCTCCTATTCTCTTTTGGCAACAGAGCGGGTACGAATTGTGCGTGCTGGGGGATACGCTGCCTTAATCTAGAGCCAGTTCTAGTACCATAGAAGACGCGCCGGAGGGTGCGTTTTGGCTCGCAGATTCCTCATCGCGGCAGGCGTGTTTGTAGTGCTGCACCTCATCGTCATTCTGACGCTGGGGACGAGCCCGGCCGGGTCTTTCTTTGCCAATTCCCTGCAAATCACAGCTAGTGGGATCGCAGCGGCGATGGCGTTTGGCGCGGCGCGGCGCGGACGAGGGCTGAGCCGGTCGTTGTGGCTGCTAGTCGGGTTCGCATGGGCCACCTGGGGAATCGCAAATCTCGGGTGGATGTTTTATGAAGTTGTGCTGGGGATCGAACCGCCGGCGCTTTCTTTCGTGCGGTTTGTCTTCGACATTCAAGGTGCGTTTTTCGCGATGGCGCTGTTTTTGGACGACGATCGCGATTCGACGCGCCTGGATTTTGCGACCGTTCTGGACTTCCTGCAAATCGCGTTGATCTATTTCCTGATTTACCTAGGCTTGTACTACGTCCCATCGCTTGCAATGGACCACCACGCGGCGATGCTGCGCGAGCAACTGGTCATGGCGCTACAGAACGGATCGCTGATCGCACTGGCAGTCGTGCGAACAGGGATCGCAAAGTCGGAAGCGACGCGAAAGCTGTATCGCCGACTGGCGATCTTCCTGGCGATCTACTTTTCGGCGGCGCAGGCGACCGAGTACGTGCAGTACCTGCATGAGACGCCGTCGGGAACCTTTCTGGATTTGGCGTGGTCATTGCCGCTGCTGAGTGGGGCGTTCTGGGCAACGACTTGGCAGCCGTCGGGAGAAACCGAGTGGAGCAGCGAGCGTGCGGAAAAGATCCACCGCCGGAATGATCTTCCGGAACGCAATGTTCGCGCTGGGGCCGCTGATTGTGATGTTCCTGTCCTCACAGCTTGGGCCTGGATGGAAACCGGTCCGTCTGATGTTTCTGGCGATTTCCATTTTGTGCTACGCGATGCGCATGGGGATCAGCGAGCACCGACAGTCGATGAACGCGGAACTTGTACACCGGCAGATGCAAGCCATGAATTCGTCGGTGGACGGCATGGCGATCGTGGACGTAACGGGGCGATTCGTCTATGTGAATTCGGAATATGCGCGCATGTGCGGCCGGGTGAATGCGGCGGAAATGCACGGGCAGCCGTGGAGAGACGTAGCTCTCCGGGAACATACGGAACGGACGGAAGCCGAGATTCGAGAATCCCTTAAAAAGCGCGGCCGGTGGTTCGGGGAGACGATATTGCAGGACGGAAGCGGAAAAGGTTTGGCGGTAGAGATTGCCGTCACGGCGATGAGCGACGGCGGCGTGGTGCTGGTGTGCCGGGATTTGACGGAGCGGAAACGGGCAGAGGAAGCGAAAGCAGAGGCGGAATCGAAGTACCGGATGATCGTGGAACGAGTGGCGGCGATCAGCTACGTGGCGGAACTGGGAATGGATGGAAGCTGGATCTATGTTAGCCCGCAAATAGAAAACGTACTGGGATACACACAGGAAGAGTGGCTGGTGGATTCGCGGAATTGGATCCGGTTTGTGCACCCGGACGATCAAGGCGCCGTGCAGGACGCTGAAGAGTCATGCCAGAGGGGCCTGGCGTTCCAAACGGAATACCGCGTGCTCCGGAAAGACGGGCGCTTGGTGTGGGTAAGCGACAGCGCGGTTGTGACAAAAGGCGCTGACGGAAATCCGGTGATGGAAGGAATCATCGTAGACATCACGGAGCGCAAACAGCTGGAAGGGCAACTGCAGCAGGCACGGCGCATGGAAGCCGTGGGACGGCTTGCGGGGGGAATCGCGCACGACTTCAACAACTTGTTGACGATCATCAAGGGCTACACGGAACTGGCGATACAGCGGAAGGAAGTGCCGGCGCCGGTGCGCGCGGATATCGAGCATATCGAGGATGCGTCTGAACGGGCAGCGGGGCTGGTGAGGCAGTTGCTCGCGTTCAGCCGGAAGCAGGTGCTGCAACCGAAGAATCTGGATTTGAACGCAATCGTACTGGGCCTGGAAAAGTTGCTGCGACGGTTGATCGGCGAAGACATTGAGATGAGAACAGCGGTGTCGGCAGGATTGGGGACGATCAAGGCGGACCCGGCGCAAGTGGAACAGGTGTTGATGAACCTTGTGGTGAACGCACGAGACGCGATGCCGAAGGGCGGGAGGATGATCGTCGAAACTTCGAATGTGGATCTCGACAAGACGTATGCGAGCGAGCATGTTTCGGTGAAGCCCGGACGGTACGTGATGCTCGCGGTCTCGGATTCGGGGACGGGGATGAGCCCCGAGACGATTGCACATATTTTTGAACCGTTTTTTACGACGAAGGGTGGAACCAAAGGGACAGGCCTCGGGCTGGCGACGGTGTACGGAATTGTGAAGCAGAGCGGCGGATACATTTGGGTTTACAGCGAACCGGAGCGGGGATCAACCTTTCAAAGTGTATTTCCCGCGCGTGGATGAAGAGGTCGAAAAGAGCGCGCGGACAAAGCAAGACACGAAGGCGGAGCGCGGGTCGGAGACGGTGCTGCTCGTGGAAGATGACGACGCGGTGCGGGAGCTGGCGGAAGTAATCCTGACGGCGCAGGGATACAAGGTGATCTGCGCAAACGGACCGAAGCGCGCGGAGGAGATCGCGGAAGAACGTTCTCATGAGATTGATTTGGTACTGACTGACGTGATCATGCCGACCATGAGCGGCCGCGAGCTGGTGAAGAAACTGGGCGAGAAAAATCCGAAGCTGCGGGTGCTGTACATGTCCGGCTACACGGACAACGTGATCGCGCAGGGAGGTGTGCTGGAAGAAGGGCTGGCGTTTTTGCAGAAGCCGTTTACGCCGAGGGCGCTGAGCCAGAAAGTGCGGGAAGTGCTGGACGCGACCGTGACGACGGGATGAAGAAGCGGCAGGAACGAGAAAGAGAGTACAATCGCGGCACGAGGTGCGTAGATGCTGGGGCAGTCTGAAAACGAGGAGAAGTCCGACCGCGAATGCCAGGGAGCTGCGGCGAATCAATTGCCGTGCAATTTAGCCGCGACGGTGCATTGCAATACATGCGATTTGTGGTTTTGTGACGTGCACGCGGAAGACGAAGAGTGGCACGCGTGCATGAAGACGGCGAGCTGAAGAACAGTTTCTGCTTTACATGAGCTTCCTTTTTTGATTCCAACCCGAAGTAACTTTAACATCTAGCTTTTGCGCCTGTTTATTGCGGATTTGCAGGCGTGTCTGCGTCTTTGGGTTTGGCAATGGTGTTGAGAGTTTCCACGTTGAAGCGCTTGTAGTCCGAGTAGCGCGTAATCTCATTTACCTTAAAACCTTTGACCAGGAGCACGCGGGCGCCGACGTGCGCTTCTTCATACGTGGGCAGCCAAACCTCGTTGTTCAGAAATGCCTGCTCGGCAATAAAGCTCGATCCCTTTTGGAGATTTACAAGAAGACCGCCGGCAATTTTGGCGTCCCCAACGAAGTAGCCTTCGATGCGCGCAACCTGGTGGGCTTTTTCATCCACCCAGACAACGCCGGCCAGCTTTTGGACGATGCCTTCGGCCATGGAGTGCGCTTTGTATTCCGGATTCGGCTCAAAATCGAAAACGAGAACATCCTGGCCGCGAAAGCGTTCGTGGCGCGGATTAACAAACTGGCAAACGTGCAGGAAAATCTCGATGCCGGGCTCATCATCTTCCTTATCTTTCTTGCCTTCCTCTTTTTTCTTTTCTTCTTTCGCTTCCTTTTTCGACTGCTCCTTTTGGATCTCTTCAATGCGCTTCCTGGTGTGTTCGTTTTCCTTGTCCAGCTCTTTTTGGCTCAAGGGCTTATTATCTTTGGCAACGAGAGTGGAGACTTCCTCGCCGTTCAAGTAGAAGAACGTGTACTCGCGAACCTCTTGTTTCGTGATTTTACCGTTCTTATCCATCTCGGACTCTTCTTCGGAGCGGCGTCCGGAATATTTTTCGCGGATCTTGTCGATCTCTTTTTGATTGGCATCAATTTCTTCGAAGAGTTTCTTCAGGTCCGGCAGTTGCACCTGGGATTTTCTGGGGAAGTCAAAGACGCGCTCGCCGAAAGTTTGGTTGACGGCGGCACGTGTTACGACAACCTGATAAGTTTCTGACGCGCGATGGATTTCGAGTTTGTGCGCGACGAGCAGGCCATCTTCCGCGCGGTAGTCATCGTAAAGCGTTTCCTGAAATTGGCCGCCGAGACTGCCAGACTCTTTCAGGAGGAGGTGCGTCTGCTCGTCGATGAAGAGCGAGCGCTTCACACCGGATTGCCAGGTGAGCTGGACTTCGACAGCGTCGTGGCCGTTGATTTTGGAAGTGCCGCCGACGGCGGCGGCGATCTTGTTCTTTTTTCGGTCCAGGAGATGGGAATTGTAGAGCTGTGCTGCTGCTTCCAGTTCGAGAGCTTCCGGACCCAGAAGAGTGCCGATTTCGCCCGTTGAATTCTCACGCCAGGCGGATTTGCCATTGTAGGCGAGGATTTCGGGCTGGCCGCCGAAGGTGAATTCTGCGTAATAGCGATTGGGCGATTTCAGGTTGAGAGTGTAGGTACCCGCTTTGGAGTCAGACTGGCGAGTGACCGATCCTTCTAGCGAGAAGGTCACGACCCTTCGTAACTTGCCCGAGCCGCCGAGGGTCTTGACAGAGGCTTCCAGGATTTTGTCGGCGTCCTGCGCAAAGGCAGAAAGCGGCGTTAGTGGGCAGGCCATTGCAAAAAGCAAGATTTTGCGAAATCGGGCAGACATATACTCTCTCTTCTAGAAACGCAGACGGCCCGGAAAAGTTGCAGCGTTTACGAGAAATTAATTGGGCTTCGTATTGGAAAGCAGGCCAGCAGGTTTGGCACTGTCCTTCAGTTTGCTGGGCATTTCCGGAACGGCGCACAGGCACGCTTCGGATTTTGGCCGGTTGAGATATTTTTCGTAAAGACGATGGTGGCGATTTTCAAGCGACGTAAGCTGACCGCGAATGAAGAGGAACTTTACATCCGTGGTGAGCTCGAGAGGATCGCCATTGGTGACAATGATGTTGGCGGTCTTGCCGACTTGCAGCGTGCCCAATTGATCGGACAAGCCAAAAATCTGCGCGGGATAAAGAGTGACGGCTTTGAGGCCGTCTTCCGGCGACAGGCCGTGCGCGATGGCGTTGGCGGCGTTCTGACCGAGGCGGCGCGCGAAAGAATTGTCGAAGCTGCCGAAAGCGATTTTCACTCCGGCCGCGACGAGTTCCGCGGGCTGGGAGAGAAGGCGGTCGTAGGGATCGTCTTCTTCGCCGACATCAGTGAGAACGGGGCGCAGGATAACGGGAACATCTTTCGAACGGAGAAGGTCTTTTACTTTGTAGGCTTCTTCGCCGCCGGCGAGAATCATGCGGAGCTTGTGCCTGTCGCAAAATTCGACGGCGTTGCGAATGTCGCGCGCCTTATCAGCAAAGACGAGAACCGGAAGCTGGCCGCGAACGACAGGGACCAGAGACTCGAGCTTGACGTCGCGTTCGAAATCGGACGGGCCGCCGTGACCCATGGCCTGCGCGTAGTGACGCGCGCTGTCGAGGACTTCGGTGAGCTGATTGACCTGCTTTTCGTAGTCCGCTTTCGCCTCCGAAAACGGCTTTTGTTTGCGCGAGAAGGTGGCGAAATCGAAAGATTCCGTGTTGATCGTGGGCCAATTGATGACCATGGCGACGCTGCGTTTGATCTGCATTTCGTCCATCGTCCAACCCGCCATATGAATGGCGGACGCTTGACCGGCGAGCACGCCGCGGCCACCGCCCGAATCGAAACCACCGCTGCCGGGAACGGCAAGCACTTCCGTGATGCCGGAGGCGCGTGTGACGGGGATATGTTCGCTGGATGGGAAGACCGCCGTGGCGGCGACGACGTCGGGATTGATTTGGCCGGTTTCGGAAGTGTCTACGGTCGACGAGACTGCGCCGATTTCGCTGAGGCCCATTTGGGTGATGGGGTCGAACAGGCCGGGATAAACCTGCAGGCCCTTTGCGTCGATTACCTGGGCACCGGCGGGAACTTCAACACCAGCGCCGATTGCGGCGATTTTCCCTTCCTTGATGATGACGGTGCCATCTTCGATGGGCGAGCCGGCGAGCGTGATTAGTCTTGCGTGGGTGATGGCGTAGACGACGGGAGCTGCGGGCTTGTCCTGTGCTGCTGCTGAAAAGGCAAACAGCAGGCTCAACGCTGCGAGCTTGAAGAAACGACGCGAAGCGTTTGCGGATGCGCGATTCACTGGGCACCTCCGGTGACCGCGGATGTACCGGTTGTACCGTCGTCAGAAGGCATCTTCGGCATGTCTTCCGGTTTTTTCTTTTCTTCGGGCTTTTTTTCTTCAGGCTTGGCCGCGTCCGGTTTCTTGTCGGCGGGCTTGTCACCTGGCTTCTTTGCTTCGGTGTCCTTCTTGTCGTCTTTCTTGGAGGACTTCTTCTCCTTTTCAAGGAGGGCTTTCTTTTCCTTCTCGAGGTCGGCACGTGCAGCGATGTCTTTCTGACGGTCGAAGTAGACGCGGCCGTCAATCAGCGTTTTTTGGACGACGGCGTACGCGCTGAGCGGATCGTGATTGTAAATGACGAGGTCGGCGTCCTTGCCGACTTCGATAGAGCCAACGCGCTTATCAATGCCCAGCTGAATGGCGGGATTGATGGTGACGAGCTTGAGCGCTTCGTCGTGCGTGAGGCCGCCGTACTTGATGGTTTTTGCCGCTTCCTGATTGAGGTGGGTGGCTTCTTCGGCGTCGTCAGAATTGATGGAGACGACCACGCCGCGCTTGGTCATGATGGCGGCGTTGTAAGGAATGGCGTCGTAGGCTTCGACTTTGTAAGCCCACCAATCGGAGAAGGTGGAGGCGCCGGTTCCGGCGGCCGCGATTTCGTCGGCGACTTTGTAGCCTTCCAGAACGTGCTGGAGCGTGCGGACCTTGAAGCCAAATTCCTTGGCGACGCGAAGGAGCATCAAGATTTCATCCTCGCGGTAGCAATGCGAATGGACGTAGCGCTTCCCTTCGAGCACTTCGACGAGGGGATCGAGACGCAAGTCGCGGCGCGGGGGGATGAGATTCTTTTCGCCGGCAGCGACTTTCTTATTGTAAGCGTCCCAGGCGTTTTTGTAGTCGCGGGCTTCGGTAAACGCGGCGCGAATGGTTTCTTCCACGCCCATGCGCGAAGCGGGATAGCGTTTTTCGCGGCCGGGAACTGAGAAGTTCGAACGCTTGGGATTTTCTCCGAGCGCGAACTTGATTCCGGGCAGCGCGCCTTCGAACGGAAGTTTTGCGGCGGGCTGGCCCCAGCGGAGCTTGATGACGATGGTCTGGCCGCCGATGGAGTTGGCGCTGCCGTGAAGAATATTCGCGGTGGTGACGCCGCCTGCGAGGTCGCGATAGATGGAAATGTCGTCGGAGTCGAGAACTTCCGCAATGTTCGCGATGGATGAAACGGAGATGCTGCCTTCGTTGACGCTGCCGTCCACGGCGATGTGGGAGTGGCAATCGATGATGCCGGGCGTGACGAACATCCCGGCGCCGTCAATGACTTGCGCTCCGCTGGGGGCTTTGATGTCGGCGCCGACTTCCACGATTTTGCCATCCTTAATAAGTACGGAGCCGTGTTCGATGGTGCCCTTGGTCACGGTGAGCACGGTCGCGTTTTGAATAAGGATGACTGGAGGGGCGTCCGCGGGGGGAGTTGCGGCCGGAGCGCGCAGGGACAACGAACCGATCAAAATGGCCGCACAGAGCAAGAGGCGAAAGATTGAACTAGCTTTCACTGGGCACCTCCCAAAGAAATGGAACCGGCGGCTGCGTTGGGGCGAGCGCCAGTGAATTCAATCGAAAACGAAAGCACGGAGATGGAGCCTTTCATGGTGTCCTTCTCAAACGTGCCGGAGAACTTGACATCCTCGTTGCTGCCTTGAATCGGGATGTTGATGGTAAAGCTGAATTTTTCGGCACTGGCGTAACCGGTGATGATCGTGGCGGTGCCGCGCTTGCCGGTTGTGGTTCCGGAAAGCGTTCCATCGGCAGTCATGGTCAAATCCACGGTCGTTTCTTCGTCGCCTTCGGGCGTGGTGTATTTCAGTTTCCACTTTCCGGTGAGGTCGCCTTTGGGTGGATCTTTTGGCCGGTCGGGTTCGCGAATTTCAAATCGCTTGCCATCCACAAAAATCATTTTGATTTTGGTCTTCTCGCCAAACAGATCGCCATCCGTAACGACGAGGTTGGCAATTTTCCCTTTTTCGATGGAGCCAGTGCGATCGGCGACGCCGAAGATTTCCGCAGGCGAAAGGGTGAGAGCGCGAACTGCTGCGTCAGGGGCGAGGCCAGCGTCGACGGATTTCTTGACGGCTTTGAGGATCTCGGTGGGCGAAGTGATTCCGTCGGACGTGAAGGCAAATTTGACGCCGGCTTTTGCGAGCGCGGCAGGAGATGAAGGCGCTTTGTCGCGGAGGCGCAAAGCGCGGAGTGTGGGGACATCGTCGGGATCGGCGTCTTTTTCCGCTTCGGGCCATTTCAAGCTGACGAGGACTGGAAGCTTTTTTGCGGCGAGTTCATCGGAGACTTCATAGGCCATTTGCGCGCCGACAATTGCGCCAGGGACTTTCCAGCGATCCACCAGGACCAGCGCGCGGCGTAGTTCAAGTGAGCTGCTAGCAGGAATGAGCACGAGCGCGTGATCTTCCAGCGCATCGGCAAGCGCGGCTTCTACCCGGTCATAGCGGGGCCGCGCCATGCCGCGCGGATTTTTTTCATAGACGGCTTCCGCTTTGGTGCTCCAGTCGAGGTCCAGCCAGACCTGATGAATGTAACCGAGCACGCCCATTTTCGAATCCGGGAAACCGCTTCCGAAACCGCCAGATGGGCTCAGCGAGATTGGAATGGCAACGGGCGATTTGACGACGAGGTCGCCGTTGCGCTCGCCGGCAAGATCAAGCACCGCGGCTTGTCCTGGAAAAAATCCGCCCTTGGGTGCAGAGACCACGGTTGTGAATCCGGCGTTGCGCCACGTTTCGATGCGCTTGTCGCCGAGGCTCGCTTCATTGGCGGCGGTTCGCCAGGGTGTTGAACCGGGACGATCTTCAGGGCCCTTTGCGGCCGCACCGCCGCCACCCCCGCCGCGCGGACCGCCTTCGCTTTGCGCTGGAGCTGCGGACGGAATGCCAACATCGGTTAGCGCGTCAAAAAGTCCGGGATAAACAGTGAGGCCTTTGCCTTCGATGACCCATGCGTCCGCAGGAATGGCGACGTCCTTGCCGCCGACTGCGAGGATGACTCCACGAGCGACGACGATGGTCGGCGTCTTCCATGGGTGGCCCGGAAACCGGGACAATTCTTGCGCCACGAATCGCGAAATATTGCGGCTCGCCACCCTGCGCAGCGGCTTGGGGCGATTGCGCGACGAACAGAGTTACAGCAAGCAAAGACAACAAACACCAGCTAGAAAGATTGGCTTTCATGCGGGACACCTCAGATTAGGAGCGGAAGGACGTAGACACCCGGCAATCGTAAACATGAACGCATGAGGCTACTGAGAAGGGCTTGAAGAGTCAAGAATGGCTGTGAAAGAAATGCGCGGCATGACTTGTTGCCACACCGCGCATGCCGGACTCTGGAAATGATTACGGCTTTTTCTTTTTGCCCAAAAGGCCACCAATTGCTTCGACCGCGCCGGCAGGAGTCTGTACTCCCTTTTCCCCGGCCCCGAGTACGCTTCCGCCAGTGCAGCCGAGTTGAGATTTCAACACTCCCGCCGCGACGCCGCCGACATCCGGCAAGAATTTTGGATCGGAAGCGGTGCCCTGAATCAAGAAAGGAACCGTTGTACCGTTCTTGCAGTTGCTGTTCTTTTGCGTGCCCGAAGCCCCGCTAAGCGCAGAACCAATGCCGTTTGCAGGAGCGGCGGCACCGCCTAGCATTCCACTCGTAATCGTCGCGGCCATTTTGAAGTCGAGATTGTTTTTCGAATCCAACGTGCCACCGCCGGTCAAAGTGCCCAGCGAAGGCAGTATGGCGTTGAAGTCCTCGGCTTTGAGGCCGGTGGGCGCCATATGAATGTTCGTGGTAAGTTTTTCGATTTCGAGATCCTTGCCGGTTTTCAGGCCGGTGATCGCGGAGATGGGAGCCATTTTCGCACCGAGGTCAAAGCCTTCGAGCTTTGCGGCGAACAGGCCGATCGTGCCATCGGTTACAAGCTTGTGCGTCGCACCTCTGGCGTTCAGATTTGTGTTGATGGTTCCGGTGGTGAGCGAAGCCCCTTTGGGAAGATTTACGCCAAGGGCGGGAAGAAAAGCCTCCAAATCCTTTGCGGGCATGGATTCGCCGGATAGTTTCACGTTGACGACCGTCTCTTCTCCCTGTGCCTCGTAGGTGCCGTTTACGTGAGCGACTGCGGAACCGATTTTGACCGTAGAGGGAGTAATTACGCCCGAATTTTTCTTGAGGTCGTATTTCGTACCGTAATCAATGACGGCGGGTACGCCGGCAGGCGAACCACCTTGCACGAGCAAGGCTTTCGAGAGCTTGAGCGTGCCTTTGGTTTCGGCGTTGCCGTTTTGCGAGGCAAGGGTGCCGTCGAGGTCTACGACACCGCCCAGGCCAAGGGAGGGATCAAGAAAGCCAGACTTGGCGAGGTCCAAAGAACCGACGTGAATTTTTGCATCGAGCGGAGTGAGAGCAGTGTCAGATTTGTCGAGCGGTCCGGCGTTGCCATCAAGCTTGAATTCGCCACCGCCGGGAAGGCTGATGGAAACGGTCACAGGGAATTTTGAATTCGTTGAGACGTTGCTAGCGGTGACGTTAACGTGATCATAAGTGCTGCGCTTCTGGGAGTTAGTACTGCCAACGATGATCTTGCCATCCTTGAGTTCGAGTTCCTTGACGGAAATGTCCGGCGCGGGAGCGGAATTTCCAGACGGGGCGGACTTGGTGGAGGACCCGCCTAGGGAGGAGTAGTTCCATTGGCCTGCGGGATTGCGAAGCAACGTAACTTGCGGCTCGTCGATGGTGATACCGGTGACGTTAAGGGACTGGGAGAAAATTAGCGGCAAAATTTCGACGCCTACCTTGAGGGATGCTGCAGTGAGAAAAGGCGAAGGACTGAACCTCGGGTCATCACCGATCGAGAGGTCTTTCGCCGTGAGCGAACCGCTAATCAGGGAAAGGCTAAGGTCGCCGACCTGAATTTTGCGGCCGAGGGCCGCCGAAGCCTTTTCTTCGATGGTGGGCTTGAATTTGTTGACGGGGATGAGAAATGGGACAACCAGGAGGATGACGACGATGGCAGCGACGGCAATGACGACGATGCGAAGAGTTTTGCCCATGGAAACCTCCGGAATTTGTGAATGGCAAGGGATTCGTGCGGCGCGAGGATGATACCACAAGGGACGCACAGCTGAGGTCAAGCGGGAAAGAGAACTGCCTCCGCTAGGGAGTGCTTGAGGAAACGTGTACGGCGTTGAATTCGGTCTATTTAGTGACGCGGGAGGTTTAGACCGTTGGAAAGAAGAGAAAAGTAGCTCAAAGCAAACTGATCTGCACGGCCTCTGCCGGTAACTGCAACCTGGTGATAAACTCGTGATTAGGCTGGATGGCGTCGGCATCCGCAACCGTCATGCGTAAAGTCGGAAACGCAAACTTGGGAGGGTCGGCCAGGCCGGGCATTCCTTTGTCCCAATGCGAGCCGCCCATCACGATCGTGTACCAATCCTTGTGCACCTGCGATGGGGCGTAACGCAAGTCTGGAATAGCGCCGTCTTCCACCCATGCAGCGCTGCCATCGATTTCCGGCGAATGACACCCTTCGCAGTAGAAGCTGACATACAGCTTCGCGCCTTTTTCGATCACGTCTTTGCTGGCCTTTTGTTCCGGCGGCTTGGGAACTGGCGGAACGACGATATGGGGATATGGAAACGGGACTTTTCCGCCAAGCTTGAAAGCATATAGACGCACCGGGCCACGTTTCGATTCTGGCGTTGCCATGGTTCGTCCTGGAGCGAATAGTCGCGAACCTGATCCCCAGCCTACTGGACTCAAAACGTATTGCTCACCCTTTACGGTGTATGTAACAGGGATTGATTCAATGGCCGAAAGCGTTTTGACCGACCACAATTTTTTGCCTGAGACTGCGGAGTAGGCCGCAAACTCGCCGGTACCCTGTCCTTGAAAGACCAGATTCCCCCCGGTCGATAGGACACCTCCATTCACGGAAATTTCTTCGCGCACAGACCAACGCTCTTTCTGCGCGATTGGATCCCATGCAATCAGTCGACCGAAAAGTCCTTCGCCGCTTTCGCCCGCTTCCACCGGTGCTTTGGTGCCGGCGTGCCGGTCGGTCGAAGGGATGTACATTAGTCCGGTTTGCGGGTTGTAGCTCATCGGCCACCAGTTGTGCACGGTCCACTGTTTTCCACCACCTTCAGATACGGGAACGAGGACCGGCTTGCCGGTTTGCAGGTTGTAAGAAGTTGCCCAGGTGGTTTTGACCAAGGGATTGGCCGCAAGCAGTTTTCCGGTATTCGCGTCCAGGACGTAGAAAAAGCCATTCTTCGGTGCGGTCATGGCCACGCGACGCTTTTCGCCCTTCCAGTCGAGATCAGCCATCACGATGTGATTGTTCTCTGAATGCACTCCCTCGGTACCGGTTTGATAGTGCCAGACGTACTCGCCGGTATCAGCGTTCACCGCAACAATGCATTGCGAGAAAAGTTTTTCGCCGCCAGCTTTTACTGCTGCGAGCTCACCGTAGTCAGCGCCGGCGCCAGCGGTCCCAAATATCACCAGATTGTCCGCTTCGTCGTAGGTGATCGCGCTCCATACGTCGCCGCCGCCAGTGCGCCAGCCGCCTTCGCCAGTCCAGCTCTTGGCGGCCATTTCCAGAGCTTTCGATTCGAATGGCTTGGAGGGATCGCCAGGTACTGTCCAAAAGCGCCATAATTCCTTTCCTGTATCGGCATCGTAGGCTGCGATCGCGCCGCGCACCGCGTCGTCCGAGCCGTTGAAGCCCATCACGATTTTTCCGTGCGCGACATGCGGCGCCCCGGTGATGCCGGTTTGGAGAGGGTCGCACACCGTTGATTCCCAGACCTGCTTTGCACTCGCCGCTTCGATCGCCACTAACCTGCAATCGCCCGTTCCGATGTACACCTTGCCTTCCCACGCCGCCACACCGCCGTTGGTGCGCGCAGAATACGAACCATTCAGCGCAAGATTCAGACGAACATGCGGATCAAATTTCCAAAGCAGTTTTCCCGTGGCTGCGTCCACCGCATAGACCTTGGAAAGCGGTGCGCTCACGTAGGCGATGCCGTCGACTACGATTGGCTCGGAAACCACGCCCATCTGTCCCTCGATGTCCAGGTACCAGGCCAGACCCAACTGATTCACATTCTTTTCATCGATTTGCTTCAACGGGCTGAAATGCGTGGAATCGTGATTGCGGCCGTTGATCATCCAGTTGGCCCCGATCGATGCGTCGGCGCTAACGCGCGCGTCGGTCACTTCCGCCGGTTTTTTGTCAATGTCGGCAAAGGAACTGGATTTCATCACTGCGGCGAAAGAAAACAGTGTCAGGCCGAGCAGGATCATGTTCTTGGTTTGCATCGTAAGATTGCCTTCCTTGCAAAAAATGCCTCGAGTTTGTAGGCGGCGCGATAATTTTGTCGCCGATAGTAGTGGTGATGTTCGGGCAAGTCAACGAAACGCGCAGTGGGCCACAGCCGGACAACACCAGTTCGGATAGCCGACCATTGACGCCAGGCACCTGAGATTTCCGTATTGGTCGAGCCTTCCAAAACCACATGATTCGGATGGGGCTGACGTTCAGCTTCCGAGGACGCATGTGCATACGGTGGCCGGGCGCTTTCTTCAAGTCGCGATAACGCTGTCGGCTCAGAAGGTAGACGCAACACTCGTCTGAAGCTTACTCGCAGGGGTCTAGAATCCTAGCGTGTTTCTGGGACGTCGATTCAAGCGCAGCGAATCCTGGTCGAGCTACGCTTACAAATAGCCAGACAGGCCAGTGCCTCGAGGGAAGTATTGCCGTAACAGCAGATTGGGCTCGATAGGCCGGACGGCCACCGTGGCAAGAAATCTCCCGGCTCACAGGTCAACGCAATGGAAACGCTTTCTGCAGAGTTTGAAAGGAAACTTCCAACAACCTTCCAACGGGCAGCCAGCGGCTTGTGAACTAAAATGGCACAACGTGCCATGCTAGAATCACTTACAGGGAGTGGGGCTGTAGCTCAGATGGATAGAGCAGCAGTTTCCTAAACTGCGTGTCGGCGGTTCGACTCCGCCCAGCCCCACCAGGATTATGATGATACGGATGGTTGGCTTCAAGAAAAGCTGGGGATTGCTGGGCGGAGCGGTTTCCTGCCTGGTGGCGCTATCGCTCATTGTTGCGGCGAGCTGTGCGCCGCTATGCGCCGGAGCGGCGTGCCTGCCGCAGAACGCCAGCACGGGCTCAGAAGCCGGTTGCCATGGAATGACGAGCCACAATGCCGCGTCCATTTTTCAAGCTGCCCGCACCGCCGCTTGCCAGTTTGGCGACGCAGCGTTTGCCATTGTTGGCAATACTGGCTTTGAAGTGAATTGGGTTTCGCCTGCGGTTGAGTTTCTTGCGGCGGCAAATCCGCTGCAGAGTTTTGTCAGCAGTTACTCAGAAGTTTGGGTTTCCATCGGTCCTCCCGGAATCCTTCTCTGGCACATTCCTTCTTTGGTTCTTCGCGTTTGATTCTTGTCCGCATGACCTTGCTTTTCCGCGTCATGCGTTCGTCCAGCTAAAAAAAACAAATCATGTGCCGGCTTCTCTCTTGAAAAGAGGCTGGTTCTACTTTCTACCAACAGAATCAAAGTGACGCGCAGGCGCGAAATAAGGAGAACGGTCATGGGCAATTCGCGGCGAATTTTTTTTAGAAACGCAGCTGTCTTTGGGACTGGGCTGCTTGGTTGGGGCGAGGCGCTGCGCGCGCAAGCTCGTTCGAACGGCTCGGAAAAAATAGCAGAACGGTCGAAACAAAGTGGCGCGCAGAGAAACGGTCCACCCGTCCGAATGACGACGCCCGACACCGGCGACTTGCCGTTTGAAATGGATGGCTCGACGAAGGTGTTTCGTCTCATCGCGGAGCCGTTGAAGCGAAAGATCGTTCCGTGGAAGACGCTGGACGTCTGGGGCTACAACGGGAGTTGCCCCGGGCCAACGATTCAAGTGACGCAAGGCGATCGCGTGCGCATCGTCGTGGAAAACCGCTTGCCGGAAAGCACGTCCATGCACTGGCACGGGCTGGAAGTGCCGATTGAGCAAGACGGCGTTCCGTGGATCAGTCAGAAGCCGGTCGCACCGGGCGAGAAATACACGTACGAGTTCACGGTAAACCAGGAAGGAACGTTCTTCTATCACGCACACAGCGCAATGCAGGAAATGATGGGGCTGATCGGATTTTTCATCGCGCACCCGAAGCAGGAATTTTCGCCGCGCGTGGATCACGACTACGGAATCGTTTTGCAGGAATGGGCGGTGCTGCCATCAAATGGCGTGCCGAACACGGCTTCGATGGAGTTCAACTGGCTGACGTTCAACGGCGTTGCCGCGCCGTTGACGACGCCGTTGCTGGCGCGGCTCGGCAGCCGCGTGCGGTTGCGGATCGTGAATCTCGGCATGGATCATCATCCGATCCATTTGCACGGCAACCAATTTGTCGTAACCGGGACGGAAGGCGGCCGTGCGCCGGAATCTACGTGGTTTCCGATGAACACGGTGCTGGTCGGTGTGGCGCAAGCGAGAGTAGTCGAGTTCGAAGCAAAGTATCCCGGCGACTGGATGATTCACTGCCACCTGCCACATCACATGATGAACTCGATGATGGATCTGCTGCGCGACCGGCAGATTTCGACGGCGGACTTGACCGAACAGTCCGCGATGCAGCAAATGCAAGCGCTGGCCGCGAGCGCCAAATTTCAGCACAAGCATCCTTCACCCGTGGCAAAAGATGCGCAAAATACGCCGGGATTTCCGCAAGACGCGTTCATGGAAATGGGAATGGACGAGCTGGCGGAGAAACCTGAAACGCTCGGACTGCCAAAGAACTGGAGTGCCGGAATGATGGGAATGATGACGATGATGCGGGTGTTGCCCGCTGAGAAATACGATGAAATCATGCGGCAAAAAAATGCATTGATTGCACAGAGCGGGGTGCGCCATGACTCGTAATCTCTTCGGCAGCTTCCGGAACACCGCGATCCTGTCCGCGTCTCTATTGCTGAGTTTTGAAGCTGCGTTTGCCCAGGAGCAACCCCCGCCGGGCATGCAAATGTCTGCACAGCAAGGCGAGACACATCATCATGAAGGCGCGGAATCGAGTGGCGCGGAGTTTCCCCGATTTGGGCAGGCGCAAATGGGCACGGGGCAAAAGCTTTTCACGCTTGAAGACGCGCAACAAATTGCTCTCGCGAAGAATCCGACGCTGCGGCAAGCGGAAGCGGGAATTCGCGCCGCGAAAGCGCGTCAACAGCAGGCAGGCCTGCTGCCAAACCCGATCGTCGGATATTCCGGCGACGAGATTCGCGGCGGCGCAGAAGGCGGTGGAAAACAGGGCTTTTTCGTTGAACAGCGCATCGTGACGGCGGGAAAATTAGGCAAGAGCCGCGATGTATTTGCAAAGGAAGCCTCGCTTGCGGAAATTGAAGCCGAAGAGCAGAAGATTCGCGTTCAAACGGCGGTGAAGATGGCTTTTTATCGCGTGCTTGCGGCGCAAGAGCTTGCAGATGTGCGCGCGCAACTTGCACGAATCGCAAACGCGAACGCGGCGACTGCGAAAAGGCTCGGCAACACTGGCCAAGCCGACGAAACGGAAATTTTGGAAGCCGAACTGGAAGCGCGCCGGCTTGATCTTGCCGCGCGAATGCAGGAGAACACGCTGCGCGAGGAGTGGCGGTCGCTGGCTGCAGCCATGGGCGAGCCGGAAATAGAACGTACGGTAGTTTCTGGCAATATGGAACAAGGTTGGCCGGAACTTTCCGATGGCGAAGTGCTCGATGCGATCAGCAGAAACAGTCCGGCGGTAAGAATTGCGGACGCGAGTGCAGCGCGAAATAGCGCAGAACTGATTCGCGCGCAGCGAGAAGCGATCCCCGATGTGAAGCTCCGCGGCGGATTGAATTACAACAACGAGTTGATCGGAGCGCTTCCACACGCAGTGGGCTGGGAAGGAACCGCGGAGGTCGGCGTAGAAATACCGCTGTTCAACCACAATCAAGGGAACGTTGCCGCGGCGCGTGCGGAAAGCGATCGGGCGGAAGAGGAAAAGCGCAGGATCGCGCTGACTTTGCGGGAACGAGCGGCGAGCGTGCTCGACCAATATTCGAACGCGCGGCTGATGGCCGAGCAATATCGCACGGAGATTTTGCCGCGCGCGAAGAAAGCGTACGTGCTGATGAACCAGCGGCACGGCGAGATGCTCGCGTCATTCTCTCGCGTGCTGGAGAAGCAGCGCCGGCTATTTGAGCTGCAAGCCGAATACGTTGTCGCGCTTGAAAATGTCTGGACAAACGGCATCGCACTGCAAGGCTATTTGCTTACGGATGGACTCGAAGCACCGGCGCGGCCGGGAGAGATGGATCGCCCGATTCGCGAAACAAACGTACCAATGCCGGAGCGCACGATGAGTCCGGAAGCCGACACGCCGCGGCCGTAAGCAAACTCGCATCGGCAGTTCAAATCGCAATGAGCGTGTCGAGCTGGTTGCCCACATCTGGTGCAGTACGATCCCAATAGTGCGTGTGCGCTCCCAGACCAATACAGGCATCGATTCGTTCGACAGATCCGCCGCCAGGGGCAGCGTCGTCATGGGTCACGAGCGCTTCCGGGTAGCTCCCCGCAGTGTCGCCGTCGGGCGTACGGGCAAAAACATCGTTTATCCATACCGATCGTCCGATGTAGTCACCACTTCTGTAGAAATTCACCCATTTCGCCACGCGCAAATCCGCTACGACCGGAGAATCCTTCGTGGCTAACTTGTGATTGGACCCGACAACTGAAACCCCCGAGTCTTCCGGTGCTTCGCGAATCCACTGATACAAATGCGGAAAGAAGCGGTTCAGCAATTGCCGGAGCGGACAGCCCATCGAAAAGAAATAGATCGGTAACTTTCCCTGTGGGTTTCCGGCAAAGGCGAATTTCAAATACTCGGCATAGTGTTGCTTGTGCTCAGTGACATCTTTGCTTTTGTTCAGGAAACGAAGCATGTCGGCGGTGATGTTTGATCCCAAACTGTGAGCAACGATGATGATTTTTTCATAGTAAGGCGAGTTATCTCTGGCGTTTACCCGACCATGAAGATGCCCCAAAAGCGCCACATAGCGTTCCACAATTTGCGCCCTGGGCGTGGCTTCCTGCGGCGAAGTGCGCAGGTAGGTGTCCACGTCGAGAATTGCGTCCAGCACGGCGCTGAAGTTCTTCACGATTAACCCGAGAAGGACGACCGCCGATCCCGCGAAAATGCTTCCCCAGCTGATTAAAGCATTTGCCGCGTCTACCATCATGGAACGGCTGTAGAGGTAGAACAGAAAAGAATCGTTGCTTCCCGATCTGCAAAACTGAACGCCGTAATAGATCATAATGCCCAGCGGCATGGCGAATGCCGCGACCCAAAGCAGGGTAATCGTCCAGCGAAAGTGGCGGTAGCCGCCAGAAAGCCATTCGCCAAGTCTCTTGGATGGCCCATTTGATTTGGTGCGCTCCGGAAATATTTCGAACCACACGGACGGCAACACGATCATCACAAGGAGCAAGAGCCCGACTCCCGCAAGAATTGCACTGGGAATCATTCCCACCGGCGCCGATTGGTAGACAATGCCTTCAAGGAATCGGTTGGGGCTCTCCGTTACTTTTTGTTCGGCCCGGGCAACAGCCATGCACGCATTCCTCTCGTGGCGAGCGGCATCTTGATCCGGTACGTTTTCGCAAGAAGCATTCTTTGCCGGCGCGTTCTGACCGGGGACTTCTGTGGTCGAAACGTCGGGGGAGGAAGCGCTTTTACCAGGTTGGGTTTTTCCCGAATCGTTTTTTTGTGGCATACAAGCCGCGTCGGAGCCGCACCCGTCCGTAGGTTTTGGCGGGGTTGTCTTGAGCATGGCCAATAGTTTTTCCGTTTCGTCTGCGTCGAGAGCCAGGTTCTTGACCAGAAGCGGCGGCATCCGCTCCGGCTTAACGTCTTTATACAATCCCTCCCACTTGTTGAGGTATTTATAGACGCCGCTGCCGGTAAAAATGGCGAGCGAGAGTATCAAGAGGGAAGGCAGCGCGAGAGCGAAGCGCGCTGTTCGGGCGGCTGCAAGGGCTCGCGCCCTGGCATTCTTTTTCGCGTCAGTGTCGCACGCGATTTTAAGCCTCACAAGGCAGACGCATTCGAATAAGAAAGTAACCGCGGCAAGCAGAAAAAAAAGAATCCAGAGAATTCGCAGCGCGAGAAAAACATACTGCACCAGATAGAAGGACGCTGTGCGCAAATGAACTGCCTGGAACGAGTGCTCCCGGTAAATCAGGATTCCAAGGACGAGCGTAGTTAAGAAAATAAAAACAAAGGCAACTTCCTTGGAGCCATTGCGAACCTGGTCGTACTGCAAGGCGATCAAGATGCAAACAACGGCACCCAGGATCCACCACTCGACAAAGAGCACCGCGCTGGATTCTTCCCAATGGGCCCAGAGTCTCAAAACAATCAGCGCTCCGAAAATAACCGCGAGGGGAACAAAGATCCAGGAGCTTTTCAATCTGAATGGCGGATTTGCGGCCTGCCCAAGCCACAGGACAAGCACAATTCCTGCGATGGCGGCGGCACTTCCCGCAAGGATGGCACGAATTGCGGCTGACTCAATCAGCAGAGGCAGAGGAGCGATTGCCACGCCGAAGATGATCACCGTCAGTTGCAGAATGAACAGCGTCAGAAGTCGGTTTGCATAGGTGTAGGAGCGCAAATACAAAAACCAATCCAGCTTGCCGAAGTTTTCATAGGCCGCGTGATCCAGTGCCGTCCGGCCCAGGCTGACAAGATGCAGTAGCAATTGATAAAAAGAAAAAAGAAAGCGAAAAAAGGAATTACTCGGGCGCGCCAAATCCGCCCAGTGCATGTCGTACACATCGACGAATTTCGATGAAGCTTGGTCAGCCCCCGCGCGATGCCCTTCGCGACGCCAGGTTGTGTAGCTATTCTGAGCAGGATCGCCAGTGTAATCCTCCAACTGCGTGTCCATGTGCTCCGTAGCGATGTCCAGGGCAGCGTGTTCGGTCTTGTCCTCCGTCTTGTGCGCAAACCATTTTGCCAAATGGGATAGCTTTTCCATTTTTCCGCGGCGCTCTTCCAGAGCGCTGAATGAATACTGGAATTTGCGTTTTGGTTTTGTGTCACAGATCGGCGGTGGCAGTGCGATTTGC
This sequence comes from uncultured Acidobacteriota bacterium, assembly GCA_963794175.1. Lineage (GTDB taxonomy): Bacteria > Acidobacteriota > Terriglobia > Acidiferrales > UBA7541 > Acidiferrum. The sequence goes on along the minus strand of CAWCCV010000009.1, from coordinate 88,259 downwards.
ACTTCTTCAGGAGCAAACGACCCGTAACGGTGTTTGGATTTGGAATCTTTTGCGTCTTCTTGAACGCCTTCGAGTAAATCTGTCACCGCTTCTGCAGAAGCCCCCGACGCATGATATCCAACGCCATGAATGGCAATTACGGCGACACGACCGGGCGCAGGGGACATAAACCACCTCGCAAGACCTGAAATCCGCGCTAGCTGAGGCGTAGGGGAGAACTACGTTGCGGGTACGTTACCCAAACGTACCGCAAATGGCAATGAGCATTTTGGCGGACACCCGGATAACACCCTCATTCTTGCGGACTTGCCCGGGGCCTTGGCAAGTGCGAAACACTGGTACTGTGGACGGATTGACCCTATGAAATTTTGCTGGGTACCGTCGGAATAGGGCGTAGTGGTGTCTGTTCGCAAAGTGCCAGTGCGGCGGCATCGGCCGGGGACAAACTCGCGGTGACGGCGGAATCCCGAGTTGGCGCCATTGGTTATTGATAATGATCACGCTGACAAAAGCCGGGCGGTACGAAATCCAGGGCGAACTGGGGCGCGGCGCCATGGGTGTTGTCTACAAAGCCGTAGATCCGGTCATCGGCCGCACCGTCGCCGTTAAAACCCTGCGACTGTCTGAAGAAGGTACCGGCCTTTCAAAACCGGAGTTGCTCAACCGCTTCCAAACAGAAGCCCGCGCCGCCGGTTTGCTAACGCACCCGAATATCGTCGTGGTCTTCGACGCAGGCGAAGAAGAAGGCCTGTTCTACATCACAATGGAATTGGTGGAAGGCAAAAGCCTTCAGGGTTTGCTCGACGCCGGGCAGGCATTTCCGCTTCCGCGCGTTCTGCGCATTATGGAGCAGACCTGCAACGCGCTGCACTTCGCGCATGAACGCAACATCGTTCATCGTGACATTAAACCCGCAAACTTGATGCTGACTGCCGACGACACGGTAAAAATAACCGACTTCGGCACGGCAAAAATCTTACAATTCGGCACCGTGCAGCAGACAGCGCACGTGATGGGCACACCGAGTTACATGTCCCCGGAACAAGTAAAGGGGCGTGTCGTGGACGGCCGCAGCGACATTTTTTCGCTGGGTGTGATGCTCTATGAAATGGTAACGGGCGAGAAGCCGTTTCCCGGGCAAAACATCACCACGGTCATCTATAAGATCGTCAACGAAGATCCCGTTCCTCCGCGCACGATTGATCCTTCAATTCATGCTGGACTGAGCGGTGTGGTATTGAAGGCCCTCGCCAAAGACCCGGCGGCCCGATACCAGACATGCAGAGAAATGTTGGAGGATTTGAAGAATTACCGCGCGCTGTCCGCCATGGACACGCCAACTTCGGCCACGGCCATAGCCAACGCTTCCCCCGAGGCGACCATTGCCTCCCCGAAACCCTTGATCGGCCGCCAAGACGATTTGCAGGCTGCCCAGGCGGCGCGTTCGCTTCAGGCTCGCGCATCAACCCCATCACAAACGCCGGTATTGCGCAGAACCGGTGTGCTGGAGCAGGCGCCTGAAGAGCGTAAGAGCAGTCCGGTTTGGAGTGTTCTGCTTGGCTTGATTCTGGTTGGCGTGATTGTCTACGGCTACAGAAAAATCAAGCCAGTCTTCGACGACGCACGGCAACAAAATCAAATTCAGAGAACCACCCCCGTAGAAAAAGAGCCGCAAACCGCACTGCCTAACGATAGCGCAACGCAAGACAGCGAAAGCGCAAATCCGGCCAGTGAACCTGCCCCAATCAAAAACAATTCTGAAAGCGCCGTGACTGCGAGTCCCGTTTCTGAAAAGAAACCGACGTACGCACCGAAGAACCCCGCCAGTTCCAACCCGCCCGCACCCGGCGGATTAAACGCGGCAGCAGCCGAATTCAAAGGACGCGTTGAAGAAGCGGCTTCCGAAAAAGGAATTTCAGGGCGATTGAAAATCAAGGGCACGGGGAACACGATTACGCTTTCCGGAAAGCTAAAGCCTGCTGAGCACGCAGAGATGTTGAAGTTCCTCAAGAATGCTCCAGCCGACGTGCAGGTCGTCGACGACATTCAAACGGAAGACGCAACGGTGAACAACGGCGGCAACATCGAGCCAAGTTCGCATCCCGTACCGGCGCCGGGCAATGGCGCAATTCACGTCATGACCAATGTGATTGGCGCGACGGCGGTCGTCGCGGGCGACTACAACACGCGCGAACAGTGCGAGACACCGTGCAGTTTTCCAAAGCTTTATCCGGGCAGCTACAACCTCGAAGTGAAGAAAGCCGGATTCCAGCCCGTGCAGACCTCGCTCCAGGTGCGCGCCGGCCAGACGCTGGACCAGAAAATTACGCTCGAAGCAACGTCGATGGGGCTGCACATCAACTCCCAGCCTCCCGGAGCGGATGTATTTATCAACGGCGACAAGCAATCTGGCCAAACGCCTTTGACGATTCCGCTGGCTCCAAACTCCTACAACCTTGTTTTGCGGATGCAAGGCTATGAAGCGTATTCCGATACCGTAACCATAAGACAGAACGGTCAAACGCAGCTGAACGTTGCGTTGAAAGAAAAATCGCAGCACGTTGCATGGGCTCAGGTAGACACGACACCGGCGGGCGCAGCGATCAGCGTGGACGGAACCGACACCGGCAAACAGTCTCCGGCACGCGTTGAGATCTCGGCAGGAATCCACGCCATCGCTCTTAAAAAGAATGGATTTGTTGTGTCCCGCAGGACCGTAGAAGCCACCGAGGGCGGAACGGTCAGCGTCCACGAAAACCTGCGCCCCCAATAGTTGACTTCTTCCCATCCGTCTCGAACCTGACGAAATGCGGCGCGAATTGTAACTTTTCGTTACATATTCGAAACCATAGTTCTAGAACCACTCGAATCTTTCCATTGTAAATAAAGCACTTACCCTTAAGACCGATAGGAATGTGGTTTGCTCTATTCTCTGTGAGGGTGTCTCTACCCGAACGGAGCGCTAGGTTGGTGCTAAGCGCATTTGCAAACCCGGATGAAGTGAAAGACGCAAAAGCGCAGGGGAATCCTGCTGCTAGCGCAAGCCATAGCATTTTGCCTGTCCCAGTAGCGCCGACCATCGTTTCCCCTTATTCACCTTCCGAGCCTACGGCGCTGGAAGTTCAGCGCTGCCTAAGAGACTTTCAGATCCTTCTGCGTTCCCAGCGGCTCTACCAGCGCAATCACCCGCGCGTGTTGGAAAGCCTCGAAGTTGCCTACGAGCAGCTGCGCTCTTTTGCGTTCGCCATGAACGGCCTCGCACTCAAGATCGAGCGCAATGGCATCATCATGCCGAAGCTCAGCGAAGCGGCTTTGCCGGACGTCAGAGGCGAACTTGCCGGGCTTGCCATCGAATTGCAGCGCGCCGGCATCCAAACCTTGATCTTCGAACGCCGCTTTCATGTAGGCGAACTCGACACGCTCGCGCAGCTCATCAAGGCGGCCCTGCTAAAATCGGAAGAGTCGCACAAGAAGAACAGCAAGTCCTGGTGGACCGCAAAACTCCTGGAGCACGGCGTGGAAGGGATCCAAATCAACACGCAAACGGAACGAAAAGTGGACACGGTGCTGGCCAGCTTGATGGCCGCGCTCGTTGCGTATGGCGGAAATTCTCCGCGTGAAAATGCCGAAGCGCCGATCAGTCTGCCCAATCTGGAAGATTTGAGCGCCGCCTTGCGTTTGTTGGCGCGCCTGACGCCGCCGCTCGAGGCAGCCCGCGGCCTTTCACCGGAAGACGCGGCGCGCGCGATTCACGGCGCCCTCGAAGTGGCAAGCCGCGACACAGTACACATGCTGCTCAGCGCAATTTCGCAGCACGGCCCGCGAGAAGCGGAAAAACCGCAACCGTATTTGCAGCGTCTTTCCGAAAACCTTGTCCTGGAATTTCTCAGTGCCGAGTTCAGCGCCAGCCAGATCAACGCTCAGTCCGTTCGCCCTTCGATCTACAAGCTGGCCGACGTGCTTGTTTCTGCGGGAACTTATAGCGGACCGCACTCGTCGCAACATTTTTCCTCGGTCGCAACTGCATGGGCGGCCGAAAAACATCGCGAAAAATTGGTGGAGCGTTTCTGGATTGAGCTTCCGCCGCGCGAAAAATCTTCGGTATTCCGCGGGCCGGATGTTTGGTGCGTGCCGGTCACGGCGTTACGCCAAACGCTCGCTCAGCTCGCCGAAGCCGGCGTCGACGCGCCACGCCGCGAAGCTCGCAACATCTTGCTGAATTATTCTCGTCGCCTCGAACTGGAAGACGCTGGGGCGCGCCGCGAAGTGGCCGCCGGCCTCAACGAACTTTCCCCCATCATCGAATCGCTCTGGCCGAATCAGTTCCCCGAAGATCTGAGCCGCGGCACGCTGAGCGCCCTTGAAAAGGAATCCACTCCCGAAACCGCAGCCTTGCTGGCTGCGTTTCTGGAATCGCTTGGGCGCATCGCCGTCATGCGCGGCGACTTCACTGGCCTTGAAAGCATTCTCGTCGGCCTTGAACGGACTCCCCGCGAACCGCAATTCGCGCACATGCAGACTCTCGCACAGCGCCTGGTTGCGCAAGACCGCTGGCTGCTTCTGATTGACGCGGCGCTCGCCAACCGTGCGCTTGACCCCGCGCTCCCCCGTTTGCTCCAGCGCGATCCGGAACGTTTGCTCGATCGCCTGACGCTTCTTCTAACTGATCCGCGCGGTTTCGAGTCGCTTCCCCCGATGGCTCGCTTGCTGCGCTCGATTGGCGTGCCAGTTTTGAATTTGCTCGAATCGCGGCTCTATGAAGCGCGGCGCCAACGCGTCAGCGCAGCAATCAAGCTTCTTTCGATTGCCGACCCAGAGCGGTTGCTCCGCGGTCTGCCCCGTGCCCTGGCGAGCTGGGAATGGAATTTGCAGGATCTTGCCGTCAGCGAACTCTCGCGCCCGACCAACGCCGCCATTTCCCACAGCACGGCTTTCGTTTTCTCGGCCATCCTTGCCGACGCCCATCCGCTTGTTGTGCCGATGATGATTGACCAGATCGGCCTCGCCCAAGAATCCACGGCCGTTGCGCAAATGATGGAACTTGCCGCCGGTGAGCACGACATTCTGCGCGACCAGTTTGTCCGCATTAAAGCCATCGAAGCGCTGGGCCGCATGCGCGCCGCCGAATCTGCGGAACTGCTCAAGACACTTGCCGAAAAGCGCGAGGGCCTCACTTACGTGGAACCTGCCGGCCTGCGCGCCGCCGCGGAAGATGCGTTGGCGATGATTGAAAACCGTCCGTCTTCGGCTCGCGTGCGAGCCGCGTTCGAATCCGCCGCGCAAGCAAGCGGCAACTTTGTCATTCCGCGGCGTTATGCCCGTGTTCCGCTCGATTCTCCATTGCGCGCGCAAATTGAACAAGGCTCCGCGGGACTCGCTCGCGTAAAGACCATCAGCCTGGGCGGCGCCTATCTCGAATCGCCCAAGAAGCTGAACGTCGGCGATTCCATTCAACTGGAAGTTCGTGCCGGACTTCGCAAGATTCATTTCACTGCTGTCGTTCGCAATATCGGCCCGGATGGCAACGGCGTCGAATTCGTCCATATGAAGGACGAAGACCGCGAGAAGCTCCGCAAGCTCGTCCAGCGCCACCTTCAGTTCTAAGCCTTCCCGTTTGGAAATCGGATACAAGCCTCCCCCCAGTTCACCTACCTAGCCGTATCCGTGTAATAACTAAACCAATCGCAAATCAGTTGACGTGACTAGAGAAGCCGAGTATTCATTCTCTTGTCGCTCAGCGCGGGAAACTCCGCCACTGCTAGGGGTAGCGGGCGATTCTGAAGGCAATTCGGAGGATATATGGGACGCAGGCAGGGTGTGTGCGTTTGGATGTTGCTCGTCGTCATGATTCTGGTTTCGGCCGGTTTGGCCGCAGCGCAAAACACAGCCTCACTTTCCGGAACGGTTATGGACCCGCAGGGCCTGGCCGTTCGCAACGCCAAGATTACGCTTAGCAAGCAACACGACCGGCGCAGAGCGCAGCGTCACGGCAAACGAAGACGGCCACTACACTTTCGTCAGCCTAGCCCCGGGAACGTACAAGATGACTGTGGATGGCGGCGCGAATTTCGCCCTCTATGCAAAGGAAAGCTTGACGGTTTCGGTCGGTGAAAACGCCACGTTTGATCCGCGGCTGGCTTTGCACGGCATACAGCAGACCGTCACCGTCTCCAGCGAGACCGCGCATATCGAAACTTCCAAGACCGAAGTCTCCGATACGATTCGCGAAAATCAGATTAATTCCCTGCCGATTAACGGCCGCAATTACATCAATTTCACATTGCTCGATTCCAAGACCACGCGAGACGTTTCGCCGACCATCGGCCCCGCACCAAATAGCGGACTCAACGTCAGCGGCGCGCGCGCTCGTTCGAATCAGGTAACGGTTGATGGCGCCGACGCTGTGGACAATTCGACAAACGGCATTCGCTCAACTGTTTCTCAGGAAGCCGTCCAGGAGTTCCAGCTCATTCTCAGCAACTACAACGCGGAATACGGCCGTGCTACGGGCGGCGTAATCAACATCGTAACCAAGGGCGGCGGGAACGATTTTCACGGCGACGCATTTGGGTTCTTCCGCAACAAGGCCTTTCAAGCCCGCAACGCCTTCTCCGGACAAGTAGACCCGACGACGGGCGAACTTGAGCCGACCAAGCAAGCGTTCACGCGCGTGCAAACCGGCCTCACGCTTGGCGGCCCGATCCGCAAAGACAAAACATTCATCTTCGGCTCGTACGAATATACGCAGCGCGAAGAGACCGGCTTTTCCAGCATCGGCATTGGCAACTTCGGCCTGACCACGGGCCTTGTTCCGTGCATCCCGGTTCCGCTAAGCCTTACGAGTGGACCGACGGGCCAATTGGCTTTCTACCAGGGTGCGCTCGGCGCTCTTACGAACAACGGCAACGCATGCACGAATGCCAATCCAATAATCCAGGCACAAATCAGCGGGCTATCGCAAGCGGCCGTTGTCACCGGAGCGGCCTCAAACGTCGCATTGAACGGAGACATGAACGTGAACGCAGACGGATCCGTCGTGCCCATCTCGAGCGTTCTGGGAATTCCGTCCGTGCTTGGCTCGAAATTCTTCCCCGCGCCGGTCAATTGCCCGCTCGACGCACAAGTAAATAGTGTGGTTTGCCTGCCCGTCGGAGCGAACGCGGGCGCCGGCGTGGGCACGGGCCTTGTTCCGCTTCCCGCATCCTACGTCGGGCTGAATGCTCTTCGCGGCAACTTCCCTGTTACAGAAAAAACGAGTTTGTGGTCCGCGCGTCTCGACCAGAACTGGAATAGCAACAATCATTCGTTCCTGCGCGTAGGCGTTTCTCCCTCGCTCGTCACCGGCATTGAATCCACTTCGCAGAACCAGGTGTTCGGGCAGAACGCCGGCTCTCGTGTTGGCCTGAACCAGGTTCGCGATTTGAACGTCACGTTCCAGCACGACACCGTCGTTGATCCCACGATCGTCAATCAGGCGCGTTTTCAGTTTGCGCGGCGCGGGCTGCACTTCGGCTTTTCTCCTCTTCCCGGCGGCGACCAGATTGGCGTCAACATTCCCGGTTTCGCCTACTTTGGCCGCGAACCTTACTCGACGGTAGACCGCATCGAACGCCGCTTCCAGTTCACTGACGTTTTGGAAAAAATCAAAGGCAAGCACGATTTCAAATTCGGCGGCGACTTCAACCTGATTCAACTTCGTTCCGCCAAACAGCAGATCTTCGAGCTCGATTTCGGCGGCGACGTGAACTTCGGCAGCGTCTCGCCCTTCGGGGCCGGCCTGCCCGCAACGAACGGCGCGCAATCCTACGGACTCGGCGTTCCAACGACCTACATTCAAGGTATCGGCAACTCCAATCAGCCCTTCGACAACATTTCCATCGGCTTGTTTGCGCAGGACACTTGGAAGATGACGAGGAAGATCACCGTCAACTACGGTATCCGCTATGACACAGAAATCTCGCCGCTCTTTGCTCCGGCCACGGCCGTAAACGCAGCGGCGGAAAAAGTTCTGGGCGTCGTGGAAGGAATTCCGCGCGACAGCAACAATATTTCCCCTCGCTTGGGAATCGCCTGGGATCCGAAAGGCAACGGCAAGACCGTCGTTAGAATCGGCTATGGCCTGTTCTATGATCATCCGTTGCTGGCAATCGCCTTTGACTCCGTCACGGCAGACGGCGGCCGATCCGTGCAGCTTCTCTCCGCCGGCGGCACGCCTTCGGCTTGCGGCATTCTTTCCGCTCCGGCACCCGCAACTTGCGGAGCTGGATTCGACACTCCCGCCAACTTGAACGGCTCTTCGATCTTCCAGGGAGCGCTCAACGCCAATTCCATCTATCCGGCGTTTCCGACTTCTCTGACGCTTGGTTATTTGCCAGACCAACAGCGATTTGACCCATTCGCGGCCGGTTCTCTTTTTGCGAACCAGAATTATCTGAACACAGGCTTCCCGCTGCCGATTCTTCCGTTCACGCTGCCGGTCGCTGCAAATTTCAAATACGGCTACGCGCAACAAGGCAACCTGACCATCGAGCGCGAAATCGCCGGCTCCTGGAAATTCAGCGTCGGTTATCAATACACACGCGGCATTCACCTGAATCGCCCTGTTGACGTCAACTCCACCGACCCGCAGCTTCTTGCACAGAACGCGTTCAATGCTGCCGCTTCCGGACTCAGCGTGAGCAATCCCGTGACGGTGGTCGTTCCTTCCGGCAATGGCAATCCCAACACTTGCGTGAATCAGGGGGCGGGCAGCATCTTCCTGATCGCTCCCGGCGCGCTCGGACAAGGCTTCGCCGCTCCAAACTGCAATCCTGCCGCGGCGGTAGGCTTTGTCGGCACGCCCGCGTTCTTCAACTTCTTCCGCCCGTCGGGACCAAACCCGTCGTTCGCGGCAGCCGTGCCCGGCGGATATGCAACGCAAGTCGCGCTCGCGCATGCGGCCGGGTATCCCCTCGGCTTCGGCGTTCCCGTTCCGTTCAATAGCGTGGACGCCCAGCTCTCCGATGCAAGTTCCTGGTATCACGCGCTGACGGTGAACGTGGAAAGGCGTATGTCGAAGGGCTTTGAACTCTTCTCCAGCTACACCTGGTCACACTCGATCGATGACGGCACCGACTTGCAGTCCACCCTCGAACCGCAAGACAGCCGCTTCCCGTTCCTCGAGCGCGCGAACTCCGTGAACGACCAGCGGCATCGATGGGTGACGAGCGCGGTTTTCACCACGGACGCAGCAAAGAGTGGCGATAGCGCATGGAAACACGTCTTCGGAGCAATCACGTTGTCGCCGATCATCGAAGTTGCCTCCGGCCGGCCGTTTAACGTCATCACCGGCACGGACACTCGGCTAGACCTCGGCGCATCTGAAGCGCGGCCCTCCGTGGACACAACCGGCGCGGCTGTATTTACGCAATCTCAGTTCGTTCCAGGGGTTCATTTCGTAGAAGCCAACAACTGCCTGGCCAACGACTTTTCTACCTTCTTCGTGCCGCTCGTCTCTCCTCCCGCCGGTTGCAATGGCAACCTCGGCCGCAACGCTTTCACCGGCCCAGGATTTTTCCAGATTGATTTGCGGGTCTCCAAGATGATTCCCCTCGGCGAAAAGCTGCAGCTCAATTTCATCGCCGACGGCTTCAACCTGCTGAACCGCACCAACGTCGCAGCGGTCAACCAGCTTTGCGACCCAAGCGCCGGGGCGACTTGTCTGGCCGGGCAGCCAACCGCGGCTTACGACGCTCGCCAGTTCCAGTTCGCGCTGAAGCTAGTCTGGTAACAGAAGCAAATAAAAACTCTTCAGGCTCCCGGTTTGGCCGGGAGCCTTTTTCTTTGCGCCGAGTTTTCAGATCCATGTGATGCGAGTAAAGTAGACGGATTGTTGCGTAACTCTTTCCTGGAGACTTGATGACGCCAATTCTCATCGCGGGCCTTGTTGTCGTTGCAGCACTCATTGTCTGGGTCGCCCTGCAGAATTCTCAAGCCCAGCGCCGCACGCAAGGCGTGGAAACACAAATGAGCGAATTGCGGCGCGACTTGCAAACAATGGCCACAGCACAGGCGCAAAGCGCAGGGCAAATCGCAGCAATCGGCCAAAGCGTCACGCAGCGGCTTGACAGCGTCACCATGACCCTACAGGACGGCGTTTCGCAGTCCGCGCAAATTGCCGCCCAGTCACAATCTGCGATGGCAACCGAGCTCAAGAATTCCCACCAGACGCTCGGAGAAATTCAAAAGCAACTTGGCGCCGTGCAACTCGCTGGAAGCCAGATGTCCCAGGCCACGCAAACCCTGCAAAACATTTTGGGCGGAGCAAAAACGCGCGGAACGCTCGGCGAAGTCACACTGGAAAGACTTCTGGAAGATTGCCTGCCGCGCGACCGCTACGAAACGCAATATCGCTTCCGCAGCGGAGAAATCGCAGACTCCGTGATCCGTTTGCGCGACAAGCTCCTGCCGATCGACTCAAAATTCCCGCTCGACGCCTATCGTCGTATCGCAGAAGAAGGCGAGGATGCGCGCAAGGCATTTGCCACGGCAGTGAAAAATCACGCCGATGCTATTTCTAAAAAATACGTTCTGCCTGAAGAAAATACGCTTCCCGTCGCGCTAATGTTCGTTCCCAGCGAAAGCGTTTATTACGAATTGCTAATGACCTCCGACGCCAAGTCGGTTCCGCTCGACGAATACTGCCGCACAAAAAACGTCGTCTCAGTTTCCCCGAACACACTCTACGCGCATTTGCAGGTCATCCTGATGGGTTTGCAAGGCATGCAGATCGAGGAAAACGCCAAACGCATGCAGAAAAACCTCGCTGGACTGCAGTCGCAGTTCGAGAAGTTCGCAGATCCATTCGGAAAAATTGGCACACACTTGAAAAACGCCGCGCAAAGCTATCAAGAGGCGGAAAAGCGCATGGAAAAAGTGGAATCCTCGATCGGTTCGATGCTGGGCAGTTCCGCCGAACAATTGGAAGTGGAATTTCCGGCGGCGCCTGCCTTGCCCGCCGCAGACAAGCAGCCCGCTTAAAGCAACGGTTTTGCCATCACTGGCACGAGGCGGATCGAAATCAGAAAGCTACCGTGCTTTTTCCCGACAACCTGAAATTCCGCGGTGTTGACCTGCTCCGCCGGAACTGGAGACACGCGCCGGGTTTCCGCCATCAAGTTCTGCAATCTCCGGGGCAAGATTGCGCGCTTCCAATTGGATTTTTTCCTGCGTCCCGCCAACATTCACTTTCAACGAGCGCTTTTGTCCCGGCTGCAGCGGTGAAGAATCGGCTTCCAGCTTCAGCGCAACGAACAGTACCTTAAAGTGAGCCGATTCCTGCTTGCCGCATGCCACCGAAACTTGCGCTAATCCCGTAGGCGGGTCTGGAGCGGGCAAAATGGTCAGCGCACTAGGTGAGGAAGCAAGCACGAGTGCCGCTTGCCCGTTGATGGCGACTTGGTTCTTGTCCGCGTCCCCGCAAAGTCCGGCCCCGGTTACTTCAAATCGGTCTGCCACGGATGCAATTCGCGGCGCCAAATCGATTCGAGGCGCGCTTTCTTCCGCCGACGCAGGCAAAATCGCCGTCGCAACGCGCCCCGGCCGGCCCGCAATCGAGGCGTACAGCTCGCCAGGCGTCAGCGGCGCTACGAACAGCGCGCGACCCGTCGTGTCCGTCGTAACCTTGTCGCCATTTGAAAATTGAATGGTCACGCCCGGCGTAAGGCGTCCGTTCACATCCAGAACTGCAATCGTTGCGCGCTCTCCGGAAACCATCCGTCGCGGCACCAACAAAATCCGCGCGCCCGCGGCAGACGGCGCTGGCTGCGTTTGCGCCGCTAGGCCGTGCACAGCTCCGAGCAGCATCATCAACGCCGCAAACCGCAAAATAACTCTCGCTCTCAGGATTTCACCGCCACGCGATACACCTGCGACTCCACAAACATGCGAAACAACTCAGCATCCACTTCTTCTTCTTTCACGCACAACCGCAAAATGTCCAGCGCCCGATCCGTTGGTACCGCTTTCTTGTATGGCCGATCCGTCGCAGAAAGCGCGTCGAAAATATCGCAGATCGTCATCATCTTGGCCTGCACCGGAATTTCCGAAGAGTTCAGTCCGAACGGGTACCCTTTCCCGTTCAGCTTCTCGTGATGCGCCCGCGCAATCTCTGGAATTTTCTTGTACTCCTGCGTCCACGGAATCTGCGCCAAAAACTGGAAGCTATGCACCACGTGCGACTCAATCTCGCGACGCTCATTTTCCGCAAGACTTCCTCGCGGAATTGAAAGCAGTTGCACTTCGTCTGCGGTCAAATAGGGCCGCTTCGCCCCTCGGGGATCGCTATACGACTTTTGCGCAATCTCGCCCACCAATTCAAAATCGCCCGACGGCATAATCGTCGGCTCGTTCGCCCGCATCACGAATTCCGCGCAACGCTCCAGCTCCGCCGTCAGACCCCGCGCCTCCTCATCCAGCGCCTTCAACTTCTGCGCCGCCTCTTTCTTTGAAAGCTTCAGCAGCGCTTCCACTTTTTGCTCGGCGCACCGCGCTTCAATATCCCGCCGAATGTAATCGAACCGATCCATCAGCCTAGCATACTGCAACGGATAAAGTTTCTTGGCTTTGACTAAAACCTCTTCCCGCACGCCAACTTTCCCAAAATCGTGCAGCAACGCCGCATAGCGTAGCTCTTTCATCTGCTCGCGCGAAAACCGCAAATCCGCGTACGGCCCGCTCGACTCTCGATCCACGGCCTCGGCAAGAGCCGCCGTCATTTCGCAGACACGGTGCGAGTGTCCCGAAGTCGTCGGATCGCGCTGCTCGATCGCCTTCACTGCGGCCTTCACAAATCCATCGAATAAATTTTCTATGTCGTGATACAGCTTTGAATTCTCATATGCCACCGCCGCCTGCGACGCCAGCGACAATCCCAATCTCACTGCGTGCTCCGGAAACGCATGCACATTCCGCGCCACTGCTTTCGCATCCGGCAAGCGCGCATTTCGCGACCGCTTGCAGTTGAGCAGCTGCAGCACGCCCAGCACTTGGCCTTTGCCATTCTTCATCGGCAGCGCCAGCAACGACCTCGTCCGGTAGCCCGCCTGGTCGTCAAACGTCTTGTTGAAATGAAAGGGCATGCCCTTCGGCAAGCGATAGGCGTCCGCAAGCTCGACCACCTTCCCGTGCCACGCGCAATACCCCGCAATCGATTGGTCCGTAAGCGGCAGTGTGGACTCCGTAAACGGGAACTCCGCGCTGTCATTTTGTGTCAACTTGAAACGCAGCCGCGCGCCACCTTCCGGTGCAGCCTCCAACAGGTACAGCGAACCCGCATCCGCCGACGTTATCTCCCGCGCCTTCTGCAAGATCATCCGCAAAAGCCGGTCCACATCTCGCGTCTCGGAAAGGGCAATACCAATCTGGTTTAACTCTTCGGAGCTCATGGCTGACCCGCGCCGCACTCAGCCCGCCGCGCTTTCCGGCACGGCCTCGCGCAACCCGTCTTTTCTTCGGTTTTTTTGTGCTCATTCTGGCCAGATTTTCGTTCCCGTTTCGCTCAGCGGAGGCTGGAACAACTCCCGCAGGGCCAACAGTATAGCCAATCCTTACCACCGTGTAATCAATCCGTGAGTAATCACTTGGGCGCACCTCCTTTCGCCCCAAACCAGCCTCTGCTAGCGTTGAATGAGGGTTGCCTGGGATGGGTGTGCTCGTCATGGTCCGCTTTTCGGGGTGTGCGCATGGGGCGGTCGACTTCTTAGGGGAGTGTTCGTGCGAATTCTCAGCGGCGGCGCGACCGATGTGGGCCGCGTGCGTTCGAACAATGAAGACTGTTTCCGGCTCGTCCAGCCGCTGAACCTCTTCGTCCTTTCCGACGGAATGGGCGGTGAAGCGCACGGAGAAATCGCCAGCGCCCTTGCCGTGGAAACCGTCGTGAAACACTGCATGGACGCCGACTTGAATCCCGTTGCCCCGCTCTACGGAAATCCCGCTCCCGGTCTCACCGCACAAACCAAGCGCCTCGTCAGCTCCGTGAATCTTGCAAATCGCAATATTTTCAAATCCGCGGAAACGCATCCTGAACAAAGCGGCATGGGCGCCACTCTTACCGCCATGTGGGTCAAGGGAAATGCGCTCAGCATCGCGCACGTTGGCGACAGTCGCGCCTATCTTTTGCGCAACGGCATGCTGCAGCAACTCACCAGCGATCACTCATTAGTCGCCGAACAAGTTCGCCGGGGCATCATTAGCGCCAACGAAGCCGAACAGAGCGATATGCAAAGCGTTTTGCTTCGCGCGCTGGGCACGCAGGAATCCGTTGAAGTCGATTCTGAAGAGCAAGCGCTGTTCCCGCGCGATCTTTTGCTTCTCTGCTCCGATGGACTCACGCGCATGGTCACGGATCCGGAAATCGCCGGCACACTGCAAGCCGAAACCGATCCGCAAAAAGCTTCCGAGCGCCTTATCGCCATCGCCAATGAAAACGGCGGCGCGGACAACATTTCCGTAATCGTAGTTCGTTTGGAAAACGAGTCAAAAGGTTGGCTTTCCTGGCTGCGCCCCGGGGGGCGCAAACACGCGAGCAAAAACGGCTCCGCGGGAGGACACTGAAATGCCCAAACTCAGCCTCATGTTCGAAGGTAAGACGGTCAAGGAAGTGCCCATCGGCACGCGCCCGATCACAATCGGCCGCTCGCCCGATAACGACTTGCCCGTGGACAATCTCGCCGTCTCGAATCACCACGCGCGCGTCTATTACGAAGGCGCTCGCCTGGTCGTGGAGGACCTAGACAGCTTGAACGGCACGTTCGTCAACGATCTCCGCGTCGAGCGCGCCACGCTGCACGATGGCGATTCGATTCACGTTGGCAAGCACTACATCAAGGTGGACGCCAGCCACGACGCGCCCGTTCCCTACGACATGGGCCGCAAAGCCGCCGCTCCGGCGATTAACGAAACGATGGTGCTCGACACCAAAGCGCGCCGCGAAATGTTGCAGCAAGCCGCGGCCATGGGCGAGCGCACACAATTCGCTTCAGGCCGCATCAAGGTTCCGACAATCGTGGTTCTCAGCGGAAAAACGGCCAACAAGGAATACGTTCTTACGAACAAGCTCACCACCATCGGCAAATCTTCGATGGCGACAGTGCGTTTGAAGGGCTGGTTCAAGCCGCAAATGGCCGCCCAAATCAGCCAGCGCGATGACGGCTACTACATCGGCCCGGGTGACAAAACGCCGACCGTCAATGGCACGCCAATCCCCGGCCCCACACGTTTGAGCGACGGCGATTTGATCGACGTCTGCGGCGTGCGCCTAAATTTCATTTTCCGCGAATAGCTCTGAGCTTCGCGGAACGCGATTTCGGAATTCGCTTTTTCTTTGATTCGGGGAATTTAGTTCCGCAAGGAACTCTTTTCTTCAAACCAGGACCGTGCCCCTCATGCCGGATTCATCCCCCAATTGGAGAAAGGGTCGAATCGGCTACGGCATCTACGAGCTCTTGCTGTCCTGGTGGCGCCACCGCGCCTCCTTCCTAATCAGCCTCGGCATTACTCTGGGCGCGCTTGCTCTCTACTACTTCGCCTTTTTTGGCGAACGTCCCACACCGTTGCTGCAATTCCTCCAGCGCCTTGAGCTGAGCACTCTCGACACTCGCTTCCAGGCCCGCCCCACCTACGCGACACCCTACGATCCCCATATCGTCATCGTGGACATAGATCAAAAGTCGCAGGAAGTGCTCGGCAAATGGCCTTTCTCCCGCACCTACTTTGGAGAAATGCTGGACGCCCTGAAAGAAGATGGCGCAAAAGTTGTCGCTTTTGACGTCACCTTCGACAAGCCCGATCGCACCGCCGATCCCATTCGAGCGCTTTGGGCCAGGCTGGAAGAGAAAAAGAAGGCCGGCCAAGCCGTCGACGCAAAGCTGGAATCTGAAGTTCGCTCGCTCGCTGTGGAATACGACGCAGACGCTCGTTTTGCCAAATCCATTGACCGTTTTAGCGCCGTTGTACTTGGCAATTTCTTTCTGCCACAGGATCAGTTGAAAGGGATTGACCCCGCCACTCTCGACCAATACAACGAGCTCATCGAGTGGTACGCGATCGGCCGCAGCGCCGCGAAAGCCGAGACTGGGAAGAGAAGACTTTGCTCAACTCGTAAGGCGATATGGGCTCGAGGACCGGATTTACGCCGGAAACGTCGCGAACATCCCCGCCATTGCCAATCCGGACAAGGTCGAGCGCACGACCATGGGATTCTTCAATGTGCCCGGGGATGACGATGGCGTAGTCCGTAACGCGTTCCTGGTCCTGCCGTTTGGCCGATCGAAAAACGTTCTTGATTGGCAGATGTACGGTTCATTGGAAGTACAGGCGGTTCGCCTCTACCGGGATGTGCCTTCCGATAAAGTGACTGCACGCTACGGTCCGACAGGCGTCTTCGCCGTGGAATGGGGCAATTCTCTGACGATTCGTACTGATTTTGTTGGCCGGAGCCAGATCAACTATCACGGTCCGAAATTTACATATCCCTACTACTCCATTGCCGATGTCGTTCAGAAAAAGACTCCTCCTGGCACGTTCAAGGACAAGCTTGTTCTTGTCGGTGCGTCCGCCACTGGCATCGGCGATCTGCGCTCCACTCCCTATGGCGGGCAATGATTTTCCAGGCGTGGAAATTCACGCCAACGTGATTGACAACATTCTTCACAGCAATTTTCTGATCCGAGGCGGCGAAACAGCAGATTTGGGACGTAATCCTGATTCTTGCCTTCGGCATTCCGCTTGGGGATTGCTTTGGCGCTCGCCGCCCCGCGCTGGATGTGGTTTGGTATCGCCCTATTGGCTCCGCTGGCTGCAGTGGACTACGCGGCTTTTCTTCACGGCTGGTGGCTCAATTTCACAATTCCGGCCATGACCCTCACCGGCAACGTTATCCTCGTCTCCCTTTACCGCGCCCTCATCGAAGAAAAAGAAAAGCGCCGCGTGCGTTCCGCTTTCGGCCAATACCTCAGCCCCGAAGTCATTCGCCGCTTGCTGCTCAATCCCCAGCTCGTCGAACCGCGTAAAACCGAAATCACGCGTCATGTTCAGCGACATCCGCGGCTTCACCACCATTTCCGAAAAACTCGACGCACAGGATCTCGCGACATTCCTGAATCTCTATCTTTCCGATATGACCCGCATCGTTTTCGATCGCCAGGGCACGCTCGATAAATACATCGGCGACGCGGTAATGGCCTTCTGGGGCGCGCCCTTCGAAGAACCCGGCCACGCCGACCGCGCCTGCGAATCGGCGCTGGACATGATGAAGCGCGTCCGCGAGCTGCAAAAACAATGGGAAGCCGAAGGCAAGCCGCATCTCGACATCGGCATCGGCCTCAACACCGGAGTCGCCAGCGTCGGCAACATGGGCTCCACACTGCGTTACGGCTACACGGCGCTCGGCGACGCCGTAAATCTCTCTTCGCGCCTCGAAGGTCTGAATAAAGATTACGGCACGCACATTCTTGCCAACGAGAGCACCTATCGCGCCGCAAAGGATTCCGGCTTCGCCTTTCGCGAACTCGATCTCATTCGCGTCAAAGGCAAACTTGCAGCCTGTCACGATTTACGAACTCATCGCCCGCGCGGAAGACACCACGGAAGAGACGAAAGAAATCCTCTCTCGCTTCGCCGCTGCCCGCGTTCTCTATCAAGCGCGCAAATGGCAGGACGCGCAAAATGCCTTTCAATCCATTCTGGAAAAATGGCCCGCCGACGGTCCTTCCCGCACCTATTGGAAACGCTGCCAGGAATATCTCTTCGACGAACCGCCTCTCAACTGGGACGGCGTCTTCACCATGGACCACAAGTAGCAAGAAATTTGCTCAGCCATTCATTACCCTTCGCCGCGCATTTGTAGCCAATTTGGATTCTCTTTCCGTGTGACCCTGCCTCGCGCCCCGCGCATCCATACTCTTGATAAATCATTTTGGCTTATAGTATTTCGCAAGATTGTGGTTGTACCGATATATCGTACGGAGCAGGCGCGGCGTACCCGAAACTTCTTTTCCGGGAGTCTAACCTCTAGCAGGTCATAACTGGAGCTTTGGGATTCGGGATTAGCGCAGAACCCGCCTGAGGAATTTACAACTCACTATGTGGATTGTCCGCTTAGCGCTTCAGAGGCCCTACACGTTTATCGTGATGGCGCTCGTCATCATTCTTCTTGCTGCGCGTCGTGGTGCCGCGCACGCCAACCGACATTTTTCCCGAAATCAATATCCCTGTCATCAGTTTGGTCTGGACGTACAGCGGATTGCAGCCGCAGGAAATGGAACAGCGCATCACCGGCAACGTCGAGCGCGGCATCGCCACGCTTGTTAACGACGTCGAGCATACCGAATCGCAGTCACTCCCCGGCATTGCCGTTATCAAAGTTTATTTCCAGCCGAACGCGAACATCCAAACCGCTCTGGCGCAAACCGCCGCAATTTCACAAACCTTCTTGCGATTTCTGCCGCCCGGCACCACGCCGCCGCTTGTCATTATCTATTCCGCCTCCACAGTTCCCGTCATTCAGATCGGACTCACGAGCGATACGCTCAGCGAGCAGCAGCTCTTCGACTTCGGCAACAACTTTATCCGTACGCAACTGGCGACGATTCCCGGCGCGGCAACTCCATTCCCGTACGGCGGCAAACAACGCCTCGTTTCCGTGGATACCGATTCTGCCGCCCTTCAAGCGCACGGCCTTTCCGCGGTGGATATCGTCAACGCCGTCGCCGCGCAAAACCTGATCCTTCCTACCGGCACCGCAAAAATGGGCTCTCTTGAATACACCGTCGAAATGAACGGCAGCCCGCAAACCGTAAACGAACTCAACGACCTGCCCGTGAAAACCATCAATGGCGCCACGACCTACATGCGCGACGTCGCTCATGTCCGCGACGGTTTCTCGCCGCAGACCAACGTCGTCCTCGCCAACGGCCAGCGCGGCGTTTTGATGAGCATCTACAAAACGGGCAACGCTTCGACGCTCGACATCGTGGACCGGGTCAAGGCCATGCTCGAATACAACAAGGGGCAATTCCCGCAGGGCCTGCAACTGAATCAGTTCTTCGATCAATCTCTTTTCGTCCGCGCATCCATTCAAGGCGTTTTGCGGGAAGGCCTGATCGCAGCTTGCCTCACCGTCATCATGATTCTTCTCTTCCTCGGCAACTGGAAGAGCACGCTGATCATTCTGGTTTCCATTCCTCTTTCCATTCTAGTCAGCGTTCTAACTCCTCAGCGCGCTGGGCGAAACCATCAACATCATGACTCTCGGCGGCCTTGCGCTCGCCGTCGGCATTCTCGTGGACGACGCCACGGTCGAAATCGAAAACATCAATCGCAACCTCGCCATGGGCAAGGAAACGATTCAGGCGATTCTCGATGGCGCGCAGCAAATCGCCGTTCCGGCGTTCGTTTCCACGCTCTGCATCTGCATCGTATTCATCCCGATGTTTTTCCTGTCCGGCGTCGCGAAATATCTTTTCGTTCCCCTCGCCGAAGCGGTCAGCTTCGCCATGCTTGCTTCGTATATGTGGTCGCGCACCATCGTGCCCACCATGGCCATGTATCTTCTCAGCGCGGAAGACGAGTATCACGCCGAAGACCACGTCGGCGAAAAACAGGGTTTTTCCGCCGCTATCAGCAGGGCTTCGAACGCGGATTCGAACGTTTCCGCGAAGGCTACCGCCACGCGCTGGAACACACTCTGGAAAACTCGCGTGTCTTTGCTTCGGCTCTTCCTGCTTTTCTGCGTGCTTTCGTGCACTGATTGTTTTGGTTCTCGGTCGCGACTTTTTCCCAAGTGTGGATGCTGGTCAAATCCGGCTGCACATGCGCGCCCGTACCGGCCTGCGTATTGAGGAAACCGCTCGCATCGCCGACCAGGTCAACCAGACGATTCGCGAAATGATTCCCAAGGACGAAATCGTCACCGTCCTCGACAACATCGGTCTTCCTTACAGCGGCATCAACCTCAGCTACAGCAACTCCGGCACGATCGGCACGTCCGACGCGGAAATTCTCGTTCAGCTCAAAGCGCGAACGCTCCAATAGCACAAGCAATTACATCAATCGATCTCCGCACGGAACTCCCGCAACGTTTTCCGGGCGTCCAGTTCTACTTCCAGCCCGCGGACATCGTCACGCAAATTCTCAACTTCGGTACGCCGGCTCCGATCGACGTAGCCATCACCGGCACGGTCGCCGCCCAGCCTGCGAACTACGCTTTCGCTCAAAAAATGGCCGCGAAAATGCGCCACATTCCAGGCGCCGTGGATGTTCACGTTCAGCAAGCCTTCGACGCCCCCACACTACATTTCGATGTGGACCGCACTCGTGCGCAATACGTCGGCCTGCAAACGCGCGACGTGGCGCAAAACCTTCTCGTCTCGCTCAGCTCCAGCTTCCAGACTGCTCCCAGTTTCTGGCTCGACCCGAAAAACGGCATCAACTACAACGTCGCCGTCCAAACACCCCAATATCGCATAGACAATCTGCAGGCCCTGCAAAACACTCCGATCAACGGCGGCCCGGCCGGCACACGCCCGCAGATTCTTGCCAACCTCGTCAGCCTGCAAAACACGGTTCGTCCTGCCAGCGTCTCCCACTATCAAGTCGCAGCCCATGGTCAACATTTACGCTTCGGTGGACGGCGCGCGACCTCGGCTCTGTCTCCGACCAGGCCTACAAGATTCTTGCGGACATGCGACAAAGAAATTCCAAAGGGCAGCCACGTCGTCATTCGCGGCCAGGTTTCCGACGATGCGCACTTCGTTCGTCGGCCTCGGCGTCGGCCTCGTCGGCGCCATCTTGCTCGCCTACTTGCTCATCGTCGTGAATTTCCAGTCGTGGCTCGATCCGTTCATCATCATTACCGCTCTGCCCGGCGCGCTCGCCGGCATCTGCTGGATCCTTCTGGTCACTCGCACTACGCTAAACGTTCCATCTCTTACCGGCGCCATCATGTGCATGGGCGTTGCCACCGCAAACAGCATCTTGATGGTTTCCTTCGCGCGCGAGCAATTGGCCGAAGGAAAAAACGCCCGTGACGCGGCGCTCGAAGCCGGATTCGTCCGCATTCGCCCGGTCCTCATGACCGCGCTCGCCATGATGATTGGCATGGTTCCCATGGCCATCGGCATGGGCGAAGGCGGCGAACAAAACGCGCCGCTCGGCCGCGCCGTCATCGGCGGATTGCTCTTCGCTACGCTCGCCACGCTCTTTTTCGTGCCGTGCGTCTTCTCGATTATTCACAGCCGCCGGGAAAGACGCGTGGCTCTTGCATGATTTCAGGTTTTGAGGGAAGGTGAACCCCAGTGGAAGCCCCGTCAGTGAGCACTAATATGGACCAGGAAAACCGGCCACGGCGGCCAAGCCGCATCTTTGTCCTTTTATTTCTTATCGTTATCGTGCTCGTCGTCGTCGGCGCATTCACGTTGATTCAGCGCCGCTCGCAATATCGCGCCCTGGCAAAGGAAACCGAGACGCTCGCCATTCCGACGGTCTCCGTCATTCACGCCACCGCCGCGAACGGCCAGGAAGACCTCGTCCTCCCGGGCACTATGCAAGCCTATGTCGAATCTCCGATTTACGCCCGCACCAGCGGCTATGTGAAAAAGTGGTACCACGATATCGGCACCCGCGTGAAACAGGGCGACCTCCTTGCAGACATTGACACTCCTGAAGTTGACCAGCAGCTTTCCCAAGCGAGAGCCGATCTCGCCACCGCGCAAGCCAACGCCAATCTTTCGAAAATCACAGCCGATCGTCTGGAGGAACTAATCAAGACCGATGGCGTCTCCAAACAGGAAGTGGACAACGCCGTTGGCGATCTCGCCGCAAAAAACGCGACCGTAAATTCCGCCGAAGCCAACGTCGGCCGACTCGAAGAACTCGAAGGATTCAAGCACGTCGTTGCGCCGTTCAGCGGCGTCGTCACTCGCCGTCAGACGGACATCGGCCAGCTCGTCAACGCAGGTAACGGCGGCGCGACGCAGGAACTGTTCTCCCTCGCACAAACCGATCCCCTTCGCGTCTACGTGAACGTGCCGGAAGCTTACGCGCCCGCAATTCACGCCGGTCTGCCCGCTTATCTCGAACTCACTCAATACGCCGGCAGAAAATTTGAAGGTAAAGTAGTCCGCACCGCGGAATCCATCGACCTCGCTTCGCGCACGCTCCTCACAGAAGTCGACGTTCCCAATCACGTCGGCGAACTTCTTCCCGGAGGCTACGCGCAAGTCCATCTCGCCGTGCAAGTCAGCGGCGAGCACGTCCAGGTCCCCGTTAACGCCCTTCTCTTCCGTTCGGAAGGCCTGCGCGCCGTCGTCGTTTCCGATAACAAAATCCGTTTGCAGCCGCTCACCATCGGCCGTGATTACGGCACGACGCTCGAAGTCCTGCAGGGCGTCTCGGCTTCCGACTGGATCGTTCTCAACCCTGCCGACTCGCTCGAAGAGGGCCAGCGGGTCAACGTAAAGCAGATCCCGCAAAAGCCCTCCGCCCCGGCGTCCGGTGGCGCAAAGCCCGGAGCCAAAAATTGAGTAGCGGCCGCGCGACTAGATTTTTTCTGCCAGGCCTTGCTTTGCTTCTAGCAGGGTGCACTGTCGGCCCGAATTATCAGCGCGCCTCCGCGCCGGTTCCCGCGCATTGGGACATCCCCGAACCCTGGCGCGAAAGCGCTCCTAACGACGCGCTCCCCAAAGGCGCGTGGTGGGAAGTCTTCCATGACGAAACCCTCAACGCCCTCGAAAGAGATTCCGTCGCCGCCAATCAAACTCTGAAAGTCGCCGCCGCGCATCTCGAGCAGGCTCGCGCCAACGCCGCAATTCAGGTCTCGACGCAATTTCCCCAGTTCGCCACTTCGCCTTACGCGCAACGCCAGCGTCTTTCCGGCACTCGTCCGACGAGCAGCAACATTCCAGCGCAGGCCCCCGTTACCCAGTCCACTTTCTCATTGCCTTTCACAATCAGTTACGAAGTAGATCTTTTCGGCCGCCGGCGCCGCAGCATCGAAGCCGCGCAGGCCTCCTATCAATCCACTGCAGCCGACCTCGAAAACACACGCCTCATCATCGCCGCCGAACTCGCGGGCGATTATTTCACGCTTCGCCAGGTGGACACGCAAATCGGAATTCTCCGCCGCACGGTGGAAGCTCTATCCAAAGGCCTCGACCTCGTCAATTCCCGGCACAAAGGCGGCGTAGCCTCCGGCCTCGACGTCGCGCAGGAAGAAACGCTTATCAACACCACGCGCACACAAGCCATCCTCTTGCAACAGCAGCGCAAACAGCTTGAAGACGCCATCGCCATTCTCGTCGGCAGACCCGCTCCCGATTTTCATCTCGATCCAAAAGAACTCGACGCCGGACCGCCCACAATCAACGCCGGCATTCCGTCCGATCTTCTCGAGCGCCGCCCCGACGTCGCTGAAGCCGAGCGCCAAATGGCCATCGCCAACGCGCAAATCGGCATCGCGCGAGCGGCATATTTCCCTTCGCTCAATCTTTTTGCAAACGGCGGCTGGCAAGCAGCGGACATCGCAAAACTCGCTCAACGTACAAAGCACCATGTGGGCCATCGGCGCCAACGCCGCGGAAACGATTCTTTCCGGCGCCCAGCGCCGCGCGCAGATGCAATTCGCAAAGGCTGGCTACGACGCCAGCGTCGCCGGCTACCGCGAAACCGTGCTCAATGCATTCGGGGAAGTGCAGGATAGCGTTACAGGAATACTCATTTTGAGCGAAGCGCAGAAATCCCAGCAGGATGCCGTAGATGCCGCCCGCCGCACTCTGACCATCGCGGAAAGCCGCTACACCGGCGGCCTCGTCAGCTATCTCGACGTCGTCAACGCCCAGCAAAATCTTCTCAACAATGAGCAGCAAATGGCCGTCATTCGCGGTCAGAAGCTAGTCACAAGCGTCCTTCTCGTCAAGTCGCTTGGCGGCGGCTGGGACGCCTCGAGCCTAGCGGCCCTTCAGGTAAAGCCCAAGCTCAAAGACGCGGTCACCCCGTAATCTTCGATTTCTTTTCCGGCTCAATTCTTGCCGGGCATTAAATTGTCTTGGAAGAACTTCGTCACGCGATTCATCAGCACAATGCGCGCCGGAGGATCGGACACGCCATGCCCCCGCCCGGGGAAAGGCATCACTTCCACGGCCTTCCCCTTCGCAATCAGCGCGTCCACAACATCCAGCGTGTTTGCAAAGTGTACGTTGTCGTCGCCAGTCCCGTGTGCGATCAGCAGCGGCCCGTGCAGCTGCCCGGCATTCGTCACCGGGGATGACGCCACATAGTCCTTCTCATTCTCCGGCAGCAGCCCCATATAGCGTTCTGTGTAAATCGAATCGTAGTAGTGCCAGTTCGTCACCGGCCCGCCCGCAAATCCCGCCTTGAAAATGTCTCCCGCCTCAAACATCAAATGCAGCGTCATATGCCCGCCATAGCTCCAGCCCCAGATGCCAATCCGGTCGCCGTCCACATAGGGCTGCGATTTCAGCCACGCCGCGCCGTCCCTCTGATCCGCCAACTCCTGCGCGCCGAAATGAAAACGAATCGGCTTTTCGAAAACGTGCCCGCGCCCGGTTGACCCGCGATTATCCAGCGCAAACACGATGAAACCCTTCTGCGCCAGCAACTCATGCCACAAATACGTCGCCCCGCCCCACGCATTCAGCACCACTTGCGCGCCCGGTCCACCATACGTATACACAATCACCGGATATTTCTTGCTCGCATCGAAATCCGGCGGCTTGATCATCCACGCATTCAGCTCCGTGCCATCCTGCGCCTTCACTTTCAAAAATTCCTGCCGCGAAAGCCGATAATCCGCCAACTCCGCCACTTTGTTTTCGTTCAGCACCGCGATCGTGCTCCCATCCACGCGCCGCAAGTCCTGCCGCGCAGGCACCCCAGAACTTGAGTACGTATCTACGTACGCGCTCGCATCCGGCGCAAACTTCGGCGCATGCGTCCCGTCTTCTTTCGAAAGCCTCGTGAATCCGCCACCATCCAGAGCCGCGCGGTACACTTGCCGCTCTGTCGGCGATTTTTCCGTCGCGGTGAAGTACACCAGCCCCTTCGCCTCATCCACCGTCAGGCGCGCCCGTCACTTCCCATTCGCCCTTCGTCACTTCCGAAATCTCTTTCCCGCCCAAATCATATACGTACAAATGCAAATAACCCGTCCGCTCACTCCCCCACAAGAATCTCTTTCCATCCTTAAAGAAATAAAGATCGTCGTTCACGTTCACCCAATACTCATCTTTGTCCGTCAGCACCGTCCGCGATTTTCCCGTGCTCGCATCCGCAAAGAGCAAATCCAGCTGTGTCTGCCGCCGGTTCAGCCGCTCAATCGCCACATGTTTCGAGTCCGCTAAGCCACGCCACACGCGGAATGTACTGATCGGTTTCCGCGCCAGTATCCATCAGCCGAGCTTTTCCGCCGCTCACACCCGCTACATAAACATGCACAACCGGATTCGCGCCGCCCGCCACGGGATATGGCTCCATCTCCGCTTCGCCGTGGTACGACTCAAAATCCACCATCGGATACTTCGTCACCTTCCGCTCATCGATCTCCAAAAACGCAATCGCCGACGAATCCGGCGACCACCAGTACGCTGTCGAAATCGCCAACTCTTCCGGATACACCCAATCCAGCTCGCCCATCCGAATCTCTTCCGTCCCGCCGCTCGTAAACGCGCGCTCTTTCCCATCCGCCACGTTCACCACAAACACGTTGTTCCCGCGTACAAACGAAACCCACTTCCCATCCGGAGAAATCTTCGCGTCTGCAATTGCCTCTTTCCCCGCCACAATCGCCTTTGCCTGTTGTGTCTTTTGGTCGTACCAGCTCAGCGAATTGGGCCCCACAAACAAAATCGCCTCTCCGCCCGGCGCCCACTGATACTCTGCCGGCGCTCGCCGCCCCAACCCCGTCGCCTGCGTCGGCTTCGACTTGTCCTCCGGCAGTGCGCTTTCCAGCTTCTCCGCCGACACAATCTCTTTCTTCTCGCCCGTCGCCGCGGAAATTCCCCACAGTGCCGTCTTTGCGCCCTTTCCGCTTCCCGTCACCTCAAAATACGAAAGCGTCTTTCCATCCGGCGTCCACGCCAAACCCCGTGTCAGCCGTCCGCTCAAACTCGGCTGCGAATAAATCCGCTCCACCGTCAATTGCTTCGCGCCAGTCGAACTCTGCGCGCAACTCAATCCAGCTACAACGAACGGCAACAAACCCGCGACCGCCACGTTCCGCAAACCCATCGTTATCCTCCGACTCAATCTCTCTCACCGATTTTCTGAGCAATTTCGCGCAACCGGACGCCGCACTCACTTCCCCGCTTTCTTGCTTTTGACTGAAGAATGAAAACTGGCAACTTTTTCTACCCTGGCGGCCAGGCAAACTCTCTCCCGCCCAGTAAGTGCATGTGCAAATGAAAAACCGTCTGCCCCGCCCCGGTTCCCGTATTCACCACCGTCCGATATCCGGCGACCAGATTTTTTTCCCGCGCCAATTTTGCCGCCGCCAAAGCCATCTTGCCCAGCACGCTTTCGTGCCGCTCCGCGGCCTCTTCCAGCGAAGCAAAATGCTCTTTGGGACAAATCAGCAAATGCGTCGGCGCCTGTGGAGTGATGTCTGCAAACGCAAATACATCCGCATCTTCGTACACAATGTTCGCCGGAATTTGCTTCGCCGCAATCTTGCAAAACAAACAATTTGCGCTCATGGCATGCTCTCCCCGCCGTTCCCTTCGTCCAGCCGCAAGATCATCGGCGAAAATCCTTCCTTCGCGCGCAGCACGTCCGCCCAGTTTCTGAGCTTCGTGCTCGCCCGCGACACGCCCCACGCGCACTCGGTAGAAATTTCCCTCGTCCAGATTCACTTGCTGAATAAAAATCGGCGCATACGTCGCACCCAGCCGCTCCTTCAATCGATCCGCGTTCCCCTTGTCCTTGAACGCGCCCACCTGCACCGTGAAATATCCGGAAAATGGATCGGGCCCGGAAAGCACTTCAATCCGCACCGGCACCACTCCCGGCCCCACCGACTCAATCTCCTGCGCCGCCGCCAGCGACAAATCAATAATCCGGTTGTCCACAAATGGTCCGCGATCTGTAATCCGCACCGTGGCGCTCTTCCCGTTGTTCAAATTCGTCACGCGCACCATCGAGTTGAATGGCAGCGTCCTGTGCGCCGCCGTCATTTTGTACATGTCATACGTCTCGCCGTTCGACGCTTTTCGCCCATGAAACGGCGCGCCATACCAGGACGCATTTCCTTCTTCGGTGTAAATGCCGTTTGAAGACGATCGACGTATGTCCGCTGGCTTGCCTTTCTTTGCATGCGCAGTGCCGCCGTTCGGCTGCGGCTCAGCGGAAGTAGACCGCTTCGTCTCTTCTTCGGTCTCCGCAGGCGTGGAAACCGGCTGTGTCGGCGAACGATTTGCAATCGGCTTTCTACCCCCGCATCCGCCAGCCACACTCAAAAGCAAAATCGCGCCAAAATAAAAAAGGGGCCGCCTGACCCCGGCAAACCCCGTCCGTGCGTGCCTAACTTGGTGGAAAATCTCAAGAAGAAACCTTCGACGATTCTTTTTCCCGCGCCGCCCGCCGCTTTTCCAGCCATCCCGCGGCTTCCGTCAATTTCTCCGACACTTCGCGCAGAAATGTCGCACTCCGCTTTTCCGCTTCCGGCGCAAAATCCTCTTCGACGAATTTTCGTAATCGCGTCAATTCTTCATCCAACCGCTTGCCGATTTCTTCAAATTTGTCCATATTTGTCCGCTCTAAATGGTGGGCAGTTTGAATCTTTTGGGTCGTGACACAATATGTCAAAAATTCAAACTGACCCACTACCCCACTTTGCAAGCTCCAACCGCAATTTCGGTATTATAGGAACGCGCAAAGCAGGCCGCAAGGAACTTACCTCTCTAAAAGGAAGAGCGTTGGCACTCCCCTATCGTTGGCAAATGCGTCTCGATCGCTTGAAAAGGTCCTTCGGCGGCGTTTTCGGCTCCGGCGGGGAACAACAGCCCCGCCCAAAAATCTGCCCCGCTTGCGGCTCCCTCGTCGGCATCTCGGCAACAAAATGCCACGAGTGCGGCACCAATCTCACGTTCTCCCTCGCCGCAATCACCAGAAAATCCCTCCGGCATCACCGGCCTTCACGCCCCGGTTTCCACCATCTTTGTCGGTCTCAACTTTTTTCTTTTTGCGATCCAACTGATGTTTACGATCCAGGCGGGAGAAGCCGGCGGACTGAACATCTTGTGGCGCCTCAACAGAATCTCTTCTTACAAACTGGGGGCGCATCTATCCCTTCCGTCCTTCTCCGACCACCAGTGGTGGCGCCTGATCACGGCCATGTTTCTGCACGGCGGACTGATTCACATCGGCTTCAACATGATGACCCTCATGCAATTCGGTCCAACTCTGGAAGAAGTCTATGGCTCTCCACGCTTTCTCTTCCTCTACACTTTCACGGGCGCCGTCGGATTCGCTGCTTTAGTTCGCTGGCCGGCCATTTTTCCCTCGGCGCCAGCGGCGCGCTTCTGGGACTCATTGGTGCCATCCTGGCTATCACCACCAAACGCGGAGGCGCCTATATGCGCAGAACTGCGTTCGCGATTGATCAGCTCGCTCGTAATCCTGTTTCTATTCGGCATCTTTGGTGGGTTCGGAATTGACAACTGGGCCCACGGCGGCGGGCTCGCTTCAGGTTTCGTGCTTGGCAAGCTTTTTGCGGACCGCGAGCCGATAAACAAATCCGAAAAATCGCGCGCGCAAATTCTCGGCTGGCTCTCAGGACTTGCGATTATCGCCAGCTTCGTTCTGATGCTCTTTGCATTTTCATGATCTGGTTAACTAGCGCTCATCCGCCGCGTGACCTCAAACGAATAGTGGAACCCTGAAAAAACGGTGAACGCGGTCGCCGTGTAAATCAGCCCATTATTCACCCGCTCCCAATAGGGATACGGATAGGCCGCCGCAAGCACGACCGCAAACACGAGAACAATCTGGAAGAATGTCGTAAATTTCCCGTAGATGCTCGGCGGAAACGGCCGGTAACCCGAAATCAAAATGATCACCGCCGCCACGATCAGCAGCAACACATCCCGGCTCAAAACCATCAGCGTCAGCCACCACGCCACTTTTTTCGCCATCGCCAAAATCACGAACGACGACGAAAGCAAAAGCTTGTCTGCAATCGGGTCTAAGTATGCACCAAGCGCCGATCTCTGATTCAGCTTGCGCGCAAGCAGCCCATCAATCCCGTCCGTTAATCCTGCAACGACCAGAATCAGCAGCGCCCATTTGTATTGTTCATACGAAATCAGAATGAGGAAGATCGGTATAAAACCGAGCCTCAACAAAGTAATTTGATTGGGTACCGTCCAGATGCGGCCTTTCATTGGTTAGAAAGTGTATCCCAGTGCTTCGTCTCAAGCGAATTGCGCGAGGTATTCCGCAAGCGACCGTCCCGCTTTGCGCGCAAAAATTTCGGACATCGAAGGAATCGATCCCGAAGGCTCATCCAGCGAAATCCGCTCCACCCGATTCATCGGAAAAAACACGGTGGGCAGCCCCGTCCGCTCTCCGTTGGGATCGTTGATCTGATTCAAAAAGTGATCGAATGAATTCAGATCAATCCCACGCACGGTAACGCCCGAAGGATTGATCGCCAGCAATTCGCCCCAGACTTTTTCTTTTGGCGTATGAAGACTGAT
The DNA here is from genome assembly GCA_963794175.1 of uncultured Acidobacteriota bacterium. Lineage (GTDB taxonomy): Bacteria > Acidobacteriota > Terriglobia > Acidiferrales > UBA7541 > Acidiferrum. Next base: position 58,515 of record CAWCCV010000009.1, on the reverse strand, counting down.
CACGATAATCGAATGTAGGTCCATGGCTCAGTGAATTCTTTCCCTAACATATCGCATTCTAGGAGACCATGCGAACCGGCCCGCCCTGCGGCAGCAGGAGTTTCGGCTCTGTCAGCGCCTGCACTTGTTCCAAAGAAACATCCGGCGCAATCTCGCGCAACACGATTCCTTCCGCCGTAATCTCCATCAAGCCCAATTCCGTCACAATGTGATCCACCACTTTCACGCCTGTCAGTGGCAGCGTGCACTTTTTCAAAATTTTCGGCTTGCCGTCCTTCGTCGCGTGCTCCATTGCCACAAAAACACGCTTCGCGCCCGCTACCAGATCCATCGCGCCGCCCATGCCCTTCAACATCTTTCCCGGCACCGCCCAGTTTGCCAGCGTCCCTTTTTCATCAACTTGCAGCGCGCCCAGCACTGTCAAATCAACATGCCCGCCGCGAATCATTGCAAACGAATCCGCCGACGAAAAATAGCAGCAGCCCGGAATTTCGCTGATCGTCTCTTTTCCCGCATTGATCAAATCCGGGTCCACTTCCGACTCCAGCGGATACGGCCCCACTCCCAGCATCCCGTTTTCCGACTGCAGAATCACTTCCATCTCCTTCGGAACGTAATTCGCCACCAGCGTCGGAATCCCAATTCCGAGATTCACATAGAATCCGTCGCGCAACTCCCGTGCAATCCGCCGCACAATCCGTTCCCGCTTCTGTTCTTCAGTCAGCACGAACATTTTCTCTGCTCCGTCCCGCAATCACGCCGTGGATCGCTAACCAAGAGAGGATCGCGAACGATCGCGCAAAAACACAAATAAAAGAAACATGTCACAGCAGTAAGAATTAACCACACCCACAAGCTAAACCGAGCATAGTCTTCTCGATCAATTTCATCATCACGATCGTCAGAGCGCTTTGCAAAAATCCAAGTACCCACAAATTGCGAGCCCCGCCCGAGACGGCGAGCGAACTTGCGGCTTGTTCACTTCATATTTTTCATTCATGACTTTCTCGTTGTCCGCCGCTCAATTCTCTTCTCGTGCTTCCCCGCAAAAATCGCATTCACATAAATCCCGGGCGTATGCACATTCGCCGGATCCAGTTCCCCCAGCTCCACCATGTCTTCCACTTCTGCAATCACGTAATCCGCAGCTGTCGCCATCATCGGATTGAAATTCCGCGCCGTCTTCCGGTAAATCAGATTCCCCCAGCGGTCGCCCTTCCACGCCTTGATGAACGCAAAATCGCCGCGTATCCCGCGCTCCAGCACATACTGCCGCCCGTCAAACTCCCGCGTCTCTTTCCCCTCGGCCACCAACGTCCCGTAACCCGTCGGCGTATAAAATCCCGGAATCCCCGCGCCTCCCGCGCGAATCCGCTCCGCAAACGTCCCCTGCGGATTTAGCTCCAGCTCCAGTTCCCCGCTCGTCACCAACTGCTCAAAAAGCTTGTTCTCCCCCACGTACGTCGAGACCATCTTCTTCACTTGCCGCTTCTCGAGCAGCACGCCAATCCCAAATCCATCCACGCCGGCGTTGTTGGACACGATCGTCAAATCCTTCGTGCCCTTCCTCTGCACCGCCCCAATCAAATTCTCCGGAATCCCGCACAGCCCGAACCCGCCCATCAAAACGGTCATCCCGTCCTTGAGGTTTGCGATGGCTGCGTCCGGTGAATAGATGCGTTTGTCCATAAAACAGTTCCTAAAGAAAGGGCCAGAGGAAAGCCGGCCACGAGAAAGAGTGTACGACAGCGCTCCGGCACAGAAGCAAAACCGCAGTTCATCAAGGAATCTGCCGGTATCAGTGTACATAACCAAAATCTTGGTAGACAGGCGGCGATGGCAAATGGGCCCGGTGCTCACATTTGCGCGGAACAAGCTTTGTCAAAGTCGTTCTCTGAAAGCCGCGCGCAGCGTAAACTGCACGGCCGGAAACGACGGACCGCGTGTCGGCGAGTGCCCTTGATAAACCGATCCGTCCGGCTCAAACGCCCGCCCCAGCGAACCGCGATCGTCTCCCACAATCCTCGTCCTTCCCCCAAATTCCGTCAAAGGTAATCGACGGTCGATAGTCGCTGTTCACAAAGCTCGCCACTGTTCCCGTCCGATGTATCCCGACGCGAATTTTCTTTCCCTGTGTGTCCACACCAAGATGTTTGTCCATCGAAGCGTTTCCGCTCATTCGAATTTTTTCACCTTTCGGGGTGCAAACGTATCCGATGTCCTGCAGCGAAGTGTCAAATCGTCCCGGATGCCGCACATTCCGATAAACCTTCACAAAAACAATATAGTCCTTGCCGTTCGCCGCGTGCGCCGTGCCCATGCCGCTCCATTACGGGCCGATAGTGAAAATGCCCGCCGAGATAGTAAGCCCAGGGCATGAACAAAGCCTGAAATCCCAACAGGAACAAAGCGACAACGCCAACCATGATCCAGAATTAGGCAACTCATCCAATCCGCGATTCTTGGGAAAATTGCTCTCTTGAATTATGGCTTCGAAGGGGCTGGAGTAACAGGCGGCTTTGCCTGCGCCGCGAAAAACAAGTCACCGTATCGTCACGAACCTGCGACTTTAACCCTCATCTCGAAATCGACGCGAATTTTCTGACAATCCAGTTTGATAGCCAGCGCGACAACTAAGTTTTACCAGAATATGACGTATTGCGCGAGCGATGGGATTCACTGATTCGGGCATTTTCGGCAGAGCCCTGCCGCGGCGATTACAGTCCGCGAAGCAGTTTGTAGAGTTCGTTCGCGGCGTCGAAATCGGCTTCCAGTTCGCGCGAGCCGAGCTTTTCCCGCAAATCGTCGAGCCGGCGCGCAAATTGATCGAGCGTCCCCGCAGATCATTTCTCTGTTGGTCAAAACGATGTCGCGCCACGTTGTGTAGGAACTTCCTGCAAGGCGAAGAGAGTCACGCAAGCCCGGCCCGGCAAGGGTGATCGGCAGTCCGTTCTCGTCGAGGCAATCGTAGAGAAATGAGCCAAGGGCAACTGCCGCGAGTTGCGGCAAGTGCGAAGCGAGAGCAACCGCTTTGTCGTGCTGTTCCGCGCCAAGCCAGAAAGGCCGTGCCCCCATTTTTTCCAAGATTTTTACAAAAGCCGAGATGCGCGGATCGCGCGGCGCGTCCGGCGATTCGGGTTCCGCCGCGGAAGCGGGATTTTTCTCCGTGTCTGTGATCAGTGCGTACGGATTGCCCCGGAAAAGGTCCGGCATCCGCGTTGGCCGCCCCGGAAACCTCCTTCCCCGCCATTGGATGACCGCCCAAAAAGAGCGGTCCATCGGAAAAACTCTCGGCTGCCGCCTGCGCGATGCGGAATTTGGTACTGCACGCGTCTGTGACGAGCGCGTGTCCAGGAGCGAGTCGCGCGATGTCCGGAAGCAGGTCGAGCGTCGCGCCAATCGGAAGCGCAATGTAAATCAGGTCGGCTCCGCGCAGCGCCGGCGCCAGGTCGCCGTGGTGCGTGTCGTCAATAATCTGGCGTGACCGCGCTTCACGCAGCGCTTCCGCGCGGTCCCAGCCTGCGATGCGAATGTCCGTGGTGTATTTGCGCAGCGCAAGCGCGAACGACCCACCGATCAAGCCGGTGCCGAGAATCGTAACGCGCTGGATGAGATGCGGCGACATAGAAGAAGAAAGTCTACAGACAACGGCGCAGAGTTGAAAGCTATGCCATGCGGCGTCCGATTGCCGGGGCGATGATGCGAAGCTCCGCCATCAGTTGCGTGAACGTTTCGGGCTCCAGCGATTGAGCGCCGTCGGAAAGCGCGTGGTCGGGGTCGTTGTGGACTTCGATCAACAATCCATCCGCACCGGCGGCAACCGCAGCCCGCGCCATGGGCGGAACTTTGTCGCGCCGTCCGGTACCGTGCGAGGGATCGGCCCACATCGGCAGGTGCGAAAGCTTCTTGATCACGGGAATCGCGGCGATGTCGAACGTGTTGCGCGTGTAGGTCTCGAACGTGCGGATTCCGCGTTCGCACAAAATCACGTTGTAATTTCCGCCGGCAAGAATGTATTCGGCGCTGAAAGCAAAAGCTCTTCCATGGTCGCGGACATTCCGCGCTTGAGCAAGAACCGGTTTGCGCACTTCGCCGAGCGCGCGAAGCAGATAATAGTTCTGCATGTTGCGCGCGCCAACCTGATAAATGTCCACGTACTTGCCCATCATTTCGATTTGCGAGGGGTCCATCACTTCGCTGACCGTGAAGAGGTCGAATTTGTCTGCGGCTTCGCGCATCAGTGCAAGCCCTTTTCGCCGAGGCCCTGAAACGCGTAAGGCGAGGTACGCGGCTTGAACGCGCCGGCGCGCAAGAATTTTCGCGCCGGCTTTGGCCACCGATTCCGCAACGGCATAAATCTGCTCGCGCGATTCGACGGAACACGGCCCGGCGGCGACGACCACTTCCGGCGCCGCCGATTTTTACGCCGCGGCCCAGATCGATGACCGTGCCTTCGGGCTTGAACTGTCGGCTGGCTAGTTTGAATGGCTGCGTGATGCGCATCACTTCGCGCACGCCTTCCAGCAATTCAAAATCGCGATGATCGAAATCGCGATGCACGCCGACGGCGCCGAGAACGGTGTGCGACGCTCCGGTGGAGCGATGCACGTCAAAGCCGCCGGCGACCAGCCGGTCAATTACGTGCTGAATCTGGGCGTCGGTTGCGCCCTCTTGCATCACGATGACCATGGATTCCTGTTCCCTTATATTTTCCTTCGCACTTCGACGAATCCCGTAAAATCTGATCGTGCACGCAGCTCAGCCCGCTTCTTTGTCTATCGTCGATTCTCTTCTTGCTTTTCCTCCTCGTCGTGGATGCATCGCAATCCGCTCCGCGGCGCGAGCTTCGTCAATGATTCGTTCAAAAAGACGGCGGATCGCTGCATCGGTAAGCGGGCCCCGGTTGTTGCTCTCCGCATTTCCAAGACTTCGTTTTCGCGGTCCGGCTGGTACAGCGGCATTTTCGCCTGCTGCTTTAACTTGCCGACTTCCAGCGCGCACTGCGAACGTTCATTCAGAAGCTCGACCAGTTTCCTGTCCATCTCATCGATGCGGCGGCGCCAGTCGCTCAGATTCATGGCGCAACCTCCCGCGTGACATTCCGGTGTCGCGCGGCCTCTTTAGCGAACGAATCCGCGCTGCGAGCGCGTGCAGCGGCGTCGCATCAATCGAAGTAGCGCCTTTTCAATTTCCGAAACGAGCGCCGAGCCGATCACCGCCGCATCGGCAAGCCCGCCGAGAACCGAAACATGGCCAGGCAGCGAAATGCCGAAACCTACCGCAATGGGAAGCTGCGTGACGCTGCGAGCGCGCCGCAACAGCGCGGGCAAATCATCCGGCAAAGAATCTTTCGCTCCCGTAACACCCGTGCGCGAAATCAAGTAGAGAAATCCTGACGAACACGCGGCGATTTGTCGAAGCGCGCTCGTCAGTGGAAGTCGGCGCGCCAAGAAAAATTGTATCGAGATTGTGCGCTTGCAAAATGCAGCGGTATTCTTCCGACTCTTCCGGAGTCAGATCCGTCGCAAGAACGCCGTCCGCGCCGGCATCACTCGGCGGCGAGGCAAATTTCTCGAGTCCCATCTGAAAAATCGGATTGTAGTAGCTGAACAAGAACGATTGGCACTTCCGCAGCCGGGGAATTCGATTTGCGAATCTTGCATACGAGATCAAGAACGCCGGCCAGGGTCGCGCCCGACTTCAACGCCCGCTCCGAAGCCCGCTGAATTGTCGGCCCATCCGCCAGCGGATCGCTGAACGGAACGCCAAGTTCGATGACGTCCGCGCCGGCTCCCGCAAGCGCTCCACAAACTTCAGTGAAGCGGAAAACGAAGGATCGCCCGCAGTAATGTACGGAATGATTCCCATCTCTCCGCGCGCCTGCAACTCGGCAAAGCGTCGGGAGATGCGCGTCGTAATGGCAGCTTCAGCTGGCATATTTGAATGAAATAGGTTAACACCAACAGGAAAGTGTGACTACGCGGGGACAAGGCTTAGACAATTGAAAGCGGATATGGCCAGAAAATTTGATGCGGTGATTCTGGGGGCCGGAGCGGCGGGGCTGATTTGCGCCATAGAGGCAGGGAAGCGCGGGCGGCGAGTGGCCGCCCTGGAGCGAGCGGAGAAGATTGGAAAGAAGATTCTGATTTCCGGCGGCGGGCGCTGCAACTTCACGAATATTCATTGCACGCCGGAGGATTTCATTTCGGCGAATCCGCATTTTGTGAAATCCGCTTTGGCGCGGTACACGCCTAAGGATTTCATCGGGCTCGTGGAAAAGCACCGGATTCCCTACCACGAAAAAACTCTCGGCCAGCTCTTTTGCGACCAAGCGGCCAGCGACATCACGCAAATGTTGGAACAAGAGTGCCGAGCGGCTGGTGTGCAGATTTTCTTGAATCAGAAGATTCAGGAAATCCGCAGAACAACGGAGTTTTTCTGTCAAAACCGTGGAGGAGGAATTTCGCGCGCCGGCGTTAGTTGTTGCTACCGGCGGCCTCTCGATTCCCAAGATTGGGGCCACTTCTTTCGGATATGAGATTGCCCGTCAGTTTGGAGTAAAGATTCACAAAACACGACCAGCTTTGGTCCCTCTGACGCTCAATGCAAAAGACCACCGCAACTACTGCGAACTCTCAGGCGTTTCAATGGAAGTGGTGGCGCAGGCAAACGGACCGGCGTTTCGAGAAAAAATGCTGATCACACACCGCGGTTTAAGCGGCCCTGCGATCTTGCAGGTGTCGTCCTATTGGGACCCGCAGACGCCAGTTTCCATCGATCTCGCACGCGGGCGCGAAGTCATTTCTCCCGTGCTGCAGGCCAAGACCCGGAATGAAACTGTTCTCAAGAACGCTTTCACAGGAATTTTGCCAAAGCGGTTTGCCGACCGCTGGATCGAGCTGAACCAGCCAAAGAATTGGACGAATGAAGCGCTGGCGGAATTTGAAAAAGCCGTGCACCGTTGGGAAGTAATTCCCTCCGGCACGGAAGGCTACGAAAAAGCGGAAGTAACGGCTGGCGGAGTGGCTACAGATGAACTTTCCGGCAAGACAATGGAGTGCCGAAACGTGCCGGGACTATTTTTCATTGGCGAAGTGGTCGACGTAACCGGCCATCTCGGCGGTTTCAATTTTCAGTGGGCGTGGTCTTCCGGGGTTGCCGCAGGCAGGGCGCTTTAGCCTGCCTCGTCGCTAGCGTTCGAGAATATCCTTGTACGCGTTGAGCACGATTTTTTTTGGCTGACGGTCAAGATTTAGAATAATGCTCCGCGTGTTATTGCCCACAACTGAAATCTGGCCGAGTCTCACCATGCCGCTGCCAAAATCGGCAAATATCGGCACAAACATCGCGAAATTGGGATCTACTTCACTTTGGGTAATCTGCCGTTTGTATTTGCGAGCGTCGCCTTCCACGGGCATCGCTTCATATTTCAGCTCGTACTTCGGCACTTCCTGACCGTATACCCATTCGCGGAAGAACCAATCCAGGCGGCCATTTTTCTGCAGGTCCATCTCTTTGGTCATGTGTTTTTCAACGACGGTTTTGAAGGATTCCGTGGACGCCGGCCCGTCACGATGGCTCTCGACGAAGTCGTGCATCATGTCGATGAAACGCTGGTCGTGATCGCCGCCTTTGGGCGGCATGTCGTCGCGCATCATGGAGCGCAGCATGTTCAGAACGTACGCGCCCTTGGAATAAGTCAGCCCTTGGTAAGCCTCCCCCGTTTTCGGCGAAATGAGCCGCAGCCCCATCCAGAGCGGTCCGGCATCATTTGAAGCAAACCCGAAACTATTTTTTTCGAGGATGCGCTTCTTTTGACGGTCCCAATACTCTAGATAGTCTTTCAGACCTTTTGGTCCGAATGCTTTCTCAATGAAAAGGCCCGCAGAGAAATCTGCGAATCCTTCCGAGAGCCAGAGATCGTGATAGGAAGCCCACGTCACGCTGTGACCGAACCACTGATGCGCGACTTCATGCGGCGTAACCTCTTGCACGAAACCGGTGAACTCGCTGCTGATCGCCCAAACAGCATCCAACGCTGCGTCGAATCGATATAGGCGGAAATTGGCAAGTAAACGAGGCTAGGCCAGGATTGGCCGAAATTGAAATTCGGCTGTTCCGTAATGGCTACGTTGTCGTAGGGCGCTTTGCCGAAATACATGGTGCAAAGCTGCATCTGAGCACGCGCCTGCTCCAAGGCATATTTCGTCATCGAGGCAGGCGCCATAGAAGCCCAGCGAACCATTCTGGAAGCTCCTCAGCGAATCGGGCAGCTCCGTCAGGTAATAACCATCGACCTGGTAGTGAGTGCTCGGGTCGGGCATGTTCATCTTGATGTAGCGGCCGTAATTGAATCCGGCGACCGCAACGGGTACCGGAGTCACCCAGTGCGAAACTGCAAAGCCCTCCTCCGTGGATTCGGCCTGCAGCTTTCCGACGCTGATCACAAGATTGTTCTGGGAACTTTGAATGTCAGGTCGTAGAGCGCCTTCTCGCCAAAGCCGTTCAGGTTTGGATACCAGGAAGTTCGTGCCTGGACGTAAAAGCTTCCTCCCCCGGCGTCGTAAAGAACCTTGTCGCCCGTATATTCGACGCTGATCGTGTGTTCTTTGCCGACGGGCACCGCTTCATCGAGGATGGCGTAGAACGAGCCATCATCCTTTCGGCGTTCCTGAATGTAGTGAAGGTCTTTGCCGTTCTCATCGGTAACCCGCGTCACGCGCAAATTCGGAAGCAGGCCGAATTTGAGCACGCGTTCGCCTTCGACGAGTGGCGCGAAGGCGATGGCTGCGCGGCCGAAAAAATGAGTGTTTTTTCCAATAGTTGTTTCGATCGTGTAGTGATGCGTTGCGAAAAGCCGTTTGTCTTCCTTGGAGCTCGCGGTGCCGGTTTTCAGCTCGCTAGCGAGATGGCTTGAGTACCAATTCCATCGTCCATGCCGCCGCCACTATAGTTGATGAGTCCGACTTCTTCCGGCGAATCGATTTGCGGAATCGCTCCCACGCGAAGGCGCACAAAAAAACGCAAATCTTTGTGTGGAGAACCAGTCATGTAGGCGTTGAAAAACTGCGGATGCTTCGGATTGTAGAGTGTCGCCAATACGTCGGCGTCAACGTTATCTATGTTTTCGTCTTCGAGCACCGCTTGTGTGAAGCTTTCCGGTATTTCGTGGCGGTGTCGCATTTTGCTCCTCCAGTGCTGAAAGACGGAGGCAGCTTGCGCTGGAGTGTCCACTTTTGTTGTTAGAGCAGCGACGAGCTGCTGGTAGATCCGCCCGCTGAAGCGAAAGACACCTTCGGTGAATTCCTCTTCCGCGGTTGGGTGGCCGCTGCGGTGCTCCATCTCTCTTGTATCGGACTCCGTGACCGGTTTAAGCGTGAAATGCCCCTGGCCGACGAAAATTGCTCCGGTAATCATTCCATTGACCTGTTTGAGAAACGTGAGCGTTCCGGACTTCAGTTCAAAACTGCCGACGTCCATATTGAAGACATATTTTTCGCAAACGAATGAAGCACCTAGATCGAGTTCGCGCAGCTGCCTGTAAGCAGAATCGGAATTCGCGAACGCGAGGCTCTTGTCGTTGACGTTGACGCTGGTCACCTGCTCTGCAATTTTCAGCGTGAGGTCGAGATTGAGGCTGCCTTTGAGCTCAATCTGCGTGACGAACGGATCGAAGCCGTCTTTCGTCACGCGAACTGAATATTTTCCCGGATTCAGATTGGGTGACGTGAATTTGCCCGTATCGTCGGATGTCAGAACGATTGGCTGAGCGAGTCCTTCGCCAGTGATCTCGAGGCGCGCTCCGGCGACGACTGCCGATGAAGGGTCTTTGACTGTGCCGTTGATTGTGTCCGCGTGAAGCGACGGACACAACACGAAGCAGAAAAGCAAACCAACAAGAAATACGAGAGAGCGGGGCTTTGGCATGTGCCTGATTTCCTTGCTCACGGGGTATCAACTTATAACCTACGTTCCGTGTGGAGAACCAGAGTTTTTACGGATGGCTTGGGGCTGGGGAGACTTACCTGATTTTTACTTGAGCTTTTCTTCGAGTTCGGCCCAGCGGGCATAGAGGGAATCCACGGATTTTTGCGCGGCCTCGAGTTCGACGCTGGCGGCATGGAGTTTTGCGGCATCACCGGAAATTGCGGGATCGTGAAGCAATGCCAGCTTTTCGTGGAGCAGCTTTTCCGCGTTTGCGATGGTTTGTTCCATTGTGGAAAGCTCGCGATCTTCCCTATACGTGAGCCTTTTCCTTGCTGGCTGCACAGTAGCTTGAGGAATTACCAGAAGTTTTTCTTTTGGCGTATTTTTCCGCGCTTGGGCAGCTTGGTTTTCTTCCTGCCAGGATTCCCATTGCGAATAGTCGGCAAAGCGCTCTACCCCACCGAGACCGTCGAATCCGAGGACGAGAGTTGAGACACGATCGAGGAGGAAGCGATCGTGGGTGACGAGAACAAGTGCGCCGCGGAATTCGAGGAGGCTTTCTTCCAGAATTTCGAGGGTGGGGATGTCGAGGTCGTTGGTCGGCTCATCGAGAAGCAAGACGTCGGCGGGTTGCAGCATCAGTTGAGCGATCAAAACTCGGGCGCGTTCGCCTCCGGACAGGCGGCTTACGGGGCGGTTCAGATCTTCGCCGGCGAAGAGGAAGCGTGCGGCCCAGCCTGCGACGTGGATGACTCGGTCCTGGTAGATGACGGAATCGCTGTCCGGGGCGAGCGCGCGCTTGAGGAGAATATCCGGATCCAGCTGGCGATTCTGATCGAAATAGACGACGCGGAGATGCTCCGCCTTCTTGATTTTCCCAGTCGAAGGCTGCAGATCGCCGCGCAGGAGTTTCAGGAGAGTTGTTTTGCCGCTGCCGTTTGGGCCGACGAGACCGACTCGCATTCCGCTGGTGGTATTGAAGTTAAGTTTGGAGAAAAGTGTGCGGTTTGGAACTTCGAAGCTTACGTTTTCTAGAGAGATGAGATTTTTTGTTTGGCGATTGGTGGCGGTGAAATCAATTTTTGTGGCGGTCGTTCGGGTGCGGGTGTTCATGTCGGCGAGATCGCCGATCAGTTCGTGCGCTTTGTCTATGCGGGCTTTGGATTTCGTGGTGCGAGCTTTGGGACCGCGGCGGAGCCATTCGAGTTCGGTGTGGACGCGATTTTCAAGGGCCTCCTGATGCTTCTGCTGTGCGTGAAGATAGTTTTCTTCCGCTTCAAGAAACTTGCTGTAGTTCCCTTCTACCCGGAGAAAACCATCTTCGTAAGAGCGGCTGAGCTCGACCATCACCGTCGCGATGTTTTCCAGAAAGTAGCGGTCATGGCTGACGACGACGCAAGCAAAGGGCGCGTCTTGCAGGATAGATTCGAGCCATTCGATTCCGGCGAGATCAAGGTGGTTGGTGGGCTCGTCGAGGAGGAGAAGGTCGGGCGCCTGGACAAGTGCAGCTGCTACCGCGAGGCGTTTTTTCCAGCCGCCAGAAAGAGAAGCGGCGCTGGCATCCAGATCGGCGAAGCCGGTGCGGCCGAGAGTTTCGGCAAAGCGGGAGGCATGTTCTGACTTCCGGCACTTTTGCTTCGATCATGGCGCTTTCAATTACAGAGCGAACGGTTTCGACCGGCGCGAATTCGGAGACTTGCGCGACTCTAGCCATACGGGCGCGTTTGCGGAGCGCGACTTCTCCGGTGTCCGGCCGGATGTTGCCGGCGAGAATTTCAAGGAGCGTGGACTTGCCCGACCCGTTTGGGCCGATGAGGCCAATACGATCGCCATCGGAAACGCTGAAGGAGATGTTTTGAAAGAGTGGCGCGATTCCGAATTTTTTGGAGAGCGCGTGAGCGTTGAGGAGCGGCGGCAAGTCTGAGCTTTCTCGCGAGAGTTTGAAATCCCTTCTAGGATAACACTCGGAAATCTGTCAAAGCCCCCCGCACCCCAGATACCCACACCAATACCGTCGAGTCCGCTTTCTTGCTTCTCAAGCCCGGGATCGTGGGAAAGTGGCACAAGATTAGCGCCAAGCATCTCCCCATCGCCGCTAGCGGCGAGACTTGTTTGTAGATGCCTTGCGTCTTCTTACGTTCGAAAGGCTTGCCGCTCAAACGGAAAGAGCAATAGGGCCGGGAACGAGGCGAATCGGGCAGGGGTACGAGAGAATAAAGATTTATTGAGTGGCAAATCCTGGAATGTGCTAGACTGATTTTGCGCTTATTACCTCGGTTGTGTTGTGCGGTCCCTCTGGTGCAAGACTAGATCTGAGACTACCCGCCTCCAGTTTCCTCCGTACGTTTTCAGCGTAATTTAAAAAGAGGCTGGCAAGACGACGCCCTTCGTGCGGACGCGTGTATGCGTGGACCCCGAACGGGCGCAGCCAGCAAGAAAGAAACATGCAGAATTCAAATACTACAGGTGTGGAAGCGTCTTCGACAAAGACGGCCACGCTATTTTCAGAAATGCCGCTTTCCAATTATGTGAAAGAGCGGCTGGCGGCTGCGGAATTTATCGTTCCGACGCCGGTGCAGGCGGCTGCGATTCCGCGCTCGCTGGAAGGCAAAGACGTGCTGGCAACGGCACAGACGGGAACCGGCAAAACGCTGGCGTTCCTGATTCCGGTGATCGAGGATTTGCTGAAGCACGAAGCTTGTTCAGCCCCAATTTCGGACGCAACACGAATGGCTGGTTCTGTCCGAAATCCCGGCGTAACCGGAAATACGGGAATCGCGGCGTTGGTGCTGGTGCCCACTCGCGAACTGGCGATGCAGGTGGTGGAGGTATACAACACGCTTCGCGGGAAGAAGCTGACGCCGGCAGCTTTGGTGGTTGGCGGACTTGCCGAGCACGGACAACTTGCGGCGATTCGCAAAGGTGCGAAATTAATCGTGGCGACGCCCGGACGGCTCGAAGATTATCTCGACCGGAAACTATTTCACTTTAACAATTTGCGGACGCTCGTCCTGGACGAAGCGGACCGCATGCTGGACATGGGATTCCTGCCGGCGATTCGCCGGATCGTTTCCATTTTGCCGAAGACGCGCCAGACGGTTTGCTTTTCGGCGACGATGGAAGCTTCGGTGGCGCATCTGGTGAAGGAGTACATGAAAAGCCCTGTGCGGCTGACGTTTGGTTCGACGCTAAAGCCGTCGGAGAACGTGAAGCTGCAGGTGTTCGAAGTTCCTGCGGATTCCAAGATCAACACGCTGAAGCATTTGCTGGCGAAAGAAAGCGGCCGCGTACTGGTGTTTTCTCGCACGAAGCGGGCGACGCAACGTATCGCGGCGAGCTTGAACGACGATGGATTTTCGGCGGCACAGATTCACGGCGACCGCTCGCAATCACAGCGCAATGCTGCTCTTGCGGGATTCCAACAGGGACGCTATCAAATCCTGGTGGCGACGGACGTGGCTTCGCGCGGAATTCACGTACAGGACATCGTGCACGTCATCAATTACGATTTGCCGGAAATTGCGGAGAACTTTATTCACCGCGTGGGCCGTACAGGTCGTGCGGGCGGAACAGGCGTGGCTTCCACGCTGATTACGCGGGATCAACGCGGGGAAATTTTTCAGATGGAGCGGACGCTCGGTTTGAAGATGGAACGAGTCGCGCCGGTGGTGGAGCGGTTTGTAGCACCGCCTCGGAAGCCCGGATTCAAGCCGGAACCGCTGGAAGACAATTACGGACGGAGTGAACGTCAGGGTCAACGCGGGCGGAGACCTTTTCATGAGGGGCACAGGCGGACGGGGCGGACAGCTCCAGGCATGCCGGGCATGGCAACTCGAGACACGAGCATGCGCCGCGAGCGGCTCACGCACAGCCGCAAGGGCCCCGGTTTGTTTTGCCGGGGGAAAATCTGCAAAGACAAGCGGAAAACTAGTTCGCTCTGGAATTCGAAAAGGACCGGCTTGCCTGGAAACGGGTAGCCGGTCTTTTGTTTTGGATAAGAATCCAGCGCGCGCTGTGGGACGGACTACGACCGGGAAAAGATGACCGAGGGCGCTTTCAGAAACGGATTTGTCACAAGCACGCCGTCGAGCTTCTGACCGGATTGTAGATCTTCTGTGAGGGGATAGCGGCGGCGTGCAGTCTTGGGGGATGGAGATCCCAGAAAGAAAACTGGAAACATTCTTGCAACTTCCGGCCCAGTTTGAGAACGGCATAGTCCATCGGCGCCCGTGTTCCCGATTGCGTAACAATCTTAGCTGCCAGGATCCGCACCTGCCTTCGGGGCGCGCTGTCTTGATGAATCAATCCAAGCCAAATGGAAAAAGGGTCGAGCACAAATTGTGCCCGACCCTCTAATATCCAGCAATGTTGTCTTTGACCGATACGATCTGACAGAATCTGCCCGAAGTTGTAAATCGAACGTTGCATCGTAAGCCCGTGAGAGCGAACGATGCGTTGGCCTGCATAGACCGCACACCATAGCGGGTTGAGCAGACACTATCTTTAGAAAGGAGGTGATCCAGCCGCAGGTTCTCCTACGGCTACCTTGTTACGACTTCACCCCAATCATGAGTCATACCTTGGGCGCTTGCATCCTTGCGGTTTGCGCGGCGACTTCTAGTACAACTCACTTTCGTGATGTGACGGGCGGTGTGTACAAGGCCCGGGAACGTATTCACGGCGTCGATCTGATACGCCATTACTAGCGATTCCGGCTTCATGCAGTCGAGTTGCAGACTGCAATCCGAACTGAGCAGAGTTTTTTCCGATTAGCTCCCCCTCGCGGGTTGGCAACGGTTTGTGCCCTGCATTGTAACACGTGTGTAGCCCTGGACATAAAGGCCATGCGGACTTGACGTCATCCCCACCTTCCTCTCCGTTATCCGGAGCAGTCCACACAGAGTCCTCTCTTGCGAGTAGTAACTGTGTGCAGGGGTTGCGCTCGTTGCGGGACTTAACCCAACACCTCACGGCACGAGCTGACGACAGCCATGCAGCGCCTATACTAGTGTCCCTTGCGGGAAGGCCGTATTTCTACAGCTGGTCACTAGCATTTCGAGCCCAGGTAAGGTTCCTCGCGTAGCGTCGAATTGAACCACATGTTCCACCGCTTGTGCGGGCCCCCGTCAATTCCTTTGAGTTTCAGTCTTGCGACCGTACTCCCCAGGTGCAGGACTTAACGCGTTAGCTCCGGGACGACACCCGAACGGGTGGCACCCCAAGTCCTGATCGTTTAGGGCTAGGACTACCAGGGTATCTAATCCTGTTTGCTCCCCTAGCTTTCGTTCCTCAGCGTCAGTAGTGATCCAGCTCGCCGCTTTCGCCACGGGTGTTCCTGCAGATATCTACGCATTTCACCGCTACACCTGCAATTCCACGAGCCTCTCTCACACTCAAGCACAGCAGTTTTGGAAGCAGCCTCTGGGTTGAGCCCAGAGATTTCACTCCCAACTTGCCACACCGCCTACGAACCCTTTACACCCAGTAATTCCGAACAACGCTGGCCCCCTACGTCTTACCGCGGCTGCTGGCACGTAGTTAGCCGGGGCTTCTTATATCCGTACCGTCACCCCTCTTGCGAGGTATTCGTCCGGATCGAAAGGGGTTTACACACCGAAATGCTTCATCCCCCACGCGGCGTCGCTGCATCAGGCTTTCGCCCATTGTGCAAGATTCCCCACTGCTGCCTCCCGTAGGAGTCTGGACCGTGTCTCAGTTCCAGTGTGGCTGGCCATCCTCTCAGACCAGCTAACGATCAAAGCCTTGGTAGGCCATTACCCTACCAACTAGCTAATCGTGCGCGGGCTCCTCCTCCGACGACTTACGCCTTTGAGTCCTCAAACCATAAGTCCAAGGAATTTTATGCGGAATTAGCTCGCCTTTCGGCGAGTTATTCCCCATCAGAGGGCAGATTGCCCACGTGTTACGCACCCGTGCGCCGTGCGCCACCTGTATTGCTACAGGCGCGCACTCGACTTGCATGTGTTAAGCACGCCGCCAGCGTTCGTTCTGAGCCAGGATCAAACTCTCGTTTGAATCTGGTTGCTTGGCGAAAAAAAATCCCGGGATTTGCATCCCAGGCAGCCTGCCAAGCGAATTGTTGATCGCTCGATTTACTCAGACCATTGGCGCTCGAAAAGCTCCAATGGTTTCGAACAGATTCTGGCACATCGTATCGGTTGTCAAAGAGCGAATGCCTCCTGTCCAGCAGAAGACGTCCTTACAACTAAGAGAGAATGCCAGAGAGCCACCTATAAGTCAACACCTCGTTCACTAAACTTTCACGTTTTCCACAAACCTGCACAGGGGCCTGTAAGTGGCTGAAAAGTGGTAGGATGCGCGGCGAAAAGTGAAGCAGCTGAGTGGGGCAAAAAAATGGGAACGGCGCCGAGAACTCCTTCTATGCGAGGTTCAATGCGAATTGAGATGTTAGTGCGAGTCTTGAGGTTTTTCGCTGCATTGGCCTTCGCAGCGGTTGCAACCTCGAATGCGAACAGCCAGGAGCAGAGCGGCCCGTATCAATCGTTGGTGATTGAGGGAGCGACGTTGATTGATGGGTCGGGAGCGCCTGCGTTTGGGCCGGTGGATATTTTTGTGGAGGAAAATCGCATCACGCGCGTGGCTCCAACGGATGCGATTTCTCGCGAAGAAGAAAAGGCAGCAGCGGCTGGAGCGAAACGCAAGGCTCCAGATCGCGTGATTGATGCAAAGGGCATGTACGTGATGCCCGGGATCATTGATATGCACGCGCACATCAACTTCAGCAAGGAAGTGCCGGCGGACTACATCTACAAACTTTATCTGGGGCATGGGGTAACGACGATTCGTACGTTTAATTATGGCGACGGCGATGCGAAGCGGATGGTGGAGGAACAGAAAAAAATTGCGGCGAATCAGGTGATTGCGCCGCGGATGGTTGTGTATCCGTTCTGGCGCGGGACGGATCCGCGCAGTTCGACTCCGGACGGAGCGAAGCTGGTTGTGGATGAATGGCATGCGCTGGGAGTGGATGGGATCAAAATTATCGGTAAGCCCGGGCTGTGGCCGGACGTGTTTAAGGCCATTGCGGACGAAGCGAAGAAGAACGGGATGGGCGTGGCAGTTCACATAGCGCAGGACAGCGTGTACCCGATGAATGCGGTACGCGTGGCTGCGGACGGGGCGACAACGATCGAGCATCACTATGGATATTCGGAGTCGTCGTTTACGAATCAAGCGATTCAGGATTTGCCGGCGGATTACAACTATTCGAATGAGGCGGACCGGTTTCTGGAGACGGGGCGCGTGTGGTTGCAAGCGGATTTGAACCGGCTGCATGGCGATGTGATCAATTCCCTGCTGGACTCGATGCGCGCGAACGGATTTGTGATGGTGCCAACGTTCAGTATTTATGAGGCCAACCGGGACGTGACGCGGGCGCAGAATTTGCCGTGGCACAGCGAGTTCACGCATCCGGCGGTGATGAACTCGTTTTTGCCGAGCCCGTCCCATCATGCTTCGTACTTTTTCGAATGGACTTCGGACAAAGAAGCGGACTGGGCGCAAGCGTACCGGCGATGGATGGAGTTTGTAAATGACTACAAGAATCAGGGGGGGATTGTGGCGGTGGGATCAGACAGTGGATTTTTGTTCAGCGTGTGGGGATTCGGGACGATTCGGGAACTTGAATTGTTAGAGGAGGCTGGATTTTCTCCGCTCGAGACAATTCATGCGGCGACTGAGAACGGCGCGAAGGCGCTGCGGAATCCGGAGCTGGGTTTGATTCGGCAAGGGTATCTGGCCGACCTGGTGGTGCTGACGGAGAATCCGCTGGCGGATGTGAAGATTTTATATGCTTCGGGCGTGACTCGGGCGACAAAAGACGGAAAACAGTCGCAGGAACATTGCGTGAAGTACACGATTCGCGATGGCGTGGTGTTTGATTCGCAGGCGTTGCTTGCGGACGTGCGGGAGATTGTGGCAAAGGCGCAGCAGGCGGGCGCGTCCAAGAAAAATTGAGACGGCACCACAACCAAGAAAGTTCACGGCGAATCCAATGGCTTAGCAAGTGGTCTTTCAAGGTGGGTTCATGGAACAGCGAAGAAGAAACTGGCACCTTTGGGCGGGATTCCTATCGTGTCTGCTTGGAGTCGTCAGCTATTTCGTTTTGTTCGCGAGATTTCCGGTTACACGCGATGTGCCTTGGGCGAACTTCCTAATCTTGGCGTTGGGACTCGCCTTTGTGATTTTCGGACTTCGCCGCGCATACGGGCAATCACAACAATTCAAAGGCAAGATTGCGGGACCGATTTTGGGGTTCTTCAGCCTTGCGGCGATTGGATTGTTTTGTTTTCTGATTTTCTACGCAACAAAGCAGATGCCTAGATCAGCGGGCGCGCCGAAAGTTGGCCAGAAGGCGCCGGAGTTTACGCTCGCCGACACGAATGACCAGCAGGTTTCTTTGGCGAGTTTGCTCGCGACTCCACTGCCAAATTCGACCACGCCCCCGAAGGGCGTGTTTCTGATTTTTTACCGAGGATATTGGTGACCTTTCTGCCTCTCCGAGTTACGGGGAGTACAAGGAAGATTGCGCGAAATCGAACAGGCGGGTGTGGTACCGTTCGCGATCAGTGTCGATTCTCCTGCCGATTCTCGACGGTTGTGCCAGAAGGCTGGATACAAGTTTTCCTTTCTTTCCGATCCTGACGCGACGGCGATCCGCGCGTATGACCTCCTGCACAAGGGTGCCGGAGTGGACGGCCACGATGTTGCGCGGCCCGGTGAGTTTCTAGTCGATTCGCATGGCATAGTGCGATGGGTGAATCTGACAGAAGATTTTCGCGTGCGTGCGCGGGGAGAAGAATTTTTGGCGCAGGCGAGGCTGTTGAAATAATCTTCGTCACGTGAGTTTTGCGGGCGCGGCTGCTACGATGCGGATAGCGGCGCACGGGCCGCATCAAGCGTGGCAATTCAACTCATAGAGTTTCTTCATCATATGCAAAGGCGGGAATTGGTGCGCGCGGGAGACCGCGTGGGCGTGGCTGTATCCGGCGGGGCGGATTCGGTGGCGCTGCTGCGGCTGATGATGGAGTTGCGTGAGGAGCTCGGGATTGTGTTGAGCTTGGTGCACTTCAACCACAGGTTGCGGGGAAACGCTTCGCAGAAGGATGAGGCCTTTGTTGCGGGGCTGGCGGAGAAGTTTGGGCTGACGCTGCATGTAGGGCGCGGGGACGTCGGGAAAAAGGCGAAACAGGAAAAGAAAAATTTGGAGGACGCGGCTCGGCAGTCGCGGTATGCATTTTTTAGGAAGCTGACGGAAGGCGAGTTGGTGGATTGCGTGGCGACGGCGCATACGGCGGACGATCAGGCGGAGACGGTCTTGGCCCACATTCTGCGAGGGACGGGACTGGCGGGGCTGGCGGGGATTCATCCCGCGACGCAGGATGGGATCGTTCGTCCTTTATTGGAAGTGCGGCGCGGCGAGTTGCGGAAATATTTGCGCGCGAAGAAACAGAGCTGGCGGGAAGATGAGACGAACAAGGATGTTTCGCGGCAGCGAGCGCGGATGAGGAAGAAATTGTTGCCGCTGCTCGAGAAGGAGTTTAATCCGCGCGCGGTGGAGCATTTGGTGGCGCTGGCGGAGCTGGCCCGCGAGGATGAGGCCCTGCTGGGTGCATTGGCAGAGGCTGGTTGCAAGGCGTTTACAGAGGAGCGGAACGGCGGGAAAGGAATTGAAGCCCGGAAACTCTTGCATCCGCTTTCGGAAAAGCTTTTTTACACTGCGGTCGCTGAGCGCGCAGAGTCCACAGAGAAGAAAAAGCAGTACACGCGGGCTCTGAGTGCGCGGATGGTTCGGCAGCTGGTGGAGGAGTGCAAGCAGGCGGACAGTGAGATGGGGGTCCGTCGCGTTGACGAAGTTTTGCGGTTAGCAAAGAGCGGGGAAAACGGGAAAATGCTGCAATTGCCCGGGGGAGTGGATGTCCGGCGAGACGGTGATTGGATGATTTTTTTGCCGCGCGGCAGGAGCGGCGGAAAAAGCAAAGCTCCGATCGATTTTGAGTATGCGGTGACGCTCGCGACGGCGCAGACGTGAACGTTGCCGTAAAGGAAATTAGTTGCGTTATCCGCTTCAGGTCCATTGACTGGCTCAGCGCGCAGCGCGAAACTATTAGGAAGGGCTGGGCGGCTCTCGACGGGGACAAATTGCAAGGCGCGTTGATCTTGCGCAACTTGCGGCCGGGCGACCGGATGCGTCCCGTAGGCCACCGCGGCATACACAAGCTGAAGCGTTTGTTGAACGAAAAGCGAATCAGCCGGTGGGAGCGCGAAAGCTGGCCTGTACTGGAAAGCGGCAAGAATATCGTTTGGGCCCGAGGTTTCGTTGCAGCGGAATTTGCAGTAACGAGAGAAACTCGAAAAGCGATCCTGGTGGGCGAGGAGAAGGCTTGAGCACTGCGAAATCCGCGTCATATTCCGCAGGACGAATTGCAAAGAAGGTCGCTGAGCTTGGCCGCCAGATTACGAAGGACTACGGCGGGCGCAGGATCGACGCGGTGGTGACGCTGGATCGGGGATTTGTTTTTGCGGCGGACGTTTTGCGCAGCGTGAAGTGTCCCGTGTTCTGTCATTTCGTGCGCGAAGAAGTGCGGGACGTGGAACAAGACGGGCAACACGCGGCGGGAAGTTTATTTCAGTGCGCGACCGGATTTGAAAGGGCGCGACGTGCTGGTGCTGGACGCGGTGCTCGAAAGCGGAGTAACGCAAGACTTTTTGCTGCGGCGGCTGGGAGAAAGCAAGCCGCGTTCGTTACGGCTGGCAGTGCTGCTGGACAAGACGGCAAAGCGGCGCGTGGCGCTGGAGCCGGATTACTTTGGCTTCCGAACTGCATCTAATGGGATGTGGGTCGGCTACGGACTTGCAGCGCCGAACGGAACCGACCGCAACCTGAAAGATTTGTCATCTGGGGGCTCTGCGGCGTCTAATAGTAGTAGGGGCCGCAAGCGCGGGAAGAAGTAAGTCGCGCAGGCTGGGACTTGGAAAGATTTTTGAGAGGTAACCGTGAACTCTAGCTCTACCGCAAAAACAATTCTTTTCTGGCTGGCGATCGTGCTGCTGGGCGTCATGCTCTGGCAGCTGGTCTCGAAGAATAGCCAGTCCCAACGCGAGGCGACGCCTGCGTACAGCGAGTTCATGTCAAAGATTGACGCGGGCGAGATAAAGGAAGTGACGATTTACCTCGCACCGAATGCGTACGAAGTACAGGGCGAGTACAAAGTTCCGGCGGAGACGAAATTCCGCACGACGATTGCCAAGGAAGATTTGCCAGCCGTTTCCAAAGCGCTTCGCGACAAAAACCTGAAAGTTAACGTCAAAGAAGTTCACAACAACGACTGGCTGATTTTGCTGGTGAACGCTGCGCCGTTGCTGCTGCTAGCGGGATTTGTTTTCTTTTTGATGCGGCAGATGCAAGCGGGCGGGAACAAGGCGCTGAGCTTTGGCAAATCCCGCGCAAGGCTGCTTTCCGCGCAGCAGAAAAAAGTGACGTTTAAGGATGTTGCGGGAGCGGACGAGGCGAAGGAAGAGCTGCAGGAAATTATCGAGTTTTTGAAGGATCCGCAAAGATTCCAGAAGCTGGGCGGACGCATTCCGAAGGGCGTGCTGCTCGTGGGGCCTCCAGGCACGGGCAAGACTTTGCTGGCGCGCGCGATTGCGGGCGAAGCGAATGTTCCGTTCTTCTCGATTTCCGGTTCGGACTTCGTCGAGATGTTCGTGGGCGTTGGCGCGAGCCGCGTGCGCGATTTGTTCGAACAGGGCAAGAAGAACGCGCCTTGCATCATCTTTATTGACGAAATTGATGCAGTCGGACGTCATCGCGGCGCCGGCCTTGGCGGCGGTCATGATGAGCGCGAACAAACTTTGAACGCGCTGCTGGTTGAGATGGACGGGTTTGAATCGAACGAAGGCGTGATTCTGATTGCTGCGACGAACCGGCCGGACGTTTTGGATCCTGCGCTGCTTCGTCCGGGACGTTTTGACCGGCGAGTTGTTGTCGCGCGTCCTGACGTGAAGGGCCGCGAGGAGATTCTTCGCGTGCACACTCGGAAAAAGCCGCTTTCGGATGACGTGGAACTTTCCATCATTGCGCGCGGGACACCGGGATTTTCGGGCGCCGATCTTGAGAACCTGGTGAATGAGGCGGCGCTATGGGCTGCCCGGCAGAACCGGAAGTTTGTCGGAATGGCCGATTTTGAAATGGCCAAGGACAAAGTGCTGATGGGCGTGGAACGCAAGTCCATGATCCTGAGCGATGAGGAAAAGAAGAACACGGCGTATCACGAAGCCGGACACGCGCTTGTGGCGGCGATAACGCCGGGAGCGGATCCGGTGCACAAGGTGACGATTATTCCTCGCGGCATGGCGCTCGGTCTGACGATGCAATTGCCGGTCGACGACAAACATTCCTATACCAAGGAACATCTAGAAGGAATGCTCGCAGTGCTGATGGGCGGGCGCACGGCGGAAGAGCTCTTCCTGGGCCATCTCACAACCGGCGCGGGCAACGACATCGAACGCGCGACGGACATTGCACGCAACATGGTCTGCGAATGGGGCATGAGCGAACTTGGCCCGCTGGCGTTCGGCAAGAAGGAAGAAGCAATCTTCCTGGGCCGCGAAATCGCGCAACATCGCGATTTCTCCGAAGACACTGCTGTGCAGATTGACAAGGAAGTGAAGCGGATCATCAGCGTCGCTTACGAAACGGCAAAAAAGCTTCTCGACACGAATCGCGACACGCTGGATCGCATTGCCAAGGCGCTGCTTGAACGCGAAGTTCTGGATGCAAACGAAGTAAAGCTGCTGATGGAAGGCAAGGAGCTGCCGGAAAAACCGCGCACGCCTCCGACGCCTCCGCCGCAAGCCGCGACCAGTGCGGATCCGAAGGTGGTACGGCCAGAGTTGCGGCCTGCACCGGGATTTACGCGCGGGGATTCGCCGGCAAAAGCGTAGGCAACCACAACGCACTCAACATCGTGCTAGAGTGCGCGATTATGAATCACCTCGCCAAAATCACCGAAGGCCGCACGGACTTGGTTTTTGAATTTCTCGCGGAAGGCAACAAAGCAACGTCTACCGATGCGGACGGAGTTTCCCTGGTGCAGTGGTGCGCATACTACGGGGATGTCAGTGCCATAAAGCATCTGCTTGCGAATGGAGCGAAGCTCAACGTTCTCGGCACCGATCTGGGATTGAATGGCGGGTCTTTTCATGGACATTGGAAGCTCTGTCAATTTCTTCTGGAGCGCGGCGCGGAAGTGAACTACGCGGCCTCGGACACTCGTGAAACGGCTTTACATTCGGCTTTGTGCACGCCAATTCGCTTGCGCCACAATCTAGTGCTGAAAGTCCTGCTCACGCACGGCGCAAATCCAAACTGCTCTACGATTCCGAATGTGGAAACTGGTGCATTCATGCGGGATTCCCGCACCAAGGGCGAAACGCCTTTGCACCGGGCCGCCGCGTTTGGTGATGAAGAGACGATTCAGCTCTTGCTAGACGCGGGAGCGAAGATCGATGCCAAAGATATGAATGGCGATTCGCCTCTCTCGTGGGCAAGCTGGTATGCAAGGCCGACGCCGATTCTGAGAAAGCTGTTGTACGGAAACAACCGCATCCATCCGGCGAACAGATCCATGGCCGCGAATGTGGAAGGCGACCCATAGGTTGAACGGAAGTGCCGGGCAGCAAGTGTTGGCGTAGAATAAAGGCGAGAGATGGCTATGGGACTGAAGGACGGCGAAAATCTGAATGTGACGTGCCCGTGCTGCCAGGCGAAACTGGTGATTGATCCGGTTTTTGGCACAGTGCTTTCGCATGCGGCTCACGTGAAGCCCGGGCCGGATGTGGATTTGACGAAGGCGTCGAGCATTTTGGAAGAGCAGAATAGACAACGCGAAGACAAATTTGCCGATTCGTGGTTTCAGGAAACGAATAAGGAAGACATCCTGGCAAAAAAATTTGAAGAAGCGATGAAGAAGGCCAAGGACGCTCCTGCCGGCAAGCCGATTCGCGATTTTGATTTGGATTAGTTCCCCTCCCCAGGCAACCGTTCGCGATACACTTCTTTTGCCAATGACTCGATAGAAAAATCTACAAGCTAAAATTGCGCCGAGGCGAACTTGTGCTCGGGCGGAGAACGCTTGTGATGGGCGTGCTGAATGTGACGCCGGACAGTTTTTCGGATGGCGGGAAATTTTTCGATACGCAGCGCGCCGTGGAGCGTGCGCTGTCGATGCAGCGCGATGGGGCGGACATCCTTGATATTGGAGCGGAGTCTACGCGACCGGGTTCAGAAGAGATTTCGGTAGCGGAAGAACTAGGGCGACTGCTGCCGGTGCTGGAGGCGCTCCGCGGGAAGCTGAAGATTCCCATTTCCGTGGATACGCAGAAAGCGGCGGTGGCGGAGATTGCGATTGGCGCGGGCGCGGAGATTATAAACGATGTTTCGGGATTGCGACGAGATCCGCGGCTGGCGGAAGTCGTAGCGCGGCATCACGTCGCCGTGATTTTGATGCACACGCGCGGGACACCACTGACGATGCAGAAGCTGCCGTTTGCAAAAGAGGTGATGAGAGATGTTGCGAGTGGGCTGAAAAAATCGGTGAGCGTTGCTCGCAAGGCTGGCGTTGCCAGGAACAGAATTGTGGTTGACCCGGGGATCGGATTCGGAAAGAGTTTCGAACAGAACTACGAGCTACTGTTGAAGCTGCCAGAACTAGCAAAGATCGGATATCCATTGCTGGTGGGGGCTTCGCGCAAGGGATTTTTGGCAAGGACGCTCAGCCGAGATGGAAAACCTGCTCCTGCTGAAAAACGCATTTGGGGAACTGCAGCGGCCGTGACCACGAGCATTCTTGGCGGCGCGCACCTGGTGCGCGTGCATGATGTTGCGGAGATGGCGCAGGTGGCGCGAGTGGCCGATGGCGTATCAGGGGCCAGTTGACGCGTTCATCGTGCTGCAAGAATAGCCAGGTCAACGCAAGCCGTGACACGAAAATGGCCAACAACTGAAGGTGTTGGATTTTTGGGACGCTCGGCAAAGCGGGGAGCGGGGCCTTAAGCCACAGCCGTTATAATAGGAGTGTGAATCCAACCAAAGAAACCGCAGAAAGATTCGCGTCGGCAACGATTCTGAGCGTTGACTACGGGCGCGCGCGGATCGGGCTGGCAATTGCGACTGCGGAAGCGCGATTGGCGCGGCCGCTGGCGACGCTTGAGCGCGTGAATCGCAATGAAGACATGCGGCGTTTGCGCGAATTGGCGCGCGAGCATTACGTGAAGCAGATTGTGGTGGGATTGCCGCTTCTGCTGGACGGGACGCGCGGCGAAATGGCGGAAGAGGCGGAGCGGTTCGCGCAGCGCGCGCGAAAGCAGATTGGGCTCCCCGTAGAGATGGTGGATGAGCGGCTGACGAGTTGGGAAGCGGAGCGGCTGCTCGAAGAAGAGTTTGGCAAGAAATACCGCGACGAAACCCAGAAAAAGAAAAACGTGGAGAACGAGAAGCCGACGGTGGATTCAGTGGCTGCTGCCGTGATTTTGCGTGAATACCTAGCCAAGCAAGATGCCGCGGAGTGTGGGTAAGTGAAGATTTTCCTGGCGATTCTGCTGATTTTGCTGCTTGCTGCAGGTGCGGCGGGGGCGTATTTGTGGTACGGAATTCAGCGGCCATATCGGGAATTTGGACACGATGGCGTTTTCGTGACGATTCCGCACGGAACTTCCGCGCGGAATGCGGGACGGATCCTTGAGCGAAACGGCGTGATTCGCAGTGCGATTGCGTTTGAAGTGTATGCGCGGCGCAATCCGCGGCGCTCGCTGGAAGCGGGAGAGTATTTGTTCGACCATGCGGCTTCGGGCAAGGAAGTCTTCTGGAAGTTGGCGCACGGCGAGGTTTACGTTCTGCCGTTCACGGTGCGCGAAGGCGAGACGATGTTCGACATCGCGCACGAATTGGAAGCCGCGAAGTTCATGACCGCGGACGAATTTTTGAAAGCCGCGAGCGACCCCACGAGCATCAAGGATTTAGCGCCGCATGCGAAGACGCTCGAGGGATTTCTGTTTCCGGCGACGTATCAATTGTCGCGGCATCCGGTGGCTACGGAGCTGGTTGCGAATATGGTGCAAAAATTCCGCGAGCAGTGGCGCGGCATTGCTGCTACCGATACCGCGCCGGCTGGATTTGACAGGCCTGCGCTCTCCACGGTAACGCTCGCTTCCCTTGTGGAGCGCGAGACGCCAAAACCGGATGAACGGCCACTAGTGGCGGGCGTATTCGACAATCGTCTGCGCAAAGGCATGCTGCTGCAATGCGATCCAACGGTGATTTACGCAATGGAACAGGTTGGCGCATACAACGGGACGCTGACCGGCAAGGATTTGCACTACGAATCGCCGTACAACACGTATATGCACGGCGGGCTTCCTCCCGGTCCGATTGGGAATCCCGGCGAGGTTGCGCTAAAGGCGGCTCTTAGTCCAGCGCAGACGGACTATCTCTACTTCGTGGCCAACACGCAGGGCGGCCACTTCTTTGCCGCAACGCTTGCCGAACACAATAAGAACGTAAACAGGTATCATCGTTTGCTACAGGGATTGCCGGCGGATCCGCCTCCGGCGCCTCCTGAAAAGAAAGCAAAGAAGAAGGCACCTGCCCACGCGGGGAAAAAGTCTGCAAAGAAACACTAGAGCGAATGAGCGACGATCTGAAAACAAAGAAGGCGATGATTCTGGAAACAGCGCGAGAGATCGGCGCGGAGAAGTGGACCGCGGCCGAAATCGACCAGTTGCGGCGGAAACTGATCGCCGAACATGGCGAAGAAGGCAAGACCGGCGCGGACTACGTTGCGGATGTCCTAAAGGATGCCGGCTTGAAGGTGAACCTCGCGGTTCTTGAAGAGGTCGAAGACCAGTTTGAAGAAGAATTTGAAGACCTGCTGCACTTCAAGACGTTGAGCGACGCGGAAGTGAGTTTGATGCGGCTGGACGAGCTTTGGCGGCGATTCCAGGCGCACGGCGAAAAAGCGGCGGCGGGGAGAGTGCTGGACGTAGCGCGGCTCGGTAAACGGCGCGCGGAGATGATTGCGCGGAACCACAAGGTTGAACGGCACAAGCGCGAAGAAAAAGAAGAAATCGCTAGCTGGTTCCGGATTTGGCTGGAAACCCCGGACGCGTTTTTCGATTGGCTGGATGTCCGCAAAAAGTCGCCGGAGTTCCGCGCAAAATTCCCTCACATCGAAGAAGAAGAATGAGCGAGCTGGACCTTCCTCCCTTTTCCCTGGACGTAGAAACGTTGGACCTCGGGCCGGGCGTCAAAGCGATCGGCTTGGAGCTGATTGAAACCGAGAGCCGTGAGCCGGTGCGCGGTAAAGACGCGACTGCGATCTGGTCCGGAGTCTTGCCTGCCATGATTGGGCCAGAACCGTTTGCGGTCGACTATTTCAGTCATTTGGAGCGTGTGCGTGATTTCTGCGCGGCGCGGAAGATTGGCTTTCGCAAAGCAGCGGGACGATGCATCGTCGTGCCGCAGCCGAGCAACGAACAATTGCGCGAATTGCTGGAGCGATTCGAAGGCGAGACGTTCGGCCTGCGCGCAGGCAAAGCCTCGCAAACGGAAGACGCGGCGCTTGAAGGCGACCTTTCCAGACGCGGTTTGGACGCCTACCAAGCGGCCTACACGCGCTATACTTTTTGTGCGGTATGTGAGCTGGAAGATGGCTGGCTCACGATTCTGAGTGAGACGCTTTGGCCGAGCGAAGTCATCCGGCGCGTGCGGCCTGCCGTGCAGCCCTTTGAAGTGCACATTGCGCGGCCGCATTGAGTGATTCGGGAGCTCCGGCCGGCACTACTGAAGATTGGCTTCTTGATTGCACTACAGGGGCTTAAAAGGACGTAAGTTCTTGATGAGACGTGTGTGGAACATGTCTGGGATTGGCGACAGTGGCTGCTTTGGCTGGCTGCGGCGGAAGCGTTAAACACGACATTAAGGTGGGAAAACAAGATGTGCTGGTTGCGAAGGATGCAACGCTTGAAGAATTGATTGAGAGATTCAACATGCAGGCGGCAGGCGTGCGCAGTTTGAATGCGACTGTCGAGCTGAGACCGGTCGCTGGGTCGAGATACAGCGGGTTGATCGAGGAATATCACGAAGTGAAGGCGTTTCTGCTGGCAAAGCGGCCGGACAATATCCGGATGATCGGGCAGGCGCCGGTGATTTCGAAAACGATTTTTGACATGGCGAGCGACGGCGAAACGTTTCAAGTCTCGTTGCCGACAAAGAACAAATTTCTTGTGGGAAAAGTGAGCGCCGAACGCGAACAGCGCGAAACCGATTGAAAACCTGCGCCCGCAGCATCTTTTCGACGCGTTGCTCTGGACGGAGATTGTGAAGGGCGAAACGGTTTTACCGGAAGAGTTCAACGACGAAACCGCGCGTTACTACATCCTGACTGTGCTGCGCGGAGGCTATACAACAGAGATTCAGCGCAAGATCTGGTTCAATCGCATGGATTTGAGTGTGGTTCGTCTGGAGAGTCTGGGGCCAAAAGGCACGCTGCTCTCAGACGTGCACTACTCGGAATGGCAGCCAGCGGGAAATTCGTCGGGGGGAGCTGCGGCGGCTTTTCCGCGCACGATTCAGATTGACCGTCCGCACGACGACTACGTAATCCATCTGCAAGTCACAAAAGTCGCATTGAACGAAGACCTGCCCGCGGAACGATTCCAACTTGCGCAGCCACCGAATTCAGAACTGGTTCACGTCGGCAAAGATAAAGATGTGCCAGCGAAGGAATCGAAGCCATGATGGGCGAAATGATTATGCGCAATCTGGTGCATCGCCCGATTCGGACGTTTATCGGGATTCTTGCAGTTGCGGTGGAAGTTGCGCTGGTCGTCCTGATTGTCGGCCTGACGAGCGGCATTTTGCACGAAACGGCAAAGCGCGTTGAAGGAGTGGGGGCGGACGTGTTGCTTCAACCTTCCACTGCGGGCCGGCTCATGGTCATGACCAATTCGCCCATGCCGGTGAAAATCAAAGAACGGCTCGTGGAACTTCAGTACGTGCAAGCGATTGCTCCCGTGTTGCTGCAATTCAATTCGTCCGGCGGAGTTGAAGTGGTCTACGGGATCGACAAATCCTTCGATGAAGTTTCCGGCGGCTTCGTTTACCTGCAGGGACATGGACTTGAAGGACCCGACGATATTCTGATGGACGAGCTAGCCGTGCAATCCAAGCACGTGAAGCTCGGGCAAATGTTCAAGCTTTTCAACCACGATTGGAATCTGGTGGGCATTGTCGAACACGGAAAAGGTTCGCGGATCTTTGTTCCTCTATCGACGCTGCAGGATTTGTCCGGGGCGACGGACAAGGCTTCTCTTTTCTACATAAAGTGCACGCGGCCGGAACACGCGGAAGACGTAATTGCTGAAATAAAGGCAATCTTGCCCAACTACACGCTCACGGCGATCAAAGACTACGTTTCCATGATGACGACAACGAGCATACCTGGGTTGAACGCTTTCGTGGACGCGATGATCGGGCTTGCGGTGTGCATCGGCTTACTGGTGATTTTTCTGACGATGTATACGACTGTGATTGAGCGCACGCGGGACATCGGCGTGTTGAAATCGTTGGGGGCCAATTCGCCGTTCATTGTGCGGGCGGTGCTCTATGAGTCGGCTTCGCTGTGCGTTGGAGGAATTTTTGCAGGGGTCGCCTTGAGCTACGCCTTGCGCGCTGGATTTCTCAGGTTGTACCCGACGCTATCTATTCTGATTACGCCGGAATGGATTTTGCGGGCAGCCGCGATTGCGATGATCGGCGCCGTTTTGGGAGCAAGTTACCCGGCGTGGGTCGCAAGCCGCAAGGACGCCGTGGAAGCGCTAACTTTTGACTAGTAGGCAAAGAGAAACTGAGGCACGCAGCTAGGCAGAGATGGCAATCGCGGCTACAATTCCAAGCGCGCAATTTGATGGGTTGCGGCCTGTGGATAGCCAGGGACTAACGAAAAAGACCGTGGAACCGATACTCAAGACGGAAAATTTGTGGAAGCTCTATCGCGCCGGCAAAGTGGAAGTGCCGGCCCTGCGTGGCGTGAATTTTTCCGTGGCGCCGGGCGAATCTGTCGCAGTGATGGGACCTTCGGGCTGCGGCAAGTCCACGCTGCTTTACACAATTGGCGGGCTCGCTTCGGCGTCGCGTGGAACGGTGCTGGTGGATGGCAACGACCTGGCCGCGATGTCCGACGCGGAGCGCACAAAACTGCGGCGGAGCAAGATTGGCTTCGTGTTCCAGCGCTTCAACTTGCTGCCGACAATGACCGCGAAGGGCAACATCGCGATTGCGCAGTACATTCATGGCGACGGATTCGATCCACACCGGTTTGACGTTGTGACGAAACTGCTGGGACTCGAAGGCCGCCTGAATCACAAGCCTTCGGAAATGTCCGGCGGCGAGCAGCAGCGCGTGGCGATCGCGCGCGCGATTATCAACGAGCCGAAGATTTTGCTTGCCGACGAGCCGACCGGCAATCTGGACACGAAAAATTCCGACGTCGTGCTGGAAATGCTGCGGCAATTGAACAAGGAATTGGGCCAGACGATTGTAATGATCACGCACAACCCGGAGGCGGTCACGTATTTCGACCGCGTGGTGCACATGCGCGACGGTGTGATTGTTGACGGAGTTCCGGCGGATTGACATGGCGAACGGCGGACAATTTCTCTCGAAGGTTTTCTTCTGGTCATTCGAGCGCGGCTCGTGGCAATACGACCTGGCCGTGATTGCAATTCTCATTTTCGTATTTTTTATGCCGCACAAATGGTTGCGGGATCAGCCGGAAGCTTCGGTCCCTTCTCAAGCACAGCAGATTGAATTGCTTCCCTCTTCCGGCGAAGAAATCTTTTACCGGGTAGATACGCGTGTGCTGGCGACTCCCGAGCAGATTCCCCAGCTGCAAAGCGAGCTGCACCGCGCGCTGCAGCGCGCTCTTCCCGAGTTGCAGAACGGAAGATTCGAGATTCTGAATATCGAGGCTCAGCGCGACGAACACGGCATGGTCATCGCATACAAGGTCTCTGTTCGGCGCAAATAGTGCTCCTCCAGGCTCCCGCGAAGCGGAGCGAAACTCATTGCAGGTCAGCCGCATCGAACTTTGGGTATACTAGGGCACGTTTTCCTAGGCGAGCTGTCAGGACAGGGGCTGAATTTGAAGGCAAATCCGAAGTTTCTGCTCAGTTTCGCGGGTCTTACGCTGTGCCTCGCCGCCCTTCCTGCCCATCCTCAGGGACAAAAATGGACGCCCGACGGCGTTATAACGATGATGGATCATGCGGCGCAGGATTTTCACAGCCTTTCCGGAAACATCGAGCGCATCAAGTACACAGACGTTGTGAAGGATACCGCAACCGAAAGCGGTCAGATCTGGGTTCGCAAAGATGAGAAAATACGCATTCAATTTACGAAGCCGGATCCGCGAACGGTGCTCCGCACGGGCGATAACCTCTACATCTACAATCCGAAGATCAATCGAGTGGAAGAGTACGATTTGAAGGACAACCGCGAGATGGTCGATCAATACCTGGATCTCGGCTTCAACACGCGCGGTGAACATTTGAAGAAAAATTTCCTGATCGCGGTAAACGGCGAGCAAGATTTGGACGGCCGCAAAACTGTCGTCATTGAGCTGACGCCTAAATCCACAAAAATGCGCGAACAAATCACCAAGATTCAGATGTGGGTGGACACCGGTTCGTGGATGGCGATTCAGCAGAAATTCTTCGAAGCCAATTCGGGCGACTATTTCGTTATCCATTACACGAGCGTCATGAAGAACCTGAAAATTGACGACTCCCGCTTCAAACAGGATTGGCCCAAGAACGCCATGAAAGTGAAGCCGCGCGGCTAATTCGCCGCAGCGGCCTCCGCTTGTTCCGTCTTCAGTAGTTGCTGCTTGCGTTCGATTCCCCAGCGATAGCCCGCCAGATTGCCGTCTCCGCGGATGACGCGATGGCATGGAACCACGATGGAGACGGGATTCGTGGCACAAGCGCGAGCCACGGCACGACTGGCGGCTGGACGGCCGAGCGCGCGAGCCACTTGCGCGTAGGTTCGCGTTTTGCCGAGCGGGATACGCTGCAGCTCCTGCCAGACACGGCGTTGAAACGCGGTGGCTAGCAAATCGAGCGGCAATTCCTGTCGCGGCGGATGGCCTTCGGTGCGCGAGACAATTTCCTTCACGAACTTTTCAAGGCCGCCGCGCGCGGGTGCGAGCTCCGCTTTCGGGAATTCGTCGCGCAATTCGGCAAGCAGTTTGGCTTCAGAATCTCCGAGGTAAACCGCGGAAACCCCGCGCTCCGTTGCCGCAACCAGAACTTTCCCCAACTTTGCATTTGCCATCGTGTATCCAAGTTTCATTCCCTTTCCTCCTTTTTGATATGTCGCCGGCGTCATTCCCAATTGTGCGTTGCTGCGCTCGTAGACGCGGCTCGACGAACCATAGCCGGTTTCATAGAGCGCATCGGTAATTCGCGTTCCCTGCCGCAAAAGCTTTTTGAAGCGTTTGAGCCGCAAAGCTTCTGCAAGATCGCGGGGCGAAAGGCCTGTCACTTGAACGAACGCACGCCGCAGACGATTTGTCGAAGTCCCGAGTTGTTTGGCAATCGCTCCAAGGCGCGGAGATTCTTCGCTGCTCTGCGCAAGGAGCGCCGCGGATTTCTGAACAAGCGCTGTCGCTGCGGAAATCTCATTCGGTTTGCAGCGAAGGCACGCCCGAAAACCGTGTTGCTCCGCTTCCCTCTGCGTCTTAAAGAACTCCACGTTGCGGCGCAGCGGCCGTCTCGCGGGGCAGCTGGGGCGGCAATAGATTCGCGTCGTGCGCACGCCGAGAAAAAACACGCCGTCCGACCGCGGATCGCGCGCCACAGTCGCTTTCCAATACTGCTCAGCGATGGGTGAATCAATCGATTGCTGTTGTACGTTGTTGTTCATGGACATTCTCATTGGGTTGCAACATGGCGAGGATAGCGCGGACTGAAATAACGTTCTATCCGGAAAGGCGTGTCAAAGTGAAAACCAGATTTGCCATGAAAATCAGGCTTCGCTAGGAACGGGGGCCGGTTCCGGCTTTGCAACTGGCGCGCGATAAGGCGCAGTGATGACCAGAATTACCGCCCCCAAGATCACCGCACCGGCGAGCAGCGTGCGCAGGGTCAACTCTTCAGAAGCAAAAAGCCACCCGAGCAGCAAGGCGACAACCGGATTCACGAACGCGTAAGTCGCCACACGAGGGGCGGTGCTGTTTTTCAGAATGTACATGTAGGCCGTAAATCCGATTCCGGAGCCAAACACGATCAGATAGGCAACGGCCAGCCAGGAGCGGGCGGAGACCGCGGCAAAGTGAAGGTCGTGAACCTCACCCGACAAGAAACCGCCTATCCAAAGAGCAAGGCCTCCGGCTAGGCATTGCATGGACATACTTAGGGGCGCAGAAGCAGGGTGGGGACTGTGCTTTGAGTAGATTGAGCCGACTGCCCAGGCAAACGAAGCGATGGCCAAGACTCCCGCGCCCCAAGGGTCGATTCGACCCGAATTGCCAAGGTGGCCTGGCCCAACCAGGAGGGTTAGTCCAGCAAAACCAAGGATGATGCCGAGAAACACTCGGGAAGAGGGCCTGTGGCCGCCTGGGCGCAGCCAATCCACAACAACCATCCACAGCGTCACCATAGCAACCAGCAGTGCTGCCACGCCCGAAGGTACGGTCAATTCCGCCCAGCAGACGCCGCCGTTGCCCACGCATAGCAGCAGGAAACCCGTGATCGAGGCCGTGATCCAGTGCTCCTTTGTGGGGCGAATCCCCGTCTTCCAGCGGAAGAACGGGTATAACAGGAGGCCGGTGATCAGGTGGCGAGTCCCTGCCAGCAAGAGCGGCGGGAATGACTCATCGCCAATGCGCATGGCGAGGTACGTCGAACCCCAAACCACATACACGGCCAGGAAGGCCAAAAGAACGATCGTCGAATTTTTCTGGATGGCGGACATGAGTCAAGTCAGGCTAAGCCGTTGGGAGCGAGAAAAAACTATCCGAAATCGCTCCACAAACTGTGCCGTAGGTAGAATACGCGAACCACAAGGGCTGGCGGTAGGACCATATTGGCAAGTCGAAAATCTGCAAAAAAGGACTTCTACAGATTCCCACAGCGGCTTGAAATGCTATCCAGTACTATAACTATCTAGTTGAAGATAGGACACTTCGCCCGTTTTCCACAGATTGACGGAAACTTCCTATAGTGGCATTTTGGCTGTCCATTCTTTCTCCACGGGAATTTGGGCCAGATTGAATTGAGTGAATTTTGCGGGCGGTTCCGCAGAACGTTGCGGGAGCATCTCTGGGGTCGAGATGAAGGCAACAATCAGGATTGCTTTGCCGGAAGTTCAGAAAGAAGGGTCGCTGCCACAATTCGTGGATGCTAGCGCCCTTCCGCAGTCCTTGCCCTGTCCAATTCCTGCCTCTGGACCCTCCACTATTCCCCCGCCGCATCGCCAGCCGACCTTGAAGGTAGTTCCGCTGCGCACTCCCGGAGCGATTTCGACTCGCTGCTTCGCGCGGGTTCCCACCCACGCCGTCGGAGTGTTCCACGAACAGCGCGAATATCCACGAGCCTCGCTGCGTTTGCCATTGCGTTTGCGCAGCGTGAGCAACATCGATGAGAATTTTCCGATCACCCTGGTCACTCGCGACATCAGCTCAACCGGCGTTTTCTTCCTTTGCCCGAAGCGGCTGGCAGTCAACGCGGCAATCGAACTGGAAATCGTTTTGGTCAGCCGCCCGATGGGGCGCGGAAATGTTGTCGCGGTCACCGTTGCAAAAGTTCGCCGCGTCGAAGCGGCCAACGTGCCGGGCTGGTTCGGAATCGCGGCTTCGTTCGATGATTTGAAATTCGATCGCGACGATGGCGTTCCCTCCCGATTCCCCTGCGACTGAAAAATTGGTTTGTTACAGTATGTTCACACTAGCCCCTCCGGGGATTCGTTCCGCTCGAAAAAAGTTTCCACAGGTTCGACCCTTGTGATTTTCAGTCCTCTTTGACAAACTAATTTCATACCGCTTACGCGTGCTGCTCCATCCCGTGGAGTGTTTCTTTGCACGCAAGCCAGGGGAAAGTGTCTGGGGGGAAAATGAGAAAGTTTTTGGCGGTCGCCATTTTTGTGGCGCTGTGTTTGGTATTTGCTTCAACCAGTTTTGGTCAGGCTCAAATCACGACGGGTGCTGTTCAGGGTGATGTGCTGGATGAAAAGGGAGGCAGCGTACCGGGCGCCTCCGTGGAAGCCAAAAATCTCGATACCAACCTCACCAAAACAGAAACCACGGATGCGGACGGGCACTACGCATTTCTGAGCCTTACGCCCGGCAGATATACAATCACCATCTCAAAAACGGGCTTCACGACGATTGTTCAGCAGAATGTGAACCTCACCGTAGGTCAGTCTCTGACCATTCCGGTAACAGTCAAGGTCTCCTCGGTGGCGCAGCAGATCATTGTTACCGAAGTTCCCGGCATTGAAACCACGACGACGGAATCCTCTGCGACGCTTGAGGAAGCCACCATTGCAACGACCCCCGTCCTTGGAAGGAAATTTGAGGACTTGTTGACTCTCACGCCCGGCGTAAGCATTTCCCAAGGGCCGGACGGCGACGAAATCAACATCAACGGCCAACGTGGTATTTTCAACAACATCAGCCTCGACGGCGGGGACTACAACAACGGCTTCTTTGGCGAACAGGTCGGGGGCCAGCGGGCGGCTGTCGATATCACCCTGGAGGCCGTGAAGGAATTCCAGATCATCGCCAGCGGCGCCAACGCGGAGTTCGGGCGTTCCGCAGGCAGCGCCATCAACGTCATCACGAAATCCGGCACAAACAACTTTCATGGCAGCGCGTTTGAATACTTCCGCACCGAAAGCTTGACCGCCGCCACATCCGACGGAAAGCCTCTCAATAACTTCCGCCGCAATCAGTTCGGCGGCAGTTTTGGCGGGCCGATCAAGAACGACAAGCTCTTTTTCTTCGGCGCAACGGAAGGAATTCGCGAGGATCTCACGCGGGATAATCTGAGCACTACGCTGGGTGGCACGGCTTGCCCGGTATCCAACCCCGTTTTCAATACAAACATCACGGACGCTGCGATCGAGGCCAATCCTGACTGCCAGCGCCAAGTGCTGCTCAATTTCATGCAGACCAATTACAACGAGAACGACGGCGCTGCCGTTGATCACCAGGTGCGCAACGCTTCCGTGTTCGGTCGAATTGACTATAACGTGAATGCCAAGAACCAGATTTTTGGTTCATACAGCTTTGATTGGTCCAAGAATCCGAACCAGACCTTCGACGTGCCGACTTACGGCAGTACGGCTAACGGCATCGAGGGGCCTGGAAAAATTCAAGTAGTGAATGCGAACTGGTACACCACCGTTTCGAGCACAAAGCTCAACGAAGCCCACTTTACCTATTCGCGCGAAAACAGGCCTCGTAATGCCATCGATAAGAATTCCGTGCCGGATACCGCAATGGGTTTTGGCACGACCTTCCGTTTTGGCCAGCCATTCTTTCTGGAACCCGCCGTTGATGAAATCTTCTGGCGCACGGACATCCGTGACAGTTTCTCTGTCGTACACGGCAAGCACACGTTGAAGTTTGGCGGCGAATGGCTTCACAGCCGCAACACCCAGGTGTTCCGCGGATTCTTTGCGGGGCGATACATTTTTGACAGCGTAACCGGATTCCTTCATTACGCTTCTCCC
This sequence comes from uncultured Acidobacteriota bacterium, assembly GCA_963794175.1. Lineage (GTDB taxonomy): Bacteria > Acidobacteriota > Terriglobia > Acidiferrales > UBA7541 > Acidiferrum. Next base: position 21,755 of record CAWCCV010000009.1, on the reverse strand, counting down.
TCTTCCTTGGGTAACGGATTTGGCCCAGGCACCGTTGAGTGCTCGGATGGCACATTTGGCGACATCGAGGGCGGGTGCGCCGACACAGAGGCAACCGTTACGGGAGGACCTCTTCTTCTGTACCTCCAACACGGGCCGACAACGCCGACTGAGACTCTTGATCAATCGGGTTTCTCCGACATCGCGAATGAGGACTTGTCACTCTTCGCCCAAGACACGTGGAAAGTCACTCGCCGCTTGACGCTTAATTATGGCTTGCGTTGGGATGCGCAGAAGTTTCCCGATCCGGTTGTACCACCTTCGCAAACGTCCTATGGACAGTACTTGAGTAATCCAGCTTTCGTATCCAACGGAAAGCTCCCGAATCAATACAAGGAATTTCAGCCTCGTGTTGGCTTTGCGTGGGATATTACTGGCAAGGGCAAATCCGTTTTGCGCGCAAGCTACGGCATTTTCTTCGCTCGCCAGAACATGCTGACCCAAGTCGGTGCGATTACTACCAACGGCGTCCAGCAGCAGGAAATCGCTGCAGGCACGTTTTTCAATACGGGAAATCCGGGCGCTGCCCCGCCGCCACCAACGTATCCTGGAACCGTGCCCATCACCCCGCAGCCTCTGCCGCTGGTCGGCGCGGGGGTAACCGTGTTTGATAAGAGCTACGCCAATCCTCGAATCTATGCAACGAACGTGGGCTACGAGCAGCAGCTCATCGGAGACTACTCCTTGTACGCGGATTTCACCATGTCCAAGGGCGTGCACCTGACCCGCTTCACCAACCCGAACGTCTCGGCCGACCCGACCGCAACCTGCGCGGCCGGATCGACTCTCCAGCCTCCGGGAGTTTGCGTGCCGGACAATGGTGACACGGTCAGCTATCCGGGACCGGCACCATTCCCGAATCTCGGCAGCATTACGGATACCGTCAGCTCCGCCAAGTCGCTCTATCGCGGCTTCACGATAGGCGCGCGCAAGCGGATGAGCCATCGATTCCTCTTCGATGCGAATTACACATACTCGAAGGATTACGATGACGACTCCAACGAGCGCGATCCTTTCACTTTCCGCTACGCGAACCTGTTCAATCTCGCGTCGGAATATTCCTACTCGGATCGCGATGAGCGCCACAAGTTCAACTTCTATACCGTAGCCAATCTGCCTGCCGGATTTGATCTCAACGTTCGCATGCAGGCCCACTCGGCGCAGCCGATCACGGCCGAACCGCGCTTCCAGAATGGCGTGGACACTGGCCGCAATTCGCTGCGTAAGGACAATGCCTTCTTCACTGCCGACTTTGGCATCGCGCGTCCGTTCCACTTTGGCGAACATTACGCTCTGATCCCCAAGTTCGAAATCTTCAACACGTTCAACAACAAGAACAACGTCAACCCGCTCTCCACGCCGGCGTTGTTTGACTTCAACGGCTTCTTGCGCGTCGGGGTTGGCGATCCGCGCCAGGCGCAGTTGTCGGTCCGGTTCGAGTTCTAATCCGGATCGAATTTACAGGTCAAAAGAGGAGCGCTTCGGCGCTCCTCTTTTGTTTTGCGCGAGCGCCTGTCAAAATCGAGTCGACCGGAAAATGCCGAAGAAAATAAACTCACCTTTGCGTGGCGTGCTCTTTGATTGGGACGGCACGCTTTTGAATTCACACGCGGCGGACACCGCAGCATATTTGGCGATGTTTCGCGCGATGGGAATTCCATGGGGCCTCGCCGAGCTCGAGAAGCACTATTCGCCGAATTGGTACCGTGTCTATCGCGCCGCAAAGCTTCCAAAGGGCCGCTGGGACGCCGCAGACCAAGTCTGGCGTGACAATTACGCCAGCCAAAAACCGAAGCTGATTGCGGGTGCGCGGCGCGTATTAGTCCGCATTGGCGCCAAACATGACCTGGGACTCGTCACAAGCGGCGATCGTGACCGCGTGCATCGCCAGTTGAAAGAGTTCGAACTATGGGATACGTTCGCCGCGCGCGTCTGCGGCGGGGACACGCAAGAACGCAAGCCTCACCCCGCGCCGTTGCAGCTCGCGCTAAAACGCATGTGGCTTGATCCGGCAGAAACGGTTTACGTGGGAGATGCGCCGGAAGATCTGCAAATGGCGCGTAGCGCCGGCGTCCGCGCAGCAATTGCCGTGCTCGGTCCATTTCCAACAGAGAAACGCCTTCGCGCGGCAAAGCCTGATGCCCTGCTGGAATCCATCGAGGATCTGCCGCGGGCCATTCAAGAATTCCTGTAGAGACTATTGCGGCTTGCCTGCGGGGGCGGCATTCGTTGATGCGGCGAGCGGCTTGAAATCCGTCCACTTGATAATAATGCGAATCGGCACATCACCGTCCTGATAATGTAGCCGGTCGTCCGACCGCGAATAGCTCGGAAACCAGTATTTCCCCTCCACGTTTTCCCGGTACGTCTCGAAATTGGAAAATGGCAACTCCGGGGAGTGGAAATCGCCCAAGTCCGTCACATATTTGCCATAGCTTTTCACGACTTCCAGATATTTTGCATCCACCCAGACTACGCCTTGAAATAAAGCGTTCGCTCGTTCGAGGAACTTCGGCTTCACCTGAAAAATATAGCAATCAACTTCATCCACGAGTTCCCTGCCGGCAAACGTAATCGCGTACTTGTCCATTTGCGGCAAAGCCAACGGATATCGCCGGAATTTTCGAAATTGCGTTCAGGTCTTCCGGGGACAGCTTCACGGTTTTCAGAGTCGAGGGTTCGTCCGCCGCCACGCGCTCGTACAATCTTCCGTCACTGGCAACAATCGGCGTGCTTGTCACGATAAATTCGCCCATCGGATTGCCGTCCGCGCCGTACTCCGTCAGCCGGACCGTTTTCTTGTAGCCGTAGTGCACGCGCGCTTTCGCGTATTCTTCTTCCTTTTCCGCAAAATGTTTGATGATGAGCGGCTGGGGCATCGAAGGCGGCGCTTCCGCGGTCGGCTGATCCGTGGTCACCCGCTTTACGTCATGCTCGGGGGGGGGCGGAGGCTGCGGTCCCTGTTTTTCCTGCGCCCGCGTAAAACCTGAGGCAAGCAAGAAACACGCAGCTAGCGAGAGAGGAAATCCCGCTCTTCGCTCTCTGGTCCAGGCCCGTCTATGCCGATCCGTCAATTGCATGTTCATTGAGATGCGCCCAGCAGCTAAAACGCTCGCCCGCGAGCCTCCTGTTCTCAGTTTAGCGCAATCGGCCTCTCTGCCGCTTCCTGGCGGCTCAAACACTTCTGCTACAATAGAAAAGTTTGTGGCCAGCGAAAAACAAGCCAAAAGATATTTTGTTTCAGGCCTGGTGCAGGGAGTAGGGTTTCGCTACTACACGCAGGACGTCGCGGAACGTTGCGCCTCACCGGATACGTTCGCAATCTGCGAGATGGTCGTGTGGAAATTTACGCCATCGGCACGGAATCGCAGCTCGCGCGCCTTCACGTTTCGCTTGCGCGCGGTCCGCGCGGCGCAATAGTGCACAACGTAAGCGAAGAACCCGCGGAAATTGAAGAGCAGTTCGCAAACGAATTCACCATCACACACGATCACTAGGCAGGAGCCCTTCGAATGGATGATTTGAAGAAACTAATTCGTGAAGTGCCGGACTATCCCAAGCCGGGAATTCTTTTTTACGACCTGACGACGCTCCTGAAGGACAAAGACGGTTTCCATTCGTTGATTGACAAGCTTTGCGGCCACTACACCGGCCATACGATTGATCTTGTCGCCGGCATGGAAGCACGCGGATTTATTTTTGCGCCTGCACTCGCTTATCGGCTGGGTGCTGGTTTTGTACCCGTTCGCAAGCCGAAAAAGCTTCCCGCAAAAACCGTCAGCATGACCTATGCGCTCGAGTACGGCACGGACTCCCTTGAAGTGCACGAAGACGCGATCAAGCCCGGCCAGCGCGTTTTGATTTGCGACGACCTTCTCGCAACGGGTGGCACAGCGCTTGCTACGGCCAAGCTCATTGAAAAGCTCGGCGGCAAGGTGGAAGGCGCCGCGTTCGCCGTGGAACTGACTTTCTTGAGCGGCCGGGCAAGACTTCCCGGCGTCGACGTCTTTTCACTGATTCAATACGACAAGTAACTCTTACTTTTTCTTGCTGCGGCGCTGGCGCACCGCTTCAAACAAAACGACTCCGGCCGCAACCGACACATTCAATGATTTCACGGGCCCCGTCGTCGGCAAAGAGACAACGAAATCACATCGCTTGCGCGTCAGCTCGTGCAAACCACTTCCCTCGCTGCCCATCACGATTCCCATCGGCGTGGTGTAATCCACTTCGGAATAGCTACGGTCCGCGCGTTCATCGAGACCGACGAGCCAGTAACCCAGCTGTTTCAGCTCTTCCATCGCGCGCACCAGGTTCGTGACTTTTGCGACGGGAAGGTGTGCTAGCGCCCCAGCTGAAGCCCGCGCCACCGTATCGGTAAGCCCCGCAGCGCGCCGCTCGGGAATCACTACGCCGTGCGCGCCCGCAGCCAGCGCCGTTCGAATCACCGCTCCCAAATTGTGCGGATCTTCTACACCATCGAGCAAGACGATCAATCCTTGCCGGTCCGGCACTCTTGTTCGCGCTCGCGACGATGTCTTCCAGTGACGTCGCCGCACGTGCCGCGCCAACTGCCATCACGCCCTGATGATCCCGCGTACCGGCGCTGCGATCCACTTGCGAGCGATCTTCAAATCGCACTGGCACGCCGTTTCTCCTCGCCAATTGCACAATTTCCTCTACGCGCGTGTCCTGCCGCCCTTTTGCAATCAGGACGTGCTCGAGCGGCCGCCCCGCTTCCAGCGCTTCGCGCACGGCGTGAATCCCCGTAATCTTGTTCATAACTCCCAAGTGTACAGACGCTTCCGCCGCCCGCAAAACTTGGCAGCACCGCGCCGTATGTTACAGCAGTGTAAACAACACAAGACCTGCATCTGACAAAAAACATGGCAACATATGCACCGCAAAAGGCCCCAAGAAAATTTTGCCAAAGTGAGCATTTGCTCGACGCAGGTGACGCGAATTTCGTGTGTGAGCTGAACATGCACAGAGGCTCACCATCCAGGGAGGAATAATGGCAAGCGGCGCAAACGCAATGGTAGCGGACGGAACAAGCGAAAAAGGACTCTGGCGAGTCATTCTCGCATCCGCCGTAGGCACGATGATCGAGTGGTATGACTTTTATATTTTCGGAAGTCTGGCCGTCGTTCTTTCTCCAAAATTCTTCCCGCCGGGCAACGACACTTTCGCATACATCTCCTATTTGGCGACCTTCGCCGTCGGTTTCATGGTCCGGCCCTTCGGGGCCTTGTTCTTCGGCCGCATCGGGGACATTGTTGGCAGAAAGTACGCCTTCCTCGTCACGCTTTCCATCATGGGGGGAGCGACGGCCTTGATCGGTTTCCTCCCAACATACGCGTCCATCGGGATACTTGCTCCCATCATCCTTCTCACGATTCGTGTACTGCAGGGCCTTGCCCTCGGTGGTGAGTATGGTGGCGCAACTGTGTATGTGGCGGAGCACGTGCCGGACGGTAAACGCGGCTTTTATACCAGCTTCATCCAAATCACGGCGACGCTCGGCCTTTTCGTATCGTTGCTCGTAATCCTCGGCACACAGAAAATCATGTCGGCTGACGACTTCAAAGCATGGGGCTGGCGCATTCCCTTCCTCGCTTCCATCATTCTTGTGACGATTTCGCTCTACATGCGGTTGAAGATGAAGGAATCGCCAATTTTTTCGCAAATCAAGGCTTCCGGCATGACTTCCGCTCAGCCTCTCAAAGAAGCCTTCACGAGACCGGAGAATTTGAAGCGAGTCTTGATTTCGCTGTTTGGGGCAACCGCCGGACAAGGAGTCATCTGGTACACGGGCCAGTTCTATGTTCTTCTCGTTTTCCTTCAAACGATCCTGAAAATTAACGCGAAACTTTCGAACATCATCGTGGCTTACGCTCTCCTTTTCGGAATGCCTTTCTTCACCGTCTTTGGCGCACTTTCCGACAAAATCGGCCGCAAATGGATCATGATGGCTGCTTGCCTGCTCGCCGTTCTGACCTACTTCCCGATTTATCACGCAATGCAACGGGCCGCGGGAAACAATGTGCAGACCTTGAGTTCGGTCAGAGATAAAGTTACCGGAGCGCCGAAACTGACCGCGCTGACTATAGACGAAACCGGTAAAGCCGTTCCCGCGAAGGAAGCTACCAACCCGAACGTCCCCATGCTCGTATTCCTTGTGTTTATTCAGATCATTTACGTGTGCATGATTTATGGACCGATTGCCGCATACCTGGTGGAAGCTTTCCCCGCGAAAATACGCTATATCTCTTTGTCCCTGCCTTATCACATCGGCAATGGTGTGTTCGGTGGCTTGGTTCCACTCATCGGCGTTTACGTATGTGAGAAGACACACAACATCTACGCCGGCCTCTACTACCCCATGATCGTGGCAAGCATCACATTCATCGTGGGAAGCCTGTTCCTGAAGGAAACCCATGGGCACAAGATCTGGGACGAAGCTGGCGGCGCAAAATAGCCAAAACGAGGCGCCGCAAATCTGACGGAACTTTGCTTGCGTACCTTCGTCTACTATCTAGACCGAGGTGCACACCATGCGCAAACTCACGCTAGCCGTCTGCCTGCTCGCTTTCTTTTTCTCATCACAGAATTCCGGCGCGCAAGAGGCAAAAGGCCCGCTCACTGGCCGGTGGCTAATCACTTCCGATTTCCACGGCACGCCAATCTATTTCAAGCTGGAACTCGCGCAATCCGGCGAAAAACTCACGGGCGATTTTGACGGCGACAAGCTGGAAGGCACCCTCAAGGGAAACGACGTTCATTTTCTCGCCAAGGATGACCATGGCGGCTCCGAAAAAGGCGACGCCAAGCTTTCCGGAAATTCCATGTCTGGCAAATTCGTACTGATCTACGGCGACAATCCAGACCAACCTGAAACTCACGATTTCACCGCAACGCTGGTTCCAGCGCGTCCCGCCGGTCCCGCAAAACATCACGAATTCGTCCCGACAACGTTCTACCGCCAGTTTTCTCCATTCAACAAGCCGGTCCTCTCCATCAATCCGGGCGATTCAGTTCACACAACAACCGTTGACGCCGGCGGCACAGACGAAAAAGGTGTCACGCGCGTGCTGGGCGGAAATCCGGAGACCGGCCCGTTCTATGTAGAAACCGCAATTCCCGGAGACACCCTCGTCGTGCACATTCGCAAGCTTCGCCTCAATCGCGATTGGGCTCTGAGCGACGACTACATCGTGGAGCGCGCCGTCGACCGCGACCTCGCCACCAAAGCAAAAGACGATGGCAAGAATGTTCGCTGGCATCTCGATGCCGCGAAAGGCGTCGCCACCACAGAAAGGCCCGGCGAGCACCTCAAGCAGTACGCCGTTCCGCTGCGACCGATGCTCGGATGCCTCGCAGCCGCGCCCGGTCCTGCGCAAGCGCCTCCCGGCACAGGCGATTCCGGCCGCTACGGCGGCAACATGGACTTCAACGAAATCATCGAAGGCGCCACCGTATTTCTGCCCGTCAGCACACCCGGTGCGATGCTCTATCTCGGCGATGGCCACGCCGCGCAAGGGGATGGCGAACTCAACGGCAACGCTCTAGAGACTTCGATGGACGTAGAGTTTTCCGTGGACGTCATTCCCGGGAAAAGCATCGGCGCCCCGCGCGTCGAATCCGCCACGCACATTATGGTCGTCGGCCTTGCGCGGCTCGCTCGACGATGCTTTTCGCGTGGCTACCGGCAACATGGCGCGCTGGCTCATGGACGACTACAAGCTGACCTCTTCGGAGGTCGCCCAGGTTTTGGGAACGGCTTCCGAGTACAAAGTCGGCGAAGTCGCGGATCGCAACGCGGGTATCGTCCTGAAAATCAACAAAGAGCGGCTCGCCATGATTGCGCAAACGGCCAAGTAGAACACTCACTCGAAAACGGAACAGAATTCCAGGATTCGCTCACGCGCCGTATTCACCGGAACTGCGAAGCCGGCAGCGGCGGCTTCCTCCAGCAGCAGAATCACACGATCCAGTTCCCCTTCGCCGGATCGCCCTGCAAGCGCAAGCCGAATGGGATGAAAAAGCTCGCGCCCGCGAATGTCCAATCCCTCCTTCAGGTGTGTAATCACTTCGCTGAATCGCTCGCTGGTTAGCGGGATCTCCTCAAGCAAAAGCAACGCGAGCCGCCGCAACACATCTCGCGCGGCGTAGCGCGACATCACGACGTGCGCATCCGTGCTCTGCAAAATTGCTCGCCCGTCGTATTGAAAAACGAGTCCGAGCAAATTGGTGAGTCCGGTTCTATCGGTGACTTGCGGCCCAAGCAAAGCCACGGCTCTCTCGCACCACGCCGTCTGCTTTTCGTCGGGTTCGCCGGCGAGCCAATTGTTTTCGTTCAGAATCGCGGCAACATCGGCGGCCGCGAACAAGTTGACGGGCTCCGGCGCTGGGTGAGAGGTCTCACTGCTGGTTGGAGGTTGCTCTGACACAATCGGAATAAAAGAAGCTAGCGCGACACCAGGGTGGCCACAATATGCGAAGCAATTGCTTCGCCCCGGCCCACCGCGTCCACGCCTTCGTTCGTCTTTGCTTTCAGATGGATCTTCTCCGCGGGAACGCCCAGCGATTTTGCCAGCACGTCCCGCATCTTGGGAAAGTGTGGCCCCAGTTTCGGCCGCTCCAGAATCACCACGGCATCCACATGCTCAATCGCAAATGCTTTTTCATCGAGCAGTTTTCGCGTTTGTTCTAGGAAAATCAGACTGCTTGCGCCCTTCCACCTTGGGTCAGTATCCGGAAAGTGCTGGCCGATATCTCCCAGCCCTGCCGCGCCAAGCAGAGCATCCACCATGGCATGCGCCACAACGTCGCCATCTGAATGCCCCAGCGGCCCTTTTTCGAACGGCAGCTCGATTCCGCCCACGATTAACTTTCGGCCAGCTTCCAATCGGTGCAAATCGTAGCCAATTCCCACGCGCACGCTCATGCCCGATGTGCCCTCTCGCGCTCGAGATAGAAGTTTGCCAGTTCCATGTCCGACGGCTTGGTAATCTTGATGTTCCGCTCCGAACCGAGCACGACGTGCACTTCCTGTCCAAGCCGCTCCACAAGACCAGCTTCGTCGGAAGCATTCACCCCGTCTGCCTCCGCCCGCGCAAAGGCATCCTTCAGAATTTGTGTGCGAAACGCTTGCGGCGTCTGCGCCATCACGACCCGTTCTCGCGGAACCGTCATTGTAATCAGGGCAACGTCTTCCGGCAGGCTGGTCCGCTTCACTTCCTTAACCGTATCCATCGCGGGAATCCCCAGAATCGCAGCGCCGCAGCTACGCGCTTCTTCGATCACCCGGGCAATTTGTTCCCGGGTTACAAACGGCCTCACCGCATCGTGAACTAGTACGATCTCCGTGCCGTGTTCAACCTGCTTCAGCGCCGCCGCTACCGATTCCTGCCGCGTATCCCCGCCTTTCACAACACGCAGCGTCTGGCGAAACTTCTCCCGGCGCAGCCGCTCTTCGAGCCGCCCAACTTCATCCGCGCGTGTCGCGACGATAATTTCCGTCACCAGTTCGCACGAAGCAAGCTTTCGCAGACTGTGCACCAGAATCGGCGCGCCATCCAGTTCCAGAAATTGTTTCGGCGTTTCTGCGCCCATACGCGTGCCGAGCCCGGCCGCAGGCAAGATTGCTGTAATTTTGCTCATGAAGTGTCGCGCACAGGCCGCACTACCGGCAGCCTGCAAACAACAAAGTGTACCTTAAACGCACAACTTGGGGAAAACGCGCGCTCTTTGGAACCTGCTCCGAAGGCGGCGCTAGTTCGTTTCGTGATCTTCGCGCTTCGTTGTACGGTCGGTTGCATGCAGGTCCGTCGCCCGGCCGCCGTTTTCTCCGCGCCCGGCTGCCGCCTGTCTCGCCACCGCCGCAGCATCGCCGCGATCTTCCAAGCGCCCAAAAATCATCTTTCCCGCGGGCGTTTGGTGCACTGAGGTCACTGTGACATCCACGTTCTTGTTCGTGAACCGCCGCGCACCGTCCACTACCACCATCGTCCCATCTTCCAAATAGGCCACGCCTTGATTGGATTCCTTGCCTTCGCGCAAGATAAAAACCCGCATCGGCTCGCCCGGCAAGACGGCGGGACGCAGCGCATTCGCCAGTTGGTTCACATTCAGCACGGCAATCCCTTGCACACTGGCCACCTTGTTCAGATTGAAATCGTTCGTGATGATTTTCGCTCCGGACTTTTTCGCAAGCTCAACCAGCTTGCGGTCCACTTCTCCTTCTGGCGCACCGCGGTCTTCCAGCACGGAAACGTTCAGTTGCGGCATTTTCTGGATTCGCTGCAGCACTTCCAGCCCGCGCCGCCCGCGTTGTCGCCGCAGCGTATCGGACGAATCCGCAATCTGTTGCAGCTCATGCAGGACGAATCGCGGCACCTGTAACGGCCCATCCAGAAATTGCGCTTCGCAAATGTCGGCGATTCGCCCGTCACTCAGCACGCTCGTATCCAGTAATTTGGCACCGTAGCTATCCAGCACGGCGCTCTCCGTTTCGCTTTGAATGCCAACGCTTGCACGCAACGGCAGCTCGCGCCCCTTAAAAGCCCCGAGAAACAACCCGAGATACCCAAATCCCACAAGTGAGGTGTATTCCAGGAATGTTTTCGTCGGCTCGAGGCGCGGCCGTCCGCGAAACGATAAGCGTCACTAGCAGCGCCGCAAAAATACCTAGGATTGATCCTGCCGCCGCACCCAGTACGTCCCGGAGTTGCGCCCTGCGCAATCGCAGCTCAATCACCATCAGCAAGACTGCTGCGCAAAATCCCGCGCCGGCCGCGATCCCCCTGCCCAACCCGAACGGCTGCCAAGCCGCAGCAAGCGCAGCAATACCTACGATCAGCAAGCCCCGGCCGGTCCAGGCCACACCGCCAGCTTCTGGTCTTGATTCTGTCTTGGGTTGTTCCGGCACAGATCTGCCCGCCGAAGAAGATGCCGAAGAATGCGCCACTACGGGTTTAGCACGGCTCATACGACCTCGCAGCATCACGTTCACTGCAAAATCGAACAGCCACCTGCCGAAGGGACTGGCGCTGCATCTCGACAGGCAATCCAAAATCAACACAACTTGTATATACCGGGTAGTTTTGCCCCGTCAAGGAACGGATGCGGCGGTTCGAAAGAAGAGGAACGCGGCCTTTGTCAGGTGCAAATCGATTTAGCTGACGTAGAAACGTGGCACGCGCGCGCTCACCGCGCACAGTAAGTCGGAAGTCACTGTGCCAATTCCGCGCGCCACTTTGTTCGCGGGAAGGATTTCGCCGCCGGCAGTCCCATAAATCGTCGCGGCATCGCCAATCGCTACATTCTGAACATCCGTAACATCCACCATCGTCACGTCCATCGAAACAATCCCCACAATCGGCGCGAGCGATCCTCGCACCAGCACGCTTCCCTTGTTTCCCAGCGAACGATGAATCCCGTCCCCGTATCCTGCCGCCAGCACCGCAATTTTGGAGGGCCGCTTCGTCACAAATTTCGCGTTGTAGCCAACTCCCTGTTCTGCCGGGACGTCCCGCAAACTGATAATCCGCGATCGCAAACTCATCACGGGCTTCAGCGGCAATTTCCGCTCCGATTCTTCCCGCAATTCCATCGGGTCATAACCCGGGTGATACCCATAAAGAATCGCGCCGGGCCGCACCATGTCCGCCCAGGTCTCTGGCCGTGAAGCAATCGCGGCGCTGTTCGCCAAGTGCACAATTCCGGGATCTACTCCCAGCTTCTTCAGCCGTTCCAGCGCCTCGTAAAATCTTTCTTCCTGCTCGCGTGTCTGTCTTCCAATCTCCGAATCGAGGAACACTTCCGACGAGGCAAAGTGCGTGAACACGCCACTCGAGCTTCAACTGTTTGTATTTCTTTAGCTCTTCTGCAAACGACTCCACGGATTCCGGAGCGATGCCCAGTCGGTTCATTCCCGAGTCAATCTTCAAATGAAACGAAATCGGTTTGCGTTCTGCATATCTGGCTGCCGCGCGGTTCAAATCCGCAAGCTGTTCGCACCGGTGAATCACCGGCGTCAAATCATGCTTCACAAGATGCTTCTCTTCCCCCGCCACAAAACTCGTCAAAATCAGAACCGGGTTTTTTACGCCGGCCTTGCGCACCGCAATTCCCTCTTCCGTGCACGTCACACCAAACCAGTCGGCGCCAAATTTTTCGAGCGCCTTTGCCACCTGTGGTCCGCCGTGTCCGTAGCCGTTGCCCTTCACGATGCACAAGACTTTTCGCGGCTTCGCGCGCTTCTCGCCCTTGGGATTCACATAAGCCCGGATCGCGTTGAGGTTGTGCTTCAGCGCGCCGAGCGAAACCTCCGCCCACACCGGTCTGCGCTCAAAATCAATTTTCGTAGTTCGATTTGTCGCCATTGCAATCCCAGAACTTCTAATTTTACCCGGTTCACACGCGGCATACGCCCGCGCCAAAACCGTGGCGCGTGAAAGACAACATCCTGCAATTGCAAGCAAGAGGCCGCTCCGGAGGGGTGAAGTGGCTTTGGCTCTCTTCGAGAGTAACAACTCCGCTTTCAATCAGTTACAGCCATATTGGGCCATTGGAAAAGTAAACTGGGGTGCCCGAAGCGCGGTCAACCGTGACGCGCTGTGGCTTTCTTTACATATCGTCCGGGGCGAACTGCGAGAAGGCATCCGGCGCCGCTTCTTCAAACCGCGTCAGCCTGCTGCGGAACACAAACTTCACTTTGTCCGTTGGTCCGTTACGCTGCTTTGCAATCACAATCTCCGCCTGATCGCGCTCTTCCGGCGAAAGATCCATCTTTCCCCAGTTCGGCCGGTAGATGAACATCACCACGTCCGCGTCTTGTTCGATCGCGCCCGATTCGCGCAAATCCGAAAGCTGCGGTCCGCGCTCTTCGCGCTCCGGCGCGCGTGTCAACTGGCTCAGCACCAGCACAGGGATCTGCAGTTCCTTTGCAAGTCCTTTCAATCCGCGCGAAATGCTCGCCACTTCTTCCTGGCGGCTGTTGAACCGCCCGCGCGCCGTGATCAACTGCAAGTAGTCCACTACCAGCAACGACAAGCCTTTGTCGCGCTTCAACCGCCGCGCCTTGGCGCCGATTTCCATCACGCTCGTTGAACCCGCATCGTCAATCCATAGCGGCGCAGAAGAAATCGTTCCCAGTGCTTCTGTCATGCGCCGCCAGTCTTCGCGATTCAAATGCCCAGAGCGAAACTTGTGCGCGTCCACCTGCGCTACAGACGCCACCAGACGCTGCAGCAGCGATTCTTTCGACATTTCGAGGCTGAACACCGCCACCGGCATGCCCGAGCGAATCGCAATGTTCTCTGCAAGATTCAACGCGAGCGCCGTCTTTCCTTGCGAAGGCCGTGCCGCAAGAATCAGCAGTTCCGAATTCTGCAAACCGCTCAACAACTTGTCGAGTTCCGCATACCCTGTCGGAATGCCGGTGATGCTTTTGCCTTCCCGGAAAATTCTCTCCAGCCGTTCGAAATTGTCGCGAACGATGTCTTTCACCGGAATCAGACCGGCCTTCACGCGGTCTTCCGCCAGCGCAAAAATCGAAGACTCCGCGCTATCCAGAATCATGTCCGCGCCGTCTTCGCCTTCGAGCGCCTTCTGCTGGATGTTGTGCGTCGTGTGAATCAGGTTGCGCAGCAGCGCTTTTTCTTTCACGATCCGCGCGTAATGCTCCACGTTCGAAACGCGCGGCATACCATCGGCCAGCGCCGATAGATACGGAGCGCCGCCCGCCGCTTCCAACTCGCCCCGCCTGTGCAACTCTTCCGTCAGCGTCACCAGATCAATCGCCTGCTGGCTCTCTCCCAGCGCGATCATCTGCGTATAGACGCGCCGGTGCTGGTCCAGAAAGAAATCCTCCGGCCTCACATTTTCAATCGCCGTGTTCAACACGTGGTTGTCGAGCAGAATCGCACCCAGAATCGAGCGTTCCGCATCCAGATTGCTCGGCAGGGGCCGTTCTAATGTCGTATCCATAGCCATTTTCGGTCTAAGACTAATTCGCCTTTTCTTCGCTTTATAGCACGCCGCTTCGCCGGAGCGCAATCCCCTCGCGTGCCAGTTCGATGCTCGCGCCAACTTTTCGCGTGGAAATGATTTCTTGCAGTGTGCACGCGTCGCGCAGCGCCGTCAATCACACTCGTTGTGGACGCCTTCGGAAATCGTTGCAAAACCTTTTCGCTCGCTCTTGTGGCAAGATGTGCCCTGCATTTTCCGAATCTCCGGAGCGCCCCGTCATGCGCAAACTTTATTCTTCGCCCAAGGAATCTCAATCGTTTCGCTTCGCAATTTTCTTGCTACTTCTCTCCGTAGCAGCTTTTCGGCCTGTACAATCCTTCGCGCAATCCACCGCAACAGCCCCGGCCGCAACTTCCCCTTCAAAAGCCGCCGAACACGCGCAATTCATCGCCAAGCAATGGCTCGCCCGCGGCATTCCCGGCTTCTCCGTCACCGTAGCCCGCGACGGCAAAATCATCTACTCCGAAGGCTTCGGCTTTGCGGACCTCGAAGAGCATGTCCCCGCAAAGCCCGCGACGAAATTTCGCATCGCCAGCGTCTCGAAGCCGCTCACTGCGGTCGCTCTCGTCAAGCTCGTCGAGCAAAACAAACTAGATCTCGACGCGCCCATTCAAAAATACGTCCCCGAGTTCCCCGACAAAGGCGAACCAATCACGCCTCGTCTGCTTGCCGGTCATCTCGGCGGAATCCGTCACTACAAAGACGACGAGTTCCACATCCAGAAGCACTACAACTCCGTCCTCGAAGGTCTCAGCATTTTCAAAGACGACCCTCTCGTCTCGCCGCCCGGAACAAAGTTCAATTATTCCAGCTACGGTTTCAATCTCCTCAGCGCCGCCGTGGAAAAAGTCTGCGCCAAAGACTTTCTCTCCTGCATGCACGATCTTGAGTTCGCGCCGCTCGGTCTCAGCAACACCGTTCCCGATCAGCCCCGCGAAATCATCGACCAGCGCTCCCGTTTCTACGTCCACGAAAAAGACGCGCCGCTCCAGAACGCGCCCTACGTGGACAACAGTTACAAATGGGCCGGCGGCGGTTTCCTGTCCACCACGGAAGACCTGGCCCACTTCGGCTCCGTGCTCCTTCAACCGGGCTTTTTGAGCAAGGAATCTCTGGCTCTGCTTTTCACTTCGCAAAAAACAAAATCTGGAGAAGAGACCGGCTACGGCATCGGCTTTTCCGTGGGCCAATCAAGAAGCGGCCAGAGAATCTTTCATCACAGCGGCGGCGCCGTCGGTGGTACCTCGCAGCTCATCATTTATCCTGACCAGCATCTCGTCATCGCCATGATCTGCAACTACTCCGGCGAAGGCGAGAGCTGGAAGTTCGAAGAAGTCCAATCCATCGCCGAAGCCTTCGAAAAATAGAATGGGGCGTCCCCATTTATTTGGAACGCCCCGTCTCGCGGAAACCTAAATTGTGAAAAGGCTACGTTTTACGCTTCTTTTTCCACCGTAACCTTGATGTGCGCCACAACGTCCCGGAACACCTTGATCGTCACGTCGTGCTCCGCAATCGTCTTGATCGGCTCGGCGAGCTGCACCTGCCGCTTGTCGATCTTGAAGCCCTGTGCCGCAAGCCCTTCCGAAATTTCTCCAGACGTTACCGACCCGAACATCTGATCGTTCTCGCCGGTCTTTCGCTTGAAGCTCACGGAAACGCCCGAAAGCAAATCCGCCTGCTTCTTCGCGGCTTCGAGTTCCGTCGCCGTCTTTTTGGCCAGCGCAGTACGAATCCGCTCCAGTGCTTTCATGTTTCCGGGCGTCGCTTCAATCGCCAGGCTGCGCGGCAGCAAATAGTTCCGCGCGTATCCCGGCTTCACCGTCACGACGTCCCCGCGGTGTCCCAACTTATCGATGTCTTCCTGAAGAATGATCTGCATCGCCATTTTCCTTCGTCCTCAATTCTCTTAGCTCTTGTGAGCTTCCACTGCCCTGGGCGCCGTCGCCCCCGCCGCGCTGCCCGCAAACGGCAGCAAAGCGATGTTGCGTGCCCGCTTTAGCGCCACGCCCAGCCACCGCTGGTGCCTCGCGCAAACGCCCGTCATACGGCGCGGCAGAATCTTCCCGCGCTCCTGTACGAACTGCGACAAAATGTCGGCCCGCTTGTAGTCGATCAGGTCCATCTTTTCCACACAGAACTTGCAGACCTTTTTCTTGCGGAAATACTGGCGCTTGCCGCGGCGTGGTCCGCCGGGACCCCCGCCAGGACCGCCTTCGCGGCGCGGGCCGCCTTCGCGACGTGGTCCGCTGTGTCCGCCCTGTCCACCCTGTCCACCACCGTGGCTCGGTGCTCCGCCTTCCGCGCGTGGCGCTTCGGCTGGAGCTGCCTGCCCTTGCTTGTGTTCCTCTGCCATTTCGGTCATCCTTTCAACAATTCCAGAAATTCGTTTTTCACTTCGCAGTAAAACCGTTCATTCAGCTCGCTGCCGCTTGCGGTTCGGCAGCCGGAGTTGCTGGCGACGGGTGCCGGTGCTGCCGCCGCCGGGCGCCGCGGGCGCCGCGCCGCGCGCTTCTCGCGTTTGTCGCCAAGTTTCTTTTGCCGTTTCAAATCTTCGTCCAGCCGAATCGTCAAATACTTGATGACGGCGTCTTGCACGTGCAGACGGCGCTCCAGTTCGACAATCAGTTCGCCGTGCGTCGTGCGAATCTGGTGGTAGTAGTACATTCCCTCGCGGTGCTTCGCCACGCGATACGCCAGCTTCCGCGTTCCCCAGTGCTCCGCTTTCTCGATCTTTGCACCCTTTTCCGTGCAGGCGTGCTCGATCGAGCTGATCACCTTCTTAATCTCTTCTTCCGGCGTCGCGGGACGCGCGATAAAATCTATATCATCCCGTCATCTGGAGGAAGTGTCTACGCTCGACGCCCATTGCGTGCATTCGGTGTGTCGGGGTAGAGCCCGGGCAGGAGTGTTGCTGGCATGAAGACGCTGGTCACAGGAAGTTCCGGGCACCTCGGCGAGGCCCTCGTCCGCACGTTGCGTGATCAAGGCCGGGATGTCGTCGGGCTCGACAGCATTGAAGGGCCATTCACCCCGACGTCGGCTCGATAAGGGATCGCTCTTGCGTAAACGAAGCATGAAAGGCGTGCAGGTCGTGTTTCACGCGGCAACTCTGCACAAGCCTCATGTCGCCACGCACAGCCGACAGGAATTCGTCGATACCAATATCACGGGCACGCTCAATCTCCTGGAAGAGGCGATGTCGGCCGGCGTCGAGTCCTTCGTCTTCACGAGCACGACGAGCGCATTCGGCGACGCGCTGGCGCCGCCGGCGGGAGCTCCCGCCGCATGGGTCACCGAAGACGTCACGCCGATTCCGAAGAACATCTACGGCGTGACCAAGGCAGCGGCGGAGGATCTGTGCCAGTTGTTCCATCGGAACGAGGGGCTGCCTGCATCGTGCTCAGGACGTCGCGCTTCTTTCCCGAGGAGGACGATGACAAGGCCGTCCGCCGAAGCGTACCGGATGAGAACCTCAAGGTGAACGAGTTTCTCTTCCGTCGCGTCGAACTCGAGGACTCGTGGATGCCCATCTGCGCGCCGTCGAACGTGCGCCGGCGACTCGGCTTCGGCGATATATCATTAGCGTAACGACACCGTTTTCACTGAGGACTTGCCGCGGTTGCGTGCATGCTCCCGTGGTGGCACGGCGGCACGTCCCGGATTACGAGGCGGAGTATGCGCGCCGCGGCTGGAGGATGTTCCCGGGCATCGACCGCGTCTATGTCAACGAGCGGGCTCGACGGAACTGGCCGGCAGCCGAAGTGGAATTTCCGTCGCCTCATCGGTCACCTGCGCCGCGATGAAGACGGGCCAAAGGCCCATTGGCGCGCTTGGTTGGCTCGAAGAGATACCATGCCGAGAGGTTCGTCGATGGCCCTTATCCGGTGCAGCGGGCAGGGCACGGGGAGCCGCGTGGTGCCTCGCGGCGGGCCGCTCCCGACTGCGCGGTGTGAAGTATTTCACATCGAAGCAGGGACCCGGCATGCAAATAGCATGACCAACCCAGTCGGGTGCCCGCCGCAGCGCGTTGCTCGGACCCATCATCGTGAACTATGCTGCTCCTGCGAAGACCCCGCCCAGCGATCTTGTCGAGCGACGCGCGTGTGCTGGAGGAGTCGCGTGGCGGCTCTCCGAGGCACGGACTAGCTGGGGACAGCATGATCTGAGGCGACTACAGGTCTTCGGTTCCAAGGCAGGCCGGTGCAGGCGAAAGGTCCAGCGGCGGCTTGCCGCAGTCCTTGGCGTGGACATCGTGGGCTACAGCGCCTTGATGGGCCACGCGGAGGAGGCGACCCATCGGCGCGTTGGCGCCGAACTCGATCGGGTTTTTCGTGAAATCGAAGAGTCCCACGGCCGGGTCTTCTCGTTCGCCGGCGATGGCCTGATGGCGGAGTTCCCCAGCGCCATCGAGGCCCTTGAATGCGCGCTTCGCATCCATGCGGATACCGCGCGGCGCAACGCGAGGCTGCCGCCCGACCAGTGGATCCGCTTTCGTATCGGGATCAATTCCGGCGAGATCCTGCTGTAGGAGACCGCACCGGAAGGACCGCGGTCTATGTTGCTGCCCGGCTGGAGGCGATCGCCGAGCCAGGCGCCGTCAGTCTGTCGGCGGCCGTATTCGAACAGGTCCGGCGGACCGTCGCTGCCTCGGACGAGCCGACCGGCGAACATCGCCTCAAGAATATTCGTGACCCGGTGATGGCCTACGGCATCCCGCGTCAGCCTGCTCGTCGTGGATCAACATGCCGGCACTGCCTCGCATGAGCGTTCCCGGACGCTGACGGCGCCCGAAGCGGGCGGCGACTATCGTCCGTCGCTCGCGGTGCTGCCGTTCCGCACCCTGCAGAAGGACCAGTCGGACGCCTATTTCGCGGAAGGAATGAGACGACATCATTCGGGCGCTCGGGGTCTGAAGGACCTGCTGGCGATCTCGCGCAGCTCGACGGTTGGGTTTGCGCGAATGCCGCTGGACGTGCGCCTGGTCGGACATGAGCTCGACGTCCGCTACGTCCTGCACGGCAGCGTGCGTCGCGCCGGCAATACACTGCGGATCGCGGTCGAGCTGAGCGAATGCAGACCGGCAGCGTCATCTGGGTGGATCGCTTCGATGGCGAGCTCGCCGATCTGTTCGATCTGCAGGACCGCATTGCGTTGCGGGTGGCGACGGTGATCGCGCCGCAGTTGCGTGAGCGCGAGCTGGGCCGCGCTTTACGCAAGCATCCTGACAGCATGACGGCCTATGACCTTACTTTGCAGGTGCTCGACCGTTCTACCGCATGGATCGATCCTCGATTGAGCAGGCTCGGGAACTGCTCGAGCAGGCGATCGTGCACGATCCGGACTACGCACCGGCCTATTCGCACAGGCGTCGCTTCACATGCGATGGATCGGCCAGGGCTGGTCGGAGGATGAACACGCGGACCGCGAGCATGGCGGCCAGCCGCGCGGATGGCGATCGACGGGATCGCAACGACGCGCTGGGGCTGGCGATCTATGGCCACCTGCAGTCGTATCTGCTGAAGGACTACGGTGTCGCTCAGGACTACCTCGAGCGCGCTCATGGCGGCCGGGCCGAGTGCGCCTGGGCCTGGGCCTACAGCAGCCTCACCTGCGGCTACCTCGGCGACATCGCGAACGCCATCGCGCGGGCGGAACGGCTGTGCGCTATCGCCGATCGGGCGGACAGCTTCTGGCTCGAACACTATCTGTCGCAGGCCTACTATCTCGGGGTCGCTACGACGATGCCGATCGCGTGGGGCCGGATGTCGGCGGCCCATGGCGGCGCCAATACCTCGAATCTGCGCTGCCTTATCGCGAGTCTCGTTGCGACCGGCGAGATGGACGAGGCACGCAAGGTCGCGCGGCAACTGATGCGGCTCGTGCCGACATTCCGCCTGTCAACTTCCGCGTGCGAACGCCGTTGCCGGCGAGGTCCGCGACCCGTTCGCCGACCGGCTCTCCCAGGCCGGCGTGCCCGACTGAACGGCACGCCAGCCTGCGTGCCCACCAATGTCAGTCACAGGAGACAGCATGCCCGCGAGCTTCGACGGAAACGACGGCAATGACGGCAACAGCGCAAACGCCGGCGGCGGCGGCAACGCCACCAGCATCAGTGGCAGGCTGGTTTTTCGCCGACCGGGTGAACCTGCCTCTCGTCACCGAACCCGATGCCGGACCCAACGCGCCCACGCCGACCCACCATGATCGGCAGCTGGCCATCATCAACCTCCCGCTGTTCCCGGATCGGAACTGGTCCGCCGAGTGGTTTTCGTGGCTGGCTCTGAACGATTTCGCCGCAACCGGCTGAGCCGCCATAACCCGCACCACCCAGCCGCGAGTTGGCCGGCCTGGGTGCCCTTCTCCGCCGCCCGCCGACTGGTCGACCTTGAATTGGCAGGTTCGCAGGTGCAGGCCGAAATCGACCGATCTCGTCACGGCGGCGCATGGAGGAGCGAGCCGACGCTCTGGGCGAGATCCTATCGCAGGCCGACGAGTTCATCAGCTACTTCCTCAATATGATGACGGCCCGGCCGGCGCGTATCCCCAGACGACGAAGGTGCTGGCGATCGCCAGCCTGGTCGGCACTTTTGTCGCGATGTATTTCAAGGCCTCTGTATGGGCGGCCGCGCCCTTCGCAGCTCTGTCCGGCGCTGCTTCCGCCGATCGAGGTGCCCGGTCACGCGTCGTTCCCCAGCGGCCACTCGACGCAGGCGCATCTGATGGCGTTGTGCATGACGAGGTGATCAACGGGCTGCCCCAGCAGATAGACGATGGTTGACGATCTCTGGACGCTGGCCGACCGGATCGCGCGAAACCGCGAAATCGCGGGCTGCACTATGCGAGCGATACCGCCGCCGGCGTGGCGATCGCCCAGACCGTCATCGCGTTGCTGATGGCGCCGACCGGCACCGGGACGAAGACGAAATTTCAACAGGCCGTCGCCTACGCGACGGAGGAATGGATATGACGGGCGCTTACGGCTGCCCGGAGCAGTGCAAGAAAGTTCCCGCGTATATCGTCGACGACCTGCGGCGTCGCTTCAAAGCGTGTCCAGTGCCCGAGGGGCCTTTCGATCCTTCGAAAGCGTCGCCAGAAATGCTGCGGACGTTCGGTCTGCCACCGAGGCCCCATGGCGAGACCGAGCCATCGCTTCGGCGCGTCTGGAACAGGGGGTTCGGCAGGCCGATGCGGCTCATGGCGTACGGGTTCCACGCGGCCTTCGTGGAAGCCTCCTCCGATCGTCCGATCATCAGGCAGGCGGAGGCGCCTCCTGAAGAGACCCGGATCGAGAAGAGTTCAAACTGGTCCGGTGCCTACCTGACCGCGAACCGGTACCGGAAGTTCATGCAGGTATGGGGGCGCTGGACGATCCCGGACCATCTGAAGATTCCACCGGCGCCATTCGAGGGGCAGCCCGGGCGTCTCGTATGTGTGCTCCAGCTGGATCGGTCTCGACGGGCAGCGTCGCTACCTTGATTTCTCGCTGCCGCAGATCGGCACCGCGTCGACTCTGCGCCCTGACGGCACAACGGTGGCCGAGGCATGGACGCAGTGGTGGGCGCGCGGCGATGCAAACACCGCGCCGCTGCCGGTTGGCCTCACGGTCTCTCCCGGCGATGAAGTGCTGTGCGTTCTTACGGCGTTGGACCCGCAGACGGTTGTCTTCGTGATGGTCAATC
>CAWCCV010000008.1:0-296445 GCA_963794175.1 uncultured Acidobacteriota bacterium | reverse complement strand
GAATGTCCATGATTTCCTTCATGATCATTCCACAGTTGTCGAGGCGGTCGGTTTCCTTCTTGTCGCCCTGGGCGACAAGCGGGGTGCAACAGACGGCGGCAGCCGCAAGCAATGCTGCGAATTTCTTCATCGTAATCTCCTCAATGAGTTTCGTTCGCGGTTGATTGGCAATGGCTGGGCGCCTTGACCTTCGATTCCAGTCTCCGCCGCGGCGCCGCAGTGCAAGCGCTCGTCTGGAGGAAGTGTTCCGCAACGTATGGACTATACTTGTGCTTCGAGGAATTTTCCAGCTGGGGGAGCGACGAATTGAAGAGATTGAGCGGAAGGCAGCGGTGGATATTGCTTGCGGGGACGCTCGGCTGTTGCGTTTTTTCCTGCGCGGTGTCCAGGGCCAAGACCGTCCGCGTAAGGAAACCTATGGCACGGCCGCAAAAGCGGCCGCGCCAATGCGCGGTGACGACAACGCGCACGGCGCCGGGCAGCGCTTTTCCGACCGAGTGGAAAAAGTTCTTGGTGCCGAGCAGCCGGCAAAGGGCGAGTGGGGAATTCTGATCGCGGACGGGAAAAGCGGAGAGGTTTTATTCGCGCAGAACGCCGACCGGTATTTTGTTCCGGCTTCCAACATGAAATTGTTTACGACTGCGCTGGCGCTGGCGACACTCGGAGCGGACTACAGGTTTAGAACGACGCTCGAAGCGCAAAACTCGATTGGAACGGATGGCCGCCTGGAAGGGTCTTTGTATCTGGTGGGCCGTGGGGATCCAAACCTTTCGAACCGGAAATTTCCACTTAATGGAAAAGAGGAATTTGACGGGCCGCCGGAAAAAGCGATCGCGGAGCTTGCGAGCCAGATTGTTGCGGTGGGCGTGAAAGACATTGGCGGAGACATTGTCGGGGACGATTCGTATTTCCCGCGCGAGCGCTATCCAAGCGGCTGGGAAATTGACGACATGGTCTGGGAGTTTGGCGGTGCGGTGTCCGCGATCATTGTGAACGACAATACGGCGGCGCTGACGCTGACGCCGGGAGACAAAGCCGGCGCCGCGGTGCAGTCGGAGCTTTCCCCGATGACTGCGGACTTTCGCGTAAACAACCAGGTGGTGACTTCGGCTGCGGGAGTGAAAGCGGATTTGACGCTGAAACGTGAACCGGGTTCGAACTTCGTCACGGTACTTGGAACTTTGCCCGCGAATAGCAAGCCGAGGAAATTGTTGCTGGCGGTACAGGAACCGGCGTTGCACGCGGCGCAGATACTCAAGCGGATTTTGGAGGAAAAGGGTGTTGTAGTGCGAGGCGTAGCGCGAATGCAGACGGAGAAAGAGGCTTCTATTGCGGCGCAGAAGCGAAATGTCCTTGCGACGCATACTTCGGTTCCGCTAAGCGACGCCGTGAAATTGGTGAACAAGATCAGCCAGAATCTCCACACCGAGAGCCTGCTGCGGACTTCGGCGCAAGAAGCTTGCCAGCATTCGCCTGCGGCCGCGGCCCCGCAAAATTGCTCCCTGCTGACGAGCGATGACTACGCCGCGTTTGCTGCGAAATTTTATGCCGAAGCGGGAATCGCGACGGGAGACGTTGTGCAGACGGACGGTTCGGGACTTTCGCGGCATGATTTGGCGACACCGCGGGCGTTTGTTGCGCTGCTGCAATACGCGACGAAGCAAAACTGGTTTGGCGCTTACTACGATTCGCTGCCGGTGGCGGGAGTAGACGGCACGCTCGAAGACCGCATGAAAAATTCGGCGGGCGCGACGCGGATTCATGCCAAATCCGGCTCGTTGCAGCACGTGCGCACACGTTCCGGGTATGCGGAGCTGCCGAACGGGCGGCGGCTGATTTTTTCGTTCATGAGCAACAACATGGGCAGCAAAGGGCACGAAGCGACCGACGCGCTGGACGCGTTGAGCACGGCGATGGTGGAAGAGTTCGCCGCGGAGCCGGCGGGTTGCTGCAAAGATAAGGAATAGCGTGGCGGAGTGAATTCCGAAAAAATTATCACGGTGTTTGGCAGTTCGCGGCCGCATGACGGCGATGTGGACTACGCGGAAGCGCGCGCGCTGGGCGCGGAGTTGGCCAGCGCGGGATTCGCGGTGTGCAGCGGCGGCTACGGCGGCGTGATGGAAGCCGTCTCGCGCGGCGCAAAAGAAGCCGGCGCGAAAACGTACGGCGTGACAGCGGAATTTTTCAAACCCAAAGCGAATGCGTGGATTGACGTGGAAGTGCGCATGAAAACCTGGCAGGAACGATTGTTCGAATTGATCCGGCTTGCGGACGGATTTGTCGCATGCAAAGGCGAGACGGGAACGCTCGTGGAACTGGCAGTGGTCTGGGAGATGCTGAACAAATCAGTGATCTCCGCAAAGCCGGTGGCGGTGATGGGACAGTTCTGGGAGCCGGTGCTCGAGCGCGTGCGGGAAGTGGAGCTTGGCCACGCCGGGCCGTGGGGTGAATGGGACGGGCGGCTGGTGCATATCGCCGCATCGCGGCAAGATGCGGTTGCCCATCTTGTTTCGAAACTCGAAAAGCAGATTCATGTCTAGGTCAGCGGAAGAAATACTCGAATTCGACAAGCTGCGCGAATTGCTGCGTGGACGCTCGACGTGTGCGCCGGGGAAGCGAGCGCTGGATGGGCTGGCATTTTCGCAGGACCGGGAAAAACTGGAGCGGGGATTTGCCCTGATTTGCGAAGGGCGGGAATGGCTGCGCGCAGGAAAAGAATTGGGATTTGGCGCTTTGGCTGATCCGGAACGCTGGCTAACGGCCATCGAAGGCCCGGGAACCGTGCTCGAGGTCGCTGACTTTCTGGATGCCGCTTCGCTCCTAGAAACCGCGAGCTGGCTGCGGCAGCAGTTCCGGGACCGCGAAGGTGAATTTCCACTGCTCGCGGCGCGAGCAGAGTCTGTAATCGATTTTCGCGACGTGCTGGCCTTGATTCGCCGTGCGATCTTGCCGACGGGCGAAATCAGCGACGACGCTTCGCCGGAATTGCGCAAGATCCGCGCCAACATTTTGCAGACGCGCGATTCGATTCAGAAATCCTTGAAGCAGATTTTGCGTACGCGAAATGCGGAAGCGGGAGAAGACTACGTAACGCTGCGCAACGATCGTTTTGTGATTCCTGTGCGGTCGGAGCAGCGCCGCGGGGTGCCGGGAATTGTGCACGGCGCGAGCGGCACGGGGCAGACGGTGTTCGTGGAGCCGCTCGAAACGGTCGAAGCAAACAACCAGCTTGTGCAGTATTCGGAAGAAGAAGCAGCTGAGATTTTCAGGATTTTACGCGGGTTGACGGAACGGTTGCGGATGGCGCGCGGGTCGCTTGTTTCCGCGGCGGAGACGATTGCGGAGCTGGACAGCACGTTTGCACGCGCACGCTTTGCCCGGGATTTCGATGCGGCGGTACCCGAATTTTCAGCCGGGCCCGAACTCGTATTTGTCGCGTTGCGGCATCCTGTACTCGAAGACAAGCTGTGCAGAGAAAACCGGGCGATTGTGCCGATGACCTTGGCGCTTGGTGGCGACCAGAAACTGCTGGTGATCAGCGGGCCGAACACGGGAGGAAAAACCGTCGCCCTGAAATCAACGGGGATAGCGGCGCTTTCGGCGCAATGCGGGATTCCGGTGGCGGCGCAGCGCGCGAAACTGCCCCTGTTTGATCACGTGCTGGTGGATATCGGCGACGAGCAATCGATTGCCGCGGATCTTTCGACGTTTTCCTCGCACATGCTGAATCTGAAATCCATTTTGCAATCGGCAACGCCGAGTTCCCTCGTGTTGGTGGATGAAATGGGGACTGGCACAGCGCCGGAAGAGGGAGCGGCGCTGGCTGTGGCGCTGCTCGATGAGTTTCGAACGAAGGATTGTTTTGTGCTCGCAACGACCCATCACGACCGGCTGAAGACCTACGCGGCGACGTCGAGCGGAGTTGTGAACGCTGCGGTGGAATTCGACGAGGTAAACCTGCGGCCGACGTACCGCCTAACCGTGGGCGTGCCGGGCGGGTCGAGTGGAATTGCGATTGCGCAGCGCTTGGGATTGACGCCACGAATTATCGAGCGAGCCCGCGAGTTGATGGAGCCGGCTTCGCTTGAAGCCGCCGATTTAATCGCGTATCTGCATCGAACACGCGACGAGCTGGACCGCTTGCAAGCGCAGATGACCCAACAACGGCTTGCCCTGGAGGAAGAGCGAGGGAAGCTGCGCGGCGAGTGGCTGGGGCGACAACAGAAACGAATCGCGGATCTCGAAGCGCAATTTACCGAGATGCAAAAGCGCTTCGAACAGAACGTCTCTAGCGTGGTCGAAGCGGTCAAAGACCGCGAACTGCGGGCGCAGCTCGAAAAATCGTCGCGACGCAAGTTGCAAGAAGTTCGCAGCTTCGCGAAAGAAGATTTGAACGCCGCGATTGTACAGACAATTTCGGACTCGCAAGTTGATTTGGGCGTGATGAATGTGGATTCGCGGCCAGTTGCACCGGAGAGTTTGCAAGCCGGTGCGAAGATTCGCGTGAAGGGTTTTGCAAAACCGCTTATTTTTCGCCGCTTGGACGGTAATTCCGCAGAAGTGGAAGCCGGGCCATTGCGGATGAAGGTGGCGCTAAATGAAATTACCGGAATGGAGGGAGCGACACCGGCTAGACCGACCGGCAGTTCGGGGGTTTCTGTAAACTCTGCGCCACGCGAAAGTGCGGCGGCCAGCGAAATCAACGTGATTGGCATGACGGTCGAACAAGCGACGGAACTGGTGGATAAATTCCTGGATGACGCAGCGCTCGCCCGCATCGCGCAAGTCCGAATCATTCACGGCCACGGAACCGGCGCCCTCCGCAGGGGTCTCGGCGAATATTTGAGGACGCAGCCGCTCGTGGCGAAAACTTCGTTCGAAAGCGAAGAACACGGAGGCAAAGCGATCACTGTCGTAGAATTGCGCAACTAATCATGGCAGAAGCGGGATCATTCGCAGACAAGGTTAAACAGCAAGCCGACATCGTGCGGGTTGTCGGCGAATACGTACGCCTGAAAAAAAGTGGCGCGAATTTTACGGGTTTGTGTCCTTTCCATGCGGAAAAATCGCCTTCGTTTGCGGTGCACCCGACGAAGCAGATTTATCACTGCTTCGGCTGCGGCGTGGGCGGCGATGTTTTCAAGTTCGTTATGGAAATGGAGAAGTGCGCGTTTCCTGAGGCGATCCGAATCGTCGCGGAAAAGTGCGGCATCGCGGTTCCCGGGCCGAAGGAACGCTCGCCGGAAGAACGGAAAGAAAACCAGCAGCGTTCGGTGCTGGTCGACATGCACCGCGAGGCGCAATCATTTTTCGTCAAGCAGCTCGAAGGAACGCCAGAGGGAAAGGCCGCACGGGCTTACCTGGAAGATCGCGGCCTCGACAAGGACACGGTTTCCAAATTTGGCATCGGCTACGCGCCGAGCGGCGGCGACGCGCTTGCTTCGCCACCTGAAGATAAAATATCCGGAAAAGTTGCTGGTCGAATCCGGTCTGATTTCCCGCGACCAAAACGGCGGGCGCTTGTTTGATCGTTTCCGGCGGCGCATTACCTTCCCCATCGCAAACGAATCCGCGAAGATCGTGGCGTTTGGCGCCCGAGCGCTCGGCGACGATCAACCAAAATATCTGAACTCGCCGGAAACCCCGATCTATTCAAAGAGCAATGTGCTCTATCACCTCGACCGCGCGAAAGATTCGCTCCGTCGCCAGGATTTCGCAATTCTGGTCGAAGGCTACATGGACGCGATCGCCGTGGCGCGCGCAGGATTTGCCAATGTAGTCGCGAGTTGCGGCACGAGCGCTTGCGGAATCGCAGATCAAATTGCTGGGACGCTTCACGAAGCGCGTCATCGTCAACTACGACCCGGATTTTGCCGGACAAGCCGCAACCGAACGTTCGCTGTCCGCGCTGCTCGAACAGGATTTCGAAGTAAGAGTTCTCGCACTCCCGGCGATCGGCGACAAAAAAGCCGACCCGGACCTTTTTATTCGAGAAAAGGGTTCCGACGCATATCAAAAGCAGCTGCGCGAAGCGCCGCCTTATGTGGACTATCTGATTTCCCGTGCGCGACAAATGGATCTCACCACCGGCGAAGGCAAGCTGCGCGCCGTGAACTATCTTTTGCCCTACGTGCAAAGAGTTCCCAATCGCATCTTGCGTTCAGAGTGGGCCACGCGCATCGCACAGCAATTGCGGTTAGAAGAGCCGGTGCTCCGCGCGGCGCTCGAGCAAAGCCGCAGCCGAACGCCGCAGCGAAGCTGAAAACGCAGCCCGAACTTGTCGGCCGCGCGGCAAAGCAAGTCGAGCGCCGCCTGATTCGCATGCTCGCTGACGCCGAAGGCTTCCGCCGCGAACTCGCGCAGCAACTGCAAAGCGGCCAGCTCTATCACGGCCTTGAAACCGAAAAGATTTTCGCTGCACTGATCGTCGCCAGCTTCTCCGGTGAGCCCGTCCGAGCCCTCCGAAATCGGCGCCATGCTCGAAGAGCGCGACCGTCGCGTGCTGTTTGAAATTCTCTTTGAACAGGCCCAGGAAGGCTCCTGGGAAGAAGCGCAGAGCTGTCTGGAAGCCCTTGCGCGCAAACAAGTTGAGCGAGAACTGGCCGAAGTGCAGCGCGGCATCGAAGCCAACCCGACCGGCCCTGCTATGCGCGAGCTCTTGACCAAGAAGCAGGAGCTGATGCGCCGCTTGGCCGCCGGGCGTGCCTAGGATCGGGCCGCGCGCGTTTCCCACAGTTTTCCAAGAATTAAACAATTGACGCTATGGGACTTACGCGTGTAACTTAAAAGGGTTTCGCGGGTAACGGAACCACCCCTAACTGCATCTATAGTAATGGTGTTAGCGGCAGGGACCGGCCCACCGTGACGGTACAGCGGGCAACGTACGGTTAAGCGAAAAAGAGCAGCGGGCGCAGCGCAAAAGGCTTCACACAAAAATTTTGAGTGAGCAGGGGAACCTCCCCAAACGTGCGAGCGCGCGTCCCTCTGAACGTGTATCAAAGTTGAGATTTGACCCGTTAGTGCAGTTGTGTGTTTAAGGGCGGTCACTGAGAGCGGGAGGAGTTTGTGGCGCAGCAGGTTTTGGAAGAAAAATACGAAGCGGTAAAAGCACTCATTGTCTTGGGCAAAGAGCGCGGCTATCTGCTTTACGACGAAGTGAACGATTCGCTTCCAGCGGAAGTTCATTCTTCGGAAGAGATCGACGATCTACTCACTACATTTGAACGCAACGGCATTGAAATTTACGAAGACCAGGCTTCTGCGAAAGCGGCTCGTGCGGTAGAGCTTTCCGTGGAAGGTGCAGAACGCGATGCGCATGTGAAGGACGATGCGCACTCCGATGAGGGAAGCAGCGACCTGGATTTGACGCCAGGTTCCCTGGAAAAAACCAACGACCCGGTTCGCATGTACTTGCGCGAAATGGGCACCGTGCCCTTGCTCACGCGCGAAGGCGAAGTCGCCATTGCAAAGCGCATCGAACGCGGCCAGCTCGTCGTGATGAAGTCCATTACGCGCTCGCCCATCGTGATCAAGGAATTGATCGCGGTCGGCGACGATTTGCGCAAGGGAGCGCGGTCCATCAAGGAAATCGTTCAGTTCGACGACGAAGAACTGACCGAAGAGAAGATCGCGAACAAGACGAAACAGACGCTGAAGCACATCGAAAAGATTGCAAAACTCTACGACACGGCGCTGAAGCAGGCCGTGAAGTTCGACAAAACCGCTGAAGTCGCAGAAGCGGCCGTACATCCGTGCCAAGTGGGCTGTGGCGCGGACGCGCGTGGGAATTTCGCTGGAAATTCGCGACCTGGACTTCAACCCGCTTGAAAAGAAACGGCTGATCGACAAGATGCGCGGCACGGTCGAGCGTCTGCAGTCGCTCGAACGGGAAGCGGGGCGGCTCGAACGCCGCGTGGACATGGCCAAGGGCGATGTCGCGGCGGATGCGCGCAAGGAATTGCGCACTCGCCGGTCAGAGCTGAAAGACATCGAAGAGGCCAGCGAAGTCGGCTTGACCGAACTGAAGCGCACGCTGACGTTCATTCACCGCGGCGAAGCGGAAGCGGAACAGGCAAAGAAGGAACTGATCGAAGCCAACCTTCGCTTGGTCGTTTCCATCGCGAAAAAATACACGAACCGCGGTTTGCAATTCCTGGATTTGATTCAGGAAGGCAACATCGGTTTGATGAAGGCCGTGGACAAGTTCGAATGGCGCCGCGGCTACAAATTCTCCACGTACGCCACGTGGTGGATTCGCCAGGCCATCACCCGCGCGATCGCCGATCAGGCGCGCACCATCCGTATTCCGGTGCACATGATCGAAACGATCAACAAACTGGTACGTACCAGCCGCCAGCTTGTGCAGGAACTTGGGCGTGAACCTACCAGCGAAGAGATCGCCAAGCGCATGGACATTCCGGTGTCCAAGGTGCGCAAGATTCTGAAAATCGCGCAAGAACCGATCTCTCTTGAAACTCCGATTGGAGAAGAAGAAGATTCGCATCTTGGCGACTTCATCGAAGACAAGGCCGTGGTCTCGCCGTCCGACGCGGTCATCAACCTAAACCTGAAGGAACAGACTTCGTCCGTGTTGAAGACGCTCACGCCTCGCGAAGAAAAAGTCATCAAGATGCGCTTTGGCCTTGATGACGGCAGCGAGCACACGCTGGAAGAAGTCGGCCAGTCGTTTGCGGTTACACGCGAGCGCATTCGTCAAATTGAAGCCAAGGCGCTGCGCAAACTGCGGCATCCTTCGCGGTCGCGCAAGCTGCGCGCCTTCCTGGAAGGTCCGTCGCGCGATTACCTGTAGAAAAAGGGGAACCCCCTCGATTCGAAACGCCCTCTGAATCTTCAGGGGGCGTTTTTTTTTGCCAAAAAACAGCCGCGGTTCAAAGGCAAGTTGGCGGCAAGTTGGCTCGCTCGCGATGGTAGAGGACGAAACGCCCTGACATTGTCAGGGCGTTTTCATTTCAGGCAGCCGGTCTCGGTAATCGAACGTAGCTGTTTTGGCGCGACCGAGCGGTAGAGTATGGTAGTAGTCTCCTGCTGTGGAGAGAAGCAGGAGTAAATCCCCTCCAGCCGAAAATGAGAGAGCGAAGATGAGAGCTGCGCAAAAAATTGCGGCCTTGGCGTTGATGATTGGATTGGGCGGAACGATTTACGGGATTGTCCGCACAGGGGAATCGGCGAGCGCTGCAACAACAAAGGCGAAGAAAGCGGCGGCCGCGCAGTTAGTGGACCAGTCGGCCATGACCACCGCCCGTCAGCTTGCGCAGTTGGCGGAAACTCCCGAAGAGCAGGAGCTGGCGAAGGATGCGTTACGGCTCAGCGACTACGAGCTCGATTTGGCGTTCGATATTGCATTGCGTGACGCAGATGCGCATCCGCCCGAGCTGAGCAAGGAAGCGCTCGAGATTCAGGCACGTCTTCAGAAAGCGCAAAAGCTGCAGCAGGGTCTGCAGGCGCAAGTGAAACAATTGACCGAGGAACAAGCGAAAGCCACGGGCGAGCGCAAAGACGCAATCAAAGATCAGCTCGACATCGCGCAATCGTCGCTCGACCTGGCGAACAATGAAGTGGACGACGCGGGAAACGACCTCTTGGAAGCGGGAGGCAATCAGAAGGGGCGCATCTCCCAGCTCAAGGAAGCCCATGAAGCTGCGGCGCACGGAAAAGATGAGCTGAAGTTTCCGCAGGCCGCGCCGGACCAGTGGGGTCTGGTTTACCACTTTCAACAGTGGTCGTCGCTGCGTCAAAAAATGAATTTGCTGGCGGCGGCCAAAGCCGCGGCCGATGCGGCCGTAGCTGCCGCCAGGGAGCAGCACGATGCGCTAGCCGCCCAGATTGAAGCCGAAAAATTCAATACGCCCGACCTCGCCGCCCATTCTTCGCTGAGCGGTCTTGCGTGAGGACGCAACGCAAAGCGCCGCAGATACGGTGGCAAAGAGCGTCCGAAAAACGCGTAGCCACGTCGAATCCAAAGAAGCGCTGAAGATGACGAAAGCCATTGCCAGCGATCAGCACAATCTCTCCAGCTTGGACAAGCGCGCGGACAACGAAAAAGGTCTCTCTGCGGACTACGCGGAATGGATGGGCCTGGTTTCCGTTCGCGAAGCGAATGTCTTAAAGCGCATTTTCGTCGCAATCGCCATCATTTTAGGAATTCTGCTGGTAGGCATTTTCTTCAACACCTGGCTGGACAAATTGCTCGACACACTAAAGATGGATCGCCGGCAGATCCAAACGTTGCGCGCCGTTACGCGCGTGACCTTGCAAGTGCTCGCCGTGCTCCTTACCTTGCTGGTGGTTCTGGGGCCACCGACGCAGTTGGGCACGTTCATTGGCCTTGCTACCGCTGGCCTTACCGTCGCATTGAAGGATTTCATCGTCGGGTTCCTCGGCTGGTTTGTGCTGATGGGCAAGAACGGAATTCGCTTGGGCGATTGGGTTGAAATCAATGGCGTCACCGGCGAAGTCGTTGAGACGGGAATGTTTCACACGGTGCTGCTCGAAACGGGGAACTGGACCGACTCCGGCCACCCAACCGGGCGTCGCGTGACATTCACGAACAGCTTTGCCATCGAAGGGCACTACTTTAATTTTTCGACTTCAGGTCAATGGCTCTGGGATGAATTGCAGATCACGATTCCTCCGGGCCGCGATCCGTTTCCGCTGGTGGCCGCGATTCAAAAGAGCGTACTCGAAGCGACGCAGGACAGCACGAAGCAGGCCGAGATTGAATGGCAGCGCGCGGCGGGCACGCGGAGTGTCGGCTCGATCAGCGCGACGCCGGCGATTAACGTGCGGCCGGGAGCAAGCGGAATTGATGTTCAAGTCCGCTATGTGACCCGAGCGAACGAGCGCTACCAATTGCGCAACAAGCTGTACCAGTCCGCCGTGGAACTCCTTGGCGGAAAAGGCATGCCGCTTTCCTCGCCCGACAATCCCGGACGCCAAACCTGCCTAAGAAAACGACTTTCTTCTGCTTGAATCATCCCGCAGAGCTGCGGGAACGAACTTCTTCGCTGGTTAGGCCAAAGATCGGCTGGGTCGGCACGCCCAACATTCCCAGATACAAATAGACCTGCCCGCGGTGATGAATCTCGTGTTCCACCATCGCCCGGAGCCATTTTGCTGTTTGGATTTCCGTTCCTGCCGGAGTAGGGCATCCCCTCTGCAGATCTGCGCCGGTAAGCCGCGAAAAAATCTCCATGGATTCGGCGTGCAGCTTTTCCATCAGCGAGAGCACGTCCTCAAGGGACTTTCCGCCAGTTCTTTGCCGTGAGAAGTGTACCGGCTTGGTTTGCCCTGCACCGTTTCGCCCCACATGTAACGCTCAGTCACTGCGATATGCCGTAACAAGTCGCCAAGCGTGAATTTCCCCTGCGCGCAGCTCCAATCCATCTTGTCCGGCGGCACAAGCCGTGCCACCTGCATGGTACGCTTCGCGAATCCCGGAAAAATATTTCAGAAACGGCTCGATTGTGAGGATTTCCATGGCGCCTGTTCGTCGACTAGTGTAGCGCGAATTTAGCGAGTTTGAAGCAGTGCGAGTACCGGCAAATGACTCACGTGGCGGGTTTGTGGCGAATCGTCATGCGCCACAGAAGAAGAACGCCGACCAAGCAGAGCAGCGCCGTCGCGCCAAGCCAGAAGGAGTAAGGATCGCGAATCAATTGTATTTTGTCGGGGATAGCGTGGGGCACAAGCGCGGCCGCGATAAACGTTTCTAGATCCGGTGAAAGCGGGCCGCCATTCAGAAATGTTTCGCAAAGTCTTGCATAGGGATGGTATGTGAAATACAAAACCACGCTCGATGCCAGCAGCAACCACGGAGCGCCGTCGGCAAAAAGAGAAGCCCAGAAATCAATTTTTCCTCGATGTTGCAAGGTGACTTTTCTCCGCCAAAACACGAAAAGGAAGCTTAAAAGAGCCACAGGTACGAGGAGAAGCAGCGCCAGGCCCGCAAGATTGATCAGCAAGCCGCTCCGGGCGAGCGAATTCCATTGCGCCTGATGGTAGTGAAGCGGGATGTTGCGCATCAAGTTTGCATCGCGCCCGGCTTTCCACTCGGCAAGCTGGAACGAGACAAGAGACGCTTCGTTGTCGCGACCAGCCGACTGGTAAAGTTTTTGCAGCTTTTCACAGGCCTTTTCGCCCGTACTCTGCGCAAAATATTGCTCGGCGGGAGTTCGTGGCCGACGAGCATGCGCTCGGAGAATTGCAGAACCTGCGAATAAGAGGCGATCGCTTGTGCTGCGTCGCCGGCTTTCTCGCGCGCCGCGCCGCGTTCCATCAAGATATTGACGTAGCCCCGCAATACGTCGAACTGCGTGATTCTCTTTCGCGTCAGAACGAACAAGGCAATGTCCGGATCGCGAACAGAAAATTGGGTACGGCCGTTTTGGATCAATCGGATCGGTCTGCGCCATGTAACTGTCATATTTCGGCGCGGAAAATCCAGCGCTCATTTCCGAAAGCCATTGTGGAGTTTTGCGCGAGTTTGTCTTCCCACGCGAGATGGCTTCCGCGCATTACCGCATCAAACGCTTCTGCCCGGGCGGGCTTGCTGACGATCTCCGCAGCCAGCAAATGCGGAACAGCATTTTGTGGATCCCATTTCTGCAGCCGCGTCAGCCGGCTTGCGGGCAGATACTTTTGCCTGCTCAAATCATCTCGCGGGAAGAAGAGATTGCTCGTAGTCCAGCCAGGTTAGCGAAGGATCTTTTTCTATTGCTTCCGCCGAGAGCCGCAGCCGTTCCTGCGTCGTCTTCCGAGAGCAACGAAAGCAGCGCAAGAAGCTGAGGATCGCGATTCGACGCAGAAATGGTGCGCAGTTTTTTCACGCTCGACCACCGCGCAGGTTGCCATTCCGTGTGCGCATATGCGGAACGGAGGCTCCCCAGCGCCTGCCGCATTTCGGGATGAAGCAAGAGCGCAGTGCTCGCAAGCATAAGCACCAACATCAGCCAGAGCGGAGTCCGCGGCAGTCTCGAATGATGTTTTGTAAACGCGCCAGAGGACTCTGCCGGGTTTGCGCCGATTGGATTTCCCAACACGCGCCAGAAATGCTTACGCCATTCGCGGAGCAGGAGCATGACTCCTCCGATCAGCCACGAAAACGCGGCACCGCCCGTTTCAATCGCAGAAAATTCCGCTTCGAACGCTTGGCCCCACTCGCGCGTCTCGGCAGGCCACATCCGCACAATCGCGCCAGCTAAGTTTTGCGCAATTCGCAGCTCGTTCTGGCGTTTGGTGACTGACATGGTTCACGCTTTGCTGAGTGCCGGCTTCCAGATCTTCCGTTCCTGCGCTTTCGCAAGTTCATCCCGCGCCCAAGCGCGAGCTTCAGATGTCAGCCGGTATAAATGCCGTGGCGGGCGGCCTGCGTTGCCGGGTTTTTCCCAACTCGTCTCCAGCCAGCGCAACTTTTCTAGTCGCATCAAAATGGGGTACAGGGTGCCCGAGGCCAGACCTGTCTGCTGGCTCAAAGCATACCCATGGTGCCAGCTCGTCGGCTGACGAAGTAAGGCTTCGAGCAGAACCGAGGTTTGCGGCGAGAAGCGAATCTTGCGGCCCATCCCAATAAGTCTACATAAGTAGAGTTATTTTCCAAGGGAAATCTTCACCGCAGCAATTGCCGCGCCCGGAAGGCGGATAGCGTTCCGCCGACGTACATCAGCGCAAGCAAAGAGAAGCCCGTCACCAGCGAAAATTGTTGAGATACCCAGCCCAGGGCAAAACTCATCAAAATTTGCAGTACCGTCGTCAAAATGGCGATCGCAGACTGCGTTCGACCCATGAAATGACGCGGCACGATGGCCATCAACGTAGCTTGTGCGACGACGCCGGACAGCGCACGAAAAAATCCGAACAGCACCTGAAAAAATACGGCCGCAGCAAGAAACGCGATCAACGGCATCAGCACATGCCCAATCGCCAGCCCAGCCAAAGACAGCCCGTAAAGCGTCAATCTCCACCGCTGCGGCAATTGGCTGGCCAGCAGCCCGCCAAGGATCGCCCCGAGCCCCCAACCAGCTTCCAAATAGCCGAGCCCTTTCGCTCCCCGATGCAATACATCGCTCGCGAGCGCGACAATCAAAACGTTCGCGCTTACAATTCCGCCCATCAAAATCGAGTGCGTGATGCCCAGCACGCGCACAATCGGCTGTTCCTTCAGGTACGCGAACCCTTCCTTCAAATCCGAATACACCGAAAGTGAAAGCCCTGCTTCGGCAACCTCGGGAATCTCTCCTGTCTCAAGCGCAATCGCCGTAGCCTCCGTCGTCTCAGAAAACTCGTGCGGATACTTCGCCATGTGCTCGCGCGGCGAAACGTAACCGCGCCGCACCTGAAACAAGCACCACGCGGAAACGAAATAAGTCAGCCCATCGATGCCAAGAATCCCGGCAATGCCCGCGCGGTCGTAAATAAATCCCACGAACGCGCCCGCGAACAACATTCCCGTTTGCACGCCGATCAACACGGCGGCATTCGCGCCGGTGAATTGGCTCGCGGGAATTACTTCCTGCACCAGCGAATTCACGTTGGCCCAATACATCGCCGAACCCATTCCCGTGACGAGCGTGATCGCATAGAGATGCCACAGCGCCAAATGTCCGTGCCAGGCGATGTACGCCCCGCCGAGCACCGCAATGCCGCGCACAAAATCCAGAATCACGCCCAGGTAGCGCCGGTCGAAACGGTCAATCAGCACGCCGCCGATGAATGGCACAAACAGTCCCGGCGCCATCGCAACGATCACCTGCCAGCTGACCTTCACGGTAGAATGGGTCGCGGTGAGGATGTACCAGCTGACACCCGCGAAATTCATTCCGCTGCCGAAGAGCGAAATGAACATCGCAAAAAAGAAATAGCGGAATCCGCGCTGCGCCCAAATCACCGACCAGTCGGTGCGAGGCGGAGCGGCGGTTGTCAGCGTGGAAGCCATGGGCGGAACACTTTATTTTAGCGGTCCTGACTCCGTCGCGGGAAACGTTGTTCGAACGTTGAGCGGAATAGTCAGCGCGAATCGGTGAGCGATGGGAAATGAAGCCCAATGCGTAGTAAAAAGTGGCGCCAAAAAGGTGGCCGGCAAGGCGTTGCTTGAAACTGCCGAAATTATTTTTCGCAGTGAATCGCTTCGCCTGAAAATTCCATTTTCTCAAATGAAGTCGGTCAAAGCCGCGGATGGCGAGCTGCGTGTGCAATCTCCGGACGGCCTCGTCGTTTTCGAACTTGGCCTTTACGCTGAAAAATGGGCGCACAAAATCCTGAATCCCAAATCGCGCATGGAAAAACTCGGCGTCAAACAAAACGCCAAAGTCACCGTAATCGGCAAGATGGACCCGGAATTCGAAGCCGAACTCACAAAGATCTCTCCCGATTTCAATCGCGGCACAATCGCAAAAGATACCGAATGGATTTTCCTCGTTTCAGCCACGCAAAAAGATTTGGCGAAAACGATCAACATCGCCAAAGTAATGCGCGGCGCTGTCGCCCTATGGATTGTTTATCCCAAAAGCCGCAAAGAAATCACCGAAATCGACGTGCTCAACACCGGCCGCAAAGCACGCCTTAAAGACATCAAGGTCATGAGTTTTTCGTCCACGCACACGGCGTTGAAATTCGTCATCCCTGTGGACAAACGATGAGCGAGGCTCCCTCTGCTCAACCTCAACGCGCTGACCGTCGAACTAGCCACGCCCGCCGGCTGGGTCAAGCCCGTTAACGAAGTCTCTCTGCAAATCAGCACCGGTGAAACGCTCGGCCTCGTCGGCGAATCCGGCAGTGGCAAAACGATGTTGTCCCTTTCGCTTATGGGACTCTTGCCCCAAGGCTCGTGCGTCTCCGGTGAAATCAATTTTGCCGGCAATCGCTTCGACCGCCTCGCCGAGCATCAATGGCAAAGCGTCCGCGGCAGGGAAGTCGCCATGATTTTTCAGGAACCGATGACCTCGCTCAATCCCGTGATGCGAGTCGGCACGCAAATCGAAGAAGCCATTCGGGCGCACGAGCCAAGATTCTCGGCCGCCGAAGTTCATTTAAAAATGCTGGAATCCCTGCGCCAAGCAGCCGTCCCGGAGCCCGAAGCACGCTCCGCGCAATATCCGCACCAGCTTTCCGGCGGCCTCCGCCAGCGCGTAATGATCGCCATGGCGCTCGCTGCAGGGCCAAAACTCCTCATCGCCGACGAACCGACCACCGCGCTCGACGTTACCGTACAAAAACAGATCCTCGAATTGCTGGAAAATCTTCAGCGCGATCTCAAGCTCGCCCTGCTCTTCATAACGCACGATCTGGGCGTTGTCGCACAAATCGCCGATCGTATCGCCGTCATGTACGCAGGGAGAATCGTGGAACAAGGCCCCGCCCGCGAAGTCCTCGCCGCGCCGCGTCATCCCTACACGCAAGGATTGCTCGCCGCTTCTCCGAAACTCGAGCGCGGCAAACTCATCCCCATTCCCGGAACAGTCCCGCAACTCACCGCGCTTCCGCCCGGCTGCGCCTTCGAACCGCGCTGCACACTTCGCAAACCAGAATGCTGTGCCGAAGTCCCCGCCCTGCGCGCAGCAACCACTCAACACACCGCCCGCTGCATTCTCGTCTGATTTGTCTCCTCAAAATCCAGCGCGCCACAAAAAAGAAAAAGGCCCCCGGCAGAAGTTCGGGGGCCTTTTTTCGCAGGCGAATCGGCTAGAATTCGAAGCGAAGTCCGAATTCCATGTCGCGGTTATTGCCTCCACGAAGGCTGTTGGTGGTTCCGTTGAACCTGCCGAAAGTCGGGCCGGGTTGCGGCTGCAAGCCCTGCACGAACAGTTCGCTGAAGTTGACGTTGTTGAACACATTGTAGGCAGCGGCGCTGAAAATCAGTTTGTGATTTTCGCTCCAGGGCATGCGGAAGCCCTTCGTCACGGTCATGTCGGTGGAGAAATAACCTGGTCCGTTCAAGCCGTTTCGGGTTCCTGAGCCGCCGGGGCGGGTAAAGTCCAGCAGAGCGCGGCGACAGCATCCGGATCATTGCCGAAGAGATTCGGAAAACCGTTCTTGTCGCGCTTTGTCACGTTGGTGTGGAT
This sequence comes from uncultured Acidobacteriota bacterium, assembly GCA_963794175.1. Taxonomy (GTDB): domain Bacteria; phylum Acidobacteriota; class Terriglobia; order Acidiferrales; family UBA7541; genus Acidiferrum. Next base: position 279,370 of record CAWCCV010000008.1, on the reverse strand, counting down.
CGCTCCCAACAGCGTTCCTGGAGGCGTCAGTTCGAAGTTGGTCGGGAAGTTGAACCCGTTACCGGGCGTGATCGGGAAACCGGAGCGCGCGCGCAACGAGCCGGCGAATTGCCAGTCACCGATCGCGGCCTGCAGGGCCTTGCCGGCATTGGCGAAGAAATGCTGGCCATGTCCGAAGGGCAAGGAAGTGAGCCAATAGGCGTTGAAATTATGGCGGAGGTCAAAGTCCGAGCGAGCCCGGCTTCGCTCGCGGATCGAGCGGATTGGCAATCTGGCCGTTAAGTGAGAAGAGGCCGGATTGCGAGAACAGGTCCGCGTTTTCCGGTGCGGAACCGTTGTCGATGGATTTTGAGTAGACGTAGTTGAAGCCGAAGGTTACGTTGCGGCTGTTCTTGCGAAGTCCCACCTGCAAGCTGTGATAGTTCGAAGAACCCCAGTTGACCCAAGCGGGCAGCGATTGGTACTGGCGTTGATAGAGAACGAATCCATCCTGCTGCGGATCAACGGTTGTGTTCCAGGGACTGCCCGCTCCGCCGCCGGCCACGGTATCGATGCCGAATGCCAGTGCATCTCCCCAGTCGGGTGCGAACGATGACGCCAGTTCATAGAAAGCTTGCGTCGGCGTATCGCCAGGCACACCCAGGAATCCCGGCAAGTTGGGCAAAAGATTGTCGAAGAACGCGATATTGGGAACCGCAGAAACCGGTGTTTGTGGATTGAAAGGATCCTTTCCAATCAAATCGACAATCTGGTTGTAGGCGCCCCAGAGAGTTTGTCCGGAAGCCGGATCTTTGAAGTTGCCGTACATCTGCGAGAGATCCGTCTTGATCGTCAGCTTGCGTCCGAACGTGCCAACGTATCCGACGTCGAGAATAAAGCCCCTCCCCAAATCGCGTTGGATACCGAAATTGATGTTTGTGGAATATGGCGTCCGCAGGCGATTGTCCACGAGGAATCCCAGGTTCTTGAAATTCCCAACCGGGACGGCAGGAAAAGTTGCCGAGGTAGGCGCGTCAAAATACAGACTCAGGTCGGGAAGGCCGGAGCAAGTGGTCGAATCGCACGATCCGGTAAACCTGGGCGCAGTCTTCATGGTGAACTGTCCAGCGCCGTTGACCAGGCTGTCCGCCAGGCCGAAGGAACCGTTCACGTCCGTGTCCGCGGCAATCGCTCCACCCATCCGCGAGTAGTAGATTCCCGCTCCCGCACGAATGGACGTTTTGCCGGCGCCGCCGAACAGAGCGTGCAGCAGTCCGTTGTTGAAGTTCGGGCTCCACGCAATTGCCACACGCGGCGCGAAATTGTTGCGATCCGGTTGCCACCAGGCCTCTTTCCCGTTCGCCCTGCCAGACAATGCAAAGGAAAGATCCGGCGAAGCGTCGGATGGAACGCCGGCGGCCATGTCCCTGAGTCTCTGATTCCACCAGCCCTGCACGTCGGCTGTCGGAGACACCATGTTTCCGTCGGCCTCCCACACCGGCGTGTCATAGCTATAGCGCAAGCCCAACGTCACCGTGACGTTGCTCTTAACCCTCCAGCTGTCCTGGAAATACCCTTCGTATCCATTTTCCGCAAATAAGCGCTTTGGCGCGGTGCCAGCTGGAAGAAACGAGCTGCTCTTGGGGTCAACGAAGAATGTCGCGTTGGCCTGTGTGACGGAACCAAGAAGATATAGAAAGGACTGATTAAACGTGTCCGGATCGACCGGATCGTTGTTGGGGTTAGCGTCATTGGTCAGCGTCGAGAAAGCGTCGCGGCACAAGTTTACGCAAGTGCCCGTGTTTACCTGATAGAACGGGAACGTCAGAGTGTCATCCAACCGGTGCGAACGGGTGAAGCGAAATGAGCCGCCCATCTGGAAAGTGTGTTTGCCGCGTATCCAACTCAGATCGTCCTTGAATTCGTGAGTGGGAATCTGGCGGCTTACGGCGCGATTGAAATTTTCAAATTGGAAGTTCGTTGTGGCGTTGAGATTGCGCAGCGCGAATCCTGGGCCCTTGGCGCCTGACTGATCGATACCGAGCCGCGTCAAGCCGTAGCGGAACGAGTTGATCAAGGTCGGCTTCAACTGGGCGTTGTAGGCGACTACAAATCCACGGCTGTTGTTCAACAGCGTAGAGTTTGGTCCGAGCCCAGGGAACTGCGCGGGAATCAGATCCGCCTTGATGTCGCCGAGAGAGCCACGGAAGAAAATCGATTGAGAGCCGCTTGCGGTGAGATTGTAGTCGACTCGCGCCGTGTAGATGTTGTTGTCCTGAGCCACAGGCGCGTTGAAGCGGAACGCCGAGTTCGTCAGTCCGCCGTCAGACGATTGAGAGACGTCATTGCCCGTCGGGAAAAGACTCAGGTAGCTGAGCATCGCCGGGTTCACGCCAATGTGCGCCGGATCCAGACTCAGAATGTCGGACGGATTCAACGTGATGGTCTGGCCCGTCGTGGAAACGTACTTGAGAATGCCCTGCTTCAGGTCGTCGCTAGGCACGGGTTGTGATACCTGCTCCCCGCTCGCTTCGCGCCGCAGTTCGTAATCGAGAAAGAAGAACAGGCGGTTCTTCTTAACCGGCCCACCCAAGGATGCGCCGCCGATATTTCTGACCAACTTGGTCACCGGCAAACCCGATTGCGCGTTGAAGAAATCGTTCGCGGAAGTGCCACTGGTGCGATAGAGCCATCGCGCGTTGCCATGAAAGTCGTTGGTTCCGCTCTTCGTCACTAGGGCAACTTGCGCTCCGCCGGCGTCGCCATCGGTAGCATTGGCATTCGTCGTGATAACGCGGAACTCTTGCAGTGAATCGAGTGTGAGTGGGATGGCGCTTGTAAACGCCGCCTGTGTTTCCCAGTTGTTCGCGTCCACTCCGTCCAGCGTGATGTTGCTTTGATTGCTGCGCACACCGTTGACGACTCCGTCCTTTTCATCCAGGCGGAGCGGGGATCCGAGAAACGTTTTGTCCGTGTCGGACTGGCCAGTGACCGTCACGCCAGGTTGCAGCGTCAGCAGGTTCACTGGATTGCGCGCCGCAAACGGCAGGCCTTTCACTTCCTTTTCGTCAAACGGATTGCCGACCGTCGCGTCAAGAGTGTTCATGGTAGGCATGGCCCCGGCCTCGACCGTGACTGTCTCCTTGATGTCGCCAAGAGCTAGCTGTACGTCCACTGCGGTCGGTGAAGCGACCAGGACCGTGACATTGTCCCGTTGATATTTGCGGAATCCGTCATGGGTCACGACGACGGAATAGACCCCGGGCTTAACCTGAGTGAAATTGAAGCTGCCGTTGCTATCTGTCTCCGCGCCGCGCACCTTTCCTGTGCTCGATTCGGTGATTTGTACGTTTGCCTTGCCGATTACTGCTCCATTCGGGTCCGTTACTGTCCCGTGCAACGACCCGGTATCTTGCGCGTAGCCCGCTGCCGCCATGACGAATGTCGCAAGAATCGCGAACAAGCTCTTCTTGAAGAAACCAAATCTCACCGTCCACCTCCGCTGATGTCTACCATGGCTCTTGCACCTGGTATTCAACGCCACGCAGTTCATTCGGAGAGAGTTGTGGGAGGATAAAGAATCGCTTTACCCAACAAACCCGAACGGAGCCTGGGCCGAATGACCTCATACAATGCAAGCAGGTTGCCGATTGATCCGCGCAGATTCGAAAGGCTTTACGATGTAAATAGAGGCGTGCTTTATTCAGGTTCTAGAATTTATGTTCAGGTATGTCGATTTTTCTTTGCGATCCGTTGACGCATCGTTTCCTGCGCCGCAAGTTCCGCTTGCGAACTTTGTTCTCCGCACTTACCTTGCAAGGATGGGCGTTGCCGCATTTCTCGAAGCTCGCGGGCTTCGCAAGTCCTTTGAGCGAGCTCCGTCTGCTTTCGGTTCTAGCCGGACGGTCGCCGAGGGCAGATTCATCGCCGTCGATAGAGTCAATTTGGCCGTTTCCCTAGGCGAGACCCTAGCCATTGTCGGGGAAAGCGGGTGCGGCAAGACGACCTTGGCCCGCATGCTTCTCCGGTTAATCGAACCGGACTCGGGAGAAGTTCTTTTCGAAGGCCGCGACCTGCTGAAACTCGGCGGTTCCGAACTTCGCGCCGCGCGGCGCGAAATGCAGATGATTTTTCAAGACCCCTTCGCGTCCTCAACCCCCGGATGCGCGTCGGCGAAATCGTCGCCGAGCCGCTTGCCATCCATGAACCATCTCTTTCCAAATCCCAGCGCGAAGCGAAGTCCGCGGGAATCCTCAAAAGAGTTGGCCTCGGCTCCGGACGCTCTCGCCAAGTATCCCCACGAATTTTCCGGCGGCCAGCGCCAGCGCATCGGCATCGCGCGGGCTCTCATTTTGAACCCGAACTCGTCGTCGCCGATGAGCCCGTCTCCGCGCTCGACGTTTCCGTGGGCGCGCAGGTCCTCCTCCTCTTGCAGGAACTCCAGCGCGAACTCGGCCTGACCTACATCTTTATTTCGCATAGTCTTCCGGTCGTCGCGCAAATTGCCACTCGCATCGCCGTCATGCACGCCGGCCGCATCGTGGAACTTGGCCCCGCCGAGCAAGTCCTCAAAACTCCCCAAGACCCCTTACACTTGTGAGCTCCTCGCCGCCGTCCCGGAACTTGCCACCGCGTGACAAGCCACCCTTGCTCTTGATATTTTCCCCCCAGACCTTGCGTAATACTGGCAAGCCCGTTTTTAACTAACTCGTGGTGGAGGTAGTTTCATGGCAACAACGACCGTAGGTATGCCCGACCCTGCTCCGGCTCCCAGCAGTCCATCAGTAACTTTGGCCGCGTCATTGGTGTTTTCTTTTCTCCGGGAAAAACTTTTGCCGACATTGTGCGCACGCCCGAGTTGGGTATCTCCCATGCTTTTGATGACGGTGATCGCATTGGGCTCGGATTCAGCCTGGCCCAGAAGGTAGATTGGCGCCAGGTATCAAAGGATCAGATTGCCAAGAATAAATTTGCCGCAGACAGATAGACCAGCTTTCCGGAGATCAAAAGCTCGCGCCTATGAAGATTCGGCGAAGCGATCAAAAGTAATCCCTGAATTCGCGGTTTCTTCGGCTGGCCGCTTCTCATTGTTCCATTACGTCGCGCTATCTATGTTTGGGGCATTTAAACTTTTGGGTGGCATCGAGACCAATTTCAAAACAGCATTATAGCCATCGCAACCTTTGCGCACCTTCCTGCGGCTCTAAGCAGGTACTGCTCGCGATCTCGTCACTTTTCCTGAAACCATCCTGAACTTCGATGACCCGAAAATTTCCTCGCTACCAATCCTGCGGCATTCTTCCCGGATCTGTCCAGTGGTCATTGTGCCGCTGCGGCAAGTCTGGATGATATCTTCAGGTTTTGGTGTGTGGTTCTGCTCGCCATCGGATTTGTCGGCAGCGAATCCCAAGAAAATTCAAGCCTTGGGGAAATCCTTTGGCATCGCCTTTCCGTCTGGGGCTCCGTCTGTCGTCTGCTGCGTTGGCGGGGCTATTTATCTTCTCCTGATAGACTTGAGAAGTGGGATTCCACTTCGAAGTCTTCAAAACAAATGCGACAAAGCCCGGCGTGGCCGCCTGATCACGCCGCACGGCACAATCGAAACTCCGTTCTTCATGCCCGTCGGCACGCAGGCCACGGTAAAAGGCTTGCGCAACGAAGCCCTCGAAGAGCTCGGCGCCGAAATCATTCTCGGCAATACCTATCATCTCTATCTGCGCCCGGGACATGAACTCGTCCGCCGCATGGGCGGCCTGCACAAATTCATGTCCTGGAATCGCGCCATTCTCACCGACTCCGGCGGCTACCAGGTTTTCAGTCTTTCCGAACTGAGAAAGATCACCGACGACGGCGTCCGCTTCAAATCGCATCTCGACGGCTCCGAGCATCTCCTCACTGCCGGAAAAAGCCGCTGAAATTCAGCTCGCTCTCGGTTCGGACATCGCCATGGTCCTCGACGAGTGCATCGAAACCCCCGCCCCGCGCGACAAAACCGAATCCGCCCTCAAGCGCACAACTCGAATGGGCCCGCCGCGCGCGAAATTATTTTCTCGAACAAGCAAAAACTCTCTCCCACCGGCGATCTAAAACAGTGGCAATTCGGAATCGTCCAAGGCGCAACCTTCCCCGACCTCCGCCGCGAAAGCGCCCGCCAGCTTCTTGAAATTGATTTCCCCGGTTACGCCGTTGGCGGCCTCGCCGTCGGCGAACCTCACGAAATCACCTGCGAAATGACCGCCGAAGTCACCGCGCTCCTGCCGCAGGATCGCCCGCGCTACTTGATGGGAGTCGGCAAGCCAGAACAAATCGCCGAATACGTCGCGCTCGGCATTGACATGATGGACTGCGTCCTCCCCACGCGCGCCGCGCGCCATGCGTGCCTGTACACTTCGCAAGGCCGCGTCCTCATCAAGAATGCCCGCTACGCCGCAGACCAGAATCCGGTCGATTCGCAATGCCCCTGCAGCGTCTGCCGCCGCTATTCGCGCGCCTATCTTCGGCATCTGTTCGCCGCCGGAGAATTCACAGCCGCGATCCTTGCAACCCACCATAATGTCCACTTTTACCTTGACATAATGCGGCAAATCCGCGAGGCTATCGAGTTTGGGAACCTGGCAAAATTCTCATCCGAGATGCGCGCGCGGTATGCATCCGGCCCGGCCTGAGCGTCGGACCAAAGCGTGCGCCCCGCACGGCACCTGAATTCAGAATCGGGGCGGGTAGTGGGAGCGGGCGGAATTTTCGCGCGCTTCGCTGGCTCTATCTTCGGAGCAGCAAATACTAGGGACGTTGCATCAACTAATGTACGGATCGGGGCAATCGGCAAGATGACAGCAGCTTTCTTATTCCAGTCTCCAGGCGGCGCTTCCGCGATACTTGGCAATCCGCTGACGATGATGGTCATCGTCATGGGCATCTTTTACGTGATGCTCATCCTTCCTCAGCAGCGCCAGCGCAAAAAAGTTCAGGCCATGCTGCAAGCCCTCAAGAACGGCGACAAAATAATCACCTCGAGCGGCATCTATGGCACGGTCAACGGCATTGACGGCGATACAGTTATTTTAAAAATCGCCGATCAGGTAAAAATCCGCATCGCGCGTTCGGCGATTGCGCAGGTGGAGGCATCTGAAGATGCCAATTAACACCGCCTGCTTCCCGACTTCGCGCCTAATTCTCCCATCATGAACTCAAACGTGCAGTGGAAAGCCGTATTCATTATTCTTGTTGTGCTCTTTTCGATCTACATGCTGATCGGGTTGCCGACGTTTCCAACCTCGATCGCGCAAATCAAAGACAACTTCAGCCACCAGATCAAGCTCGGCCTCGACCTGCAGGGCGGCACGCACCTCATTCTCCAAGTCCAGGTGCAGGACGCCATCGCGCAGGAAACCGACCAGATGGTGGATCGCCTTAACCGCCAGTTGCGCGACAAGGGGATCGGCTTTGACGAAATTCGCCGCGTGGACGACACGCACATCCTCGTGCGCAACGTCACGCAGGGCTCCGCTTTCCGCGACCTGATTACGCAGCAGTACGGCAACTTTTGGGATTCCGCCAGCGCCGCCGGCGAAGCCAATGGCTACACGCTCACCTTGCGCCAGTCCGCCATCGCGCAAATTCAGGAATCGACCATGACCCAGTCGGTTGAAACCATCGGCCGCCGCATCAACGGCCTTGGCCTCACCGAGCCGACCATTCAGCTTCACGGCCGCAAGGACAACGAAATCCTCATCCAGCTTCCCGGCGAAGGCGATCCCGCCCGCGCCAGAGACGTCATTAAGGCCGGCGGCCAGCTCGAACTGCGTTTGGTTAAATCCGGCCCGTACGATTCGGTAGCCGACGGCCTTGCTTCGGAACAGCGGGATTCTTCCCGTCGGCACGGAACTCATCCCAGGCAAAAACGAATCCCGCGCAACTCCCGGCGTCACGCCGACTTCCGAAGTCTGGTACCTGGTTGATCGCGCTCCCATCGTCACCGGCAAAGACCTGCGCTCGGCCAAGGAAGCTCACAACAATCCCAATAATCCCGGCCAGTGGCAGGTGAACTTCACCTTGTCGCCGGACGCCGCCAAGCGCTTCGGTCCTTTTACTGCCGCAAACATTGGCCACCAGCTCGCCATTGTCCTTGAACACAAGATCGAATCTGCCCCAAACATTAATAGCCGCATTGAAGACAACGGCTTGATCGAAGGCAATTTCAGCCAGGAATCCGCTCACGACCTCGCGCTTGTTCTCAGCGCCGGCGCCCTTCCTGCCGACGTCAAATATCTGGAGCAGCGCACCGTCGGCCCTTCGCTTGGCGCCGACTCCATCAGCCACGGAGTCCAGGCCTCGATCCTCAGCCTGGTCGTCGTCATGGTCTTCATGGTCTTTTATTACAAGCTTTCCGGCGTCAACGCCGTTCTCGCGCTGATCCTGAACTTGCTGCTCCTGCTCGCCGCTTTGAGCCTTGCAGGTGCCGTCCTCACCCTCCCGGGCATCGCCGGCGTCATCTTGACCATCGGTATGGGCGTGGACTCGAACGTCCTCGTCTTTGAACGCATCCGCGAAGAAATTCGCAGCGGCAAGTCCGCCGCCGCCGCGGTAGACGCTGGCTTCGACAAGGCCTTTCTGACGATCATCGACACCCACGTCACCACGGTCGTCTCGGCCTTTTTCTTGTTCTGGTTTGGGACCGGCCCCATCAAGGGCTTTGCCATCTCCCTCACCATTGGTTTGATTGCCAACATCTTCACCGCAATCTTTGTTTCGAAAACGATTTTCCAGTACCACCTGTCGAAGATGGAACGGCAGGCAGAGTTGAGCATCTAGGGCGTACTAGAACCACCAGGCCTCTCTTCTCACTTTTCTCCTGTACTGAGGGGGGATTGGTTGAGTGGCCCTTAAATCGGCATTATGGCGGGCTAACACCCGCCTTGACCCGGGGCGGCTAGGGAACATTCCCGAACCGACTGGAGTCTAAGGAAGGGAAGTAAAAGCGGTCATGATCGAGTTCTTCAAAGAGCCCAACATCAACTGGATGGGCAAAGCCAAGTATTTCTATGCCTTGAGCGCCATCCTTCTCCTCGCAGGCTGGTTTTCGATTTGGCATAAGGGCGGCATTTACTACGGTATCGACTTCAAAGGCGGCACCAACGTGGACGTTCGTTTCGCCAAAGCGCCTGATGTGGACCAGCTCCGCAAGAGCCTTTCTTCGCAAGGTCTCGGCGGCGCCGAAATCCAGGCCATCAGTGACAACGCCATCACCGGCCAGGGTTCGAACGAGGTCCTCATTTTCGTCGAGCAGCGCAATGCCGACGACCAGGATCTCGACGCCAGCAAGGCTCGCGTCATCACCGCGCTCAACGCCACCTATGGCATCACCGATTCCGGCAAATCCGACTTCAATCTCGCCCCTCTCGGCAGTCTCGTTGACACGCTGCTGAAAAAAGATCCGCTCAATTTCGGCGCAACCGCCGGCGATCGCTACACGCAGCTTGCAAAGAAAATTCTCGATTACCGCGACAAGATCGCGAACGGCCTCGTCGGAAATCTTTCCGATCTTTCGCAAGTGGACGGAGTCAATCCTGCCGTCGTTTCCACTCTGAAAGATTCATTCTCTGTCGGCCCGTTCACGATTCGCAACACGGAAATCGTCGGTCCCAAAGTTGGCGCCGAGCTTAGAAACCAGGCAATGTGGGTTACCCTCTTGGCGCTGGGCGGGATGCTGTTATATATTGCATTCCGTTTCGAGTGGGCGTTCGGGGCAGCCGCAGTTCTCGCCGTGTTTCACGATGTTTTGATCACGCTCGGCTTTTTCTCGCTGCTGCATTACGAAATTTCCCTGACGGTCATCGCAGCGCTTTTGACTCTGGTCGGTTATTCGATGAACGACACGATCGTCATCTTCGATCGCATTAGGGAAAACCGCCGCTTGCTGCGTAAAGAAGAGTTCGCTCAGCTAGTGAATAAGTCCATCAATCAGACTTTGTCGCGAACCATCTTGACCAGCGGATTAACCTTTCTCACCGTGCTCGTTTTGTTCCTGATGGGCGGCCAGGTGCTTCGTGCTTTCTCCTTTGCCCTGGTGGTGGGGATTGTGGTAGGAACGTACTCCAGTTTTGGTATTGCTGCTCCGCTCATTGTCTTCTGGCATCGCTGGCGAGACAAGAGTGAGGCCGCAGGAACCGGACCGCAGCCGGCACGTAAGCCCGCGTAAGTGAGAGCGCCGCAGGACGACTCGCACCCGCCGGGAGGAGGTAGGGACCATGTTTGAAGAGATGGTGGTTTCCAACCAGACGAACAAGAAGACGAATAAGCCTTGGACCGTCATGGTTTCCATGCTGATTCAAATCAGCCTGGTAGGTATTTTGATTTTGATTCCGTTGATCTACACGGAAGCGCTGCCGAAGGCGATGTTGTCCACGATGCTCGTGGCTCCACCGCCACCGCCACCGCCTCCTCCGCCTCCTCCGGCCCAGGTCATAAAGGTGAAGCCGCAAGTCCACCTGATGCAGAACAATCAGCTGGTCGCGCCGAAGGTAATCCCTAAGGATGTAAAGATTATTAAGGAAGAAGCCGAACCAGATCCCAACATGATGGGCATGCAGGGCGGCGTGCCAGGTGGCGTTGCCGGCGGCAGTATGGGCGGTGTTCTTGGTGGCGTAATCGGCGGTGCAGGGTGGAGGGCCTCCGCCTCCGAAGCCGACCCAGAGTCGTATTAAGCAGGGCGGTGCCGTTACGGCTGCTTCGCTTATCAATCGTGTGCAGCCGGTCTATCCTCCGCTTGCGCGGCAGACCCGCGTCTCCGGAACGGTTCGTTTGCACGCAATCATTTCCAAAGATGGCTCGGTCCAGCAACTCGAAGTCCTTCAGGGTCATCCATTGCTGGTACAAGCCGCGCTGGACGCCGTGCGTCAATGGCGCTATCGTCCGACGTTGCTCAATGGCGAGCCTGTCGAAGTTGACACCACCATTGACGTGATCTTCTCGTTGAATTCGTAATTCGCAGGGGGCTTCAAACGGTCCGCTTCGCCGGTCGTGGGACAAGCGTGGCGGACTGAGTTACCGTATCTATCTCTCGCGCACTCCGGCATTGCCGGAACCGCAAAGAAATAAGGAGCAAACGAATGTTAGCCACTTTGTATTCGGCAGCGATGATGTTTCAGGGCGGACAAGAGGTCAGCTGGGACATCCGCAGCATGCTCCACAACATGGGCGCTCTCGCTCTCACCGTTGTGGTCATTCTCTTCATTCTCTCGATCTATTCTATCGGCGTCATGATCGACCGGGCCCTGATGTACAGCGCGGCGCGCAAACAATCCCGCGTCTTCGTACAGCAGGTCGCCGGTGCACTCAAGGATGGCAAGCTGGATGAAGCCATCGCCATCGCCGAGCGCAACAAGAAAAGCCACATCGCCAAGGTTGTCGCTACCGGCCTTAGCGAATTTCAGTCTGCTTCTCAGCAGGTGAGCGACGCCGAAGTTATCGAAGCCGCCAAGCGCGGTCTCGAACGCTCGGTCGCCATCGTCCACGCGGAAATGAAGCGCGGCCTTTCGGCTCTCGCCACCATCGGTTCCACGGCTCCGTTCGTCGGCCTGTTCGGCACGGTCGTCGGCATCTTGAACGCGTTCAAAGGCATTTCCGCGAACAAGGCAACCGGTCTGTCGGCCGTCGCCGGCGGTATCGCGGAAGCGCTCATCACCACCGCGCTTGGCTTGTTCGTCGCCGTCCCCGCCGTCTGGGCTTACAACTACTTCACCAACAAGGTCGAAGCCTTCGACGTCGAGATGGACAACTCCTCGATGGAGCTGATCAACTACTTTATACTTCGCCGGGGCGCGAAGAAGTAAGCGAGGCCTGACGATGGCTTATAAGCCCAAAGTCGGTGCTCAGATGGCTGCGCCAAACGTGATTCCCATGGCGGACATCATGTTGGTCCTGCTCATCATCTTCATGGTCATCACGCCGATGTTGCAGAAAACGACTCCGGTGGATCTGGCGATGACCAACAACGCCCATGAGATGAAGGATGCCGACAAGGACGACGCCGTCGTCGTTGCCGTCACTCGTGACGGCAGCATCTTCCTCAACAACGTCAAGATCACCAAAGAAGACATCACCGGCCAGGTGAAAGATAAACTCACCATCCGGAGCGAGAAGACGGTCTACGTCAAGAGCGACGCCCGGGCCAAGTACGGCGATGTCGTCGCCGTCGTGGACGAGATCCGTTCGGCTGGCGTTGACAGTCTCGGTCTTCTCACCGAGAAATCGCAGGGTAAAGCTCCGCCTCCGCCTCCTGCAAATGCTACGGGAGACTGAGCGGGCTCGTTTTCTTGTCTAACTTCGTTTGCGCTTGTTGATTCAAAGCCGCGCTGGCTCCCACCCAGCGCGGTCTGGCTAAAAGTAGTTCAGGGATTGTTCCCGGCTCGTTAGGAGATGATTTCATGGGTATGGATGTAGGAGAGCAGTCTGGATCGCTCAGCTCGCCCAACGTTGTTCCGCTGATTGATATTCTTCTCGTGCTGATCATTATTTTCATGGTCATCACGCCGTTGATTCCCAAGGGCCTCGACACCCTTGTGCCTCAGCCAAATCCCAATAAGGAGCAGAATATCGAGCTCGAAAACAAGACGGTTGTCGTCCAGATCAGCAAGGACGGCAAGGTCAAGATCAACCAGGAAGATTCCAACTGGGATCAGCTTGGTCCGCGCATCGAACAGATTTTTAAGGAACGCGCCGAAAAGATCGCCTTCGTGAAGGGCGACAATGAAGCCATGTTCCAGGATGTTGCCCGCGCCATTGACGTCATGCGCGGCGCCGGCATCGACAAGATCGGCTTGATCACCGCGAAGCTCGAAGCAGGGCAGTAAGCTCCACAGTTTGTCGCTCGCTGGATGTGAGTCCTCTCGCACGCAACTCAAGCGAGGTGACTCAGATGGGCATAATCGTTGGTGGCTAAGCGCGGTTTGACGGCGGACATGAACGTCGTTCCGCTGATTGATATTCTCCTGGTCATGCTGGTGATCTTTATGATTATTCCGCATAACCAGACCGGGCTGGATGCGTCGTTGCCCCAGCCCGCCGGACCGAACATCGTGCCGCCTCATAGTGAAGGCGTCATCGTCGTTCAGGTTCGGCAAGACGGCTCGCTCAAGATCAACGAAGAGCCCGTCAGCTGGGATCGGCTCTCGGCAAGGCTTGAAGAAGTTTATAAACAGAGAGCGCAGAGAATCGCTTTCATTAAAGGCGATGCTCCTGTAGAGTTTGCAGCGGTTGCCAAGGTCGTTGATGTAATGCGGCAATTGGACCTGTCCGTGGGGTTGTTGACGCCGAAGCTGGAACAATCCCGCTGATTGTGATTGAATTGGCCCTCTTGGGCAGAAGTGAATTCTCGCAGGGATGGATGCTTCGATGACACATGGCAAGTTTTCAATCGCCCGCCGCGCAACCGCCGCGGCGGCTTTGCTCATTCTGGCCGCCGGGTTTGCTGGCTGCAATAAACTGAAGGCGCGTGACCTTCTCAACAAAGGTGTCGCCGCTTTCAAGAACGGCCAGTATGACCAGGCCGTAGAGCAGTTCCAGAAGGCCAAGGAAGCCGATCCAGACCTGATGAACGCTCGTCTGTATCTCGCCACCGCCTATGCCACGCAGTACATTCCCGGCGCCCCCTCAGACCAGAACAAGAAACTCGGGGAACAGGCCGTTGCGGAATTTAAGGAAGTCCTCGACAAGGACTCGAAAAACCTTAACGCGATCGACGGCGTCGGCTCCATCCTTTTTCAGATGGCAGGCACGCCATACAGCCCCGCGATGTTCGAGGAATCCAAGAAATACCACAAGATGCACATTGATATTAAGCCCGAGGATCCCGAACCCTACTATTGGGTCGGCGTCATTGATTGGACTGTCGCCTTCCGCGGCAACGGCGAGCTCCGCAAGGAATTCAACGAAAAGAACCTGAAGAAGCAGGTCAAGGAAACCGATGCGCTTCCAGCCGCCGTTCGGCCGGATTATGTCTCGAAATACGGTACTTTGATTGACGAAGGCATCGAAGCCCTGCAGAAAGCCATTCAGCTGCGGCCGGATTACGACGACGCCATGGCCTATCTGAACCTTCTCTATCGCCGCAAGGCGGACGCCGTGGACAGCGCCGACCAGCGCGCTGAACTCCTGAAGAAGGCCGACGAACTCGTCGATCAGGTCAAGGATGTAAAGCAGAAGCGCGCCGCGCAGCCCGCGCCAGCCACTTCCTGATTCTTCTCCGTTCCATTTTGAAGCCTAGGGCGCCTGGACGACAAGGCGCCCTTTTCTTTTAAAATCAGCACTTTAGAAATGCGAGGGGGAAGGGCAACCAGATTTGCGCGCCTCCGGGCGCGCGCTATTGGCAGCCCGGTTGCGGGCTTCACAGCCAGATTCTCGCCTGGCTCGAGGCTTCGCAGTTGCCATTCGCCCTCTGGTCTGCCACAGGCGTAAACTACTACTCTTATGCCGGGTTCGAGCAATCTACCTATCCACTTCCATCGCGAGCGCACCCAGCGCCTGCTGGACACCCGCTTTGAGGAGCTTCTGGCCAAGCTCCGCAAAAACCGGCCTTCGGAAGACCCCTGGGTAGTCCGCCGCGCCTACGAAATCGCCACAGAGCGCCACCGCGATCAACTCCGCCGCTCCGGCGATCCGTACATGACGCATCTGCTTGAAGTTGCGCACATTCTCGCCGACATGAAGATGGATGCCACCACCCTCACCGCCGCCGTTCTCCACGACGTCGTCGAAGACACCGAATTTCCTGTCGCAAGAATTCAGGAAAGATTTGGCGAGGAGACCGCCCAACTTGTCGAAGGCGTCACCAAGATTGGCCGCCTCAATATGCTCGCGCCGGAAGCGCGGCAGGCGGAAAACGTTCGCAAAATGCTCCTGGCCATGGTGCATGACGTGCGCGTCGTCGTCGTAAAACTCGCCGACCGTCTGCACAACATGCGCACCATCGAATTTCTCTCTCCTGAAAAACAGCAGCGCATCGCCCGTGAAACGCTCGATATCTATGCACCGATCGCTCACCGCCTGGGCATGGGCGCCATCCGCAACGAGCTCGAGGATCTAAGCTTCCGCTGTCTGGAACCGGAAGCGTTCATCGCTCTGCAAAAAGAAGTTACGGACAAGGCGGAAGTCCACAAGCGCTTCCTTGAAGCTGTTGAGTCCACCATCCGCACAAAGCTCGTCGAAAACGGAATTCCCGCCGAACTCGAAGCGCGCCTCAAAAGCCTCTTCTCGCTGCACAGAAAAATCGTCCGCCAGGGCCGCGGCCTCGACCAGATTTACGATCTCCTCGCCGTACGCGTCGTCACGGATACGGAGCGCAACTGCTATGCCGCACTCGGCGTCGTCCATCACATCTGGCGTCCCGTGCCCGGCCGTTTCAAAGACTACATCGCGATGCCGCGCCCCAATCTCTATCAATCGCTGCACACCACGGTCATCCACGGGGGGCAGTCCTTTGAAGTTCAGATTCGCACCCAGGAAATGCACCGAATCGCGGAAGAAGGCGTCGCCGCGCACTGGAAATACAAGGACGGCAAGCTCGTCAACAGCGACGATGATCAGCGCATCGTCTGGATGCGCCAGCTCATCGAGTGGTCGCAGGAGTTGCAGGAACCGGGCGAATTTCTAAGCACGCTGAAAGTCGACCTCGCCACTGCAGAAGTCTATGCGTTCACTCCGAAAGGCCGCGTCATCGAACTTGCGCGCGGCGCCACGCCCGTCGATTTCGCCTACGCCGTCCACACCGAAGTCGGCCACCAGTGCGTCGGCGCAAAAGTGAACGGCCAGATGGTCACGCTGCGCCACGAAATCGTGAATGGCGATGTCGTCGAAATTCTCACGCAAAAAGGCCACACGCCGAGCCGCGATTGGCTCAGTTTCGTTAAGTCTTCTCATGCGCGCAGTAAAATCCGCCACTGGATCAATTTGCACGAGCGCGAAGAAGCCACGGAAATGGGCAAGCGCCTGATGGAAAAAGAAGCGCGCGCGTTCGGGCAAAGCCCTCAGGAAAATTCCGGAAGCGGATCTCGAGAAAATTGCCGCAGATCACGGCCTTTCCAAAGTGGACGATCTTTACGCCGCAGTCGGCTTCGGAAAATATTCCGCGCGCCAGATTATTTCCAGAGTGCTCGGCGAAAGCGCGAAGCCACCGGAGGCAGACCCCGACGACGCCAAGCCCACCATCGTCAAAACCGTCAAGCGCATGCTCGGCATGGGCGAAGCGCCCCTGGTCGTCAAAGGCCACGACGACCTGCTCGTTTTTCGCGCGAAATGCTGCAATCCGATTCCGGGCGACGACATCGTCGGCTACATTACGCGCGGCCGCGGCATTGCCGTGCACAACAAACTCTGCCCCAATGTGCAAAACCTTTTGTATCAAACCGAGCGCCGCATCGCCGTTGAATGGGGCGGCGAATCCGCAACCACGTTCCCGATGCAACTCGTCATTCGCGCCAAGGATCGCGCCGGCTTGCTCGCCGAAATCACCGCCGTCATCAGCGGCGCCGGCTCGAATATCCGCAACCTCGAAAGCCGCCCCGACCACGCCAACGCGCGCATCGACGCCAGCCTGGAAATCCTGGACCGCCGCCAGTTTGAAAGTATTCTCGCCAACATCCGCAAAATTTCTGGCGTACTCGGCGTGGAACGTGTCTACCAGTCCGGCGAGTCCGGCGATTGAACGCCTTTAACCGCGGCAGAATTTGAGCCTGCCCCTCCGTACGGGTATCGCCCACGGCACACTAACGCCGCGCCCAGGCCCCGCCCGCATACACTAATCTCATGCGAACACTCCGGGTCTGCCCAGCGCTCGTTTTGCTCGCTTTCCTTGCGGGCTGCGAAAGCCATCCGCTGACCGATTACCGCCCCGCGGTTCAAGCCGGAATGTTTTCCGGAACCATCGAAGACCTGAAAAAGCTCAACGTTGGCGACATGGAACTGGTCGAAGTGATTCATCTCAAGCAAGCCGGAATTGCGGAAGATACGATTCTCTCGCTCATTCGCATCGCTCATGATCATCATCATCCGTTCACCGCAACGGACACGATCAAGAGCCTTTCTTCGGCAAAGTTTTCGGATGCGCGCATTTTGCAAATTGCGGAAACTGACCGGATCGATTCGATCGGCGGCGACGCGGTGATGCTCCACGTCATCGGCCTTTCGGATTCCGCCGTGCAGATGCTGCTCGATCGCCGCCTGAAAAACATTCCCACGATGTCCGTCGGCACAATTGCGGATCTCAAAAATACAGGGCTTACCGAAAGAGACATTCTCTACCGCATTCAGCAGGGCATGACGGACGCGCAAGGCGAAGCGGAAGCCGCCGCGCGCCAAAAAGCACTCGCCCATTCCAACACCGGCTTCAAACACATCGTTGGCGGGAAACGCCGTTAGCAGATTGGCCGTTTCGGAACCCTTCGCTTTGCTTCGCGCAATTCCTACCGTTACAATCGGGTTGCCTTGCAACGTTACGTCCCCAAACTGCTTAACTTTCTTCCCGCGCTTCTGCCTGCCGTTTTTCTCTTGAGCGGCTGCAACGTAGCGCTCGGTCCAGGCTACACGATTCAAGAACAGAAATTTGAAATCCATTTTGTTTCGGGCGCCGGAGCCGCACCTGGCGGTGCGGTGCACCTATCAACTTGTGAATTCCGGCAATCAATCGCTTCAGAGCATTCGTATCATCGTTCCGCCGGCGGAGGCATTTCATCGCACGCGACCGCGGCCGAATGGAACAGCCAATCGGTAAATGTGCAGCTTGTCAGTGCCGCCACGCCAGCGGATATCGGAGACACGCTTGAATTGCGCTGGAACGATGCGTGGAATCCCAAACAAAAACGCAAGCTGGTTTTGAGTTACGAACTTTCGACAGGAGAGCATCTCGGGAGTTTTCTTGCCGTCGCTCCGGAAACCTTTTTTGCCTACCCCGACAGCTGGAATCCGAAGCTGCTTGCGCCGAAAGGAGTGTTCGGCACCGGCGGAACGCCGCCAAAAAAATGGGGCATTGCCGTCGGCGTTCCCTCGGGATTTCTGGTTCGGGCGAGCGGCTCGTCTGGAAAGAAATCCAGTTCGCACGGTGAAATTGTTTACTCCTTTTTGCAGAAGACGGGAGACTTCGCGCCGTTTGCCGCCGGCGGAAAATATGTTGAAAATGAAATTCACGCCGATGGCGAGAAGATTCTTTTTTGGACGTTGCAGCCGGTAGATCCGCAAGCCGCGCAAAATGCGGCCGCCGCGATTGCGCGTCGCGCCCGTTATTACGAAACCGAGTATGGAAAAGGCGGAAAAGGAGATCGTGCGATTCATTTGCTTGAATGCGCGATTCCCACGCAAAATTTCGGTTGCGGCGCGCTTCCGCAGACTGTTTTCGTTCATCAGGCGTGGATTGCCAGCGGTCTGAAAGATGAAAAGTTTTATGACGATGTTAATTTCGAGCTCGCTTACACCTGGTTCGGCAGCGTGGCACGTGTTCGCTTCGATGAATTTCCGCTCCCGATGGACTCGCTTGCGCCTTACGCCGGCTGGGAAGCGCAGGCGAAGGAAGAAGGCGGTGACGCGCGCGCCAAACGAATCCAGTGGCTACTCGCCGATTTCGACAGGCAAGCGGCCGAATGCAAAGACAAAATCATTCTCCCGCGTCAGGCAGGTTCGCAGAACTGTTCTTATTCCGCGGCGTGGAGCAAAAGCGGCCTCTTTTTCTTCGCAGTGGAAGATAAAATCGGGCGCGAAGAGCTTCACAAAGCTTTAAAGAACGTGATTCAATACCGCCGTGGCCATGACATGAGCATCGAGGATCTGATCTCCTCGATCGAAGCGGAATCGCATCAGCCGCAAGGGCCATTTGTGCGGCAATGGCTCAAGGATCCCGGTATTCCCACGGAGTTTCGAGCGCGTTATTCCGGAAGCGTGATACCCAGGGAAAATTCTTCTCCCAATTCAAGCACTTCCTCCAATTCAAATACCAAGGAGACTCAACCATGAAGGACATCGTTCTGACCGATCGCGGGCCGAAGCCAATCGGGCCCTATTCGCAGGCGATCAAAGCGGGCGGATTCCTGTTTGCTTCCGGCCAGGTGGCCTTGGACCCGGGAACGAACGAATTTCTCGGCGGCGACATTGCCAAACAGACCGAACGAGTTCTGGAAAACGTGAAAGGGATTCTGGAAGCGGCGGGCTGCCAATTGAACAAGGTGATAAAGACAACGGTGTTTCTGAAAAACATGAGCGACTTCGCGGCGATGAACGATGTTTATGCGCGATATTTCCCCAGCGCCCCGCCGGCGCGGTCCACGGTGGAAGTAGCGCGGCTGCCGAAAGACGCACTGGTAGAAATTGAAGTGACTGCGGCCCTTTAGAACAAGGGAAGAATCCAGGGAGGGACGAACTCTTACGGGCGGCTAGGGCTCTGCAATACTTCGTACAGGGCAATTCCGGTGGCGACGCCCGTCACGACGATCGCGATGAGCAGAAAACGGCTGCGTCCCGCGCGGCGTGGGCCGCCCCGGGAACCTCTGGCTCCCGCGCCTGCAGGCCCTTGCGGATTTGACGCAGCGGTGGCCGAAGGATAGGAATCCGGATCGAGAATCACACGGTAGGACATGCCCTCGGGGACGTATTGGGTTTCATCTTCCACGGTAATTGCCATCGAACCGCGCGTGCTGCGGACAATCAGTTCTTTGGAATTGACGTAAGTGATTTGAGCGACGGTCGGAGCGTCGGTCTCCGGCCGGATTTCCGCAGTCGAAGCGTGCAACACAAATGCTTTTGCGCTTGCCGTGGAAAAAATCGCGGTGCCCTGCTGCAGCGTTGCGCCGGGCGTTCCGTCTGAATCCGCAACGGTGGCCATGCTGGCAGCCGGAAAGCATCAATCGCGCCGCACCGGCGCGAATCTGCAGGGTTCCCGTTTGTTGTGTGCTGAGTTTGTCTCCGCCGAAAACGGTGGCGCCCACAGTCGCCTTCGCCGCGCCAACTTGAGCTCCAAGAGCGGAAGTGATCGTACCGAGCGGGGGCGCTGAAGCACCGATCGAACTTGAGACGACAAAGAGAAGAGAAAAAACAACAGAAACTACCGCACGCAAACGCACCATCGGGCCTCCCTCTGGGCCGGCAAAAGAATACTCAGAGGTTCTGGCAACGTCAATCAGGAAACGCACTTAGGAAAAAGTTCTTCAGGTTGCCAGCGGTCTCTTTATGGGGCAGTACTGGGACTACCCCTGGTCGATTCCGAATTCCTTTTTGCTTACTTTGCTGATTTGTCCAAGCGCAAGAAGCGGGCCGCGTTGTTGTAGAGAATGTCCCGCTTTTGTTCTGGCGTTAGATAGGTCGCGCCTTCGATGACGCCGATCGATGTGGCCATCAGTTTTGGCCAGATGAGCTGGTCAGTGCCAAAGAGGATGCGATCTTCAAAGCCGGCTTCCACGATGCGCTGAATGTACATGTGAACTTCCTTGAGAGGATAGCTCCAGATGAGGCCGGCAACGTCCACATAGACGTGGGAGTTGGCCTGTAAGAGTGTGAGCAGGTTGTCGATCATCGGATAGCCGGCGTGCATGATCCAGAGACGCAACTTTGCATGACGAGCCAGCAAATCCTCAAGGAGCAGGGGATTGCCCATGGAGCCCCGGAAGTTGGGCATTGCAATATTGGCGCGGCCCGAACCTCCCGTGCCCATGTGGATTCCGACGGGAATGTCGAGTTCTTCGGCCAGCGAGAAGTATTTGTCGAGAGAAGGGTCGCTCGGCGAGAGGCCCTGATACTGCACACCGACTTCGCCCATAACCTTGAATCCGCCTGTGGTGAACAGCTTTCGTAGCTCTTCGACGGAAGTTTGTTCGCCGTTGGCGATGTTGTTCATGAACGAGGTGCCCGGAATGATTCTGGATGGGGCGGCTTCCTTCCATTTGCGGACCGATTCTGGATCGCCCATAACGACGGCGGTGACGTTGTACGTCTCATACTCGGCCAGCACTGCCTTCATGTATTCCTCGGGCGTTTTTGAGGCCTCGAGCAGACTCGGCGCAGTCCTGTTTGGACCAGCCGAAGGGAGATTCCTTCGATTGCGGGTCGGAAGCGAGGAATTGCGGGTTGAAGGGGCACATCGGGCCGACGCCGGGAATGCCGCCGAGCGTGTGCACGTGAATATCGATGACGGGCGGATGCTTGCCGTCCGTGTTTTGGGCGAGCGTGCAAGCAGGGCAAGAGAACGTTGTGGCGAGGAGAGCCGCGCTGAGTATTTGGGTTCGCATGGCGGGTACTCTACCACTGCTCGGAACCAGTGAAAGCCTCAAAAAAGAATCGGCCGCTATTGCTGGAAGCGCAGAGCCTCTGGCTGCTACAATGCCTCAAACGCATTCACCCCATGGCTGACTGGAAACAAATTACCGCTCGCATTCGCCGCGCCAAAGGAAGCAAGGATCCTGCCGGGCAGCTTTGCAATCTTTTTCAGAAAACGCGGGACGCGATGGTCGCGTTTGAACTTGCGCGGCATCTTGAGATCGTAAGCAGGCCGGAAGAGGCGACAAAGTGGTACGCGCTTTCCTGGCAACGATTCCGCCGCGGCGATTGGAAGACAAAAGCGCAAGATGCGATTACGCGTCTCGGTGGTTCGCTCCCGGCCGAGGGGGAAATTCTGCCCGTCCCGGAAATTGCGCAGACGGAGTCTTTTGAAGCTCAGCCTGCTTCCGCTACTGGAATGCCGGAAGTTTTGCCCGCCGAGGAACAATCCACAGAATCGCAAAACGAAATTGAGAGCGCAGGAGATTCGGGGGCAGCGCCTGCATTTACTTCCGATTCCGCACAAGGTGCGGCTGGCGGAGAGGAAAAGCGAGGCCGGCGCCGCGGGAGGCGTGGTGGGCGGAATCGCCGGAAAGGCGGCGCTGCTGAACAGGCGCAGCCTTCGGGTGCAAGACCTCTCGCGCAGGCTCCTGTGAGGACGGTGTCTTCCGGAAGAGGAAGTTGCTCCGCCGCGCGTTGTTGATTCGCGCTCGATCCCGCGAGTTCCAGTGGAAGCCGCAACAGAATCTGGAGGGCCTGGTGTCAAGGGCCGCTTCGGCGATCCCGGACTTTCCTCGCGACTCTCCGTTTTGGAAATGCAGTTTCGCCGCCTGCTCACCTGTCCCGCAGTGAAACTCGATCAGGCGGATCGCGCGCCCGCAGGGCCCGGCGTTTTTGTTCTGACCGACGACGACATGACCACTTACTATTATGTGGAAGCGTGCGACACGTTGCGAATTGCGATTGGCAACGCGGCGCGGGGTACGGGGAATCGTCGCACGGGCATTAACATCAAGCCGCTCCTAGCCGATCATCTCGGTATCCCGGAAACCCGTGTCAGCAAATATCTCAGCGATCACTGCGTCGTCCGCTGGCTTCAACTTGACGAAGGCGCGGAACACTTCGCGCACTTTGCGATTGCCGTCTTGCGTCCAAGTCTCAACGCCCAGGGGTGACTTTTGCCCTTTTTACCAACTCCCGTACCCCAATAATCACCTTTTTTGCACACCTGCCTCAGGCACCGATTAACCCCCCATTGCCCCATTCAACCCCTCTTTTCCGCCGTTCGGCGCAAGCCCCTAGCCGGGGCCCTAACTAACTGGCAAACTATAGGTGCCGAAAGACTTAGGCGCGTGCCACAGGGCGTGGTACGTTGGAAAAGCCTCCGGGGGATGTTGATTTTGGGGGCTTTTTGGGGCTTATTCCCAAATTTGGGCTAGTGGGCCAGCAACACCTGCAATTGGTTTTTGGTTCGTCACTTTGAAAGTGAGGGCTAGAGGTTTATGCCGAACACGATTGGTACACAGATCGCGCGCAGTCTCGATTACATCGTTTGCAAGGCCGCTGCGGTCACGTTCAACACCGTTCAGTATTTCAACAAGCGCAATCCCAATCCGTCCGTCACGCCACAGTGGTCGGACAAGCCGCTGCTGAAGTCCTGGGAAAAGACCAAGCCCACGCTTGGCTTCCCGCGGCAAACCGATTCGCTCTGCCCGGGCTGCGTGAAAGAAGCCCGCAACGAAATCATCGCCGGCAAGAAAGACTGGCGCGACTTGATGAGCGAGAAAATCGGCGAAATCAAAGCGCAGATTATCGAGCGCGATGGCCAGGTCTGGATGGTCAAGGATTGCCCGATTCACGGCCACTACGAAGACCTGATGGCGATTGACGCGAACTTTTTGAAGTGGATCGAATCGCAATTCCCCGGCCGCGACATTCCGGCGCACAACGACGAAGACCTGCACAAGCACGGTTCTTCGACGGTTCGCTATGGTCGCGGCTCTGTGCTCACCGTCGACCTCACCAACCGCTGCAACATGATGTGCGATCCCTGCTTCATGGATGCCAACCAGGTCGGCTACGTTCACGAACTCGGCTGGGACGAAGTTAAGGAAATTCTCGACAACGCGCTGAAGATCAAGCCGCGTCGCCAGATGTCGGTGCAGTTCTCGGGCGGCGAGCCGACGATGAGCCCGCTGTTTTTGGATGCGGTCTCTTATGCGCGCAAGATTGGTTACAACTCGGTGCAGGCCGCGACGAACGGCATCGAATTTGCCAAGAGCAAGGAATTTTCGCGCAAGGCATTCGAAGCGGGCATGCGTTATGCATACCTGCAATTCGACGGCATCGGCAACGACGCGAACAGCCACCGCCAGATCGGCAACCTGTTTGACGTCAAGCTCCGCGCTATCGAAAACATGCACGAAGCCGGCATCGAAATCGTTCTGGTCGTCACGATCGTGAACAACGTGAACAACGATCAGGTCGGCACCGTCGTGAAGTTCGCGATGGAGAATCCGAAGAAGATTGCCTTCGTCAGCTTCCAGCCGGTTTCCTTCACCGGCCGCGACGAAGACATCACTCCGGAACGCCGTTTGCGGCAGCGCTACACGCTTTCGCACCTCGCGCAGGATGTCAGCGCACAGGTCGGCAAAGTCGAACCGACGCGCGACTGGTTCCCAATTTCGTTTATTTCGACGTTTGCGGGCTTCGCGGACATGGTGAAGGGCAACGAATCGCAGTGGGGTTCACTCTCTTGCGGTTGCCACCCGAACTGCGGCGTCGGCACGGCGATCATGATCAACAAGGAAACGAAGGAATGGGCTCCCGTTCCGCGCTTCCTCGATGCGCAGCAATTGACGAAAGACGTCACCGCCATTACTGACGCTTCGCGCGGCAAGGGCTTCTCTAACTTCATGATGGGCATGGCCCTGTTGAAGAATTACCACCCGTTCCAGGGACCAAAGGGCTTGAAGCTCTGGGATCTTTTCAAGAAGTTCGACAAGACCTGGGCGCTGACCAAGAAGTCAGACACCAAGTATGGCCGCACTTCCCCGGAGCGCGATTTCAACGACGCTATGAAGCGCCGTCAGACCGACCCGTGGAACTTCCTGTTTATCGCAGGCATGTGGTTCCAGGATCTGTTCAACTACGATTTCCGCCGCACCGAAATGTGCATCATTCCGTACGCGACGCAGCAGGGAGAGATTTCCTTCTGCGCGTACAATACGGGCGTAGGATGGCGTCAGATTATCGAAAACATGCACAAGAATGCGACCGTCGCCGAGTGGTACAAGACCCACGGCAAACACGAAATCTATGCCAAGGGCAAGAGCGTTGACTTGCAGAGCTTTGAACACTCGCTGCGAATTGACAAGGAAGATGCATCCCGCGTTCGTCACCTCGAGCACGACATTCCTCAGACCGCGGCAGAAGAAGACCGCATCCGCCGCAAGAAGGCTTGGGAAGAAGCCGCAAAAGTCCGCGCCATCTACGAAGAACTCGTTTTGAAGAAGCCGCAGCCGACCGTCGTCCAGATCGGCTCCGTTTCTGACATTGCCAAAGCCGTTCCGGCGAGCTTCGCTAACGCGAACAAGCCCGTGAACATTGCCCCGGCCAAAACCGAAGCCGAACCAGTGGCCGGCGACTAATTCCGGGACCATCCTTAGCTTGAAAAGGCCGCCCGGGCGGCCTTTTTTTTTGGCCTGCGGCCAGGCGGCACTTTTAACGGGTGAGTGATCTGCCGCGTCCTCACTTGTCAGCACTCCCTTTCCGGGTTTTTGATTTGTCATTTGAGGAATTGTCTTCTGATAGACACGATGGCTTGATTCAAACAATTGCTTCGCGTTTGTGCACCGGCTGGCGACAGATGGCCCTGCTGCAAAGAAATTTGTATACTTGACTGGAACTGGAAGGCGGAAAATGCCCATCTACGAATACATCTGCGACGACTGCAAAGCCCCATTCGAAAAGCTCGTCCTCAACAAACAGCAGGAAATATCCTGTCCCAAGTGTTCGGGCAAGAAGGCCACATTGCAGCTTTCCGTGTTTAGCTCTTCGCTTGCCGGCGGCTCTCCCAAATCCTTCTCGCCTTCGTCCGGAGGAGGCGGGTCCTGCTGTGGCGGCGGTTGCGGCTGCCACTAGACCGGAGCGACCTTTTTCAGGCTGTATACTCTCGCGCCACTTTTTCCGCCCGAGGTAATCTCCATGTCAACCCACGCACTACCGCTTTCCGCCAGCGAACAGAACAAACTTCTTGTCCTCCGTTGGTTTGAGGAGATCTGGAATCAAGGACGCACCGAAGTCATCGCGGAACTTTTCGCGCCCGAATGTGTGCTCCATGAAGGCGCTCTCCAGATTCGCGGGCCGGAGGAATTTGCGCGGTTTCACGATGGGATCCGCGAACAATTCTCCGACATCCGCATAACCCCGGGTGTTTCGCTTTGCGAGGGAGATTTCGCTGCGCTTCGATGGACCGTGCAGTGTCGCGACAAAGCTTCGGGAAAAAATGTAACGACCACTGGCATCTCCATCGTCCGCGTCAAAGACGGTCGCTTTGTGGAGGCTTGGCAGAACTGGGACCAGGCCGGAGTTGCAGCGCAGCTTTCTGCTTGAAGGCTTGTAGCGTCTTGCCTTCGGTTTTGCGTCAAACAAACGGGAGGCCGCTTCTGGTGATTCACATTCCAACTGCGTTTCCGCTGTTTCTTGCCGGGGCTTTGATCTTGCTGGTCATTCCCGGGCCGGCTGTTTTTTATATTCTTAGCCGGGCAATTGGGCAGGGACGGAAGGCGGGAGTTGTGTCGGCTGCCGGAATTGCCACGGGCACGCTGGTTCATGCGACTGCGGCGGCGCTGGGGCTTTCGGCGCTTTTGGTTTCGTCGGCGCGTGCGTTTCATGTTGTGCAGTTTGCAGGGGCGCTGTATCTGATTTTTCTTGGGGTTCGCACGCTGCTGAGTCCCGATTCTGGGGAGGTTTCCGCGGCGGCAGCGCCGCATAGCTTTTCTCGCGTGTTCGGACAGGGAGTTCTGGTCAATCTGCTGAATCCGAAGACGGCGCTCTTCTTTTTGGCGTTTCTGCCACAGTTTGTGGATGCAACGCGCGGGCAGGTTGCCGCGCAGATTTTCTTTTTGGGAGGATCGTTCGCTCTGCTTGGTTTGATGAGCGACAGTTGCTGGGCGATGCTGGCAGGGACGTTTGCCGACAAGTTGCGGGCGAGTTTGCCGTGGCGGCGCGCGCAGAGGAGTATTTCCGGAGGGGCGCTGATTGCATTGGGGATTGCTACAGCAGTTTCCGGAACGCGAGGGAAGTAACGGAGGACAGGTGGGCCACAGCGGCTTTGCATTGAGATTGTGTGGGCCGTCTGATGATGCAACTTCGGAATGCAAGCGCCGTCGTATGAGCTCAGCCCAGAGTGGCTGAGTCTACTACTGGCGCGCGTATTTGGAGATGTAGTCGGGGACGGGCGTGCCTTGCTTTTAGGCGGGTGTCGGGGATGGGGGCGGCGGTGGTTGTGTTTAGCGGGAGGACTCCGGCCCAGACGGGCAGGGAGTAGTCTTCTTCGTCGTCCACGGGGCCGCCGACGCGGACTTTTGCGGAGACTTCTTCTAGAGGCAAGGCAAGCACGGTCGTGCCTTTCATCTCCTGCTCATTGGGCCAACGGATTTCGTCCCAGCGGCCTTTCATGATGTGCTCGGTGAAAAGGCGCAGCGCTTCCATTTTTTCGTTGGGATCGTCCGACGAGCTTTGCGGTTCCGAGAATTAAGACGGAGCGATAGTTCACGGAATGATGGAAGGCGGAGCGGGCCAGGACCAGGCCATCGACCAGAGTCACCGTCACGCAAACGGGAATTCCCTGGGTTAGCGTGCGCAGCATGCGGCTGGCGGCGGAGCCATGGAGATAGAGCTTGTCGCCGACACGGCCGTAATTTGTGGGGATAACGTACGGCTGGCCGTCGGCCAGAAAGCCAACGTGGCATACGAATGCTTCGTCGAGAATTTTGTAGACGGTCTCGGTGTCGTACTTGCCGCGTTTGGGCAGGCGCTTGACCTGCGTTCTGTCGGTGGGTGTGAAGTCGCTCATTCCGACAGGCTAAGCCCGATGCTGAGCGGCGACAAGTGCCAATCTGGCTGCACTCCCGCCCGCCGCTGGCGCGCAGGAAATAATGAAAGCTGTTAAGCCGCCCACTATTGCCGGGCGGCAGGACTTCCCGCAAAGCAAGGAATTGGGTCATCCCGTTGGCCGGCGTGTTCTGCCCTCGCAAATCTATTTTGTTGCTTCGGCCTTTGCTGCGCCGCGGACCACCCGGAAGCCGATGTAGGCGGCGTTTGAAGCGTGCATGGAGCGCGGATCGCCAGGCTGATCAGCGCTGCCGCCGATGGCTTCGCCTTTGCCGTCGGGCAGGAGCACCCATTCGGCGACGTTGCCGCCCAGGTCGAAGATGAGTTCTTCGTCTTCTTTACCCTGACCGGCGAAACTGCCAACTTGCTTGAGCAAGCGCGGCGTTGCCGGAAAGTTCCGCGGCCTTTTTGGCGAGCGAAGCCGCGTCTTCCGGGTTCAACGCGTATCCGGCCCAGTAGTCGAGTGTGTTTTCGCCGTCCTTCTTTTCGTACCAGGAGGCGACTTCGGTTTTGTTTGCGATGCGCCAGGTTTGGCGGGTCGTCTTCGAGAGCCACGCTGCGTAGGCTTTGGCCTGATCGAGCGTGATTCCGCTGGCGGGATAGTTTTCCGTGCCCGCATCGAATTTGAAGGCTTTGTCGAACTCGGCGAATTGCGCGCGAGTGACTTCAAAGCGGCCGACTTCGAGGTCGGCGCGTTTGACGACTTCCGGAATGAGAAGTGATTTCGGTTTTGCGCTGAATTCGGCGCCGTAGCGGCTGCCGCTGCGCGAGACATTCTTTAAGCGGAAAGCCGTTTCAAGTGGCGAGCCTTCCTTGAGCGCTTCGTTGAAAGGCTTTTCGGTCTTGAAGAAATATTTATCGAACCAGGCGATTTCTTCGGAGACTTTGCGGAGTTGATGGGTCAGTTTGCGCGGCCCGTGGGGCTCGCCGGGGAAAATTACGAATTTGACGGGGACTTTTCCGTGCCACTGGAGCGTACGGAAGTAGGTCCAGCTTTGCGCGAAGGGAACGTTGCGGTCGGCGTTACCGTGAAAAATCAGAACGGGCGCTTTGATGCGATCCATCTTGAAAACGGGCGATTTTTTGATGTAGAGGTCGGGGTCCTCGAACGGCGATTTTCCGAAATAATAGGCATCAAACGATTCGCCGAAATCGACGTTGGCCCAGTCACTGAACCACTCGACGTCGCCTGCGCCGACGCTCGCCACTTTGTAGCGGTCGGGATAGGTGATGAGCAGGCTTGTGGAAAGAATCGAGCCGTTGGACCAGCCCATGGTGCCGATGCGATCGGGATCGCCCATTCCTTTGGAAATCAGATAGTCGACGCCCGCATTGATGTCCGGAGTTTCGAGGTCATAGTATTTTCCGCAGCAGATGGATTCGGCCCACTTGCAAACCGTAATCGTTGCTGCCGTGATAGTTGGGGCGGAGAACAAACGCGCCGCGTTGGGTGAAGAGTTGAATCGGATAGGCCCAGCTTTCGCCCCAGAGATCCTTGTCCGCGCCCATCGGGCCGCCGTGAATTGCGGTGATGACGGGGTATTTTTTCCCCGCTTCGTAGCCTTGCGGGTAGTAGAGGATGCCTTCAACTTCCTCGTTGCCCGATCCGGTCCAGTGGATGACTTCGCTTTTTGCGTAGGCGCGGCCGTCGACAAGGCCTTGATTGAGTTTGGTCAGCTGGACGGGAGAAACAATTTTGTCGCCGTCAATTTTCGCGCGGTACTGTTGGGCGAGTTTGCTTGCAGTGGAGTGCGAGTAGACGATCGTTTTTCCATCCTCGGAAATTTCGAAACCTTCCAGATTGCGCGCGTGATCGCCTTCCATATTGTGGCGTTTCCACGTCCAGGAATCGCCGGATCTTTTCCCGCGTGTAGTGCGCCATCTGGAAGCGCGCGCCGCCAGCCAGGCCGGCGATGAAGCCGTCGGGGGTGGCTGCCAGATCCGAGCCGATTCCGTTTTCCCAGTCGAGTGGGACTTTGAAGCTCTTGCCTGCGCTGACGTCGTAGAAGTAAAGCAGCTCGATGCTTGCGGTAAGGAAGCGCGCGTCGGTGGAAAAGGGCGCAGCGGCGTAGAAACCGGAGTTGTCCTTGGCCCACTCAAATCCGCGCGGGCGAATGCGACCCTCGGTAAAGATTGTTTTTTCGGTGCCGTCGGTCAGATCGTGGAGCACGGCGACAGGGGGGAATTTTTGATCGAAGGAGTAGCGGAGGCTTTTGCCGTGGCTGGCGGCGACGTATTTTCCGTCGCGGGAAACGGCCCAGCCTTGAATCCAGTCGGTGTTGCTAGTGAGGCGGGTGACTTTCTTGTCCTTGATATGGAGCTTGTAGAGGCGCACGGGCGGCTCATGGGATTCGTCGTCCACGACTTCGGAATCGTCTTTCTTTTTCTTGGCTTCTTGCTCGAAAAGAGAAGCGTCTTCCTGCGCGCTGAAGATTAGCGTGTCGTCATCGAGCCAATCGATGCGGCGTGGCGCGCGGGCAAATTCGGTGAGGGGCCAGGGTTCGCCGCCACGGGGATTGATGAGCCAGATTTGCGTGCCAGCGGCTTCGCTTTTGCTGTTGGGGCGCTTGCGGTCGCTGAGGAAGGCGATGCGCTCGCCGTTCGGAGACCAGACCGGAGAGCCATTGTGATCGCTGCCGCGGGTCAGATCGATTTCGGTGGAGTCGGTGAGGCTCGAGAGCATCAGGTTGGAGAAGCGACCGTCTTTTTCTTTGTCGGCAGTGGATTTGCCCCAGACGGCCCACTTGGCGTCGGGAGAGATGCGGACGGGGCCGGCGTATTCGGTGTAGATGAAATCTTCAGGTTTCCACGGCTCGATCTTCTTTGGCGCGTCTTTCTTTTCGTCCGCGCGGACAGAAAGATGAAGCACAAGGAAAAGCGCAATTGCCACTCCAGCCGTCATTCCCGCCGCAAGCCACTTGTTTCGCATCTCACTTCGCCTTTGTTTGCAGAATTGTGCGGCAGGCCAAAACCACACCAGCAAGCGGGACAGCATAGTCGAATTGACGGCGATTTGGAATGGTGTAGGCTCAAATGCGGTTAATCCGGGGTGAAAAATGGCGCCAAAAACGGCAACCTTCAGCAAGGATACATTTCAATTTTTCAAAGACCTGAAGAGGAACAACCACAAGAATTGGATGGACGCCAATCGCGACCGCTATCAAGAATCGGTCGTGCGGCCGCTGAAAAAACTGATGGAAGAGATGGCTCCGGCCGTTTTGAAACTGGATCGGCGATTTGAAACTACGGGCCGGCGCGGGGCGAATCTTTCGCGTATCAATAACGACATCCGCTTTTCCAAAGACAAGACTCTGTACAAGACGAACATGTATCTGAAGTTTTCCGTGCCGATTTCGGCGGAGATGGAAAGCGGGCAGCTTTACACGGGCGTTTCGACTAGACACGGTTACGGCGGGGTTTCGGATCTATGGCGGATCGAAAAGAAAAGCTTCGCCGCTGGCGCTGGTTGGCGATGCGCGGATTGCCAAAAATCCGCGTTGGCTGGTGCAGCAGAAGAAACGGCTCGGCAGGAAATACGAAAGTTATTGGTATTGCGTGACCAAAGGGGAATGGACGCAACGCGACGGCTGGCCGACCGCCGAAGAGTGGCCAAAGTTGCAAGCCTGGATCGTGCGCAGAAAGCTTTCGCCGGCTGCGGCCATGCGTGGCGGATTTCAGAACGAACTCGGAAAGATCTACCGCGACGTTTTTCCGATATTGAAGGGAGTATCGCTGCCTGACTAGAGGCTGCTAGGAAGCCCAGAGGCGGATGGCTAGGAGATGCCAGGAAGCGAAGAAGATGGTGAGGGTGCAGCAGGCGAGCCCGACGAGGAGCGAGTGGATGCGGACGGCGGGATGGATTTCTGAAGCGAGGGACGGAGACGGCCAGATAGAGGCCGGCGAGAGAGAGCGCGGCGAAGGCGATTGTGCCGACAAACAGAGTAAACGACCAGAAGCAGAACGCGCCGAGCGTGTTCATGGATTCGTTGGCGCTGAAGAGCAGGATGGGCAGCAAGAGGGAAGCGAAGAAGGGCACGACGCGGACCTTGAGGTGTTTGACTTCTTTGAGGCGGCGCAGAGCCCAGAGGGCGAACCAGAAAATAGCGTAGAGAAGAGAACTCACCAGCAGCACAACACTGAGAGCGAGCAGGGCAAGGCGCGTGTACGGCCAGAACGGACTGGTGCGTTCGGCGTACGCTTCTCCGTCTTCTCCCACGCTGGTGAAGCAGGTGCGTCCTTGTGCGTCTTTGAAGAAGACGAGAGTGGCTTCGGGGTCGTTTTCAGAGCGGAAGAGATTTGCGGAAACAGGGACGAGTGGCCGCGGTTTGTCTAAAAAGCCGGTTGTGGAGAGTTTTCCGCTGAGGGCGCGAACGCGAATTCCGCCGAACAGATCGTCGATGAAAGAGAAGAGCTGATTGCGGGGCGCGCGCGGAGTGTAGTACCCGGCGAGTTTTTCAAGGTCGCGCGGAGACGAGCTGTGCCGAAGTGAGTTGCGGCTTGGGAAAATCGCGCGAGAGAAAAGCGATGGCGAGTTTATTGAGGTCTTCGAGGGCTTTGCTGGAGTAGGCGGCGTTGAGAAGGACGACATAACCCCAATCTTGTTCGGGCATGTAGCGATAAGTGGAGATGAAGCCGTCAATGCCGCCGTCGTGGCCGTGGGTGACGACGCCTCCGGTGACT
Source organism: uncultured Acidobacteriota bacterium (assembly GCA_963794175.1). GTDB lineage: Bacteria > Acidobacteriota > Terriglobia > Acidiferrales > UBA7541 > Acidiferrum. The sequence continues at coordinate 247,306 of CAWCCV010000008.1, read as the reverse complement.
TCGGCGTAGTTGGCAAGGCCGTACCCGAGGCGCAGGCCGTTGCGGGAAGAGAGCGGCGTTTGCGGATATTCCATGCGGGCGATGGTTTCGGGTTTGAGGAGCTGGTTTTCGTTTGCGGCGCCGCGACGGAGAAAAAATTGAACAAGTTTGGCGAGTTCGGCCGGAGAAGCTTTCATGTCGCCGGCGGGGCGGAGGTAGATTTCCTTGTAAGGGACTGGTTGTGGGAGGAGCTCCGGGTTTCGGGCCTTGCTGAAAGCCTTCCGAGAGCAGCGAGCGGTTGGCGGGGGTGAGATCGAAATCGCCGGTGGAAATTCCTAGCGGTGCGAGAATGTCTTTGCGCACGTAGTCGGTCCAGGGCCGGCCGCTGATTTTTTCGACGAGATAACCGGCTACGCCGTAGTCGGGATTGGAATAGGCGAAGCGGGTGCTGGGCGGCCAGCGGACTTTTTGTTGATTGGGGAATTTTTTGAGGATGTCCAGCATGGAAATGTTCGGCGGGTCTTTTGTGTTGTAGACCTCGCGGAAAGCCATGTCGTCGAAGCCGGCGGTGTGCTCGAGAAGATTGGAGATGCGGACGGGATTAGTGGATTCCCAGGGATTTTCAAAAGGGACTTCGGGGGCGACGTCTTGAAGGCGGGATTGGAGATTGATGCGGCCTTCTTCTTCGAGTTTGAGAAGCGCGAGGGAGATAAAGGTTTTGCTGATGGAGCCGACGCGGAACTCGGTGTCGCAGGTGACTTCGCGATTGGCGATGTAGGAAGCTTTGCCGATGCCGCCGCACCACAGGAGTTGGCCTTTGGAAATGAGGGCGATGCCAGCGCCGGGGATGTGCTCTTTTTCGACGATGGACCTGGCGGCGGATTGGAATTCGGCGAGGGATTTGGGCTGAGGCGGTTCTTCTTTTTTTTCCGCGGGGCGCTGGGCGCAGGCAAAGCGAGGCTGTCAGAGCAGAATGCGAGCGGGAATAGCCAGCGGGCTGGGCGCATATTAGGAGGGAGAGTTTAGCAGAGAAGGGCTTGCGCGTTAAATTTTGTGCGGCGGGTTGCGTCTCGGCGGCGCTCGGGTGCGCGCACGCTCCGAAGTGCAGGCTACCGCGATTGACGGTTGGAGCGGGGTCGCATACGATTTCGGCGGCGTAACACGTTTCACAGATTGATCTTGAAAGGCTTTGCCAATTATGAGGAACCGGATTTGTTTGCTTTTTTCGGCGTTCGTTTTCATTTTTGGCGCCAACTTTGTTTTGGCGCAACAGCCAGGCGGTGAAAAGGCGGGCGAGAAGCCTGCGGAAAAACCGAAAGAGGAAAAAAAGGCGCCGGAAGACAAGAGTGTGATGACGAAACACTTGGTGAAGATTGGCGGGCAGGAAGTGAAGTACACGGCGACGGCAGGGACGATGGTGCTGAAGCTGGAGGACGGAACGGCGAAGGCCAATATTTTTTACGTGGCGTATATGAAGGACGATGTCGCGGATGCGTCGAAGCGGCCGATTACGTTTGCCTTCAATGGCGGGCCGGGCGCGGGATCGTTGTGGCTGCATGTTGGCGCGCTGGGACCGCGTCGCGTGGAAATGGGCGATGTGGGGAATTTGCTGCCGCCGCCGTACAAATTCGTGGACAACGAGTCTTCGGTTCTTGATGTGACGGACATTGTTTTTATTGACCCGGTTACGACAGGTTACAGCCGGCCAGCGCCAGGAGAAGCGGACAAGCAGTTCCATGGCGTCCAGGAGGATGTGCAGTCGGTGGGGGATTTCATTCGTTTGTGGGCGACGCGGAACCGGCGATGGAGCTCGCCGAAATTTTTGGCGGGAGAAAGTTATGGAACTACGCGCGCGGCGGGTTTGAGCGGCTATATGCAGCAGCGGTATGGAATGTATCTGAACGGGATTATCTTGATTTCTTCGATCTTGAATTTTCAGACCGCCGAGTTTGATACCGGGAACGATTTGCCGTACATGCTGTTTTTGCCGACGTACACGGCGATCGCGTGGTATCACAAGAAGCTGCCGGGCGATTTGCAGGGGGATTTGCAGAAGGCGATTGCGGAGTCGAAGGCGTTTGCGGCTGGCGAGTACGCCGATGCCCTGATGGCAGGGGACGCGCTGCCCGCGGCGAAGCGGGCGGAGATCGCAAAGAAGCTTTCTCGATTGACGGGGCTTTCGGCGGATTACCTTGACCGGGCGGACTTGCGGATTGAGATTCAGCGATTTGACAAAGAGTTGATGAAAAGCGAGCGGAGAACGGTGGGTCGGCTCGACGGAAGATTTACGGGAATTGATGCAGACGCGGCGGGGTCGGAGCCCGACTACGATCCGAGCCTTGCGGCGATTGTGGGCCCGTACACGGCGAGCATCAATGACTATGTGCGCGGGGAATTGAAGTTTGAGAGTGATTTGCCATATGAATTTTTGACGGGGCGCGTGCGGCCATGGAATTACGCGCCGTATGAAAACCGCTATGTGAACGTGGCGGAGACGCTGCGCCGGGCGATGACACAGAATCCGTTTTTGCGCGTGTTTGTGGGGAAAGGCTACTACGATTTGGCGACGCCGTTTTTTGCGGCGGAATACACTTTCGACCATTTGGGGTTGGACCCGACACTGCGGTCTCATCTGAGCGGCGGGTATTACGAGGCGGGCCACATGATGTACGTGCACCCGGCGTCGCTGGCGAAATTGAAGAAGGACCTGGCGGAGTTCATTCAGGCGAGCGTTCCTAAATGAAGAAAATTGCTTCGGCGATTTTGTGGGTGGCCATCGCGGCGCTCGGCGCGGGTGCGCTTGGTGCGATTGCCATGCATAGAAACGAAAAGATCAGTGCGACATGGTTTGTGCTGGCGGCGGCGTGTTTTTATCTGGTGGCGTACCGGTTTTATTCGGCATTTTTGGCGGCGAAACTTGTGGCACTGGATGAGACGCGCGCGACGCCCGCGGAGCGGAATGACGATGGGCGCGATTTTGTGCCGACGAACAAGTGGGTCTTGTTTGGGCACCATTTTGCGGCGATTGCAGGCCCGGGGCCTCTGGTGGGACCGACGCTTGCGGCGCAGTTCGGATATTTGCCGGGGACCCTGTGGCTGATTGCGGGCGCGGCGTTGGCGGGGTGCGTGCAGGATTTCGTGATTCTGTTTTGTTCGATCCGGCGCAACGGGAAATCGCTGGGAGAGATGGCGCGCGATGAAGTGGGGAAGCGCGGCGGATTTATCGCACAACTGGCGGTGCTGGCGATTCTGATCATTTTGCTGGGCGTGGTGGCGCTGGTGGTGGTGAACGCGCTGAAGACTTCGCCCTGGGCGACGTTCACGCTTGCGATGACGGTTCCGATTGCGCTGCTGATGGGCGTTTATTTGAGATTTGTACGGCCCGGGCGGGTGCTCGAAGCTTCGGTCGTGGGATTGGCGCTGGTGATGTTCGTGGTGGTGGCGGGACAGTGGGTGGCGGAGTCGGCGCGATGGGCTGGCGTGTTTACGCTGGGCGGAGTGGCGTTGGCGTTCTGGATTATCGCGTATGGATTTGCGGCTTCGGCGCTGCCGGTGTGGCTGCTGCTTGCTCCGCGGGATTATTTGAGCGCGTTCATCAAGGCGGGCGCGATTTTTTCGCTGGCGGCGGGAATCCTGATTGTGCGGCCGGAGATTCAGATGCCGGCGCTGACGAAATTCATTGACGGCACCGGGCCCGTGTTTGCGGGGAAGATTTTTCCCTTTTGCTTTATCACGATTGCTTGCGGGGCAATTAGCGGGTTCCATTCGCTGATTTCAAGCGGGACCACGCCGAAGATGATTCAACGCGAAGGACATGCCCGGTTTATCGGGTATGGCGCCATGCTGCTGGAATCGTTTGTGGGCGTGATGGCCATGGTTGCGGCTTGCGCCATGCAGCCGGGCGTTTATTTTGCGATCAATTCGCCGGCGGGAGTTGTAGGTACGACGCCGGACGGGGTGGCGGCGACGATTTCGGGCTGGGGCTACTACCTTGATCCGCAGACGATGATTGGTTTGGCGCACTCGGTGGGCGAGCAGACCCTGCTTAATCGCGCGGGCGGCGCGCCGTCGCTGGCGGTTGGGATGGCGCAGATTTTTTCTAGCACGATTGGCGGCGAACGGTTGATGAGCATCTGGTATCACTTCGCAATTATGTTCGAAGCGCTGTTCATTTTGACGGTGTTGGATGCAGGGACGCGCGTTGGACGGTTCATGGTGCAGGAGATGGGCGGACGCGTGTGGAAGCCGTTCGGACAGACGAGCTGGATGCCAAGCGTGGTGATTTCCAGCGCGATTGTCGTGGGGGCTTGGGGCTACTTTCTCTACCAGGGTGTGATTGATCCTTTTGGCGGAATCAATTCGCTGTGGCCGCTGTTTGGGATTGGCAACCAGCTGCTGGCGGCGGTGGCTTTGGTGGTGGCGACGACGGTTTTGTTGAAGATGGGAAGGCTGAAGTGGATTTGGGTGACACTGGCGCCGATGGCATGGCTGGTGACGGTCACCATGACGGCGAGCTGGCAGAAGATCTTCAGCGGGAACGCGAGGATCGGGTTTTTGTCGGGAGCCAATGCCCTGGCGGCGCAGATTGCGGCGGGGAAAATTCCTGCCGCGAAGATGGTGGAGGTTCACAGGACGGTTTTCAATCTGCGGCTCGATGCAGCGGTGACTGCGGCGCTGGCGTTGATGGTGCTGGTGCTTGTATTTGAGGCGGTTTTGCGGTGGACGGCGATTTTGACGAAAAAGAGCGAAGCAGTGTTGCACGAGACGCCGTATGTGGCGACACAGTGGGCCGTTGGCGCGGAGGGCGACTGAATGCGTGGCGTTGCGGCAAAAATCGGGAAAGCGGCGGAAGTCCTGCTTTTGCGAATGCGCGAATGGTGCGGCGATGCTGCTTACGAGCGTTACCGCCGCGCGAGCATGAAGAAATCCGGAGCGTGTTTGCTGACGCCGCAACAATTCTATGTGCAACAACTGGAACGGAAATACTCGCGGCCAAATCGCTGCTGCTGATTTAGTTTTCTTGCCATTGCCGAGACCGGAACGTAGAATTTTGACTCGACCGGAGTTTTCCTGCCGCAGGTTGGACTAATCATTAGGAGGCAATTTCATGGCGCTTGATATGGATAAATTGCATGAGTTTTTGGGGCGCGCACTTGTGGATTTTGGCGCGACGTTTAATGCGGCTTTGGTGCGCATCGGGGACAAACTGGGACTTTACAAAGCGCTCGCGGCGGGCGGGCCGCAAACGCCGGCGGAGTTGGCGCAACGGACCGGTACTGCGGAACGGTATGTACGCGAATGGCTAAGCTGCCAGGCCGCCGGTGGCTACGTGAGCTATGACGCGCCGGCTCAGAAGTTCTATTTGTCGGAAGAGCAAGCGTTTGCAATGGCCGATGATTCGAGCCCTGCGTTCATGCCGGGAGCGTTTCAGGTGGCGCTTGCGGCGACAAAGGCGGAAGAGCAGCTTGCGGAGCGCTTCAAGACCGGCAAAGGAATGGGCTGGCACGAGCATCATCATGAACTTTTTGAAGGGACGGAGCGGTTTTTCCGGCCAGGATATGCGGCAAATCTCTTGAGCGCGTGGATTCCGTCGCTTGAAGGCGTGGAAGAAAAATTGAAAGCGGGCGCGCGCGTGGCGGATGTGGGCTGTGGATTGGGTGCTTCGACGATTCTGATGGCGAAGGCGTATCCGAAGTCGGAATTTTACGGATTCGATTACCACGATAAATCGATTGAGAAGGCCAAGCAGCGCGCGAAAGATGCGGGTATTGCTGACAAGATTCATTTTGATTTGGCGATGGCGAAGAATTTTCCGGCCAAGGAATATGACTTCGTGACGTTTTTCGATTGCCTTCATGACATGGGAGATCCGGCGGGGGCTTCGGCGCACGTGCGATCGACACTGAAAAAGGACGGGACCTGGATGATTGTCGAGCCGATGGCGGGGGACAAGCTGGAGGACAATCTGAATCCGATTGGTCGTGCGTTTTATGGCGCTTCCACATTGCTGTGCACGCCGGCGTCGCTTTCGCAGGAAGTGGGGGCCGCGCTAGGGGCACAAGCGGGCGAGAAACGATTGAAAGAGGTTGTTACTGCAGGCGGATTTACCCGGTTCCGACGGGCGACGCAGACGCCGTTTAATTTGATTTTTGAGGCGCGGCCCTAGCGCGAGAAGTGTTTCATCGGCTTTCGTAGAGCCTGCCCGGGATCCATCTCGGCGAGGCCGAAGGTTGGCAGCGTTTGCGCTGGTTTTTTGCAAGCAACGCGCTCAAGGGCTACACGTCATCGTCTTCGTCCGGGACGTTTTTCAGGATGGTGGTTTTGTGCGCGATCTTCAGGCCTTGGGAGCGGACGCCGGCGAGAATGTTGCGGCGAATTTCGTCAGGCAAGGACTCCGGGGCGAAGGCGCCTGAAGTGTCCCTTGGAAAATATTTGATGAATTGCGCGGCGACATGGGCCGTGGCGTAGGCCACGGGTGTCGTGAGGCGGCCCTGTTTGCGGATAGTGTAGAGCGACGGAAACAAGACGTCTGAGCGAATCGAAACATTGACGTCTTGTTTTGCGCTGCGCTTGATGCCGCTCACCAAAATAGCGGCGGCAAAACGGGCATTTTGCAGGATCCCCTGGCGAATCAGGTTTGCGATTTTGCGCGGAGAGGAAGTTTCCGGAAAACGGCTCTTCGCGATGCCACGCGATTTGGAGAGTTTTCCCTGTTTGTGCCAGCGGCGGAGACGATCGATTTCGTTGCCGCCGATTTTTACGTCGAGATCGCGCATGGGGATAAAGCGTGGAAGAGTAGCGACTTCATCCTGAGCGGCCAGTACGACGCGGGCTGTACCTACCGGATCCACAAAGCGAAATTTTTCAATTTCTGAAAAACGTTTGGCGAGTTTGAATTTCCCTGCGCGGTAGACGCGCGGGCTCGAAATTGCTTCATCATAGGAGACTTCCGGCGACCATTGCGAAATGGGGTCCTGGCTTTCGCTGCTTTCGTACAGACGGATTTGGACGGAGCGGACTTCGTCGAGCATTTCTGCGGCGCGCTTGACCAGGAGATTCGTGAGGCCGGGGGCGGCACCGGCATTGATGATGGCGGAACGTTTCTTTTCTTCAAAGCGCTTGGCGTACCGGAACTGCTCGGATTGAAATGGGTTGCGCGTAAGGTGCGAGCTAAGGTCGAGGTAATGCGCACGGAGGCGGAGCGCGGCGCGAAGAACGATTTCGTTGAAGACGGAAGCGCTCGCGTTGATGATTAGCTGGCAGCCTTTGGCGGCTTTGACTACGCCGCGGAGGTTGCGGGCGTTGACTTTGGCGATGGCGATGGTGCTTTTCTTGCCGAGAAAGCGGCGGGCGCGGACGAGATCACGGTCGCCACACCAGACAATGTGGCCCTGACGTTCGAGAAGTTGTGCGAGGAGAGAGCCGGTTGCCCCCGCTCCCAATACGAAGATCCGCATGGCGTGGGGAAAACTGTATCACAGGACAGGCCGCCGCCGAGGAAGGCGAAAGGCACCGGATTCGTGTCTACAATAGGCGGAAAATGGCTGCCTGTCGGTGTCCAAATGGACCATGGCGCAACGTCATTGTAGTGAGAGCGATAATCGAATCGCCCACTTACTCGATAAGGGAGAAACTGAAATGCAATATTTGCTGCTGCTTTACGCTGGTGAATCCGGCTGGACCAAAATGACGGAAGCCGAGCAGAAACAAGGATATATGGCTTATATGGCCTACACGGAAGCGCTGAAAAAAGCTGGCGCCTTGGTCGGTAGCAACCGACTTCAGCCGATTGCTGCGGCGACGACTGTCCGGAACACCCAAGGCAAGGCACAGGTGCTCGACGGGCCGTATGCGGACACAAAAGAGCAGCTGGGTGGCTACTACCTGATTGAGGTGCCGGATCTGGATGCCGCGCTTTCCTGGGCTTCGCGCTGCCCCGGCGCCAGTCATGGAGCCATCGAAGTGCGCCCCATCTGGAGCTTGTAGATTGTTTGATTGCCACGGAATGGCGGTGACTGTGGACGAGCGTGAACTCCAGGCGCGCAACATGGCGGAAGCCGTTGCGCGCCGGAGTTACGGAAAACTGGTGGCGTTTCTTGCGGCACGCACGAGAGATGTTGCCGGGGCGGAAGACGCGCTGGCCGAAGCGTTCGTTGCCGCGCTTGCGGATTGGCCGAACAATGGGCGGCCCGCAAATCCGGAAGCTTGGCTGCTGACGGCCGCTCGGCACAAGGCGATTGATGTGCATCGCGGCCACCGGCGGCAGGAAGCAGCCGCCAGTGAGATCAAGGCTATGCACGATGGACTAGAAGCGGCGGAAAAATATGCTCGGATACCCGACCAGAGGCTCGGCCTCATGTTCGCCTGTACGCATCCGGCGATTGATGCTGCCGTGCGTGCGCCGCTGATTTTGCAGGTTGTACTTGGTCTGGATTCAAAAACGATTGGCTCGGCGTTTCTTGTTTCCCCTGCCGCTATGGGCAAGCGGCTTGTTCGCGCGAAAGAGAAAATCAAGCAAGCGGGGATTCCGCTTGTGATACCGGAGCGGGACGAGCTTCTGGCGAAGCTCGAAGCCGTGCTGGACGCGATTTATGCGGCGTTTGCAGAGGGCTGGACGAGATCCGGCCGGCGGCGATGTCGCGCGGCGCGATTTGACGGAAGAGAGTTTGTACCTGGCAAGGCTGGTCGTTGAGTTGCAGCCGCAGTCGGCCGAAGGGCTTGGGCTGCTTGCGCTGATGCTGCACGCCGAAGCACGGCGGCGGGCTCGCAGAACTGCGGCTGGCGAATTTGTCCCTCTCGCCGAGCAGGATGTGGAGCTTTGGGATTCCGCGATGATCGAGGAAGCGGAGGGTTTGCTCCGGCACGCGAGCAAGTTGCATGCCCTTGGCAGGTATCAGTTGGAGGCGGCGCTGCAATCAGCGCATGTGCACCGGTTGAAAAAGGGGAGGTTTAATTGGCTGGAAGTGGCGCAACTCTACGACGCGCTCCTGGCGATAACCGGCTCGCCGGTGGTTGCGATTAATCGCGCGCTCGCGATTGCGGAGATGGAAGGCGCTGAGGTTGGGTTGAAGCTCTTGCAGGATTTAAGCGGCGACGAACGATTGGCGGAGTATCAACCATATTGGGCAGCCCAGGCGGAATTGCTGGCGCGAACGGGCGAAGTAGAACAAGCCCGTGGGGCTTATGAAATCGCAATTGGCCTCGAACGAGACCCCGCCGTGCGGGGATTCCTGCAAAAGCGGCAGTCTGCTTTGAAATTCTGAGCATCGATGCATTGCAACTTTTCCGCTCGCTTTCCCGGATTTGCGATTCCAGCCAGGCGAAGCGTACACTGAAGCTGTTACTCCGACCCTGGGGCCGGGCGGGAGAGAAAACCCGTGGCTTTTGGGGCGAAGCCCGAGGAAAGCCTTGGGCTGAGGGTTCTGGCGGAAACGCCGGGGCCTCCCGCAGGGAATTCGCCGGCAACGGCGAATTTATTTTGGAAAGGAGTGCACTGAACGAAAATATCCGTATTTTCGTCGGGCACCCGATTCCATTCTGCGAATCGGGTTTTGTTTTTTTGGGCGAATGATGAGCTTGCAAGACAAATTCGGGCGGCAGATTACGGACTTGCGAATTTCCGTGACCGACCGGTGCAATTTCCGGTGCGTGTATTGCCGTTCGGCTGATCCAGAAAATTATCGCGAGCACGACCAGATTCTTTCATGGAAAGAACTTGAACGGCTGGCGAAGGTTTTTTACGAATTGGGAATTCGCAAAGTGCGCATGACGGGCGGCGAACCGCTGGTGCGGAGTGGCGCGGAAGGGTTCTTGAAATTTCTGTCGGGCTTGGGATTTGCGGATTTGTCCATGACGACGAATGGGCATTTGCTGGCAGAGCGCTGCGAAGGCCTGATAGCCGCAGGGTTACACCGGATCAACATCAGCCTGGATTCTCTGAGCCCTGGAAAGTTTGAAAAGATTACACGGACGAAATTCATTTGTGTCGGTGATGAACGGAATTGACGCAGCGCAGAAGTCGCGGCTGGGGCCGGCGAAAGTGAATGCGGTGCTGGTGCGCGGAATCAATGACGATGAAGTGGAAGCGTTCGCCGGGTTTGCGCGGGAACGCGGTGTGATCATGCGGTTCATTGAGTTCATGCCGCTGGACGCAGATCGGCATTGGTCGCGCGACAAAGTGGTTCCTGCCGCGGAAGTGTTCGAGCGGATTAACGCGCGATGGCCGCTGGAGCAGATTCCTCATGAAAAAAGCGAGACGGCGCGGAAGTATCGCTTTGCAGATGGCGCGCCGGGCGAGATTGGATTGATTGCGCCGGTAACACAGCCGTTTTGCGGGCACTGCTCGCGGATACGACTGACGGCTGATGGAAAACTGCGGACATGCCTTTTCAGCAAGGACGATCACGATTTGCGGGCTTTCCTGCGCGATGGCGCTTCGGATGAGGATTTGGCGACGTACATTCGTTCCGCGGTGAACGAAAAAGAGAAGAGCCACCACATCAATGATCCCGGCTTTGTGCCGCCCAGCCGTACTATGGTGTTTATCGGCGGGTAGAGGTAAATATAAAGGGGAGAAAGCGCCCTCATTCCAATCAAAAATGGACAGAATCTCTTACAAATCGGGCACCACTACACTCATCGGAATCGAGCAGCCGGAAACGCTGCGCGCGCCGGAAATCGAAAAGGGCGTGGGCTGCGATTTCGATAGTTATTTGCTGGTGCCGGACAACACCCTGGACGAGCGGATTGCTGCGGCGAAGGCAAAGCTCGGGAAAGACGTTGTAATTCTGGGGCATCACTATCAGCGCGATGAAGTTGTGAAATTTGCGGATTACCGCGGGGATTCGCTGCGGCTTTCGCAGCAGGCAGCGGAAGTGGACGGCAAGTTCATTGTTTTTTGCGGCGTGCACTTTATGGCGGAGAGCGCGGATATTCTGCGTCGCGATCATCAAGTCGTCGTGCTGCCGGATTTGAATGCGGGTTGTTCGATGGCGGATATGGCCGACATCGGACAGGTGGAAGCGTGCTGGAGCGAGCTTGCTGGCGTGGCGGATGCGAGCAAGATTATTCCGGTCACGTACATGAATTCGACTGCGGCGATTAAGTCGTTTACGGGCGAACATGGCGGATCGGTTTGCACAAGTTCAAACGCGCCTGCGGTGATGAAGTGGGCGTTTGCGCGCGGTGAAAAAGTTTTGTTTTTGCCTGACGAGCATCTGGGGCGCAATACCGGATTTCGCATGCGAATTCCACTCGATCAAATGATCGTATGGGATCCATTTCAGGAACTTGGCGGGAATACGGAAGAGCAAATTCGCAAAGCCAGAGTGATTTTGTGGAAAGGCTACTGTTCGGTGCACCAGCGGTTTACGGTGGAACATGTAGCCCGTGTGCGCAAAGAAAATCCCGGGATTCGCGTAATTGTTCACCCGGAGTGCCGTTTTGAAGTAGCGGAGGCGGCGGACGAAATCGGCTCGACCGAAGGAATCATCAAAGTCATCAAGGCTTCGCCGACGGGATCGCAGTGGGCCGTGGGAACGGAAATTCACCTGGTGAATCGGCTGAGCAAAGAATTGCACGGATCACAAAGTGATGTCGCTCGACCGGAGCGTGTGCGTTTGCACAACGATGTTCCGGATTACGCCCGTGCATTTGCTTTGGGCGCTCGAAAACCTTGCCGCTGGAAAAATCGTCAATCAAATTTCCGTGGACGAGCAGACGCGGAACTTTGCCCGCGTGGCGCTCGACCGCATGCTGGCTTTGCGCTAGCATCGAGGAAGAAATTGTCCCCGCAGTTGCTCGACGCAACACGGAAAACCAATGGCCGACGAAGACGACGAACTCCCGCAAGACGAAATCCCTGAACCGAGATTGTTTTCACTGACCGAAGCCGAACGCACGCGGCAGGAGCTGGAACCGGTGCTGATTGAGGCCATGGAGTGCCGCAAGAAGTTGTCCGGGCTGGATGCGGAGCTTTCCGCGGTAGCGGCACGCATCATGATGATGGGTGGGATGCTGGTGCCGCACGACAAATTGTCGCTGGTGCGGCAGGAGCATACGCGGCTTGTGCAGAATTTGAAATCGGCGCTCGACCAGATTCTAGGAACGGGTTGTGTGATCAAGGATCTGGACGTGGGGCTGCTGGATTTTCCTTCGGTAATAGACAACGAGGAAGTGTATTTGTGCTGGAAATTGGGCGAGGACCGGATTCGGTTTTATCACCGGCAGGACGAAGGGTTCTCGGGGCGGAAGCCGCTCGATCCGCGCGATTTGGGACCGGGAGACAAGGTTCAGTAAGAGTTTCGATTGTGCTTCGTGGATTTCGGGGCCTCAGGGCAAAGCAAAATCTAAGAGACTGCGACAAAAAATAGCCGCTACAAGTCTCACAGAAAGACAATTGAGCGAAAAAACGGAAAATCGTTTGAAGGATTCGGCCAGCCCTTATTTGCGGTCGGCGGCGCATCAGCCGATTGATTGGTATGAGTGGGGCGAAGCGGCGTTTGCGAAAGCGCAAAAAGAAGACAAGCCCATGCTACTGGACATCGGCGCGGTGTGGTGTCACTGGTGCCACGTGATTGACCGCGAGAGCTACGAGAATCCGGTGATCGCGCAGATCATCAACGAACATTATGTGCCGGTGAAAGTGGACCGCGACGAGCGGCCCGACGTGGATTCGCGTTACCAGGCGGCGATCAGCGCGATTTCCGGGCAGGGCGGCTGGCCCTTGACGGGATTTTTGATGCCGGATGGAAAACCGTTTTTTGGCGGGACGTATTTTCCGCCGGACGATCAGTTCGGACGGCCGGGATTCCGACGCGTACTGCTGGCGGTGGCGGAATCGTACAAGAGCAAGCGCGCGGATTTGGCGCGGGCGGCGGAATCGCTTGCAGAAGGCGTGGCGCAACAGGAGATGTTCACCGGCGCGCACGGGAAATTCGACGCGGAAGTGGTCGATTCGCAAGTGCGGTCAATCACGCAATTGTTTGACATCAAGAACGGCGGATTCGGGAAAGCACCAAAATTCCCGCACTGCTCGGCGATTGATCTGGTTCTGGAGCGTTATCAGCAAACGAAAGAGCGGCATTTGCTGGCGATGTCAGAAGCAACGCTGGAAAAAATGGCGCGCGGCGGAGTGTACGACCAGCTGGCGGGTGGATTCCACCGGTATTCGGTGGATGAGAAATGGCTGGTGCCGCATTTCGAGAAGATGAGTTACGACAACTCGGAGCTGCTGAAGAATTATCTGCATGGCTGGCAGGCTACGAAGAATGGATTTGTCCGGGAGACGGCAGAGAGCATTGTCGGCTGGGTGAATCAGGATTTGTCGGACCAGGCGAACGGCGGGTTTTATGCGAGTCAGGATGCCGATTACTCGCTGGACGATGACGGTGATTATTTCACTTGGACGCTGGAAGAATTACGCGCGGCGCTTACGCCGGAGGAAGCGCGCGTGATGGAGCTGCACTACGACGTGGAAGCGCACGGCGAGATGCACCACAATCCAGCGAAAAACGTTTTGTGGATTGCGCGCGACGCTTCGGAAATTGCGGAGGCACTGAAGACTGACGAAGTGAGCGTGCGACTGACGATGGCGCGCGCCAAAGCGAAGATGCTTTCAGCGCGATTGCCGCGGCCGACTCCGTACATTGATAAGACGATGTATGTGAGCTGGAACGCGATGTTTGTTTCGGCTTATCTGGATGCGGCAAGAGTTCTGGATGGTATGGCGGGAGAAGCATGTCGGGCGTTTGCGCTGAAAACCATGGACCGGATGTTGCGCGAGGCTTGGACCGAAGAGCAAGGATTTACGCACCGAATCGATGGACCGGTGCTGCGCGGGTCGCTCGATGACCAGGTGTTTGGCGTCATGGCGCTGCTCGATGCCTACGAAGCGACGCTCGATGCGAAATATTTTCAAGCGGCGCGGCGGACGATGGATCTCGCGACTGGAAAGTATGGCGATGCAGAAGGCGGTGGATTTTTCGATCGGGCCAGCGATGCACCTGCCATGGGAGGACTCGATGTGCGGCGCAAGCCGTTCCAGGATTCGCCAACGCCGGGAGCGAACTCCGTCGCTGCGATGGCGCTGACTAGACTGCATGCCTATACCGGCGACAAGAAATATTACGACTGGGCGCAGAAAACGCTCGAAGCGTTTGCAGGAATTGCGCCGCAGTTTGGCATGTTTGCCGCGACCTACGGCCTGGCAGCCACGCTGTTTGCGAATCATCCGGTCCAGGTCGTGATTACGGGCTCAGGCGGAGACGTAACTGCGAGAGAACTGGAAGCGGCGGCCAATTCCGTATTTCGATTTGGCAAAGCGGTACTGCGCGCGAAACCGGGCTTGTCTGCCGAGTACCTGCCGCTTGCGTTGCGTGAAACGCTTCCTCATTTGCCGGCGGACAGGGCCGTGGCGCTGGTTTGCTTTGGGAATACTTGCATGCCGCCGACGAATGATCCGGAGCGGTTGAAGGCGCTTGTGGAAAATGGCTTTGCGGGAGCGGCAGGACAATAGCAAAAAAAAGGCCGCTTGTGGAAAGCGGCCCCCAAAACTGCTCGTTTGAATTGTTACTTCTTCGGCCGGGATTCCGGCGGAACCAAACCGTTGATGCGGTAGTAGACGACGAGCTGGCCGTAGTGTTCGCCGGAGTGCTCGATGAGCCCGTTGGCGAGGTCGCCGATGCGGGTCTTTGTCGGGCCGCCGTATTCGATTTCTTCGTTGATTCCCTTGTCGCCCTTGGCATTGATGAGATCGGCGCCGTCCTTCACACACTGTTTTACGAACGCCACAACCTGGGCCTTTGTCTTCAGTTCATCGCGCTTGGGATCGTCGCTGAAGCGGGCTTTCTTGCCTGCGGCTGTGTCCGTAAAGAAATACATGGACGCTGAGGCGTGCAGCAAATTGCCGACAAAGGTGCGCGAGTCGGGATGCGGTTTGTAGTCGTACTTGTCTTCGGGAAGGTCTTCAGCAATTGCGATTAATTTGCGCCCGATATCGTTCCAGGATTCCAGAAGGGCTTGAGACGGGCCCGGCGCAGGCTTGGACGGTGCCTTTTTGGCTGCATCCTGCTGCGCGAGAGCTGGCAGAGCCAGAAAGGCTGCCGCCAGAGAGATTCCTGCAAAAGACCACAGTTTCTTCATTGCTTCCTCCGTCGCGCCTTCGAGGCGGGACAATTGTTAAAGACGCACTTCGAAAGGAGAAGTGTTCTTCGGGATAGGCGAATCTTACTCTTGCTACCCGATCCTTGGCTATGGGGACGGACGGGGAAACGACGGGCGGGGTGCCAAATTGTCTCCCAAGCCGCGCATGGTAAGCTTAAAAGTGCAGGCAGGGAGGCAATTTCTTGTTTCATGGCGTAAATGTTGTCTGGTTCGTGGCGCGATTGTTCATCGGCTTGGGGCTGATATCGCTCCTCGCGTTTTCGCAGTATTTTTGGTACCGCGGGCTCTGGCGCGTGACGGCCAACTGGCGCAGCACGGCGCTGCGCGTGCTGGCTCGTGCGCTTTGTCTTGCGCTGGCGGTCGTGTGCGCGCTGGCGCTTACAGACGGGCTTCGCATGGGCAAGAATCACTGGATTCCGCGCGGGCAGATTTTCCCGCTGTTCATCGGAATGTGGTTTGCGAGCGCTTTTTTTGGGTTCATCGCGGTCAAGCTGGTGCACGCGGTTGAGCTCGTTTGGAGATGGGCCGCGCGGGCAGTCAGAGAGAGTGTGAAGCAAAGGGCCGTGGCCGAGGATTCTGGAGGGAAGGTGGGTGTGGAGATTCTGGCCGACCCCGGGCGACGGCATTTTTTCAAAACAGCGACGGCAGTTGCCGGCGCCGCGCCATTTCTAGGCGCCGTGTACGGATTTGCGGCAGAGCGATTGAACTACCAGGTTAGGCGTGTGGAGATTCCGCTGGCGAATTTGCCGGACGCGCTGGACGGCATGAAGATCGCGCAGTTGAGCGACATTCATTTGAGCGGGTACATTTCTCGCGAAGATGTGCGTCGTGCTGTGGACATGGCGAACGATTTGGCGCCCGATCTTTCGGTGGTGACGGGCGATTTCATCACCAGTGCGGGCGATCCGCTGGCGGAATGTATTGAAGAGATTTGCAGGCTTTCGGCATCGCTCGGGGTTTACGGCTGCAACGGCAATCACGAAATTTACGCCAAGGCGGAAGACGCGGCGGAGCGGCTGTTCACGCAAGCAGGCATGAAATTGTTGCGCAGCGAAAACGCTCAAATTGGTTTTCGTGGGGCGCAATTGAATTTGATTGGAGTGGATTACCAACGCGAACGCGGTCCGGGCGGAAAGAGGATTCAGACCCTCGCCGGCGCAGACAAGCTTGTGCGGCCAGACATGCCGAACATTCTGCTTTCGCACAATCCAAACTCGTTCAATCGCGCGGCGGAGTTGGGAATCGAGCTTTCTCTTGCGGGACACACGCACGGCGGGCAAGTGCAGGTGGAGATTCTGGATCACCGGCTGAGTCCTGCGCGATTTATTACGGACTACATCGCGGGGTTGTACACGCGAACGCTGGGCACGGCGAGGAATCCGCTGGAAGCGCCAGTGAAACGTTCGCAGCTTTATGTGAATCGCGGGCTGGGCACGGTTGGCGCCCCGGTGCGCCTCGGCGTGCCGCCGGAAATTACGCTGATCACGCTGCGGCGCGCGTAGACAGGAACCGCAAGCGAATGATCGTACTCGTGATGGGCACGACCGGTTCGGGCAAGACGACGATCGGGACGATGCTCGCCAAGAAACTGGGATGGGCTTTCCTCGACGCGGACGATTTTCATCCCGTGGCAAACATCGCAAAAATGAAGCAGGGAATACCGCTGACGGACGCGGACCGCGTGCCGTGGCTTGCGGCGATTCATACAGAACTCGAGCGGCAGAGCGCAGCGGCGAAAAACTGCGTTTTCGGTTGCTCCGCGTTGAAGCAAAGCTATCGCGAAACGATCGGCGCCGGCCTGGATATGAAGATCGTGTATTTGAAGGGAACGTACGAAGAGATGCGCGCGCACATTCTGGCGCGCCGCGGGCATTTTGCGGGAGAAGGAATTTTGGCCGGCCAGTTTCGTGACCTGGAAGAGCCGCAAAATGCAATTGTAGTTTCGGTCAGCCAAACTCCCGATGAAATCGTGCGGCAATCGTTGCACGCACTGAAGCTCTCCTAGCGTAGTTGCCTCGCGAAACCGGCATCAATTGAATTCTGAACGGCTCCACGCAGCTTATGCGCCGTGCGAGTTGCCCCTCCTATCCCCGAGTGCCATAATTTGATCTCCATATTGGAGCGGTACCGCGGTTCTGGGGGAATTTATGGCGATGCGCGACAGTTGGATTGAAAAAAGAGAAGCCGATACGGCGGGAAAGAACGGCAGCCGCAACATGTCGCAGATGCACCTTGCCAAGCAAGGCCTCATCACGGAAGAGATGCAGTACGTGGCGAAGCGAGAAAAGCTCGAGCCGGAGCTGGTTCGCAGCGAAGTCGCCCGCGGCCGCGCCATTATTCCCGCGAACATTCATCATCGGAATCTGGAGCCGATGGGTATCGGCGTAGCGTTTTTCTGCAAGATCAACGCGAACATCGGAAATTCCGCAACGACTTCCAACATTGATGAAGAGCTGAAGAAGCTGCACCACTCAGTGCACTATGGCGCGGACACGGTGATGGACCTTTCCACTGGTGGAGATATTCCCGACGATTCGCAAAGCGATTATCAACTCGTCGCCCGTGCCTGTCGGAACCGTGCCCGTGTATGAAGCGATATCGCGCGTGCGGCGGCCGGAAGATTTGACGATTGATCTGATGCTCGAAGTGATCGAAGAGCAAGCGGAGCAGGGCGTGGACTACATGACGATTCACGCCGGCGTATTGAGGCAGCATGTTCCGCTTGTGCGCAAACGCATTACGGGAATCGTCAGCCGTGGCGGCTCTTTGATGGCTCACTGGATGGAGCACCACAAACAGCAGAATTTTCTTTACGAACACTTTGATGACATCTGCAAAATTTTCAAGAAGCACGACGTGAGCTTTTCTTTGGGCGACGGACTGCGCCCCGGCTGCATTGCCGATGCCAGCGACGAAGCCCAGTTTGCCGAATTGAAAGTGCTCGGCGAGCTGACGAAAAAGGCGTGGGAGCACGATGTTCAGGTGATGATCGAAGGCCCCGGCCATGTCCCGCTCGATAAGATCAAGGAGCAGGTCGACAAGGAAGTGGAATGGTGCCATGAAGCGCCGTTCTACACGCTGGGCCCGCTCGTGACAGACATCGCGCCCGGCTACGACCACATCACCAGCGCGATTGGCGCGGCGATGATCGGCTGGCACGGCGCTTCGATGCTCTGCTACGTCACGCCGAAGGAGCACCTGGGCCTGCCGAATCCGGAGGATGTCAAGCAGGGCGTGATTGCCTACAAAATCGCGGCGCACGCTGCGGACGTTGCGCGGCACCGCCCCGGCGCACGGGATCGCGACGATGCTTTGAGCTATGCGCGGTTCTTGTTTGACTGGAACAAGCAGTTTGAACTTTCGCTCGACCCGGAAACCGCACGTGCGATGCACGACGAATCGCTACCTGACGATTTCTACAAGGAAGCGAAATTCTGCTCGATGTGCGGACCGAAGTTCTGCTCGATGAATATCACCCAGCTTGCGGAGGCCGAAGGCGGTCACGACCAGGCGGAACGGAAGCAGAAATTCGCTGAGTTGCTGGTAAAAGTGCAAGGCGCCTGAGCTAAAATTGTCACCTTCAATCTGTTGACGGCCACAACGACTCTCTATTGGCCGGAGCTTTTATGCCGCACTTGCTCATCCATCTGATCAAGCTCCTTGTCTGGGCAGGCGAACATATGCCCGACGATCCCCGCGTCGGCTGGAAGTGCATTGGCTCTGGAAGTGTCCTTGCCGCCGTGGTGTTCCTCCCTCAACGGTTCACGGAAGAGCAGCCCGGCCTCTTCGCAATGCAGGTAATAAGCGTTGTCGCAGGGACGGTACTTCTGCTGTTCGGACTATTTGTGTTTTTTCGACGGGCCGTGTGGAAGCTGCAAGACAAACGGGCAAAGCGGACAATTTCGCTTTTCGGCAAATAGCATTCTTTCTATAAACAAGGTGCACTAATTTTCGGCCCCGATTGCTTCGTTACCTTTTGGGCCGAAACTTGCCTTCCCCGCTCTAGTTCTGCCGTTCCTCTGATAGTCTCTTACTACAGCGAGCCCTGTTCCCTTGCCGATACGAGTCCCAGAGAGGATTACGCGCGCTGCGCGCAGCATGAGTCAGTCTGGCCCGTCGCTATCCGTGCTTGTGGTGGACGATTCTCCCGTCTACCGCGAGTTGGTGAGTCAAGCCCTTCAGGGGCAGGACTATTCCGTTACCTTCGCAAGAAATGGCCGCGAGGCGCTTGAGCTATTCGCGCAAATCGCGCCGCATGTCGTTATTACCGACTGGATGATGCCTGATGTTTCTGGCCTTGATCTTGTCCAGCGTATCCGCAGCAGCGAATTGGCTTACACCTACGTCATTTTGCTGACTTCCATCTCCGACAAGGCGATGGTCGTAAAAGGCTTGGCCGCTGGGGCAGATGATTATCTGACAAAGCCTTTCGACCCGGGCGAGTTTTGTGCGCGCATTGGCGTCGGGCGACGGATCATCTGTCTGCAGCGAGATATCGAAGCCAAAAATTTGCTCCTGCAGGAAGCTGCGCGCACTGATTCGCTGACCGGTTTGCCCAATCGCCGAGCGATCGAAGAATGGGCCGAACGGCAAATTCGCGGCGCCGCGCGCCATGGCTATCCGCTCTGGGTGATTCTGGCTGACCTGGATTCCTTCAAAAATGTGAACGACAGTTATGGCCACGACGCCGGCGATTTGGTCCTGCAGAAATTTGCCGAAGTTTTGCGCGGCACTACACGGGCATCCGACATTTGCGGACGTATGGGTGGCGAGGAGTTCGTCATGGTGCTGACCCACGTCGATCAGAACGGCATTTTCCCGACGGTGGATCGTCTCCGAGCGCAATTCGCCTCGCTCGTATTTCGTTTTGGCGGAAACTCTGCCAGCGTCACGGCTAGTTTCGGGATTGCCGGTTTTCAGGGACGGGAGACGGCGGAGTTCTCGCAGCTTTTACGCAGGGCAGACGAAGCCCTCTATGCCGCGAAACGCGCCGGCCGCAATCGCGTGGAAGTTGCTGTCCTCCAGCCGTAGGGAACAATCCAGCCCGCTAGGCCGTATCTTCATCGGGAAGGGCGCTAGCAGCATGGCCTGGCTTGTTTTGTGCTGAGTGGAAAGAGGCTTCCCGTGCTTTTTCTTCTATTTCTTGGCTTTCTGTATTTTCTGCCGACGATCATCGGTCGCGATAAAAACGACGCGGGCTTGATCTTCGCCGTAAACCTGTTCCTCGGCTGGACGGTTATCGGATGGATTGTTGCGTTCCTCTGGGCCTGCGCGGCGGATTCGCGGCCCATTCCGGTACGGAATGGTTCCCGTGACCACCTCCGGCCGGTTCTGCTGCCAGTGCGGCACGCTGAGCGCTGGCGGAGGCCATTTCTGCGGCGCCTGCGGGAGAGCGATCTAAACGCAGCCCCCTGTCGTCCAGTCGCCTTTTCTTCCGGCTTGCACTTCCCTTATACTCTGAGAGCTTTTTCACGCGCAAAGGAGCAGGCATGGCATTCGTGCGGGCGGCGAAGGCTTCTGACGTGGCGCCGGGTTCAATTCGGGAAGTGCAGGTTGAAGGCAAGATGATCGCCCTTGCCAATGTGGGAGGAACGTTCTACGCGATCAGCAACACGTGCTTGCACCGTGGCGGTCCGCTCGGCCAAGGCCCCTTGGAAGGTAGGGTCGTGACCTGCCCCTGGCACGGCTGGCAGTTTGACGTCACCACAGGCAAGGCCAACATGAACCCGGACGCGGTCATACCCTGTTACGCAACCGAGCTCCGCGGCGAAGAAGTGTTTGTGGATGCGGCGTAGATGCCCGTTAAGTAATTGATTCGCAATGGGTTATCATGATTTTGCGGCCAATTTGGCTCAAAATTCCTCCCGGCCAGTCTGCGGCCTAACCCTCATATTTTGTTTGGTTTTGCAGGTCATGAATTGTATAGTACCGCCGAACTTTTTATAGATGACGACAGCGACTCCGACTCGACACTACTGGATCTTCACGGCAGACCCACACCACTATCATTGGGATACGCTTTTCGTTAAGGGCAAGGAAATGTGGCACGGTGCCGGTTCCAAACCCGACGCGATTCGCGCGCTCAAGCAGGTGCGCAAAGGCGATCGCGTGCTTTGCTATCATTCCGCGCCCGACCGTTCGTTCTATTCGATTGCGGAAGTGACGCGCGATCCTTATCCCGATCCGCACGATCGCAAGGAAAAAAATCTTGTCGCAGACCTGCGTGCGTTTGAAAAACTGCCGCGGCAGGTAACGCTTGCGGAAATGCGCGCCAACAGCGCCCTCAAGAAAGTAAAGTTCCTGAAGAATGTGCGATTGATTATCTCTACCATCACTGACGTTGAATATCTGGAAATTCTGCGCATGGCCGGGATTGTGCCGCAGCCCGGAATTCCGCTCCCGTAAGCGATCGCTGGTGGCGTGTTCCATTCCTTGCGGCGTTTGAAATCGAGGTGATTCGTGCCGAACTTGCGTCGCACCACTCTGATGGTTGCCTGCGCTTTTTCGCTTTGCGCAGCTTCTTGCAGGCAAACCGCGCCGCGGCAAAAGGCAGATATGCTGGAGGGAGTTGCTTCCGGCGAGACGAAGGTTATCGACCTCAGCTACGCCATCAACGACAAACTTGTTGCCTGGCCCGGCGATCCCAAGGTTTTCGAAGCCAAAGTGAACGGCACCGTCCAAAAGGACGGCTATTTCACTCGCAGCTTCTGGATGCTGGAGCACTACGGCACGCATCTCGATGCGCCAGCGCACTTTCCTCCAGGAAAGAGCACGCTGGAGCAGATTGCTCCGGAAAAATTCTTCGGTCCGGCAGTTGTGCTCGATGTTCGAGCGGAAGCTGAAAAGAACGCAGACTATCAGCTTTCTCCAGCCGTGATTGAAACCTGGGAAAACAGCCACGGCAGAATTCCGGCGGGTGCAATCGTGATTCTGCGCACGGGATGGGCTTCCCGGTGGCCGGATGTGCAGCGCTATCGCAATACGGGCGCCAAGGGTGAAATGCATTTCCCCGGATTTTCTGTGGAAGCAGCAAAGATACTGCTCGACCGCAAAATCGGCGGCCTCGGTTGCGATACGCTGAGCATTGATCCGGGCAATTCCAAGGATTTTCCGGTGCACCATCTGGTGCTCGGGGCTGAAGTTTATCAGCTCGAAAACCTGCGCGATTTGACCGAGGTGCCGGAAGCGGGCGCGTTTCTGGTCGTCGCGCCAATCAAGCTGGAAGGCGGTTCCGGCGGAGCGGTGCGCGTTTTCGCTCTTGTTTCGCGTCCGCAAGAACGTTAGGAGTGAACTTTTTTGAGGTTTTATACGTCTGAGAAAGGGTAGGTTTGCACTGAGGGTGTGTTCATGAGAAAAGTCAGCCAGTGGTTCTTTGTCGCAGGATTGGTCTGCACATTTGGTTTTGCCGCCTCCGCAAAAGCACAGGAAGAAGCAAAGCAGTTTCCCGTCGCTTCAAAAACGCTGAAAAACGGAATGAAAGTGCTGGTGCAGAGCGACCACAGCATTCCCAATGTAGCGCTCTATATTTTTTACCGCATCGGTTCGCGCAATGAGCATCCCGGCACGACCGGGCTTTCGCATTTCTTCGAGCACATGATGTTTAACGGAGCCAAGAAATATGGCCCGGGCGAGCTCGACAAAGTGATGGAAGCCAATGGCGGCGAGAACAACGCTTACACCACGCAGAACACCACCGTTTACCAGGATTGGTTCCCGCGCTCCGCCTTGCCGCTGATTTTTGATATCGAAGCCGACCGCATTCAGTATCTGCAGTTTGACCCCAAGAAAATCGCATCGGAACGCGAAGTCGTGGCCAGCGAGCGCCGCCTGCGCACGGACAATGACAACGGCGGGCTGCTTGACGAGCAACTTTGGGCGACGGCGTTTATCGCACATCCCTATCAATGGCCGGTGGTCGGCTGGATGAGCGACATCGAGCACTGGACGATGGAAGACTTGAAGCACCATTTTGAAATGGGTTATTCGCCGAACAACGCCACGATGGTTGTGGTCGGCGATGTAACTTCCGAAGAAATTTTTCAGCTCTGCGAAAAATATATCGAGCCAATTCCGACGCACGCGCCGCCTCCGCCGGTGACGACCGTCGAACCCGAACAACTCGGCGAGCGCCGGCTCGTCGTGCACAAACCCGCGGAACTTGCCGTTGCTGGAAATCGGCTATCACGTGCCGCAAACGAACAATCCGGATTTTTATGCGCTGAATATTCTCGAGACGGTGCTGGTCCAGGGGAAAGCTCGCGCATGTATCAACGGCTGGTGGACAAGGATCAGATCGCGCTAAACGTGGCATGGGTGCAGACACGGCTTTCGACCCGACTCTTGCTGGTGGTTAACGCGCAGCCGAAGCAAAGCGTGGATCCGGCGTCGTGCGAAAAAGCCATTTACGAGGAGCTGGATAAAGCGAAAACGACGCCCATCTCCGACCAGGAGCTTGAGAAAGCCAAAAACATCCGCCTTGTGGAGTTTTATCAACAGATGCGGACCATCAATGGCCGCGCCAACACGATCGGAACTTACGAAGTTTTCTTTGGCGATTACACCAGCCTGTTTGATGCGGCCAAAAACTACAGCGCGGTGACGAAAGAAGACGTGCAGCGCGTGGCAAAGAAATACTTTGGCGCGAACAACCGCACTGTGGCCACGTTGATCCCGGAGAATGAGGAGAAGGCAAAGCAATGAGAACCATCAAGACCGCTTGCAAGCTCGTTTGCCTCCTGCGGATCTCGCGATTGCGATTGGACGCCGCCAGCCTCAGCGCAGACGCTAAAACTGCCTCCTCACGAGAAAGTCGTTCTGAAAAACGGTCTCACGCTGCTCCTGATGGAAAAGCACGGCGTGCCCATCGTGAGTTTTTACGCCATCGTAAAGGCGGGTTCCGCGGCTGATCCGGCGGATCAAGCAGGTCTCGCGGGCATTACAGCGGGACTTTTGCGCAAAGGCACAGAAAAGCGCACGGCGCAGCAATTCGCTACGGACCTGGATTTTATCGGCGCTTCGTTTCGGGGCGGACAGCGATTTTGATTACACCGCCGTTTCCGGCGGAATTTCTGACCAAGGATCTGGATCGCGGGCTCGATCTGTTCAGCGACGCCATCTTGCACGCCAATTTTCCGCAAGCGGAAGTGGACAAGCTGCTGGCCCAGAGCGTGGATGGAGTGAAAGCCGCAAAAGATCAAGCCGAAGCCGTCATCTTCAACTACTACAACGGCTATCTCTATGGCACGCATCCCTATGCGCGGCCCGGGCGGCGACGAACTTTCGCTGAAGAAAATTCAGCGCGAGGCCATTCGTGAAGTTCTATCAGACGAACTATGTGCCTTCGAACACGATTCTGGCGGTCGCAGGCGAATTCAACGCGGCGGAACTCAAGAAAAAGCTGGAGGAGGCGTTCGGCTCCTGGCCGGCAAAGCCGAGTCCCGGCTGTGAATATTCCGCCGCCGACTCCCGTGAAAGGCAAGAGACTGTTGCTGGTGGACAAGCCTGACGCCACGCAAACGTATTTTGCCATCGGAAATATCGGAATCACCGCGAACGATCCCGATCGTGTTGCGATCCGCGTTGTGAACACGGCCTTTGGCGGAACGTTTGCCTCCATTCTGAATACCGCGCTGCGCATCGACTCCGGATATACCTACGGTGCGAACTCGTTTTTTCAGAATCAAGAAAGCAGCAGGCCCGTTCGCGATCTACAGTTTCACGAAAAACGAAACCACGGTGCCCGCGATTGATCTTGCTCTCAAAGTCCTCGAAGACCTCCACAAAAACGGCTTGACCGCCGCGCAACTCGACACCGCGAAAAAATACATCAAAGGGCAGTTTCCGCCGCAAATCGAAACGTCCGGCCAGCTTGCCTCGCGCATCGCAACGAGTGAGTTTTACGGGCTGGACGACAACGAAATCAACCAGCTCGAACAGCGTATTGGCGCGGTCACGCTGGAATCCGCCAAACAGATTATCGAAAAACACTTTCCCAGGGACAATATGGTGTTCGTGCTGATCGGCAAAGCCTCGGAAATTGGCCCCGCCGTGAAAAAATACGCGGAAAAACAGGACGAACGGAAAATCAGCGAACCGGGCTTCTGGCCGCCGCCGGCGAAATAAGAATTTAGTTGTCCGCGGAAGAATCCGGGATTTGGAGGAATCATGCGCGTTCGCTCGGCTGCTCGTTCTGTCGTTGTTGATGGTGTTTGCCGCGGGCTTTGCTGGGGCACAGGAAACGCCGTTGCTCGCCACCTGGCCGACCGTCAATCAGACTAACATCACCTTCGTCTACGGCGGATATTTGTGGACCGTTCCGCGCGACGGCGGTGAAGCGCGCCAGCTCACGACGGGCGGTCATGAAACGACGCCGTTTTATTCTCCCGACGGAAAATGGATCGCGTTTACCGGCGAATATGACGGCAACGTGGATGCTTACGTCATGCCGGCGGAAGGTGGCGAGCCGCGCCGTCTGACCTGGCATCCGGCGCCCGATGTTGTCGTCGGCTGGACGCCGGACGGCAAGAAGGTTCTCTTCGATTCTTCGCGCGAGGCCTACGCCGATTTCGACCGCATCTACACTGTGCCGGTCGAAGGTGGTGTTCCGGAAGTTCTGCCGATGTGGCGCGCAGAAAACGGTTCGTATTCGCCGGATGCGACGCGCTTTGCCTACCAGCCAGTTCTGAAATGGCAACCAGCATGGAAGCGCTATCGCGGCGGACAAACCACGCCGATCTACATCGTGCGCTTCAGCGATTTGCAGCTTGAAAAGGTTCCGCGCGAAAATTCCAACGATGATCAGCCGGTCTGGATGGGCGACACGGTCTACTTTCTTTCCGACCGCAACGGCGCCAAGACGCTGTTTGCCTACGACACGAAAGCAAAGAGCGTAAAGCAGGTGGTCGAAAACAACGGGCTGGATCTGAAATCTGTCAGCGGCGGCCCAGACGCGCTTGTTTATGAACAATTCGGCGGAATCTATCTCTTCGACCCGAAAACGGGAAAGTCCACTCACGTAAACATTCACATTGCCGGCGATTTGCCCGCGACGCGGCCGCATTGGGTAAAAGTCGCGGACAAGATTCAAAACGCGGCAATTTCTCCGACGGGAGCACGCGCCGTATTTGAAGCGCGCGGCGAAATTCTCACTGCGCCTGCCGAAAAGGGCGACATTCGCAATCTCACGCGCACCACCACCGTGGTTGAACGCGATCCCGCCTGGTCTCCAGACGGAAAGTGGATTGCGTTTTTCTCCGACGAATCCGGCGAATATGCTCTTCATCTTGTGGATCAATCCGGCCTCGGCGAAGTGAAGAAAATCAGCCTTGGCAATCCACCTTCGTTTTTCTACGGCCCGACGTGGTCTCCCGACAGCAAGAAAATCGCCTTTTCCGACAAGCGCCTGAATCTCTGGTATGTGGACATTGAAAAGGGTGCGCCAGTGAAAGTGGTTACGGACCTTTACGACGCGTGGGGCGTTGCGTTCACACCGACGTGGTCGCCGGACAGCAAGTGGATTACCTTCTCCAAATTCCTGCCGAATCACCAGCGCGCTGTCTTTGTCTATTCGCTTGAATCGAGCAAGGGCACGCAAATCACGGACGGTTTGAGCGACGCTCGCTATCCCGTATTCGACAAGGGCGGCAAGTATCTCTTCTTTGCCGCGAGCACCGATGTCGCGCTTTCTGGAACCTGGCTCGATCTTTCCGGCTTCCAGCGCCCGGTAACGCGCAGTGTTTATGCGGTTGTGCTCAAGAAGGGCGATCCGAATCCCGTTGATCCGCAAAGCGATGACGAAAAAATCGCGAAGGCCGGAAGAAAAACGCAAAAGACGGCGACAAAGACAAAGGCAAAGAAAAGGGCAAAGACGCCGACAAGAAAGACGCCGGAAAAGATGAAAAGAAGGACGAGAAAAAAGAAGAAGCCGCCTGCTGTCACTATCGACTTTGAAGGGATCGGCCAGCGCGTCGTATCGTTGCCGATTAAGGCTGCGAATTACGCCTCGCTCGATACAGGCAAGGCCGGCACGCTGTTTCTAACCGAGACACCGACTTGTCCAGCCGCTCGACGGGCCGCCGTTCCCGCAGCTCACGATGAGCAAGTTCGATCTGACCACGCGCAAAACGGAGCCGTTCCTGGGCGGCATCAGCGGCTACTCGGTTTCCGCGAACGGCGAAAAAATTCTGTATCGCATCGGGTCCGTCGGCCTGGTTCATCGCGGCGACTGCCGCCGCACCGAAACCCGGCGAAGGCGCGCTCAAGCTCGACGACATGCAAGTCTACGTCGACCCGCGCGCCGAATGGGCGCAGATGTATCACGAAGTCTGGCGCATCGAACGCGACTTCCTCTACGACCCGCACTTCCATGGCCTCGATATCGCCGCTGCGGAAAAGAAATATGCGCCGTACGTGAAAGCCGCGGGCGGGCGCGACGATCTCAACCATCTCTTCGTTGAAATGCTCGGCGAAGTCACCATCGGCCATATGTTCATCTTCGGCGGCGACGTTCCGAAAGCGCCGGAAGTCAAAGTTGGCTTGCTCGGCGCCGATTACAAAATCGAAAACGGCCGCTTCCGTTTCGCGCGCATTTACAACGGCGAAAACTGGAATCCTGACCTTCGCGCGCCGCTCACGCAGCCCGGAGTGGACGTCAAAACCGGCGACTACCTGATCCAGGTGAACGGGAACGACGTGAAAGCAAACACTGGAAGTCTTCCGGTTCTTTGAAAACACCGCAGGCAAACAGATCCGAATTAAGGTTTCCGCCAACGCTGACGGCAAAGATGCGCGCGATGTGACCGTCGTCCCCTTGGATGACGAAAGCAATCTGCGCAACCGGGCGTGGGAAGAAGACAATCGCCGCAAAGTGGACGAACTCAGCGGCGGCAAACTCGCTTATGTTCACGTGCCGGATACGGCAAACGGTGGCTACATCAATTTCAACCGCTTCTACTTCGCGCAAACCGACAAGCAGGGCGCGATCATTGATGAGCGCTACAACCACGGCGGCGCCATCGCGGACTACATCATCGACCTGATTGGCCGCCCGCTGCGCAATTGCGCTACTACTCGCGAAGGCGAAAAGTGGTGCTCGCCGTCGCAGCAGATCTACGGCCCGAAAACGATGGTCATCAACGAAATGGCCGGCTCCGGCGGCGACGCGCTGCCCTGGATGTTCCGTCAGGACAAGCTCGGCCCGCTGGTCGGCACGCGCACTTGGGGTGGCCTTGTCGGCATCAGCAACTATCCGCCGCTGATGGATGGCGGAGGTGTTACAGCGCCGCGCGCCGCGATCTATGGCTTGCACGGCGAATGGGAAGTGGAAAATCACGGCATCGCGCCGGATATTGAAGTGGAAAACGATCCTGCTTCCGTTGCCGCAGGCCATGACGCTCAGCTTGAGCGGGCCGTGCAAGTCACGCTCGAAGCGCTGAAGAAAAACCCCGTGGTGATTCCGGATCATCCGCCGTATCCGAACTACCATCAAGAAGCCGTAAGACAAATTGTTTTTCCCGCGGCTTGATGCCTGCCCTTGGCAGATAGACTCATTCCGGAGCATATTTTTCAACGATGCTCTTTGTAGTCTCCGGTTTGTTCGACAACAATCGCTTGCCATCTTGCGAATATCTGACCGTGCTAAATTGGGACATCCTGCCCGCTTAATGCCAGAACTGCCTGAAGTTGAAACCGTCGCCCGCGGCCTGCAAATGACAGTCGCCGGCCGTCGTATCGTTTCCGTCACCCTGGGCAAGACGGATTTCATCGACGATCCCGGCCGCGCTGGAAGAGTTTCTGCCGGGCCTGTTTATCGAGCGTGTCGAACGGTTTGGAAAATTCATGTTGCTGCGGCTCAGCGGAGAAGCCAATGGAAATGGATCTGGCTAGGCCGCCCGACATCCACGGCGTCGCTTCTGGTGCATCTTGGAATGACAGGTCATCTCGCACCGCAGCTCGCCGCCGAGCCATTTTCAAAACACACTCATGTCCGTTTTCTGCTCGATGATGGCCGCGAGCTTCGTTACACCGACGCGCGCACGATTTGGCCGGATGGCCTATCTCGCAGGCGCAAACTTTGCCGCCGGAGCTAGCAACGATTTGGTGCCGATCCACTGGAAATCACCGAACAGGAGTTCGCTGCGCTTCTCAAATCGCACAAGTCCCGCATCAAAGCGCTGCTGCTCGATCAAAGCGCGCTCCGCGGCGTCGGCAACATCTACGCGGATGAAAGTCTGTGGCGCGCGAAAATTCATCCGATGCGCATCGCAGCCAAGCTTTCGCCCGAACGAGTCACGAAAGTTGCGCAATGCTTTGCAGGAAATCCTGCGCGAAGCTATCGCCCTGCGCGGCTCCTCTATCAGCGATTTTCTTGACGCCGAAGGCCAACCGGGAGAATATCAACGCCGCCATCGCGCCTACGGGCGCGAAGCGAAGCCGTGCTATCGGTGCAAAACGCAGATCAAGCGAGTCATCGTGGCCGGGCGCAGTAGCTATTTCTGTCCCGGCTGCCAGCCCGCGCCACGATCTGCAAAACGCCGCAAGCGTGTAACGCCGCGCCGCAGGGCCGCGTCTTAGTGACATCGAGTTTTGGGCAAGGCGCCTGGGTTGTTGGTCGGAAATCATTTCTTCATAAATTGGCAATTTGAGGGATGGGAATGAACGCAAAGCGAGTGTTCGTGTTGTCTGCTGTCTTGTTGCTGGCCGCCGTCGTCAAAGGTCTGGCGCTGCCAACGCCCGACGATCAGCCGCCTAACGCGCTGCCGACGCGCAAATCCTTGCCGAAATCCGCGATCACAGCGAAGCCGCGCAAAATCTCGAATACATTTCAGATAACATCGGCCCGCGCCTTACCGGTTCCCCGCAACTCAAAGCGGCCAACGATTGGACCGCCGAAACACTTAAGAAATACGGCCTCACCAACGTCCACCTCGAATCCTGGAAAATCGCGCACTCCTGGACGCGCGGCACGGCAAAAGCCCGCATCATCGCGCCCGCCGAGCATCCTCTGACCATCGCTTCGGCAGGTTGGGCGCCGGGCACAAATGGCGTTCTGCGTGGCCCGGTCGTCTATTTCGATGCGCAGAAAAAAGAAGACTTCGAAAAATTTCGCGGAAAGCTCAAAGGCACGATCGTCATTCTCACCAAGCCTGAAGCCCTCTCTCCACCACAAAAAGAGGAGCCGTTCGCGGATGTCGCTCGACCGATGCAAGCGCCGCTTCCGCGAAGGGGCGATCCGATCCCGCCCTCCCCGTTTGGCAACTTCGCCGCTGCGGCTCGCGAGCGTAACGAGTTTTTCAAGCAAGAAGGCGTGGCGGCAGTTCTGCGCGATTCCAACAAACCCCACGCGCTTCTCAACATGACTGGAGTAGGCGGCGAAAAATTCGACATCGGCGCGATTCCCAACGCCTTCATCACGGGCGAAGGCTACCGCATGATTTTCCGACTTCTGCAGCACGGCCCGGTCGTAATCGAGATGGAAATCACCAACACGATCGTTGACGGCCCGATGGACGTTTACAACACCGTCGCCGAACTCAAAGGCACCGAAAAACCCGACGAAGTTGTGATTCTGGGTGCGCACCTTGATTCCTGGGATTTGGGCACCGGCTCGACCGACAACGGCACCGGAAGCGCTGCCGTTCTTGAAGCCGCCCGCGCGCTCGCAAAACTCAATCTCAAACCCAAGCGCACCATTCGCTTCGTTCTTTTCAGTGGAGAAGAAGAAGGCCTTGTCGGCTCCAAACGCTACGTCGAAGCGCACAAAGACGAACTCGAAAAAATCTCCGGCGTCCTCGTTCACGACACCGGCACCGGAAAAGTCCTGACCATCGGCCTGCACGACAACTACCAAGACCGCGAAATTGTGGACAAAGTCCTCGCGCCCTTGGGCGAACTGAAATTGCTTGAGCCCACGCATGGTGCGCACCTTCGGCACGGATCACGCTTCCTTTGACGAAGCCGGCGTTCCCGGCTTCTGGTGCATTCAGGACGGTGCGGAATACAACAAAACCCACCACAGCCAGTCCGACACGTTCGACAAAGTCTGGAAAGACGATCTCAATCAAGGCGCGCAGGTTCTCGCAGCATGGGCTTACAACACCGCGCAGCTTCCCGAGATGCTGCCGCGCCGCCCGCTCCCCTATCAGCCGGACGAGGAAGCGCGCAAAGCCGCAGCCGCCTTGCCCGATCCCACCACCGACGCCGACAAGAAAATCACCGAGCAAGTAAAAGCCGACAAGCCGCAGTTGCAGGCCGACCTCTCTTATCTCACCGACAAGATCGGCCCGCGCATGACCGGCTCGCCGCAACTCAAGCAAGCCAACGAATGGGCCGCGGAACAATTCAAGGCGCTTGGCCTCTCCAACGTGCACCAGGAATCGTGGAAAATCGCTCACTCCTGGACGCGCGGCCAAGGCTTCGGCGCGTGGGGAAGAATTACCTCTCCCACCGTGCATGAACTCACGCTCGCCGCAGCCGCATGGTCTCCCGACACAAAAGGTACACTTCGCGGAAAGGTTGTCGGCCTCCCGGTCAGCAATGTGGATGAGTTGCAGCAATACAAGGGCAAACTCAAGGGCGCAATTGTCCTACTCGGGCGTCCGCGTGAGATGGAGCCGCCAAACAATCCTCTCGCTCACACCGTGGAATGACGACCCCATTCCCGTCGCGCGCCCCAAGAGCGACAAGCCGTTCGACTACCGTGCGTACCGCCGCGCCATCATGGCCGAAATGAAATTTCTTGCTGAGGAAAAGCCGGGAGTCGTTCTCAGCGCTTCCGACAAACTCTACGGCCTCGAAAACATGAGCACACTCTCGCGCGAATACAAACCGGCTGCATACGCGGGCGCGTTTGTGACCGGCGAAAGTTATCGCCAACTCTGGCGCTTGGTAGACGATGGCCCCGTCGAAGCCGAGGTAAACATCAATGGCACCTTCAGCAAAGGCGAGGTCGAAGTTTACAACACCGTCGCCGAAATCCCCGGCACCGAAAAACCGGAGGAGGTCGTCATCCTCGGCGCGCATCTGGATTCCTGGGATCTCGGCACCGGCGCAACCGACAACGGCACGGGTTCAACCGCCGTGATCGAAGCCGCCCGTGCTTTGATCAAATCCGGCGTGAAACCCAAGCGCACGATTCGCTTCATCCTCTTCAGCGGGGAAGAGCAAGGTCTGAACGGCTCGAAGGAATACGTCAAGCAGCACAAAGCGGAACTAGCGAAAATTTCCGCCATACTCGTGCATGACACCGGCACGGGAAAAACGCTCACCATCGGCCTCATGGGCAACTACCAAGCGCGCGAGGAACTTTCCTACGTACTCAATCCGCTCGCTCGCAATCGCGAAATCGGTCTTTCTGAACCGACCCTGCGCGAGATGGGCGGCACCGACCATGTTTCCTTCGATGCGGAAGGCGTGCCCGGCTTCTGGTGCGTGCAGGATCCAGTCGACTACGACAAGACTCACCATTCGCAGGCCGACACCATCGAGCGCGTTCGCTGGGACGATCTCGCTGAAGGCGCGCAGGTCATGGCCGTCTTCGCATTCAATGTTGCTCAGCTTCCCGGTTTGCTTTCACGCAAACCGGCCGGCGCCGTTCACAAGGACGGCATGTAGAACTGCATGCGAGCCGTTCTGCAGCGAGTCAGCCGCGCGCAAGTCACCGTGGACGGACGGGTCACCGGCGAAATCGGCGCTGGCCTGATGATTCTGCTTGGCGTTGGAAAGGAGGACACCAGCGCCGTTGCGGCCTCGCTCGCAGAAAAAACCGTGAACCTGCGCATCTTCGAAGACGCCCAGGAGAAAATGAATCTTTCTCTGCTGGACGTGAAAGGAGCCGCGCTGGTCGTTTCGCAATTCACTCTGTACGGCGACGCGCGTGGCCAGCGACGCCCCAGCTTCATGGCTGCAGCGCCGCCGGACCTTGCCAAGAGACTTTACGAAGAGTATTGCGGATCGCTCCGCCAATTAGGCATAACTGTAGCTACAGGCATTTTCCAGGCAATGATGTCCGTGGAGCTAGTCAATGAAGGCCCGGTCACAATCCTCCTTGACTCGGACAAAACGTTCTAGCCAATCGCAGGCGAAATGGACCTGCGAAAGCGCGCTTGCCGAGCTGCGCGGTCTCGGCGAAAAGCGAAACGTCGAAGGCATGGCGCGCTTCGGAATTGTCGCGAAGAATGTCTACGGCGTTCGAAAGCCGAGCATGGATGAGCTCGCCAAACGCATTGGACAGGACCATGATCTGGCGCTCGAATTGTGGGAAACGGGCGTGCACGATGCCCGAATCCTCTCTGGAATGATCGATGAACCCGCAAAAGTTACCGCTTCGCAAATGAATCGCTGGGTGCGCGATTTCGACAACTGGGACGTTTGCGACGGCACCTGTTGCCATCTGTTTGTTTTTGCGAAACCCGCTTGGGACCGCGCAGTCGCAGTGGACCAAACGCAACGCCGAATTTGAAAAGCGCGCCGGCTTTGCGCTCATTGCGTACCTCGCCTATCGCGACAAGACGGCAAAAGACGCGCAGTACAAGAAAATGCTCCCTATCCTGTTGCGCGAAGCGCACGATGACCGCAATTTCGTGCGAAAAGCAGTCAACTGGGCGCTGCGGAACATCGGCAAGCGAAATCCGGCGCTGAATCGTGCCGCTATTCAGACCGCTGAAAAAATGAAGAAAATGGATTCCCGTGCCGCCCGTTGGATTGCCGCTGATGCTCTGCGAGAATTAAAGAGCGACGCCGTCCAGGCGCGCTTGCGGCGCAAGGAGGCGTAATTCAATGACAGCAGCAGAAGCGGGCTGTAAAAATCAGACGCGCGAGAAAATCAGACGTGCCGCGTTTAGCCGTATTGAGCGGCGAACTCGGCTACCCGACCACGACAAAGGAAATGAAAGAGCGCTTCGCTCAAATCAAACCCGCCGCGCAGCACGCCGTCTTTGTAGCCGAGCTCGAAAGGGAAGTCATCGGCTGGATTCATGTCACCGTCTCGCCGCTCCTTGAAGCCGCTCGGCGTGCGGAAGTGAACGGCTTGATCGTTGCCGACGGCCGCCGCGGTTCAGGCGCCGGCGCAAGGCTGCTCGAAGCCGCGGAAAAGTGGGCGCGCGCAAAAAAGTGCAAAGGAATGTCTGTCCGCTCCAATGTTATCCGCGAACGTGCCCATCTGTTCTACGAGCGCCACGGCTATATCCACCAGAAAACGCAAAAAGCCTTTCGCAAGCCTCTTTAGACACCCGCAGTTTCCGCCCCGTGAAAAATATATCGTTCTACGATAGAATAATCTCATGGCGGAGAAAATTACTTCTGCGGAATATCGCGCCTTGGCCGAATTGCGATACAGGATTCGGCTTTTCCTGCGCGAAGGCGATGCCACCGCCTTATCCGAAGGCCTCGAGCCGCAGCAGTATCAAATGCTTCTTGCGATTCGCGGTTTGGAAGAGGGCGAACTGGCCACCATTGGCACTTTGGCCGAACGCCTCGCGATCAAGCATCACAGTGCGGTTGAACTGATCGATCGTCTGGAAAGGCGGGGCTTTGTAAAACGTCTTCGCGAAAAAGAAGACCGCCGCCAGGTAAGAGTCCTGCTCCTGCCGCGCGGGGAAAAGGCGCTGGCTGGCGTCGTCAAGGAAAGGATCAGCGAACTGCGCGCCAGCGGTTCGGCGCTCGTGCGCACCATCGAAACACTCCTCGAGCGTCGCAACGGAAAGTCCGGGAAAAAACCTGCAAGGAAGGGCGCTTGAACGACAAATCCTCTCGCAACGAATTGGGCGACTTTACAACTTCGGTTCGCGTTATTCCGATTTCGCTTTTGGCGATCGGCATTGGCGCCATCTGCGCGTATGTCGCGTTGGCTCTTCTCCGCTTGATTGGACTCTTCACAAATCTTTTTTATTTCGGTCGCTGGAGCACGGCCATGGTTTCTCCATCCGGAAACCATCTCGGAATCTATTCCGTGCTGATTCCCGTAGCGGGTGCACTCATCATCGGCTTGATGGCCCGCTACGGTTCAGAGCGCATCCGCGGCCATGGCATCCCTGAGGCCATCGAAGCAATCTTGATCAACGGCAGCCGCGTACAGCCCAAGGTAGCGATTCTAAAGCCAATTTCTTCCGCCATTTCGATCGGCTCCGGCGGCCCATTCGGCGCCGAGGGCCCCATCATCATGACCGGCGGCGCGTTTGGCTCCCTGATCGCGCAGCTCTTTCATCTCACCAGCGCGGAACGAAAGACACTTCTTGTCGCGGGTGCAGCAGGCGGAATGTCCGCGACATTTGCTTCACCGGTCGCCGCCGTTTTGCTTGCCGTCGAACTGCTGCTATTTGAATGGAAGCCCCGGAGCCTCATCCCTGTTGCCCTCGCCAGTGCCGTCGCTGCCGTGTTGCGCCGATATATCCTCGGACTTGGGCCACTGTTTCCCGTGCCCGAACATCCGCTGTTCATTGGACCAAAAGCACTGCTTGGTTGCGCCGCCGTAGGAATTCTCGCTGGCGCCCTGTCCGCGCTGCTTACCCTCTCGGTTTACGCGGCAGAAGACTCCTTTCAGAAATTGAAATTCCATTGGATGTGGTGGCCCGCCATCGGCGGTCTCGCCATCGGAATCGGCGGACTGATTTTTCCGCAAGCGCTCGGCGTCGGCTATGACACGATCGGCGGCTTGCTGCAGGGAACTGTCACGACCAAGGTCATTCTCGGCGTGCTCCTTGTGAAGTGGTTCATCTGGGCTGTATCGCTCGGTTCGGGAACTTCCGGAGGTGTGCTCGCTCCGCTCCTGATGATGGGCGGTGCGCTCGGCGGTTTGGAAGCGCTGGTGCTTCCGAGTGAAGGTGCCGGATTTTGGCCCCTAATCAGCATGGGCGCCATTCTAGCGGGAACGATGAGATCCCCGCTTACCGGAATCGTGTTCGCCTTTGAGCTCACCCACGACGCAAACGTCTTCTTGCCGCTTCTGGTCGCGGGCATCATGGCTCACGCGTTCACCGTCTTGACGCTCAAACGCTCCATCCTCACCGAAAAAGTTGCCAGGCGCGGATTCCACCTCAGCCGCGAATACGCAGTAGACCCGCTTGAATTGATTTATGTACGCGAAGTCATGAGAACGAAGATCGCCGTTTTGTCCGGCGACCTAAAGTTGAAGGATGTTCTTCCCTCTCTCCGCACCGATCATCGCCAAAAACAGAGATTGCTTCTGGTCGTTGGACGGGACGAAAAACTACGCCGGAATCGCTACGCGAGGCGATCTGTTTGAAAAACTCGAAAGAGATCACGATTCGATTCTGGACTTGCCGCTAAGCAAAGTCGTGAAGCCCGCGCCGACTGTGGCGCACCCGGATGAAACCCTGCGTATGGTCGTCTATCGCATGGCGGAGAGCGGGTTCACGAGAATGCCGGTAGTCGATCGGGAATCCGGCAAACTCGTGGGCCTGGTTGCGCTAGACGATCTCCTAAAAGCCCGCTCAAGACATCTCGAACAGGAGCAGCGCCGCGACCGTCCACTGCAGCTGAAATTCCTGCTACCCGGCGGGGGATCGCCTCCACGATCCGGCACCGCTTCGATTCATTAGACATTGCGAACCTCCATGAGCGAAAACCCCGATTCACCATTCACATCGAAAGAATCCAGCTGGAAATGGGCTTCTTTTCTGACGCAGCGAGAAGAACAGGTATTTCTCGCACTGACGCTCGTCATCGGGGCCCTGGTTGGAGCAACTGTCGTTGCCTTCATTCTCTTGACCCAGCATGCCGGCGCGAAAATTTATCCGCCTCAGGAAAGTGCGGCTTGGCGAAGGTTTTTGATTCCCGTTGTCGGCTCTCTTGCGATGGGCTATCTGCTCTTTCGTTTTTTCCCCGACGCGCGTGGCAGCGGTGTTCCACAAACGAAGGCCGCGCTCTACGCCCGGCAGGGCCGCATCTCTCTCGGCACGGTATTCGGCAAATTCTTTTGTACTTCCGCAACCCTCGCAAGTGGCATCCCTCTCGGCCGCGAAGGACCGTCCGTGCAGGTTGGCGCCGGGATCGCCTCATTTCTAGGCAGGAAGCTGGGCCTCCGGCCTGAAAAAGTCAAAGCCCTTATTCCGGTCGGCGCCGCGGCCGCAGTCGCGGCCGCATTTAACACGCCGCTCGCCGCGGTATTGTTCGCGCTTGAAGAAGTTGTCGGCGATTTGCACGCGCCCGTTCTCGGTTCCGTCGTTCTTGCCTCCGCAACCTCCTGGGCTGTGCTTCGCTTTTTGCTCGGCAACGATGCATTGTTCAAGGTTCCAGAATATCAACTCGTGCATCCGGTGGAGTTGACCGCCTACGCCGTACTCGGGATTGCCGGGGGGCTTGTCTCCGCTGCATTCAGTCGTCTCCTGTTGTGGCTGCGCAAGAGATTCCTTGCATTACCCAGAAAAACCCTCTGGTTTCAGCCTGTGGCGGGTGGTTTGACGGTAGGCATCATGGGCTGGTTTGTTCCAGAGATTCTCGGTGTCGGTTACCTGCACGTCGGAGAGGCGCTCAATGGCGACCTCGCCCTTCGTTTCATGATCTTGTTGCTCGTGCTGAAATTCTTCGCGGTCGTTGCCAGTTATTCCTCCGGAAACGCCGGCGGAATCTTCGGACCAAGCTTGTTCCTTGGCGCGATGCTGGGAGGAATCGTAGGCACCGTCGCGCACATGATATTGCCAGGCTATGTCGGCCGGCCCGGAGCGTACGCGCTCGTCGGTATGGGCACGGCCTTCGCCGGAATCGTTCGCGCCCCCATGACCAGCGTCGTCATGATTTTTGAGATTACTCGCGACTACGCCGTCATCGTGCCGCTGATGATTTCCAATTTGCTGAGTTTCTTCATTTCCGCTCGCTTCCAGCGAAGGCCGATTTATGAAGAGTTGGCGCACCAGGACGGGATCCATCTTCCGGGCGAGGAGCCATCGACCGGTGCAGGGCAGATACGAGTCGTGGAGCTTCTGCACCCGGCTGCCGAATCTCTTCCCCTTGAGATTTCTGTAGGGGAAGCCCTTGCCCGAATGCGCGCTGAGAAAAGGCGCAGCGCCCTGGTCAAAAGCGAACGCGGCCTCGAAGGAATCGTTAGCGCAGAAATCCTGCAATCCGCGTCTGAAACAGACGCTTCACAGAGATTGGCGGACCTGCTTCTTCCAGGCGCAAATTTCCCTCATGTGCACTCCGATCACACACTTGCACAGGCACTGGACCGTATGGGCGCCGCCCGCATGGACATGTTGCCCGTCGTCAGCCGCGCGAACATCACGCACACTGGAAGGAATTGTCACGCTCGCCGATGTGCTGGATCGCTACGGAGTTTCCGCAAAAGACTAGGCCGGCTGGTCGAAAAGAGTTCAGTTTAAAAACCGCCGCCACCACCGCCGCCGAATCCGCCGCCGGAAAAACCGCCTCCGCCCCCGCCGCCGAAAACCGGATCCGCCCGAACTGCGCGGCGCGGACGCCATCACGCTGCCGGCTTGCGAAGACATCGTGTTCAGATTATTCACGAACATATAAGGATAAAAGCTCGGCCCGTACCCGCCTTGATACCAGGACGGCGGCTGCGTGTAGATATTCTGGAAGGCTTTGCTCCAGTTTTTCTCAACGCCCAGCGCCATCGCAAACGGCAAGAATTTCTCGAACATCTCCGGAGTTTTTACCATTCGGTTGAACCGGTCCGATTCTGACGTGTGCCAGAAAATCTTCAAACCCCAGAACATTTTCGAGCGTGCGCGCGCCGGAAATTGTTCGTGCCGGCATGAACCATCCGAAAATACAAATCACCGCGGCGGTCAGCATTCCGGCAATTGCGAAAGGAAACGGCGCCATCCCCAGCATTTTCGCCAAGGGTATTCCGCCCCAAATGCTCAGGAATCCGACGACAACTCCGCCGGCCAGATACGCGCCGCGCACGCTGTCCGGCCTCCGCCGGTAGTATCCATGCTCGACGAGCGCGTCGAAAACATAATTCTTGATGGCGGGAATATATTTGTAGAACCGGTTGTGCAGGTCGGAAAGCGAAACAGTCTGGTCCTTGCCGGCTCCCTCAACGAAGAGTCCCTTGAGAAGTTCCTGTTCGTGTGGCTTGAGTGCCGTCCACTCTTCTGAAGTCCTCTTCAAGTGAAAGATGTATTCCTTGTCGTGGACCAGACCCATCATGCTGCTCTTGTCTTTTTCTTCGATTGTGATGAATCCGCGCACCGCAAGATCCACGATGGCTGCCGTGATGTCGCGCATGTCCACGGAATTGTCAATCAGCGTGCCGACTTCGCTTGGCGATAGTCCGTCC
The DNA here is from genome assembly GCA_963794175.1 of uncultured Acidobacteriota bacterium. Taxonomy (GTDB): domain Bacteria; phylum Acidobacteriota; class Terriglobia; order Acidiferrales; family UBA7541; genus Acidiferrum. The sequence continues at coordinate 207,906 of CAWCCV010000008.1, read as the reverse complement.
GGCGGATTGTACTGAGCTGCAATGGGTTGCAGCCGGGGATCGCGTCCTTTGCTCCACCAAAGCCAGAACATCAATGCCAAACGCGACAATCGGAAGAAACAGTGGCCAATTGCTTCTTAAGAAATTGAATGGTCCGGTCGGCGGCGGTCGGTTCGTGAACGAGGCCCTTATCGAACGCAACCGCCATGGTCAGTCCTTCGTGGATAACCAAGCGGGGCCGTCGTGTGTATCGCCACGCCGTTTCCGACTATTTCCGCTTCCGCCTGTTTCGCCGTCGAGCGGTACGAGCCCGTGAAAAAATTCGTGCGAATCCCTGTCGCGCCGACGGGCAGGGTAATGTTGGCGCTAGCCGCCGCAATCGGCATATCCCACTCATCGCCCGTAATGTTCCAATAGAATTCGTCGTGGTCGTCGAAAAACCGCAGCGCGTCCGAAACGGTATATTCAATAACGATGGTCTTTGCCGTGTCCTGCGCGCCCGGAACATAGATTTTCAATTTGCGATAGTGCCGGTCACGGCTCGATTCGTATTTGAGCGATGAACCGTCTTCGGTAATGCTTTTCACGTTCAAGAAAAGCGAATAGTTCATTCCCTGCGGCGTGTTGTATTCCACGGGAATTTCGCGGTAAACGCCGCGCCACGACCCGATGAATCGAAACGTAATCGTTTCCGTAACGTCCACCGAACCACTCGGCAAAACCGTGACCTGCGAATCGAATTTTTCAACGCGAAGCTCGCGCGCCGCAACCAGTGCTGGCACCAGAAACAGAAATGCAAATAGAAAACAGCAAAAGCGGATTCCTAGAAAAGCCAGAAATCCGCTGGATGGCGCGCAATTTTGTCATTCGTGAAAAGGCCTCAGGCAGTTGGTGCCGCCGGAGTGTTAAAGCTGACTTTTGGCGCTTCGCGCTCTGCGGAGGCAGAGACTTCAAAAAACTCGCGCGCCTTGAAGCCCAACATCCCCGCAAAAATGTTCGTCGGGAACTGCTGGATCTTCGTGTTCAAATCGCGCACCACTGCGTTGTAATAGCGCCGCGCGTTCTGCACAGTATCCTCAATCGTACTCAGCGAATTCTGCAACGAAGTAAAGCTTTCGATCGCGCGCAATTGCGGATATGCCTCGGACAGCGCGAACAAGCTTTTCAGCGTCCCAGACAGCATATTTTCTGCCGCCGCCTTGTCGCCAGGCGAAGTCGCCGTCATCGCGCGATTCCGCGCGTTGATGACAGCCTCCAACGTCCCTTTTTCGTGCCCGGCATATCCTTTGACCGTCTCCACCAGGTTCGGAATCAGGTCATACCGCCGCTTCAATTGGACATCAATATCGGCCCACGCATTGTCCGCCTGCACTTTCAGGCGAACCAGCCCGTTGTACATCCCGATCACCACAATGGTAAGCAGGACGAGTAGCCCAACAATCACCCAACCAATCATATTGACCTCACGCAAAACAACCGCAGCACCGAATGATTTGAATATACGTGTCCAATCGGGGGGTGTAAAGCGACCGTCTCGCCAGTGTTGTTGAAATGCGGCGCCTTTATTTCTTCTTCTGCGGTCCGCGCAGTTTTTCGGCCAGCGCAAATTCCTTTTGCGCTTCCGCAGCATGGCCCGACTTCTGAAGAGCCAACCCCAGATTGCCGTGCAGGTCCGCATCCCCCGGTGCCAGCGCAATCGCCTTCTGCAGCGCTGCGGCAGCTTCTTCATAGCGCTTTGCGAGCAGCAAAGTTCCGCCGAAATTGGCCTGCGCCTTTAGGTTCTGCGGATTCGTTGCCAGCACCTGCTGAAACTCCGCAATCGCCTCATCAAAATGCTGCTGCCGCTCGAGCAAAATTGCGCGGTTTACGCGGGCGTCCGTAAATCCGGGTCGGAGCAGCAACGCCTTGTCCGTCTCCGCCAGAGCATCGGGAACTTTCGATTGCGCTGCCAACAAAAGTCCAAACGCATTGTGCAATTCCGCCGAATTCGGATGCGCCGCCAGCCCTTTCTGCACGATGGCCATTCCTTCCGGATAATTATTCAAATTGATTTGCACGGAAGCCAGCGCTGCCATGGCCTCGGGAAAGTCCGGCTTTGCCGCCAGCGCTTTTTCCAGCAGCGGCTGCGCGGTTTTCGCCTGATTCCGGTCAATCAGAAGCTTTGCCTGCACCAAAAGCAGCAGCGGATCGTTCGGGCTGGATGCGGTCAAGCCTTGCAGGTATGGCGCAGCCTCGTCGCCGCGATCCATCTCCACCATCAAATTCGCAATCGCCAGTTTCGTGTCCAAATCGTCTGGAGCAAGTTCGTGCGCCTTTTGCAGCACCGCAAGCCCTTCGGCCATTCGCCCTTCGCGGCGGTAAACCTCTCCGAGCCCATACAGTGCCGCGGGATTGTCATTTCTGAGCCGCAGGCTGGTTTCGTAGGCGTGCTGTGCCTCGGGAAATCTTTCTTTTGCAGAAAGCGCGCTGCCCAGCGCAAGCTGCAAATCCGCATCGCGCGGATTTGCGCTCACTGCCTCGTGCAGCACTTCAATTGCCTCGTCCAGTTGTCCTTTTCTCTGCAGCGCGCTTCCCAAATCCTGGCTGGCGGCGGCCAGTTTTGGTGCTACCGCGTGCGCCTTTCGGTATGACTCGATCGCGTCATCCAGCTTTCCCTGCGCCTGAGAAGCACTCCATTTGTCACCAGGCAATCCGCATGATCTGGAATGCGCCCGATGCAGTCCTTGATCCGAAGTGCGGCATCGTCCATGCGATTTTGCTGGTAATAGACAAGCGCCAGGTTGTTCAATGCCTCCGCCAGGGTCAAGCTCAGTACGGTATTTCGCGCCGGCGCGCCGCCGGAAGCTTCCATCAGCGCGATCGCTTGTTCGTAGGCCGTCGCTGCGGCGCCAAGGTCTCCTTTATCGGCCAGCACCAATCCCAGGTTGAAGTAAGCCAGAGAATTCTTCGGCCACGCCGCAACGGAAAGGCGCAGCGCGGTAATCGCTCCGTCCAGGTTTCCGGAGCTGTAGAGCCTGACGCCTTCGTCCATCTGGCGGCTGGACTCCAGCATGCTGCCTTGTTGTCCCGGCCCAGCGGGCGAATTGGCCAAGCATAGAATCGCGATCCAAACCGCCGCCCGAAGCGTGCTTTTCATGGTCGCGGCACAATCTATCAACTTACCCGCTCCAGCACCAGGTGTCTGCCCTTTATCTTTCTCCAGAATTGCGTTGACGATTGGTAGGCTTACCTCGACTGCGGCTTTGAATCCTGCGCGAATATGCCCCAACGAAAAGATTAAGTTGGCAGCAGAGAGCGTTGAGGAGTAAAAAGAGTCCACAGGAACCCAAGACAGTAAAGCCTGAGGAGGCCAGCCCGATGAAGGCAAAAACAGTTGCGAAATATGGCCTTGCGACGTGCATCGCAATTGCCGTGCCGCTTGGCATCTCTCACCTAAGCGCAACGGAAGCGCGCTCTGGTGCCGGCCGCGACCTGCCAGCACCTGCGGCCGCGACTTCCTGGGACGCCAAAGCCGCCGCCGCTTACCTCGACCAACGAGAGACCTGGTGGACCGGCTGGCAAGATGCTTCCCGCGAACATGGCACATTTTGCGTTTCCTGCCACACCGCCGTGCCCTATGCACTGGCCCGGCCGGCGCTGCGCAAAGTCCTCGGCGAATCCTCTCCCACTAACAACGAACGCCTCCTGCTTGAAAGCGTCCGCAAACGCGTTCGCCTTTGGAAAGAAATCGCGCCCGTCTATAACGACAAGGATTACGGGGCCAACAAGGGCGTGGAGTCTCGCGGCACGGAAGCCGTTCTGAACGCTTTCGTCCTCGCCAGCCAAGACGCGCAGGACGGAAAGCTCAGCGACGACACACGCACCGCCTTCGCCAATCTATGGGCGCTCCAGCAGACCAGCGGGGACAGCAAAGGCGCATGGCTCTGGCAGCTTTTCGATCTGAACCCCTGGGAAGGGAACATTTCGCCTTATTACGGCGCCACGCTTGCCGCCATCGCCGTGGGCAGCGCTCCCCAGAATTATCGCTCCTCGCCCGAAATTCAAACTAATCTCAAGCTGCTGCGCGAATATCTGGACCGCGAATACTCCGCGCAGCCCGCAATCAACCGCGTAACCCTGCTCTGGGCCTCGGCAAAATTTCCCGGTCTCCTCACGCCCGCCCGCCAAAAATCCATCATTGACGAAGTTCTCAGCAGGCAGCAGCCGGACGGGGGCTGGAGCCTGTTTCCGCTCTCCCGAACTTGGAAGGACTGGGAGCTTTCCGCTTTGGCGGGCAAATGGAATCGAGCCGACGGAACTGCGCAAGAATTGAAGAGCGACGGCCTCGCCACCGGCCTAATCACATACGTCCTGCGCCAGGCCGGCATTCCTCGCAACAACGCGCAACTCGAACGTAGCAGGGCTTGGCTCGTCCAGAATCAAAACAAACCCGAAGGCCTCTGGCTCGGCTACTCACTCAACAAGCGCCGTGACCCTTCCTCTAACGCAGGCCGCTTCATGAGCGACGCAGCCACAGCCTTTGCCGTCCTTGCCCTAACCGAAAACAACTAACCGACGGTCACTTTGTCCGATCACTTGACCGAGTAGGCTCGGGGTCGCTCGTTTGACGAACAACGTTCAAAAAGAATGCAGCCGGGCCGGGCGATGTGGAACGCCGGGAAGCCACCAGCAATTATTTCCCCGTGCGATTCCCCCTACCCCCGCGCCATTGACGCGGGCGCTTGCGCTGTGTTACCCATACAACGCCACAAAAATTGCGCTTTTTGCATGGTGACGAGCCGAATGGCGCCAGAAACCAAGCATCTGGAAGTCACGCTGGAAACCCAGGTCGAAAGTGTCAACCTGGCCGAAGAAATGTGCCTCCGCCTCGCCGAAGCCGCCGGCTTTGGCGAAGACGAGTGTTACCGCATCGGCATGAGCGTGCGAGAAGGCGTCATCAACGCCTTTCATTATGGCAACAAGGAAAAGCCTGAAAAGAAAATTCACCTCGCCGTGGATCTCACGCCCGAAAAAATGATCATTCACGTCACCGACGAAGGCACCGGTTTCAAACTCGCCGACGTCCCCGATCCTCTCGCCGAAGAAAATCTACTCAGCACTTCCGGCCGCGGAATTTTTCTCATGCGCGCTTTCATGGATGAATTCGACGTCGTCAAAGCCCAAACCGGTGGCGCGGAAATCGTAATGTCCAAACGCTTGCCAAGTCCTGGCAGTCCGCAAGTCAATGGAAATGGTTCCGGTCACAGTGCTACACCAATCAAGGAAGTCTGAGCAAAAAAAACGATGGCACTTCACCTGACACCAAGAGATTCCGGCGCAATCACGGTCGTTGACGCCAGCGGCCGCATCATCCTCGGCGAAGGCAGCGCCACGCTGCGAAAAACCATTCGCCAGTTGCTCGACGAAGGACACAACAAGATCCTGCTGAATCTCGCGGATGTGGATTACATTGACAGTTCGGGAATCGGCGAACTCGTGAGCGCCTACACAGCCGTGCGCAGCAAGACCGGCGAACTGAAACTTCTGCATCTCACAAAAAAAGTTCATGACCTTCTGCAAATCACAAAGCTGTTCACGGTCTTCGAAGTTTTCTCCGACGAAGGCACAGCCGTCCGCAGTTTCTGAAGTTTTCAAGCAGTGAAAATCGCCTCCGCCGTCTCTCCAATTTCTTGCTGCAACGTTCTGGACTCCGGCAAAGATTTATGCCAGCATACGCCCGCGTTGGTAAGCATTCAGGTCTATGCCGTCTCTTCGAGCTGCGCATGCGGTCTCCCGGTGGCTGGCGTCAGACCCAGCACGACGCTAAATCCACGGCAGAGGAGTACCGAAGTTGAGCAAAGAGCAAGGTGTTGTGAAATGGTTTAACGCATCGAAAGGCTACGGTTTCATCCAGCGGCAGTCCGGCGAAGATGTGTTCGTACATTTCTCCGCCATTCAGTCCGATGGATACAAAACATTGAACGAAGGGCAGAGCGTTGAATTTGAAGTGAAGCAGGGCCCGAAAGGCCTGCAAGCAGAAAACGTATCTCCTCTGGGCTAAACGTGGATTCTTACCGGGCCCCTCGAGAAATCGGGGGGCTTTTTTATTTGGCGCAGATATGGTTTTCCTTTGAGAAAATAGAGTGAAATGAGCCCTGGAAGAAAACCCGTTTCGGAAACTGCCTGGATTGCTGAAACGGCGCGATCCCTCGGTTTTGATTTGTGCGGCGTCGCGGCCGCTTCGGAATTTCCAGAACTGCAGAAGATGAACGACTGGCTCGCGCGAGGTTACGCGGGAGAAATGAAATATCTCCACGATCCGCGGCGAACGGATCTGCAGGCGACGATGAGTGGCGTGAAAAGTGTGATCGTCTGTGCGATGAACTACAACTCGCCGCAGCCGTATTCAAGCGAAGTTGCACAAGGTGAATCGAGCGACGACGGCGCGTCGCGCGGCTGGATTTCGCGCTATGCGTGGGGAAGCGATTACCACGAGGTTCTGTGGGGGAAACTGAACGCCCTGGTTGCGAAGATGCGCGAGAGATTTACGGAGCCGTTTGAGGCGCGCGCCTCGGCGGATACAGGACCAGTTCAGGAAAGAATCCTTGCAAAGCGCGCCGGCCTCGGTTGGATAGGCAAGAACACGTTGCTGCTGAATCAACACATGGGATCGTGGCTGTTTTTGGGCACGATTCTCACCGATCTGGAACTCACGCCGACGGTGGCGGCAAGAGGCGCGCTCCCACCCGATCTTTGCGGGAGTTGTACGCGTTGCATTGATGCGTGTCCGACGGATGCGCTGGTTGACCCTTACCTGATGGATGCGCGGCGTTGTATTGCGTATCTGACGATTGAATTGCGGGGGCCGATTCCGGAACAGTTTCGGGAGCCGATCGGGAATCATGTTTTCGGCTGCGATATCTGCCAGGATGTTTGTCCGTGGAACCGGAAATCACCCCGCACCCCGCAGAACGAATTTCAACCGAGAAAATCGAAAGATGGAATGGACTCATTGTTTCATCCACGTTTGGAATGGCTGGCGAGCCTGACGGAGGAAGAGTATCGCGAGTTGTTCCAAGGCAGCGCGATGAAGCGCGCGAAGTGGCGGGGCATCGTGCGGAATGCGTGCAACGCGTTTGGAAATTCGAAGGTCCAGCGCGACACTGAGCAGGGAGCTCGAATCGAGAGCCTTTTGCAACGACTGGCGGAAAATGAAGAACGATCGATCGCGGAGTCGGCGCGATGGGCGCTTGCCCGATTACAAAGCGCCTAGAGAGAAATATTTTGGAGCAAAAAGAACGGCCCGTCTATTTTTCGCTGCTTTGCTGCTTCGCCAGTTGGTCCGCTTCGCGATTCTTGTCGAACGATTGTTTGATCTTGGCAGCATCGTCAGTGCGCATGCCTTCGACCAGCAGAAGCCAGGATTCCTGGCGCGTATCCATGTATTTCAGGACTGAAGCCGCCAACTTCGCTTGTTCGGCCGGCAAGTGGCGAAGACTGGCGATCGCTTCCCGCTCGGTTTTCCATTGAGGAAGAATCTGTTGCCCGATGATATCGGCATATTGTTGATCGGAAATTTGATGGGCCTGCCATTTCTTCGAGGAATCAGCCAAGAGATCGTGGCAATTTTTTTCGATGTTGTTCAAGCGATGGAGTTCGCCGACGAGGTCGCCTGGAGCGGGAAGCACGCGCAGGGCACCGACCGTTAGCGCCAGTCCAAGCGCAATGGCGGTCGCGCCGCGCCAGGTGAACCTGGAATTGGCTTCCGGAGTACGTTGCAGAAGGAAGAGAGCCACGAGAAATCCGGCTATTAGTCCACCCATATGAGCCGCCATATCTATTAATGGAAGCAAGCCAAATAGAAAATTGTAGCCGACAAAAAGTAACGCGCCCTTGCGCAGGGATTTTAAAGCTTCGGGCGCGATCGTCTTCCGGTGGCGCAGCAGGAAAGCCAGCAAAGCTCCATAGAGGCCGAAAATTGCGCCGCTCGCCCCCGCGCTTACCGTCGCGGGATGCCACAAGAGGCTGGCGACGCCCCCGCCAATCCCGGAAATGAGGTAGAGAATCAGGTAGGAAGCGCGGCCGGAAAGCGACTCAATGAACGGGCCGATATTGAACAGAACCAGCATATTGAAAAATAGGTGGAGGATGCCGAAATGTACGAACAAAGAGGTGAACATCCGCCACCACTGGCCGGACAGGGTAAATGGCCCATAGTCGGCGCCCCACGGAAGAACACTTTCTGGAGTAGGGAACCAGAAAGAGACGCCTCTCGAGCGTCATAAGGATGAATACGATCGTGTTCAAGACGATAAGCGTGAGCGTCAAGTTAGACGAGGCCAAAACCTGCCTGCCTCCGCTGCCGCCCTCTGGTTGCGGAGTTGCGAGTTCACTAAAGCCTGGTGTCTGCTGATCGTCCACTACTCCTCCCAAGTGACCGCAGAAGCGAACTCTGGCGGGGCAAGTTTCACGAGTACGCTTTCTTTCGGGTGCAAGCAATTGTAAGGCGGACGATCGGCATGACCAAATGCCACAGGCCCGAATGGGGCTTTCGCGCATCCAATCAAGGGAGCCAAATCCGGCCGAGCCGGGCGCAGGATGGCTCGCGCTTGCGCGGGTTGAGCCGATTCTACAGACGGCGGTATACTCCCCCAGCGACCGTGCTAAGAGCCCGCGCCCGTCGGGAGCGTTTCCATGAAGCGAAGGCAGTTTGTAGTAAACGGGAGCGTGGTTGGCGCTGGCGTTTTGGGAGCAGCGAAATTTGCTCCCGGCGTTTTGCGAGCCGGCGCGCCAGAGATATCAAATTCAATTTCGGAGGAAAAACCAGTGGCTTTTACAGTGCCCCCCTTGCCGTACTCGAACGATGCTCTTGAACCATACATTGATGCGCGAACGATGGAGATCCATCACGACAAACACCACGGCGCCTACGTAACCAACCTGAACAAGGCGCTGGATGGCCATGCGGACTTGCAGGCGAAATCTCTCGACGACTTGCTGAAGGGACTCGATTCCGTGCCGGAAAACATCCGCGGGGCGGTCCGCAACAATGGCGGCGGCCACTGGAACCACACTTTATTCTGGACGCTCATGAAAAAGGGTGGCGGCGGAGAACCGAAGGGCGACCTCGGCCCTGCGATCACTGCGGCATTCGGATCGTTTGCGGGATTCCAGGAAAAGTTTGCGGCCGCCGGTCTCGGACGATTTGGTTCCGGCTGGGCCTGGCTGCTCGTAAAAGACGGCAAGCTGGTCATTGATTCGACGCCCAACCAGGACACGCCCTACCTGCTCGGCGGGAAGGCCGTGCTTGGAATCGACGTTTGGGAGCACGCCTACTATTTGAAGTATCAGAATGTGCGTGCGGATTACATCAAGGCCTGGTGGAACGTGGTGAACTGGGATAAGGCTGCGGAATTGTACGCCGCGGCGAAGTAGTTTTCGGAACGATTCAAAAGCAGAAAAAGCGAAAAGCCCGGAAGATATCTTCCGGGCTTTTTGCTTACCTGAGACAGAAGGCAAACCTAAACAGACATTTGAAGTTTTCCGGCAGCGGCTGATTTCGCGTTCGCGACGGCAAAGACCGGGTGCGAGGGAGCGACACGCTGCATGCCAGTGGGAATGGGGCGGATCTCGCGCGGTGCCGGTGCCGGTGCCGATGCCGGGTGCCACTGGCACTGGTTTCGGCGGCGCCCAATTGGAGAAGCGGGAAGCTTCGCGGACAAGCTCCATCCGGCCGCGAACGCGGAATTTCGAAAGCAACGACGAGACGTGGAACTTCACCGTGCGTTCGGAAAGATTAAGATTCCCAGCAATTTCCTTGTTGGCGAACCCGCGGAGAATGCCGCGGAGAACTTCTTCTTCGCGGCGGGTAACTTTGATTTCGCTCTTGACGGCCTGTCCTGCTTGAAGCAGTTGCTCAGCCTTTTCAAGGAGACCGTGAGTGAAACTGCTTTCGACTTCGGCCATGACCACATAGTCTTCTGGAGTTTGTCCGCGCACCATGCAATGCATGGCAAGAAGGCACGCGGCTTGTTCAAGGGGCAAGTCGCCGTTTGAATCGGCACTTACCTGAAAATGGGCGGCACCTGATTGTTTTTCGCAAAAAAGAAACGTTTGGTGGAGCTTAGATGGCCGAGCACCAACAAAAGACGGAATCGACTGCGTTCTGCGTATGACCTTCACCTTGGATCCTCCCAATCCAGCCTCGACGCAAGGACGAAGCCTGCGAAAAGATATAGCGATACGCGGCAGAGCGGGTGCCGCGCGTTACGCAAGACTAGCAATGTTCTAACTGAAGCTCCGACCGTGGGCTTAGTCGTAGCGTGCTCCCCGGGAATCGGATAGGCGCGAGAAGGAGGTTACGCCAGAGTCCGTTCCACCGAACTAGTACCCGTCGTGCATTTTAGGTGCCAGAAATCGCTGCTGCAAACCGCTCAAATTGTGGCACTTGTGTGCAAAGTTTTTCCACAGGGGCATAACGTTATTGTAGGAATTGCACGCTGGGGGAAAAATTTTCCAGAAATGCACTGTTTCCCGTATGGACTAGAGCGGAGTGAGGATGCGGGTTTCGTATTGGGACACAAGCTCATACCGGATGCCCCGCCACCGGATCTGGCGGGAAATAAGAGAACTGAGGAAATTCCAGAAGTATAGGAATGGAATGAAAACGCCAATCGTGATGTATATCCAGGACTGGGCGTTGATCTGGGCCTTGTAGGCGGGAAGGAGGTCGGAAACGGCCAGGACCCTGAGCGCGCTTCGCATAGAGGCAAGCAAGAGAGGAAGAAAGGTAAGCCCGGCCAGGTGCAGAGAAGGCAGGCCGGAAAACAGATCGCCGAGCGTGAGCATGAGGCCGAGCGTGAACGTGAGGCAGAACAGGGAGTGGGTGGCAAAGGCCATGCCCCACATTTTTTGCGCATAAACCCTGGTAATGAGGATTTGCCGGTTGGTGAATTCGAGCAAGCCGTCGAACTTTGTATCAACGAACGATACCGTCAGGCACTCGGGGAGAAAGAGAATCGGTTTGCCGGAACGCTCGAGGGCGTTTGTCATGGAGTAATCGTCGCTGACGGAGTGCTGCCATTCTTCGACCACGCCGATCTGTTCAAAGACGCTCTTCCGAATGGAAGTGCCGCCGCCCCAGCAGAAATTGTCGGGTTTGTCGCCGAGCATGGTCACAATCGGCGCATTCCACGCGGTCAAGAGCATTGTCGGGAAATTGCTGTGATTGGGAATGAGCCATCGCATGGTTGTTGCCGCGCCATAACGCGCGTCGTTCAAAGGAGCGACCATGTGACGCAGCCAGGATTTCCCCGGCCGCCCATCGGAGTCGACAAAAACAAGAACTTCTATTTCCGGTGGCAATTGGCTCACGGCGTGAATCAGATTGTTTACTTTTTCCCCGCGGCCTTCCGGCTTACCCGCAAAGAGCACGGTTGCCTTATTGCGGGATTGCGAGGCGACCCGGCGAACGGTACTCGCAGCGGGGTCTGACTCCGAAGCGAGGACAAAAAAGATTTCGAAGTTCTGATGGTCGAACTCAGTCAGGGCGACGAGATTTCGTTCAAGATGCTGTTCGAGGCCCCGACAGGGGCAGATGACGGCGGTGCGCGGCGCGTAAAAACCCGGGTCCATCAATGTGCGCCGCTTGGCGTAGGTTAGCCAGAGCACACCCTGCACGACGAGATAAAGTCCAAGCAGGATCTGGACGGTCGCCAGAATGTCAAAGAGTATTTCCACGCATGCCGAGAATAGCAAAGGGCGGAGGCTCGCGCACCGGGCTTGTAACAGGTAGAATCGCAGCGGTAAACGTTGCGAAAAGGGTATGTTGGCGACAACGCAAAGGAGACCCGACTTATGACAGGACGAGTGGACTCTTCGATGGTGACGACGGCGATGGAAGTGCCTGGATACCGCATCGTGCGGAATTTCGGTGTGGTCCGCGGGATCATCGTACGTTCCCGCAGCGTGATTGGAAATCTGGGAGCTGCGCTGCAGACGATTATCGGCGGCAACATCACCATCCTCACCGACCTTTGCGAGAAGACACGTGGAGAAGCGTACGAACTGGTGTTGATGCACGCCGCGGCGCATGGCGCGAACGGAGTGGTTGGATTCCGCTACGATGCGACGGAAGTGATGCAGGGCGTGACGGAAGTTCTCGCCTACGGCACCGCCGTCCAGCTCGAACCGCTTCCCAAATAACCGGCACCGGCGCGCCACCCTGGCGAGCGGTGATAGAATTGCGGCTCCCATGTATTGCTCCCAGTGCGGCTCTGCGGTTGCTGAAGTGGCGAAGTTCTGCGCGGCTTGTGGCTCGAGTGTGAACAACGATCCTGCGGCGACGCTGGCAGACGGCGCGGGCAGGGAAGACGAGACATTCGCGCCCAGGGCCGCTGCGCCGAAGTCACCGAGTGGGGTTGCGCCGCCTTTCCCGCGTCCGGTCTTTCCTCCGGGTATTTCCTCGTCAAGTTCCGACGCGATCGGCGGCGGCCGCTTTGCTCCGGGCAACGTGATCGAAGGGCGATACCGAATCGTAGCGCTTGCAGGCCGCGGAGGGATGGGCGAAGTCTACCGGGCCGAAGACCTGAAACTTAGCCAGACTGTAGCGATCAAATTTCTTCCTCAGAAGCTTTCGCAAGACGCCGCAGCGCTCCAGCGTTTCCATTCGGAAGTCCGAATCGCGCGCCAGGTATCTCACCCCAACGTTTGCCGCATGTTCGACATCGGCGAAGTCGACGGCATTACGTTTCTCACCATGGAATTTGTCGACGGCGAGGATCTCGCTTCGCTGATTCGCCGCATCGGACGGCTTCCTCAGGACAAAGCGATCGAAGTCGCCCGCCAGATTTGTGCGGGCCTTGCAGCCGCGCACGACAAGAGCGTGATTCATCGCGACCTGAAGCCTGCAAACATCATGCTCGACGGTCTCGGCAAAGTTCGCATCAACGATTTCGGCCTCGCGGGAATCGCCGCGACGATTCAGGGCGCCGACGTCCGCGCCGGTACCCCGGCTTACATGGCTCCGGAACAGCTTTCCGGCAGCGAAGTCACCGTCAAGAGCGACATCTATTCGCTCGGCCTGGTGCTTTACGAAATTCTTACCGGCAAGCGTGCGTTTGAAGCGACCACGCTGCAGGAACTAATCCGCCTTCGCAATGAAGTGGAAATCACAAAGCCGTCAAGCCTCGTGCGCGACCTCGATCCACTTGTTGAGCGGGTGATTCTGCGATGTCTTGATAAGGATCCGGCGCAGCGGCCGGCTTCAGCGCTGCAGGTTGCCGCGGCGCTGCCGGGAGGCGATCCTCTGGCGGCGGCGCTTGCAGCGGGAGAAACGCCTTCGCCGGAAATGGTGGCGGCGTCGGGGGAAAACGGAAGGATTAAGACCCGTTGTTGCGCTGGCGGCTTTTCTGGGCGTGATTGCCGCACTGGCGCTGATGCTATTCGTGGTGGCGAACCGAACTTCGATGGCGGCGATGATTCCGTTTGGCGATTCGCCGGAAGTTCTGACGACAAGATCTCGCGAGATGATTCAAAGCTTCGGCTACAAAGATGTGGCGGTCGATGCGGCGGGCGCAATCAAGTTCAATTCCGACTATCTGACCTATATTAGAGAACATGTGAAGTCGCTTCGCGCTGGGACGCTATGCGGGAAGACGAGCCGCCCGCGATGGAGTTTTGGTACCGGCAAAGCCCGAAACAGCTCGTAACGTTTGAGCCGCAGGACAGCCTGCTCTGGGGCCGCATCACGGAAAACTCTCCGCCGAGGGATGTTGCGGGCATGACTTTGCTTGAAACGACGCTCGGCGGACGATTGCTCTGTTTTGAAGCGGTGCCGCCGCAAATTGAAAAAGCAGAAACTCCGGCGAAGCAATCGGCCGTGGACTGGAGCCCGCTGTTTGCTAGCGGCAGGACTAGATCCCGATCAGCTCAAGCCGGTCAACGCCGAATGGTTTCCCCTTGCATGGGGTGATTCCCGGGCGGCGTGGGAGGGAACGTGGCCTGGTCACAGGGAATTGTCTCTGCGCGTGGAGGCGGCCTCGTTTCGTGGAAAGCCGATCTTCTTTCGTTTGATTGCTCCCTGGACGCAAGCCGATCGCATGCCGGACCAGCATCCCGGACAACAAAACAGGGTCGCGCAGATTTTCAGTTTGAGCTTGCTGGGATGCATGATCGCGGGCGCCCTGCTTGTTGCCAGGCGAAATATCGAACTAGAGCGAGGCGATTTCCGGGGTGCGCGGCGGCTTGCAGTTTTCCTGTTGTGCGCGGTGCTTGTGAATTGGGTGTTGCTGGCGCATCACTCCCTGGGGGCTTTCGAGTTTATTCAGGCGCTGCTTTCGGCAAGCACGGGACTTTTTATTGCGGCGTTCACCTGGATTCTTTACGTCGCCCTGGAGCCGCTCATTCGCCGGCAGTGGCCGAATGCGCTGGTATCCTGGACGCGAATGCTCAAGGGACAATTGCGCGATCCCGTAGTTGGACGCGATGTGCTTTTGGGTGTGTTGTTTGGAGCTTGCGCGGCTCTGGTTGAACATCTGCAATATCCGCTTGAAGCAGTCTTGGGGAAGAGCCCGGGCCGGCCAGCAGGATTCACGCTTTACTCACTGGAGGGAATTCGCGGATCGCTGGCGACGGTGATTCTGCAGCTGACAAATTCTTTGACGACCGTGCTGTTTTTATTCTTTCTTTTCTTTGTTCTCAGATTGATTTTCCGGAAAAATTGGATTGCGGCAATCGCGATGGCTCTGCTCTATTGTATTCCAAGCCTGGCAGCGGCAAATCCTTTGATTGATTCCTTGTTTACGGCGCCGTTTTTTATTCTGTTCATGTTTATCTTGTGGCGGTACGGGCTTATTTGTCTTGCGGCTCTGTTTTTCACCGATCAGTTGCTGGGCTCAATGCCGCTGGTTACCCCGGTCAACTCTTGGTAAGCGCAGGGCGGCGTGCTGGCGCTGGTGGTGATTCTGGCTGTTGCGTTCTACGGGTTCCAGACTTCGCGGGCGGGCAAACCGATTTTTAGCGGGAAATTGCTGGAGGGTTGAAACGCGCGTTCAGAATCTTTTTATGATGATGGGCGGAGCTGTGCTGTTCGAGGGATTGCTCCACGATGTGAGCGGCTAGGTCTTCTATTTCCAGTAGTGCCCGCGTGGCGGCGACGCGGGCTTTTTCCATAAAAGACGAATCGAGCACGAACGCGCAACGATCGACAAACGGGTGATGCGCGGATGCAAATGGCTTGCGCCCGCGTTTCGCGCCTGCGCTGCGCGACAGCACGTCTTCATAGATTTGCAGATCGTTCTGAAAGTCGAGCGCCGTTCCTGCGTTCCACTTTTTTTCGTGCGCCAGCGCGATCAGAAATTTCTTGCGGAACAGCGCGGCCTCCTTGCGCGACAGTGGCGCGGGCTTTTTTGCGGCCGGTGGCCCCTCGTTGATTCGAGCGATCAAGCTGACCGTCGCGGCGAGAAGCGCTTCCCGCTGCAGCAGCGAAAGCAGATCGCGATAAAGGGGCGCGTGGACCTGCAAGGCATGACGGCTGTTTTCGACTACGTAGGAGTCCACAAAGCGCTGGACGACTCGCTCCTGTGCAAGGGCCTGGCTCAATTTGGCCGCAAGGTCGTTCGCGTTTGTAGTGTGGAAGTGGGGTTGCGCTCGGCATCGCTGAAATTCATGGTAGCAGGAGATGCGAAGCTCCCGCTTCTGCCCGATCTATTTCACGAATTCCGGCGATTCGCCTTTGGACCACGGATCGTAGGTCAAGCAGAGGTGAACGCGGTCTGCGACCGGAGGGTGGTCGTAGAACAGAAACACGTTGACAGGATTGGGATCGGGTTCCGCGAAGACTTGTTCGCCATACATCTGATAGGAAGCGGCACAAGCCTGCCCCGGATCGGGAACGTATCCGTGCGTGACTTCGAGGCTGTAGATGTCCGCTTCATTTTCCTGGTAACGGCTGAAATTGGCTGCCACCACGGAGGCAAAAAATCCCCCAAAAGCCACGACCAAAACAAGCGCAGGCAGCGCGGCCCAATCGTCGAGGCTGCGTACACCCCATTTTGCAGCGTTTCGAGATAGCAGGGGACCGATGAAACGATACGTAAAGTAAAGCAGGACAAAGACCAGCAAAGAGCTGAACACGAGTCCTTTGGGGATGTGGTTTAAAGCGTAATGGCCCATTTCGTGTCCGAACATCAGCAGGATGCCGTCGGTCGTTTCCTTGTCGATGCTCGTGTCCCAAACGACCACGCGCTTGGTCGCTCCAAATCCGGTGACGTAAGCGTTTGTGTAAATGGTTTTGTCGCTGGCCAGCATCCAGAACATTCTTTCGGGCGGAATCGGCATGCCGCCGCGAACGGTGAGGCGTTCGAGTTGCGGAATCAGTGCGGGTGCTTTTGCCGAGAGCGGCTCAAATTTGCTGAACATCGGATCGATGACCAGTGGTTGGACGAAAAAGATCGCGAGTGAAATGGGGATGGAGATGACCCAGAAATAGAACCACCAGCGCTGCGGGCTGCTCCGAATGACTGCAAAAAGAATCCGGACGAGCAGGGTTCCAATGATGACGGTGAGAACAAGGCCCTTGCACCAATCGCCTGTCCATGCGCTCCACGGCTGGACGGAGATACCATAGCGTTTGAGCAGCGATTCGTTGAACAGGTCGAGGGGAAGCGAAAGCAGGCTGAAAGTGACCGCAAACAGTGGCGCAAAGATGAGCGACTGCAGAGTTCGATTGCGCGAGACGTTTTCCGCCCAATCGCGAAATCTTGCAGACCATTTGAGGCGGAGAAACAGCCAGAGCGCAAACAGGGAAAAAAGAAAACTGAAGATTCGAAAAGCGAAGCGGATGGCCGCGAGCCTTTTGGCTTTTTTGTAGAGTTCCGGCGAGAGCGAATAGCCCGTGAACTTTTTTGCAGGCGACTGGGTTGGTGCTTTGTCTAGGGCGGGAACCGGGGCAGATGATTGCGGAGTTTGTGCGGTCTGTGCGGCGAGCGGCGAACTGCAAAATACGCACAGAAACAGCGCGAGGCCCAGGAGTTTACGCATCGTTCCTCCGCAAGAATTCGCTT
The DNA here is from genome assembly GCA_963794175.1 of uncultured Acidobacteriota bacterium. Taxonomy (GTDB): domain Bacteria; phylum Acidobacteriota; class Terriglobia; order Acidiferrales; family UBA7541; genus Acidiferrum. The sequence continues at coordinate 190,885 of CAWCCV010000008.1, read as the reverse complement.
ATCGAAGAAGGTGGCCGGAAGTATATCCGCAATTTCGGCGCGGCGTCAGTGCTGCTTGGTGCTCAAGGGGGAGGGGGCTAAAACCAATCGGAGCGGTAGGCGATCCACCAGGCGGCCAGACCGGCGGGAATGGTTGCGGCCAGCGGCCCACCAGAACGGGAGCGTGAAATCGGCGAGAAGGCCGAGAGCGGTCCAGGAGAGCCAGAAGACTTTTCGCTGCATGAATCCAGCTTAGCCCAGTGCGAGACGCTGCGGATCGCTTGCTGCGGGCTTTTTGTGCCCCGGCGGAGAGCGAACAAAAAAGAAAGAGCCGGACTTGCCTGACAGTCCGCCTTGTCCGGCCCTTCGAGAATGAAACCGTGCGCTGCAAACCTAGTGAATCGCGCGCGGAGGTTCCGCGCGCTTTTGCTTCGGCGCGGCCTGCGGAACGATCGGGGGAGCAACGCTCTCTTTTTCAAGAGCGTGCTCCAGCACTTCATCGAGCGTGTGGACGTAGGTGATTTTCAAGTCGCCGAGCAGTTCCTGGGGAAGATCCGCTTTTGCATTCGGTTCGTTGTCCGCCGGAAGGAGGACTTCCTTTACGCCGGCGCGCTTTGCGCCGAGCACTTTTTCCTTGATGCCGCCGACCGGCAGCACCACGCCGGAGAGCGTCATTTCGCCGGTCATCGCCAGGCGGTTTTTGACCGGGCGCCCGGTGAGCAAGCTGACCAGCGCCGTCACCATCGCCGCGCCGGCCGACGGGCCGTCCTTTTGGCACCGCGCCTGAAGGCACGTGGATGTGGATGTCCTGCTTGCGGAAGAAGTCCGGATCGATTCCGTAGCGTTCGGCATTCGCGCGAACCCAGGTCAAGCGCCGCGGTCATGGATTCCTGCATGACTTCGCCCAGATGTCCGGTCATGGTGAACTGCTTGCCGCCGCGCATGCGGCTGGCTTCGATGAAGACGATGTCGCCGCCGACGGGCGTCCAGACAAGCCCGACGGAGACGCCGGGCTGCTTGACGCGCTCGTCGACTTCGCGTTCGGTGCGGAACTTCGGCACGCCCAGAAATTCGCGAACGATTTCCGGCGTGACGACCATCTTGTCCGTCTTGCCTTCGGCGATGCGCCGCGCCTGTTTGCGCGTGATGGTGGCGATTTCGCGTTCCAGATTGCGGACGCCGGCTTCGCGCGTGAAGCTGTGAATGATCTCCCGCAAGCCGTCGTCGGTGAATTCGATCTGCTCGCCGACCTTCAGGCCGTGTTCCGTGGCCTGCTTGGGAATCAGGTATTTGTGCGCGATGTGGAGCTTCTCTTCTCCCGTGTAGCCGGCCAGTTCGATGATCTCCATGCGGTCGCGCAGCGGTTCGGGAATCGGATCCATCCAGTTGGCCGTGGCGATGAACATGCACCTTCGACAGATCGAACGGCACATCCAGATAGTGATCGCGGAACGTCGCGTTCTGCTCCGGATCGAGCACTTCCATCAGCGCCGCCGACGGATCGCCGCGGAAGTCGCGGCCGAGCTTGTCCACTTCGTCCAGCATCAAGACCGGGTCGTTGGTTTCGGCGCGCTTGATTCCCTGGATGATCTGTCCGGGCAACGCGCCGATGTAGGTGCGGCGATGGCCGCGGATTTCCGCTTCATCGTGCATGCCGCCCAGCGCGATGCGCACGAATTTGCGTCCCAGCGCGCGGGCAATGGATTTGCCGAGCGAAGTCTTGCCCACGCCTGGAGGCCCGACGAAGCACAGGATCGGCCCCTTCATTCCCGGCTGCAGTTTTTTCACCGCCAGATAATCGAGAATGCGCTCCTTCACCTTTTCCAGGTCGTAGTGATCCTCGTTCAGAATGTCTTGCGCCTTGGCAATGTCGATTTCCGCTGAGCCCGAGGATTTGCTCCAGGGCAGCGAAGTCATCCATTCCAGGTACGTGCGCGAGACCATGTACTCGGCCGAAGCCGGCGTCATCTTCGCCAGCCGCTTCAGCTCGCGGTCGCACTCTTTCTTGGCTTCCGCGGTCATCTGCGCTTCTTCGACTTTTTTGCGCAGCTCGTCGATTTCCTGCGCCGAGTCGTCGGATTCGCCCAGTTCCTTTTGAATCGCCTTCATCTGCTCGCGCAGCAGATATTCGCGCTGGTTCTGGCTGACCTGTTCCTGAACCTGCTCGTGAATCTTGGAGCGCAGTTCCAGAACTTCCAGCTCCTTGGAAAGTTCGCGAATCAGCGTTTCCAGGCGCTTGCGCACGTTCGGCAGTTTCCAGCAGCTCCTGCCGAGCAAGCGTGGAAAGCGACGGCAAATTGCCGGCGATGAAATCCGCCAAGCGGCCCGGCGTCGTCAATGTTCGACGCGGCCGTCTGCAGATCGTCGGAAAGCTGCGGCGAACGGCTCACCACGTCGCGGAACAGGTCCTGCGCGTTGCGCTGCAGCGCTTCAAGCTCGTTGTCCTGTTCGCCTTGCACGTCGGGCAGCGCCTCGACTTGCGCTTGCAGGAACGGGCGCAGGCCAATCAGATCAACGACCTGGATCCGCTGAATGCCTTCCAGAAAGATGACCACATTGCCGTTCGGCATCTTTACGGTTTTGTGGACTTTTGCAAATGTTCCAACCTTATGCAGGTCCGCTGCGGCCGGATCCTCAATTCGCGGATCGAGCTGCGCGACCACGCCGAGAAACTTTTCTTCATCCACAAGGGAGCTGACGAGGGCCAACGAGCTCTCGCGCCCCACGGTCAGCGGAAGAATCGCCCCCGGGAAGAGCACAGTATCCCGCACGGGAAGAATCGGCAAAGTATCCGGCACTGCAATACGTTTTTCAGCCATGGAGGTCCTCTGTCAGGCCCAAAGCAAAGAATTCTTGGGCCGTCAGAGCGTTTAGATGCGAGGCAGCCTGGAAAGGTACACAGCTATCGCATCTTCTTTGCACAAAATCTTAGCTACTTACGCTCACATCCTAACACTTTCTAGTATTAGCGCCAAAATCCATTAGCGTAAAATCTTATTTTTCAATACTTTAGGGAAGCTCGACTCCTGCTTCCGCTTCGAAACTCATCTCCATGGCTCCATCGGAAAATCGCTACGCGCCTTCAGCCATTTCTCGCGCCAGCATACGCCTTTTCCACCAGCCTGAGCGCTTCTTCTTTCGTATTCACCGTCCCTTCCAGCTGGGCGTCCTCAATAGAACGAAGAATTTCGGAAAACTTGGGCCCCGGCAAATAGCCAAGATGGACCAGGTCATCTCCTGTTACAAGCCGCGGCGGCCGAACTTGTTCGGGCGGCGTCTGCGCCAGGAACTGCTGCACATACTCATAAGCGTCCAGATGTCGGTGGCTGGAGAGGCAGTCCAGTTGGTGCAGGGCCATGTGCTGCTCAAATTTGGGTAGCCGGACAAATCGCTTCAGCGTGGCCGTCCTCATTTGAGTCGCATCCTTGAACTTCATGTGGTTCGCAATGAGCGCAACGATCTGCTCCGTCTCATCGTTCGACATTTTCAGCCGGCGGCAAATCTCCTCGCCCATCTTCATGCCCACTTCCACGTGCCCGTCGAACCGGATCCGGTCTCCGGTCTCCGCGGCGGAACGAAACGTCGGCGGTTTCCCCACATCGTGCAACAGCACGCCCCAGGCCAGCGTCGGAGAAGCCCCGGCCGGGACTCCATCGAGCATCATGCAGCGTATGCACCCAAACGTCGCCTTCCGGATGATATTGCGGCGGCTGCTGCGACGCCTTTCATCGCCGCGATTTCCGGCAACACCTTTGTGCAGCAACCAGGTCTGGTCAAGCAAACGAAAGGCGTTTCCCGCGGCGCCCTCCGTCAGCATTTTCGTCAACTCATCGCGAACGCGCTCTGCCGAAAGCTGATCGATGTCCAAAACGTGCTTACGAATCGCGCCGAACGTTTCCGCTTCAATTTCAAATCCGAATCGCGCCGCAAACCGCACACCCCGCAGCAAGCGCAGCTTGTCTTCCGCAAATCGCCGGTCCGCATTGCCAATCGCGCGGATGATGCCCGCGTTCGAGATCCGCGCGGCCGTTCACGAAGTCGAGCACTTCGCTGGTGTCATGCCGCATCAGCAAGCCATTGATTGTGAAGTCGCGGCGCTGAACGTCTTCTTCCGGGGATTTTGCATACACGACCGCGTCAGGATGACGCCCGTCGGAATAGCCAATGTCGGAACGAAACGTCGCGACTTCGACCTTGCAGCCGTCCCGCGGAATCAGCACCACGCCAAATTTCGCGCCCACCGCGACACTTTCCGGGAACAGCGCCACGACCTCATCCGGAGTGGCGTTTGTGGTCACGTCGTAATCGGCCGGCTCGCGCCCAAGCAAAAGATCGCGCACGCAGCCCCCGGCAAGCAGGGCCTGGAAGCCGTTGCGGATCAGTTGCTCACAAACGGAATCGGCCAGTTCGCGCGCGTTCACAGGCTGATTATGCACTGGGGGGCTCGCTCCGAAGCGCGAATTTTGATTTTTGTGATTACCGGCAACGGAGGACAAGGCAGGTGATATCGTCGAATTGCCTCGTCGCGCCTACAAACGCATCCACCTGACGCATGAGGAATTGCATCGATTGCTGCGCGTTTTGGCCTTGCAGCGATTGCACGCACGAAACAAGCCGCGGATCACCAAACTCCTCGCCCGTGTGATTGAAGGCGTCCACCATGCCGTCGGTGAACAGCAGCAGCAAATCGCCCGAAGCCAGCTCCACCGAGCCGATTTCGAATTTGGAAGTGGAATCGATGCCCAGCGGAACGCCCCCGGTCACCAGCCGCTCGATGCTGCCGTCCCTCCGGCAAAGGATGGGATTGTTGTGGCCGGCGTTGATGTATGCAAGATTTCCAGTGCCAGGGTCGTATTCCGCAAGAAGAGCGGTGGTGAAGCGGCGGCCGTCGAGGCTGTGCGCGCTGGCATAGCGATTGAGGCGCGTGACGAGCACCTCGAGCGAAACTCCCTCGCCCGTGATCGTGCGCAAACTCGCTTGAAACGTCGCCATCAACAGCGCCGCCGGAATGCTCTTTCCCGCAACGTCTGCGATGACTAGAAATAATTTTCCGCCGGTCGCGGAATTCCCCAGAGGATAAAACGCGTCGTAATAATCACCCGCCACGGAATTTTGCGGCCGCGTCGCGAACGCCACGTCCGCATTCGCAACGTCCGGCGGAACCGAAGGCACAAGCCACGACTGGATTTCGCGCGCGATTTCCAGGTCGCGCTTCATAGTGACCTTGTCGGCGAGTTCCAGAGAAAGCAGGAACAGGAAAATCAACGCGGAGAACAGTTGAAAGTTAATTTCAAGCGCGGATTTGTCGGAAAATTCAAACTTGAACCCTGAAGACACCAGCATTACGAGCGCAATGATCAGCAGCACCCGCCGCGCGGCGCTCAACTTGTACAGCATCGCAGTAAACATGGCGCGGGCAATGTGCAGCGGGCGATGCCACTTCGGCAGCTTGTGGATTTCGTCCCAGTCCACGTCTTTTCGGTAAAACCCATAGCTCGACCGCGCGTCGGCGGTGAATTGGGACCAGAGTTCATCCACACGGCGGCCTTCACTCAAACGGCCCCAGAGATTGGTTTCCGGTTGGCGCTTTCTGCGAAGGCGCGGGGTCAGAAGATGATTCACGCGAAGACATTCTAGGAGTATAGAACAGCCCTATGGAAATACGCGCCAAAGCGGCAGTTACTCTTCGCGCCTAAGCGATCCGCCAAACTGGATTTTGCCGAAGCCGAAACGGTTGCGAAGATCGTCCGCGGCCCGCGTCAGCTTTTCGAGTTTCTCGCGCCGTCTCGCATCCAGCAGGTTGAATTGTTCGCCGCCATGCGTCAGATTGCTGAGCGCCGTGCCAAGCAATCGAATCTTGCGTTTCTTGTTGCGATGTTCCTCGAAAAGCGAGAAAAACACCCGCTGAATGTCCGCATCGAGATGCACCGGCTCAGGCATCGTTCGCGAACGAGTGTAAGTATCGAATCCCGCGTATCGAATCGTCAGCGTAAGAGTCCGCGCGGCCAGGCCCGCTTCGCGCAGCCGCTTGCACGTCTTTTGCGAAAGATGGCTTAGCAAAGAGTGCAGCGTCGGAAGATCGCCGGTGTCTTCGCCGAACGTATGATTGTGCGAAATGGATTTCGGCTCGGCGTCGAGAACAAATTCGTAGGAATCGCCGCCGCGCGCCTTGCGGTAAAGTGCCGTCCCCCACTGGCCGAAAATATTTTCGAGTTTGTCCGGCTTGATTTCAGCCAGCTGCGCGACGGTTTCGATACCGAGCGCGCGCAAAGCGCGTTCGGTGACTTCGCCGATGCCGGGAATCTTTCGCACAGGCAGCGGCGCAAGAAATCGCGCTTCCTGCCCCGGAGCGACCCACACGAGTCCACGCGGCTTGCCTTGATCGCTCGCCACTTTTGCCGTGAGGCGCGTGGCAGCAAGGCCGCCCGAGCAGGGAAGCCCGGTCTCGCGAGTAATCGTGCGCAGCAACTTGTCCGTAGCGGCCAGCGGCGGCCCGTGCAAGCGTTCCGTACCGGCGAGATCGAGATAAGCCTCGTCAATCGAAACCATTTCCACGACGGGAGAGAACCGCGCGAGGATCGAAGCCACGCGGTCGCTCCATTCGCCGTACTTTGCGTGATGCCCATCGAGAAAAACCGCGTGGGGGCAGAGTCTTCCGGCCGTGCGCAACGGCATCGCCGAATGAATCCCGAATTTCCGCGCTTCGTAACTCGCAGCGGAAACTACCCCGCGCTGATCCGGACGCCCGCCCACGACGACGGGCTTGCCGCGCAGATCGGGGCGATCGAGAAGTTCCACGGATACGAAGAAGGCGTCCATGTCCACGTGGAGAATGCTGGCGACCAATGGCTTCGCAAGATCTTCTGCTTCAGCGTGGAGGGCTCGAAATCGAGCAAGGTCCGGCATGAAGTTAGCCTACGCTTCGCGCGGCTTGTCGACAACGGAAGGCGCGTTCCGCGGCGATGACGCGGGGGATTCCGGCAAGATCGTTGGTCACACCCACGTTTTTCCAGAGCGGAGGGTCCAGCAGCGGTTGACCGCAGCCAGGGAATTGTGACCGAGCTCAAGCACCACCAAGCCGCCCGGCTTGAGGCGTTCGGCCGATTGCGCGATCAGCTCCGCGTAAAACTCGTAGCCCTCTTCGCCACCGTACAGCGCAAGTTCCGGCTCGTGATCGCGCACTTCTCGCGCCAGCCAAGCGGCTTCGCGCCGCCCGATGTATGGCGGATTCTGAAACAATCAAATCAAAAAGAAGCGACGAATCGGAAAAACCCGAGAACAAGTCGGATTCTGAGAATTGGATGCGATCCGAAAATGAATGTCTTTCCGCATTCCGTTTGCGCTATCGCAAGCGCGGCGGGCGAAATATCGATGCCGACAATACTTGGCCAGCGGCAGCTCTTTTGCGAGGGCAACTGCAATGCAGCCGGAACCTGTGCCCACGTCTGCGATCAGCAACCTGGCCCCATCATTCTTGTTCGGCCGTCCCGCATGCAGTTCGCGCAGCGCCAGCCGGTCCAGCGCGACTTCGATCAGATGCTCGGTCTCCGGCCGCGGAATCAGAACGTCGGGAGTGACTTCGAACGCCAGCCCCCAAAACTCCTGTTTGCCCGCGAGATGTTGCACCGGAACGCCGGCAATGCGCCGGTTTAACAGAGACTCGATACGCGCTCGCCTCTTCAGCCGTGAGTTCAGCCTCGGGGTGCGAATAAAGATAAGTCCGTTCGCGTTTTGTCGCGTGCAGCAGCAACAACTCCGCCGCAAGCGTGTCGGAGCCAACCTGCGCGGCGCGAAGTTGCGTGATGCCATGTTTGAGTGCGGTGCGGAAGTCCATGAAGGAAGAGGCGACTGTTTAGCCCGCGGACAATTCCTGGTTCAGGCGCTCGGATTCGTAGTGAGAAGTGAGGCCGTCCACCATCGGGGCCAATTTGCCTTCCATTACGTCGGTGAGCTGGTGCAGCGTCAAGCCGATGCGGTGATCGGTGACGCGATTCTGCGGGAAATTGTACGTGCGAATTTTTTCGCTGCGGTCGCCGGTTTTGATTTGGCCGCGGCGTTCGGCGCCCAAGGCCGCTTGCTGTTTTTCGAGTTCCAGTTCGTAGAGGCGCGCGCGAAGAACGCGCATGGCTTTGGCGCGATTTTTGATTTGAGATTTTTCGTCCTGCTGCGAAACTACCAGGCCGGATGGCAAGTGCGTGATGCGCACCGCCGAGTACGTGGTATTCACAGACTGCCCGCCCGGGCCGGACGAACAGAACGTGTCCACGCGCAAATCCTTGGCTTCGATTTTGATGTCGATTTCGTCGGCTTCGGGAAGAACGGCAACTGTCGCCGCGCTAGTGTGAATGCGCCCCTGCGTTTCCGTCGCCGGCACGCGCTGTACGCGGTGCACGCCGCTTTCGTATTTCAATTTTGAATAGACTTTGTCGCCTTGAATTGCGGCGACGATTTCTTTCATGCCGCCGAGTGAAGACGGAGAACTCTCCAGAATTTCCACTTTCCAGCTCTGAGTTTCCGCGTAGCGGGCGTACATGCGGAAGAGTTCGCCCGCGAAAAGTGCGGCTTCGTCGCCGCCGGTTCCGGCGCGAATTTCCACGATGACGCTCTTTTCGTCGTTGGGATCTTTCGGCAGCAGGAGCAGTTTCAGTTCGCGTTCGACGTTGTTCTTGCGCTCGATGAGCTGCTTTTCTTCTTCCTGGGCCATCTGGCGCATTTCGGCGTCTTCGGATTCGACGACCATTTCGTGCGCGCCGGCGAGATCTTTTTCAATTTGCTTGAACTCGCGGTGCTTGCTGACGATTTCCTCGAGTTCGGAGTGCTGCTTGGCGAGCTTCTGCAGGCGCGCGGAATCGTTCACGACTTCCGCCGAGGAAAGCTGCTGCGTCATCTCCTCGTAGCGGGCGTCGAGTTGGTCCAGTTTTTCCGTGAATGAGAGAACGGCCATTTCTGAAATCCTTTCTTCGAGAATCCGGCCTCGCTTTGGCGCGGAGCAGTGAGTATTGGACGGCGACTAGAGAAGCGGGGTAGACCTGCGGTCGCAGGCTTGAGGCGGGAGCGCTAATAAAATGCGGCGAACATTGCCCTGATAGAATAACGCCAAACGACGCGGCGGGCAATTGTGGCGACAAGCGCGGTTGCTGGGGCGGCACGCGGTGTACTACGATGCACAAACAATGAGCGAAGCGGCGAAAATGACGAGTTTCCCGGAAGCCGAGGCGCAGCAACAAGCAAGCTCATCGACGCGAAGCCGGGTTCCTGTGGGATTTCTGGTATCCCGCGCTGCGGAGCGAACAGATCCGCAGAAAGAAGCTTGTTACGGCGATGCTCCTTGAAATTCCGCTCGTGCTGGGCCGAACAAGCGATGGTCGCGCCTTCGCCTTGCGCGATTCTTGTCCTCACCGCGGCATCCCGCTCTCCTACGGACACTTTGACGGCAAGGCCGTCGAGTGCAGTTATCACGGCTGGCGCTTTGACGGTTGCAGCGGCCAGTGCGTGGAGATTCCCAGCCTCACCAGCCAGGACAAGCTAAAAGTAGACCGGATTTTCGCCGGCCACTATCCCTGCCAGGAGCGCGACGGCTATCTCTGGGTTTACATGTCCACGCCGGGCGCAGTCCTGGCGGAAAAGCTTCCCGCCGTACCGGAGCTCGCGAAATTTGGCAAGCGGTTCAAGAAAACGCATCTTTTCTGCGATCTGCCGTCGCATGTGGATCACGGAATCATCGGCCTGATGGACCCGGCCCACGGCCCCTTTGTGCATCAGTCCTGGTTTTGGCGCAGCCGCCGCAGCATTCACGAAAAACAAAAAAAGTTCGAGCCGATTCCCGACGGCTTTCGCATGAGTCCCCACTCACCAAGCACAAACAGCGCGCCATACCAACTCCTGAAGAAAATGACGGGCGCTCCGGTCACGACCACCATCGATTTTGTGTTGCCGAACATGCGCACCGAAATAATTCAGTCGGGCAAGCTCTGGTTTTCCAGTTTAACCACGATAACGCCCGTGCGGCGCGATCTCTGCCGGATCGATTTCATTGCCGCCTGGAACGTCCCCCTTCCCGTCTTCGTGTTCCGCAGCTTTGCGAAGAAATTCTTGCGGCAAGATCAGGAAACGATGATTCAGCAGTCTGAAGGGTTAAAGCACAATCCCCGCCTGATGCTCATTGACGACGCGGACCGCCCCGCCAAATGGTATTTCGCCCTCAAATCCAGCCTGCTCGAACAGCGCCGCACGGGCCAGACCAAACCGCACCCCCTGGACGGCCCCGTCACGCTCCATTGGAAGTCGTAACGGGCCCCCAGGGCCTCACAAGAGTCGAGCGCTTCTAATCAAACCGCTTTTCCCCCCACGGTTTGCGCACACTTGCAGCAATCCCCGGGTGTCATTTCATCCTCGCCAGCGATTGTTCCAGGTCGGCTTGCAGGTCGGCTGTATCTTCCAGACCGATGTTCAGCCGCACAATGCGGGCTCCATAGCCCGGCCGGCCGGGCCGCGAACCAAAATCATAAGCCACGGCAAGGCTGGTCACGCCGGCCCAGCTATAACCAATCTTGAAAAGCTCAAGATTGTTCACGAATGCCTGGACCTGCTCTTTAGTGAAGTTCAACCGGAAAACAATCGAGAACACTCCCGTCGACCCGGTAAAGTCGCGCCTGAAAAATTCGTGCCCCGGGCAGGAGGGCAGCGCCGGATGCAGAACGAGTTCGATTTCCGGTCGCGCGGAAAGCCATTGCGCAAGTGTGAGCGCCGATTTTTCAATTGCCGCAAGGCGCACGGCGAGCGTTTTCAGGCCGCGAAGAGCGAGAGTGCAATCGTCGGGGGAAGCGGCGCAGCCAAGCAGCTGATGAGTCAGGCCTATTTTCTGATACGCGGCTTGTTCGCGAACAGTGATCGACCCAAGCAGAAAGTCGCTGTGCCCGCCTACGTATTTCGTAAGGGCTTGCATGGTGACATCGACGCCGTGCGCGAAAGCATCGAAATAAACTCCCGCCGACCAGGTATTGTCCAGCACGGTGAGTGCGCGAACCTTGTGCGCGGCGGCGGCGATCGCCGGAACGTCCTGTATCTCCATCGAAATCGAGCCCGGACTTTCGCACCAGACAAGTCGCGTGTTTTTTCTGAAGAGCGAACTGATTTCCGCACCAATCGTCGGCAAGTAAAAACTCACTTCAATACCGAAGCGCTCGAGAACCTCCAGGGAAAATTTGCGATTCGGATAGTAAATGCTCTCTGGAACCAGAATGTGGTCGCCGTTTTTGAGGAACGCAAAATTAATCAGAGAGATTGCCGCCTGGCCGCCGGGAGTGATGAAGGTGCGATAGCCGTTTTCGAGTTCGCAAATCCGTGCCGCAAGTTCCAGCGTCGTCGGTGTGCCGTAAAGGCCGTAGGTGTAGCCGACCGCGTGCTGGTCCCAGGTGTCTTGCACCGCGGCCGCATTGGGAAACAGCACTGTCGAGCCGCGATGCGTCGCCGGCGCGAGAGAAGAAAAGCCCTGCGGGGCGTGGGCGTCGGGATGGATGAGTTTTGTTTTCCAGGTTTTGGTCATGCGGAGATTTTACATGGGGCGCCGCAAGTTGGATTAAGATTTGGGCGATCTGGCGGAGGTAACCCATGAAAACGAAGTCGCTCAAAGGACCGGCCGTTTTTTGCATTGCGCTGATTTGCTCTGGCGCTGGAGTTTCTGCGCAGGAGAAGTCGCCGATTCGCGTGGCGATGGTGGGATTGGTGCATGGCCATGCGGGTGGGTTTTTGCGCGCACTTGCGCAAAGCAAAAGCGCGAAATTGGTGGCGATTGTGGAACCACGGGCCGACATAGCGCACCAGTACGAAGCGAAATTCCATCTGGAAACGAAACTGTTTTACACGGACTTGGAAAAAATGCTGAATGAGCAGCATCCCGACGCCGTGCTCGTATACACCGCGATTTCTGATCACAGGCAAATCATCGAAGCGGCGGCGAAACACGGCGTGAACTCTATGGTGGAGAAACCGCTTTCTACGACGCTCGAAGATGCGCTAGCCATTCGCGAAGCGGCGAGGAAGTATCACGTGCAGGTGCTGGTGAACTACGAAACCACCTGGTATGCAAGCAATCGCGAAGTCTATGAAGAGGCCGCAAAGGGGAAATTGGGAGCAGGTGCGAAGAATTGTTGTTCACGATGGCCACGAAGGGCCAAAAGAGATCGGAGTGGAGCCGGAATTCCTCGAGTGGCTGACCGACCCGGAGAAAAATGGAGCCGGCGCGCTGTTCGATTTTGGATGTTATGGGGCGGATCTGGCAACGGTGCTGATGCACGGGCAAGCGCCCCTGAGCGTGAATGCAGTGACCCAGACGGAAAAACCGGAAATCTATCCAAGAGTGGATGACGAAGCGACGGTGATTCTGCGTTATCCGAAAGCGCAAGCAGTGCTCATGCCGTCCTGGAACTGGCCATTCTCGCGAAAGGATATGGAAGTGTACGGCGAGACAGGCTATGCGATTACCGTTGGTGCGGATCGTTTGCGTGTCCGTTATGCAGGAGAAAAAGCGGAAACGATGGTGACGGCTCCATCTGCTCCGGTAGCGGAATCAAATTCTCTGGATTATCTGGCCGGAGTTTTGCGCGGAGAAATTAAGCCCGACGGAGATCCTTCCTCGCTCGTGACAAACGTGGTCGTCGTGCAGATTCTGGACGCCGCGCGAAAATCCGCGGAAATCGGAAAGACGGTGGCCTTAACCAAGTTGCCCGAGTGATCCAACTGACCTTCAGCGCAGCGTTGCGAGATCGAAATCAGAGGTGACGCGCTGGCCGTCGGGCGTGAAGATTTCCGCCGTGACCATGTCGGAAGCGACTTCGTTTGCGTCGAAAATGAGCCAAATGTAGGCGCCGTCCAGAACGCTGCCACCTTCGGTGTCCGCGATAAAGATGGGCTCGCCTTCGCGAGATAGCGGCTCGACCGAGTGATCGTTTTGCGACAGGCCTGCTTTGAAAGACTGCCAGAAATCTTCCGAGCGGACTGTGATTGCTCCGGCGGGAGCGTTTGCGCCGCGATTGCGATTCGACTTGATGTAGCTATAGGTGGGTGTGAAACGAATCTGAAAGCGAACGACAATTTCGTCAGGATGGGCGTGGTAATCGGCGGCGGCCTGTTGTGCGCTGTAACCGCCGCCGTGGGCGTGGGAAGCTTCAATGACCTGCGAGTACGGAGTGAGGATGCGGATATCCGAAATGTAGGGCCCTTTTTCAGGAGGCGAAAGCTTGTGGAGGTACGGCTTCAATGCGGATTCGGTGGAAGCATCGTGATGCTGGCCGAGGAAATATGCTTCGCGGATGGAATGATCGGTGAGCGGGAGTTCGAAGGCGAGGCACTCCGGCAAGAGAAGAAATGGAAGGAGAAGGATGAGAGCAATCTTTCTGAGCTGGGGCATGGGCCTTTTGAAATTAGCGAAGTGTCGCCAAGTTGAACTCTGCGCGGACGGCGTGCCCGTCGGCGGCGAAGACTTTTGCGGCTGCGGAGTCGGAAGCAAAGACTCCGGCGGGCAGGCTCAAATGAACTTCCGAGCCGATGCGCTGGCCCAAAAAGTAGGCGGCGCGAGCGGCGGAGTCAGACAATGGAAACTGGAATGCGATTGACGGAGCAGCGAGAAGCAGGGCAAGAAGCATCGCAGAGACGGACCGCGTGGCGGGGCGCATCGTCAAATCCCCTTACTGACTAGACTCGAGGGAAAGGATAACGCGGTTTCAGGTGGGATGCGAGCTCTTCCAGGCGACTTCCTGGACGGGACCGACGATGAAAGTCCAAGAAACTATGCCGAAGACGGCGACGATGGCGACGAGGGCGAGTGGCCAGGCGAAGCCGCCGGTTTTTCCGACGAGGACGCCAGTAACAGCCGGACAGATGATGCCGGCGAAGTTTGCAAAACCGTTTTGCAGGCCAGCCCAGCGGCCGGTGGCTCGCGGGCCGGCGAGTGTCTGGCAAAACGCGAAGATTCCCATGCCCCCGATGCCGGAACCGACGCCGAGGAGCAACAGCCATGGGAGGTAGGTGCGCTGGCTTGCAAGGAGCGAGCCGACGAGCGCGACGATGAGGACTGAATAGCCGAAGACCATGGCAGATTTACGGACCAGAGTTACGGATTTTCCGGAGCGAATGAAGCGATCACTGGCCCACCCGCACAGAATGGTGAACAATCCATCGCAAAGGTAATAGAGCGCACCGATTTTTGGCATCTGCCCGAGCGAAAGATGGCGCTCCTGTACGAGATAGATGGGGAGCCAGGTGAGCATGAAGTAGATGTAGTAATTGGCAGCGAAGTGGCCGAGCGTGACGCCCCAAAAGGAGCGCTCGGCGAAGATTTCGAGCGTCGAGGGTTGAGCGGATTGTGGTAACGCTTTGCGAGCCAGGCCCGGACCGCGGGGCATGAAGAAAAACCAGAGCGGAAGCCAGAGAAGACTTAGCAGGCCAATGCCCATGAACACGGAGCGCCAGCCGTATTTGACCATGGCAAGGCCGACCCCGAGCATGCCAATGGCGGGACCGGTGCGCATGCCTGCGATGATGATGCCGTTGGCCATGCCGCGCGCGTGTTCGGGAACGTAATTTGAAAGAACCTTTGAGAAAGAAGGGAAAGCGACGGACTCTCCGACACCGAGAAGAAGGCGCATGGCGAATAAAAGTGCGAAGCCTCTGACGACGCCTGTGGCCGCAGTCGCGGCGGACCAAATGAGAAAACCGATGCCGAGGACATAATTCACATTGAAGCGATCGGCGAACCAGCCAATGAAAAAAAGACAAACGGAGTACGTGTAAAAGAAAGCCGAGAAGAGCATACCGAGTTGGGCGGGCGAGAGCTTGAGTTCTGCCCGGATGGTGGGTCCGGCGATGGAGAGATTGGTGCGGTCGATGTAGTTGATGAGAATGGCGACGTGGAGAAGGATGACGGGAAAAAGCAGTGGGCCGAGTCCGTGCTTGGCAGAATTTTCCGAATTGGGCATGGAAGAAGGTGGCGGGATTTTGCGGGAACGGAACGATGAAAGCAACGGAATTCAGATGCGGCGGATGACGTTGGGGAAATCGAGCCAGACTTTGACGCCGCAGAAGTGGGAGCCTTCGGTGCAGATGGGCGTGGTGATGCCGGCGCGGATGTGGCAGGGAGGGCCGATGTATTTGGACGAGTTCCGGATGGATGCGGCGGAGTTGGGCGACTTCGTCCATGGAAGCGGGGTAGATTTCTTCCTGGGCGTTGAAGCAGGTGCGCATGGTCCATTTGTGGAGGAGATGGAGGAGCGAGCCGGTTTCGACGAGGCGAATGGATTTTGCGTTGGGCAGAAGATAGAGCGCGATTTCGGGGCAGACGCCGCGATCGAGAAGTGCGTTTTTGGCGGACCAGGCGTCGTGCATGGCGCGCTCATAGACTTCGCTTGCGCGCGGATTTTCTCTGAGCAGCTGCGGTGTGATGAAGTCGGGCTCGCGCGTGTCGGCGAGAGTGAGAAGCGGGCGCGAGCCGGGGACCATGCGGTGGCGCTGGTCCTGTGAATCCGCGGTGTGGCTGATTTTTTTGGCGAAAGTGTAATTGGCGTGCTGGAGCGCGCGCATCATGGGGCGCGTGGACGCCAACGTTGAGCGTTTCGAGGCGATAGAGATTTTGCGCGGGATTGAGCAGGCGGTCGATGGCTTCGGCATCGGGGCATTGAGATTCGGTGAGGCCGAGGACGGCGCGGTAGGAGACGGCCATGACGCGGGCGGCGTTGGGGGAATAGTCGATGAGTTTGGAAGTTTTTCCGTCGAGTTTGGCGTCGAATTCGCGCGCGAAGGCTTCGCCGGCAAAGGAGATTTGCGAAGCGTCTTTCAGTTCCGGAAGTTCTTCGAGAGGTTCTGTTCCAAAACGATCGAAAAATTGCGGGTCGATGTTCTCTGACCTGGGCGACCATGTCGCCGATGACGGCGCGGGCTTCGCTGGGCGTGTCAGAGGCTGCGGCCATGCGCCACAGACGATGCAGCACGATGCCGGAAATGGTGTGGACCATCGTGGTGAGAGCGGCGACGGGAAGAACGTAGCGCGCGATTTCGATGGCGCGTTTTTCTGCCGAGCGCTCGATTTTTTGGATGCGCTTGGGATTGGACATTGGGGCCGACGTGCCAGATGTCGGCGAGAATTTCGCGGGTGTCGCCGACAAGAAGAGCGGAGAGTTCGCGATAGTAATTCCAGGCGCGCGAGACGGCTTGTTCGAAGATTTCCTTCGCGGATTCGTTGAAGTAGAGGTCCACGGGCGGGACGTAGGCCTGGACGCGATCCATGCGGACGTAGCGCTGGCTTTGCTGCTCGGAATTGTAGAAAGGATGCGCGTGGAGAAAAGACCAGACGAACTGGCGGCTGACGTTTTCCAGGCCGAATTCGAATGTGGCGTGCTGGAAGACGGTGTGATGGCCGCTGTAGAAAGTGGCGGCGCCGATGTTGAGGCGCTGCTTGTCGGTGATTTCTTCCGGCCTGATGAGGCGGGCGGCGTAGCAGGTGCGTGCGGCGGCGATGGCGGAGTCGAAGGGATGAGCGAAGGAATTGCGAAGCGTGACGCGAGGCGGCGCGGAGTCCACGGATTCAACCGGGGGCGCGCCTTCGAACATTCGCGATTGTGTGGCCACGAGGAAGAATTTAACACAGAGCGAGGAGAGGGCACACGAGAACGCGCCAGGCGCAACGGAAAAAGAAAAAGGGGCGCAACAGCGCGCCCCTCGGGGAAGCGATTTGTGAACGGCTTATTTTTTCGCGGCGGCAGTTTTCGCGGCGGCTTCGGCGTATTTCTTGGTGAAGCGCTCGACGCGGCCCGCGGTGTCCAGCAGCTTCTGCTTGCCGGTGAAGAACGGGTGGCAATTGGAGCAGATTTCGACTCGCAGCATCTCACCTTTGATGGTGGAGCGGGTCGGAAACGTATGACCGCAAGCACAATGCACGGTTACTGCGTGATAGTCGGGGTGAATTCCAGGCTTCATGATTCTCCATTCTGATTGCGGCCGGTCTGCGCGGCATCCCGGAGTAGGGAACTACAGCCGCGTCGCTAGGTCGCGAGGCAAACCTCAATCATACAGGAATTGCGCCGGGTTCGCCAAACCCGGGCAGACAAGCGGGATTTGGGGGCAGCCGAGCATCAGGGATTCGGAATCGTCGCGGAAGCTTCGTTGGAGTAAGCGCTTTCGTTGCCTGCAGAGTCCACAGCAGTAGCGACATAGAAGTATTTGCCGCCCGAGACAACGGAAGAATCGACGTAAGAGGTGGAAGAGTCGGGAGAGGAATTTAGGCCTGAGTAGGGACCGCCAGAACTCGTTCCCCGATAGATGCGATAGCCGACGATATTGCCGATGCTGCCGCTGGGGCTCCAAGAGAGCATAACCGTGTGCGGCGTGGAGGCGACAGTGGAGGCGGCGGTGGCCGTGCCGGAGATATTCATGTTGAGAGCGGCCCCGGTCGAGCTCGTGAGTTTCAGCGAGCCTGTAATTTTCCCGGTGGCGAGCGGGTGGAAGTTAACCTGAAAGGTTACCTGTTGGCCTTCGGAAAGGGTCGTACCGGGGTGCAGGCCAGAGACCGAGAAAGCAGCGCCAGTAATCGCCGTGGAACCGATGGTAACAGGCGAGTTTCCCGTGTTGGTGACGGTAACGTTCTGGGAATTGGTCCCTTGCACGGTGATACTAGGAAAAGCAATGCTGGCGGGGCTTAACTCCCAGGACAAGATTGATTTAACGGAAGTGCCGTTGACAGGTACTGTGAAAGCGGAATTTGACATCGTTGCTCGCGATCGTGATGGTTGCTTTGGCGGAAGTAGTTACGGTTGCTGGCGCAAAGCTGACCGTGAAATTCTTGCTGGCGCTGGGCGCAAGCTGAAGCGGCGCTGTTACTGAGCCAAGCGAGAAACCGGTGCCTGTCAAAGAGATCGCAGAAATATTGAGCTCGGCGTTTCCTTTGTTGGAAACTTGAATCGTTTGCGTATTTTTTTGACCCACGACGACATTTTGAAATGTAATCGCGCTTGGCGTGACAGCGAGTTGAGGCTGAACCCCTGGATGGGAGCTTGCCCCGCGCGGAGAGGTCTTTTGTCGGCGATTCCCGCGCAACCAGAAAGAGGGAAAGCCGCGAGCGAGGCTATGAGAAGACCGAGAAACGCGCCGCGGCGCAAGCGCACGGTTTTCAGGCATTGAGAGAGCTGTAGGTGACCCCTCTTCATAGCTACAAAGATAATTGGGTAGGAAGTGTAGAAACAATTTGGATCAGGTACAGGTTTGGTACAGGCACGTTAACCTGTACCAGTTATCAGGCGGGAGAGGAAGAAGAAGCGGGCCGCAGAAAGAGTGTTGTTTGAAAGGAGAGAGAACGAGAAAAGGCGCTTAAAACCAGGGGTTAAGAGATGAAGCAGCAGCCGACACGCAGGCTGCCTTCAGTTGTGGCCCGAGACCAGACTGGCCGAAGATTAACGCGCACGGGCGGAAGAATGGGCACATGAAGGACCGCGAGAAAATTTTCGGGGAGATCCTGTTTTAAATCAAGCTCAAGGGCCACGCCGCCAAAGCCCAAGTCGAGCACCCTTGCGCGCCGAGAGGAAGCTTCTCCGAGAACAGCGTAAGCGTTGGTTCCGGTCATGGAGACTCTCTCGGCTTTGCGTTGGACGGTGTAATTTGGCTGAGATTGCCCAACTCCGGCTGATGGCGTCAAGGTGTGGACTTTCAGCGTGGAAGCGGAAACAGCCGCGGCGAGAGTGCTTTCTATGACCGACGAAGCCGACGGCGCGAACTCGACCGGTGCTGCCGCCTTTGCTTCGGGTTCTGGCGGCTTAGGAGCCGAAATTGGCTGGGGCGCACTCAGGACGACTTCGGGCGGCGAAGCGATGGCCGTGCCTGAGAAGGCGGCTTCTGTTGCGGGCGCAGCTTGTTGGAGATGGTTGGCGTGTTTTAAACGGTAAAGCCTTGCGTCTGCGATTTGAATGAGCTCTTCGGTGCGGTCGGCGTCCATGGGGAAAGTCGCGACGCCGTGATCGAGGCTGACCGGAACGGAAATATTCAGCGGGCGAAGGACATCGGTAAAGACGACGCTAATGCGTTTGCTGAGGGCTAAGGCCTGCGCGGCATCGGTCTGAGGAAGGAGCAAGGCGAATTCATCGCCGCCGATGCGGAAGGCCGCGTCAGAGGTACGGAAAGATTTTCTGAGCGTGGAAGCAACCGCACGAAGAACGTCATCGCCGCGTGGATGACCAAGCTGGTCGTTGACTTCTTTGAAGCGATGCAAATCCAAAGAGACGAGGCTGAGGGGATGGGAATAGCGTCTGGCGCGGTTCAACTCTTTTTCGAACGCTTCTTGAAAGAGGCGACGATTGGAAAGGCCTGTGAGCGGATCGGTAACCGCGCTGACTTCTAGCTTTTTGAGGTCGTCGCGTTCGATGATGACTGGAAAGCGAAACAGATCGGAAGATGTGAAGACGTCGACGAGAGCGGTTTGCAAGGAAACGGGTTGACCGAGATTTGCGGAAAGGGATTGTTTGCGAGAAAGAATTTCGTCCCAAAGCTGAACGGATTTTTCTTCAGAAAGATCAAGTAGGGTGAGGGCACGAAAGAAACCGCGGAGAAATTGAGCGCGCGCAGAATTGTCCAGCGGCTGCAGCGTCTCGACGATCACTTCGAGAAAGCTGGCCGCAGTGGACAGACGGAACTCGACTGGCGTGCCGGGGCTGGGCAAATTTGATATGGGCTTAACCTCGCGCCTATCCCCGCGGGGGTTGGGGAGAAAGCCGAACTAGTTCAATAGCATCATGGGAGCAAACGGAGTACCAAAGCGGCAAGCGCGCCGTTGCAACCAAGCAGAAAACGGGTTCTTGTATTGCCGTAAAGTATTGAAAAAGGTGCCGTTGTGTCAAGCGAAAGAGCGGCGTAGGGAAGACTTTGGAGTCTAAACTTCCTCCCCAGTACCTGTGCGGGAAAAAAGTTCTCCGTCTATTCCAAGGTCTTGAGAAATTCGACTCCAAACAAGCGGAGTTCTCCGGCTGCCTGCTGCCGGAGGACCTTTGCGGTGATCGGGGGAGTTTCGTTCGGAACCAAGCCTGAAGAGGAAGCCGCAGGGGTCGGGATAGTCAAATGGACGACTTGTTCGGTTCGCAGCAGGTGGTTGGAAGCAATACATGCCCCAGAAGCGCTGATATTAAGCGTTTTTGTGAGTTCAACAAACTCCACTCCGGAAGCGTCCTGGCCCCTCAAGAAGATGGGTACCTGGAGGCGGATTCTCGGAAATCGGCGCTGCACAGTCTTATCCACAGTCGGCTTGGTCTTCGCAATCTGAATTGCCACAATTGGACCTTTGGTACTACGGAACTAGTACGGTTTGATGCACCTGTAGGGCCAGAGTTGCCGGACAGCTCTCCCTGTTAAGTACATTTTATTCAGTCGATTAGCTTCCACGCAACCGGGGAGTGCAAAGGATTTCCATCCCCAGGGTAGACAAATGGATAGCGCATTTCCCTAAATGTGCAAGTGGAACGGATTTACCATTGACTCGCCTATGAGCCTCTGAGAGCATGACCATTCCGATGGGAAAAGTTTTGCCACTTTGAGGGGATAAAGAATTCGGATGGGAATTCAGAGCGCCAACGTGGTGTCAGAGTTGGGCAACAGCAGGTCTTTGCCGCTGAGCATTGTGCAAACGCTGCTGAATTGCGTTGATCAGGGTTTGCTCGTCTCAGAGCGGGGCGGCAGGATTGTTCTGGCGAATTTAAAGGGCAGGGAGTATCTGGCGGCGTTGGGTCATCCGGAATACCGCGAAGTAAATCTGATCTCCGATCGTGTTGAAGACCCAGTCCGATGCACTCCTGGAAAAACTGGAAGCGGGATCAGCGGAAGTGCAGCTTGAAATCGTCTCCGGCAACAACAAGTTTCTAGCGACACTGCAATGGATTCCGGAACAAGAGTGGGTGGCTTTGCAGTTTCAGCCGCTGGCGCAACCAAGCGCCGCCGATGCCGCCACACAATTGACGGTACAGGAGCTGCTGCAGGAGCGAGAGATTACCTACCGGAATTTGCTGGCTGCGTATCTGAAGTTGCAGGAAGTGAACCGGCAGAAAACAGTTTTTCTGGCCTCCGCCGCGCATGAATTGAAAACGCCGCTGGCCGTGATCAAGGGATATTACGATCTGCTTCTGACGGGCTCGCTCGGGCGGCTGACGGAAAAGCAGAAAGACATTCTGGAAGAATCGAAAGAGAGCTGCGAACGGCTGGTGCGGCTGGTTTCGATGTTCCTGAATTATTCGGCGCTGGAAAGCGGGAAGCTGGTTTTGCAATTGCGCGAAAACGATTTGCGAGATTGCCTGGACGAGATGGCGAAACGATGGTCCGAGGCGTTTCAGCGCAAGGGTGTGCGCTTGGATGTGAACCTCGATCCGTCGATCCCGAGCTTCCGATTCGACTACCAGAAAGTGCAGCAGGCCGCGGCGAATCTTGCTGGACAACTCGCTGAAGCATACGCCCGCGGGCGGGACGGTGACGCTGGTGGCAAAGCCGCACTTCTGGGAGCGGCGCGTCGCCGAAGTAGCGCCGACGCAAGAACGGCGGAGGTTCCGTTTGCCAAGGCCGAACAGCGTGGAAGTCAGCGTGTCGGATTCGGGATCGGGAATCGCGCCAGAACATCATCAGGAAATTTTTGAGGATTTTGTGCGCGTGGACAGGAATACATCCGGGATGGGACTGGGGCTGGCGATCGCGAAGAGGCTTGGTGCAGGCGCATCGCGGCAAGATTTGGGTTGAGAGTGAAGCGAAACGGGGCAGCACGTTTCATTTTCTGCTGCCGATAGAGCAGTGAGAGAAAACGGAGCGGAATTGAAGACTGAGAGGAAGCAGATGGCGGTTAAAGAAAAAATTATGGTGGTGGATGACGAGCCGAGCATCCGCAAATATTTGCAGACGCTGCTGGAAGTCGACGGATTCGACGTGGAAGCGGTGAGCAACGGCCCGGATGCAATCGAGCAGGATCAGCAAAGGAGCAGCGACCGGACTTCATCATTCTGGACGTGCTCATGCCGGAGATGAGCGGCATGGAGACGTTGAAAGAGTTGATGCAAATCGACCGCAGCCTGAACGTGATCATGCTTTCGTGTTCCAACGAAGTCGGCACCGTGGTGGAGGCGATTCGCATTGGGGCGCACGACTATCTGACAAAGCCGTTTGAAAAATCGGAATTGGACGCGGCGATGCTGAAGTCGCGGCAGAAAAAGCAGTTGGCGACGGAAAATCAGGCGCTGCGAGACTATTGCGATCAAGTGACCGAGGATTTGAGTTTTCTTGCCGCGAGCCCGCAAATGGTGCGAATCCGGCAGCAAATGCTGCAGATCGCGCCGGTGGACGTGCCGGTCTTCATTTGCGGCGAGAGCGGAGTCGGAAAAGAAGTTGTCGCGCGCATGATTCACTTGCGTTCGAAACGCGCAAGACACAGCCGTTCATCAAAGTGAATTGCGCAGCGCTTGCCGGGCGAGCTATTGGAATCGGAGCTATTCGGCTTCGAACAGGGCGCGTTCACCGGGGCAGTGCGGGCAAAGCCCGGAAAATTCGAGCTGGCCAACAAGGGAACGATTTTCCTGGATGAAATCGCGGAGATGAGCACGCACCTGCAGGCAAAGCTCCTGCACGTCCTGCAGGATCATCAATATTCGCGGCTGGGCGGGCGGCAACTTGATTGATACGGATGTGCGCGTACTTGCGGCGACAAACGTGGATGTTCAGGAAGCGATGAAGACGGGGCGCTTTCGCGAAGATCTTTATTACCGATTGAATGTGCTGTCCATTCATGGTGCCGCCGCTGCGGGAACGCACAGCAGAAATTCCGCTGCTGTTCCGGCATTTCCTGGCAAAGTATGCCGAAAAATTCGGAAAGCCGGCCGATCGACCCTTCGAAGCATCTGCTGGATGCGGCGTGCAAACTATCCCTGGCCGGGCAACCTGCGCGAACTGGAAAACTTCGTGAAGCGGTACGTGATTCTGGAAGATGACGAAGGCAGCTTGCGCGAATTGGTGGAGATGTCTTCGGCAACGGCAGCGGACTTCGCCGCGCGAAGAAGCAGCGGTCCCGCGAGAACAAGGGCTGAAGGCGCTGGTGCGCGGATTGAAGGACGAAGCTGAAATGGAAGCCATTGCCGACGCGCTGGAAAAGACGCGCTGGTGCCGCAAAGACGCAGCAAAAATGCTCGGCATCAGTTACAAGGCGCTGCTCTACAAAATGCGGCAATTCAACCTGGACACGCCGAGGAACCGCCGATCGGTTTCTGCGCCGGCGGCCGAGACTTTGCCCGTCGCAGCAGGCCGGAACGAATAGATCCTTCGACCGGTTGAACTATTTCTTTCCACTCACACCAAAGCGGAAATCCGCGCTTTGCGCGCAGATTCGCGCTCGTATCTTTTGCGGCTGCCCTACGAGCAGAATCCGTATCTCTCGGGCCGGGTAGGACGTACTCGCCCGGGCAGGAGCCCGTGTGGCTGGTGTTTTCGGCTTGAGATAACGTTAGCTCAATGATAAAACAATGCCGGCCAGACCGTCTGCGGCCGCAGGTAGGTTGAAGGATGAGCTTGATGTCGGAACGACGCAATGCCCGACGGTATGATTTGTCCTTGCCAGTGATTGTAAGAATTCCCACCGAACGCCCCAATGGAAGCCAGAATGGAAAGACGCGGGATATATCAACGCGCGGCCTCTACTTTGTGATTGATCAGGATTTGGAGGCTGGCTCGGAGCTAGATATCACCCTGACCTTGCCGGCGGAGATTACACACAGCACCGAAGTTTTTGTGCGTGCCCTTGGCAAAGTCGTGCGCGTGGAAAAACGCGGGGAAGATGGTGAGCTCCGCCTGGGGGTCGCCGCGGTCATCGAGCGTTACGACATTATTAGAGGGGAAGCGGCTAGAGCCTAGAGTCGCAAATGTTTGTTTCCGGGCATATCCTTCGAGCAAATGAAAATGGACCAGCGAGCTTTGCTCGTTTAACATTGCCAGTTCAGACGGGCAAAAGAACATTCCTTCCCCGAAGTGTGCCTGAATTTTCCCCCCAGAGCGAAAACGCCAAGATTTACGGTACTAGTAGTATTGAACCTTCACTCTAAATAACCCCTTTTAATTGATAGCTTTGATCGGGACGAAGGCGGATTTGACTGATTCTCACTGTTCCTGAGTTTGGACGGTTATGTGCACTCCTAAACTGTCCAGAGTGCTATGGCCTCAACCCAGACAAGTCAGTTAATGGCGGCAAAGGCGCAGATGAATGTTCTGCCGGGCTATACCCTTTTCGGGGTCGCTCCAGCCATGGCCGAAGTGCGCGCTAAGGCTGAGAAAATCTGTCGTACGAACGTGCCCGTGTTGCTTTGTGGAGAGGGCGGGACGGGCAAAGAGGGCCTGGCGCGATGGATCCACTCCAGATCCGAGTTTGCCGCTGGCGAATTTGTGAAGGTCAATTGCGCAGCAATCCCGTCTGCGCTTCTAGAAAGCGAACTTTTCGGATATGAGAAGGGTGCGTTCACTGGAGCCAACTCCGTAAAACCGGGCAGGGTCGAAAAGGCGCACCTTGGGACGCTATTTCTGGACGAAATAGCGGATCTGGATTGGAACCTGCAGAGCAAACTTCTGCACTTTCTCCAGGATGGGATATTTTCCAGGATCGGCGATCAGGGCGAACGCAAAGTGGATTGTCGGCTGATTTGCGCAACCAATAAGGATATGGAAAAGGAAACGGGAGAGGGTCGATTTCGCCAGGACTTGCTCTACCGAATTCAGGTATTCCGCCTCAAGATGCCTCCGCTCAGGGAACGCAAGGAAGACATTCCTTTTCTTGCAGAGTACTTCCGGCAGCAGTTTGAAAAGCAATTTGATCTAAAGTCCTTCGCCTTTCCGCCAGAGATGCTTGTCTACCTGAAGAGCCTGCCGTGGCCCGGGAACATTCGAGAGCTTTCAAACGGGATAGCCAGGTACGTCCTGCTCGGGCCCGAAGCATCCGTGCACCAGGAAATTCCTGGCAACCGGGATAGAGTTGGCAAGGGAGAAGCGCGCGATGCGAAACCTGTTCCGTTGAAGCGAATCGCCAAAGATATGATCCAGCAGATGGAAAAAAAGGTCATCCTGGAATCGTTGAGAGCCAACCAATGGAACCGCCGGAAAACCGCGCAGGCTCTCAAGATCAGTTATCGCGCACTCATTTATAAGATACGCGACGCGGGGCTGGTATCTCGTAGAGCAGCGTTGCAACAGGGCAAAGAACTGAGCCCCATCGAGTAGTCTCCCCCTCCTTCCTCACACGCCGTCTGGTTGATCGCTGAGCCGCTTCTCCCCCCCGCGAAACCCCAGAAAAGAGTCTTTCCCTAGCTAACGCGCAAGGGCGGGCCAAGGAAAGTCTTTCTCCATGGCTTGCAAACGGACCTGTACTTTGGGACTGACCCAAGATCTGCGCTGCCCCTTGCCGGCTTTGCCAAAAGCGTGAAAATGGGCCAAAAACAAGCTAAAAAGTGCGTTTTTCTTACCTGAAATTCGCAAATCACGGGCATCAAGACCGCTAGACGCCGCAAAACGGAAGGGCAGGTGAAAAGAGCGCCACTCGGGCAGGAAGACTAGCTGACCCATATCTGTCCCTCGCACCAGTAGTCCCAGTACCCCTCCTCCCCTTACGCTCGCACTTGCTAGTAGTACTGAATTCCGGAGGGCGAGGGGAATGAACATGGGGGAGACAAGAACAGGGATCGCAAGAAGCCACCTGTCGAGTAAGGTGGCGGAAGCTTGGAAGGCTCTCCTCCTGGTTGCGACGCTAGTTTCGGCGACAGTGGTTGGAGGATGCGCGGGAGTTGTGAGCGCTTCAAAATCGCCAGACCCCTCGACGGGCGCAATTCAGCTGAATCCCACGACCGTGAGCTTTGGCAGCATTTCAGTCGGCAAGCAAAGCAGCCAAACGGTGACGATTGCAAACACTGGCTCGGCTTCGCTGAACGTTACGCAGGCTAGCTGTCTCCAATTCGCAGTTTAAGGTGAGCGGAATGACGCTGCCGATGGCGATGGCGGCGGGCCAATCCGGGACATTTACAGTCAGCGTTACCCCGGCGGCGAGCGGAACAGTTACCGGGACTCTGACCGTACAAAGCGATGCCAGCACTACGCCGGCGGTGGTAAACCTATCGGCGAACGCTGTTTCGAGCACTTCACAGATTTCGCTGAGCAGCAGTGCGATAAACTTTGGGAACGTAACGGTAAACAATCAGAGTTCTCAAACCTTGACCGTTTCCAACACCGGAAGCGCGGCTCTGACAATCTCTTCGGTATCGATCTCTGGAACCGGGTTTGGATTTACGGGAATAACCACGCCGAAATCGATCAGCGCGGGCCAATCGGCTTCGATCATCGTGGGTTACACCGCCGCGACGGCGGGCGCTGCCACCGGAACGCTGACGATCAACAGCAATGACACCACGAGCCCCAAGTTAACGGTGGCGCTGAGCGCGAACGGCACAGTCGCGCCTGCGGGAAACTTGCAGACCAATCAAAACAGCTTGGCGTTTGGCAGCGTAACCAACGGAAGCAATCTGACCAAACAGGTTGTACTGACAAACACGGGCACAGCCGCTGTTCAAATTTCGGCAGTCACGGTTACGGGAACAGGTTTTACGGCCAGCGGCATTTCCACGCCGGCGACCTTGAACGCGTCGGCGACGGCAACTCTGTCGGTCAAATTTTCTCCAACCTCGACTGGGGCCGTGACCGGCTTTGTGAGTGTGACCAGCAACGCGACGGGGTCTCCGTTGACGATTTCGCTCAGCGGCACGGGCAGTGCGACACCAACCGGAAACCTGCAATCGAACCAAAGCAGCTTGAGCTTTGGAAACGTGAACACGGGAACGAGTTCGGTGAAACAGGTCATTCTGACCAACTCCGGCACCGCGGCCGTGCAACATTTCCAGCATTGCGGCGACGGGCACTGGCGTTTCCGCGAGCGGAATCACAGTTCCGGCGACGCTGAATCCCTCCGCTACGGCGACCTTGTCTGTAACCTTTGCGCCGACAGCGGCGGGAAATGTGACCGGTCCATCAAAGTGACGAGCGATGCGACCGGTTCCCCCCTGACGATTTCCGTGACCGGCACCGGCGCCCAGCCAGCCATTTCGATTTCGCCGGCCAGCTTCAATTTTGGGAATGTTGTTGCCGGCCAGAACAGCTCGAAGAGTTTCACGGTGACCAACACCGGCTCGGCTTCCCTGACGATTTCGCAGCTCAGCATCAGCGCAACGGGTTACTCGGTGAATGGGCTGTCTGTGCCGAGCACCGTCGCGCCGGGATCCAGCGTGACCTTCAGCGCTGTATTTGCGCCTGCGGCGGCCGGAAACCTGACGGGAACGGTAAACATCGTGAGCAACGCGCCGACTTCGCCGACCGCAGTGGCGCTGAGCGGTACGGGAGCGGCGGCGACGAGGACGCTGTCATTCAGCGCTCCGAGCCTCGCGTTTGGAAATGTCAGCACTTCGACGCCTTCAACTCTGAGCGAGACGATTACGAACACAGGCAACTCTTCTGTGCAGATTTCCGCAATCAGCCTAAACGGGACAGGTTACTCGCTGAACGGAGCGGGCGCGCTGACTCTGAATCCGAGCCAGACCTTTACCTTCGGCGTGATTTTCGATCCGAGTGTGGCGGGAGCGGCAAACGGAAGCATTACGGTGACAAGCAACGCCTCCGGTTCGCCCGGTACGATCACATTGAGCGGCACGGGCGTGCAAACCGTGGCGCACA
Organism: uncultured Acidobacteriota bacterium; assembly: GCA_963794175.1. GTDB lineage: Bacteria > Acidobacteriota > Terriglobia > Acidiferrales > UBA7541 > Acidiferrum. The sequence goes on along the minus strand of CAWCCV010000008.1, from coordinate 163,156 downwards.
CTGTCAGCTTGACCTGGAACGAGGGCGGATCCTCCATTTCGGGATTCAACGTGTACCGCAGCACGACGAGCGGCGGCGGTTACGTCAAGGTCAACGGGTCGCTTGTGCCGAGCATGAGCTACACGGACTCTGCGTGTTCAGAACGGTACCACCTACTTCTACGTGACGACCGCAGTTGACGGGAGCGGTAACGAAAGCTCCTTTTCAAACGAGGCCTCCGCGGCAATTCCCAACTAAGAAAACAGATCCTCCAACCTTTGCTGGCGAATCGCCCTCGGGAAGTACTGGCGATTCGCCAGCAAATTGTCTTTTGGAAATGATTTAGAGAAATCGCCGCGCCTGGTCTGCGGCGGGAGAACTTGGATTCAGGGCGATGACTTTTTCAAATTCGGCTTTGGCACGAACAGGATCGTTCAACTTTTGATAGGTCAGCCCCAAGTGAAGGCGATAGGTCTGGTTGTTCGGAATGGCCTTTACCGCTTCTTCAAACAGAGGCGCAGCGACGGAGTAAGCGCCGTTGTTGTAATAAGCCCAGCCGAGAGTGTCGGCGGAATTGGGAACGTTCGAAAGGCCCTTGCGGGCAGTTTGCGCAAGCGAGAGGGCGACGCTGGGACTGCCGCCGTGTTCCAGAAGCAGGTAAGCGAGATTGTTGGAAGCGACGGGGTTTTCCGGCGATAGGGCAAGGGCCTTTTGGTAGACAGTCTGAGCCTGCTGCCAGTTGCCAGTTTGCTCATAGGTTTCCCCGAGCGAGACTAGAATCCGGGCATCGTGAGGAGAAAGCTCGGCGGCATTTTGATAAAACGAAATCGCCTTGTCGAACTGGCCTTTCGCCGCATTCAGCTGAGCCAAACGCAACAACGCGGCTATATTGTTTTTTTCGAGTTCCAGCACTCTATTCAGAGATGTTTCCGCGTTCTGAAATTGCTTGGTCTGGATTTGAAGCTCCCCTTGAACAAGATAGAGGGAAGCATTGTCGGGATTCTTCAGGATCTGGTCCTGAATCAGTTTTGTGGCGTCGGCAATCTTGTTCTTGTTTAAATCAACGCGAATCATTCCGATGATCGCTTCGATGTTTGCCGAATCCCGCTGAAGCGCTTGACGAAAAAATGTCTCGGCTTCGTCCAGCTTCCGTTGGGCGACCCGCAAGTCTCCCATCTTGACGTAGTACATCGGGCTTGTAGGCGCGAGGCGCTGGAGGTTCAGCAAATCCGCTTCGGCGCCGAGAGGGTCGCCCTGATTGATTCGCGCCGTCGCGTGAAAAAGGTATCCCTCGGGGCTCTTGGGAGAATACTTTTTGAGCTGCTGGCTCAAGTCTTCCAATTCGCGCCAGTCGGATTTTTGAGAAGCACGTCTGGCCAATGCGAGCCAGGCCTCCGGATAAGCCGGGCGAATACGAACAGCTTCGCGCCATTCCTTTTCTGCCTGCTGCGGATTGCCTTTTTCGGCGAACGCGAGCCCCAGCTGGTAGTGGCCAATGGCATTGTCGGGAGCAATTTTCAGCGCGGCTTGCAGCGTTAGAAACGCTTCTTCCGGTTTGTGCTGGAGAAGCTGAATCTGGCCCTTTAAAACCATCGCTTCTGGATCCTGATGTGTTTTGGTCAGAAGAGATTCATTCAGGGAAGCCGCTTCGCCCAATCTGTTTTTGAGAATCAGGAGTTGAATGTAGGTTTTTTGGACGGAAAGGTCGTTCGGGTACTGATTTGACAGGGAGCTGAATTCGGCCAGGGCCTTGTCCATCTGACCACGCGAAATATAAGAATCGCCCAGAAGCCGATAAGCGGTGGGATTAGAACTGAGTTGGTTTTTCGCGTCCGTCAAAACCTGTTCGGCTTTTGCGGTTTCGCTTTGAGAAGCGTAGAGGCTCGCCAGGGCGGCTCTTGGAGCAGGGTCGTCTGGCGAAACCGCGATGGCAGCCTGAAATTGTTTTTCGGCTTCCGGAATTCGTTTTTGCTGAAAATAGAAGGCACCCAAAAGCATGTAGGAAATGGTCGATTTGGGATTCAGGCTTTGCGCCTTGAGCATATTGGCCTCAGCGCTTTTGCGGATCGCCGTCGCGGGTCTGAAGCTGAGCCAGGTTGAGGAAGGATGAAGCGCGATCCGGGGCCATGGCAATGGCCGCGTTGGCTTCCTCGATTGCGGCTTTGAGATTGCCGAGAGCGGCTTCGGAATCGGCCAACAAGAGCTGGGCTTCAATGCTGGCGGGATTGGATTTCAGCACGAGCTTTGAGCGATCCTTGGCATTTTGCGGTTTTCCGCCCAGCAGTTCCATGCGACCCAAGTCCACTTGGGCCTGCCAGTTTTCCGGTTGGAGCTCGACCGTGCGCTGGAGTTCGGCATAGGCCGCGGGCCAACTTTTCATCTTGAGGTGGGTCTGAGCAAGTTTGTAGTGGGCTTCTGCGAGGCGCTCGATTGAGCTGCGCAGCCCGGCCGTAAAAGATCAGGGCTTCGGGATACTTTCCTTGTGCAAAGCTCTGATTGCCTTTGTCCATGAATTTTTGAGGATCGCGGTTGCAGCCCGGCAGGAAGAGGCAGAAAAAAAGGGTAGCAGCGATGAGGGGGTGGATTCGGCCCCGTTTGTCCCTCTGGACAGAATTAGACCTAACGAGTTTCATGACGCAGATAAGGAAGCAATTTCGCGGCCTCGAAACAAAAACCTGCAGCGGGCCGCATTCTCGTGTATAAATGCAATAAGATGTGTACCTTGCGAAAGTTTGCGCATGAAAGTTCTCCAAATTGTAGAAAACGCATGGTGCGGGGCCCGGCTAAGGGTGTAGCGTAGAGGAGTTAGTGGGACAATTGGGACATATTTTTTCCACTGTACCTTGAGTTAAGAGTGCAGGAAGGAGAGCGGCCACAAGCCCAATTTGCGCGACACTCTATAACTATAGCAAATTCAGTTAGTTACAGGGACGGCTCGTCTCAATTGCATCAGCAAGGACATCGCCCGGGTGGTAGCGCTCGTGCAGAATCAAGTGTGGGGCATTTCAGTACGTGTGCCTAACTAAGGCCCAAAGGCCCGAGGCAGCGAGGCAACAGATCATGGTAAGGAACGGGGAAATTTCACTCGCGGACGTAAAAAGAATCTTGCGCCGCTATTGGTGGATACCGACGCTAGTGACGTTGGTTGTAGGCGCGGCGGGCCTGACTGCGGCGCTGGTGCTGCCGAAGAAATACACGTCTTCGACCTTGGTTCTGATCGAACAGCCGGCCGTTCCGAAGGATGTGATCAAGCCCGTAATTACGGATGACCTGAATCAGCAAATGGCCTCGATGAAGGCCCAGATTCTCAGTCGTTCCCGCCTGGAATTGATCATCAACAAGTTTAATTTGTATGCGCAGGATCGTGCCAAGCTTCCCATGGACGACTTGGTGGAAAAGCTGAAGACTTCGATCGATGTTGAATTAATTCAACCGATTACCGGATCTTCCAATCACGAACCACCGGGATTCAACGTCAGCGTTACTTTCAACGATCCGCTTGTGGCGCAGCACATTTGCCAAGAGATCACCTCGATGTTCATGGAGCAGAACGCAAGCATTCGCTTTTCAAAGTCGAACAGAACCACGGATTTTCTGACGCAGCAGGTAAATGAGGCAAAAGCAAAACTGGACGAGCAAGACCGCAAACTGGCGGAATTCAAGACCAAGCATCCGGCGTCCTTACCCGAGCGTGAACAGACCAACCTTACGCTGCTGGCTGGAATGAATGGCCAGTTGGATGCGACAGCGCAGGCTTTGATGCGCGTGCAGCAGGACAAAGCGCTGAACGAAACCTTGCTCAGCCAGCAGGAAGCGACCTGGAAGGCGGCGCAAGCAGGACAACAGAATCCGGATTCCCAGGAGCAAGAGTTGGCCGTGCTGGAGACGCAGCTTTCAAGCCTGCTTGCGCGTTATACGCCTGAGCATCCCGACGTGATCAAGGCAAAATCGCAGATCGAGGATCTTAAAAAGCGCATGGCGCAGCCTGCGACCGTCAGAACGGGATCGGGAAGCGAAGCTTCGCTGCGAGAGCCGCCGGCGGTTCAACAACTGAAAATCAAGATTAGGCAGGATGAGCTAAACGTCGCGGATTTGACCAAAAGGCAAGCGCAGATTCAGGACCAGATCCGGGCTCAACAAGGATTGCTGCAAGCCAGCCCGCTCATCGAGCAACAACTGAAAGAGCTGACGCGCAGCTACCAGACCGCTTCGGACATTTACAACGAGTTGCTGAAGAGCCGCGAAAATTCGGCTATGGCAACGAGTATGGAACACGAGCAAGAGGGCGAAAACTTCAAAGTGCTCGACGCGCCAAGTCTTCCGGCCAGTCCCTCTTTCCCGAAAAAGAGCGTTTTTACGGGGGGCGGGCTGGGGGCGGGGCTTGCCCTGTCGCTCGGAATCCTTTATCTGCTGGCTTTGAGCGACAAGGCGATGTACACGGAGCGCGACGTTGAAGTTTGCCTGCGTCTGCCTGTGCTGGTGATGGTGCAAAGCTTCGACGCAAAACTGGCGCAGGTGAACAGTTCTCGATCGCGGTGATAAGTGCGAAACGAACAGTAGAATCGAAGGAACGAGAAACCTAGTACATGAGCAGAATACACGAAGCCCTGAAGAAAGCAGCGTTGGAGCGCGATGCGCACCAAGGCGGACGCACGCAAGATCTGGTGGACATCGCCGGGGAAAAGTTGACTAGAGAAACCACGGCCGAGCCGAGGCAGAACATCCCGGCAAAAGCGGTGAGTGCGACGCAGACAACAGTGCCAGCGGACTATGAAATATTGCTCAAGAAGAGCAAGCACACACTCGGCAAGATCGATCCGCGGCACAGCGTGTTCGCAAATGAATCGGCCGAACCCGGAGGCGCAGAGAGGTTCCGTACCTTGAGGTCGAGGTTGTACCAGATCACGGCTACCCGGCCGCTTAAGCGGATTCTTGTGACGAGCAGCTTGCCTGCGGAAGGAAAAACCTTCATCGCATCGAACCTGGCACAGTCGATTATTCGCCAGGAAAACCGCAGGGTTTTGTTGATCGACGGCGATTTGCGTGCCCCGCGTTTGCACACTCCGTTCGGGGCGGCGGCAGGGCCGGGCTTGAGCGACTACCTGCTTGGCGAGTGCGATGAGTTTCAAATCATTCAGTCCGGGGATGCCGCAAATTTGTGTCTAATTTCCGCCGGGCAGCACGTTTTGAATCCGAGCGAAATTCTGCACAGCAAGACCATGGAGACTTTGCTGAACCGGTTAAGCCCTTTGTTCGATTGGGTGATTCTGGATTCGCCGCCGACGATTGCTGTTCACGATTCGAGTTTGCTTGCGGATATTTGCGATGGGATCCTGTTTGTGGTGCGGGCCGGACAGACCGATTTTGAAGTCGCGCAGGATGCCCTGGAAAAATTTGACGAGAAGAAACTGATCGGCGTGGTGCTAAATCGCGCCTCGAAATCAGACTCGTACGCGAGCTACTACCACTCGTATCCGCGGCCAGAAGAGGCCTAGCTTCTAGGACCGAGCCAGTGCTCAGCTAGGTCGCCGGGGCGCTCGAAGCCAGCTTCTCGTCGGCTCTTCGCAGCAGCCAATGGATCGGCCAGAGCAAGGCCAAGCCAACCAGAAAAAAGACTACGCCACCATCGCGGTGAAGGTGCCCGTAAAGGAAATCCGGGTTCACGTTATTGGCGAGAATGGTGAGCGTCGCGATCCGGATGCCGTTTTTCACGACTACAATGACCAAGCCGGCGATTACGAAAAAGAGTTTCTTCCAGGTCTTGGCAAGTGTGAAATGGGCGACGAGCAAGGCGAGAATCAGCAAAGCCAAACTAGACCGGATACCGCTGCACTCCTGCGCGACCTCAATGTTCACCGTCGGAAGATGAAAGACAAATCCCTGACGTAAAGCTGGAGTTCCGGTCAGATCAAAAATCCATTCCGCGATATCTGCCGATCCAACCTGCAAGAAGTAGACAATGCGGCCCAAAAGCGGATCAGGGACAGGGACCAAAAAGAGCAGGAAAGAGAGCGAAAAGGATAGACGAGCGGCAGTGCGCCGGCCGTAGATTGCCACAAATCCGGCGATCAGGAACAAGACGAGCGCCAGGATGGAGATGGCCAGGGGGACGTTGCCGGAGCGGAGCTGCGCCGGCGGATTAAACCCCAGAACGGCTAGCAACGCGGCGGGAAGCGCGAAACAGGAAGCGGCGACATAGTCGAACTTTCCCGGCTCTATCGATCGGTGCTCAACGTAGAGCAAGAACGCGAAGATGAAGGGAATCAGAAGGATGTGCGAGGAGCTATCGTTGTGGAGCGCGTAGCCCGCTGCTGCTGAAACAGGCTTAGACAAGGCCAAGCAGCAAATGACCGTCCACCCCAGGAAAGGGGCGAATTGGGCGCCTCGGGCGGTTGAAGGCTGCATTTAGGCCATATTCCCACGACAAGGGCTTGCTGTGCAGGGTTTTCTCGCTGACATGGCGGCCAAACAGTATCCTGCATCCTGGTTCGCTTCGCATTTTTGTAACAAACTGTAAATAAACCGGTTAGCGCTGGGCCTCTGACGGCCCTTTGGGGTCTCACAAATAAGAAGCAACTCAGGAAACATCTTGGTCAAATGAGGCAAGACTTTTCTTCCCTGAAGGGCAAAAGCGGTGAGACCCGGGAAGCCTCCGGAACGATCAGTCAAAGGCATCCAAGTAACATCTGCATTATCAATAAATTACAAGAAGCAAAACTCTGAGCGGGGTCCTGGGGATAATGGTCAGTCTGGCAGGTAGATTGCGAATATCCACAGTGCAGCGACATGGCGTTAATGGCGGTAGCCTAATCTCGGACAGATTTGGTGTTCAACCAGCAAAGGAAAGAGACAGCCCCACGATGAATCCCAGCTCCCCCTCAAATCGTTGGTATGCGCTCCAAGTGCGGACCCGTTGGGAGGGCTCGACGGCCGTGTTGCTGGAAGGTAAGGGCTACAAAACCCTGCTTCCTACATTCGCAACAAAAAAGAGATGGAGCGCGAAGCAAAACCAATCGCATGCTCCGCTCTTTCCCGGCTATGTCTTTTGCCAGTTCAATGTCTATGACCGCCTGCCCATACTCGTGACCCCGGGGGTGATTTCCGTGGTTGGGCGGGGCAAGGTACCGGTCGCGATTGAAGATTCGGAAGTCTCGGCAATAGAACAGGTGATGTCGGCCGGAGTCACCATGGAACCGTGGCCTTATCTGGAGATAGGCCAGCGAGTCAGAATCGAAGCTCCCTCTATGCAAGGTGTCGAAGGGATTCTGCTGAATTTCAAAGGCAACAATCGCATCGTGCTGTCGGTGAGTTTGTTGCGGCGTTCCGTTGCGCTAGAAATTGATCGCGACCTAGTCAGTCCGATCGGAGCCAGGCAGGGAACGGCACTGCAGGGAATCGGCGCAAGGCAGTTGATGCCGGATGCGGTTAGTTAGAGCAAGCGGAGTAAGCGCGTTAGAACGGTTTTGAAGTGAGCAAGAAGCTCCGCCTCGTCCCCGGAGCTGGAAGACAACGGTGAGTTGAATGCCAAACGGTTCGGTCAATCTCGAGGTTCCAGAACGGCGCGGTGCGCCCCCTGTAAAGGGCTCGCAGTATCTTTCCCTGCATCGCATTGCGCTTCGCCGCCGGGACGTACTGAATGTAGAGACATTTCGGACGTTGCTGACCCTGGAGCGCCGGAGAGCGCAAAGGTCCGGCCAAACGTTTATCTTGATGTTGCTCGACGGAACTTTGGTGGACGAGAAAAAGCGCGGAGCGGGATTTGCCGACAAGCTAGTAGGGGCGGTTTCCGGGGCCGTCCGGGAGAGCGACATTATCGGATGGTATGAGCAGGGAAAGGTTTTGGGCGTAATCTTCACGGAATTGAATCAGATTGAAAATCTGCCCGTGGCGGACGTACTCGAACACAAGATTCAAAAAGCGTTCAAAGAAAATCTGGATCGAAGCGTAGCCAGCAACATCGTGGTAACTCTCCATGTGTTTCCCGAGAGTAAAGAAAAGGGCAAGCGGGAGCAGCAGGCGGTTGACGAGAAACTGTATGCCGAAGAGCAGAAGCGCCCCGGCGGTCACAAGATTTCGATGTTTGCGAAGCGGTTGGTTGATCTTGCCGGAAGCCTGGCACTGCTATTGATCTTGGCGCCGGTAATGGGCGCGATCGCCGCGGCCATAAAACTCAGCTCGAAGGGCCCGGTGATTTTCCGGCAGAGGCGAGTCGGCCAGTTCGGAAAGGACTTCGATTGTCTGAAGTTTCGTACCATGGTGACGGACAACGATCCGAAGATTCATCAGGAGTATGTGCAAAATTTCATTTCCGGCAAGGTGAAAGAAGAAACCGAAAGCCAATCGAGGGAAGTGATCTACAAGATCAAAGACGATCCGCGGGTGACAGCGGTTGGTCGTTTCCTGCGCCGTGCAAGCCTCGACGAGCTACCGCAGTTTTGGAATGTTTTGACCGGAGAAATGTCTTTGGTTGGGCCGCGGCCGCCGGTTCCTTATGAGTTCAAAGTTTATGACCTCTGGCACCAGCGGCGAGTTTTGGAAGCAAAGCCCGGAGTAACTGGCCTGTGGCAGGTCATGGGCCGCAGCCGCACAACTTTCGACGAAATGGTGAGAATGGATCTGCGCTACTGCCAAGGCTGGTCCCTCTGGCTCGACGTCAAGATTCTTCTGGCAACTCCATTTGCCGTGTTCAAAGGCTCTGGCGCTTGCTGACCACCTAGCCTTGGCCGGTGGCAGTTTTCCGGCTCACCCGGGCTGCCGACTGGCCAGCAACCTGCAGTAGATAAAAGCAACGAACTTCAACAAAGAATCCAACTGTCTCGAGGTGCGTATGAGCAATTCTCTAGTGAGTGAAGCGACGCGGAAAAATGAGCAAAAAACGCAAGTGGCGACGCTCGAACCACGAAGCGGTGGAGGGAATATGTTGCGAGTAGGCGTAATCGGCTACGGCTATTGGGGACCGAACATTGTTCGAAATCTGCACGGCCAGAAAAGCTGCCAGGCGGTCATGGTCTGCGACAAAAATCCGAATGCTTTGAGCCGCGTTCAAAAGACCTATCCCGGCGTCGAAGCGGTGACGGATCCGATGGACGTTTTGCGCTCGCCGGACGTGGACGCTGTGGCTGTGATCACGCCAGTTTGGACTCACTACGAGCTTGCGAAACTGGCGCTCGAAAACGGGAAACACGTGTTCATCGAGAAGCCGTTCACGTCGAATTCCGCACAAGCGGAAGAATTGGTGGAGCTTGCGGCACGCAAGAACTTGAAGATCATGGTCGACCACACGTTCCTGTTCACCGGAGCGGTGAGAAAGATCAAGGAACTGACGGAAAGCGGAGCGCTGGGCGATCTCTACTATTACGACTCACTCCGCGTGAACCTGGGATTGTTCCAGCACGACGTCAGTGTTATCTGGGACCTTGCTCCTCACGATCTGTCGATCATGGATCACCTGATCAAGGCTGAACCCGAAGCGATTGTGGCAACCGGCGAGAAGCACCTGAATGGCGTGGAAGATGTGGCGTATCTCACGGTTTATTTTCCGAAGAACATCATCGCCCATATCAACGTCAACTGGCTGTCACCCGTAAAAATCCGCACGACGCTTATCGGCGGACAAAAGAAGATGGTGGTGTGGAACGATTTGGTGGCGGACGAAAAAGTGCGTGTTTATGACAAGGGCGTGCAGATTACTTCCGGCGAAGGAATTCGCAACCTGCTTGTGAGCTACCGAAGTGGAGACATGTGGGCGCCGCAAATCGAGCAACTGGAAGCGCTGCATGTCGAGCTGGACTATTTTGCGGACTGCGTGCTGAACGACAAAGTTCCGTTCAACGACGGTCACGCCGGCCTGCGAATCGTGCGGATGCTCGAAGCGGCGGAAGCTTCGATCCGTAAGAGAGGGGAGTTGATTCGTCTATGAACGAATTCTGTTCCATTGCGCCAGACGTCAAGCTGGGCCAAGGCGTCAAGCTTTCAAAGTTCATCAATCTCTACGGTTGCCAAATCGGCGACGAAACCAAGATCGGGGCGTTTGTCGAGATTCAAAAGAACGCGAGCGTAGGGAAGCGGTGCAAAGTATCGAGTCACACGTTTGTATGCGAAGGCGTCACGATCGAAGACAACGTCTTTATCGGGCATAGCGTGACTTTCATCAACGATTCTTACCCCCGGGCTACCACAGACGGCGGGGGCCTGCAAACAGAGCAGGACTGGAAAGTCGAGAAAACAGTAGTGAAGTGCGGTGCGTCGATTGGTTCGGGCGCAACGATTCTTGCCAATGTAACGATCGGCGAGAACGCAATTGTCGGGGCAGGAAGTATGGTTACGCGAGATGTGCCCCCCAACACGATTGTGGCCGGAAATCCGGCGAAAGTTTTGCGGTCAATCCCCAATTCATCCGAGGAAAAGCGATGACAAGTACAACGAAAGTTCCGTTTGTCGATCTCGTGACCATGCACCGAGAGCTAGAAAATGAACTCCTGGCCGTCTGCAAAAGAGTTTTTGAGACTGCAGGCTTCATCGGAGGCCCTGAAGTGGAGGGTTTCGAAAAGGAGTTCGCGGCCTATTGCGACACGAAACATTCTGTCGCCGTGAACAGTGGAACGGACGCTCTCCGATTTGCGCTGATGGCCGCGGGCATCGGCGTGAATGACATCGTGATCACCGTGCCCCATTCATTCATCGCGACCACAGAAGCGATTTCTCAGGCGGGCGCGCGTATTGAGTTCGTGGATATCGAGCGCCGCTCGTACACGATGGATCCGGACAAGCTGCGCAACTATTTGGAGACGCAGTGCGCTCTGGACGCCAGAACAGGGAGCTACGTGCACAAGAAGTTGGGGAAGCGGGTTGCAGCAGTAGTGCCCGTGCATCTCTACGGTCAGATGGCGGACATGGATCCCATCATGGAACTGGCGGACAAGTACAAGCTGGTCGTTGTGGAAGATGCGTGCCAGGCGCACGGAGCGGAATATTTTTCAAAGAAACAGAACCGCTGGCTAAAAGCGGGGTCAGTTGGACAGGCCGCTGCTTTCAGTTTTTATCCCGGCAAAAACTTGGGTGCGTGCGGCGAAGCCGGAGCGATCACAACAAACGACGAAACGATCGCCCGGAAATCGGCCCAGTTGCGCGACCACGGCCAGGCCAAAAAGTATTATCACGATGTCGAAGGCTACAACGGCAGGCTTGATTCCCTGCAGGCCGGCATTCTTCGCATCAAGCTCCGGCACTTGACGAAGTGGAACGAACAACGCCGCGCGGCTGCGAAGCAATACGACGCCATGCTCGCTCCGCTCGGCACGGCTGTGCGAGCGCCACTGGAGATGAAGTACTCGAAATCGGTATATCACCTGTACGTGGTAAGAACCGAATCGCGGGACGAATTGCAGAAGCATCTCACCGAAGCGGGCGTTGGAACGGGTATTCACTATCCGATTCCGATACACCTTCAGAAGGCCTATGCATCCATGGGTTGGACGGAAGGCGACTATCCGGAAACCGAGGCCGCGGCGAAGGAAATACTTTCACTACCGATGTTCGGTGGCCTCAGCGAAGCCCAGCTCAAGCTGGTGACGGATGCGGTGACCCAGTTCGCGACGGCGTCCGTTACGAAGTAACACTCGATTTGCGGCGAAAAGCGTTGTTTGCCCTCTCCACGCGGTTCGCCTCAGCCACAGAAAAGAATCTTTAGCAGCAAGTTGCCGGAGCCCGCCCGCTCCGGCAACTTTTTTTCCCACAGCACCGGCTTTTCGCAAAACCTATTCATGTTCTCCTTTTCACAAATTTCAGCAGCACGCGAGCGGATAAAAGAAACCTCGACGCCCCTTCCCGAACAGACGATTCGGGCGTTGAACGCGCGAGCTCTGGCTTTGCTCGACGCGGCACTAAGCCGGGAAGAAAATTTGCCGTGCGGGGGCAGCTCAAGGCAAAGCAGTGCCGCCGATGGGAGCATTCCGCCTCGACAAATTTTGATTGGGTTGCTGGGGCTAGAAAAGTTTCGCTCCTCCGGTACCCATGAAGCTCCACGGTTCCTCAAGTTGCAGGAATCTGTTCTGGCAGACAGCGATTGGGTTCGCGGAGCAGGGGATCTGGGGTTGTTAGCGTGGTTTACGGCAGTGTGCGCGCCGGAAAGACTCGGGAATTTATTCAACCAGTTTGACTTTCACGCGGCTTTGGAACGCGCGGAGGCGCTTCTGAGATAGACACGACGGGGATTGCACTATTCCTGGCCGGCGTTTCGCACGCTCGAATTGCCGGAAAATCCGGGATGCCTGACCTCGGCGATGCGGCTCTGCTGGCCTATCGGCTGCTGCAGAACAACCAAGGCGGCAGCGGAATTTTTGGGCAGTCCAGTCTTTGCTGGAATGTTAAATCACTGTTTTACAGCCGGTTCGGCCGGTTTAACGATCAGATGTACTCGATCTATGCGCTGTGCATGTTTGCACGGGCCTATCAAGTCGAGGAGCCGCTCGCAGTGGCTCTAAGTTGCGCGAACGCCATCTGCGCAACGCAAGGGGAAAATGGGGAGTGGTGGTTTCGATATGACAAGCGAACCTCGCGCGTTGTTAAGCGATTCCCGGTCTTTCCCTTGCAGCAGGAGGGTACAGCGCCTCTGGCCTTGGGAGCCCTATCGAAGGCCTGTAACCGAAGCTTTCAGCCAGCGATTTTGAAGGGGATCTCGTGGAGTCAGAATGCCGCCACCGTAAGCCATGGCCCGATACGAGGCCAAGGAGCGGCTCTGGGAGGCACAGACAGGCTTCCCCGCGGGACGCGACTCGACCAGCTGGGGTGGACCTTGTATGCCTCGGGCCTGCTCGGGCTTCACAAAGCCTAGTCAACGGGCGGGTTCGACGCGCAGATTTTATATAAGTATATTTAAATCAGCAGGATAAAGAACGGCTGATTAGGCTTAAGCGCCATTCCGCCTGTGGGAAGCTGCGGGTCAAATGGTGGTACGTTTTTTCCACTGGGCGGGCTCTCCGGCGCTTGTCGCTCGACCCTATGTTGCTAAGATTATTTCTTAACTGTCTTATTGTCATAAACTTAGCCTATACTTTGTTCATTTCTGAACCGCCAGGATTTCCTCGCCCTTCTGGCAGAAGGATTGCGAACAAACTCAGGTGACGGCAGCCGGATCGCCGGTTAAGTTGTTTTTGTGCATGAACTTGGCTAATGTGCTGAAAACAAAGGCCTTGGGATTGGCTTAAGGGCGGTAGCCCATTTAGCGGCGTCGAAGCCCGATTTTGCCACCAGAGTTTCGTTGATCGCGGGATTGAAGTTTAGGGAGAAAGACGATGAGTGCTAATAAGTCCATCTTGGTTGTGGGGCTCGGAGAAGTTGGCAAGCCCTTGTTCCAATTGCTCTCACAGCATTACCAGGTGATTGGAATCGACATCAATCCCCCTGTGGAACCGGTAGGCGAAGTTGACGTCCTGCACGTCTGCTTTCCGTTTGAGATCAAGGACTTTGTGGGCGAGGCGGCGCGCTATATCGAGACGTACAAGCCGGCGGTGACGGTCATCAACAGCACGGTGGCTGTCGGCACCACACGGAAGGTTGCAAAGCGCACGGGAACGCCGGTTGTGCATAGTCCGGTGCGAGGCAAACATGTCCGCATGCTCGAGGAGTTGAGCCACTACACGAAATTTGTGGGGAGTCTTGATCCGGCCTCGGGGGCACATGTGGCGGCGCATTTTTCGGGCGCCGGGATGAAGGCAAAAGTGCTAACGACGCCTGAAGCGAGCGAGCTTGCGAAGTTGACGGAGACGACATACTTCGGATTGATGATCGCCTGGGCTCAGGAACTGGAGCGCTATTGCGACCAGGCCGGCGCATCCTACGACGAGATTGTTGCGTTTTACGATGAGATAGCGTTCTTTCCGTCGACAAAGTATTTCCCTGGTGTGATCGGCGGACACTGCGTAATGCCCAATATCGAAATCCTGAGAAAGTTTGACGATTCTCAGATACTTCGCGCGATTCAATCGTCAAACAAAGCGAAAGTGGAACGCGAAGCCGTCAAGAATATCAGCAATCAGCCCGCGGCAGTTTCCAGCTCCAGCCGCTAAAGCCGCCAGCGTAAGTTTCATCACCTTTACGCAAAATATTCATCAGTTACCGTCCGCTTCAACTACTATGATTGCGTCTAGGATGGACACCCAGGTCGTAGCTCAACCACAGGCAAATGCGGGAACCGCGGCACGGTTCTCAGGGAAACGTGTGGCTATGGTTACGTTTTCGGCTTATCCGTTTGATCCGAGGCCGAGACGGGCGATAGATGCACTGGTCAGCGAGGGAGCAAGTGTTGATTTGATTTGCCTTGAAGGAGACGGCCAGCCAAGAAGCGAGAGCTTGCCCGGCATCACCGTCACGCGCATCCCTCTGAAGCACATGCGACGGGGCAAATGGAACTACGCTTTCAGGTATTCGGCGTTCATCTTTGTCAGTATGGCGCTTTTCGCGCTGCGGACGCTGCGCAAGAGATACCACCTTGTGCATGTTCACAACATGCCCGACGTGCTGGTGGTCAGTTCCCTCATCCCGAAATGGCTTGGCGCAAAAGTGGTGCTGGATCTTCATGACCCGATGCCAGAGTTGATGACGACGATTTTCAACGCTTCCCCGGACGGCGGCAACGTGAAGTTACTGAAGCGATTGGAAAAATGGAGTATCGCCCGGGCGCATCTAGTTGTGACGGTAAACCTGGCTTGCAAGCACATCTTTTCGAAACGCAGCTGTGGACCGGAAAAAATAGCGGTTGTGATGAATTCACCGGACACGAAAATTTTCCCGTACAAGCCGGTAGACGAAGCCCCTTCAAGCGATAGAGGCGCGAAACCGTTTGTAATCATGTATCACGGGTCTTTGGTTGAACGTAACGGGCTGGAAGTCGCAATTGATGCATTGGCGCGCATTCAGAACACTGTGCCCAATGCGAGGTTGCACATCTTCGGAGGCCGGACGGAATTCCTTGATCGCATGATGGACAAGGTTCGGCAGGTGGGGCTTGAAAGCCGCGTGACCTACTTTGGCCCCAAGAATCTGGAACATCTCTACAGCGAAATCGACAAATGCGATATCGGGGTGATCCCGAATCATCGAAATCCATTTACGGACATAAACACACCAACGCGAATCTTTGAGTATCTCGCACGGGGTAAAGCAGTGATTGCGCCCTCGACCTCAGGCATCGTAGATTATTTTGCTGCCGACTCGCTGATATTTTTCGAAGCTGGCGATGCGAACGATCTCGCAAAACAAATCGAATTTGCGGCCGGCAGTCCAGACAAGGCTCTGGAAATCGCTCGGCGCGGGCAGCTGATTTACAAAGAGCATACTTGGGAGATGGAAAGAGAAACGCTGCTCAGCCGCATGAGCGCCCTTATTTCCTAGAGAAGGGCAAGCGACTCCCGGGCCAAACCTCGAGCGAGCAACACCAAACAAATGATAGCTAACAAGACAGCGCTAGTAACGGGAGCGGAAGGCTTCATTGGGTCGAATCTTGTCCAATTCCTTCGCAAGAAAGGCTGGAAAGTAGTTGGGTCATTTCTGACAAAAGGGACGATTCAAGTTCCCAGCCTGCCGAACGTGGATATGGTGCTTGGTGACCTGCGCAATGGCCAGCGAATGACGCAGATCATTCACAAGTATCAACCCAGCCACATCTTTCACATGGGTGCGCAGAGTCTGCCGACCGTTTCCTGGGCCAATCCAGTGGAGACGTTTGAATCGAATATCATGGGATCGCTGCATATCTTTGAAGCGGTTCGCTACATGAAGAAACCGCCCGTGATCGTTTCTGCCTGTTCGAGCGCGGAATATGGGCACGTGGCCCCTGCCGACATGCCGGTTCGGGAAGGCCACGCGCTCTTGCCGCTCCACCCCTACGGAATCAGCAAAGTTTGCCTGGACCTGCTCGCGCGCCAGTACCACCTGGACTACAAGATTCCGGCGGTAAACATTCGTCTTTTCAACACCACCGGACCCGGCAAAACGAACGATGCGCCATCAGATTTTGTGCGGCAGCTGGTACGAATCAAGAAGGGATTGCAGCAGCCCGTCGTCGAAGTGGGCAATCTGAAACCGCACCGTGCCTTTTTGGATGTGCACGACACAGTCAGAGGTTTTTTCCTCGCGGCGATGAAAGGAAAGCGCGGGGAAGCCTACAACCTTTGCGCGGACCGGACATACAAGATCGAAGAAGTGCTTCGAGCGGCGATTCGGATCTCGGGATTGCATGTGCAGATTCAGCCGGTTTCCAGACTGATGCGCCCTTCGGATGAAAAGATCATTTTCGGAAGTACGAAGAAGATTCAGAAGGACACTGGCTGGAAACCCGAAAAGACGATCGAGCAAACGCTGGAATCGATGTTCGCCTACTGGGAAGCCAGCGTCGAAAGTTAAGACAGACTGCATAGAGAAACCCGAAAAGCCATGGAAACAACAAGTGACCCTAAGGCAGCGGTGCGGGAGAAAATGCCCACCGCCGTGCTCCTGGTCGGCGGTTTGGGGACACGGTTGAGGAGCGTGATATCGGAAAAACCGAAAGCGCTCGCGCCAATCGGCGATACACCCTTCCTCAAGCTGCTTTTGCTGGAGCTGAAATCCCAGGGCATCGAACAAGTGGTGATGTGCACAGGGCACTTTGCAGAGCAGATCGAACAAGAGTTTGGCGATGGCTCGCAATTAGGAATCGCGATCGAGTATTCAAGAGAACTGCAGCCGCTCGGAACCGCCGGGGCAATCAAGCTGGCCGAAAAGCATCTGAAGAATTGCTCCGAGTTCATTGTTTTGAATGGCGACTCTTTTCTGGAACTCGATTTCAAGTCGTTTGTTCGGCTTCACCGAGAAAGCGGAGCTGCTGCAACCATTGCCTTGAGAGAAGTTCAGAATGCGGCGCGGTACGGAACGGTGGAAGTGAATAAGGACGGCAAGGTGGTTAGTTTCCGCGAAAAGCTTGGGATTGAAGAGCCAGGCCTCATCAACGGTGGCATCTACATTTTCGAAAGTGAAGTCTTGAGCAAATTGCCAGAGGGAACATTAAGCCTTGAAAAAGATGTCCTGCCAGAGCTGATTGGTCAAAGCGTTTGCGGTTTTCTGGCGAGCGGCCTGTTCATTGACATCGGCACTCCGGCTGATTACGCCAGGGCGCAATCCCTATTGAAGAGAAACCACGGCCTCGCAAATGGCGAATAGAGCCGTGTTTTTGGATCGCGACGGCGTCATCAACCGAAAAGCCCCAGAAGGGCAATACATTACCCGCTGGGAGGATATGGAAATCTTGCCCGGGGCAGTCGAAGCGATACAGCAGCTTAAGAAGGCGGATTTCAAAGTTTTCGTGGTGACGAACCAGCGGTGTGTAGCGAAGGGATTGCTTGGGGAAGCTGAACTCGGGGAGTTGCACAGAAAGCTGAGCGAACTCCTGGCAAGCCAGGGTGCCGCCCTTGACGCTGTCTATTATTGTCCTCATGAGAAAAACTCTGGTTGTTCTTGCCGAAAGCCAGCGCCAGGGATGTTGCTGACGGCGACACGCGAGCACGGACTTAACCTCAAACAGAGTTGGATGGTCGGGGATTCGCCGAGCGACATGCGGGCAGGGAAGAGCGCCGGCTGCAGGACTGCGTTAGTCACTGCCGGCCCGCAACCCGAACAGGGCGTTTTGACGGCTTCCGGACGACTCGAAGCAGATTTGGTTGGGGGCTCGCTACTCGGAGTGGTTCAGCAGGTATTGCGCCTGGCAAGGCAGTGAAAGGGAAAACAAAGTCATGATCATCACGCGCACACCACTACGCATTTCGTTTTTCGGCGGCGGTACGGACTATCCGGTTTGGTTCCGGGAACACGGCGGAGCCGTATTGTCCACCACGATCGACAAGTGCTGCTATGTCACTTGCCGGCGCATGCCTCCGTTTTTTGAGTATCACAGCCGTGTTTCTTATTCGAAGATCGAGAACGTCAACAAAAACGGGGCGATTGAACATCCGGCCGTGCGTGGATGCCTTGAATTCATGGGCGTCGAAGAAGGCGTAGAGATTCACCACGTTGCCGATCTTCCTGCGCGAACCGGGTTGGGCACGAGCTCGGCGTTTACGGTAGGGCTTCTACTCGCCCTGTATGCGATGAGAGAACAGACTCGCAACAAGCATGCTCTTGCCTTGGATGCGATTCATGTTGAGCAGAATGTGCTCAAAGAGGCCGTCGGTTCCCAAGACCAGACGAGCGCGGCCTACGGAGGATTCAATCGGATCGAATTCAATCGCGATGGGTCGTTCGACGTCCGACAGGTGATTGCTCCTTCTGCGAGAATGGCCGAACTGCAGCAGCACTTTGCGCTTTTTTTCACGGGGTTTTCTCGCACCGCTTCTGAAATTGCCAAGGAACAGATCAAACAGACTCCGCAAAAAACTCGCGAGCTGGAATCGATGCGGCAAATGGTGGATGAAGCTGAAGACATTGTGACGAACCCGAACCGGCCGATCGAAGAATTCGGGCGCCTGCTGCACGAGTCCTGGCAGATCAAACGGACGCTGACACAGAACATAAGCAACAACAGTCTGGATGAGATTTATTCGGCGGGAATCGGCGCGGGCGCGCTCGGCGGGAAATTGCTCGGGGCGGGCGGCGGGGGATTCATGCTGTTCTTTGTTCCGCCCGAGAAACGGCGCGAATTGAGAGTGCGACTAAAAAATCTTTTGTGCGTGCCGTTTGGATTCATGAAAAGCGGCAGTCAAGTTGTTGTGAATGAGCCCGATGAGATCTACGACAAGATGCTGAGCACAGAGCGTTCAGAAGTCTACGCACCCCAAGCGGCAGCGCCCGTGAAGTGAAAGAATATTCAAGATCTGACAGAAGAGGCTGAAATGCAGGAAACACAAACGCTTCCACTCTACGTTCTGGTTACGCCGGCTCGAAATGAAGAAACGTTTATCCAGCAAACAATCGAGTCGGTCGCCAGACAAACTTACCTCCCCTTAAAGTGGGTGATCGTAAACGACGGGTCTACGGACACGACCGCGAGCAAGATTGAACCCTTGCTTGTGAAGTATCCCTGGATCGAACTCGTCAATCTGCCAGTCCGGAAAGAGCGCAACTTTGCAGCGAAAGTCCATGCTTTCAACGCGGGCCAAGAGCGGGTGAAAGATTTGAACTACGAGGTGATTGGGAACATCGATTCCGACGTTACTTTCGATCCCGATCATTTCGAATTTCTTTTGAAGAAGTTCGGCCAAGACCCTCGGCTAGGAGTTGCAGGGACGGTGTTCCGGGAAGAAGGCGGATACAATTCCGAGACAGACAGTCTGGAAGGGCAGTTGCACGTATCGGGTCAATGCCAGCTCTTCCGGCGCCAATGCTTCGCTGACATTGGGGGATACTTCGCGAACAAGGCTGGCGGCATCGACTGGCTGGCGGTTACAACTGCGCGCATGAAGGGCTGGAAAACGCGATCGTTCCGCGAAAAATACTTCTTTCACTACCGGCATTTGGGTACCGCCGAACGCAGCGCTTTTGCCGCGGCATTTTCCTACGGAGAGAAGGACTACTATCTCGGTGGCAGTCCGGTCTGGGAATTGTTCCGGGTTTTGTTCCGGATGTTAAAGCCTCCCTACATTATTGAAGGTTTGGCGCTGGGGCTCGGTTACGGTTGGGCCGCGATAAGCAGGCAAAAGCGTGTTGTTTCGAGAGAACTGATGAAATTCCACCGCCGCGAACAAATGCGGAAACTGAAAGTGATCTTGAAATCGGTCCTGACTTTCCGGCCCATCGACAAGTTCGCCCTCATCTCTGACTAAGACTTCTTCCTGACATTTTGGTGAAGGTACAAAAGAAACGTATGAATGAATCTACAATCAAGCGCGTCGCGGGATCGGTAGGCAAGTTTACCCGGTGGCTGGATGGATTCGGCGAAACCTCTCACGACCACCAGAGCTACTTTGCGAGCGACCTTAGCAGAAAAGCAAAGGCTCTTTACTATCAAAAGCCATTGCTTGGAACTCTGGCCGTCTCGCCGATGATTTTTTCCGAGGCCTTTGCGCCATCGGCGCGCGCTTTGTTTTTTAAACAATTGCGCTTTCCCATTGCGGATGCCCACTATGCAATGGGTTTTGCGTATCTGGCGGATATGCGACAAGAGCGAGACTCATCTCAAGCGCGCGATGCATTTTCTGGACGTCCTCAAAGAAACGCGCTGCAAGAAGTTTCGAAATTACGCCTGGGGTTATCCATTCAATTGGGAGACCCGGCGAGGAACGCTCTGGGAGGGGACTCCAATGATTACCACCCTCCCTTATGTTTACGAAGCTTTTCGGCAGGTCTATCAATTAAACGGCGACCAGCAGTTGCTCGACGTGATGCGTTCGATTGCGCAACATGCGCTCGAAGATTACGACGACTACGAAGTGTCAGCCGATGCCTCGACGTGCTGCTACAGTCCCGGGCCGGACAACTCAAGCGGGGTCATCAACGCGAATGCATACCGTTCGTTCTTGCTGATGCTTGCCGCACGCGATTTCTCGGACGAACGTTACGAGAGAGCCGCGCAGCGCAACCTGAACTTTGTCATTCAGTCTCAGAATTTGAATGGATCCTGGTACTACTCGACGGACAACGTCCGCGATTTCGTGGATCACTTTCACACCTGCTTTGTCCTAAAGGCGCTAGGGAAGATTGAACAAATAACCGATTCGGCGGCTTGTCGGACGGCGATTGACCGGGGTGTGAATTATTACGTCGCAAATCTGTTTGATCGCAGACGGCCTGCCAAAGCCGTTTTCCAAGCCGCCGCGGCTAACGGTCTATCGCAATGAACTGTACGATTACGCCGAGTGCATTAACCTTGCAACGCTGCTTCTGGGGCGAAATCCAGAATTGGATCGAGTTCTGAACACAACCGTTTTGGATTTGCTCGAACGCTGGCAGAAAAACGATGGATCGTTCCGGGCGAGAAGGCTGCTCGTTGGGTGGGACAATGTGCCGATGCACCGTTGGGCACAGTCGCAGATATTCCGGAGCTTGAGCTTCTTGCTGGCAAAAACGACAAACGAAGCAAAACAATCGGAAAGTCCGGTCGCCCTAATCTCCGAAATCGCGAACTAGAGGCCTTCCATGTGCGGAATTTGCGGACAACTTAATTTTGTCAATCACTCTCCGGTAAAGCGTGCGGACATCGAAGCGATGACGCGCTCGATTATTCACCGTGGGCCGGATGATGAAGGCTATTTCATTGCCGGCCCGCTGGGATTTGGATTCCGGAGACTCTCGATCATCGATCTTTCCGGCGGCCACCAACCGATGTCCGACCAGGATGAGTCGGTTTGGGTCGTTTTCAACGGAGAAATCTATAACTTTCCGGAATTGAAGCGGGAACTGCAGTCGCACGGACATGTTTTCCGGACGAATTCCGACACGGAAGTGATCATTCATGGCTACAAACAGTGGGGCGATGAGGTGCTCAACCGCCTGAACGGGATGTTCGGGCTGGCCATTTGGGATGTTAAGAAAAAGCGTCTGGTGGTGGCGCGCGACCCGTTCGGCATCAAGCTGATTTATTACCGGATTAGCGAGGAGAGCCTCTGGTTCGGTTCCGAGCTCAGACCGATTCGCGCGGCGATGCCCGGCAAAGCGGACATTGACACTAACTCACTCAATCTCTTCCTGCGATACCGGTTTACGCCTTCTCCCAATACGATCTTCAAGGACGTAAAGAAACTTGCTCCGGGGACCAAAATCGTTGTCGAAAATGGAAGATGTGAAGTCCAGCGATGGTACCGCTTCAAGCCCACGCCGTTCTCGCCACCGAAAACCGTCGACGAAGCCAGGGAGGAACTTCTCGGGCTTTATAAGAACGCAATCAAGCGACAGCTGATAAGCGACGTTCCGGTGGGATTGCTCTTGAGCGGCGGAATTGACTCCGGGTTGTTGCTCGCCTTGATGAACCTGAATGGAAAGAACTGGCCTACCTATACGGTGGGCTACGGTTCTTCTTTTGCGGATGATGAACTAGCCGACGCTGCAGAAACGGCTAGATTGCTGGAGTCGAATCACACGGGAATTACGATATCCAAAGCAACATTTGAGGAAGCGCTGCCAAAGATCGTGCAGTCTCTTGAGGAGCCGATCGCTGCCTCTTCCATCGTTCCCATGTATTTCGTTTGCCAGCGAGCGCGACAAGACGTGAAGGTCGCCCTTGTCGGGCAAGGTCCGGATGAACTTTTTGGTGGCTACCGGAGACACCTCGGCGTGCGTTACGGGTCGATGTGGGCCGGACTTCCAAAGTGGGTTCGCGCGCCGATCTCATCGACCGTGTCTGCACTTCCAAGAAACGAGACACTCAAGCGAGGAGTCTATTCGCTAGCAATTCCGGAACGGCTCAAGCGTTACCAGTATGTCCTGTCGTTGCTGCCGGGCGAGCAGGTCGAAGGACTCTTCCAGGATGGTCTTTTGCCGAGCGACGCAGGAGATGCCATCCTCAAAAGTTGGCAGGATCTCGAACCGCTGATGACGGAAACGGACGAGCTGGGAGGGCTGCAGTTCCTCGAGGTGCGTTCTACATTGCCCGATGAGCTGCTCATGTACGCCGACAAACTTTCGATGGCGCACGGACTTGAGTTGCGCGTTCCGTTTGTGGACAAGGAAATCGTCGAATATGTCGAAAGGCTCCCGGCGAGTCTGAAAGTGCGGGCCGGTTCACGCAAATGGCTGCATCGCCGGGTGTGCCGTTCATTCTTGCCCGAATCTATCGTAAAACGGCCGAAGCGGGGTTTCGCGGTAAACGTCGTAGACGATTGGTTCCGCGGCGCGATCGACAACAAGATGGCGGATTCGCTTTTGGACCCGGACTCCAGACTTTATCAATACCTGAAACCGGAAGCGGTGCGGGGTCTATTTGAAGGCCACAGTGCGGGCCGCAGCGACAATCATAAGGTACTCTTCAGCCTTGTACTTTTTGAGGAGTGGCTTCGGGTTCATGAAGAGCCCGCGGTCGTTGCCAACCAAGGTTGTAGATGATCGGCGTACTAGTTGACCCGGCCCAGCGCGATGCTACGAGCGAATTTTTCGAGCTTTTCAAGACGCCCTGGGAGTTCTACGAGCAGCATCATCAATACGAGGTGTTGCTTTGCGCGGGAGGCGCGCTTCCCGCGCCCGCCACGGAAAGGCTGACCGTACTCTACGGGGCGCAACCCACGGAACGGGACGAGCAGTCCGGGCAATGTCGTGGTTAGAGCTTGTAACGAAGCCTCTGTCGTGCAATTTGGCGGCAGCCCACTCCCGCTTCACGGTCGATCCATCAGGTTTGCGGTCGAGCGGCAAAGTTCTGCTTTCGGAAAATAGCGAAGCAGGGATGCGCGGGATTCTTGCAGCAGACAGAAACAGCGAGCTTTGCGCGGATAGGCTATGACCTATTTTCCGAAATCCAAAAGCTTCTGACCGAGGGGCAGCCGCTTGAAACAGCGGAAATGCCCGCGCTCGAGCTTCACATCGATATCCTGAGGACCGTGATTCTTGCTGCCGGTGTGGAACTTGTGGAAATTCCCCCGGTACCCGCTGGTTACCGATTCATAGTGAGCCTGACGCACGACGTTGACCATCCTTCTCTGCGCGCGCATAAGTGGGACCACACTTTTTTCGGCTTCTTGTATCGGGCAACGCTCGGGTCACTCCAGCGATTCATCACCGGGCAGCTCGAACTGCGATATGTGCTGACCAACTGGTTTGCCGCTTTTACTGCCTTCCTGGTTTCCCTGGGGCTCGCCAAAGATTTTTGGCTGGGATTTGCCGAGAGATATCTTCAGATTGAGCATGGTGTCCGTTCGACATTCTTCGTGATTCCCTATAAAGGGATTCCGGGCCGGACCCGAAGTGGGCAAGCGCCCGCATACCGCGCATCAGGCTATGGCGCACGGCAGATTGAAAGCACACTCGACAAATTGCGGTTGGCCGGAGACGAGATCGCGCTACACGGAATCGACGCGTGGATAGACAGCGGGAAGGGAAAAAACGAACTGCGGGAAGTTGAGAAATTCCGAAGCTCTGGCGAGACGGGCGTTCGCATGCATTGGCTTTATTTTGACGGGGAATCGCCGCGGTTGTTGGAAGAGGCTGGAGCATCGTATGACTCGACCGTTGGTTACAACGAAGCCGTAGGTTACCGGGCCGGGACCACACAGGTGTACAAGCCCTTTGAAACGCAGCGCCTTCTCGAATTGCCCTTGCATGTCATGGATACCGCCCTTTTTTATCCGAAAAGGATGGAACTTTCTCGCAAGCAGGCCACGCAAAGAATTGAGAAGATGTACGAAAACGTGGAGCACTTTGGCGGAGTGCTCACAATCAATTGGCACGACAGAAGCGTTCTCCCGGAGAGGTTCTGGAATGACGCCTATAGCGGGATGCTTGCGGATCTGAAGGAGCAAAGGGGCTTGGTTTGCTACCGCGGGACAAACCGTGGCTTGGTTTCGAAAGCGTCGCTCGGCAAGTTTCAAGTATGACGAAGTCTCAAAAAGCGTAAAACACGTTGCAGTAACCACAACAGATTGCTTGGGTCTTCCTGAACTCCAAGTGCGGTCAAATTCGGGTCCAGAAATTCCCATTGTTCAAGAAATTTCCAGCTCATCGCTCTAAACGGCGCACTTCTAGTGCAGCTTCGGTTTTGCGCCGAAGAGAACAGAGGCAATCTTGGCGGAGTCAACTTTGCAGGCTGTAATGGAGAGTTCGTACATTATTTCGCAGGACGATCCGGTATTGGTAACGGGGGCGGCGGGGTTTATCGGCTCGAGGGTCGTTAAAGCCCTCATCGACCGCGGATTTCGCAACATCGTGTGTTTCGCGCGCCCGTCCAGCAAGCCGTCTGCCCTGAAGGAAGTAGCTGAAAATCTGCCGCCGGGTGTGCAGTTGCGATTTGTGTCGGGAAACCTTCTTTCCAGCAAAGACTGCGAAGCCGCCTGTAAAGATGCTGCACTTATCATTCATCTTGCTGCCGGTACCGGCGAAAAGTCGTTTCCCGATGCGTTCATGAATTCAGTGGTCGCCACTCGCAACCTTCTTGATGCAGCCGTGCAGTCCGGTAACGTTCGTCGCCTCGTTCTGACCAGTTCCTTTTCTGTCTATACAAACTGCAGCAAGCCCCAGGGAAGGCTTCTCGATGAAACATGTCCGACCGAAGACCATGGCGAGCGCCGGGGAGAAGCCTATTGTTTCGCGAAGTATCAACAGGAAAAGATCGTCTCGGAGTACAGCAAGAAGTATGGGCTCCCCTATGTCGTCGTTAGGCCAGGAAGCGTTTACGGAGCAGGGAAAGGCGGGATGGTGGGGCGTGTGGGAATCGATTCCTTTGGTATTTTTCTTCATATCGGAGGATCCAACAAGATTCCGTTCACCTATGTTGACAACTGTGCGGATGCGATTGTGCTTGCAGGGCTTGTGAAAGGCGTGGACGGGGAGATTTTCAACGTGGTAGATGACGACCTGCCATCGAGCAGGCAATTTCTTCGCTCGTACAAGAAGAATGTACGAAAATTTCGGTCGATCTATCTGCCCCATTTTGTCAGCTACGCGCTTTGTTACGTTTGGGAAAAATATTGGCATTGGTCCGAAGGGCAGCTGCCGTTGGCCTTCAACCGAAGGCGTTGGCATACATATTGGAAGAAAACCAGGTACAGCAATCAAAAGCTCAAGACGCTTTTGGGTTGGAACCAGAAAGTTTCCACTAAGGAAGCCATGAAGCGTTTCTTTGAAAGCTGCAAGCACGGCGGCAGCCATGCTTAAGGCCGCGATTGTCGGATGCGGGAAAATCGCGGACGCGCACGCGACGCAGATTTTGAGGATTGGCGGTTGCGAGATCGTAGCCGCGTGCGATCGTGAAACGCTAATGGCACAACAATTGTGTGCGCGATTTCCGATCAAGCAGCATTTTACCGATGTCGAAGAAATGCTCATCGCTTCGCGGCCCGATGTCGTTCATATAACGACGCCGCCGGGCGGGCATTTCGCAATTACAAAGCTCTGTCTTGAACACAGCGCCAACGTGTATGTTGAAAAGCCGTTTACGGTCGATGCTTCAGAGGCGCGCCAGCTCATCGAGATCGCCGAAGCCAGGAAGGTGAAGCTGACGGCCGGCCACAACGATCAATTTGGACCGGCCGCGCGGCGGATGAGGGAATTGGTTCGTACCGGCTACCTGGGCGAACGAGTCGTTCACATGGAGAGCTACTACTCCTACGACCTGTCGGACCCGAGCTACGCGCGTGCGCTGCTTAGTGACAAGCAACATTGGGTGCGCCGGCTGCCGGGCAAGCTTCTGCACAACATCATCAGTCACGGGATCGCCAGGGTTGCGGAATTCTTCACGACCGACCACCCGCAAGTCATCGCTCACGGATTCGTCAGCCCGCTTCTCAAGAGCATCGGCGAGAACGAAATTATTGACGAATTGCGCGTCATCATTTCAGAGAACGACCAGACCACCGCATATTTCACTTTCTCATCGCAGATGAAACCGGCCATCCACGATTTGCGAATCTATGGCTCAAAGAACGGCCTCATTCTGGACAACGATCACGACATTCTCCTGAAGCTTCGCGGAAACAAATACAAGAGTTTCGCGGACAAATTCATCCCTCCCGCGCAGTTCGCCAAGCAACACCTGAAGAATTTGTACGCGAACACAAGGATGTTCCTTCGCAACGACTTTCACATGGACTCGGGGATGAAGTACCTGATCGAGGCATTTTACAAGTCCGTGCGCGAAGACGCCCCTCTTCCGATTTCCTACAGGGAGATACTGCTGACGGCCACAATCATGGATGATATCTTTGAGCAGCTCGGCAAGAACCGGATGCAAGAACAGCCCGTCTTACAAAGCCGCTGAGTCCATAAATGCCCCCCTTTCTAGCTCTCTTGTTGTGGCTCGTGCTGCTGGTTGCGCTCCTCTGGTTCGATCCCGCCAAGGACAAGCGTACCTCTGCCGCATTGTGGATTCCGCTCGCGTGGATGTTCTTTTTAGGAACACGCCTCCCGTCGCAATGGATTGGAAGCCAAGGCTACATCACTGCGCAGGCGCTGGAGGAAGGCAACCCGCTCGATCGGACAGTTTTCTTTGCCTTGATTTTGCTCTCCATCGCCGTTCTTCTGGCCCGTTCGTTCAATTGGGGAGCGTTCATTGGGAAGAATATTTTTCTTGTAGCGTTCCTCACCTTTGCGCTGCTGAGTGTCGCCTGGTCGGATTTTCCTGTAGTTGCAGCTAAACGCTGGGTTCGAGATCTCGGAGGCTATCTCGTCATTCTTGTGGTGCTGACCGACCCGCAGCCTTTCGAAGCCATCCGCACTCTCTTGCGCCGTCTCTGCTACCTGCTCATCCCGCTTTCGGTACTCTTGATCAAGTATTTCCCGGAGACCGCAAAGAGCTATGATATTTGGTCCGGGGTTGCTCAGTTCGTTGGCGCGACGACAAGCAAGAACATGCTGGGCGTTGCGTGTCTGTTGGGCGGTATCTATTTTGTTTGGGACACGGCCTCGCGCTGGGCTACTCGCAAAGAACCGCGCAACAAACGCGTGCTGCTTGTCAATTTCGCGTTTTTCGCCATGTTGTTGTGGCTGCTGAATCTGTCCAACAGCGCCACTTCGAAAGTTTGTTTGGCTCTAGGCACGATGGTGGTTTTGGTGGCTCGCAGCGATTGGGGCAAGCGCCACTCGACCCTTCTCAAGGTTGCAATTCCGTCTGCGTTTTGTCTCTACCTGATTCTCGCTTTCGGTTTCGATCTGATCGGCAAATTCGCCAGCCAGGTCGGTCGCGATCCTACTCTGACGGACCGGACTTTGATCTGGAGCGCGGTATTGAGCCAGCACACGAATCCGCTTTTGGGAACAGGCTACGAAACGTTCTGGCTCGGCCCCCGCCTGGATCGGGTTTGGGCCATGGCCGGGCACGTGAATGAAGCGCACAATGGATATTTGGAGGTCTATCTCAATCTCGGGTACATCGGCCTCGCGCTGCTTGCAGGGATCTTGCTCACCGGATATAGGAAAATAGGAAACACGGTCACTTCCTCTCTATCCCTTGCTCCATTTAGTCTTGCGGTGTGGAGTGTGATGCTTTTCTACAACATCACCGAAGCTGCTTTTAGATCCGGCTGGATGTGGATTGCGATTCTCCTGACAACGATGGAAGTTGCATATATTTCAAGCGACAAACTGGAGAGCAGTTCCGAACCAACCCGGGTGGAGTCCTTTGGTCGTTTCAGGAGGGCCTCGCCGAAGATTGTGGGCCGCGGTGAAGTGCCCGTAAAGATTAGGAAGTCTCTAAGTCGGGAAATGAATTTGAGCAGGTATGGCAGAGGCAGGTGACGCTTGGAAATCCTTGAAAGAGAAATTAGATTCAGAGGAAGGCTTGTTAGAACTGCCTTCATCGATGGAGAGGGCTATCAATTCTTGCGGGATCCCAAACTCGCGGTGGAGATGTTGCGCCAATCAGGGTGACTAAAACGAATCCGGCGATTTAGTTGCAATTAATAAATTTGAGGAAGAATTAAAATGACGCGGTTACCTACTCTCAAAAAAATACCTGCTGTCTCGACCCTTGAACTCAGCTTGAAAGGTGAGTGGATCAACGTTCCATCACTAGACATCGACGGGGTGCATATCATTTCTAATGGCCGATGGCCCAAAATCGCTTCTATCGCGGATGAAGAATGGCTCGAGCGTGATATTGACGATCCTGAGTCGTGTTTGCAGGCGCTAATGGAGACAAAAGCTATTTTTCGTGCTGACCTATTCACCTTTTCCCAGAGGCTTCCAACGACTGCCCCGAAATACCCCTACCCAAGAGAATTAGAAAGCATTGCGGCGATTCACGTCACAAAATTCAAAGATTGGTGGGACAAACTGCCTTCTGTGACCCGCAAGAACGTAAGAAGAGCTGAAAAACGCGGTGTTGTCACGAAGGTTGTGGAGTTTAGCGATCAACTTGTTAGGGACATCGTTGAATTGACTAAAGATTCTCCGGTACGACAAGGAAAGCGGTTCATACACTATGGCAAGACTTTCGAACAAGTCAAGAAGGACCAGTCTACGCACCTCGGACGTTGCGATTTTATCTGCTCATATTCAGGAGACGAACTAGTAGGCATGGCAAAGATTATCTACGGAGGAGAAAGTGCCTCAATTCTTCAATTCTTGCCGAAAGCAAGTCAGCAGGATAAGAGGCCGGCTAATGCTTTGATTGCAAAAATGGTGGAGGTTTGCGAGAAGAAAGGGATCTCTTATTTAGTTTACGGAATGTATAACTACGGCAACAAGCGCAACGCTTCACTTCTCGAATTTAAGATACGTAACGGTTTCGAAGAATTTCTTCTTCCTAGATACTATGTTCCACTCAATGTCGTAGGGCGGTTAGGATTCAGGTTTAAACTGCATCGAGGATTGGTTGGCGTTCTCCCGAACGGTGTTATTTCGTCAGCTCTGGCGTTGCGTGAGCGATGGTACAATCTTACAGGTTCACTGAGCCGGCGTAGCTCAATGCTAGAGCAGTCGAATCGTATTCGGCAGATGGGGCGTTCAACTCCTCCCGCCGGCTCCAATCAAGAAGTCGAAGACTAGCAGAGCTGACTCGCAACTACGTCTACAACGATGCCGATAGCTCTTTGACTGAATTCAAGCGGCGCAGCGGATTCGAGCAAGTACTCTTGCCGCGCTATTACATCCCGCTGACCCTGAAAGGAAAGTTTGCGCTCAAGCTGGGAATGCACCACGGCATCGTCAAGATGCTGCCAAAACCAGTACTGAAGCGATTGCTTGCTGCCAGAAAATACTGGTATGAACGGAAATTGAAACCCACCTCGACTGCTGACTCGGAACAGTAATGCCCGGAATCGTAGGTCTCATTTCAAGAAAGCCTAGAGAGATTGCCGAACGCGAACTCGCCTTGATGGTGGAGTCTGTTCGACATGAAGAATTCTATGTTGTCGGAAAATTGGTCAACGAGTCTCTTGGCGTCTACGTTGGGTGGGTGGCCAGGGAAGGAGCTTTCGCGGAAAAGATGCCCGTGCAAAATGAGACCGGCGATATTACGCTCGCATTCTCAGGAGAGGAATTCCCGGACCCCTCAGCGGAGAACGACCTAAAGAACAGAGGACATCGCTTCTGCGCTGGTACAGCAGAATATCTTGTGCATCGAGTTCGAGGAAGTTCTATCTTTTCCCGCCGGGCTAAACGGAAGATTCCACGGATTGTTGATCGACCAAAGAAGGGGGGTGGCGTCACTTTTCAATGATCGATACGGGATGCATCCGCTGTATTTTTCGGAAGGGAAAGACAGTTTTTACTTCGCCTGCGAAGCCAAGGCCATTCTTGCCGTACAGCCTCAACTCAGACAACTCGACCAAAAGTCCCTCGGCGAATTTGTGGCCTGCGGATCCCCCCTTGAGAGCCGCTCTCTTTTTTGCGGAATTTCCAAAATACCTCCGGCTTCTTTTTGGACTTTCGAGAATACAGCTGCCGTAAACGAGACTCTTACTTTCAGCCCGAGGGAGTGGGAAGATCAAGCACCACTAGATCCTGAGTCCTACTTTCATGAATTACATCGGGTGTTTGCCCAAAATCTCCCTAGATACTTTACCGGGAAATCGAAAATCGGAATGTCCCTCACGGGGGGACTGGACACCAGGATGGTTTTGGCTTGCCGGGAGACGCCACCAAACTCTCTCCCTTGTTACACCTTTGGCAGCATGTTTCGGGAGAATCACGATGTGTGCGTGGCGCGTCACGTCGCGGAGACCTGCCACCAATCGTTTCAGGTGATTCCTGCGGGGACCGAATTTCTTTCACAGTTCTCTAAGTATGCTGAACGTACAGTCTTCCTGACAGACGGATGCGTAGATACGAGCAGATCCCCTGATCTGTACTTGAATGAGAAGGTGCGAGACATTGCTCCGGTGCGTATGACGGGGAACTACGGAGGAGAAGTTCTTCGGGGAGTACGCGCATTCAAGCCGGAAGCGCCTTCCCATGGCATCTTTCAGCCGGATTTTCTCAAGCACATAGACGAAGCGCGAGAGAATTTCGTGCGGGTCGCAAAAAAGCACCCCGTCTCGTTTTCTGTTTTTCAACAGGGACCGTGGCACCACTCCGGAATTCTTGGACTTGAGCAGACCCAAGTTTCCATGCGGTCGCCCTTTCTGGACAACGATTTTGTCCGAGCGGTATTCCGGTCTCCGCGTTCGGCCTATTCAAGCAGCGATATTTCAATTCGACTTATCGCCGCGAGCAACAAGTCTTTGGCAGAAATTCCGACGGATCGTGGATTTGCGGGGAATCGGAAAGGCTTCTTGCGTGCTATGTCAAGGGCCCTACTGGAAGCACAGTTCAAAGCGGAATATGCCTATGACATGGGCATGCCGCAGTGGTTGGCTCGAGTCGACTCGCTATTCTCTGGTTTTCACCTGGAGCGACTCTTCTTGGGGCGTCACAAGGTATTTCACTTCAGAATGTGGTATCGGACATGTCTTGCCAATTACTTACGGGAAACCTTGTTAGATCCACGCAGTCTTAGCCGATCCTACTTGGAACGAACTAGACTAGAGGCTGTAGTACATGCGCATGTGAACGGGACCGGCAATTTTACGAACGAGATTCACAAACTGCTCACACTAGAATTGCTTCATCGTCGGTTCTTGGATGGATCAAATTTCTCAGTTCCCAGCGGCGAGGTCGAGACTCCCGCCGCCGTGTAACTGAAGCAGATCGCTATTGAACTATGCTCGCGAGGCTTGATGGTGGGGTTACAGTTGCACCTGTACCTGTTGACCCACCCTGACGTAGAGGATGTGGGTAGGTATAAGGCGTATAGCCCGGCTTGGGTGTAGAGCCATTGAAGTAATCGCGGTTCGCGACAATGTAGTTTGCGGACGTATCCGTGGTGCCGCCGCAGCTGTCGGGCTGGTTCGTGCCGTAATCCGAGACACCAGCGCTAAGAGGCTGGCGGCTGTTGCCCCAAATGTAGGCTGGCTCTGAGTCCCCAACGTACTCGGGATTGGGATATCCGTAAGAGGCCAGGGAGTAGGTTGTGACTCCCGCTCCGCTCTTGCCCGTGCCATTAACATAGCCCATTCCGACTTGTCGCGGAGCGTGGTATTTTGCCCCGCCAGTCGTGCCCGATCCCCAGCATGGAATCGGACCTGAATTGCGCTGCAAGGCCATTTCCGTCATGTTGACGTCCAACTTTCCCGGATAATCGGTCGAGTTTAGAGCGGGAAGTGTGTTGTCGTGAATAATGAAGGTGCCACCACGAACGAAGAACCACCAATTCACATTAAAAGTAGTTCCATTCGCGTAAGCGTTGAACACTCCAACGTTGTTGTAGTACTCAAAATAGCGCTGCCCGATCAGACCAGTGTCGACTCCGTGCGTTCCAAACCCGGCATTGTTGAACAAATTGTAGCGCCAGACGCTACGTGCACCTTCGTCGTTGTCTGCTGAGTTCAGATAAGCGTGAAAGTCTGAGTTTTCAACGTAGAAGTTGTTTTGCCCTGTCGTGTCTTTCATACCCATGAACGAAGCCATGTTCCACGCAGATTCATCGAAGGGCTGCAAGTGAAAGGCCAGCGGGGCCATCGAGTAAGGGGTCGCATCGAAAGAGCAACTCCAAACAACACCGCGATTGGTGTTTATCCAAACTGAATCACCGGTACCTTGTTCAATCCAGCAGTCGTGGAGAAGAATTGCCCGTCCGCCGCCAGCATGAAAATTTACGCCGTTGCCTTTGCCGCTTCCGACCTGAATCTTGAATCCGCTGAGCTGCGTATGGCCCGTCGAATCTTCTGTGATATCGAACATGGCCGTGCCGGAATTATTGATTAGCACCGTCGTAGATGTCGTTGACACTATCCATCGGCTGCAGTTGGAAGGAGAATTGCCGGCAGAGCTGTTGCCGCACGAACCTCCAGTGCTGGCAACACTTATATTAAGAACGCCGCCACTGAATCCTGTCACCGTCCCAACCATGAAGTTTTGACGGTTACCGGTTTCCGAAATTCTTACTGTTTGGCCGTTCGTAAACGACACGGAAGCCCCGACCTGAGCGGATGATACATTGACTGTCTTAGCTCCCGTTCCGATAGCGAGCGTTGAAGGGCTGTAAGCCACAATTCGACCGGATCCGGACCCTTGAATTGATATGGCTTTACCAGATACGGAAACACCGGATGTCCAGGTGCAAGTTCCAGCCGGAATGATCACGGTGTCGCCGGCCGCAGACGCGTTAATCGCGTTTTGGACGTCTGCAGAGTTGCAGGTCGCCGCCGTGCGAGTCGTCCCTTTCGCCATGCCGGCGAACAAAAGGAGAATTGCGCAGGAAATCAAGAAGTGCTTTGTAATCATCGATTCTTTGCCTTTCCAACGAGCCCACGCCCGTGGGACTCAATGTCTTGTCTATAGTGCGCAGCCGGGAACGCAAAATCCACTGTCCTACGGGACAGTCTTAGAACAGGGTGCGCAATGTTAGAAACAGCTGCCTATATGGCCTTATCCAAGAATACCGCCGTTCTGCATTGATTTTAGTTGATTGCGGAATGTGGTGTTAGACCTGATCTTGTCCGACCGGAGAGTTCAATGCTCAAAGCCTATTTGAAACGATCACATATTGTTTTGGGATTTGCGAAGGTTCTTCGAGGCCTAAGGCGCGATTCGTTGGTTGTCTATTGGCTAACCAAGCGAGGTCGCAGGATCCGTAAGTATTTGGAGGCGCATTCGGTAAAGAAGCTGCAACTAGGCACAAGCAACAATGTCCTAGCTGGATGGCTAAACACCGATGTTTTTCTCAATCACCCGCCGGTGGTCTATCTTGACGCAGTAAGAAGGTTCCCTTTCAAGGACAATACCTTCGACTATGTTATGTCTGAGCACATGATTGAGCATGTTGAATACGCCGCTGGGCAAGCAATGCTTGCCGAGTGTTATCGCGTGCTTAAGCCAGGAGGACGGCTTCGATTTGCAACGCCGGACCTGAGCGTGCTTCTGGCGCTGCATCGCGAAGAAAAGACCCAAGAGCAAAACCACTACATAGATTTCCTCATCGGGCGTCTGATGCCGGAAGTAACCCACTGCAAGGATGTCTTCATAATTAACAACTGCTTCAGGGCCTGGGGACATAGCTTTCTTTACGACCAACGTACGCTAGAGCTTGCGTTGGGCTCTGTAGGCTTTAAGGACATTAGCTTTCATAAGTCGGGCGAGAGCGAAGATCCTGCCCTCAGAAATTTGGAAACCCACGGAAAAGAAGTGACCGAAGAAATAAATCGATTTGAAACGATTGTCGTCGAAGGGGTGAAGTAGCATTCGACAGTGCCAATGAAGCCCCTCGTCTCCATTCTAATCCCGGCGTACAACGCGGAAAACCTCATTGCCCAGACTCTGCAGTCTGCCGTTTCGCAGACGTGGGAGCGCAAGGAGATTATCGTCGTTGACGACGGCTCGAAGGACAAGACTGTCGAAGCCGCCCAAAGGTTTGCCGCCAAAAACGTCCTGATCGTGAAAACGGAGAATCAAGGACAATCGGCTGCGGTAAATCATGCCTATGGTCTGTGTCAGGGGGATTACATTCAGGAACTCGACGCGGACGACGTCCTGGCGCTCGACAAAATTGAAAGGCAGATGCTGGCTCTCCGTCCAACGGACAGCAAGCGAATCCTGCTCTCGTCTCCTTGGGCCTATTTTTATCATCGGACGAGCCAAGCCCGTTTTGTGCGCAACGCTCTCTGGGAAGACCTGACTCCCGCTGATTGGCTCATCAGAAAGCTGGGCTTGAATCTCCACATGCAGAACGCGACTTACCTGGTTAGCCGCGAGCTGGCGGAAGCGGCAGGCCCCTGGGATACAACACTTAACTTCGATCAGGACGGTGACTATTTTTGCCGGGTGCTGATGGCGTCTGAGGGTACTCGTTTCGTGCCCGAAGCGAGAGTTTTCTATCGGGCTTCCGGCTCGCATCGCATAAGCTTTATTGGCAACTCGAATCGCAAGAAAGAATCGCTGCTCCGCTCGATGAAAGTCCACATTGGGAGTTTGCGGTCCTTAGAGGAAAGCGATCGGGTTCGAGCCGCGTGCCTGACCTATCTGCAGACCTGGTATGAGAATTTCTATCCGGACCAACTCGACATGATGAAAGAGCTTCAGGCACTTGCTGCCGAGTTGGGCGGCGAACTGAAAGAGCCAGCGCTGCGCTGGAAGTACGCTTGGATGAAGCCCATTTTTGGCTGGAATGCGGCCAAGCGGGCCCAGTCCATGCTGCCGGAGTGGAAGGGAGATCTGCTCAAACGGTGGGACAAGGCGATGTTCAATCGGGAAGCATCGAGCGGCAAGAATTGAGCAGCATGATACAAGTTTCGTAAATTTGGAGCAGGAGAAAGTCAGCGTGACGAAAACAGCGACACAATTTGAAGAGCTTGAACGCATCTGGAAGGAACATGCCCAGGTTGCTGCTTCGCTTTCCCAATTGACACGCGATGTTTCCGAAGCGGTGGACAAGATTTACTCGTCCATGGCCGCTGGCGGGCATCTATTTGTCGCCGGAAATGGCGGCTCCGCGGCTGATGCGCAGCATATTGCAGCTGAGTTGACTGGCCGTTACATGTTGGAGCGTCAGCCATTTCGAGCGATGGCGCTGCACGGAAATACTTCAGCGCTGACCGCCATCGGCAATGATTATGGCTACGATCTCGTGTTTGCTCGGGAATTGTCGGCGCACGCGCGACCCGGTGACGTGTTTCTTGGAATCTCCACCAGCGGGAACAGTGCCAACATCCTTCGTGCAATCGAAGCGGCCCGGCAGCTGAAGCTTCTGGTGATTGGTCTTACTGGAGAGTCAGGCGGGAAGATGAAGGCTGTTTGCGACCTTTGCCTCCGAATCCCTTCTTCCGCGACGCCGAGAATCCAGGAAATGCACATTACGATCGGCCACGCAATCTGCGAGTTGCTCGAAGT
The DNA here is from genome assembly GCA_963794175.1 of uncultured Acidobacteriota bacterium. Lineage (GTDB taxonomy): Bacteria > Acidobacteriota > Terriglobia > Acidiferrales > UBA7541 > Acidiferrum. The sequence continues at coordinate 127,213 of CAWCCV010000008.1, read as the reverse complement.
TCGTTTGGCTAACAAATGAAAACAGAGCCCTTGCAATCGTTGAGCGCTTTTCCTCTCCGTGTAGCCGTACTGACCGGCGGGGGTGACAAACCCTACGCCTACGGCCTTGTGACGGAACTGATGCGACTAAAACTGGGCATCGACGTCATTGGTGGAAACGACCTGGATTTGCGGGAATTTCGTAATCAGCCAGGAGTGAATTTTCTCAATCTTCGAGGGGATCAGAATCCAGAAGCTGGTTTGATAGCAAAGATGCTGAGAGTCCTCGACTACTATCGCAAGTTGATTGCATACGCCACGACTTCGAAAGCGGATGTCTTTCATATCCTGTGGAACAACAAGTTTCAGACTTTCGACCGCACACTCCTCATGCTGTACTACAAGGCGCTCGGAAAACGCATCGTATTCACCGTGCATAACGTAAACGCCGGTAAACGCGATGGGAATGACAGCTGGCTCAATAGATTGACGCTTCGAATCCAGTATCATCTCTCTGACCGTCTCTTTGTACACACAGACAAGATGAAACAGGAGCTAGGCCAGGAGTTTGCAGTTCCAGCCTCGTCTGTATCGGAAATACCCTTCGGCATAAACAACTCGCTTCCGACGACGGATTTGACTCCCGCCGAAGCACGGCAAAAGCTGGGAATCGGACCCGAAGAAAAGGCGATTCTTTTCTTCGGCAACATAGCCCCGTACAAGGGGCTCGAATATCTGGTGGCCGCGTTTCAAAAACTGGCCACAGAGCAAAGTGGTTTGCGTTTGATTATTGCAGGGAGGCCGAAAGACTGTGATGCCTATTGGGCCCCGCTTCATTCTTCGCTTCAGGAGGGCATTCGCAAAGGCGAAATCATCCTGAAGCTGGAATACATTCCGGACGAAGAAACGGAGATCTATTTCAAGGCTTCTGATGTGCTTGTGCTGCCCTATACGCATATTTACCAGAGCGGGGTTCTTTTCCTTGGACAAAGTTTTGGCTTACCGGTTCTGGCCTCAGACGTGGGCTCGCTAAGAGACGATATCGTTGCGGGAGAAACCGGGTTCATCTTCCAGCCGGGAGATGGAGAGGATTTGGTTAGATGTTTGAAGGAGTACTTTGAAAGCAGTCTTTTCAGGGATCTGGATCGAAAGCGAACAGAAATTCGCGAAGCCGTCGCAAAGCAGCATTCTTGGGAGCTGGTTGGGCAGATAACCCTGGGCATCTACGGAGAAATTCTAGGGATTCCCGGAATCGGCACAGTTTCCAGCTCCAAGTCAGCGGGTTCATCCGTTGGCCGAAATGCGCATGTCTAGGTCACAATGTGCGGGGAGCAACTTATTTGCATAGAAAGAATCTAAGCAAGTGCTGTGGACCCGGGGCCACTGATGACAGCGCAAACACCATTCGCTGAATCTCTCGACACTGATCACCTTCATGCGGATTTGAAGGGCAGGTCGGTTCGTGGTGGGCTAGTTACCTTGCTTTCGCAGGGCGTACAGTTCGTGATGCAATCTGTGGCCACCGTGGTTTTAGCCAGGCTGCTCGCTCCCGCAGATTTTGGTATTGTCGCCATGGTCACGGCTATCACCGGTCTGGCTTCAGCATTTGCCGACTTCGGACTTTCCGAAGCCACGATTCAGCAGAAGCAGATCAATCACGCCCAAGTCAGCACCCTGTTTTGGATCAACGTGGCAATCGGCGTTGGACTAACGGCCATTACCGCTGGGGTTGCCCCGCTCTTGGCCAGATTCTATAGGGAGCCGCGTCTGCTCGGCATCACGCTCGTTCTTTCATTGACGTTCTTCATGGGGGGTTTAAGAGTTCAGCCGAATGCCCTGATTAGGCGTCAAATGAGATTCTCCGTACTGGCGATCAGAGACATCCTCTCTTATTTGATCGCTGTCCCTGTTGCGATCTGGATGGCGGTGCGAGGGTACAGGTACTGGGCGCTTATTGCGATTCCTCTCATACTCAATTTTGTGCAGATGGTGATCTCCTGGCTGGTCGTCAAATGGCGTCCAGGGCCTCCAAGCAAGAGCGCGCAAATTGCTTCGATGATCAAGTTCGGAGGTAACGTCTCGGCTTCCTACCTGGTCCTGAATCTCAATCGAAGTTTGGACAACATCTTGGTTGGCTGGTACTGGGGAGCGACGCCGCTGGGCTTGTATTCTCGCGCCTACAATCTGCTGATGTTGCCGGTCCGCCAGCTAAGTGGGCCTGCTGGCAGTGTCGCAATTCCGTCTTTCAGCCGTTTGCAAGATAATCCCGTGCGCTTTGCGCGATATTTTCTCGCAGTGGTCAGCCTTCTGGCCTGGATTACCGCTCCTGTTTTCGGATTCTTATTTGTTGCCGCCAAACCCGTCATCGTCTTGATACTGGGAAGCAAATGGGTGGACGCGGCTCCTGTCTTTCAAATTCTTGTGATCTCGGCGCTGGGCCAGCTGCTGCTTGAGACTACGGTGTGGTTGTTCGTTAGCCGCGGTCAGTCGAATCGCTTGCTCCAGATGCTGCTGCTGATTTCGCCGCTGATAGCTTTGAGCTACGCCGCGGGCTTGCCCTATGGCATTGGTGGTGTTGCTCTTGCCGGTTCCCTTGTTCTTGTGGCGCTTCTCCCGTGGGTTCTGAGTTTTTCATTTCGCGGCACAGAGCTCTCCTTGTTGGGGCTCGGACGGACGCTAGTTTTCCCGCTTTCTCTTTCCCTTGTAAGTATTCTCGTTTCCAGCGCGGCCTTGCGTTTGCTTCGGCCTCAGCAAATGACTGTCCAACTTGCCGTGGTCGCTCTTAGTTTCTTGATCACTCACGCATTGTCGCTGTTTGCGCCGGCAATCAGAGCGGAATTAGGTTCTTTTCGAGAGGTATTCAGTACTTTTGCGGTTCCTCGGGCTGCGGTAGAGCAATCCTCGCAGTAGCCATGCGAAGCGGACTACCAGCGCATTTGCCTCGCCGGAAAAATACAGATTAGCCGATGACTCTATATCAGCTTGACCCAGTTACCGACGGACGCTGGATGGAACTTGTGCTTCGCCATCCGTCAGCCTCGGTATTTCATTCTGCACACTGGCTGCGGACTCTTCGCGCTACATACGGCTATGAGCCAATCGTCTTCACCACGTCCCCGCCCAATAGCCCGCTTCAAAACGGCATAGTTTTCTGCCAGGTAAAGAGTTGGGTGACTGGACGGCGACTCGTGTCGCTCCCCTTTTCAGACCACTGCGAACCGCTCTGCGATTCACCAGGCGATCTCGACTTTGTAATCCGGTATTTGCAGGCCAGTTTGGAACCGCAAGGCTGGCGGTATCTGGAGTTGCGACCCGTCAGCGATAAATTCGCGTCAATTGGGGCTGGGGTTAAGTTGCAACCGGCGGCTCAATACGCCTTGCACGTATTGGACCTGCAAGCCGATCTTCCCAGCATTTTTGAAGGATTCGACAAGGACAGCGTTCAACGTCGCATTCGCCGTGCAGAGCGAGCGGGACTTCGCGAAGAGAGCGGTGATTCCAAAAAGCTTCTGGACGCTTTCTACAAGCTGTTCGTAATGACCAGGGCCAGGCACGCTTTGCCGCCAATTCCATATTCATTTTTTCGAAATCTGATTCCGACCAAAACAGGCCTCGTTACAATTCGGGTCGCTTTCAGAGATTCCCTTCCGCTCGCGGCAATCCTCACTCTCCATTTCAAGAATGCGGTCTACTACAAGTACGGATGTTCCGATCGAAAAAACAAAGGTCTGGCAGCAACGCCTTGGTTGCTCTGGCGTGCAATCCAGGATGCCAAATCGAGCGGGGCGACAGCTTTCGATCTCGGCCGTACTGACAGAAACAACTCGGGACTTCTGATGTTCAAGAATCATTGGGTCCCAGCTTCGACCCGGTTGACGTACTGGAAATATCCAGGGGGCACAGCCTTCGATTCCATGCAAGGTTGGAAAATGAGACTTGCGAAGCGGACTTTTTCCCGCTTGCCCCACGGCATTCTCACTCTGGTGGGCCGGGCCCTGTATCGCCACATCGGATAAGCCTTACGACGCAAATGATGATATGTATTCATTTTGCTACTTGCCGAACTGTCGAAGAATAAGAGAAAGTTGTCCACCCTGCTCGTGACTAAACTTCTCTCAGACTACTATCGAATCCCGGACGACAGCGCGGTTTCTACCCTCGTAGAAAATCTCGCTGGAGAAGAAGGCTTCTTCCGTTTCGGCGATGGCAATATCTGCTACGGCAGAAATGCGCAAGGTGTCGCTTCAAAAATTGCGGAATCCAGTCAATTCTGTGCCAGCGGAAAAGTGCACCCGGCTCGTCGCGTTGTCGAACCGCCGTTTGATTTCCAGGAAGTAGTCGACAATGTTCGGCTCGAACGCTATCGCCAAAGAATGGTCCCCGGACTTGAGGTTTTTGCGGCGAGCGAGCCTGTTCGCAAGCTCTACTATTTCATGCGAAGTTGTTTGCCAGTTTCAATCCGTCGCCATCTGCAAAAAGCATATTTTGGGGATTGGAAATCCATCCCTTTTCCGGCGTGGCCGGTTGATTTTACCGTCGACAATCTGCATGAGGAACTTCTCAAGCTCCACATGCAAGCCAGCGGCATTTCCAGGATCCCTTTCATTTGGTTTTGGCCGAATGGCGCTCGCAACTGCATCATGATGACGCATGATGTTGAAACGGTTGCTGGCCGCGACTTCACGACGCAACTCATCGACCTTGACGCTGCCTATGGAATTAAAGGTTCGTATCAAGTCATTCCCGAACAGCGCTACGACGTTCCAGAATCCTATGTCGCGGAAATTCGCTCTCGTGGGTGCGAATTCAACGTTCATGATTTGAACCACGACGGCCATCTCTATCGTGAGCGCGAAGAATTCGTGCGCCGCGCGCGCCGGATCAACGGCTACGTTCGAAAATTTGGTTGCAGCGGTTTTCGGGCCGGTGCCATGTATCGCCGTCAAGACTGGTTTGACGTATTTGAATTCTCATATGACATGTCGGTTCCAAACGTTGCCCATCTTGAGCCAATGCGAGGCGGTTGCTGCACTGTCTTTCCTTATTTCATCGGCAACATTCTGGAACTCCCGCTCACCACTACGCAAGACTATTCTCTTTTCCATATTTTGAACGACTACTCGATTGAACTCTGGAAACAGCAATTGAGCCTGCTTGCCAATCGCCACGGTTTGATGAGCTTCATCACCCATCCCGATTACTTGATCGAGTCTCAAGCACGTAAGGTCTACCAATCGCTCCTTTCCTTCCTGCAGGAGATGGTGCAGCAAGACAACGTTTGGGCCGCACTTCCAGGCGACATTGACCGTTGGTGGCGCGCGCGCAGCAAAATGACTCTCCTTGCAAAAGAGGATAAATGGGAGATTGTTGGCCCGGGCAGCGAATGTGCGCGAGTGGCTTTCGCGGTACTCGAAAACGGAAAGCTTCGCTACGAGCTGCAAGTCGACAACTGATCTTGCGTAGTCTGGTTTTACCCTCTAAAATCGGAGTCAAATATGGGCTCATCCCCTCCAGCTCAAATGAACACGTCTACCACGCGGAAGCAGAACGTGGGTGCCTTGGTCGTTGGAGGCGACCATCTGGGCTTGGCAATTGCCAGAAGCCTCGGACGGCGCAACATTCCCGTCGTTATCGTCGACGATCAGCACCCTATCTCGTACTACTCACGGTTTACGAAAAAAGTCGTTAGAGTAAAAGACCTCCGCGACCCAGCAAAAACAGTCGACAGCATTCTCGAAATTGGTCACCGCCTTGGCCTCCGCGATTGGGTCCTCTATCCCACGCGCGATGAAACGGTTATGGCATTTTCCTTGTACCGGGATCGCTTGCAGGAATTTTTTCGCGTAACAACACCGAAATGGGAGACAACGCGACAAGCGTGGGACAAAACAAATACCTACAAACTCGCTGAAACCTTGGGAATTCCCGCGCCGCGCACTTGGTCGGTCGAGTCGCCAGAGGAGCTTTCGCAACTCTATTCGCGGCTCCCGTTGGCCGTAAAGCCGGCCATCAAGGAGAATTTCTTCTACGCAACCGGCGCAAAAGCGTGGAGAGCGGAGACGCCGGAACAGCTACAAGAACTCTTCAAGTCCGCCGTGCAAAAGGTCCCGGCCCGTGAAATCCTTCTTCAGGAAATCATTCCCGGCAACGGGTTCTGTCAACTTTCTTATTGCGTCTTCTTCCGCGATGGGGAGGCACACAGCAGTCTGGCTGCGCGAAGGCTGCGGCAACACCCGCGTGAGTTTGGTCGCGCTGCCACTTATGTTGAGACTGACGAACTGCCAGAGGTGGAAGAGCTGTCCTTGCGCTTTCTTGCGGGCCATCGATTTCTATGGCCTTGCCGAGGTTGAGTTCAAACAGGATCCGCGCGACGGCCAGCTCAAGCTTCTGGATGTCAACGCCCGAGCGTGGGGCTTCCACGGATTGGGCCAGGCGGTCGGCGTCGACTTTCCCTATTTATTGTTCGCCGACCAACTTGGTTATCCCATTGAACCGTCCCGAGGAAAACCAAAAGTCGGTTGGCTGCGAGTCCTAACGGATGTTCCCACTGCGATGAAAGACGTGCTGCAAGGGTATCTTTCGCCCTCGGCCTACTTCCGCTCGCTTTGGCGAACCAGATACTTGTCGGTTTTCTCTTGGGACGACCCCCTCCCGGCTTTGGCAGAAATGCTCCTTTTGCCGTATATCCTTAAAAAGAAGCTATATTCGCCCGACCCTCGGAGAGGTCCCAGCCTCACAGAAATAACCTGCTTCCAGAAGTCTATTTAAGTCATTCATATATTGTAGTTAAAATGTTGTACGCAACCTTCCAGCACCACGCCTCCGCCTCCCCAAAGACTGCCAAACCGCTCCACAAGCCCAAGGGAATCTCCTTGCCAAGTGGTAGGAAGATTCCTTCCAGTCTCTAGCCTGTCGGTTTGGGGGCAAAACCTGCTGTGAAATATTTTTCCACTATCCATTTAAGTCTTTAATATCAACTAATTTGCAGTTGGATATTTTTCCCTCCCTTCTGGCCTCCGCAGAGACTTCTGGCAGCTCAATTGCTCCTCTTCTTTGCCAGATTCTGTTCCGCTTTAGCGCATTTATGGCGGTAGCCTGTTTGTTGAGCCTTTTGGTCCCGCTCTCATCACCATTCGCATAACGTCAGGTATCCGGTGAAAAGAAGTTGGCAAAACTAAGTTTCAAAGAAACAGGCATTTCCGGGGTCTGGCTGATTGAGCCGGCGATGCATGTAGACAATCGGGGCCGTTTTTTTCGCTCCTGGTGCAGTCGAGAATTTGTCGACCGCGGTATCAATTTCGTTCCCCAACAGGCGAACATGGGCTTGAGTCATAAAAAGGGAACAGTCAGAGGGATGCACTACCAGATCGAACCAGCCCTTGAAGCTAAACTAGTGCGCTGCACCGCGGGACGAATGTTTGATGTGGCGCTGGACATGCGTAAGGATTCGCAGACTTTTGGTAAATGGTTTGGCGCGGAGCTTTCCGCTGAAAACGGTGCGATGCTTTATCTTCCCGAACTCTGTGCTCATGGTTATCAAACCTTGGTTGATAACACGGAAATGCACTACATGGCATCGCAGTTTTTTACTCCAGGAGCCGCGCGTGGAGTTCGTTTTGACGATCCCGCCTTTCAAGTTTCCTGGCCGCTGGACGTAACAGAAATGTCCGATCAGGATCGCAACTGGCCGCGATATCGAGGCTTAGGAGAATAAAGTGAGTGTCGATACAGCACTTCGACAATTGGAAGCTACCGGCAAGATGATTAGAGTCGCCATGGTGGGAGCTGGCGCCACAGGCCGTGCAATCGCCTTACAGTTGGGGACACCGGTCCCTGGAATCCGCCTTGTTGCAATCGCCAACCGCACTCTGGAACATGCGGAACGCGCGTATCGCGAAGCTGGGATCGCTGTTTGGGCAACGGTGTCTTCCGCGAAGGAAGCTCAGGCCGCCATCGAGAAGGGCACTCCGGTTCTTACCAATGATCCTCCAGTTCTAACCAAATGCGAGGCGATCGATCTTCTGATTGAAGTTACCGGCAGTGTTGAGCCTGCCGCGCGCACCGTCCTCGAAGCTTTCGAAAATCGCAAGCACGTTGTCCTCGTGAACGCGGAACTCGATTCGTTCATCGGTCCAATTCTTAAGGCCAAAGCGGACGAAGCGGGCGTAGTTGTCACTCACACGGATGGGGATGAGCCTGGGGTTGCGATGACGCTGCTGCGCTATCTCCGGACGCTTGGTCTGCGACCTGTCGCAGCGGGCAACTTGAAGGGAATGGTCGACTACTATCGGAATCCTGAAACTCAACTCGGGTTTGCTCAAAAGAACGATCAAGATGTGCGAAAGGTTACTTCGTTTGCAGATTCGACAAAACTTTCCATGGAAGCCACCGTGCTCGCCAATGCCACCGGTTTTCGCGCTGGACGGACGGGAATGTACGGCCCGGCGTGTAAGGAAGTTCGCGAAATGGCGAACTTGCTGCCACCGGATCAGATGCTCGCGACGGGCCTGGTGGACTACGCCCTCGGGAGCCTCGCCGTACACAGGTGCGTTCGTTATCGTCTACGAAGATTCTCCGCTGAAAAAAGTGCAACTCGCCTACTACAAACTTGGCGACGGCCCGTTCTATGTTTTCTACACTCCATTTCACCTGCCCCATCTTCAAATTGCTTCGACGATCGGACGCGCATTTGTTCATCGCGATCCCACCGTGGCGCCTCTCGCTGGCCCGGTTTGCGAAGTGCTTACCGTCGCCAAGCGCGACCTGAAAGCAGGGGAGCGTATTGACGGAATCGGAGGCTTTTGCGTCTACGGTTTGATCGACAATCGTGACACGGCGCGTGCGAAAGATGCACTGCCTATCGCCTTGTCGGAAGACTGCGTCCTGCTAAACGATGTACCCGAAAGATGCCGTTGTTCGCTTTCAAGACGTAAAGCTGCCCGTGGGCCGCATCACCGAAGCGCTGTGGCATGAGCAAAATGAACGCTGGCCTCTTACAGCGTGACAAAAGATGCGCCGCTACAGCACGCAGTCGCAAGCAAAGTCTAACGTCAAATTTTGATTCAAGTGATTTTTGGAGACACGGACTCAGCGGATGCTCAATCGAGATTTTTGGAAAGGGCGTAGGGTTTTTCTTACCGGCCATACCGGTTTCAAGGGTGCCTGGGCTTCGCTTTGGCTCGACTCGCTGGGGGCCAAGGTAACCGGTTTCGCCCTGACGCCTCCGACTCAGCCGAACCTGTTCGAACAGGCGGAAGTCGTTAATGGCATCCAGTCGACGATCGGTGACATTCGCAACTTTGACCAATTGAAAAGTGCAATTGCGGAGTGCCGGCCGGAATTGTCATTCACATGGCCGCGCAATCCATCGTCAAGCGCGGATACGACGACCCTATCGAAACTTATTCTTCGAATGTCATGGGGACGGTAAATTTGTTTGAAGCGATTCGCCAGCTCAAGCAGCCTTGCGCCATTGTCAACGTTACCAGCGACAAGTGCTATGACAATCGCGAAACCATTTGGGGCTATCGCGAACACGACCCCATGGGTGGCCACGACCCTTACTCCAATTCGAAGGGTTGCGCTGAGCTCGTTTCTTCCGCGTTTCGGGATTCGTACTTTTCGCCGGAAAATTTTTCCGCAGCATCGCATTGCTTTGGGAACCGCTCGCGCCGGCAATGCCATCGGCGGCGGAGATTGGACAAGCAACCAGCTCATCCCGGATCTGATGCGCTCATTTTTGGCCGGCGAATCTTGCGCGATTCGCAATCCGCTTGCGATCAGGCCTTGGCAATTCGTGCTGGAGCCCGTCCGCGGCTATTTGATGCTCGCCGAGCGTCTTGCCCAAGATCCTGCGAAATTTTCCTCCGGCTGGAATTTTGGTCCTGCTGAGGAGACGCCAAACACTGTCTCCTGGATTGCTGATCACTTGTGCCGGACGTGGGCGGAACAGCGGCTTGGCATCAAGACAAGTCTTCGCATCCTCATGAAGCGCACTATCTGAAGTTGGACGCCTCGAAATCAAAGAATTTTCTGGGCTGGCACCCGGTGCTTCCCTTGTGCCAGGCCCTGGATTGGATCGTCGAGTGGTACCGCAGCTTCCAGGCCGGAACTGACATTCGACGCTTTACCTGCGGGCAGATTGAGCAGTACGAAGCACTCTGCCGGGACTAAGGCGGACTGGATTGTCGACGACGGGCCCTGCTTTCGCAAGCGCAGTTTCGGGGCGTCCGGAAATCCAGAGTTCACAGAGGTGTCAAAGGAGCTTCGCAAGATGTCGAAACCAAACATCGTAGTCTTGGGAACCGGCATGGCCGGTTGGGGCGCAGCGCATCGCCTTCAAGCCGAAGGCATAGCCCCGGTCATGTACGACAAGAATGGCCACTATGGCGGCCACACCGCTTCTTTCCGTTTCGACACAGGTTTCTTATTTGACCTGGGCCCGCACATCTCCTTTACGAAAGATGCCCGCATTCAGGCTCTGCTGGCCGATAACGTCGACCAACAGTTTGAGACGATCCAGATCAACCTGAACAACTACTGGCGTGGCTATTGGCCTCAGCATCCTGTTCAGCTGCATTTGCGCGGCTTGCCAGACGAACTAATCGTCAAGGTAATCAGCGATTTCGTCGAAGAGCGCAATGCACCGGAACGGCCGATCAAGAATTATGCCGATTGGCTGCTTGCAAGCTTCGGCCGAACTTTCGCCGAATCGTTCCCCATGCAGTACACGCGCAAGTACCACCTTACGCCTGCCGAGAACCTGAGCACGGACTGGCTTGGGCCCCGCATCTACCGGCCCAGCCTGGAAGAAGTCTTGCGCGGAGCGATCTCTGAAGCTGCCCCGCAAGTTCACTACATCACCCACTTCCGTTACCCGAAAAACGGCGGCTTCAAGGCCTATCTCGAGAAGTTCGTGCCGCTCGGAAATCTCAAGCTTGACCACGAGCTCGTTTCCGTCGATCCGCGCGCTCGACAACTGACGTTCTCGAATGGTTTTACGACCAACTACGACTCGCTCGTCTCGTCCGTCCCCCTGCCTGATCTCATTTCCATGATGCAAGGCGCCCCGAGGGACGTTGTTGAAGCCGCAAAGCTTCTCGCTTGCTCCACTGTCGTACTCGTCAACGTGGGCATCAACCGCGCCGACATTTCTAACGCGCACATGACCTACTTCTACGACGAGGACTATGCCTTCACGCGGCTCAGCTTTCCGCACATGCTCTCGCCGACGAACACGCCGCCGGGAGCGGGCAGCATTCAGGCAGAAGTCTATTTCTCGGAAAAATACAAACCGCTCACTTGCTCGCCGGATGACTTGATTGAACCTGTCATTCGCGATCTGAAACGTAGCGGTTTGATTCGCGAAGAAGACAAGATCCTCTTCAAAAAAGCCATGAAGCTTCGTTACGCGAACGTAATTTTTGACTTGGACCGCTCTGCAGCCCTCAAGAAGGTGCACGCTTACCTCGATGAGCTGGGGATTGCCTACTGCGGCCGTTACGGCGACTGGGGCTATATGTGGACCGACGAGAGCTTCATCAGCGGCGAGAAGGCTGCCGACCGCGCACTAGCGGCTCATTCACAAGCAGCAAGGTAAATTTTTGATCCCGAAGGCTATTTCTTGACGACTATGCAAGACTTACGCGAAAAAACCATTCGCGGCGCCTCCATGAGGCTGTTTGCGCAAGCAGCAGGCTTCCTGCTGCGCATCGTCTCGTTGATGATTCTCGCCCGCCTCCTCCAACCGAATGATTTCGGACTGGTCGGCATGGTCACCGCGATCACTGGCATTCTCACCCTGTTCCGGGATTTCGGCTTGTCTGCCGCCACTGTGCAAAAGGCCGACATCACAAACGAGCAGACTTCCACCTTGTTCTGGTTGAACGCCTTCGTTGGAGCGCTTTTGACGGTTGTCACTTTCTTCGCTGCACCAGCCATCGGCGCGTTCTACCACGAGCCTCGGTTGGTCGGGGTCACTTGCATCGTTGCCGGTGGATTTTTCTTCAATGGCCTGGGCGTGCAACATTCCGCCCTGCTGCAACGCCACATGAAATTCTCCGCTCTTGCCTACATTGACCTGATTTCGCTGGTCATCAGCACCGCGCTGGCGATCTTTGTTGCAAAAGCCGGGTATGGCTATTGGGCACTCGCTTGGATGACTCTCAGCGCCCCAATCATTTCGACAATCGGCCTGTGGTTTGCCGCCGGCTGGACGCCGGGTTTGCCTCGGCGCAACGCAGGCATTCGTTCCATGCTTCGTTTTGGGGGCGCCGTCACCCTCAACGGGTTAGTCATCTACATTGGTTCGAATTTCGAGAAGGTTCTGTTGGGTCGCTTCTGGGGTGCCGAAGCAATCGGCATTTACGGCCGCGCTTATCAACTGATTCGCATCCCCACTGACAATTTGAATTGGGCCGTCGGTGAAGTAGCCTTCTCCGCTCTTTCGCGTTTGCAGCACGACGCCAGCACGCTCAGACGCTACTTTCTCCGCGGTTACTCCCTCGTTCTCGTTCTGACCCTGCCCATAACTTTCGGCTGCGCGCTCTTCGCAGATGATCTCATTGCGGTTCTTCTAGGGCCCAAATGGCAGAGCGCTGCCATCATATTTAAATTGCTGGCACCCACCATCTTGGCTTTCGCCGTCCTGAATCCGTTGGGCTGGCTGATGAACGCCACGGGCTTGGTCGGCCGGGGTTTGAAGATAGCCATGGTTTTGGCGCCCACCATGGTGATCGGCTACCTAATCGGCTTGCCGTACGGACCGAAGGGGGTCGCCATCGCATATTCTTCGGTCATGGCGATTGCCGTTATCCCGCTTCTCGCTTGGTGTGTGCATAACACTTCCATCAGTACGCGCGACGTTTTTAGCGTCATCTCCCGGCCTCTCGTCTCGATCTGTATTGCATCGGCGGTTGCTTACGGAGCCAAGTTCCTCTGGGGGGAATCGCTAGTCGTTTGGCTGCGCTTGTTCCTGGAACTCGCTGTTCTATTCGTCATTTACGCTGCGTTTCTTATCTTCGTTGTTGGCGAGAAGAACCTCTACCTTGACATAATCCGCGGCTTGCGCGGATCTGCGGCCAGCGCGAAAAACGCCGCTTCAACCTGACAAAGATTCGTTGATCGAATTTTGGAATTTGAAAAAAGAAGTCCGACGGGTGCAAGTCCAGGCAAGGAACGTGCAATTTCTCCGCAGAGAAATGCGTAAGACGCCGATGTTCAGTCTCTTCAAGAACACCAGAAAATTTGACCTGGTCGTATATGCCCTGATTCTGTCGCTGGGCGCCCGAATTTCGTCAAGCGCAGGCTACTGACCCGGCGCCAAGAGATGCAACAGTACGATTGCAGGGCAAATAAGCACCAACGACTCGGCTAGGAGTATAACTAGACGGAGGAGTAGATGGGAAAGCCGTTCAAATTCAGCGTCGGGGATTGGGTCGAAGTCCGGAGCAAGGAAGAGATTCTCCGCACTCTTGACAGCAAGGGGCAATTGGATGGCATGCCCTTTATGCCGGAAATGTTTCAATATTGCGGGCAAAAATTCCCGGTATACAAGAGCGGGCACAAGTCCTGCGATCCGGACCTTTTCAGCCGGCGCATTGAAGATTCGGTTCATGTCCAGGCCCGCTGCGACGGCGCGGCGCATGGCGGTTGTCAGGCGGGGTGTCTGCTTACCTGGAAGACGGCCTGGTTGAAGCCCGCCGAGCAAGACTCGCCTGCGTCTTCGAGCCTCGTGCAGCTTCAAGCCCAGGCCAGCAACGGGAATCACGCCGTGGTTACAGGCTGTACAGAGTCCGACGTTCTGGCCAACGTCAAAATGCCAGGTTCAAGTGGCGACGGTACGGTCTATGTTTGCCAGACGACCCAGGTTCCTCACGCCGGCAAGCTGCTGAAATGGTGGGATGCCCGTCAATATATCGAGGACTTTACCTCCGGGAACATTACTCTCTGGCAGCTCTTCAAGGGATTCGTTTATTCGAACTATCACAACTTGAGTAACATCGGCATCGGCATTGGCGCTCCCATGAGATGGCTTTACGACGCGGCCAGCCCGCTCTGGGGCGGCCCCAAGTGGCCGCGAAAGAAAGGCACAATTCCGCTCGGGACTCCTACTCCGGCCTTCACGCTGAATTTGCAACCCGGAGAAATCGTTAGAGTCAAGTCGCACGAAGAAATTCTGAAGACGATAAACGTCGATTCGAAGAACCGTGGTATGCACTGGGACGCAGAGCTTCTCCCTTATTGCGGCGGCACCTATAAGGTTCTCAACTCGGTCACAAGAGTCATCGACGAGAAAACAGGAAAGATGGTTACGATGAAGACTCCGGCCATCATTCTTGATTCGGTCATCTGCCAGGCGCGCTATAGTCCCTGTCGCATGTTTTGCCCCAAGAGCACTTGGGCCTATTGGCGCGAAATTTGGCTAGAAAGAGTTTCCCCGCAAGGTTCCCCAGGTGAATCAGGAAGCGAAGCCGTGCAAGAGGTCGATTCCGAATATCGAAACGTTAGTTTACGGAGCTAAGAATGGAGCACCAGCCCTTCGTCAGCATCTTGACACCCGTTTACAACGGAGCGGAGTTTTTGGCGGACTGCATTGAGTGCGTCTTAAAGCAAACCCACCAGAACTTCGAGTACATCATCATCAATAATTGCAGCACCGATGGAACGCTCGAGATTGCGCTTGAGTACGCCAAGAAGGATCAACGCATCCGTGTACACGACAACGAGAAATTCGTCGGCGTTATTGCCAACCACAATATCGCTTTCAACCTCATGTCTCCGCAAGCGGAGTATTGCAAGGTCGTTTCCGCCGACGATCTCATCTACCCCACTTGCGTACAGAAAATGGTTGAGCTTGGACAAGCCCATCCCAACGTTTCCATCATTGGCTGTTTCCAGCTAAGTGGCGACCGCATTTTGTGGCAAGGGCACCGCTACCCCAAGCAAGTTTTCTCCGGCCAGGAACTGTGCCGTAGAATTTTTTTGAAGGGAGAGACGAGCTTTTGGTTTTGGCTCTCCCAGTTCGCTTATCTATCGCGCGGATATAGTCAGGAGTTGTCCGGAATTCTATCCGAATCCCTCGCCTCACTCAGATACGAGTGCCTGTTTCCAGTATCTCCGTAATTCTGACTACGGCTTCCTATACGAGATACTCTCCCTTGAACGAACTCACGAAGCGACGCAGACCTCCGCATCGAAGAAAATGGAACGCTATATGTCCGCTTATTTGAACGACGTTATCCAATACGGTCCGTTCTATCTCGATGTGGCCGAGCAAAGGCTCGTTCTGAAAAGGGTGCTCAAACGCTACCGCCAATTCCTGTCCGCGGTCTATTTCACGGGCACCGGCACCAAGGAATTCTGGGACTATCACAAGAGCAGACTCACTGAACTCGGATATCCCATCTCTGGTTTCATTCTCATCAAATCAGCCATGATTTCGCTCATTGAAGAGGCCATCAATCCGGGTCAGCTCCTGGGAAAAGTCTGGAAGCGCCTTTCCACCAAGTTTGGTCGTCGCACTGCTCCCGACAAGCATTTAGGGGTTTCTGTGTAGCCGCTGACGTGGTTCGTTGCCGATGTTCTTGCTGCCTGGCGCCCCACGGAAGACTTCTATTTCGGCACAAACGCCTTCCCGATTTAAGAGGAGAAAATTATGAAAGTCGTTCTATTTTGCGGTGGACTTGGAATGCGCCTTCGCGACTATTCCGAAACACTGCCCAAGCCGATGGTTCCGATCGGCTATCGTCCGATTCTCTGGCACGTGATGAAGTATTATGCCCACTTCGGCCACAAAGACTTCATCTTGTGCCTCGGCTATCGTGCTGACGCCGTCAAAAATTACTTTCTCAATTACAACGAATGCGTCTCCAATGACTTTGTTCTCTCCGCCGGCGGAAAAAATCTGGAGCTCTACAACAGTGACATCCAGGACTGGCGGATCACCTTCGCCGATACCGGCGTTGAAAGCAACATCGGGCAAAGGCTGAAAGCTGTCGAAAAATATCTCGAAGGCGAGGAAGAGTTCCTCGCGAACTATAGCGATGGTCTTACCGACCTCAACCTTCCCGAGCAGCTGGACCACTTCCACGAGCACGGCAAGATCGCGAGCTTCCTTGCTGTCAGGCCGTCTCTTAGCTATCACATGGTTTCGATTCAGGAAGGCGAAGACAACCTCGTCTCCGGAATTCGCGCCATCAACAACGGCAGCGTACGCATTAATGGCGGCTTCTTCATCTTCAAAACAAAAATCTTCGACTACATTCGTGACCGCGAAGAGCTTGTCAACGGTCCGTTCCAGCGCCTGATCGACGAGCAGCAACTCATCGGCTATCCCTACGATGGCTACTGGGCTTCCATGGACACATTCAAAGACAAGCAGGAGCTCGACAGCCAATGGGGCACCGGCTCTGCCCCTTGGGAAGTCTGGAAAAATCCGCCAGAAGAAACCTGGAACTCCGGTTGCTGCCCCGAGCGAATCCAAATGCGTTCTCTGAGTTTTTCCAGCGACCCTTCAGCCCCGCTGAATGTGCTTTGTCTCGGTGCCCACTCCGACGACATCGAGATCGGCTGTGGCGGCACACTGCTTCGACTTGCTCGCCAGTTTCCGCATTGCGCTTTCCATTGGGTTGTTTTCAGCGCGCTCGGCGTACGCGAGCAAGAAGCTCGTCGCGCCGCCACGCTATTCGCAGGCAAGGCTCTTCGTGGCCCGCATTTGAAAACATTTCAGGATGGCTTCATGCCGTTTCACGGCGCGGAAGTTAAAACGGCATTCGAAGAGCTCAAGTCGATCTCTCCGGACATCGTTTTTACCCACAATCGCCATGATGCTCATCAAGATCATCGCATCCTCTCCGAGCTCACCTGGAACACGTTCCGGGATCAGATTGTCCTTGAATACGAAATTCCCAAATACGACGGGGATATGGGGTGCCCGTCGGTTTTCTTTCCTCTCGACACCGACCTCTGCCAGAGAAAAGTCGACTACCTTATGCAATCTTTCGCTTCGCAGCGCTCCAAGCGATGGTTCCAGCCCGAGACTTTCTTTGCTCTCCTTCGGCTTCGCGGCATGGAATGCAACTCCCCCAGCGGCTACGCCGAAGCATTTTATTCACGCAAACTGGTTCTCTGATTTCGAGCTTTCCGCGTCTTCATGAATCTTTGCCGAAGTCTTTTCAATCCCTTGCTTCTGACTTTCCCTTACATTCTGGTCGCCTGTTTTTGCGCCTCTTGCACTTCGTCGGAGCAGCCGGTTTCCCCGGCTTTTCCCGTCAAAATCCAGATTCCTTATGAGACCAAGTTTCCCCGCACAGAAAACCCCATTTCGGAAAACAATGTTTGGATCAACGGTCGCGCAATCGGAAGGGAATGGGCTGATGTTCAGTCTCTCCCGAGGTCTTGTCTTCAGCACGGAATCGGGCAAAGGGGAATACCGGGACGCCACGGCCATCCTTGCCGGCGCCATGGAGCCCAAACCAGTCGGTAGAAGCAACCGTCCATTCGGTAAACCAAAACAGCAAGATCTTCGAAGAAGTAGAACTGCGCCTTCGCAGTTTCGTATCCCAGGGCAAGATCACTGGCTACGAGGTCAATTTTCGTTGTACCTCGGACGGCACACAGTACGTGCAGATCGTTCGGCTGGAACGGCCCGCTCGGAAAGTTTTCCTACATTGCCAGCGCCACAGGTCCCGGCCTCCGTGATGGTGACCTTGTCAAAGCAACAATTGTCGGCAACGAAGATCGCAGCGTTCATCAACGGCGCGCTTGTTGTGCAGGGCACCGACTCATCTTTCTCTTCGGGCAACCCCGGCCTCGGCTTTTATAACGAGGGAGGCACTTCGGCCAACAATTCTGATTTCGGCTTTACAAGCTTCCGTGCGGAAGAGCTTCCTGGCAACTAGCGCCGATCTGGAAATTTGAACCGTGTTACTGGACTTGGAACCCATGTCTACTTTTTTACCACTTTGTGGAACCGTTTCCGGTCATTCCCAAATCAACCGCGAGCAGGAGACGATCTAAGTCCCTTCTAACCTGCTGAAATAAAAAGAATTAGTGCAGGGCTGGAGGTTCCTGGCGCAGCCCTCCCTCTGGCCTGAGTCTTGCTTCACTATCTTCTGCCGTCTCTCTCGGGTCGGGACGCTAGGGCTATGGCTTTATTCATGTCTACTGAAACACAAACCTTGGATTTCGCTTTGTGCGGCAGTCTCCTAGCCGGTTGCGCGAAAGCCATGCAATCCCTCAATGCGACCGTAGCCGAGATCGCGCCTACCAATATCCCTGTCCTCATCGTCGGTGAAAGTGGCACCGGCAAGCAGGTTTACGCTCGCTTGCTTCATCGGCTTTCCTCTCATGCCGAAGCAAAGTTTACAAAGCTCAGCTGTTCTGCTCTGGATCCGGCCCGCGTGCTTGGCGAGCTTCGAGTCAAGTCTTCAGCCATCAGACTGCCTGCGGCAAACCATCTTCCTTGACGCAATAGACGAGTTGGACTTGACCGGCCAACGCTCTCTTCTTTCCGTCTTGCCGGACGCTTTTTCCGAACCTTCGCTCGATTCCCGTACCACGCGCATCGTTTCTTCCACTGCGCGAGACCTCGAAGCCTCTGTAAAAGCCGGCCAGTTTCGCAAGGAACTCTACTTCCGAGTAGCTGGAGTCTGTCTCCGGCTTCCCCCTCTTCGCGAACGCCGGGAAGACATCGAACCTTTACTGGAATTCCTTCTCAGAGAAAGCTGCCGGACTCTGAACAAGCCCGCTCCCGTTTTGGACCGGCAGACTCTTGAAATACTTGTGGGATATGATTGGCCGGGAAACATCCGCGAACTGGAAAATCTGGCTAGAAAAATGGTTGCGCTTGGCGATACGCGCTTTGTGGCCGTTGAATTTCAAAAACCGGTGTCCACCGCCCGGCCGGTTTCCTTTTCCACGGCGCGCCCTTCTTTGAAAATAGCTGCCCGCGCGGCTTCGCGCGAAAAGGAACGCGAACTCATCCTCGATGCGCTTGAGCGCACCAAGTGGAATCGCAAGCGTGCGGCTCAGGATCTGCGCATTAGCTACAAAGCCTTGCTCTATAAACTCAAGCAAATCGGGTCAACCGAGAGTGGGGAATAAACTTGGGAGCGCCATTCATGAAAAAGCCTTTCGTCTTTTTCTCCGCATTCGCATTTTTCGCTCTGGGCAGTTCCGCTCAACACCCCCCAGCCAATTCTCAAGCTGCTCCGCCTGCGAACGCTGCCAGCACGGCCCCTGCGCAGTCTAAGTCGGCCAATGAAGCCGAATACAAGATCGGCCCGCAGGACACAATTCGCATTGATGTTTGGAAGGAGGCGGAACTGACACGCACTATTCCTGTTCGCCCCGACGGCAAAATCTCGCTTCCCCTGCTTAACGATGTGCAAGCCGCCGGACTCACTTCCGAAGAACTCGCTGCCAACCTCCGGGAAGGCCTCAAAAAGTACATCAACAATCCTCAAGTCACTGTCACGGTCACGGAAATCAACAGCCGCCGAGTTTTCGTTACCGGTGAGGTCACTCGTCCCGGCGCGGTTCCGCTTCTCCCCAATATGACTGTCCTCCAGGCCCTTTCCAGTTGCGGCGGTTTCACTCAGTTCGCCCGCACAAAGAACATATACGTTCTCCGTCAGGAATCGGGCAAACAGGTAAAACACGCTTTCAACTACAAGGAAGTTATTTCCGGCAAGAAGCCTGACGATGACATCCAGCTTCAAGCTGGCGATGTAATTGTTGTTCCATGAGTATCTTCACGAATCGAGTTGCCAAAAAGATGATCGCAAGCTTTCCAAAATTGTTTGTCGCTGCCGTCGCCCTGTTTGGCGCCGCCACAATCCTTTCCGCGCAGGAGCCGGACTCGCCTCCTCCTCAAACCCCCGCGCCGGACACGACCGGGAATCCAAAACCTGCGGGCCGTGGCGTACCTTCCCTCGAACCGAATGATACCCAGGACCAGAACCCCGATAAGGACTGGAAGCCGGACACCATGCCCATCACCGGGTTGCAATCCCCGACCGTCGGCAACCAGGATCTTCGCCACAGCTATATCGTTCCAGGATTTCAGTACACCAGCACCATTCAAAACCAGCAGCTCGGTGCCACCACTTCCTCTTCAGGCGGCTGGTACGGAAATCACTTTCTCGGCGCGAACGTCAGTCTCGTCCAGCAGTGGGTTCGCTCCCAGCTCACCATCAACTATTCCGGCGGCGGTTTCTTCACCTCTGATCCTGGTCAGGACAATGGCTGGTATCAGCAATTGGCCCTCGCGCAATCGTTTAACTGGCGCCGCTGGCAAATGCAGATCCTCGATCAGTTTTCCTATTTGCCGCAATCCCAATTTGGTTTTGGCGGCGGGTACAGGTCTCGGTTTTCCGGGTATTTCAGGCCCGCTCGGTCCCAGCACTCCTCCGATAACTGGCTCCGTCTCGCCAAATCAAAACAATTTCGCCGCCATTGGCCCGCAATACAACAATTCAGCGGTCGCCCAGATTACCTATCAGACCTCGACGCGCAGCTCCATTACGGTTGGCGGTTCTTATGGTCTCAGTCGCTACACGCGAAGAGGGAAACGTTGATTCCGACACTTATGTAGGCAATATCGGCTACAACTATCAATGGACCAAGGAAGATTCGCATCGGTGTCTTCTATCGTTTTTCCGCCTACCACTTTGAAAACTCCTCCCCACCCATCGGTGACCATGTAGTCAGTTTTGTCTATGCGCGCAAAATTACGCGCAGGATCGCCCTGCAACTGCAAGCCGGCCCCGACATCACCAATCACTACGACGCTCTTGGCGCGCCGCTGCGGTCCATCTCCGGCAGTGGCGGCGCCAGTCTCCACTACCTGTTCCGCCAAGGTGACATGTCCGCTGCTTATTCGCACGGCGTCAGCTCCGGCGGCGGCCTCCTCACCGGCTCCATTACGGATCAGGTCACATTCAACGCTTCGAAATCGCTTGGCCGTTCCTGGTCTCTCCAGGCCAACGCGGGCTTCAGCCGAAATCACCCCCTGTCGAACACGGGCACATCCCAAACTACCGCTTTTGACAGCATATTCGCTGGAGGCGGGATTAGCCGCGCCATCGGTCGCAACACCAATTTCTCGCTCGCCTATCAGGCGCGTATCCAACAACAGGATCTCAGCAATTGTTCGGGGGCAGGCTGCAGTTCGAGTTACACTCAAAGTAGCATTGTGATTAACCTGCAATGGCATACGAGACCGTTCGTCCTTCACTAAATACGGGTCGTGCTTTCAACTTTAGGTTGTTTGCAGCCAGGATTCAGGAGGAAACGCAAGGTTCGCGGGTGCCATGTACAAAGGCTTCTTCAAGCTCAAAGAAAATCCGTTCAACGTCAATCCCGATCCTCGCTTTCTCTATTTGACGAAAGAGATCGAGGAAGCCCTGACGGGATTGATGTATGGCATTCAGACCCGCAAGGGCTTTATCACCCTCACCGGCGAAGTCGGCACCGGCAAAACCACGCTTGTCAATCGCCTCCTTGATTGGCTTCATAGTAAAGGCGCTCGTACCGCGTTTCTGTTCAACTCCCGAATGAATTCGAGCCAGCTGTTCGATTTCATCCTCGCGGAGTTTGAAATTCCCTGTGAGAGCAAGTCGAAAAGCCAGCAGTTGATGAAGCTGAATCAGTGGCTTCTAGATCGGTATCGCTCCGGGGAGACCGTCGTCCTCATTATTGACGAGGCGCAAAACCTCACCTACCCGGTCATGGAGGAAATCCGTCTTCTCACCAACCTTGAAACCTCCACTGACAAGCTTCTTCAGATTGTTCTTTCCGGCCAGCCTGAGCTCGAAGATAAACTTCGGCTTCCTCAACTTCGCCAGTTGCGCCAGCGCATCATGCTCCGCTGCAGAACCGCCCCTTTTTCCAAGCCACAGACCCATGAATACATCTCCGAGCGTTTGCGCATCGCCGGAGCAGACTCTGCTGCCCATCTTCGGCAGGGAAGCAATGGATGCGGTCTATCTTTATTCCCTTGGCATCCCGCGCGTCGTAAATCTTCTCTGCGAGCATTCCCTGGTCAACGCATACGTTGAACAGCAGCGCCCGATTCTTCCTAAGATCGTGGAAGCTGTGGCCCATGAATTTCAATTGGACGAAGTAGAACCAGTTGCGCCGGCGGGCAACGTTTCTGCCGAGGTCTTTAATTCCGAATCCTTTGTGCAGAATCTGGGAGAAGCGCTTTCTCGCTTTCGCATGGAGCCTCCTGGCACTCCGACGCGTCGCCGCTAAGCTCGGAAGGAAAGCCGCGCTGCACGATCAGCACGCTCTAGATCATCTGAAAGCAAAAGGTCCCGCGAGAAACACTCTCGCGGGACCTTTTGCTTGTTGCTTTCTCGGTTTAGGCAGTTCTTCGGCCGCTAGATATTGTCTGCGGCGGAGAAACTCGTGAAACCGTAGTCCCTGTTGTTTGAAGTCGTTCCGTTCTGGTTATAGAACCCGATCCCCGGGCTGCCGTTCGTGAAGGTGCTGTCGGTTACGGAGAACAGCGCTGCCCCATTTAGATAAATCGTCAGCGTGTTTCCTTTCGCCGTTGCCTTGATTACGTCTCCATTGTGCAATCCCGGTCCGCTGCGGCTGTCCAGCAGGGTAAAGCTTCCAAGCGGCCCGTTCCATCTCACAATCTGCGCGTATTGCGAACCGTCGCTTGTGCAACGGAAGTTGAATTCGTAACCTGTAATCGAATTTGCCGTAATTGAAGTCCGCAACCGCAACTCTACTTCTTCAAAAATGCCGCCGTTCTGATTCACGGTGTGGACGGTGGCCTGCGCCATCTGGTCGGAATTCCAGGTTCCCGTCAGCACGGCTGTTGAATCGTCATACATCGTCGAACCGTTTTCCGTTCCGAAAGCCAGCCCCGAAACCGTGGAAACGTCTTTCCAGAGCACGCCGTTCGTTTTTCCGTTGATCCAGTTCCCGTTCTCAGAAATCACGCTTTCTGTGAGGGGGAACGTCGTCGAATAGGTCTTCTGGCTGCCCGCAGTCACCGTCAGCGTCGCCGGGTCGCTTGTCGCGCTTCCCGCAGAGTTGCTCACCGTTACCGTGTAGGTTGATCCGTTGTCCGCCGTGGAGGTCGCCGGTGTTGTGTAGCTCGAACCGTTCGCCCCGGAGATATTCGTGCTGCTTTTCTGCCACTGGTAAGTCAGTGGCGCCGTTCCAGTCGCTACGACGCTGAACGTCGCGGTTTGCCCTGCGACCACGGATTGGCTCGCAGGCCCGGTCGTAATCGTTGGCGCAATTACCTGCGCCGGATTTACCGTTAGTGTCGCCACCGCGCTCGTGACGCTTCCTTGCGAGTTGCTGACGGTGACCACGAAAGTCGTGCCATTGTCTGAAGTAGAGGTTGGCGCGGTCGTATAGCTCGCCGTTCCACCTGAAATGTTCGCTCCGTTCTTTTGCCACTGATAGGTCAACGGCCCGGTTCCGGCTGCTACTACCGCAAACGTCGCCGTTTGTCCGGCCGTCACTGTGATGCTCGCTGGCTGCGTTGTGATCGTCGGCGCCACCGCGGCCGCGTTCACTGTCAGAGTCGCAGGTCCGCTCGTAACCGATCCGGCCGTATTGCTGATCACTACGTTGAAAACTGCGCCGCTATCGGCAGTGGTAGTGGCTGGCGTAGTGTAGGTGGAAGAAGTCGCACCCCCGATTGCCGTTCCATTCTTTTTCCATTGATAACCCAGGGGAGCTGTACCGCTTGCGGCGACGCTGAACGTCGCCGTTTGTCCGGCGGTCACTGTGCTGGTTCGCTGGCTGCGTTGTGATCGTCGGCGCCACCGCGGCCGCGTTCACTGTCAAAGTCGCGGCGCTGCTCGTCACCGATCCCGCTGTGTTGCTTACCACCACCGTAAACGAACTTCCGCTATCTCCCGTTGTCGTTGCAGGCGTCGTGTAGGTTGACCCGGTCGCCCCAGAAATATTCGTCCCGTTCTTTTTCCACTGATAACCGAGCGGCGCCGTTCCGGTTGCTGCCACCATAAACGTCGCGGTTTGTCCTGCCGTCACCGTCTGGTTTGGCGGCTGCGTCGTAATTGCCGGCGCCACCGCGCGCTGCATTCACCGTCAGCGTCGCCCCGCTGCTTGTTACCGAGCCCGCGGAGTTGGTTACCGTCACCGTAAAGCTGGATCCGCTGTCTCCTGTCGTTGTCGCGGGCGTCGTATAGCTCGAACTGGTCGCTCCGGAAATGTTCGTGCCGTTCTTCTTCCACTGATAGGTCGAGTGGCGCGGTTCCGCTTGCAGCTACGCTAAACGTGGCGGTTTGACCTGCCGTCACCGTCTGGCTTGCGGGCTGCGCCGTAATCGCAGGCGCCACCGCCGCTGCATTCACCGTCAGCGTCGCCGCCGCCGCTTGTCACCGAGCCTGCGGAGTTGGTCACTACAACGGTGAACGAGCTTCCGCTGTCGCTGGTTGTCGTTGCAGGCGTTGTGTAGGTCGAAGCATTCGCTCCGGAAATGTTCGTCCCGTTCTTTTTCCACTGATAGGCTCAGCGGCGCGGTACCGCTTGCAGCTACGCTGAAAGTCGCGGTTTGTCCTGCCGTCACCGTCTGGCTTGCGGGCTGCGCTGTAATCGCCGGCGCCACCGCCGCCGCGATTCACCGTCAGCGTCGCCCCCGCGCTTGTCACCGCTTCCCGTTTTGAGTTGGTTACTGTCACCGTGAAGAGCTGTCCGCTGTCGCCTGGCGTCGTTGCGGGCGTCGTGTAGGTGGAAGCTAGTCGCTCCGGAAATGTTCGTACCGTTCTTTTTCCACTGATAGGTCAGTGGCGCGGTCCCGCTTGCAGCTACGCTAAACGTGGCGGTTTGACCTGCCGTCACCGTCATATTCGCTGGCTGAGTGGTCATCAGTCGGCGCCACCGCGGCCGCGGTCACCGTCAGCGTCGCCCCGCCGCTTGTTACCGATCCTGCGGTGTTGCGTCACTACAACGGTGAAAAGCTTCCGCTGTCGCCGGTTGTCGTTGCAGGCGTTGTGTAGGTGGAAGCAGATCGCTCCGGAAATTTTCGTGCCGTTCTTTTTCCACTGATAGGTGAGTGGCGCGGTACCGCTTGCAGCTACGCTAAACGTGGCGGTTTGTCCTGCCGTCACCGTCTGGCTTGCTGGCTGCGCTGTGATCGCCGGCGCCACCGCCGCCGCGATTCACCGTCAGCGTCGCCCCGCTGCTTGTTACCGAGCCTGCGGAGTTGGTTACCGTCACCGTAAAGCTGGATCCGCTGTCTCCTGTCGTTGTCGCGGGAGTCGTATAGCTCGAACTGGTCGCTCCGGAAATGTTCGTGCCGTTCTTTTTCCACTGATAGGTCAGTGGCGCGGTCCCGCTTGCAGCTACGCTAAACGTGGCGGTTTGACCTGCCGTCACCGTCTGGTTTGCGGGCTGCGCCGTGATCGTCGGAGCCACCGCCGCCGCATTCACCGTCAGCGTCGCCCCGCTGCTTGTTACCGAGCCTGCGGAGTTGGTTACTACAACGGTGAACGAGCTTCCGCTGTCGCCTGTTGTCGTTGCGGGCGTTGTGTAGGTCGAAGCAATCGCTCCGGAAATGTTCGTTCCGTTCTTTTTCCACTGATAGCTCTAGTGGCGCAGTACCGCTTGCAGCCACGCTAAAAGTGGCGGTTTGTCCTGCCGTCACTGTCTGGTTCGCTGGCTGCGCTGTGATCGTCGGCGCCACCGCCGCCGCAGTCACCGTCAGCGTCGCCCCGCTGCTTGTTACCGAGCCTGCGGTGTTGGTCACCGTCAACGTAAAGCTGGTTCCGCTGTCTCCTGTCGTTGTCGCGGGCGTTGTATAGCTGGAAGCTGTCGCTCCGGAAATGTTCGTGCCGTTCTTCTTCCACTGATAGCTCGAGTGGCGCGGTTCCGCTTGCAGCTACGCTAAATGTGGCGGTTTGACCTGCCGTCACCGTCTGGTTTGCGGGCTGCGCCGTAATCGCAGGAGCCACCACCGCTGCATTCACCGTCAGCGTCGCCCCCGCGCTCGTCACACTTCCTTTTGAATTCGTCACTACAACGGTAAACGAGCTTCCACTATCGCTTGTTGTCGTTGCCGGGCGTTGTGTAGGTCGAAGCAATCGCTCCGGAAATTGCTGACCCATTTTTCTGCCACTGATAGCTTAGCGGTGCGGTTCCGGTCGCCGCTACGGTGAAGGTCGCCGTTTGTCCCGCCGTCACAGTTTTGCTGGCCGGTTGGGTGGTAATCGTCGGCGCCACCGCCGCCGCGTTCACCGTGAGCGTCGCGGCGCTGCTCGTCACACTGCCCTTTGCGTTGCTAACCACTACGTCGAACTTCGTCCCGTTGTCGGAAGCGGTCGTCGCGGGCGTTGTATACGTTGCCGCAGTCGCCCCACCGATGTTTGTGCTGTTTTTCCGCCACTGATAGCCCAGCGGTGCTGCTCCGTTTGCCGTGACGCCAAAAGTGGCCGCCTGCCCTGCCGTAACCGTCTGGCTCGTTGGTTGCGCCGCGATCGCTGGCATATCCGGCGTCCCGCCGCTGGAGTTGCTTGAAACCACGCCGGCGCATCCCGCCAAAATTGAGGCGAGCACCACGAAGATCGTCTTGGAGAGAGCTTGGCGACTTGCCATTGGTTCACCACTAGCACTTTCGAAATTTTGGACTTTCGCCCTCGTTTTACGGCCCCACGCCCTACGGTCAAATATAGATGTCGCGCCAGGGCTTGTTAGCTGTACTTAGGTACAGTTCTTGGGCAGTGTTGTATTGCCCTTTCGATTTTTGTCCGAAGTCAGCCTCGTCCGGATCCCAAGAGGTCTCACACCTGCTCTGAACATCTCGGGGGGCTCGAGAGGGGGACAAAGAGAGTCCGGCTGGGGTTAGCCGAGCCTCCAGAGCATACTACGGCCCCCGATCCTAATCACCTGTTTTCCCGTCATTCTAGCCTAGATTCCACGCGCCGTGCCTTGCGGCCGCAGCCGGGGTCCTAGGCCCCTTCGGAGCCATCCCCCACGCTGAAATACGTGCAATCTGGATGGATAAACGCGAGCGCGCTCACGCTCGCTTCAGGGTCCATCATGAATCCTTCTGTAAGCTGCACGCCAATCTCTTCTGGACGCAGCAGTTTCCAAAGCGGAGCCTGATCCTCCAGCTCCGGACAAGCCGGATACCCGAAGCTGTACCGCTTCCCGCGATAGCGCGACGTAAACCGCTGCGCCATCGTCATCCCCGCCGGATCCGGAAATCCCCAATCCTCTCTAATCCGCCGGTGCAGCCATTCCGCGCAAGCCTCCGCTGTCTCAATCGCCAGCGCCTGCATTCCGTGCGACAAGAAGTAATATCCGGCGCTCTTTGACGCTTCCGCCCGGTCGCGCACACCCTCGCCCGCCGTCACCACAAAAAACGCCACGTGGTCCCGCTTGCCCATGTCGCGCCGGCAAAATGTAATCGCTCAGGCAAAGCCGGTCGCCAATTTTCTGCCGCTTAAAATTCCAGGTGTGCAGCGGCTGCCTCTCGCCCGGCGCAAACACGTGCAGCGCCTCGCCCTCGGCTTCTGCTTCAAAAAATTGCCACACCGCCTTCACCTTCATCCACTTCGCGGCTTCCACCTTCACTTCTTCCATGCTTTCAAACAACTCAACGGCCTTCGCTTCGCGCGCCGCAAGCTGCTTTTCAAAATCGCCCTTGTAGCCCAGATGCCGCCCAAACAGCATGAACGGATTGATGTAGCTCCACACCTCACGCAAGTCCGGCACCAGCCGCACCTTGCGGTCCAGATATCCCACCGGCTCAATCGGCAAATCCGCGCGCACCTTCGCCGACCGCGTCACCGGCGCAACTTCCGCCACGCGCACTGTCGTCGTCACCGTCACGCCTTCGCCCGTCGAAGTGTGTTCTCGCACCGAGTTCCGATCGTGTCGCCGGGTCCATCAGCTCGTTCATCAGCCGCAGCCCGGTCATAGCATCCTTCGCATAACAGACCGCATTCCCATAACTCGGCGCAATTTTCTGTGAAGTAAATTTCCCGCTGAGCGCCGCCCCGCCCACCAGTAGCGGTATCTGCACTCCCGCATCCTTCAAATCGCTCGCCGTGATCACCATCTGCTGCGCGCTCTTCACCAGCAATCCCGAAAGCCCGATCGCATCCGGATGATGCTGCTGAAACGCCTTGATCAACTCCTCCGGCGGAACCTTGATCCCCAGGTTCACCACGTCATAGCCGTTATTCTTCAAAATGATTTCGACAAGGTTCTTTCCGATGTCGTGCACGTCGCCCTTGACCGTCGCCAGCACGATCTTCCCGCGCTTGGCCGTGTCCGCTTTCTCCATGAACTGCTCAAGGTGACTCACCGCAGCCTTCATCGCTTCCGCCGACTGCAGCACTTCCGCCACAATCAATTCATTCGCGTTAAACAGCCGCCCCACTTCGGACATCCCGGCCATCAGCGGCCCGTTGATGATCTCCAGCGGCGCCGTCCCTTCCGCGCGCTTCTTCTCCAGGTCGTCCACAAGCCCGTCGCGCGTTCCCTGAATGATGTAATTCGCCAGCCGCTCATCCAGCGGCAAATCTTCCGCGCGCACTTTTTCTTTTTTCGTTGCCGTTCGAAAATGTTCCGTGATCGCCACAATATGAAATTGATTCACCGCCGCGCGCTGTTCCTTGCTCTGCTCCCGCCAATCCGCCGGCAAATTCAGCAACAAAGCCGCCCGCGGATGGTCGGCCGGCAAATGCTTCGGCGGATGCTGAAACAGCAAATTCTCCGCCAATTCCCGCTCGTGTTCCGGAATCGAAGCAAACCGCTCCAGCTTTTCCGTATTCACAATTGCCAGATCCAGCCCGGCTTTCGTGCAGTAGTACAGAAAAACCGAGTTCACCACTTCTCGAGCGCCCGGTGGCAATCCAAACGAAACATTCGAAATCCCCAGAATCGTCCGCGTATCCGGCAGTGCTTTCTTGATCAGCCGGATTCCTTCGACCGTCTCCACTGCGCCGCCGATGTAATTCTCATCGCCCGTCGCGCAAGGAAACACCAGTGGGTCAAACACGATGTCTTCTGGCGCAATGTCGTATTTCGTTCGTCAGCAGGTCATACGACCGCTGCGCAATCTCGAGCTTCCTTTCTCTGGTAAACGCCTGCGCTTGCACCGGATCTTCGTCAATGCATCCCACTACCAGCGCCGCGCCGTAGTCATGCGCGATCGGCACAACCTTCTCAAATTTCTCCTCGCCGTCTTCCAGATTGATCGAATTGATGATCGACTTGCCCTGGCAATACGTCAGCGCCATCTCTATCGCAGCTCGGATCCGTCGTATCAATCATCACCGGCGCTTTGATCTTCCGGATCAGCTTTTCGTAAAACAGCGGAATATCCTTTTTCTCTTCGCGCTCCGTGCTCTGCAAACACACGTCCACAACCTGCGCGCCGCCCTTTACCTGCCTCCGCGCAATATCCGTCGCTTCTTCCCATTTCTCTTCCGCTACCAGATTCTTGAACAACCGCGACCCGATCACGTTTGTCCGCTCGCCCACCAGCAGCGGCCGCGTGCTCGGTTCCGCTTCAATCGTCTCAACGCCGGAATAGATCGCTCGGTGCGGTTCAGCAGGTCGCAAGCGCGGCTTTTTGCCTTCCACCATTTGCGCAATCGCGCGAATATGCTTTTCCGTTGTTCCGCAGCACCCGCCCACCAGATTCAACCAGCCATGGTCGACAAATTTCTCCAGCTGCGCCGCCAGTGAGGACGGCGTCTCCAGATATTTGCCTTCTTCATCCGGCAATCCCGCGTTCGGATAGCAGGAAACAAACTCACCTGTAGAAGCGCTCAACGTCCGGATATGGTCCGTCATGAACTCCGGCCCCGTCGCGCAATTCATCCCAAACGCCAGCGGCTTCGCATGCCGCAAAGAAGCCCAAACGGCCTCCACGTTTTGCCCCGCCAGCATCGAACCCATCGGCTCAATCGTCACCGAAACAATCGTCGGAATCTCCGTTCCGATTTCCCGTCGAAAGCTTCCTGATCGCCAGCAATGCCGCTTTGATATTCCGCGTGTCCTGGCTTGTCTCCACCAGGAGCAAATCCGACCCGCCCTCAATCAACCCCTTCGCCTGAACGTAGTACGACTCCCGCAACTCCTCGAACGTCACGCCGCCGGTTACGGTAATCGCTTTCGTCGTCGGGCCCATCGACCCGCCCACAAATCTCGGTCGCCCTGGCTTTGCAAACTCGTCCGCCGCCTGCCGCGCCAATTCCGCTGCGCGCTTGCTCAATTCATACGCTTCCGCCGAAAGTCCGTACTCGGCCAGCACCAAGGGCGTACTCCCAAACGTGTTCGTCTCCACAATGTCCGCGCCCGCTTCAAAATACTTCCGGTGAATATCCAGCACCACGTCCGGCCGCGTTCGCACCAATACCTCGTTACACCCCTCCAGCGCCGCGCCACCAAAGTCCGCAGCCGTCAGCTCACGCTGCTGCAGCATCGTGCCCATAGCGCCATCCAGCACGAGTACACGTTGACCCAGTAGCTCCCTCAGAGCTCTTTGCGATTCAGCTAGATTTCTCATGGATGGGAAGTTGTTGATGCACTCCTTGCGGCGCCCGCTGCCGGTCCCCTCCAAAACCTCGGGTAGGAGCCTTCGCAGGTATCTGCCCATTTTACGCAGGTTTTCCCCAAGAATCGAATCGTGCTTTCCTCTTTTTTCGCCCAAGAATACCTGTGAAAAGGCAGGGCTACATGAAGCCCCCGACGTAGCCGTCTTCTTGTCGCTTTGGAAATACACCCAAACCGTCAGTAACAAATCCGCGACACCCTCTGTTGACTCCCTTGCTCCTCGGGCAGGTTTTTCTTACCCTGACGTACAGTGGCCACGAAACGTACCAACACAAAGCTGACCGTCTGCTTGCTCTCCCCGCATCCGCTGGTGCTGAGCGAGTTCGAACGCCTTTTAAACAAACCCCAATTCAAAGTCATCTCTAAGCAGCTCGAATCGACGCTCGCTCCCGATCTTCGCAACCTCGAGCCGCCCAAAGCGCAGGTCTACATCGTCGACGCCCATGCCGCGCGCCAGGCCACCGGGGCTTTGCTCTCGAATTTGATGGAACGCTTTACCGACGCGCGCCTTATTGTCGTCGGCGATCAGCATCAGGACGCCAACAGCTTTTCTCTCCTGCGTCTCGGCGTGAAG
The DNA here is from genome assembly GCA_963794175.1 of uncultured Acidobacteriota bacterium. Taxonomy (GTDB): domain Bacteria; phylum Acidobacteriota; class Terriglobia; order Acidiferrales; family UBA7541; genus Acidiferrum. Next base: position 96,096 of record CAWCCV010000008.1, on the reverse strand, counting down.
GGAATTCTCACTTACGATGAAGCGCGCGAGCAGCTTATCCGCGCCCTTCCTCTTGTCGCCAACGGTGGCTTCTGGGTTCCACGCCAGGTTCTTTCCGGCTTCGTCGATTCGATTCTCACCAATCAAACGCGCCGACTGAAGTCGGACTCAGTTGCAAATCTCAGCCGCCGCGAACAGGAAGTTCTCGATTCGCTCCTGGAAAATCTCTCCAACAAGGAGATCGCCAGCAAGCTCAACATCGCCGAGCGTACCGTCAAATTCCACGTTTCCAACTTGCTCACCAAATTCGGTGTCCGCCGCCGCGCCGACCTGATCCTTTTGACCTTCCAGCGCCGCGCCACCCCCACCCCAAGCTGACTCCGGCCTCTTGCCCAACTTGAGATACAAAAAGCCGCCTAACGTCGGCGGCTCTTTCCTGCTTTCGACCTTCAGCTCTTAGCCCTTAACTTCTTTTAGTCCCTCAATCACTAATCGAAAACCAGACAATGCACCACAGCGCCTTCACCCCGTCCTTCCATGTAATCTTTTTCCCCTCTTCATAAGTCCTTCCTGCATAACTGATCGGCACCTCATAAATACGCCAATTTTTCTTCGCAATCTTCGCCGTAATCTCCGGTTCAAATCCAAACCGGTTCGATTTGATCTTGATCCCTTCCAGCGTCTCCTTGCGAAACACCTTGTAGCAGGTCTCCATATCCGTCAGCTTCAAATTCGTAAAAATATCGCTCAGCAGCGTCAGCATCGTGTTCGCAACGTAATGCCAGAAGTAATGCACGCGCTGCGGCCCGCCCAGGAATCGTGAGCCAAACACCACGTCCGCCCGCCCGTCCAGGATCGGCTCCAGCAATTTCGGATAGTCCCTCGGGTCGTACTCCAGATCCGCGTCCTGCACCAACACGATATCGCCATCTACTACCGCGAACCCCCGCCGCAGCGCCGCTCCCTTTCCCTGATTCTTCTCCTGAAAGAAAAATCTCAGATCGCGCAGCGGAATCGGGTCTCCCCCGTCCTCCGCGGGAGCCTCCTCGACTCCCTCCTTCTGCAACCGCGCCATCGTCTCCAGTTTTTGCCGCGTCCCGTCGGTCGAAAAATCATCCACCAGGATGATCTCTTTTCTCGTCGGGTCCGCAATCACGCGCCGCAAAATCTCGGCCAGCGTATTTTTTTCGTTATAAACCGGAATCACCACGGACAGCTTCGGATCGTCCAGCGCTTTCCGATTACGTCTCAGTCGGCTCATTGGTCCCGCTCATTGGTTTTGGTCTGGCCGCTTCTCCGTTAAGCTGGCTTCCCTTATTTCATGCAGTGTGCCATTTCCCGACTGCAACACAAAATTGTTCCGCACAGTCTTTGCTGTGTGAATGACTACCAAACCCTGCCAATCGCCTAGATCCCGACCAACCGGCGCCGCCCCCAGACTGTCATTTCAAGCGGAATGAAGCGGCGGCTTTGCCTTTCCGTTTCCTCCTGAGGAATCGATTGGCTGTGAAGAGAGAACTTCCTCGTTTTTTGCGCGATGAAATCTCCCTTCGATTGAAACTAGGGCAAAAAGCCTTTCCCTTGGCGCGGGCTCTCTTGCCGGGTCCTCTGGGCTCCCGGCGGCCTCTGTGTTAGATTTTTTCTTGCCGTATGTCCACCTTCTACATCGAACAATTCGGCTGCCGCGCCACCCAAGCCGACGGCGCCGCCATCGAGCGCCAGCTCCTTGACCGCGGCTGCATTCCCTCGTCCTCTGCAAACACCGCCGAATTCGTCGTCGTCAACACCTGCACCGTCACGTCCGCTGCCGACGCCCAGGCCCGCGACGCCATCCGCAAAATCCACGCCGCAAAATCCCGCAGCCAAGATTCTCGTCACCGGCTGTTACGCCCAGCGCGCCCCGGAAGAACTAGCCGTCCTTCCCGGCGTTTCGCACGTCGTGGGCAATTCCCACAAACCGCAAATCCCCGCTCTCATCGCCGCACACCGGCAAGATTTCGTCCCGCTCAATCTTGGTATCGCTCGGCATCCCCGCCGGCGCATTCTCCCCGCCGCACCCCAAATCCTCACTGGCGACGTCTTCGCCATCCGCGACGTCCTCGTCGCACCGGTCCTCGGCGGGGAGGGGAATCACACTCGCCCGACGCTCAAAATTCAGGACGGCTGCAACAACCGCTGCTCTTTCTGCGTCATCCCGTACGTTCGCGGCAAAAGCCGCAGCCTCCCGCCCGAAACCGTTCTCTCCGAAATCCGCCGCCTTTCCGATTCCGGCTTTCAGGAAATCGTCCTCAGCGGAATCAATCTTGGCTCCTGGGGCCGCGATCTTTCTCCCCGCGCCGGTATCCTCGATCTCCTCCGTCGTATTCTCGACGAAACCGATCTCGCTCGTCTTCGCATCAGCTCCATCGAACCGCTCGACGTCACGCAAGACCTCGTCGCCCTTTTTGCCAGCACCGATCGCATCGCCGAGCACTTTCACATGCCGCTGCAGTCCGGTTCGGACAATGTCCTCGCCGCCATGCACCGCTGGTATCGCACCGAACATTACGCACGCCGCGTAAAACTCATCCGCGAATTTCTCCCTCACGCCGCCATCGGCGCCGATGTAATCGCCGGTTTCCCGGGCGAAACCGAAGCCGATCACGAAGCTACGCTGCGCTTCATCGACTCGCTATCCTTCACCTACCTCCACGTTTTCTCCTACTCTTCCCGTCCCGGCACCAAAGCCGCCGCGCTCGATTCCCAACTCCCGGGCGAAGTCATCCACCGCCGCGCCCGGGAACTTCGCGCCCTCGGCGAATCCAAATTCGAGAAATTCCGCCACTCCCAGCTTGGCCGGGAGCATCGCGTCCTCACGCTGAAGCGCCCCGAAAAATCTCCAAACGCGCCATGGACACCCTCTCTCTCCTCCAACTACCTGCAATTCCGCATCGCGGAAATCCTCCCGTCCAATCAATTCCTCGACGTCCGCGCCGTTGCCTCCGAGGAGAATTTCCTGCACGCCGAAGTCATCGCCTCTCCGCAACTGCGCCGCCGCGTCTGCGTGGTAAGCTTCGCTTGATGCACATCCTCGGCTTTCCAAACTCAGCCGCGATTCCGCCGCCGCGCTCTTTGACGATCACTCTCTTCTCGCGGCCATCGAAGAAGCCAAGCTCACGCGCCTTCAGGAGCCAAGCTACGTCCCCCGCCTCGCCATCGCTCGCATCCTCGAAAATTTTCAGCTAAAGCCGTCCGATCTGTCCGCAATTGCGCTGGCTGAACTTGCCCCCACAAGCTCCAAGAAAAATTCCTATGCCACGGCGGCTTTCCAGCAACTTCGCCATCTCCTGTCCGGCAATCGCCGGATCTTTCGCTTCGATCACCATCTTGCTCACGCCGCCAGTGCCTACTACACCTCGGGCTTTGACCGCGCTCTCATTCTTTCTCTCGATGAAGGCCACGCCTCTCGCTCCGGCTTAGTCGCTCTGGGCGACGGCGATCGCATCAAGCCGTTGCGTTCTATGGCCTTTCCGAATTCACTCGGCTGGTTTTATTCACGCATTACCCAATATCTCGGCCTTCGTCCGAATCGCGACGAGCACAAACTGCAGTGGCTGAGCAAAGACGGCCAGCCCGCCTACCTCGACGCCTTCCGCGAACTTTTCTCATTCGATGCGAAAGGTCTTCCCGTACTAAACCGCCGCTATTTCACGTCCGGTCCCGACCGTCGCGGCATTTTTTCTCCACGCTTTTACAAGCAATGCCGGTCTTCCCAAACCTGGTGCACAGCTTGATCCCTCCGCTCGCGCCAACGTCGCGCGCAGTGCGCAAGATCTCCTCGAAGAACTCGTCATCACGCTCGCCACAAATTTCCGCGGCGAAACCGCTACCGACGAACTCTGCCTCGCCGGCGGAGTCTTTTCCAACGTCCTTCTCGTCCGCGCCCTCGAACTCCGCAGCGGCTTCAAAAATGTCTACGTCCAGCCCGTAGCCGGAAACGCCGGCACTGCTCTCGGAGCCGGTTTTCTCGCGCGCAAAAAACTTACCGGCCATTCTGGCCGCGCGCCGCTCTCTTCTCTCGCCCTTGGCCCCGAACCCACGTCTCAGGAAATCAAGGCCGTCCTCGACAACTGCAAAATCGTCTACCACTATTTTTCCAGCGACGACCAGCTTCAGGAGGAAGTCTGCAAACACCTCGGCCGCGGCAAGATCGTCGCCTGGTGTCAGGGCCGCACGGAGTTCGGCCATCGCGCCCTCGGCCATCGCAGCCTGCTCGCTTCGCCCTTCTCCGAATATGTCGTGGAAAATGTGAATCAATACATCAAGCACCGCGAAGAGTTTCATCCCTTCGCGCTTTCCGTCCCTGCTGAACGCGCCGCCGAATATTTCGATTGTGGCCCCAGCTGCCGCTTCATGGCCTCACTCGGTTCGCTGAAAAATCCAGTCGCTGGTCTCGAACGCTTCGCCTTCAACGGCAACGCCGTCCGCGTCCACACCGTGGAAAAAACATCCAATCCCAACTTCTGGAAATTACTCCACAAATTCGGCGAAACCGCTCCCGCCCCCATCCTCGTCAACACCAGCTTCAATCTCTTCGGCGAACCCCTTGTCACCGATCCACGCTCGGCCGTCCGCTCCTTTTATTGCGCCGGCGTCGATGCACTGGCCCTCGGCCCGTTCCTCGTCGTTAAGTGAATTCCGTCTTTCAGTCTCTTCTGATGCGGAGCTTCTGTCATGGCCTTTTCTCTCCTCTGCCTAATCTTTTTCTCACCCCTCAAAAATCACCAGCGCCAGGGCCTGGCTCGCCGTATGTGTAATCGTCACCGCAATATGTTTCACTCCAAGCTTTCCCGCAATCTTCTTCGCCTCGCCCTGTAATTCCAGCGTCGGTTTCCCGCTTACTTCGCGCACCACCTCAATATCCACCCACCGGACTCCGCGGCTCCATCCCGTCCCCAGCGCCTTCATCGCCGCTTCCTTCACCGCAAACCGCCCCGCATACCGCTCATATTTCTTCTTAAACTTCTCGCAGTACGCCCGTTCCTTCTCCGTATAAACGCGCTTCAACAACCGTACGCCCCTGCCGCTCAATCGCGCCCCGCACCCGCTCCACTTCCGTAATGTCCACTCCCAACCCAACAATCATCGCGTTCTCGTGGCACAGCCATTCTTGGCTGCGCTCTGCTTCGTCGCGGCCGCCCGGTTTTAAAGCGCCAACCGCTTCCGATTATACTTATCTGATGCCCGAAGCCTCGAAATCATCTCTTCGCCGCCGCAAAGCCGGCCAACCGCTCAGCGCCCCGCCGCGCCCCCGAAGATCGCCAAGCCCTGGTCTCTCCGTTCTTCCGGCGCACTAAAAATTCTCGAACTCGAGGCTTTCAAGTTGCTCCCGTGGCTAATCCACGGCTTTAGCACCGCCCCCGGCGGCGCTGTCCGACCTCGACGGCCAGCGCGTCCTCAATCTCAGCTTCACGGAATGGGACAAGCGCGAAAACGTCCTCGCCAATCGCAAAAAATTCCAAACCGCTCTCGGCGCCCAAAAATTCCCGCTCATCAATCTCAAACAAATCCACTCCGCCGTAATCTGGCCCTTCGCTGCCGTCCCGAACGAACCCAGGAAAGGCGACGCCTCGCTCACCAAAACGCCCGGCCTGCTCCTCGGCGTGCAAACCGCAGATTGCGTCCCCATTCTCCTTGTCGACCCCAAAAAGCGCGCCGTAGCCGCCGTCCACGCCGGCTGGCGCGGCACCCTGGCCCGCATCCTTGAAAAAACTGTCGGCGAACTCGTCGCCAACTGCAATTCCCACCCGCCCGATCTTCTCGCCGCCATTGGCCCCAGCATCGGCCCCTGCTGCTACGAAGTCGGCGCCGAACTCGTCGCCCTATTCACTTCTCAATTCGTCGATGCCGCCGACTATTTCGACGAACCGCGCACCGGCGAAGAACCCAATCCTCTCCAGTGGCTCAACATGATGCCCCCCGGCCACCAGCCTCCGCCCAAAAACGTGCGCCTCGATCTTGCCCAAGCCAATCGCTCGCAGCTTCTAGCCGCAGGCCTCCGCGAAAAGAATATTTTCTCGTCCCACCTCTGCACGGCCTGCCATCCCGCGCTTTTCTTCAGTTATCGTAAACAAGGCCCACGCTCCGGCCGCCTCCTGTCCGCCATCGCTTTGAAGTTGTAGCGACCGCATTCGCAGGCGGACTCGTCAACGCAGGTCCGTTCGCTTTGAATTCTACCTGCGCAGCAAGGACAGCAAGGGTATCCGCTTCGACTGGCTTTCTGTTTTCTTATCCAATCACGGGAAGTGCACGAGTCCCCGCATCAGCCAACGCCAGCTGTCCGCAAGCCGCCATCACATCTCGCCCGCGCGAATATCTGGTAAACGCAGGCACGCCTTTCTCCAGCAAAATGCGGTGAAAGTCCGCCACACTCTGTTCCGGTCGGCTCCTTGTATGGCAGCGCCCCGGGATTCCAAGGAATCAAATTCACTTTCACCCGTCCCAGCCCGCTCATCAACCGCGCCACGCGCCGCGCATCATCTGCCGTATCGTTCACGCCACCCAGCAGCACGTACTCAAACGTGATGTACTCCCGCGACCCCGTCGGGAAGCTTTTGCAAACCTCCAGCAATACCTTCAGCGGATATTTCTTGTTGATCGGCATCAACTCATTTCGCTGTTCGTCACTTGAAGCATTCAACGAAATCGCCAGCTTGGGCCGTAGCCGCTCCTTCGCCAATTTTTCAATTCCTGGAACAAACCCGCTCGTAGACAGCGTCACATGCTTCGGCGCCAGCCCCACGCCCTTCGGATCCAGCACAATCCGCATCGCCGTCATCACATTTTCATAATTCAGCAGCGGCTCCCCCTGCCCCATGAGCACCACATTCGTCTGCGGAGTTAGTTCCGCTTTGTGTTCTTCGAGCGGCAACAAAATCTGCGCCACGATTTCTCCCGGAGTCAAGTTCCGGATCAATCCCAACTGCGCCGTCATGCAAAACTGGCAATCCACCGCGCATCCTGCCTGTGTCGAAACGCAAATCGTTTGTCGCGCTTCGCTCGGCATGTACACCGCTTCCACCGAAGCCGGACTTTGCTCTGCTCTTTTCTGCGCCCTGCTCTCTGCGGTATCTTTTTCCTTTTTGGCCAACCCGAACAAATACCGCACCGAGCCATCTTTCGACACGTACCTTTGCCGCACCGTCGGCAAAGTAATCGTCGCCTCGCGTGCCAATTTCTCGCGCAACTCCGCCGGCAGAGTCGTCACTTGCGCAATTTCAAAATTCCGCTCCTGATAAAATGAGCGATAAATCTGCTCGGCGCGATATCCCGGCTCTCCCAGACCGGCCAGCCACGCCTTCAACTCTTCCCGCGATTTCCCCAGCAACTCCATCTCGTCCCAGTTCTCCTTCAGCAATTATCTCACCGATGGCAGGGAACGTTGCCATCCCAACCAGCGGAAGGGATCGCGGCGCGGACGCTCACTACCACCGACACGAGATCGCCAAGATCGTCTGATTCGCGCATCTTCTTCCGGCCCTTCCCCACTCGCGTTATAATTTTTGTTGGAGGCTCTTTATGCCCGAAAACCTCGCCGCCACCCGATTCTCCATCTCCGACTGGGTAAAAAACCTCGCCGCCATTCCCGCCAAAGATTTCTCCCTTGAAAAGTACAGGACTACGTCATGCGCCATCACGTGCGCCCGGAAACGCTCGACAAATATCTCCATTTCTCCAAAGGCTGCTACACACGCAATCTCATCTTCAAAAACGATCTCTTCGAGTGCATGACCATCTGCTGGGAGATCGGCCAGTTCAGCCGTGTCCACAATCATCGCGACCAGAACTGCTGGATGTCCGCCCCCATCGGCCGCCTCAAAGTTCAAAACTTCCGCGTCGAAGATCGTCACGCCGTCGCCGACCACTCCGGCACCTGTCGTCTCGTCCCGACCGACATCTACGAAATGAATGCCGCTAATCCCGTCTACGTCAATCCGCTCGAACCCGTCCATCAAGTCCTGAATCTCGCCGAATACAATCAGCGCGCCGTCAGCATTCACATTTACTCCAAGCCCTTCGACTCCTGCGAAGTCTACCAACTCGAAAAGGGCACCTACGGCGACGTTCCGCTCCACTACACCTCCGAATACGGCAAACTGAACCCCGACGAAAAACTCATCTGAAGCCCACACTTCAGTGTGCGCCGGCCTGGACCTTAAAAAGGCCTGTCCGTCGAGCAATCATTTCCGGCGCCCGTCTTCGTCACTTCCCTCTGTGACCCTCGTCACATCTTCCCATTCCTGCGCAGGCTACAACTGGTCCTGAAGGAGGGCAGCCATGGAAACCGCAACCGCCACAGCAAGAGCTCTCGAATTCAAAAATATTCTCTTCGCAACGGATTTTTCCCCGGCCGCCGTCGCCGCATTTCCCTATGCCGTAGCGATCGCCGAGGAATTTGGCGCAAAACTCTATGCAGTCCACGCAAAGACCCCGGAAAACTATGCTTTGCCGGCCACCGAAGTATGGCCCATCGCCAATGCCCAACTCGAGCGTGATACCGCCGATCTCAATCGCACCCTCCGGCAAATTCATCCCACGCTCGATACCGAAGTCATCATCGCCGAAGGAGGCGTCACCGGCGTCGTCGAGTTCGTCGCCAAGGAAAAGGGCGTCGACCTGATCGTCCTCGGCACCAATGGCCGTCGCGGCATCGGCAAATTCATTCTCGGCTCTGTCGCGGAAGATATCCTTCGCCACGCTACTTGCCCGGTCCTCACCGTTGGCCCGCATGTCGCGTTTACCACGCCAGGCGAAAAAAAGTTCCGCAAGATTCTCTATGCCACCGATTTCAGCGAAACCACACCACTAGCGGTCGCCTATGCCGTCGGCCTGGCTCATGAGCACGCCGCGCATCTCACCATGCTCCATGTGATCGAGCACCACTCATGCCGGCCAGCTGGTCACGCCGCATGAACTCGAAGCCGCAGCAATCAACCGCCTCACTCTTTACGTGGAACACGAACCCGGTCTGGCGTTCCCGCCAAAGGTCATGGTCGCTCATGGAGTGCCCGCGGAAAAAATCCTGGAGGTCGCGGAAAAGGAAAAGGCCGAACTCATCGTTCTTGGCGTCCGCAAGAACAGCCAGACCCTCCGCGCCACCCATCTGCCTGTTGCCATTGCGCACCAGGTAATTTCGCAAGCTGCCTGCCCCGTGTTGACCATTCGCGCGTAAACTCGGCGTTCGCGCACAACTGGGCCAGCAAGCCGCAAGCCAACTAGCAGGGAAGGCTTACGGCCACCTCTAGAACAGAAGCCGCGCCCGCCTCTTTAGTCCGAGACGAGCGCGGCTTCTGCATTCTCCGGATTTTCACGGTCCGATCTTCAGATCGGCCGCTTCAAGGTATTTCGTTTGTACCGGCGATTTCATATCGCCATCTTCGCTTTTTGATTTTTCTGGTTTTTCCAGCCTCAGACATTTGCGGCAGCGTGCTTGCCGCCGTTCCCGACTAGATCCCTCGTTCTCTGCGCCCCTCAGGCGATTCCGTGCCAATCCACCCTCTTGGCGCGAAGCCGCACTTTAATCCGCCGCTTCCGTCTCCTGAATCTTCGCCATGCACGCCGCAAACGCCGCCCCGTGCTTGTCTTCTTTCAACCGGTTCGCTTCATGAATCGTCGCAATGTGGCAGCTCTCATGGCGAATCACATCCAGCGCAAAGCTTTCGCTCCGCACGCTTCCCCGATCCACTTCCATCGAAAGCGGCACTTCATTCTTGAAATGGGTAATGCCGTACGCGTCGTCCTTGGCCAGGTTGCCCCAGCTTACCGGCACTCCCGGCAACTTCCCCGCAAACGATTCGCGGTTTACCTGCCCATAAAGCCGCTGCAAATCCGCTTGCTGCACCGTCGGCCGCGAAGCCGCATGCCCTGCGTCTCCCAGAATCACTCCCAGGCACGCAAAGGAAACCAGAAATAGGGCCAGGCGCCGCACGGCTCATCGTCGCCTCTCCCTCCGCGCCCGAGGAATGGTACGTCCGCACTACCAAGTACAGTCTCCGTCAACTGTCCCTCCGGCCATCCCTCGCCTCTTTTTCTCCCGCTCCGCCGCGCAACCATCGAGCACTTCAGTCGCTTTCACTTCCTTTTTTCTCGATTCTGCACCTTTAAATTCCACCCCTCACTCAAAAACCCTGCATACGACCCGTAACATCATTAGATTCTGCAGTTCCAAAACAAGGGACTTCTGCTTCTCCTAGAATCTTCGGCTACAAGAAAACCTGTTCTCATCCCCAGAGCGCCCGAGCGCACCCCATCCAAGGGCCACTCAATCATTTGATCGCAAAGCAGCTCCGGGCCGGACTAGCTCCAGGCCCTTGTAACTTTCTGTCCTTCAACTGGTGCAAAGTCCAACCCGCCACCCGGTCCGGTTCCCCCTCGCCACTACAGTTCCCCGTATGTCACAATGCCTGCATGGCTCCTGAAGTCCGCGACATCCAGCGCCACGTGCTCCCCAACGGGCTCGTTGTCATTACCGAGCCGATGTCTCACGTCCGCTCTGTCTCCGTCGGCATCTGGATTCGCAATGGTTCCCGCCGAGAAGTTCCCGAGGAAAATGGTCTCGCGCATTTTATCGAGCACATGGTTTTCAAAGGCACCGAGCGCCGCTCAGCCGAAGCCATCGCCCGCGAAATGGATTCCATCGGCGGAATGCTCGACGCGTTCACGTCCAAAGAACAGATCTGCTTCAACGCCAAAGTTCTCGACCAGAATCTCCCGACTGCGTTCGACGTCATCAGCGATCTCTGTCTCCATCCGCGTTTCGATTCCACCGACATCAAAAACGAGCAGCAGGTTGTCCTCGAAGAAATCAAGATGGACATGGACAACCCGGAATATCTTCTTCACGAAACGTTTACGCGCGGCTTTTGGCCGGAGCATCCGCTGGGCCGTCCGATTCTCGGCACGCCGGACACCGTCGAAAAGTTTTCACCGAAAATTCTGCGCAACCGTTTTCAGGAATGGTTTGCACCCGATCATCTGCTCGTCACCGCGGCCGGCAACGTCACACACCAACGGGTCACCGACCTCGTCGCGGAAAAGTTCGGCCACCTCAAACCAAGTGGCGGGCTTGAAAATCACGTCGCGCCGCAGACCAGCGCGCCCATTCAACTTGACCGCAAAGCTGATCTCAAACAGGTTCATCTCTGCTTGGGAGTTCCATCACTCCCCATTGCGCATGACCGCCGCTTCGTCGTCGCCGTGCTCAACAATCTTCTCGGCGGTGGAATGTCCTCGCGCCTGTTCCAGAACATTCGCGAAAAACGCGGCCTCGCCTATGCCGTCTTCAGCGAAGTCACGCCCTATTCTGACGCAGGCATGTTCACCGTTTACGCGGGCACCGCAAGAGAAACAGTCGGCCAGGTCGTGGACCTCACCATCGCCGAATTTCGCGCCCTCAAGGAATCTCTTGTCTCCGAAGAGGAACTTCTGCGCGCCAAGAACCACCTCAAGGGCTCGCTCATGCTTTCCCTTGAATCCACCAGCTCCCGCATGTCCAATCTCGCGCGCCAGGAACTTTACTTCGGCAAATTCTTCACGCTCGACGAAATCCTCGCGTCCATTGAAGCCGTCACCAGGGAAGATCTGCAATCTCTCGCAAAGGAATTTTTCCGCCCGGAACAAATTTCCGCCACCGTCCTCGGGCCCCTCAACGGCTTCACCCTCGACCGTGCCCGCTTGTCCTGCTAAGCGTATTGTACAAAGCCAATTCCTTCGTTCAGCCGCGCCCTAAGCCCGTTGACGCTGCTTCGCCGCTCTGCCATCATTCTGAAATTAGTTTTTCCGTTTCTCGGGGGGAAACCGATCGGCTTGCGCGTAACCATCCTGGCGTCCGGCAGCTCCGGCAACATTACTTTGCTGGAGACGGAGCGTACCCGCCTCCTCGTGGACGCCGGCCTCGGTAAACGCGAAACGCTCGCCCGCCTCGCCGCCGTCGAAAAAACAGTAGACCGCCTCGACGGAATCCTAATCACTCACGAACATTCAGACCACTGCAGCGGACTTCCGCAAATGCTCGGCATGTGGAAAGCCCCGCTCTACGTCACCGAACCGACGATTGGACGCGCTCAACCGGATTCTTCCAGACACGTTCGGGAAAAGATTGAACGGAATGGAAGCCATTCACGCAGGGCAGCGCTTCACGATTGGCGACATTGATGTTCACGCGTTCGCGATTCCGCACGATGCCGCGGATCCGATTGGATTTACATTCAAGGCGAACGGCGCGAAATTCGCGCTCGTGACGGATTTGGGATACCTGCCGGAACTAGTGAAAGTTCATCTGCGCGACGCGGACTGTCTGGTGCTTGAATCGAATCACGATCTGGACATGTTAAAAGTCGGACCGTATCCGTGGGTGGTGAAGCAGCGCGTGCTATCCCGCACTGGCCACCTGTCGAATTTGGCGGTGAGCGACTACCTTTCCGATCCGGAGGGATTTGACGGCCGTGCGCGCTATCTGATTATGGCGCACATTTCGCAAGAAAATAATCACCCGGAAGTGGTCCGGCTCTCCGCGGAGCAAGCGTTGCAAAAACGTCCTTCCGAGTGCGCGTTCACTGGGGAATTGATGCTCGCTTCACAAAGCACGCCGATGAAGCCGCTCGTACTGTAGATCTCCCGGAAAAACTATTTCGTAAGGATTTTTTCAAAGAATTCCAGCGCGCGCGGATCGTTCGATTGTCCGAGCCAGAACATCGCCTGCTTCCGTACTTCGCGATTCCTGTTCGTCTCCGCAACCTGAATCAGTTTCGGAACGCCTTCGTCTTTCGGCATCTGGCTCAGCGCGAACACTGCTTTCTTCTTCACCTCGGTGTCCGGATCGTTGTCGATCGCGCTCGTGATTGCGCTCTCCGCTTTCTTGCCGGCCTTCTGCGCCAACCAGAAAAGCGCTTGCCCGCGCACATGCGTGCTTTCATCGTCCTTCGCCATGCGGATCATCTCGTCGATTGCGCCGGGGTCTTTGTTTAGCGACAGGGCAAACGCGATCTGCGAGCGAACTTCGTTGTTCGAGTCTGTTTTCGCCAGCCGTTTGAGCACCTGGAAACCGGAAGCGCCGCGCGCCTCTCCGAGCCAGAAAACGGTTTGCTTGCGAAGCGCTTCGGGTTGATCCGCAGCAATGAAAGAGTTCATCGCAATGTCCGCACTCGCATCGCCGTGCATCGCGATCGCCGTGAGCGCAGCACGCTGAGTCCGTTCCGGTCCGTGCTCGCTGAAGTCCTGTCCATGCACAAATCCCGCCAGAAATGCCACGCTCTTCGCCGCGTTGACTCCGGTGAGCCAGGTGAAGCGCAATCCGCCGGCATCCAGCTTGCAATTGTCAGAGACGACGCGAATCGTGACCATCCGTCCGGCGGCGGCGCGATAGAGAACGATGAGACTGCGCGGGCTTTCCAGTTTTACTTCGCTGGGGCCGGACGTGAAATTGTTTTCGTGCTTGTCGCGCTCGAGATGGCACGGACCGCAATCGCGATAGCCGTTCCAGTCGCCGTTGCCGCCGCAGCAGATGACGCGTTCGCCGTCGATTGCCGGCACGGCGTAGCCAATCCATTGCGGATCGGTGGCGGATTGCGTCCAGCGATTCAGTTCGGAGGAAAGTTCGCCGGTGAGCGCTCGGGTTTCGACTTTGGCGTTTTCGAAAATTGGAGTGAGGCCGGAAAATTCCGCGGACTGCAAATCCGGATCCCGGAGCGCGTTCCGCGGCGAAAGCGAGCAAATCCGAATCCGAGACGGATGATGCGGCGAAACCATGAAGTAGATTCCGGTCGCGATGAACGCGAGAGAAATGATTTTGCGGAGAATATTTGTTTTTTGCTTCATGTGCGAATCCTTCAACGAACTACACTGAACCTTTCAAAACGACTACAGGGAAGAGACGAAGCGAAGCGGCCGGCGGTTTGGTCAGATTGCAGAGAAGGGCACGATTTTCCGTGCCCCCCGGAAGCGGTTTGTTATTTGTTGAGAAGCTCCATCAGGTAGTCGTTGCCTTCCTTGGAGCCCATAAGGGAAAGCTTTTCGACGGCTTTTTTCTTGAGCGAGGGATCTTTTTCGCTTTTGGCGACGGCAACAAGTGCTTTGGCATTTCCGCTGAGGAAGTAAGCGTTGAGGACTTCTTCCTTCAGGCTGTAATCGGTTTCCTTGGCGTAGATCGATTGGAGCAAATTGGTCTGGCCCATGAGGCCGAGGTTGCGGATAGCGGCGCGGCGAAGTTCCGGATCTTTTTCGCCCATTGCGGCTTGCTCCAAGCGCGCGGAATCGCCGGCGAGGAAAAATGCCTGGAGAATTTCCCGCTTGAGATCGGTGGAGGTTTCAGATTTGTAGAGCTGGTCTAGTTCGCTCGTGCCGCCAGTGAGGCCAAGGGTGCGGATGGCTTCACGGCGCAGGGATTCGTTCTTTTCGTTTTTGGCAGCAGCAAACAGGCTGGCCTTGTCGCCCGACAGCAAGTAGCTGCGGATGATGGTGCGTTTGACCGCTTCGTCCGTCGTGGAATTGTAGATCTCCTGCAAAATTTCTGTGGAATTCGAACGATGGGCACCCGCGACGCCGCCTTTTACGCCGCCTTCGATACCACCTTCGACGCCGCCGCTCACGCCGCCAAACATGCTGATGTATTCGATAGCTTTGCGCTGCAGCTCGGGGTTGGATTGGCCGCGGGCGACCTTCGCGAGAATTTCCATTGCTCGGGGAGTACCGGTTTGCGCCATAAGGAAAAGAACCTTGGCTTTGTATTTCGGCGAATCCGGGCCATTGAGAATCTTTTCGACCGTGGGCATGGCACGGTCCGGATCGCTTTGTAGAAGCGATTGCAGAACAAGAAGTTTCAACTCCTTGTCGGACTCGGCGTCCGGATTGGGTTTGCCGCCGCCGCCGGATTGTTTGACTTCGATTTCGAGGGCTTCGGCATCTTTTTTCCACTTGCTCTGCGGAAATTTGTTTTTTACTTCCGCGATCGTGGCGAGGGAAGCGGCTTTTTTGCCGACCTTATTTTCGGCGTAGGCTTTCCAGTACAAGAGCGGCATCGGTTTGGGGGCCGTTCTGGCGCGCAAGCTCCGTGAAGAGCTGCGCTGCTTTTTCATAGTGTTCGTCCTCGAGAGCTTCGCGGCCGTCGTCGTAGAGATCCTGCAGGTGTTCCTGTTTGTCCTGTTCCGCTTCGCGCTTGTCCTGCTCGCGTTCCCTGCGTTCCTGTTCGCGCTCGCGCTTGGCTTGTTCGGCTTCGCTCTGTGCTTCCGCGCTTGCGCTTTGCGGGAATGCAGCGCGCGCGTTGCGCGAAGCAGGGAAGAGCAGCAAACCGAGCGCGAGGCCGGCAGCGGCGCTTCTCATCCAAATTGTTTTCCCGAAAGAGTGTCCGGTGGTCATACTTTTTTTCCTTCTTTCATCTTCATTTGTGAAATGTTTCGCTGCGGTTGTGGCGCAGGCCGCTGCTTTGCGGGATTGCTGCGGTCGCGCAGGCCCTGCTGGATCACTCGAACTTTGAATAAAATTCCCCGAGATTCGAGGCGCTGGCGCATCAGTTCAAAGCGGGCCGGAGAAACTTCTTCCGGGCTGTTGGCAACATCGAGAAACACGCGTTCGAGTTCATCGAGAGTGCTGGCCATGAGTTGATCGCCTTCCTTGAGCGCCGTTTGGCGGTAGAGCCGATTTTCTTCGAGCAAATCTTCGGCCCTGTGCTGTTCGGCTGAGATATTGACGAGTTTTCCTCGAGAGGGGTTAGGCTGTGCGTTGGAAAGCTCGACGAGAAACATTTCTGATTTGTTGAGATGGCTGCCGACG
Source organism: uncultured Acidobacteriota bacterium (assembly GCA_963794175.1). Lineage (GTDB taxonomy): Bacteria > Acidobacteriota > Terriglobia > Acidiferrales > UBA7541 > Acidiferrum. The sequence continues at coordinate 80,313 of CAWCCV010000008.1, read as the reverse complement.
GCGACGACAAGAACGCGTTCGCGGACTCTAGCCGGGTCTACTGATTCGACGGATGGCCCGGGCGGATGCCACCAGTAGTGTCCTGCCAGAAATGCGGCTACAAGAATCGAGGCAAAAGCCCCTGCGGCGACCAGTCGGCGAGGCGCGAAGAAATGCTCCCACCAGCGCGGCTGTTTTTCCGGCAAACGTGGAGAGATGGCGGCCCAGACGCGCTGGCCGTAGTTTTCGCCGGGGTCCGGGACGGGCAGGGAATCCATAGCGGCGAAGACGGCTTCGATTTTTTCGAGCGCGGTGCGACATTCGGGGCAGGCTGCCAGATGCTCGGAAGTCTCGTGCCACCGCTGGGAGCGGCGTTGTGAAGATTCCCGGGCGTCGTGGTATGCGATCAATTCCTCTTCTTTTGGGTGTGTCATAAATCCCCTATTCCATCCCCATTGCTTTGGCCGCACGCCCTGATTCGGCGAACGGTTCGAGCGCTGTGCGCAATTTCTGGACTGCGCGAAAAACTGTATTCTTTGCGGCGGTGGTGCTGGACTTCAGAGTTGCCGCGATTTCGTCTATGCCGCAGCCGTCCCAGTGGCGCATGACGATGGCGGTGCGTTCTGCCGGCGTTAGCTCTTTTAGCGCTTGTTGCATGCGATGGGCGAGTTGGCTGCTGGCGGCGAAACGTTCGGGCGAGGGAGCGGAGTCTTTCACTTGGGAGATTGGATCGAGTTCGTTGCCGTCTTCAGATTCGCGGGAAGGTAGTTCGCGGCGCGTGTCTTCGACCTTGCGCTGGCGGATGCGGTCGATGGCGTAGTTTGCGGCGATGCGGTAGACCCAGGTGCCGAAGTTGGCCTGGCCAGCGAATTGTTTCAGTTTTTGATAGCCGCGCAAGAATGCCTCCTGAACGATTTCCTCCGCATCATGAGAATTGCCCGCCATGCGATAAGCGAGGCGATAGACGTTCTGGCTGTGGCGTTCGACGAGCACTCGGTAAGCTTCGCGGTCACCGGCGAGCGTGCGCTCGACCGCCACGGCGTCGGGGACCGCGAAGCTAGCTACGCTGGAAGTCATCTGGGACATTAGACAGGATTTGCCCTTTGCGGTTAGGTTGCGCCGCTTGGGTTTCGCGGTCAACTGGCGAGTTGGAAGAATAAGAAAAAAAAGGGGTTGCTTGCGCACTTCCCCCCTGGGGATCCTCGCCTTCGCCCGCAGCTGGCGGCTTGAAAGGTTAACGCGCGTACGGTCGTTCGGGCATCTTCTTGGAGGCCCTCCAGGATTTCGATTTCGCCCTTTGTTGAGAGGAATCGTCTGGCTTGGAAGGGTCAAGCGTAGCGCGAAGGTGGAAGGGTTTTGTGCCGGGCTGGTTCAGCGTGCTGCGCTGGGCGGCTTTGCGGATGATGTCTGTGGCTTTTTTCGCAATGACCGCTGTTGCCGCACATGACAAGCGATTGAGAGAAATAGCAATCTGCGTAAGTACATGGCAAGAGCATAGAAAGCACGAGAGAAACAATATGGGCGGATCGAGATTTTTGGGGAGCCACGGAACGGGGAAATGGGCGGATTGTCAGGGCTGGGGATTGGGAGTAGGCTCGGCGGGAAGAGACGGGCGCGACCGCAAACGAGGGCCGCTCGGAAGGTGGCCGCTGCAGGGCCGGCGGAGGAGGACATATCCCGTGGCACTCCCCAACAAGACGGTTGTTCGGCGGCTGTATCAGGAAGTGTGGAACGAGAGGAAGCTGGAGGTGGCGGACGAGCTGATTTCGCCGAGCCATGCGCTAGTGGATCCGAATGCGGCCGATGCGACGACCGGGCCGGAAGCCTATAAAGACCAAGTGATGCGGCTGGTTTTGGCTTTTCCGGATTTGAAATTCAAGGTGCACGACATGATTTGCGAGAAGGACAAAGTAGTGGCGGCGTGGGTGATCAGCGGAACGCACAAGGGCGAATATAAAGGGATCGAGGCGACGGGCAAGAAAGTGCTGGTCGAGGGGATTACGATTCATCAGATTGCGGAAGGGAAGATACTGGACTCGCTGGTGAGTTGGGACACGATGGGATTGATGAAGAAAATCGGGGGAATTGTAACGTTGCAAAAGGTTGCGGTGGCGGGGAAGGCGCGGGGAGAGGTAGCCACGGCCTTCCAAAAGAAACTGCAGGAATCAACTCTCAGACAAACCAGGCGTATGCTTTTTTGCCTTGCGTCACGGCGGCAGGCGCGCGCGAGCGATGTGTCAACGAAATGCCGTATTATTAGGGTGGATTTCAGCAAGGAGAGCGAGTTGATTTCACGGTATACGCGCGAGGAGATGGGGCGGGTCTGGAGCGACGCGAACAAGTATGCGCGCTGGCTCGATGTGGAGCTGGCTGCGACGGAGACGCTGGCGGAAGCAGGACAGGTGCCCAAGGAAGCTGCTGTGGCAATTCGCGCGAAGGCCAAGGTGGATGCGGCGCGGGTGAATGAGATTGAATCGCGCGTGAAGCACGACGTGATTGCGTTCACCATGGCCGTGGGCGAGTCCATTGGTGACCCGGAGACGGCGCGGTGGCTGCATTACGGGATGACGTCGAATGACGTGGTGGATACCGCGCAATCGCTGCTGGTGCGGGACGCTTCGCGGCTGATTGAAGCGGCGCTCGTGGAATTGTCGGATGTGCTGGGGAGGCGGGCGCAGGAGTTTCGGCATGTACCACAGATTGGCCGAACGCATGGCGTGCATGCGGAGCCGATTACGTTTGGGCTGAAGGTGGCGAACTGGTACGCGGAGAATCAGCGGAACATTGAGCGATTTGAAGATGCGGCGGCGCAGATGCGCGTGGGAAAGATTTCCGGCGCGGTGGGAAATGCTTCACACCTGGGGCCGGATATTGAAGAGCGGATTTGCCAACGGCTGGGATTGGATGTGGCGCCGGTGGCTTCGCAGGTGATTCAGCGCGACCGGCATGCGCACTATGTGAGCACGCTGGCGTTGATTGCGGCGACGCTGGAAAAAATCGCGCTGGAGATTCGGCATTTGCAGCGGACGGAAGTGCGCGAGGCGGAAGAACCGTTTGGCGGAGAGCAACGCGGGAGTTCGGCGATGCCGCACAAGCGGAATCCGGTGACGTGCGAGCAGATTTGCGGATTGGCGCGGCTGGTGCGCGCAAATACGATTGCGGCGTTTGAAAATATTGCGCTGTGGCACGAGCGGGATATTTCGCACAGCTCGGTGGAGCGCGTGATTTTGCCGGATTCGACGATTCTGGTGGATTACATGCTGGCGAAGATGACGGCGCTTGTGGCGGACATGCGCGTGTTTCCGGAGCGGATGAAGAAGAATCTGGATGCGACGCAGGGGCTGGTGTTTTCCGGGCAACTGCTGCAGGACCTGGTGGAAAAGGGAATGCCGCGCGACGAGGCGTACAAGACGGTGCAGGAAAATGCGATGGCGGCGTGGGAGAGCGGATACGAGTTTTCGCGAGCGTGTGGGTAAAGATGCTGCGGATTACCAGGTATCTGGATGGGAAGGCGCTGGAGCATACGTTTGATTTGAAGCGGCAGTTGCGTTATGTGGATGCGATTTTTGCGCGGGTGTTTGGGGAGAAGACAGGCGGCGAAGCGAGGCCTGAGAAGTAATTTTCCAAAACAGAAAGCGCCCCGAGTGAATCGGGGCGCTTCTGTTTTTGCCTCTTCTGAATTCGGCTGGTGTGAATTCAGCTGCGGAGGCGGAAAACCAAGAAAACCTGGCGATATTATATCGCCGCTACAGACGCCCGCCTCGGAAAGCGGCCGCTACAGCTCGAGCCAGAAGCCGGCTAATGGTACTACATGGCGTCTACGCGCTGGACGTAACGAGCTTCGGAAGTGTCGACGCGAATCTTATCGCCTTCGTTGACGAAGGGCGGAACGTTGACGACGAGACCGGTTTCAAGAGTCGCGGGCTTCATGACGGCGCTGGCGGTGGCTTTTTGCAGAGTGGGCTCGGTCTGGACAACTTTTAGATCCATCGTGTCGGGAAGGTCGACGCCGATGGCTTTTTCTTCGAAGAATTCGATTTTGACGATGGTGTTGGGGACGAGGTAGTAAACGGTCTCGCCGAGTTCTTCGGCGGTCATCTGCATCTGTTCGTAATCTTTCGTGTTCATGAAATGGTATTCGTCGCCCTCGTGATAGAGGTACTCGAATTCGACTTCATCGAGGATGGCGCGTTCGACAAATTCTTCGGCGCGGAAGCGATAGTCGATCATCGTCCCGGTGCGGAGACTCTTGAGACGCGTTTGCATGGAACCGCGCTTGTTGCCCGGAGTGCGATGGTCTGTGCTGAATACGGTGTAGAGCTCTTTTTCGTGATTGATGACCATGCCGGGACGGAGTTGTGTGGCTTTCAGGCTGCTCATATTTGATCGAATGCTCTCTGTTTGATTTCGAAAATTCCAGCAGCTGCGGTGCGTGCGGAATCACTCGAGGCGCACTAGAGGAAAAGTGCGTCCAGTGCGAATAGACAGTATAAAGGCGGGGATTCGGGATGGTCAATGGAAGCGGAGCAGAGGGTTCTGCGCGGCCGGCCCAAGAAGATCAGTGCATCGGCGTGAGCGCGCCCTGCGGCGGCTTCGGCCATGATTTTTTCGATGGCCTCGGGATCGCGGGGAAGCTTTTCGCTGAGGAATTTGGCGCCGGTTTCAGTGATGAGGAAATCGTCTTCGATGCGGACGCCGAGATTTTCTTCGGGGATGTAGATGCCGGGCTCGATGGTGACGACCATGCCGGGACGGAGAGGCTTGCAGTATTCGGAAGGATCGTGAACGTCGAGGCCGATGTCGTGACCGAGACCGTGGATGAAATACTGGCCGAGCGATTTGCCATGAAGGTCTTTGCCGTGTGAGTTGATGTAGTTGTAGGCGATTTTGAAGAGGCTGTTTTTGTCGTCGCGGCAGAAATTCATGCCGGGCTTGATGGCGGCGATGGCGGCGTTTTGCGCGCCGAGGACGATGTCGTAGATTTCGCGCTGGCGCGCAGTGAATTTGCCGTTGGCGGGAAGAGTGCGGGTGATGTCGGCAGAGTAGCCGGAGTATTGCGCGCCAACGTCGAGCACGACGATGTCGCCGTCCAGAATTTTGCGGTACAGCTTGTCGTAATGAAGCGCGGTGGAGTTGGGACCGGAGCCGACGATGGGGGCGTAGCCTTCGGCTTCGGAGCCGCCCATGGCGTGGACTTCGACCATTTTTGCAGCGACCTGGTATTCGAAAAGACCGGTGTGCATCATTTTCATCGCAGCGATGTGCGCCTCGCTGGAGAGATCGATGGCTTTCTGGAGGAAGGCGACTTCGCCGGGGGACTTTATTTGGCGCTGCGCTTCGATTTGCGGGCGGATGTCCTGGAGCTTTACTTGCGGAGCGGCGAGGGCGAGCCAGTCGGCGACTTCTTTTTCGTGAGGGTAGCCGCCATTTTCCTGGCGGTAGGGAAGCATGGTGCAGAAGGTCGGATAGGACTTGGCGAGATTTTCTACCGCGGCGCGCATTTCTTCGTGAGGACTTTACGGTGGCGAAGCCAGTCGCAGTTTCGATGCCGGGATCGGTGGGGGACATGCGGACGCCGTTCCACTTTTCGTTGGCTGGAGCTTTTTTGGGGAGAAAGAAAATTTCCGAGGGGCCGGACGGAGCTGCGGGATTTCTTTTGGCGGGGAAAATGATGAGGCCGGCTTCTTCTTCGTTGTGGCCGGTGAGGTAATAGAAATTATTTTCCTGAGCAAAGACGTAGGTTTGGGCGAACTCTTCGCGGCCGCTGAAGCCCTTGAGAACGATGGGGCCTTCGCATTCCGCGGCGAGGGCGGCGCGGCGAGCGGCGTAGACGGAGTTGGGCTCGCGTTCGCGGCGCTGCTGGGCGGAAGCGTTCAGCGAGAAGGCAAAAGCGCAGATAAGGAAAATGCTCACGGCGGATTTCAGGCGTCGAAAGAGCAAGCGGTCACCTCGTTTGTGCGGCAGGGATTGTAACTGAAGTCCAAGCGAGTCAGAAACCGGGGGCGCCGGAGGCGGCGGGGCGCATTTCTGGGGCGTTGACGCCGAACCGGAGATGGGCGAAGTAGGTTTGGCCGAGGGACATGCAGCCGGTGTAGAGGTAGCCCCAAACGAAGAGAAGAAGGAACGGAATGGTGGCGTAGTTTTCGTTGGTGATGGCGTAGACGACGGTCGCGGCGAAATAAATGTCCTAGAAAAATCTCCGCGTAGGGAATCCAGCCGGCCTTGTTTTTGTATTTTTTGGCGACGAAAGTGTCTTTCTTTCCTTCGATTCGGAATTTCGGTGTGCGCGCGAATTCGGTTTTTTTGCCGACGATGGCTTCGAGGACGGCTTGGGCGTTGCGGATGGAGATACCGATGCCGACGGCCATGACGAAGGGCATATAGAAAAAGGTGTGCCACCAGGTTTTGGGGCGGATTTCTTTTTGCGCGACGAGATAGAAGCTGGAGATGGAGCAGGTCGAGGCGAGGAAAAGCGGCAGGTCGATGACCAGCATCTGGAACCAGCCCTGGTAGAAGCGGACGATCATGACGGGGAGAAGCGTGACGGAAAAGACGACCATCAACGGATAGCTGATGTTTGCGGTGAGATGGAAAAAGGCTTCCGCTTTGACGTGCCAGGGCGCGTCGGATTTGAAAACTTTGGGCAGGATTTTTTTCGCGGTTTGCATCAAACCTTTGGCCCAGCGCGCTTGTTGAGCTTTGAAGCCGTTCATGTCCACGGGAAGTTCCGAAGCGCACTCGATGTCCGGAAGATAGAGAAATTTCCAGCCGCAGAGTTGGGCGCGATAGGAAAGATCGGTGTCTTCGGTGAGGGTGTCGTGCTCCCAGCCGCCGGCGGCGTCAATGGCGGCTCGGCGCCAGACTCCGGCAGTACCGTTGAAATTGAAGAAAGTGCCGCGGCGGGAGCGGGCACCGTGTTCGACGACGAAGTGGCCGTCGAGAAGAATTGTTTCGACTTGAGTGAGCAGCGAGTAGTCGCGATTGAGATAGGTCCAGCGCGTCTGGACCATGCCGATGTTTTTGCCAGCTTCGCCGTTTAGAAAATAAGGAACGGTGCGTCGCAGGAAATCGGGTTCGGGGATGAAGTCGGCGTCGAAGATGGCGATGAATTCACCGCGCGAAGTCTTTAGTCCGTTTTCCAGGGCGCCGGCTTTGTACCCTTCGCGGTTGGTGCGGTGAATGTAACTGATCGGCATGCCGGCGGCAGCGTGGCGATCTACGCAGGCTTTAGCGACTTCTCTCGTTTCGTCGGTGGAGTCGTCGAGGACCTGAACGTCGAGGAACTCGCGAGGGTAGTCGAAACGAGAGACGGCTTCGACGAGGCGCTCGATGACGTAGCGCTCGTTGAAAATCGGAAGCTGAACGGTGACGCGCGGCCACCGTGCGACTTCGGGCGGGGGGCCGGGGACGTTCTTGCGGTATTTGTAGTAGTCGTAGACGAGCCAGTAGCGGTGTAGGCCGTAGCCGGCGAGGATGACGAGGATGATGAAGTAGGGAATCATCATCGCGAGGTCGAACGCGTTTGCGTGGTAGACGCCCGTGAAGGTGCGGTCGGTGAGCTTATGCCAATACCGGCTCACACCACTTTGCGAAAGAAAAATGAGGGTTGTCAGTAAAACCATGGGCACCACGGGCAGGGATGATTATACGGTGGGAGAGGGAAGCGGCCAAGCATATGGAATTTGCGCCCAATTTACATGAGTAGGGCATAATCCTTGCGCCATGAATGAGGAAACTTCGAAAATCCCGGCCGGTGAATCGCGGCTTGGGGAGATTGCCTGGGCGTTTTTGCGGCTGGGATTTCTGGCCTTTGGCGGGGCTGCGGCGCATATCGCGATGATGGAGCAGGAGTTTGTGCAGCGGCGGAAATGGCTCTCGAGGGAAGATTTTGTGGACCGCGTAGGTGCGGTGAGTTTGTTGCCGGGGCCGAGTTCGACGGAGCTGGCGATTTATCTGGGCGAATTGCGCGGGGGATTGGCAGGGTTGCTGGTTGCGGGAAGCTCGTTCATTTTGCCTTCGGCGTTTTTGGTTTGCTTGCTTGCCGTGGCTTACCGGAAATATGGAACGGTGCCGCAGATTGAAGCGGTGCTGTTCGGCGTGAAGCCGATTGTGGTTGCGTTGATTGTGCAGGCGGTGTGGTCGCTGGCGCGAGTGGCAGTGAAATCGGCGGAAATGGCGTTTTTGGCGGCGGTTGTGCTTGGGCTGGCCGCGATGCATGTCTCGGCGATTGCGCTGCTGATTGGGACGGGGGTGGCGTGGGTTGTTGCGGTGCGATTTGCGGGGAAGAGCGCCGCGGCGAAAACGGCTGGAGGGGTTTTGGCGCAGGGCGGGGCTGCCGCCGCGGTTTCTGCGGCTGCCACTTTTTCCGCCCCTACGGTCACGGGAGTGTTTCTTTATTTCTTGAAAGTGGGCGCGGTGCTGTTTGGGAGTGGTTACGTTTTGCTGGCCGTGTTGCGCGCGGATTTGGTGGAGCGGCTGCACTGGCTGAGCGAGAGCCAACTGATTGATGCGATTGCGGTGAGTCAGGGAACGCCCGGGCCGTTTTTTACGGTGTCTACGTTTATCGGATATGTGCTGGCGGGATGGAAGGGCGCTGCGCTGGCGACGCTGGGAATGTTTTTGCCTGCGTTTGTGTTTGTGGGTGTGACGGCGAATTTTTTGCCGCGATTGCGAAAGTCGCCGACGGCAGGCGCGTTTTTGGACGGGGTGAATGCGGCGGCGGTGGCGTTGATGGCGTTCGTGGGATGCCAGTTTGCGCGTGAGACGCTCTTGAGCTTGCCGGCGATTTTGATGGCGGCGTTTGCGGTGGTGGTGTTGTTGCGGTTTAAGATGAATTCGGCGTGGTTGGTTTTGGGTGGAGCGGTGGTGGGGGTGGTGCTGCGATTGGCGCACGTTGCGTGACGCCGAGCTTGGGCGCGATCAAAGAGCGCGGGATATTCCGGCCGCCCTGAATATCGTGCCCCTGCAGATTCGTTCAAAGATTTGGTGAGGTTTAGATCGAAGATGCCGCCCCCTGGGCGCGGCGCCACAAAACCTAGGTGGTCAAGACGATCTTACCGGAGGCGCCGGGAGCCATAACGTCCTTGTGCGCTTGCGATGCTTCTTGCAGCGGCAGTTCTTTTGCGACGATGGGGCGCAGGGTACCGTTCTCCAGGCCGGCAGATAACGCCCGAAAGGATGTCCGCGGTTTCGGCATCCGTCATGGCCCACAGCGTGAATCCGCGTGCGGAAGCGCGCCGGGCCATTAGATCGCGCGGATTGATGGTAATTTCGCCGCGATTGCCGATGATGATGACGCGGCCGTGCTGTGCTAGAAGCTTCAGGTCCGCCGCGAGATTTACGTTGGCAAGCATTTCAAGAATGATGTCCACGCCGCGTCCGCCCGTGGCTTTCATGATTTCGTCGGTGTAACCGGCTTTGGTGTGATCGAAAGCTTGCTGCGCGCCTTCGCGTCGATCAAAGCGAGCCCCTTGGCGCTTCCCGCAGTGCCGAAGACGGTCAATCCCATGGCGCGTGCCATTTGAACGGCATGCAGTGCCAACCCCGCCGCTGGCTCCGTGGACGAGAACTGTTTCCGACGCGCGGGCCAAGGCCGATTGATAGAGCGCGTGATAGGCCGTGCCGTAGGGCACGTAGACGCCCGCACCTTGCGCGAAACTGATATTTGCCGGCAGCGGGCACACCTGATTTTCCAGCGCGAGTGTGTACTCCGCGTATGCGCCGCTGACCGTCTTCGCGGTGAAGACGCGGTCGCCGGGCTTCACTTTTTTGACCCCATCACCGACGGCTTCCACTACTCCTGCCGCATCGGAGCCAAGGATGAACGGGAAAGGAGGCTTCACCGGATAGGTGCCGGCGCGCATGTAGGTGTCGTAGGGATTTACGCCGGCCGCGTGAACGCGGACGAGGACTTGGCCTGCAGCCGGTTTGGGAGTGGGGACTTCCTCGAGTTTGAGTTGTTCGGGACCGCCGAATTCACGAACGAGAATTGCCTTCATTGCGAGACTCCTCCAGAGTTGAGATCCTGCCCGTAAGATGCCGGGCTAGCCCAGCGCTACATCAAGGCACTACACCGAAATAAAATCCCGAACTTGCGCGCTGGCAGCGGAGCTAAAAGTGATCGTCGCCGGCGATGACATGTTTCTTTTCCACGATGCCCGCTGCGTGGCCCCAGGCGGTCGTCTGCCAATTATCCTTTTTTCCTTTTTCTTGCGGAATCCATGGGGCAGCGGCTGCATCAGGTAGCTGCCGAGCGCGTAGATGTATGGCTCGTACATGTGGCGCAATTCAAGGAGGCGCTGGTCGGCTTCGGGGCCGTCATGAAGTTTGAGGCCGTGCTGCGCGAGGATGTCTCGAATGCGCGAGAGATCGGAAGCAGGCAAGCGATCCTGCAGCGGCGCGGCGGGTGGCGTGCCGAAAACCTGAGACAGATCCACGACGGCGTGGCGGGCGATGGCGAAGGTGAGTTCGGCTTGGCGTTCGCACGCGCCTTCGACGCCGACCATGACGAGCGCGCAAGTGTCGAGGATTGCGGCGAGCGATGCGATCCAGGATTGATTGTCGTGCTGCGAACGGAAATAGGCGAGCACGGGATAGGAAAGGTGGCTTTCCATCAACTCGGCGCACCAGTGTTCCCAGTCTTTGAGGAGATCGTGCAGGGCTTCCTGGCCGTTTTTGTAGCTGTGGCGGCGGAGAAGTTCGCCGGCGGTTGGCGGCGTGCCTGCGCGGGAATCGAGGAGAGAAATGTTCACTTCGCGTTTGGAGAAGGAACCGTAGATGAAGGGAAGGTAACCGATGACGGCGGCGAGAAAACCGAAACCGAAACCGGCTTCGGAAACGACGAGGGCGCGAGCGAGGGAAGTGCGCGGGACGACGTCACCGAGACCAAGCGTGAAAAAAGTGGTGCCGCTGAGATAGATGTCCGTTTCGAAACTGGCGTGGCCGCTGGTGACGTTTACGGCGGAGCCGGCGCCGTATTGCATCAAGCCGAAGCCGAACACCAGTCCGACCGCCCAAACGCCGACGAGCAAGAGTAGAGAGAGCGGTCCGAAAAATCCGAGGAGAGCTTCCGCGTTTCTTGCACGGGAAGGAGGCAGCTGAATGTGCGCCATGTTCCCCACGTGACTTTGAAAAAGAGCCGCGTAAGGCGGAAATTTTCTGCGTGACGCGGCGGGGCAGGATGATGGCTTCGAATGCGTCCCACAGAACGATGAGAAAAATCGCCAGGCCGGCGGCAAAAACTGCGGTACCGGAATCATGAGCGGCATTGTACCCGTAGAGGCGGAGGCCGCGCTTATACGATTCGAGTCTTGCGGCTGACGGTGATTTCGGCTTTGAAAAGTTTTGAGACCGGGCAGCCGGTTTCGGCGCCTTTTACTGCGGCGTCAAATTTTGCTTTGTCCGCGCCGGGAACTTTTGCGACGAGGTCGAGGTGGCTCTTGGTGATGGAAAAGCCGTCGCCGACTTTTTCAAGGGAGATGGTGCATACAGTTTCCAGTTTTTCTGCGACAGAGGCCCGCGCCGCCGAGCTGCGCGGACAGCGCCATGGTGAAGCAACCTGCGTGGGCTGCGGCGAGCAGCTCTTCGGGATTTGTTCCGACGCCGTTTTCAAAGCGCGTGCTGAAGGAATATTGTGTTTGTTTAAGAGTGCCGCTGTCCGTGGAAATGGTGCCTTTACCGGATTTCAGATCGCCTGACCAAACTGCGGAAGCTTTGCGTTGCATTGCCAATCTCCTGTTTGCCCAAGTTGTGATGGTTTCGCCTGGGGATTCGATTCTACGGCAGGATGGAAGGGTACATCAATTTTGTGCGACTACCCGCGAACGGGTCAGTTGACCCGTAGAGTTCAAACTACCCATCGCCAGAACATGCGGCCCTACCATTTGTGAAAAACGAAAAAGACGGCGGTTTGACGCAGAGTCATTTTAAATGGCCGGTAGGGAACAGAATTGGCGGAAAAATCCGGCGCTGGCTTTTTCGGTCCGGCAATAGGGTATTCCGCACAAGCCGGGAGATAAGAAGGAACGGAAATTCGACCTTACTCTGTTGGCATCGACTTGTGCATGCAAGAAGTCTGAAATCAGAAGGAGAAACCTCGTGAGCGGGTCTGTCCGGCGCATGGTGTCTGCGTTTGTTGCTTTGGGCCTTTGTTTTATGGCGATTTTTGCGGGAAATAGTTTTGGCCAGCAAACGATAACCTTGGTAGCGACGGGATCGAGTTTGCCGGAGCCGTTGTATGTGGCGTGGGGAGAGGAATTTCACAAGGCGCAGCCCGATGCAGCTGCGTTATTTGGCGGAGGGAACGGCGGAGAGCGGTGCGGATTCTTGCCGGGACGGGTGATTTTGGCGGCGGGGATGCGCCGATTTCGGAAAAAGAATTGAGCGCCGCAAAGCAAAAGATTGTGGAACTGCCGGCGGTGCTGATCGGGATTGCAGTCGTTTACAACGTTTCAGGAGTGGGCGGTCCGATTCGATTGACGGGGCCCGCGGTTGCGAAGATTTTTCTGGGAAAGATTGCGACCTGGCGCGATCCGGAGATTGTGAAACTGAATCCAGGGCGAGCCGGAAATCAGGGTTAGGACGGAGGCAGTTTTTTTCGGATTATCTTTCAAGTGAGTCCGGAATTTCAGGCGAAATTGGAAGGGTTTCGCCGAGTGGCCAGGCCGACTTCGGACATGCTGGACAGGCTGAAGAATACTCCGGGCGGATTGCGTACACGGAATCGAACTGGGTGGAGAAGACTTCTTCGAGTGCGGCGGAGATAAAAAATGGAGGGGAATTCGTCAAACCGAATGCGAGGACAATTTCCGCAGCGGCGCGGGGGGGAGAGCAAGTACGCGCAGGGCTTTCGAGTTTCTCTGACGAACGCGCAGGGGAGAGAAAGTTACCCGATTGCGAGCTTTACCTGGCTCTACGTGCCGGAACGTGCAAACGATCCCGCGCGCGGGAAAGCGGTGAACCTATATTTGCAATGGGTTTATGGCGCTGGCCAGGGATTGCGCGGGCGCGGGGATATGCGCCGCTGCCGGCTTCCGTGCTGGCTAAAGTGCGAGAAAAAGCGGCGGCGATCAGATAAGCCTGAAGCGATCCGCTAAACGTTCAAAGAGAGCGAGACGAGGCCCGCCGGTGTCGCTGGCGGGAGGGGCGGAAGCTTGGAGCGGTCGACTTTGTTGTAGAGGGTGTCGCGTTCGACGGGGACGCGGCCGGCGGCGCGGATGAGGCGCTCAAGTTCGTTGCGCGGGGTGAATTCGGAAGTTTTGGCGCCGGCGTCGTGGTAAATCTTTTCTTCGACGACGGTGCCATCGAGATCGTTTGCGCCGAAGCGGAGCGCGATTTGCGCGATGCTTGGCGTGAGCATGATCCAGTAGGCCTTGATGTGTTCGAAATTGTCGAGCATTAAGCGCGCGACGGCGATGTTGCGCAGGTCGAGATAGCCCGTGGTTTTGGGGATGTGTGAGAGCGCGGTGTTTTCCGGGTGGAACGCGAGCGGGATGAACGCGACGAAGCCGTGCGTGATGTCCTGGGTTTCGCGAAGTTTGACGAGATGGTCCACGCGCTCTTCTTCGGTTTCGACGTGGCCGTAGAGCATGGTCGCGTTCGAACGCAGGCCGGCTTCGTGAGTTTTGCGAGCTAGTGTGAGCCACATCTGGCCGCTGACTTTGTGGTCGCAGATGATGCGGCGCACGCGCGGGTGGAAAATTTCCGCGCCGCCGCCCGGGCAAGAGTCCACGCCGGCGGTTTTCATTTTTTGCAGACGTTTCTTCGATAGTGAGCTTGGCGATGCGCGCAAAGTAGTGGACTTCGACCATCGTGAAGGCTTTCAGGTGCACGTGCGGATGGCGTTTTTTCAGGCCGCTGATCAGTTCGAGAAAATAGTCGAACGGCAGATCGGGATGCAGGCCGCCGACGATGTGAAATTCGGTGGCGCCTTCGCGGACGCCTTGATCGGCGCGCTGGTAGATTTCGTCGAGCGCGTATGTGTAGGCGCCCGGGAGCGTTGGGATCGCGGCCAAACGCGCAGAGTTTGCAGTGCGCGACGCATATGTTTGTGGGATTGATGTGGCGATTGACGTTGTAGTAGGTGACGTTGCCGTGCTTTTTCTCGCGTACGTAATTGGCGAGCCAGCCGACGGCGAGAAGATCGGGCGAGCGGTAGAGTTGCACGCCGTCTTCGAAAGAGAGGCGTTCGCCCGCGCGCACTTTGCCCGCGATGGGCTCGAGTCTCTGGTCGCTGAGAATCAGTTCACTCATTTCAAATCCGTCAAAAGATTCGCGCGGTTCATACGCGCCAGAGCGCGGCCGCGGCGCCCCAGAACAAAAGGAACGAAATACTAATATAACCGTTCATGGTGAAAAACGCAGCGTCGAGCTTGCTCAAGTCGTTCGCTTTGACAAGAGAATGTTCGTAGGTGAGCAGCGCGGCCACGACCGCGATTCCGGCCCAGGCCGGCCAGGGCAGCGCGAAACTTGCCGCGAGCCACGCAAGGAGTGCAATGACTGCCAACGTGCATTATGCGCGCGATGATGAGAGCGGCTGCGATGCCGAAGCGCTTTGGAATCGAGAAGAGGCCGGCCCGTTGATCGAACGCGACGTCTTGGCAGGCGTAGAGGACGTCAAAACCGCCGACCCAGAACGTGACCGCGGCGCAGAGGATCAGCATGCGGAGGTCGAGGTGGCCGGTGACGGCGATCCAGGCAGCGGCAGGCGAGATTCCCAGCGCAAAGCCGAGGAAGAGATGCGACCAGTTGGTGAAACGCTTGGTGAAGGAATAGAAAAAGAGGATTGCGAGCGCGACGGGAGAAAGCTTTAGCGCGACAGGATTCAGTTGCCACGCAGCCACAACGAACAGGGCGATGGCTATGAGCGTGAAAATCCAGGCGAAGGAGACGCTGAGTGCGCCGGTGGCGAGGGCGCGCATTTTTGTGCGGGGATTTTCCTTGTCGAAGCGGAGGTCGGCGATGCGGTTGATGGTCATGGCTGCAGAGCGCGCGGAGACCATCGCGACAATGATCCAGAGAATTTGGCGCCAGGCAGGCCAGCCGTGCGACGTGAAGCGGGCGGCGAGCAACGCACCGGTTAACGCGAAGGGAAGCGCGAACACGGAGTGCTCGAACTTGATCATTTCAAGGACGGTTCGGACGCGGGAGGCCATCGTTACGCTTCCGCCTTTTTCGCTTCGGAGTGGGAGCCGGTCCAGCGATACATTTCGTCCTGAAGAAGGCCGATTTGGGCAAGGACGCGGCAGACGTATTGTGTGACGAGGTCGTCGATCGTTTTCGGATGGTGGTAGAACGACGGGACGGCGGGCATGATGACCGCTCCGGCGCCTTGCGCGCGGATCATATTTTCGAGATGAATGCGGCTGAAAGGTGTGTCTCGAATGCAGAGAACGAGTTTGCGGCCTTCTTTAAGCATCACATCGGCGGAGCGGGAGACGAGATCGTCGCATGAGCCGTTGGCGATGGCGGAAAGGCAGCCCATGGAGCACGGAATGACAAGCATGGCGTCTACTTCGTAACTGCCGGAAGCGATGGAGGCGCCGACGTCTTTGTTGGGCAGGACTTCGATTTTTTCTGACGATTTGCCGAGGAGGCGCGCAGGAAGTTGCTTTAGATCGCCGCTGGGAATACTGCAGTTCTTCCGAGAAAAGGCGCTGGCCGGTTTCGGTGACGACGAGGTGTATCTTTGCGACGCGCGCGTCTTCGGCCAGCAGATGCAAAGCTTTTTGCGCGAGCAGAGCGCCGCTGGCGCCGGTCACACCCAGGATAACGACTTGTCTTTTGGTCTGGCTCATGTTGTTTGCGCGGAGAAATCCAGTCTCGCAGCGCGGGAAAAACAAGTCAAGAAGGGTACTCGATTCCAGCAATGGTAGAATCTGCTTCAGCAAGGAAGAACATGGACGCGCGCGAACTTTTGAAACTTTTGGAAGAAGTGAAAGCGGCAAAGCTTTCGCCGGAGCAGGCGCTTCGTGCGTGTGAAACATTTGCCGTTTGAGGATTTGGATTTTGCGAACGTGGATCATCACCGGGCGTTGCGGCAGGGATTTGCGGAGGTTGTTTTCGCGAAAGGGAAGACGCCTGGGCAGGTCGCTGAGATTGTCAGGGCGATGCTGCGAAAGAAAGAGTCGCGGCACAACATCCTGGTAACTCGGGCGGATGGCAAGACTTTTTCTGCCGTGAAGCGGTTTGCCAGAGGAGCGAAATTTCATCCGCTCTCTGGCGTGATTGCGATTGAGCGGAACAAGGAGATTACGGGGAAGGGAACGATTGTCGTGGTTTCGGCGGGGACAAGCGACATCCCCGTGGCGGAAGAGGCGCTGCTGACGGCGCGAACGACAGGGAATCGCGCGGAGCATTTGTATGACGTTGGTGTGGCAGGCATTCACCGGCTGCTGGGACACAAGGAAAAGCTGGCGCAGGCGCGCGTGATTATTTGTGTGGCTGGAATGGAAGGCGCGCTGCCGAGTGTGGTCGGGGGCCTGGTCGGAGTGCCGGTGATCGCGGTGCCAACGAGCGTTGGTTATGGTGCGAGTTTTGGCGGCGTTGCGGCGCTGCTGGGGATGCTGAATTCGTGCGCGTCGAATGTGACTGTCGTGAATATTGACAACGGGTTTGGCGCGGCGTGCGTGGCTTCTTGTATCAACCGTCTGTGATGGCAAGAAAAAAGCATCGCGGTGACAAAGATGGCGCTTTGACTGGACGAGCGATGCTGACCCTGGCAGGTATTGGTCTGATCGGATTTGGCGTCTTGTTTCTGAAGCGTGGTGTCTCCGATGTACCAGACATTCAACTTCCGGCAAGGGACATCGTCCCTTGCCTTTCCGGCGGCATGGATTGGCTTGGGAATTCTTTTCTTCCTGCTGGGTGCTTTGCCCCTGGCCGAACTGGCCTGATCGAAAAAATCAGTCCAAGTGACTCTGCCGTTTTTTCTAAATTCCCGTTGCTCGTTACAAAGTAGGACTTTCATCACGCCGCTTTGCTGTGCGCATTGAATCGCTTTCGACGCTTCCGAGAGCGGAAAGGTTCTTGCTATCAGTGGCGTTGGGTCGACTTTGCCGGAACGCAAGAGTGTGATTGCATCCTCAAACGAGCCGCAGCGCGAGCCGATGATAGACAGCTCTTTCACGACAATGGGCCAGGTCTCGACAGGTGCTGCGCCATGAAAGGTGGATTTCAAAACGAGCGTGCCGCGCGGCTCGGTCATTTCTTGCGCCAAGCGCAGGCCGGTGGGTGAGCCGGTCGCTTCGACGACGAGCGCGTAAGAATCCCGCAACTTGTTGTGGTCGCGTTCGTCGCCGCGAATGTTCTGTGTTTTGATTCTTGCCAGCCGCGCCAGCTTCAGTTTTTCTTCGTGTTTGCCGTACATGGTTACGCAAGGGAGTTTCGTCCGTAGAACTCTAGCGATTAGTTGCGCGAGCTTGCCATCACCGAGGACAGCGGCCTTACGGAAATTGCGAATTTTGATTTGTGCGAGAATTTCGCAGGCCGCCGCCAGTGGTTCGACAAAAACGGCGGCTTCGTCGCTGACGTTCTTCGGAATGCGATGCAGATTTTCGAGGGGCAGTGAAAGATATTCGGCAAACGCGCCATCGTGGCCGAGGATGCCCAGTACCGTGCGTCGGGCACAATGCGTTTTCAGACCTCGCTTGCAGAAATCGCAGACCGGGCGATAGCCGTGAGCAGTGCAGGAGATATTGATCTCGCCGGTGACTCGCTGGCCGAGCCATTTTTTCTTTTCCACAGCGCTTACGCCAGCGACTTCAACAACCTCTCCGACAAATTCATGCCCCGGCGTTCCGCGAAAGCCGTGATATCCGCGAAGAATTTCCACATCTGTATTGCAAATTCCGGCCAGGCGCACTTTCGCCAGCGCCCAGCCGTTTTGCAGCTTTGGCCCGGGCTTTTGCACAGCTTTCAATTTTCCGCGATGCACAACGAAGGCGAGCACGATTTCCTATTCCGGCTTTTCACGAAGCTGGCGGCGGCCAGAAAGAGCGGCCTTTTCGATTAATTCGAATTTGGCTTCGAGCCGATGCAGGCGCCGGAGCTGCAGTGGCCATGAATTACTCCTGTATCGCATCTATATCATAGCACGACGGGCGCGTTAGAGCCTAGCGAAGTGCCGCGGCGAGGGCGGCTGCTAGGTCCTCTTCTTGATCCTCAAACACCGTGCGGAGATCGATCACGAGATGATCGTTTTCGATGCGCGCGATCACAGAGGACCTCCGGCACCGCGGCGGAGGCTTTTTTCCAGCTCGGCGGTGGAGCGATGTTCGCTGTGAATGTGGAGGACCGGCGAGCGGAGGCTCTGCGACGGTGTCGAACCTCCTCCGGCGAGCGATTCACCTTCGACGAGTCCGATCTTGGTTCCGGCCTGAAGGCAGTCTTTGCTTCAGTTCGCGCAAGAAATTATCGGCGCGCTGCGTCAGTTGTGCAGAATCCGCCTGCAGCATGCGCAAGGCAGGGATTTCATCAAGGCCGCCGCGCAGGTATGCGCCTAGAGTCGCTTCCAGCACGCAGATGGTGAGCTTGTCCACGCGCAGGGCTCGAAAGAGCGGATGCCGGCGGACTTTTTCGACGAGGTCCTTCTTGCCGGCAATAATTCCGGCTTGCGGACCGCCGAGTAGTTTGTCGCCGCTGAAAATCACCAGTGAAACTCCCGCTTCGACGCTGTTGCGAACCGTCGGCTCGGCAATTCCAAAGGACGACAAATCAAGCAGGCAGCCCGAGCCAAGATCTTCAATTAGAGGAAGATTTGTTTTCTTGCTGAGAGCGACAAGTTCCCCTAGGTCCGGCTTGTCTGTAAAACCGCTCATCTGAAAGTTCGAGGGGTGCACGCGCATCAACAAGCGTGTTTTTTCGGTGATGGCCCGTTCGTAGTCTTCGATTTTGGTCCGATTCGTGGTGCCAACTTCGCACAGGGCAGCACCGCTTTCCGCCATGATTTCCGGGATTCGGAAGCCGTCGCCAATTTCGATCAACTCGCCGCGCGAGACGATAGCCTCGCCGCCTTTTGCAAGAGCTGCGAGCACGAGCAACACTGCCGCGGCGCAATTGTTTACAACGATTGCAGACTCTGCACCGGTCAACCGCTCCAAAAGGTGAGAGGTGTGCACATCTCGTTTGCCGCGTTCGCCGGCTTCCAGGTCGTACTCGAGATTGGAATAGCGTGTGGCTACGCGCTGAATTTCGTCAGCCGCAGCGGGAAGCAACGGCGCGCGCCCCAAATTCGTGTGAAGAATCACTCCGGTTGCGTTGATCACCGGAACCAGCGAGTGAGAAAGGATGCGCTCGACTTCGTCGGCAATGGCGGATTCAATTTCCTCGCGGCGAAGGGGCAGAACACGGATCGGATGCGTGCCGGCAATTCGCTCGCGCAAACCGGCAAGCGCAGCGCGCGTGACTTCGACCACAAGCCGCCGATCGACGCGTTTCACCAGGGCCGCCAGGCGCGGCTGCAGCAGGAGTTCGTCCACCGAAGGAATCTGGCGGAGTAACTCCGCTTTTTCCGAAGTGATGTCGCGCTTGGAGCGAGCTTCCATGTCGCTATTGGAGCACAGCGCCTGCAGGGGCCGCAATCGGCGACCTGTACGTTCGTACAGTGTGTTCCAAAGTGCGGTCAGGTATAGATTCAGCGACGCGGGAAATCCGCGCCGTTGACGTGCCCGATAGGCGGTTTTAGCATGGAAAGACGAGGGCCTTCCGCATGGCCACTATTGACGAAGAGCTCGGCCAAATCGAACGCGACATTCGCCAGCTAAAGATCGAATACGATCAGTATTTTGGTGGCGGCCGGAAGCGTCCGCCTACGGAAATTGAATGGCGCATTGATCTTTTGATGAAGAAATATTTAGACCGCGGCGGGGATCTGAAGTCGGCGCAGCGTTTTCGGTTTGCCAACCTCAGCCAGACCTACGCGAAATACAAAGACATCTTCCGCAAGAAACTGAAGCAAAAAGAAGAAGGAACTGTACAGCGGCATTACGGCGCTGCAGCAAAAGCAATCGAGGCTGAGCGTGCGCAGCGAGCTACGGAGACCGAAACGCATTTTACTGGCGGTACCCCGCCCGCGGCAAAGTCCGGCGGCGCGGATGCCGCTGCATTTCGAATGACGTGTTCAGAGCCCGAACGCGAATCAGAAAAGGTAGAAAAGCTTTACCGGGCATTGCTCAGTGCCAAGCAGCAAGCGGGCGAGGACGTGGGTAAGCTGACGCCTGAGAGATTTGCGGCGTTTGTGCAAAAGAAGACGAAAGATTTGCAGCAGCAGAAAAACTGCTCGGAAGTTGAATACGTGGTCGAAGTGGTCGGCGGACAAGCGAAGCTCAAGGCGCTAGTGAAGACGTAAAGCAGTCCTTTCCGGGAAATCACCACAACACTCAGAGCGCGGACACCATGTGTGCGATGGAATCGTCGAAACTTTCCTTGCCATCCAGATACGGTTGCCAGAACTGCGTTAGCACGCGCAGATAGTCTTCCCAGCCGCGTTTATATAATCCCTCGCGAACCGCATAGGGAACATAACCTTCCTTTACCGTGCCGGCTTCCGACGAAAAAATCGCAGGACGTATTACTTCGCCTGCTGTGTAGAAAAGCAGCGCGTGCCACAAATCGCGCGGAACGGGTTTGTCGCGCTGGCGACATTCGCGCAGAATCGCGTTTTGGACATTGTCGGAAATCCCGTGGGACGATTCGTGAAATAGAATTTCGAGCGCCTCGGGCCCTTGATTGCGCGCGTCTGTGCTGGAAACGGTTACGCGAAGCGGATCTAGTGTCGTGTACGCACCAGCCGCATTGGCATATACGGTCACATCGACGCGTATCCGCTCTTTGGGCCAATCGGTTTGATAAATTTCGGCAAGGCGGTGCGAAAGATCGACGCCGCTGCGCCGCACCAGCGGAGCGACCGCTGATATCCAGCGGCGATTGGTGCGATCGTGTTGGGCCCACAAATGCGAGCGATAGACGGGCGCGGCCGCGGTCAGCGCTTCCGTAAGTTTCTTCGGGAGGCCTGCGTCGCAGCGTTTTCTTTTTCAAGCCGGAAAGGTCGTCGCAGGTTTCAAAATCGCCCAGCTGATTTTTGATAAGAACCATTTCCAGACTGAAGAGCAGGTCTTTAGAGCCGTAGGTGTCCGTGTAATACGCGACGGCGGAATCCCACGCTTTTTGTTCGGCGGGCGAAAGATTTGTCAGCAGCGCGACGGCAGCCGAACCTGGAGCTCGCTGGTGGCGGGCCTGGAAGTAAAGCGTATGATGCAAATTCAGCCAGAAGCCGCTGTGAAACTCGAACACGGGCAGCGGTGAAAGAGAAGAGTCTCCCTGAGCCGGCAAATTGGCGGGAATCCCTAAACCTACTGCAAGCAGCAAGAGTAATCTCGTGAGGGCCGCAGCACGCATGGAGAGAACCGATGGTATCTCCAATGCCCGGAATGGACAAACGGTATCGGGGTCGGAAATGCTCGGAATTTTTCTAGCCAGTGCGTCAGAAGGGCCGGCTGTTCCGCAGGTACTCCAATCCGGCGCACTTTGCAGGTGCCGACATCGAGTCAGACTGATACGCGTGCGGCTTGCGGAGCCGATTAGTTTACTTTGGGATCGAGATTGCTGCCGATCGCGCCTTCATGATCCCCGGAGTGAATTGCGCCGGAAGCGTCCCGGAAGAAAGAAGTTTTTCCAGTGCGGCCGTAGATGGAAGGCGTCGCCGAAAGCTCATATCGCGCGGGTGCGCCAATATCATTTGCACCGACAATGACGTAACGGAACGTGTAACCGTTTTTCTTGCCGGAAGCGAGTTCGATGTCCAGCAGGCCCGCCGCTTCCCCCGTGGGGGCCCCTTTTTGCGGCGCGTTGAGCTTCAGCAATGATTCGGGCAGGCGGGCGTAACTCCGGCGGTAGCTTTCAACGGCGCGGGCGAGCGCTTTCAGTGATTCCAGGGCCTGCTGTTCGTTGGGGGCAATCTCCGCCTGATCCCACTCGATTTCTAGCGATGGCAGGTCCAGGAGCAGAAGACCGACAGAAAGGACCTTCCACTGGCTGTCTTCGCGCACCATTCCGAACAGAACGTGATGCGCCGCGCCGGTATCGGGGTCGGACGCTTCGCGCAAATCCACGGGGATAAACGCGACTGCGTCGCGCGTGTCCGCGCCGCCCAGCTGAATCTCCGCGGTCCCGAACGGCGTGGCACAGCTCACCATGGGGCGTCCCGCGGAATTGGTGCTGATCGTCGGTTTGCCGGGATCGCTCAGAAGCACGAAGCGTTTCATCAACTCTGTGCGTGCGGCTACGGTCAAGCGGGAAAAAGATTCGGAGTTGCGCGCGCTCAGGAATTTCTTGAAGGCAACTTCGTCATGAGAGCAGGCAGCGCCGAGCGCGTCGCGCAGAGCCGCTGAAGGTCCGGAAACAGGCGCGGGGACGTCGTCGCGCGAACTGGATTGTTGCGCAGGCGGCGCGGCAAGTCCGAGCGCACAAAACGCGATTAAACAGACAGAGCGCAGGGCTTTCCTCTCAATCGTTTGCCATGGCCAGTATCTGAGGCAGATTTGCCGTAAATTGCGAACGCGGCATCACTTGCTGAAAGCCGGCAGCTTTGGCTTTTGCAGCCAGATCCGTCTGCAGATGAGACAGAAAACCGATGACCGGCAAGGTTGGCTGCTGCGCGCGAAGTTTTTCAACGGCTTCCAGCGGAGTATTGCGTGCGTTCAAGTCCACGATTACAAATTTCGGCAGCGGGTCCATCAATTGCAGCAGCGCGTCGGGGCTCGCCGCGACTTTGATTTCCACGCGAAGATGTTTGGCGGTTTCCGCCAGTTTCATCTGGAAAAACAGGTCGTCCATGTAAGCAACTACGCACGGCATGCGATGGCTCTCCCTTGCTCGTCGTTACCAGTATGCCTAAGTAATTGGGATGCAAGAAGTGCGGCGACGGTCAGCTGCCCAACCAGGGTGAGATTCAGGAAGCGGCGAGCTCGCCTGCAGGTGCCGGGGAGGGCTTCGCATCGCGAAGCGTTCGGCGCCACTGAACTAGCCCCGCGATGCACATCGCCAGAAATACGGCGTAGAGCAGGGCGGTCAGCGCGAGGGATTTGTAGAGATAAAGGGCGACGGAGATGGTATCTGTGATGATCCACAGCCACCAATTTTCCAGAATTTTCTTTGTAAGAAGGTATTGCGCGCAAATGCTCAGGACAGCAGTGCAAGCGTCGAGGAAGGGAGCGGCGTCCTGAACTCGCCTCAGGTAGAAAGTCAGGGCAGTGACCGAGGCCACGATGAATAGGGACAGATAGAAGCCGGTCTTGCCGCTGATGCGGCTGATGTGCAGCGCATTATGCTTGGCTCCACCGTAGAGCCAGCGGTACAGCCCGAGGATTCCCAGCGCGATGTAGACGAATTGCAGGGACATGTCGGCGTAGAGCCGGGCATACCAGAAAACGAATACGTAGAAAATGTTGTTGGCGATTCCAACGGGCCAGTTCCAGATGTTTTCCTTCACGATCAGCCAGACGCATACGACGCCGCTCAAAAAGCCCAGCGATTCTGTCGTCGAGATGCGTGCGGGCTGGCGCCAGGAAAGATAAATCAGGAGGGCGCCTGCGAAGGCGAAAAGGACGTAGGCGCCTTTTTTCATGGAGGTGATGGGGAGAAAATGCTCCGAAATTAGTGACCCGAACCCGGGCTTTGCGCGCCGACCGTTTTGTCCGGCACGTCGCCCTCGCGGCCCTTCACGCGGTCGTACACTGAAACCTGGCTGACCGAGCCCAGCGCTTCGTTGTAAAACGTGGGAATACCGAGCGCGGTAAGCAGCTCTTCGTTGTACTTGCGCAGGTTTTGCAGGTAACTTGCGAGCGCGGGCAGCTTGATGCCTTCATCGGTCAGCAGGAATTTCTGGTAACCCGCGTCCCATAGCCGAGAGAACTGGCCCTTGACCATAATCGTGGGGATAATCGTCAACTGGTAGCGTCCGTCGCCATCCTGACGAAATTCCGCGCCACAACCATATTTTTCAACGCGTACGACCCCGCGCGTGCTGCCCACCGTGAAGCCCAGAGCGGCCAAACTCTCGATTGCTTTCTGCGAAAACCGTTCGTCTACATTCCACATGGTCCACACAGACTAAAGAAACCACTCGAATCTGTAAAGGGGACCGGGCCTTTCCCCCTCAAAACTCAGTAATTTGCGCGAAATGGCCAAAACTGCGGTAAACTGGTCGTCTATCCGAACCATGGGCTGTTGCATCCAATTCGGAGTATTTCAGTCGCATATCAGTGCGACTCGCGTCTCAGGGAACGTCCAGAGATGGCTACGACAGAACGTGCATCTGCAAAGGTCAAAACACCGGCCGCACGCGAGGCTGTCGGGCAATCTCTGCTTGCACGCATAGGCAACACCCCTCTCCTGCGCCTGGAGCGCATCGGCAGCGAATTTTCCAACGTCCAATTTTTCGCCAAAGCGGAATGGTTCAATCCGGGTGGATCCGTCAAGGACCGTGCCGCCCTCAGTATGATTCAGAGTGGCCTGTCTTCCGGCAAGCTTGCGCACGGCAAGACCATCGTTGACGCCACGAGCGGAAATACGGGCATCGCTTACGCAATGATCGGCGCAGCGCTGGGCTATCCCGTCAAATTGTTCTTGCCGCAGAGCGCTTCGCACGAGCGCAAACGCATTCTGGCCGCCTATGGCGCGGAGCTGGTGATGACGCCCGGGGATGAAGGCACGGACGGCGCGATTCGGCGCGTTCGCCAAGTTGTTGCGCAAAATCCGGACGCCTATTTTTATCCGGACCAGTACAGCAATCCTGCGAATTGGCAGGCGCACTATCGGACCACTGCGAACGAAATCTGGGAGCAGACGAGTGGTGAAATCACGCACTTTGTCGCGGCACTGGGAACGAGTGGAACGTTTGTCGGCACAACGCGGCGCTTGAGGGAGCTAAATCCTGCAGTTCGCTTTGTAAGCCTGCAGCCGGACGGGCCGTGGAATGGCCTGGAAGGCTGGAAGCACATGCCTACGGCCATGCGGCCGGCGATTTACGACGAAGCGCTGGCTGACGAAAATCTGGAAGTCTCGACGGAACAGGCTTATCGCCTGGTGAAGCGCCTGGCGCGTGAAGAAGGATTGCTCGTCAGTCCCAGCGCGGCTGCGGCGCTGCTCGGCTGCTTTGAGGTTGCGAAAAATCTTGCCGCGGGCGAGCGCGCGAAAATCGTCACTGTTTTTGCGGACTATGCGTCGAAATATTTGAGCGAACGATTCTGGGACGAAAGAATAGTCGTGGCTGATACGAATCTCACAGATCAGCAAGGAACTCGCGGAGAAAATCCGCGTCCATGGCGCGGAGACCTATCCGCACGAGTGCTGCGGCGCGCTTTTGGGCAAAGACAGACGACCCGCGCGAACTTCTCGGGCTGTTTCCGCTGGTGAATCGCCGCGATGATTCGCCGCGCAATCGTTTTTCAGTCACTTCGCAGGACGTGCTCGACGCGGAAAAGGCGGCGCGGCAGCAAGGGCTGGAAGTGGTCGGCTGGTATCACTCGCATCCGGATCACCCCGCGCGTCCGAGCCAGTACGATCGCGACCACGCGTGGCCCTGGTACAGCTACATCATCGTCAGCGTCGCTCGGGGCAAGCCGCAGGACATGACTTCCTGGCGCCTGAACGACGACCGGGAAGCATTTTCGCCCGAAGGAATTGATATTCGGCAAGGCGCCGCAGTCTAGTGACGAACGAATTTGCAAAAGATACGGAGAG
The DNA here is from genome assembly GCA_963794175.1 of uncultured Acidobacteriota bacterium. GTDB lineage: Bacteria > Acidobacteriota > Terriglobia > Acidiferrales > UBA7541 > Acidiferrum. Next base: position 54,597 of record CAWCCV010000008.1, on the reverse strand, counting down.
AAAAATGCCAGTCAAAGTCATCATTCCCACGCCGCTAAGAGTTTTTGCGGCCAAGCGCGATTCGGCGGAATTTCCGGCGGCATCGGTCGGCGAAGCGCTTGAACAAACTCACTACCGAATTTGGCCAATTGCGCAAGCACCTTTACACGGATGACGGAAAGCTGCGCAGCTTCGTGAATGTTTATGTGAACGACGAAGACATTCGCTACCTCGGCAAGGAAGAAACGCCGGTGAAAGACGGCGACGTCGTCAGCATCGTGCCGTCCATCGCAGGCGGGCTTTCGTAATTTCAGGAGGAGCTGATAAGAAATGGCAACGAAAACGCAAACCGTGGACGCGAATGCAAAGTTCACGAATCTTTCGAAGGAAGAAATCCTCCGCTACAGCCGCCACCTGATCATGCCGGAAGTCGGCATGGAGGGGCAGCTGAAGCTGAAGAACTCCAAAGTGTTGCTGATTGGCACTGGCGGTCTCGGTGCGCCGCTCGGGCTCTACTTGGCGGCGGCAGGAGTAGGAAGACTCGGCCTCGTTGATTTCGACGTTGTCGATTCCACGAATTTGCAGCGGCAGGTCACCTTTGGCGCGCAAGACGTTGGCACGCCAAAAACGCTCGCCGCGAAAAATCGCCTTTCGAGCTTGAACTCCGACATTGAAATTGAAACGTACGAAACGCAAGCTCGAAAGCAGCAACGCTCTGGAGCTCTTCAAAGATTACGACTTCATCGTGGACGGCACGGACAATTTTCCCACGCGCTATCTCGTCAATGACGCGTGCATTTTGCTGGGCAAGCAAAATGTTTACGGCTCGATTTTCCGTTTCGAAGGGCAAGTCACCGTTTTCGGCGCGCCGGATGGTCCGTGCTATCGCTGCCTTTATCCCGAACCGCCCCCGCCGGGACTCGTTCCTTCTTGCGCGGAGGGTGGGGTGCTTGGCGTGCTGCCGGGAATCATTGGCTCAATCCAGGCGATGGAAACGATCAAGCTCATCATCGGCCAAGGCGATAGCCTTGCGGGCCGCCTTCTTCTTTTCGACGCGCTCGGAATGAAATTTCGCGAATTGAAGTTGCGCAAGAATCCCGATTGCCCCGTTTGCGGAAAAAATCCGACGATCACCAAGCTGATCGATTACTACGAATTCTGCGGTGTGCGTGGCGAAGAAGCCCCCGCGCCGGATGTGCAAGTTCCGGAAATTACTCCGCGCGAACTGAAATCGCGCCTCGATCGCGGCGACGATCTGTTCATTCTCGACGTCCGCGAACCGCACGAATACCAAATCTGCAATTTGAACGGGCACTTGATCCCGCTCGGCGAACTTACGCGGCGCGCGCACGAACTTGATTCGTCCAAAGAGATCGTCGCGCACTGCCGAAGCGGCAAACGCTCGGCCGAAGCTGTGGACTTTCCTCCGCAAAGCCGGATTCCGCAAAATACTGAACCTGAAGGGCGGAATTCTGGCGTGGTCGGACGAAGTCGACGCTTCCGTGCCAAAATACTGAATGGCATCTCAGTCCACGGAAAAGGCAAGCGAACGAATGGGTGTGTTCGACGAAATGCTGGCGCATAACGCGCAGTATGCAGAGACATTCGGCCTCGGCCATTTGCAAACACCGCCGGTCCGCAAGCTCGTGATTCTCACGTGCATGGATTCGCGCATGGACCTTGAGCAGTTGCTCGGCTTGCAGGTCGGCGACGCACACATGATTCGAAACGCGGGCGGCCTGGCGACCGATGACGCCATTCGCTCGCTGCTACTATCAACGCACCTGCTCGGCACGCGATCCATCGCGATCATCCAGCACACGGAATGCGGTCTGCTTTCCATCACCGATGACCAGATTAGATTTCGTCTCACGACGGAGACGGGCAAAGACGCTTCGCATCTCACGTTTCACGCCTTTAGCGATCTCAACCACAACGTTGCCGAGCAAGTGAAACGCGTTCGCCAGCATCCCTTTTTGCCAGACAATATTCAGGTGCGCGGATTTGTTTACGACGTGAAAAAGGGAAGTTTGCGCGAAGTTCGAGTAGACTGAGCTCGCCCACAAAAGGTCGTCACAAACCACCAAGAAACGGGGCGTCAAGCCCGCGAGGTGCACCGCAAATGGCCGCAACAAAAGTCACCATCAACAACAACGGCTCTATCCGCGTCGAGGGCGACTTTGAAATCGTCGATCCGGCCGGTAAACCCTTCGGCCTTGCCGGACGCACCGCCATCGGCCTTTGCCGCTGCGGGCAGTCGGCCAATAAGCCCTTTTGCGACGGTTCGCATGCGCGTACTGGCTTTTCGGATTCGGTCGAAGCCCGTGATTTGCCCCCTCCCAAGCCCAAAGTTTGAGGCCGGGGGTCTTTCAGGCCGCGTGAGACTGTATCAGAGTGAGACACTCCTTTCGTTCACGGTGATTCTCATCGCCGTCGCCCGTAACTTCCTGGAAACAAATGCCATATTTTGTCCTAGGCCGCAAAACCGCACTGAATTGCCCGTCTCGAGCTAGCGACGTTTTTTGACACGCTCCACAAGCCTCCCTTGTAACATCTAACAATTTAAATCACTTACATCCATCGATTTTCCGCCTAAAAAGGGCACCAACGTGCATTTCCTCAAGTTGTCCTGTTTTCATCGGCATTTGGGGGAATTTGTGGGAGATTGGGCCAAAATCATCGGGGTTCTCCGGAAGCGTCCGTCAGCTGCCGCGATTGCCGCCGTGTCCACGCTCCTGCTTCTCTACCTCGGCGCGATTTTTTATCTCCGCGCGCGCGAACTACAACGGCACGGCTCAGGTGTATCTCTACCTCGAAGTGGGCGGCACGCTGCTCAGCTTCTGCTACGCGGCGAACGCGCTCGTTCGCTTCCGCGGCACACATGATCGCACCGCTCTGATACTTGCTTTTGGATTTGTTCTTTCCGGAATGATCGAGACGGTCGGCTACTTCAGCTTGAACGGATTGCTTCACGGCAGCGCCGCCTCGCTCGCGCACATTCCTCTTGGCTGGATGGTCAGCCGCACGCTTCTTGCGGTCCTGCTTCTTTCTGCGCTCGCCGTCGAACGCTTCATGCCGACTTCGCGCCAGCCCAGCAAAGAGATTGCCGGCGTTCTGCTGATTGTCGCTCTTGCAGCTTATGCAACCAGCGCTGCGTTTCTTGCCGCTCCTGCCGCTCCCGTCCCGCAGGCTTTGCAAATCGTTTCGCGTCCTTGGGATCTTCTTCCCGCTGCTCTGTTTCTCTTCGCCGCCCTCTGTTTCCGCAGCCGCTTCCGCAAGGAAAAGACTGGCGGTTCGCTCTATGACTACTCTCTATTCATCGTCGCTTCCTTGAACGTCGTCTTGCCACGTTGCCGCCGCATTCTCACGTCATCTTCTGGATGGCCCGTTTTTTCTGGCCGAACTCAGCAAGACCGCCAGCTATGCCGTCATGCTCTGCGGCGCTTTGCTCGATCAGGCCCGCTTGTTTGATCAAGTCCGCACGCTCGCGGTCAGCGATTCTCTTACGGGCCTTGCCAACTATCGCCGCCTCATCAGCGTGATGGAAGCCGAACTCGACCGCTCGCGCCGCACGCAGCGCCCGTTCAGCGTCGTGCTCTTTGACATGGATGGCCTTAAAGCGATCAACGATCAATACGGCCATCTCACCGGCAGCCGCGCAATCGTCCGCCTCGGAAAAGTTCTTCGCAATCACAGCCGCGCCATTGACACTGCCGCTCGTTACGGCGGCGACGAATTTGCCATCGTACTGCCCGAAGCGGGCAAGGACATTGCGACACGCATTGTTTCCCGCATCCGCGAGCGCCTCGCCGCAGAAACCGAATCTCCCGCGCTCTCTGCGAGCGCAGGGGTCTCCGCATTTCCCGAAGACGGCGACACTCCCGAAAAACTTTTGGCTGCAGCCGACCGTGCTCTCTATCGCATGAAGCACCGAGGCAGCAGCGTTCAAAATCTGTCGCGAATAGCGGCATGCCTGTGAGTTGATGCCATGCCACTTCGCAGCAGAATTTATCCGTTTCATCGCAATGAGAACCGCATCCCCATGGAAATCGGCGTTTATCTCGAAGGAAACCGGCAAGTGCCGGGTGCGGAAGCGACGTTCACGGAGAACGTCAGCGCGAACGGCGCGCGTGTTGTTAGCGTGCGCAAGTGGGACCCGGATGACCGGCTCGTGCTCATTTCGCGCAATGGTGAGTTTCGTTCTGCGGCTCGAGTGGCCTACTGCCAACCCCTGCAAGGCGACGGCTTTGCAATCGGCGTGGAATTCCTCGATGCCAAGGGGCGATGGATTGTTCAAAACGCTAGATAGCTCGGCCCAACGGCGTAGCGGAGAGGAGGGAACGACCGGAACAACGTGAAGATAGAAACTAGCGCAAAGTTTTGTTTAGTACGCTGAAGCGCCGGATGCCTGAGAAGGAGCATTCGGCGCTTTGGTTTTTTGCCCGACGGAAGATTCTGCCGGTTACAAATCTGCGAGCTTCAACTCCACATCCGCTCTCTTCCACTGCTCTTTGAACTGCCGATCCACCCACGCCGCGTCCGCATTCGACTTCTGCGCCGCTAGAGCCTCCCGCAATCCGAACAACGACCGCGGATTCCTCGGATTGCGCCGCAAATCTTCGCGGAACGCCATCTCGGCGTCGTAAGGTTTGTTTACCCGCATGTATGCCGCGCCAAGCGATTCGCGCACGGGGTAATACCAATCCGGCGGCTCATCGTAAGCGAGCGTGTCCTGGGCTTCCACGGCAGCCAGCCAATTCTTGATTGCATCCTCTTGCTTGCCCTGAGTTTCCTTCAGGCGTGCGGCAAGAATCTCCCTCATTACCTGATGCACCACCTTGGAAGTGTGCTGCAAACCGAAGGGGGTGTTCGCTGGAATGGCCGCTTCCTCTTTTTCGAATGCGGCGATTTCCGCCTCGGCCTTTGCCGCGTCATGTTGTGCCGCATAAGCGAGCGTTCGCGTGTAACGCCACATCAAGTGGGTCTCGGCCAGTTCGCCAGCAGGTTCCGGCCGCGCGACAATCGCTTCCCATTTTGAAAATCGCGCGTCTACCCACAGCGGCGTCATAAGGAAGCCATCAAGCATCGGCATCATCTTTGCGTGCGGCATCAATCGCGCCGCCAGCGCGTCCGCGGCCTCTTTCGCTTCCGCATAGCGCCCTTCCATGCACGCCGCACTCGCCAGGAAATGCTCGTTGTGGCTGTGGTACATCAAGTCGTACATGCTACCGGCACGATCTGCCTGTTCCGCGTACACCTTGTCCACTTTGGCTGCGATCGCGTTTTGCTGCACCGCTTGGGAAAAATCTCCGGTCCGCGCGTAGATGTGCGACGGCATGTGTACGAGATGCCCCGCTTTCGGCACCAACGTCTCCAGCCGTTCCGCGCTGGGCAAAGCCCGCTGCGGATTCGGGGACGCCTCCACCGCGTGAATATAGTAGTGATTCGCGCCGGCATGCGTGGGATCGCGCGCCAGCACCGATTCCAGCACGCGCACGATCTCTTCCGTCTGCTCGCCCGGCTTGCCGTCAAGGCTCCAGAGCTGCCACGGATTCAAGTCCATCAAGCTCTCCGCGTATATCGTCGCCGCGTCCAAATCCTCCGGATACTTCCTAGAAAGCGTTCGCATCCCCATCGCGTAAGTATTTGCCAATTTCTTGTAATCCGGCTTCGCTTCGCCGGAGAAACGCAGCATCAGCGTTGTCACGTAATCCTGCTCGACCCGTGGCGCCTTCTCCGCCAGCTTTGCCGCCCTCTGAATCGTGTCGTAGGCGAGCTTTTCGCGCTCGGGGTCAACGTCTTGGTTGTAGTTCGGGCCCGCGGCCATCGCGATTCCCCAAAGCGGCATAGGCGATTGCGGATCGAGTTCCGCTGCCTTCTGGAACGCCCGCGCGGCCTCTTCGTGATTGAACCCGTAGAGCAGTGTGATGCCCTGATCGAAATAGTCCTGCGCTTCCTTGCTCGATGTCTGAATCGGGTGATGCTGCCGCCCCTCTGCGGTCAACGACAAATCTGCCGGCTTGTCCGCCGCTTTCTTGTCCTGCGCTCCCCAAGTGGGAATCGCCAACCCGGCTGCAAGCACAACAAAAAGAATCGAGCGCATCTCTGCCTCACCTAGGAATTCGAACCACGAAACTTAGCGGTTGACAGTGCTTGAACTTTCGAAAGTATAACTCCGTTTACGCCGCAATCGCGCTATTTCGCTGCGCAAACCTCTTTGTAGACTTCAAACGTCCGCCTCACCATTCTTACATCGGAAAAGCGCTCCTGGATTTCTGCCCGAGCGGACTCGCCCAACCTTTTCCGCAGCAATTCATCGGCAATCAGCCTTTGCATCGCGGCAGCAAATTCCTTCGCTCCGGGCTCGGCTACGAGCGCTGTTCGTTCGTTGTCTACAACTTCCGCCAACCCGCCTCGGGCCGTGGAAACGCAGGCCAGCCCCAGCACCATCGCCGATTGAAGCGCCGTTCCCAGCCCCTCGAACTCCGAAGGAAAAGCAAACGCATCCAGCGCCGCATAAACCGGTCTTACATTACTCAAGAACCCCGCGAAGACTACCGCGTCAGACTGCCCAAGCTCTCGCGCCAGCGATTCCAGCTCTCCGCGGCATTTTCCGTCTCCTGCCAGAATCAGTCGCGCATGAGGAAACTGCTTTCGCAAAATCGCCAGCGCGCCAATTAAATGCCGCTGGCCTTTTTCTGGAACGAAAACGCCCACGCAACCAAACAAGAACTCTTCTTTCTTGATTTTCCAAGTCCTGCGCGCCGCTTCTCGCTCTTCCGGCGAGGTTTTGGCGGGCACTTCCACGCCCTCATTTACAATCGCAATTCGCGACCGGGCGACTCCCGATAGCAATAAACTTTGCTCCACATCTTTGCAATTCGCCAAGAACTTCGTCAGCGCGCCGTAGCGCGCCCGCGCAACCCAGTTTTTTTTCAAAGGGAAACCGATACGCCGCGAGAGGACAATCGGCAGTCTCTGGTGCGCCTTTGCAAACCAGGCAGACGTCAGCGCGTGCGGCTCATTCACATGAAGGAGGTCGAATTTCTTCTCGCGCAAAAGCGCTCGAATCTCGAACGCGGCCCACAGCCTCATTCCGAGCATGGGCACCGGACGAACCTGAATCGCGCCGAGATCCGCGACGCGTTCTGCCAGGGGAGCACCCTTGGGCGCGACCAATAAAACCTCATGCCCTTCGTCCCGCAATCCTCGCAGCGTCAAAAACGCCTGGCTCTGCCCCCCACGCCACTCACGCTCCAAATCCGCAAAAAGAATTTTCATCGGTTTTTCTGCAACCGCTCTTCGCTTGCCAGCGCGCCCAATTTCCGAAACTTCAATCGCACCGACCGAGCCGCCATTTGCGCAATCAAAGCCCCGCGGCGGCCGTCCAAAAAGCCGCCGCGAATCACAAAGCTCTGGAAATAGGCCCAGGGCGTTGCGAACCACACCGCCGCGCGCCAGCCCCGTTTGCCTTCATCGAATAGCTTGCGCGCCGCAAGCGTCGAATATTTCTCCGCTTTCGCCTCATGCTCGGCAAAATTCTCAATCGTGTAGTGCAGCAGGTCGCCCCGCAGCCGGCCGGGCTCTCCCGAAAACTCCAGCGTCTCATGCACGATCCCGGTATATTTCGCCGAATCTTTCCGGTAAAGGCGTCGCTGCAAATTCGGATACCAACCCGAATGTCTGATCCATCCGCTCATATAAAACGTCAGCCGCGGCATTTCATAAACTTTGTACTCCGCCTCGCTTTTTTTCCATTCCAGGAGTGAAGCACGCAGCTGCTCGCTCAGCTCTTCATCTGAATCCAGCGTGAAAACCCATTCGCAGCTCGCCTGCGACACAGCGAAATTTCTCTGTTCACTGAAATTCGTCCACTCGCGAAACGAAACCTTTGCACCAAACTCATGCGCGATCTCCAGCGTCCGGTCCATGCTTCCGCAATCGACCACGATGATTTCATCCGACACTCCCTGCGCGGACTTCAACGCGCGCGCCAAATGCTTGTCGCCATTCAGCGTTATCATGCAAAAGGAGATTCGCTTCATCGCCGGAAATTGTGGTGAGCGGCTCACGCCTTATGCTCGAAACTTATGCGAATTACGCTGTTTCCAATGCGAAACTCACCGCCGTCTTGCAACATCGCTGCCCGAACGCGCTCGTCCTCAAAAAAAGTTCCGTTTGTCGAATCCATGTCTTTCAAATTGATATAGGTCTGTTTCACTTCGAGCAGGCAATGCGCCCTTGAAATCTCCGGATCGTTTAGGCTGACATCGGCGCCCTGCCTTCCCAAAATCACGCTCGCTTTTTCGATCTTGCGCGCCAGTCCTTTGTCCGGCCCCTCAATCACCAGCAAACTTGCCGTCACGCCTTCTGGCAGCGCCAGCTCTGCGTCCGGCATCCCGATGCTTGACCCGCCAAAATCCGTCCCTGTCCGCGCGAACGACGGCAGCGGTGACATGACAATTGTGGCATCCGGTCTCAGCTTCACGTCCACGACACTCGTTTTGCCGCATTTTGTGCAGCGAAATTGCACCTTGGCGTGCTGCGCGATCTGCGAATCCTTCAGCACGTACTCCGCGCCGCAATTCCCGCATTTCACTTTCATAACCTCATCAGTATAGCCCTTCCGCGGCCACCCGGCGGCCAAGTTCGCCCTCCTGTGTTAGCATTAAATGTTCAAATAACAGCAGGAGATACAGCGTGTCGGAACACATTTCGCGCAAAGAGCTCAAGCAGGACAAGCTCAAAGAATCTTTTCAACACGGCGCAGAAGCCGTCTATTCCCACAGCACCGTCGCCACCATCGTGGTGGCGCTGTTCCTCGTCATTGTTGTCGGCTACGCCGGCTGGAAGTTCTACTCCGATCGCCGGACGCTTCAAGCTTCCGTCGGACTCGACGACGCCATGAAGACTTTCGGCGCCCGCATTGGACTCGCCAACCCCAACGCCGACGCCAACGACTTAACCTTCCTCACGGAGGAGGCGCGCGCCAGCGCCAGTTTGCAAAAGTTCGCCGCCGTTGCTGACAAATACCCGCGTACGAACCCCGGTCGCCTTGCGCGCTATTATCAGGCGCTTACGCTCGAAGATCTCGAACGCCACAATCAGGCCATCGAGGAACTGAAGAAGATCAGCTCCGGCAGCGATGCCGAACTCGCCGCGATGGCGCAGTATCAGCTCGCGAACATCTACGCCCGCACCGGCAAGACGGACGAAGCGGTGAAAATCTATCGCGCTCTCGCCGATTCTAAATCCGTTTTCGTCCCGCGTCCGCTGGTCTTGATCGAACTCGCCGATCTTCTCCGCCAGTCGAATCCGGCCGAGGCCTCGGCCCTTTACCAGCAAATCAAGAAGGAATACGCGGACAACCCTGCTTTTGCAGATCGCGCCGACCGCGGTCTGGACCTGATCGCGCCGAAATCCTGAGCGCGTAAATCGCTCGCTAGCCCAGAGGAGCAGCCATCGAACGCGACTCAACGCTCGTCGCTTGGGCCATGCAGGAAGCCTACTCGCGCGGCCGCCGCTACCCTGAACCGCCGCACCAGTACCGCAGGGAATATGCGCGCGACCGCGATCGCATCATTCACGCGCGAGCCTTCCGCCGCCTCGAAGCAAAAACGCAGGTTTTCACCACCCGCTACTCCGATCACTTCCGCAATCGCCTCACCCACACGCTCGAAGTCACGCAAATCGCTCGAACCGTTGCCGAAGCCCTTCACCTGAACGTAGAACTCGCCGAAGCCCTTGCGCTGGTCCACGACATCGGCCATCCCCCGTTTGGCCACGCGGGCGAACGCCGTCTCGACGTGTTGATGCGCCAGCTTGGCGGCGGATTCGATCACAATCTGCACGCGCTTCGCATCGTCGAGCAATTCGAACAGCGCTTCCCGGCACACCCCGGCCTCAATCTCACCTTCGAAGTCCGCGAAGGCATCGTCAAGCACTCGCGTGACTATTCGCTCGAGAAATTCCCGCGACCTAGCGCGAATACCTGCTGGAGAAGCGCCCTCCGCTCGAAGCCCAGCTCATTGATCGCGTAGACGAAATCGCCTACAACACCGCGGACCTCGATGACGCCATGGAAGCCGAACTCCTCGACGTGCATTTGCTTGCCAGGGAAGCGCCGCTGTTCGGAGAAATTCTCTCGGAAGTCAACGTGTCTTTTCCCGCTGCCCCCGCGAATTCACAATTCAACGAAGCGCTGAAGCGCGTTCTCGACTATCTGGCGACCGATCTCATCAGTGAGACCTCGCGCTTGCTTGGCGTAAACAAAATCTCCTCCGTCGAAGGCATCCGTAACGCGCCAACTCGCCTCGCGCAGTTCAGTCCCGAAGCCGCCGCAGGCAACGCCTCCCTGAAAAAATTCCTCTTCGCGCACATCTACGAACACCCCTCCATCACGGAAGACCGCGACCGTTCGGTTCAATGCCTGGAAGAATTGTTTCTTTTCTACTTGAACAGGAAGGGTTCAATGCCCGCCGACCACGAAGCGCTTACCCCCTCTTCGCCGCGCCACGTCGTTGTCTGCGATTACATCGCCGGGATGACCGACCAGTACCTTCTCAAACAACACCGCGAGCATGTTTCGGGTTGAGGCGTTTCGCTATTCCGGCAGATTCAAACGTGTTGCACGCCGCAATCGTTCCGCTATCCAGTCCTTTGCGAAACCAGCTCATCCGCTGCTGCGAGCTTCCATGCGTAAAAGACTCAGGCCTCACATGCCCCGAGGCCATTTTCTGCAGTCTGTCGTCTCCCACCGCCGCCGCGGCCCCCAACGCCGATTCCACGTCGCCGCTCTCCAATAGCCCGCGCTGCTGCGTCGAGTGCGCCCAAACCCCCGCAAGGCAATCGGCTTGCAACTCCATCCGCACCGACAGAGGATTCTGCTGCCTTCGGATTCTGCTCCTGCAATTGCCGTACTTTCGCTTCAATCCCCACGAGTTTTTGCACGTGATGGCCGACTTCGTGCGCCAACACGTATGCCTGCGCAAATTGTCCGGGCGCGCCGAATCGCTGCTGCAGCTCATCGTAGAAGCCCAGATCTATGTAGACTTTCTCATCTTCGGGACAATAAAAAGGCCCCGTCGCCGATTCCGCCGCGCCGCATCCTGATTGCGTGTAATTGCGGAACAAAACCAGCTTCGCGTGCCGGTACTGTTTGCCCGCCTGGTCCGGGAGGATCTGCTCCCAATTTTTCTGCGTGTCGTCCAGCACGAACGAAATGAACTGCACCAGCGGCTTTTCTGCCGCAGTTCTTGTTGGATCCGGCCTCGTTGCGACAGGCGCGCTCGCCGGCCCCCCGCCGCCAAGGAGTGCAAAAAAGTTTTGTTTGAAAACCAGGCTCAGCACCAACAAGACTACCGCGCCGCCGATGCCAATGTGCATCCCGCCAAATTGGAACCCGCCGCCACCGCCGGAACTGTCTTCGTCCCGCCGGTCCTCAACGTCCTGGCTCTCGCCTCCGGGTGTCCATTTCATGGCTCGTTCTCCTGGCGCCTCTCGTCAGGATGTTAGCATTGTTCAATTCCCGCGCGAGAGCGAAAGCATGAGCACCAGATAATTCTTCAAATTTTGTGTGATCAGAAAATTTTCTTTCACGTGTTTGTGCCCTTGTTCGCCCAGCCGCTTGGCGATCTCCGGATGCGAAAGCAGAAAACGAATCTGATACGCCGTCCCTTCCACCGAATGCGCCAGCAGGCCCGTGTGTTTGTGAATCACCTGCGTCGGAATTCCGCCCACCGCCGAAGCCACCACCGGTTTCCGTTTCCAGAGCGCTTCCGCCACCGTCAAACCAAATCCCTCGCGCAAACTTTTCTGAATTACCACGGTCGAAGCCCGCTGCAGCGCGTTAACTTCAAGTGGAGCCCACGCCGGCAACTCCAGAATGTGGATATCGGAATCGGCGCCCGCTTCTTTTCTCACTTCATCCAGAACCATTGCTCCTTCCGGATCGTCTGAAGCGCCACCGCCCGCCAGTACCAACTGGCAATCGAAGTAGCGCTTCACGATTCGATACGCTCGAATTACGCCGACAGGATCCTTTAGCCGGTCGAATCGCGAAATCTGCGTCAAAATGGGCCGCTCTGAATCGATCCCGAACTTTGTCAGAACCGAAGCAATGAACCCTTCGTCCAGCTCACGATTCTTTTCCGACAGCGGGTCGATCGAAGGATAAAAAAGATATTGCGGCACAGGGAGCTGCCGCGAAAATTCCGGTGAGGAAAAAATCGCCCCGTCGAATTGCGCCACGTACGGCTGCAAAAATCCCCATACTGCCGAGTTGGGATGCGAAAGGTCAATGTGGCACCGCCAAATCCAGTGTCCGGCCTTTTCGCGCCGCGCTCCTATCAATCCCGCCGGTTGTGGGTCGTGGATGATCGTGAACTCCGCATCTTGCCGCACCAGATCGAAATTGCGCTGGTTGTATTCGCGGAAAATGGCGAAATCTTGCGCATTGGAGACATAGCTCGCGCCATGCAGCGCGTTGTGAAACGCCTTCGTCACTTCAAAAAAATCCGCCCCGCCCTGCAAAACGTCCCAATGGATATCAATTTCCAGTTCTTCCGCCAGCGGGACCAACCGGTTGAGAATCTCGGCGACTCCGCCACCCACTTTCGTCGAGTTCACCATTTGCACTCGTTTGCCCCGCAGTGGCTTTGCCAGAGCGCGCATCTCCGCAACTTCCGGCTTGCCCAGCAGCGGCACGTACTCTTCCAGGGGAATCCGGTTCAAAATCTGCGTCGCCGTCATGCCTTTCTCTCCTCAAGTTCGATCAGCCGCACCAGGCTTGCCCGCGCGCTGTCCAGAGTGTTCGTATACACGTCGATGCGATTTACGTTGTTCGCCAGCGCGTCCAGCCCCAGGCTGTTCTCCAGCCACATCGAAAAATCGTTGGTGCGCAGATGCAGCCGCAATCGGGACGAAATGAAATGAAAATAGAATGAAGCGTGGCTCAGGCGCTCGATCCCTTCGCGAAACTCCCGTAAATTATTAACGCTCAATCCCAGCGGTTCGGTCACCTCCACGCTTTCGCAGAAATAAAACGGCTCCAGCGCCTCCTGCGCCGCATAGTTCGGATGCCGCGCGCAGTAACCGCTCACCACCCGCTTCAGATCGTTCCGCAATTCCGCAATCGAAAGGTAATCGCGAATATCCAGCGCCGCCAGCTGTTCAGCCAGTTCGTCTCGATTCGCCGAAGCCAGCACCCACTGCGCAAAATCGTTCGAAAAACCTTCCGTCAAGAAATGATGGCTTCCCAGCGTCTGAAACGTATGATGAAAAATCGAAGTGTCGCTGCACTCCTCGAGGCCTTGCAAAAGTTCATTCAGTGTCCGCGTGCACTGATTTCCAACCCGCGTCAGATACGCCACTGTAAAAAAAGCAAATGGCGTCTGTTCTGCCTGTCCTGTGGTTGTCATTTGTGTTCAGTCTCCGCGTGTCGCCCTTCTTCCAGGCGCGGTGGAGTGTCAAACCGCTCCGGCCCATCAATCCGGATCTCCGTCAAATCGGACAGCAGGTTTGCGGCCCAGCGAAACACGTTGTGCTCGCGAATGTTTCTCCGCATGTGGCGCATGCGCGCGGCCTGCTCGTCTTCCGGCATTTCCAGCGAACGGAAAATTGCCGACGCAACTTGTTGCTCGTCGTACGGATTTACCTGCAGCGCATCCGTCAATTCCAGCGCAGCCCCGGCGAATGTGCTCAAAATCAGCGCGCCCCGTTCGTCCTCACGCGATGCTACGAACTCCTTCGCCACCAAATTCATTCCGTCGTGCAGCGAAGTCACAAGGCAAACGGAAGCCGCTCGATAAAACCGAGCAATCTCCTTGTGCGAATGATGCTTTCGCAACAGCAAAATCGGCCTCCATCTTCCGTTCTGGAACCGTGCATTGATCCGGTCTGCCTCCGCGGACACTTCTTCGAGAAATTGCTGATAGCGCGGAATATCCGTCCGGCTCGGCGCGCCAATCTGCACAAAAGAAAATCGCTTTTGATATTCCGGATGCACTTCCAGAAACCGTTCGACCCCGCGGAACCGCTCCAGAATTCCCTTCGTGTAATCCACGCGGTCCACGCCGATTCCCAGCAGCGAAGCCTCCACGCCCAGCTCTTCGCACAGCGCCGCGCGTTCTTCGCCCGAACTTTTCCACGTTCGTTGCTCCGCGTTCGCGTCCGGAAACGCCACACTGATCGGATATGGCCGCACCAGCGTCACGTGCCCTTGCCGGTTCACCGCAAAGCGGTCCCACTCCGTAAGCGCTTCCAGCGCGCGATCTACGGTCTCCAGAAAATTGTTGCAATGCGTTTGTGTGTGAAACCCGATCAAATCCGCGCCAAGCAATCCATCCACCAGTTCTCGCTGCCACGGGCAAATTCCGAACACTTCCGGATTGGGCCATGGAATATGCCAGAAAATCGCGATGCGCGCGTCCGGCCGCGCTTCTTTCACCATCCGCGGCAGCAGTGCAAAGTGATAGTCCTGCCCCAGCAGGATCGGCGATTCCGTTTTTTCCATCTCTTGCAGCACTGCGTCCGCGAATTTCCGGTTTGCCGCCTGATAGTGGGCCCAATCCTCCGGACGAAACGTCGGCCGAGTGTGCGCGATGTGGCAGAGCGGCCAGAGTCCCTCGTTCGAAAAACCCTGGTAGTAACCTTTTTCTTCTTCTGCGCTAAGCCAAACGCGACGCAGCGTGTAACTCGGATGATCCGGCGGCACGCGCAGATGATCGTGTTCATCCACCATCTGTTTGTCCGCCGTTCCGCTTCCATGCGCGATCCACGTTCCGTCGCAAGCCAGGAGTACGGGCTCCAGCGCCGTTACCACACCGCTCGCCGGGACGATCGTTTCAATCTCCTTAGCGCCCAGCATGTGAATGTACGGCTCGCGGTTGGACACAACGAACAGCGGCTTTTCGTGCAGTTTGCTCCGCAGGCTCACCCGCAATCGCTCCGCTGTCCATTGCGTCGCGTTCGTGTCGCGCAAACGCGCCTCTTCTTCTGCTACCGCCCGCGCCGCGCCCAAATCGCGCGCCAAATGGGTCACTTCCACATTGATTTCATCGAATAGTTCGCCTTGCGGCAGCGAATGATTCGTCGAACTGTCTCCCGTGCGCAATTGCTGCAGCCATTTCACCGTTCGCCGCAGCGGATCGAGAAAAGTCCATCGCACCAGCACCAGCGCAAGTCCAGTAATTAGAATTGTTTCAAGAAGCGCCCTCAGCAGGGAATCGCGCAGCGTCCGCAGCACTCGCAAGTCGATGTAACTCGTGTCGTAAATCAGCAGCAGAGCGCCCCGTGCTCCGTTGTCGCGATGAAGGGGCAGCGCATAGAAATACAGCGGTGTTTTCGCGACTGTTTCGGAATCGCTTTCGCCCTTGTCCAACGAAATCGCGCGAATCACCGTCGCCGGAGCCGACCGGAAGTTCACACCCAGAGTCGGAGTCATCGCCAGCGCGGAACCATTCGCCTGATAAACCGCGATCCCTTTCATGTTCTCGCGTTGCCTGAAGCGATCCACCGTGCGCTGCATGAACCGCTCCACTCCGCGTTCGTTCTTTTCAAATTGCGGCTCGATCGATTCCTGCAAGCTCTCTGCGAGTAGTTCCGCACGCTTTGAAAGATCGTTGCGCAGGTTCTTGCGCTCCGTACGCACCTGATATCCCGCAAAAAGCAGCGACACCACGGCCACGCTGAAAACGAGTGGCAAGGCTACTTTTAGTGTCGTGCGCATCGAGGGCCTCGGGTGCTTCCTTCACGACGAACAGCAGGCCAGTAAAGATGGAACTGGGCCGGGGGCAATAAACTAAGGCACGGAGAATACCACGCCCGACCGTAACATAACTGTCTGCAATTACACGGCTTTAGGATCTCAACAGCCCTTCGTCACCCTGTCCATCAGGGGTTTGCTGTAAGAAAAAATTACACGTCCCCCTAGTACCGTGACTCGCTTTGCGGCAAGTTGATACACACGCATCGCGCGAGTGTCTTTCGCTCGAGCAGGCCTTAGAATCTGCGAGAATAGAGTCATCGTTTCGCAGAATCCGGGCTTATTACGATGCCGACCAACCAGCTCCAAGCCGCCTGGCCGCTCAAGAAACCGCAGCAGCTCGTCTATGTCGAGCTCGGCGTTAGTAACGGCGGCATGATGCTCGGCATTTGCGAGCAAGGTTTTAGCTATCGAGCCGTTTCGCCGCTCGTCCACGATGGACCCGTTAATTTTGCATTTGCGCTCGATGGGAAAACGCGCCTGCAAGGAATCGGCGAAATCGTTTGGTCAGAAGACGACGGAAAAACCGGTGGGCTGAAATTCACAAATATCTCGCCGCAGTTTCAGGAAACTGTGGGAGCGTGGCTCAATGGTGATGCCGGTCCGAAGAATATCGGTCGCGAAGTTACGCCAGCCACTGCGATTGCCCTCGATTCGATAGAAAAGATCAAACAGCAAGTGCGCGAGAATGGTGTCGTGTTGCCCGCGGCACCGGCTCAGAAACAACCGGAACAGCCGAAGAAACAATTCAAGCCGCGAAACTGGGACACACCCGTATCCGAGCAGCCCGGTGCCTTCCCAAAACCCCCCACGAAACAACACAAGTTGAGCCCAAAGCAATAGAAGCAAGAGCGGCCGAAACCGCCCCGGCCAATACTCCTCCTTCTCCGCCGAAGGCTGAAGCGGCCCCTTTAGAACCCGCCGTGGCGCAGCCGGCACAATCGGTTCCGATGGCCGAACCTCCGCGGCCGCAGGCAAAACCGGTCGAGGCACCAACAGACGACGGAAAGCCTGCCGAACAAAGAACTTATCGAAGCAAGATCTGCCGAACCAGAAGCCGTCGAAAGCAAGCCCGCGGAAAAATCGGCCGCAGATTTTCTGCTTCATCGCGCTGAACCGGCGCCGCCGGAACAATCACCGCCAGGTTCCGGCGTCGCGCTGCCGAAATTGCGGTTGCCCTTTGCGCCTGTTCCTGCTGCACCGTCGCCAGTTGCCCCCGCTATTCCTGACGAGCCGGTCGTTAGCAGCAACGCAAGTAGAACCCGCGCCACAAGTTGCTCCCGGCATTCCCGAAGAACCGGAACCTGTTCTCGATGAAGCCCCTCCGTCCACCCAAGAGCACCTGCCGATGGACGAAGTTGCTACCGCGCTTGCTGCTCCTGGTTTGCTCGGACTTCATGAGCCGCACGATTTTGTTCCCGCCAAGCCATCGCCCGAGCAGGAATCTTCTCGCGAATTTGAACCGCCGCGGCTCAATCGCGCTGCCGCTGCGGCAATCATCGGCTTCGCTTTGGCCATTATCTTCGTAGCGCTCGTGCTGAGTTTCCGCCGCGATGTCGGACAAGCACTGATTCATTTCGGCCAGATGCTTGCCGGAGAAGAAGGCAAGCCCGCTGCGGCGCAATCATCGCCCGCTCCTGTTTCGGCCGAGTCCGAAGACAGCTCCTATCCGCCCGCTGCCGTTCCGTTGAGGGAAGCGAACTCGCAGCCAGACGCTGTTCCGAAACCGGCCGCCGACAACACGGTGAAGCAGATCAGCAATCTGCCTGTTTCAAGCGGAAACGGTCAAAACGAATTTGAGCAAGCACGAAGTATCTTGAAAGGGAATCATCGCCAGCGCGATCTGTCCCTTGCCGTGAGCCTGCTCTGGAGCGGGGTAGAAAAAGGAAGCGTATCTGCGGAAGTGACACTCGCGGACCTGTACGCACGCGGCGATGGCGTAGAAAAAAGCTGCGACCAGGCGCGGGTCCTTCTTGAAGCCGCCAGCAAAAAAGGAAGCCCCGAAGCCCGCCGCCGCCTCGACCTGCTGAAGCAGCAAGGCTGCTCCTGAGAAACAGCTTTGCGATCAGCGCCGCGGTTTTGGCGCAGGCCATCTCGCTTCGACCGCCGTGTTCAGGCCGCCGCGCGGGGTGAACTCCCCGCGCACAACGCACCATTCTGGATGGATGGCGTCTACAATATCGTGAAGCATTTTGTTGACGGCGTTTTCGTAAAAAATCCCCAGATTGCGGTAGGCCAGCAGGTACATCTTTAGCGCCTTCAGCTCAATGCAAGATTTCTTTGGCATATACTCGATTGTGATGGTGCCGTAGTCTGGCAGGCCCGTCTTCGGGCAGACCGAAGTGTATTCAGGATAGCGCGTCGTGATGACATATCCGGGAAACTGATTCGGCCAAGCGTCAAGTTTGGGCAGTTTGGTCTTGATGCCGGCTTTGGCGTGTGCGTCAGTGTAATCAGCCATGAGATCTCCTGAGCAGAGAATTTTAGCGCATTGTGCGGGAGAGGTCATTTTCATGACACGAAAGCGGGACCTTGAACAGTCGCTGACTTTCGCTTATGCTCTTGCCCAATTCCACGGGTCGTCGAGACGAAATGCGATGATTTATTGTCCTTCCTGCCAGTCTTCCGATTGCCGCCGCTCGCGCCGCCGCGGTTCCCTGGATCTTTTCTACGGCGTCGCAGGGTTCATTCCCTGGCGCTGTAACAAATGCGAAACGCGCTTTCGCGCACGGCCTGTTCCGTTCAGCCATGCAAAGTACGCGCACTGTTCGATCTGCGGCAATTTTGAATTGAAGCGCATTGCGCCGGAGCACGTCCCGGGATTTATGGGCATCGTTGGCCGGGTGCTCGGTTTGCCTTCCCTGCGATGCGATCCCTGCCGCCACAAGTTCTTTTCGGTTCGCCCCCTGAAAGACACTGCGTCCCGGCAACCGCGGAAGGCGAGCAGAAGGTCGCCTAAGCGCCGCAACCGGCAGTGGCTTAGTTTGAATTTCTTGATTGCCGACACAAGGGGTTGAAATTCAAGCTAAACCACCGCCGGGCCGACCGCTGCTTGAACCACCCGTTTCCCCATGCGAAAATAGGCGTTGTAGAAAGCCCGGGTGGTAGCCCGTGCCTTCGTCTTTGGCGATATCGTCTAAGGGTTAGGACGTAGCCCTCTCAAGGCTAAAATCCGGGTTCGAATCCCGGTATCGCTACCAAACGCCTGTTTTTCCATTGAGAGAAGATTCCAGCGAAGCTCTTGGCAACGTCATGATTCATGTGTGCGCTGCCGCGTCCGGAGAAAAGGGCAGGAGAGGATAGATGCCGTCCAGCACTATTTCCCGCAATCCCGCAGTGCCCCTCAGCAAGAACGACCACCTGTTGCGCTGGGTCGAAAAAATGGCGGAGCTCACGCGCCCCGCAAACATCCACTGGGTCGACGGCTCGCAGGAAGAGTACGACCAGCTCTGCAATGAACTGGTCGCCGGCCGGCACCTTCATCAAGCTCAACGAAAAACTTTGGCCCGGCTGTTTCTACGCGCGCTCGGATGCCAGCGACGTAGCCCGCGTCGAAGACCGCACCTTCATCTGCTCTTACTCGAAAGACAACGCCGGCCCCACCAACAACTGGGAAAATCCCTACGAAATGCGCAAGAAGCTGCACGGACTTGTTCAGCGGCTCGATGCAAGGCCGCACGATGTACGTCCTCCCATTCAGCATGGGCCCGATTGGTTCGCCCATGGCAAAGTCGGCGTCCAGCTCACCGATTCGCCTTATGTCGTCGTCAACATGCGCATCATGGCCCGCATCGGTTCTCGCGTCTTCGAAGAAATCGATAAAGGCGCCCGCGTCGTTCCCTGCCTGCACTCCGTCGGCGCGCCGCTCGCGCCCGGCCAGAAAGACGTTCCCTGGCCCTGCAACAAAGAAAAGTACATCGTCCATTTTCCCGAATCGCGCGAAATCTGGTCGTACGGCTCCGGCTACGGCGGCAACGCGCTTCTCGGCAAGAAATGTTTTGCGCTGCGCATCGCGTCCAACATCGCGCGCGACGAAGGCTGGATGGCCGAGCACATGCTCATCCTCGGCGTCGAAGATCCCAAAGGCGAAAAAACTTACGTCGCCGCGGCCTTTCCCAGCGCCTGCGGCAAAACCAATTTCGCCATGCTCATCCCGCCCAAAGGGATTCGAAGGCTGGAAAGTCTGGACCGTCGGCGACGACATCGCCTGGATCCGCCCCGACGAAAACGGCGCTCTCCGCGCGCATCAATCCCGAAGCCGGATTCTTCGGCGTCGCGCCGGGCACCTCGGTGAAAACCAATCCCAACGCGATGGCCACGCTCGCGAAAAACACGATTTTCACCAACGTCGCGCTCACTCCCGAAGGCGGCGTCTGGTGGGAAGGCATGACCGACGAGCCGCCCGCCGAATGCCTCGACTGGCAGGGCAAGAAGTGGACGCCGCGAAATCGCCAAAGAAACCGGCGCCAAAGCCGCGCATCCCAACGCGCGCTTCACCGCTCCCGCTTCGCAATGTCCGACGATTGATCCCGCCTGGGAAGATCCGAACGGCGTCCCCCTCCAGCGCCATTATTTTCGGCGGCCGCCGCGCCACCACCATGCCGCTCGTCTATCAGGCATTCAACTGGAGCTCCGGCGTTTACATCGGCGCAACGATGGGCTCGGAAATGACCGCCGCCGCCGCCGGCACCGTCGGCAAAGTTCGCCGCGATCCCATGGCCATGCTGCCGTTCTGCGGCTATCACATGGGCGATTATTTCCGTCACTGGATCAAGATGCAGCGCTCGCTCACGCGTCACGCCGCGCATTTTCCACGTGAACTGGTTCCGCAAAGATGCCGACGGCAAATTCATCTGGCCCGGCTACAGCGAAAACATGCGCGTACTCAAATGGATCGTCGACCGCGCCCGCGGCCGCGCGCTTGGCCGCGAAACGCCCATCGGCTGGATGCCCGATTACGAAGACATGGAATGGAACGGCCTCGATTTCCCGCGCGAAAAATTCGACAGCGCTCCAGCAATTCGACAGCAAGGCCTGGCGCCACGAAGTCATCGACCACGAAGAGCTCTTCATCGAGCTCCACGACCATCTCCCCAAAGAAATGGTCTACGAACGCGAACTCCTCATCTGCCGCCTGTAGATTTTCCTGGAGGCCCAGAGGAGGCGCTTTTGAGGCAGCGGCACGATGTTTCGTGCCCTTTTCTCGCTTGCCCCACTCGCGGCCAGATTGGCGCAAGCCGCCAAGCCCAAGGCAACGCCTGGCTCGAATTTCCACTCCTATGTACCGGCGTTTGGGAAGGCATGATTTAAAGCAAAGGCCGCAGGGATTCGAGATATCTGTGCACTTGCTATCGCGCAAAATGACCTGGTTTATGAAAGCTTTTTGCAGCTATATTTTTCTGTTGTTCCTTACCGCTGCCTGCCTGGCTCAAGCAAGCAGCACTCCTCAAGCTGAACTCAAAGCGAAATCAACGTTGGTTGTGGTCCCCGTATTTGTGAAAAACGGGGCTGGCGAACCAGTCTTTAACCTGGAGTCACAAGATTTTCTGCTAACTGACAACGGCGCTTCTCAGCTGCTAACCCTCGAGCAAGACACAGATTCAGAACCGCTCGCCCTGGCGATCGTCGTTGAAACGGGTGGCGCCGGAGCGCGGCACCTGGCCGACTATCAGGGACTTGCTTCGATGCTGGAAGCTCTGATCGGCAGCGTCGAAGTTCGCGTCGCGGTCATCGGCTTTGATACTGCGCCTCGCCTGGTCATTCCGTTCACGTCAAAAACTGATGATGCAGCCGCGGCCCTTGCCACCCTTTCCGACGGCGACCAAGGCGCGGCCATTTTGGATGCCATCGTATTTGCCGTGAAGCAATTGCGAGCGCAGCCCGCAAACTACCGCCGCGCTATCCTGCTGCTCAGCGAAACGATCGATCAAGGTAGTCAGACAAATCTGAACGATACGCTTCACCTGATCAGCGATACCAACACGGCAATCTATAGTTTCGGATTTTCGAGTACCCGCTCGGCGGTCTCACATGAAGCTTCGAAATTAAGCAGTGGCCAACCAGGACCTGCGCATGGCTGTCTCAGTCGCGACGGGGCCGAACCTGAGTATGAAGGCCACTACAGCAAACAGGTCCTTGACTGTATTAGCCAGCTTGCTCCGCCCCTGCGATTGGCCACGATGACTTTTCTCACGGCTCGTAATAAGCTGCGCACAAATACCGCTCAATCACTAGCCGAGCTCACGGGGGGCAAATTCATGTCCTTCCACGATGCCAAGGACCTCAAAGCGCGCCTAATCGCGCTGTCGAACGATATCGCCAGCTACTATGTCTTGAGTTTCCAGCCGTCGAATCCGAATCCGGGCTTGCATGCACTCCATGTGTCCCTAAAGGATCGCCCGGGGATCACTACAGAATTTCGACGAGAATATTGGATCGATGAGACCACAAATTAATGCCGTGGCATTTCCGTGAATCGCGCTTGCACTCCCTATAGATTCGCGGCAAGTTCATCGCGCCCGACGCCCAGCGCGTCCGCAACGCGATTGATGTAGTTAAACCACGACGCGATCAGCGTAATCTGCAAGATTCCCTTGTCGTCGAATCCCACCGCGCGCAGCGCTTCATGATCTTTCGGGCTGCACTTGGTCGCGTCCTGCGTCAGCTTCACCACGTAATCCAGCATCACGCGATCCTGCTCGCTGATCGGCGCGGTCTGGTAATCCCGCTTCAGCGCTTCCACCATCGACTCATCCAACGTCACCCTGCGCAGAAACTCTGCGTGAGATTCGATTCAATAGTGGCACCGGTTCGTCACCGAAACCATCGTCGCGATCATTTCGTGCTGGTGGCGCTTGAGCGGCAAGTCCGGCGCCATCATCGCGCCAAACGCGCTAAACGAATGAAAGAGCGCGTCCGGAATCAGCGTGTGCGAGCCCGTAATCCCCGCTTCCGGCCCTTTGTCCACGGCCGGCACCGGCGTAGAGTATTCCTGCGGATAGATTTTCCGCTGCGCCTCCATCGCCGCTTTCACGCGCGGGTCTTCGTCCATCTTGATCGTTTTGATCCACGTCATTGGCTGCGCTCCTTGCCAATCTAGTTTGCACGCGCCAAAAACGGCGCTGCCTCTCCACTACGACAGCCACTTGTAGCCTGCGCCCGACCCAAGCCGCGCCTGGCTCCAACTACCCCTCAAAAACGACGACGCGGCCGGGAACTTGGGGTATCCGGCCGCGAGGTCAAGGGGTGCTCCCGGGTGGTGCAATACAAATTCTTCTGTTCGGGTAGCAGACTACTACTGTAGTTCCGTTTATAGAGTGCAACCGGAGGCTGCCGCAATAATGCAAAAGAATTAGAATCCCTGCATCGCTACAACGTCTTTGTTTTCTGTTATTTGGTAGCCTTTTCCGGCCGCAAGATTCTTGAACTCCTGTGTCGCTCCGCTGGGCCAATCGACCGCCACGCGCTCGATTCTATCTCTAGCGCCCAGCCCAAAGGTCACCGGCAATTCTGACTGCGAAAGATAGCTCGAGCCGCCGTGCACCATGCGCATCTGCATTTCGCTCCCGTTGAAGATGCGGACCGCTGCACCGATCGCGTCGCGGCTTGATTTTGTGCCAATCAAATAAAAACGAATCGCGTGCTGTCCCGCGCTTTGATCGTTCCGATACAAGTAGGCTGGCCCATTGTTCGTCGTCAACAAAATGTCCACATCGCCGTCGCGGTCGAAATCCCCACAAGCCAGCCCGCGCCCGACTTTTGGACTGGCAAACTCCGGCCCGGCTTCGCCTGCAGCTTCCCGAAATTTCCCGCCGCCCTGATTCAGAAAAAGTTGCGGCGGTTGCGCGTAGCCGACGTTCCCGCGAATGTTCCGCACCGTTTCGTCAATGTGGCCGTTGGCCACGGCAAGATCGAGCCGCCCGTCGAGGTCAACATCCAGAAACGCGCACCCAAATCCCAGCGTCGTCTTCGAAGGCCCGCCAACTCCCGACGCCAGCGAAATATCGTCGTACCCGCCGCTCTTTCCCGGGCGATACAACCCGACCATCTCGTTGTCGAAATTCGTAATCGCAATTCCCGGACGGCCCGAATTCTCAAAATCTCCAACCGCCACTCCCATTCCCGCGCGTGCCTTTCCATCGGGACTAAACGCCACTCCCGCTTCCATGCCCACATCCTTGAACTTTCCATTGCGCAAATTCCTGTAGAGCTTGTTGGGCTGCGTGTCGTTTGCCACCAGCAAATCCGGCCAGCCGTCCTGATCGAAATCGAGCAGCGCCACGCCAAGCGATTTTGAGCTCGCATCGAACACGCCGCTCGCCGCCGTCGCGTCTTCAAACGTCCCGTCGCCACGATTTCGAAACAGCCAGGACGTTTCCCCGCGATACGCTTCCGGCGTGCAATAGGATTTGTGTTTTCCATCCAGGCTGCAAAAGACGTCGTGCTCCGGCGACCAGTTCACGTAATTGCAGACAAAAAGATCAAGCAACCCGTCCCGGTCATAGTCAAACCACAGCGCCGACGTGCTGAACGCCTGCCGCCCCAGCAGCCCGCTCTTTTTTGTCGCATCAACAAACGTTCCTTTGCCCGTGTTCTGAAAGAGCCGGTTTTGTCCCACGCAGGTGATCAAAACGTCCGGAAATCCGTCGTTGTTGTAATCGCCCACCGCAACGCCCATTCCGTAGAGCTCAATTTCAAGTCCAGCCGCGCGCGTTACATCGGAAAAAGTTCCGTTGCGATTGTTTTTGTAGAGTTTGAGCGTCGATTTTTGCTTTTTGTGACCCGGCCAGTCCATCGCATTGACCAGCAAAATGTCCTGCCAGCCGTCGCTGTCGTAATCCAAAAACGCGCAGCCCGATCCCAGCGTCTCCGGCAGCAGCTTCCCGCCGTACGCGCCGCTGTTATGTTGAAAGGAAATTCCTGCTCGTGCGCTCACCTCGGTGAGCTGAAATCCAGGCCCCGCCGGCAGTCCAAAAGTCCCCGGGGAAACAAGCGAACCGGCAGCGGCCGCTCCCGCAATTCCGTGCAGGAATTCGCGCCGCTTCACGGCAAAGTCACCAATCCGTTTCGAATCGCGTAGACCACCAGCTCCGCTGTCTTGTGAATGCCCAGCCGGTCCATGATATTCGCGCGATGCACCGCCACGGTGTTCACGCTCAAATCCAAATCGCCCGCGATCTCTTTGTTCGATTTTCCCGCTACGATATGCTGCAAAATCTCCATCTCGCGCGGAGTCAGACCCGTTTCGCGTTCACCCTTCAGCGCCTGCGGCCTCGCCACCTGCGGATCGAGCACAGTTTTTCCCGCGGCCACATTCTTGATGGCCCCTGCCAAATCCAGATCCATAGCGTTCTTCAGCACGTACCCGCGTGCACCAGCCTGCAGCGCCTGTCTAACCAGCGTGTCTTCTGAATGCATGCTAAGCAGCAGAATCGCCGACCCGGGCTGCGCCTCAAGAATCTTTTTCGTCGCTTCGAGCCCGCTCATCACTGGCATCGCGCAATCCATCACGATTACGCGCGGTTTCAGTTGCGCCGACATCTTCACGCCTTCCGCGCCATCGCTCGCTTCGCCCACAACACTGATTCCCGGATCATCCTCAAGCATCCGCTTGAATCCCCGCCGCACCAGTGCGTGATCGTCCACCAGCAGAACGGTGATCTTATCCGCCATGAGCTTCCACCTTCTCTCTCGCAACTCGCAGCCGCACGCGTGTCCCGCCCGCTTCCGGTTTTTCGTACGTCAAAGTTCCCCCAATCAATTCCGCGCGCTCCCGCATCGCAACCATCCCGATTCCGTGCTGGCCCGTTGTCCGGCCGCAGCCCTTTGCCATGATCCTCTATCTCAAGAATAAGCTCGTGCGCAGCATAGTGTAAGCGAACCCAGGCTTCGTTGGCCTCCGCATGCCGGCTGGTATTGTTCAGGCTCTCTTGCACCACCCGATAAAGATGCACACCTGCCGCCGTTTCCACCGGAAAAGCCGTCCCTGACTTTTCGTAGTGCATGCTGATTCCGTTTTGCCGCTCCACTGTCGGCACATACCAGTCGAGCGTCGCTTCCAGACCCGCTTCTTCCAGTAAAACCGGATGCAGCGCTTGCGAAAGTCCGCGCACCTTGTTCAAAGTCGACTGCGTAATTTCCTGCACTTCCTTCAAATCCTCGCGCAGCGCGGAATTTTCCGGCATCTGCTTGCCCGCGCGGCCTAGCAGCGAGCCGATCGCCGTCAAAATCTGGCCAAACTCATCGTGCAATTCCCGCGAGAGATGCCGCAGGGTGGACTCCTGCGTCGCAATCAGTTTCTGGGCAAGCTCGCTTCGTTGCGAGGAAAGCTCTTCCATTTGCGCGAAGATCTTCTTGTTCGCCTGAATCAGGTACAAGCTCGTCAGCACGATCACCATCAGGGCTGCCCCAAGGAAAAGGTATAGCTGCCCCTGCACTCGATCGTAGATTCTTGTAATCTCCGCCGTTGCTTGCTCTTCGCCTTCGTTGTTCTGAATCAATAGCCGCGCAACCGCGGTGCTCAGCGCCGCCTGCCTCGCCTGCAGCGAAACCTGAATCTGCTCCCGCGCTTCTTTTTCTTTGCCCGCCGCCGCAAGCGCAAACATCCGCTCCACCGCCGCCCAGAACTGTGCCAGCGATTGGCTCAAGTACGTCCGTTGCTCTGCCGTTCGTTGCGCGGGCGCAAACGAATCTTCCGCTTTCACCGCTGCGTCCAGATCTTCCCGGATTCGTTCGAATTGCGACGTCCAGGCCGTCAGCGGATACGGCTCGCGCGCGTCCAGCATGTCGCGCATTCCCAGCGCCAGCGAATTCAAATCATTTTGAGCGCGCAGCAGTTGCAAAGAATCCTTGCGGTTGCGGTCTACCAGATTGCTTTGCAGTTTGCGTAAACCGTGCAGTTGCCCGTTCATGTAGTAGGCAAACAGCAGCACCGCCACCAGCGTCAGCACCAGTCCAGCAAGCAGACCTGCGGTTGGCGAACGCCTCGAATTTGACTTGTTCCGGCATCGCCAGAGAATATACTGTGTGCTTTCGAACACCAAACTCCTGCTTTGCAACAATTCCGCCCGAGATTACGTATAATTTGACGGCCGAACGTGGGCGCCAGTCCGCCAATTCAGGCAAAAATCCGGTAACGTTAACGCTTGCGTAGAATATCGTTATGCTGTAGGATGACTCAACTCTCGGATTTACACCCGGGGCAGCTTTCGGGCTGCCCCATGCCTTTTCTTTCCCCACTCTTTATGGAGGTCGTATGCTCTTAGCGTCGAGGATTGCTGAGCCTGCTTGTGGCTGCTTGCGCCTTTCTTCCCACCGTTCGTGCCAATGACGAAATTCCGAAAGCTGCCTGGAAGCGCCCGATCGGCAAGCCGCTGGAAAATCCGGGCACCAAGAAACCTGCGCTCGACGGCGGGCACATCGACGACGGCTTTTGGCAAGGTGCGCCGGTAGGCGGATTCGGTGCCGGAACTTTCTCCCGCACGTTTCGAGGTGATTTTGCCCGCTGGCACGTCCAGCCCGGCTTTCACAAATATCAGCCGGTCCTGGCCAACCAGTTCGCCATGTTTCAAAAATCCGAAGGCGACGCAGAAGGCTTCGCCAAAGTTTTGTACGCAGGCAAGCCCGCAAGCGGTGAACTAAGCGACTGGAACTGGGATTACCCCGTCGGCGCCGGTGACTATGCTGCGCTCTATCCGAAATCCTGGTTTGATTATCGCTACGATAAATTTCCCGCCCGCGTCACGCTAGAACAGTATTCGCCGATCCTCCCCAACAACTACAAAGAGACGAGCTATCCTGTCGCTGTTTATCGCTGGCACGCAGAAAATCCCACCAACAAGAAAGTAACGATCTCCGTTCTTTTTTCCTGGACCAACATGCTCGGCTGGTTCCGCAATCCCGACCGCAATTTTCGCGCGGCGCTGAACGAAGGAAATTACAATCGGGCCGTTTCCGAGAAAGTCGGCGACGCCACGATGAAGGGAATTGTTTTTGAAAGGAATCGAGCCGGTGACGTTCCGAACTCCTGGGACGGACAAATGACTATCGCTGCGCTTGAAACGCCCGGCGTCGAAGTCACCTACCTCACCACATTCCTGCCCTACGGCAGCGGTTCCGAAGTCTGGTCAACATTTTCCAAGGACGGCACGCTCGACACGAACAGCAAAGGCTGGCTCAGCAGCGGGGAGCCGCTCGTCGGCGCAATCGCCGTGAAATTCACGCTCAATCCCGGCGAAAAGAAAATCGTCCCCATGGTCCTGTCCTGGGATCTTCCCGTCGTTGAATTTGGCTCCGGCCGCAAATGGTATCGTCACTATACCGATTTCTACGGGACAAACGGCAAGAACGCGTGGGCCATTGCGCGCGACGGCCTGAAAAATTCCACAGTGTGGAGCGATGCGATTTCCGCTTGGCAAGCGCCCTACATCAACGATGAAAGCAAGCCCGAGTGGTATCGCGGCATGCTCTTCAACGAACTCTACGTCCTCGCGGATGGCGGCTCGTTCTGGGGACGCCCTTTGGGCGCCGACGCGAAAACTCCGAATACCTATTCCTTCATGGAATGTTTTGACTATCCGTTTTATGAAACGCTCGACGTGCGTTTTTACGGCTCCATGCCCCTCGCAAAATTCTGGCCGGACATTGAAAAGCAAGTGATGCGCGATTTCGCCGATACCGTTCCAAAACATCTAGACGATCGCATGGCGTGGATTTGGAAGTCCATGGTGACGCAGTCCGCGGTCTTTCGCGAGCGCAAAACAAAAGGCGCCGTGCCCCACGACATGGGCGTGCCAAACGAAGATCCGTTCTATCAGATCAATCAATTCAGTTGGCAGGATACAAACGGCTGGAAAGATCTGAATTCAAAATTTGTTCTGATGGTTTACCGCGACTACGTTTTGACGGGTTCAAAAGACTTGGAATTTCTGAAATACACCTGGCCCGCGGTGCAAGAAGCCCTCGAGTATCTCGGAAAATTCGACAAAGACAACGACGGAATTCCCGACAACGATGGCTATCCCGATCAAACCTACGATACGTGGCTGGTGCGCGGAGACAGCGCGTATTCCGGAAGCTTGTGGCTAGCGTCCCTGCGCGCTGCGGAAGAAATCGGAAAACAACTCGGCGATAGGAAAGCCGCAGCACACTACAAGGAGCTGTTTGCAAAAGGGCAGAAGACGTATATCGGCAAACTCTGGAACGGAAAATATTTTAGCTACGACACGCAGAGTGAATACAAGGACAACATTCAAGCCGATCAGCTCGCAGGCCAGTGGTACGCGGACATGACCGGACTCGGCGACATCGTCCCGAAAGAGATGCGGGCGAAGGCGCTGAAAAACATTTTCGATTTCAATGTGATGAAATTCGCGAAAGGCGAAATGGGCGCGGTGAACGGAATTGCGGCCGATGGAACGATCATCACGACCAACGAACAAGTCCAGGAAGTCTGGACGGGCACGACGCTGGGGCTCGCCGGTTTCATGCTGGGCGAAGGCATGAAGGAGGAAGCCTACCGCACGGCCTGGGGTATCTACAACGTAAGCTATCAAACGAAAGGCTACTGGTTCAGAACGCCGGAGGCTTGGGACATCACCGGAAATTACCGCGCTTCGATGTACATGCGGCCCGCGGCGATCTGGTCCATGGAAATGACCGCACCGCCAAAATCCGCAGCCCTAAGTCCCGCGTCCGGGAATTCAGCTGCGAGTACTGGGTCGAAGTAGCCCGATCGTTGCGAGCATAACTGCGCAACCGACGAGCGGCACGACCAGGCCCACTCGAACATTGTGCCCGTAGCAGTTCGACACGACGCCGACAAGCCAAGGCATCGAAGCGCTGCCGAGAGCGGCGAGTGCGAACATCACGCCGCCGACTTTTCGCGCTTGTTCGCCAAACCATTTCGAGAGCCAAGCTACCCAAATGGGATAGAGGCTCGATAGGCCCAGACCGACGAAAAACGCGCTTGCGAACAAAGTCGCCTGCGAATGAGCAGTAATGAAGAAGAGCTCGGCTGAGGCCGCGAGCAGTAAACCTGAGACGGCAACGGTGACCTCCTTCAGCCTCAGGAGGATCACGGCCGCCGCCCCACGGCCGCCAAGAAGGCCTGCAAAAAAAAACATGGGTGTCAGCGCCCAGCTATTCGAGGCCCACTCGGTTGCCCGCTGCGCGTGCGTTGCCGACCAGGAAGACGTTCCCACTTCGGTCCCCACATAAACGAAAAACAGCACACCGAGCAGAGCCGCGACGCCCATCCCGTTCTTGCCAGAAGCGCGCAAAGTTTCGCCAGTCGCCGCTTCCTGAGGAGGCTTTGCGAATTTCATTCGCATGAGAATCGCGGCCGTAAGGACGCAAGTCGCGCCAACAATCCAGAAAAGCAACTTCACGGAGGAAGTGCGAATGGTCAATTTGGCGAGGGGAGAAGAAACGATCGCCCCTACCCCCCAGGCCAGGTTTACGACGTTCAGTGCAGAAGCGCGACGCGCGCCGTAAGATTCGCTGACCCAGAGATTTGTTCCGGGCGTGTTGAAGCCGTAGCCCAAGCCGTATATTCCGCTAGCGACGAGCGCCAAGTGGAAAGTCGGTGCGCCGAGGAGAGCAAATCCAATACCCAGGAGAGCGAGGCCAAAAACGATTGCAGGCTTGAATCCTCTCGATGCGATCAAACGACTAGAAAGCAGAACGCCAATGAAAGAAGCCAGGAACTGGACCAAAAGAAAATATCCGGCGCGAGCGTCGTCCAGGCCCCACTTTGCGCTGAAGACCGGCAGAAGCGGACCAATGAAAGAGATGACGATGCCGTTGACGATGAAGCCGGCGCAGAGCAGATAAAAAATGATTGGTGATGGAGCAGCACTGTCGCCGCTCCCGATTTGCGTTTTCGAGGACATCATGGCATTTTGCCGGAGCCAAACTATTCGCGCAATGCTGCAGAGACGCGGTGTGGCTGTTTTTACAGAGTGAAAAAAATGATTGAAGCTGGATTGATTGGGTTTGGGCTGGGTGGACGGGCGTTTCATGCTCCCTTTATCGCTACAGTGCCGGGGCTGAAATTGGCCGCAGTTTTGCAGCGCAAAGGGAATGAAGCGGCGGAGATTTATCCCGACACGAAGATTGTTCGTTCGCTGGACGAGTTGCTGGCGATTCCGGCCATCCGGCTGGTGGCGATCTCCACGCCGAACGACACGCATTTTCCGATGGTGAAAGCCTGCCTCGAAGCGGGCCGCGACGTTGTCGTGGACAAGCCGTTTACGACAAGCGTGGCGGAAGCGCGGGAATTGATTTCGCTCGCTCAGAAATCGGGAAAATTCCTGACCGCTTACCAGGAGCGGCGTCTCGACGGAGATTTTCACACGCTGGAAAAATTGATTTCCGACGGCGAATTGGGTCGCGTGATTCGGTTTGAGGAAACGTTTGACCGGTGCCGGCCGGCGATTCGCGATTCGTGGAAAGAGCGGACTGGACCAGGTACGGGAGTGTTTTTCGATCTGGGTCCGCACCTGGTCGATCATGCGTTGAAACTCTTTGGGCCGCCGGAATCGGTGCTCGCCGACATTCGCGCGGAGCGCGAAGGCTCCGTGAATAACGATGCGTTCGATGTAACGTTTTATTATCCGAACGGATTGCGGGCTTATCTCTCTTCCATGACGCTGGCTCCGATTCCGCGGCCTCATTTTCGCTTGCTGGGGGCGAGAGGAAGTTACGTGAAACTGGGTCTTGATCCGCAAGAAGCGCTTCTGCGCGCGGGGAAACCGGTTGGCGGCGCGGACTGGGGCCTGGAAAAAGAGGAAGAGTGGGGAACGCTGGCGCAGTTTGATTCGGCAAGTTCGACCCGGCGACGCGTGCCGACCTTGCGCGGAGATTACCGAGAGTTTTACGAAAATGTGCGCGACGTGATGCTTGGCAAAGCCAAGCCGCTGGTCACGCTTGCAGAAGCGCTGGCGTGATGTATGCGCTGGAATTGGCTGAGGAAAGCAACTCGCAGAGAAAGGCGCTTCCGTGGAAATTGTGACGGTTCGCGCAGTGCGTTGCGCGAAGAATCGGCTATGCTAAGGGAAAGAGAGGGACTGTGGCCCGCACTGTAGAACTTGCGCCGTCCATACTTTCTGCGAACTTCGCGAATCTGGCGGCCGACGCAAGGCTGGCGCTCGAAGGCGGCGGCACGCTGCTGCACGTGGACGTGATGGACGGGCATTTTGTGCCGAACATTACGCTGGGCCCGCCGGTTTTGGCTTCGCTGCGCAAAGCGATTCCCGACGCGATTTTTGACGTTCATCTGATGATTGAAGATCCGGATCAATATATACCGGCGTTTGCCGAAGCTGGTGCGAGTTGGATTTTGGTGCATCAGGAAGCTTGCCGGCACCTGGACCGGACGCTGCACTTGATTGAGGATCACGGATGCAAGGCAGGCGTAGTGATCAATCCCGCGACCCCGATTGGTGTGCTCGACGAAGTACTCGATCTTGTGCATCACGTTCTGGTGATGAGCGTGAACCCTGGATTCGGCGGATCAGAAATTTATCCGCAATTCGCTGAAGAAGATTTCCGCCCTCGCGAACGAACGCGAAAAGCGCGGGCTGAATTTCCGGATTGAAGTGGACGGCGGCGTCGCACTCGATACGATTGGCGACGTGGTGCGCGCCGGAGCGGAATTGTTGGTCGCTGGCAACGCCGTCTTTGGCAAAGGCGACATTCGCGAAAACGCACGCAAACTTCTGCAAGCTGCTCGCTCTGCAACTGCCGCTCACGCTTGAAACCAGCAACACGGGACGACGTTAACGCCAGGAGTTAGTGAGTAGGCGTCGTTCTCGGGCGGACGCCGAGGATGTTGGGGACGGGCCAGGCCGCGGAGTTGGAGTCGTTTTCGCGGAACGAAGTCTCGTAGCTGCCGAACAGTTCCAGTTCAAAATCTCCGACGTGCAAATAGAGCTGGGCTTCAGGGCCGCCTTCGAGATGCTGAGCGGCGACGATGCCGATTCCGGCGGACAAGAGTTCGGCGTTGAGATCGTGCATGGAAAAGGGCGAGCGAGAGTAAATAAAGAGGATGCGGCCCGCGTTCGTCTTCGCCCAGGGCGGCTTCGCTCCACTTGCGGCTTTGCTGGCCCCATTGATTTGAACCGGGATGCTTGATCAAGCGCAAATTCTGCAGAGCTGGAGGAATAGTTCTTCAAAATGTCCTGGAAATGAACGTTCCGGGAGCGTCGAGATCGAAAATGCGAAAGCGGGGAAGGGACTGCGAATCACGCGGTTCGAAGGCGGCGACCGATTGGTATGCGTTTTGACGTGCTGTTGTTGACGTGGGCTGCTGGAGACCATATAGCCGAGATGCGTCTTGTAGTCTCCGGCAAACATTCCCGCGTTGATCACAGCGGAGAACTTCTGGCTCCGCGCCCAGTCGCGAGCCGTATGTCCTCCTGACTCGCCGGTCTGGCTGATGCCCGTGGCTTCCAATTGCCAGAGACTTGGGATCCATGCGCAGGATGAAGATGCGAGAATCGCCGACGGCGCTGGGCTTTTTTGCGATTGCATATTTGAAGTCCATTCCCGGAGCGATTGTTTTCCATTCCGGGGAAGGGCGCGCGATCAGCAACGAAGAAAGGCTGAAAAAGAAAATCACGAGGAACGCGCCTAGCCGGCTGCGATGGTTCGCACGCATGATTAGGCAAGCCTAGCGCCAGTTCTTGGCTCTGGTTGGAGGCGATAATTCGGCTTGCTAGGCGGCAATGGAGATGACTTTGGATTTGCGCGTGGATTTGTTGGGACTCGGCACCGAGTTCGGCTTCGGCGCGGAACCAATCCGAGTGTGGATCGCCGGGGGCGCCGTTGCGTTCGAGATAGATTTGATAGGCGCGAAGGGCGATTTGTTCGTATGTTGGTTTTGACTTCGTGGCCCGGGGTTTCTTCCCTTTGATTGCAGCAGAAGATTTTGATTTAGGCATGCAGCCTCCTAAGCAAAAGTTAAGTCTTAGATTACGCGGCCAGAGGAGATGTGCGAGAAGGGCTCCGTTTCCGCGCGTGATGTAACGGATACTCCCGAAAAAAAGTGATGGATGCAGAAATGAGATTGATTGGTGGTTGGGGAGCCGTTTGCCGAAAAACAAGCCGGCCTTGCTGTTTGCAAGCCGTCAGAAATATGCAGTTGTAGACGAAACCACGCTGCAAGAGCAGCAGTCGAAGGTGCGCACACTGAAGTGCACGCTACAGCGTTATTGTTCCTGGTAGTTCCAGGTGAGGCCGCCGTCGACGAAGAAAGTCGTGCCGGTAGCGTAGCTGGATTCGTCGGAGGCGAGGAAGACGGCCATGGAGGCAACGTCTTCGGGCTTGCCGAGACGCTTGAGCGGAATGTTTTCAAGAAGTGCGTTGAGTTTGACGGGATCGTTGAGGAGCTTTGTGTTGATTGGAGTTTCGATGGCGCCAGGAGCGATGGAGTTGATGGTGATGCCGAACGGCGCGAGTTCTATGCTGAGATTGCGAGTGAGCATTTTGACGCCGCCCTTGCTGGCGCAATAGGAAGCGAAGTGCGGGAAGGGAAGCTCTTCGTGGACGGAGCTGATGTTGATGATTTTGCCGCCGGCTTTTGCTTCCATGCGATGTTTGACGAAGGCTTGGGTAATGAAGAAAAGGCCTTTGAGATTGACGTTGAGCACGGCGTCGTAGTCGGCTTCGGTGACGTTCCAGAAGTCGGCGTTGCGTTCGAGACCGGCATTGTTGACGAGGATATCGATGCGGCCGAATTGAGCGACGGAGTCCGCGATGAATTTCTGGCCATCGGAGACGAGGCCGACGTCGTACTGAAAATCGGCGCACTTGCGGCCGAGCTTCTTAATGCTTGCGGCAACTTCATCTGCGCCAGCCTTATTCGAACGATAGCAAAATGAGATGTCCGCGCCTTCCTGCGCGAAGCGCTGCGCGATGGCGAGGCCGATGCCCTGGCTGCCGCCGGTGATGGCGACGGCTTTTCCTTGCAGACGATTTCCCACGATCTTCTCCTGGTGACGGTTCTTTCATGCGATGCTTGGGCGGCGGACTGGTTACAAAAAACATTTTGCAAAATCGGGCGCAAGGAAATTATTTTGCGGTGATCAGCGTAGCCTGGCTCGCAACGCACTGCCATGTCTGATTCTGTTTAATCCAGGTATCGATGAATCGTTCGCGGTGAACGTACGGTTTGCCTTTCTCCGCTCCCTTCACACGGAAAATTCCGACGACTACGGCGGCAGTTGCCATAAACCTGAACGTTGATTTGCTCATTGATGGCTTGCGAAGGCTGATATTCCGGATCTTTGATGCCAGCGAGAAAGTCGGCTTTGTTGGATACGCTGCCGTCGATTTCGACCCCGACAAATGTGCTTGCGAGCATCATGTCGAGCGCCTTGGTGTCTTTGAGTTCAATGGCATGACCCCAGGCTTTTTCGAGAGCGAGAACGCGGCCGCCCTCGTCACTGGGAGAGTTCTGTCCGGATGCCGTAATTGCGGCGGCGATGAAAAGAGCCGTGATAAATATCCCGGTTTTCTTTCTCATAGGACGGACCTTCCTTCTAGCGACCGCCTTCGTCGCTACCGCTTTCCTGTCCCGAGGCACCAGTTGCCAGAGCGACAAGCAGCGCCGCGCAGAATACGAAGGATCTTTTCACAGCACCTTCCCCCGTCAGAAGATTGCAAGCCGCTTCTACTATGCGACCGTGACTTCGGGGCTGAGGTAGACGTCCTGAATGGTGTTCAGGAGCTTGACGCCTTCGTTCATGGGGCGCTGGAAGGCTTTGCGGCCAGAGATGAGGCCGGTGCCACCGGCGCGCTTGTTGATGACTGCGGTTGCCACCGCTTCTTCGAAGTCGTTCGCACCGGAAGCGCCGCCGCTGTTGATGAGCCGGCGCGGCCCATGTAGCAGTTCGCAACCTGATAGCGGCAGAGATCGATCGGGTGATCGCTGGCAAGGTCGGTGTAAATGCGCTTGTCGAATTTGCCGTAGCTGGAATCGCCCATGTTGAGCGCTTTGATAGCCGCCGTTATTTTCCGGAAGTTTCTGCTTGATGATGTCGGCTTCGATGGTGACGCCGAGATGATTGGCCTGGCCGGTGAGGTCGGCGGAGAGGTGATAGTCCTTGTCCTTCTTGAAGGCGTTGTTGCGGAGATAGCACCAGAGGACGGTGGCCATGCCGAGTTCGTGCGCGTGAGCGAAGGCCTGGCTGACTTCGATGATCTGG
Source organism: uncultured Acidobacteriota bacterium (assembly GCA_963794175.1). GTDB lineage: Bacteria > Acidobacteriota > Terriglobia > Acidiferrales > UBA7541 > Acidiferrum. The sequence continues at coordinate 18,648 of CAWCCV010000008.1, read as the reverse complement.
CGGCCGCTCTTGGTCGGAGCCGAAATAAATCGTGGCGCCGACGGCGGCTGCGCCCATTTCGTAAGCCTGTCTTGATCGTGCCGAACAAGATCTGGTCGGCTTTGTTGGGATACGTGAGGAGTTCGTTGTGATTTATTTTCACGAGGAAAGGAATCTTGTGCGCGTACTTGCGGGCGACAGAGCCGAGCACGCCAAAAGTCGAAGCGACGGCGTTGCAGCCGCCTTCGATGGCGAGCTTGACGATGTTTTCGCCGTCGAAGTAGTCGGGATTCTTGGCGAAGCTGGCGCCGGCGGAGTGCTCGATGCCCTGGTCCACGGGCAGAATCGAGAGATAACCGGTGCCGGACAGGCGGCCCTGGTTGAACATGCGATGCAGATTGGCGAGGACACGCGGGTTGCGGTCGGACGGGCCGAAGATGCGGTCGATGAAATCCGGGCCGGGCAGGTGGAGGCGCTCTTTCGCGATTTTCGGCGAACGGAAACCGAGTAGCGATTCCGCTTTGGCGCCGAGAAGTTGTTGAATGGGACTTGTGGTAGTTGCCATTTTTTACGTGTCTCCTTAGTGGTTGGGCCGCGGGTCTGATTTGAATTTCTGGTCTATTGTGTCGCGAACCAAAATATTCAAACCGACCCACTGCCAGTAGTTGCCAATTCCTTTGAAAGCATTCCGCCAGCGGCGGAGTCGACGAGAAAAATCAGCTTGCCATTCGCCGGTTGAATGAGTTGCGACGGCAATTGTTCGGGCTCATGCGGGCCTTCGAGAACCGCTTTCAGCGCAGGGCTTTGTCGGCACCCGCGATCATGAAAAGAACGGCCGCAGAATTGTTCGCAACCGGCGCGGTACAGGTGATGCGTTCGGTGTAAAGCTTGCCGACCCAGGTGCGCACAACCAGCCGACCATTATCGCGCAGCGCATTGGTAGCGGGAAAGAGCGAAAGCGTGTGGCCTTCGTTGCCCATGCCGAGCATCATGAGGTCGAAGCGGGGAAGTTCGCCGGGCTTGAGCCCGAATTGGACGCGGAGCATTTGTTCGTATTCGAGCGCGGCTTTTTCGGCGTCTTGCAACTCGGCTTTGATTCTGAAGACTTGATCCGGCTTGATCGGCGTCTTGGAAATGATGGTTTCCTTGACCATGCGGTAATTGCTGTCGGCGTGGTCGGGCCGAACGTGGCGCTCGTCGCCGAAGAAGAGTTGCATTTTGTCGAAAGGAAGCTGGGAGCGGACGGGTTCGGCGACGAGGAGCGCGTGAAGGGCTTTCGGCGTGGAGCCTCCGGCCATAGCGACTCGAAAAACGCCGCGCTCTTTGACGGCTTGCTGCGCCGCGTTCACGAAAATGTTTGCGGCTGCGCTGCGCGATTGCGGCGACATCGGGGAAAATCCTGATAGTGCGATCCAAGAGCGGCTTCTCCTAAGCTTGTTTGGCGGTGGCTCTGGCGGGACAATTTGCGGTGAGCGGTTCCTCGGATTCGATATCGCGCCAGGCGCGGCCATCGCGAGCCATCATTTCGTCGGCGTCCTTCGGGCCCCAGCAACCGGCGGGATAATTGGGAAATTCGCGCGCGGGAAGCGCTTTCCAGACGTCCAGCACGGGCTGGATGACGCTCCAGCCTGCTTCGACCATGTCTGCGCGCTGGAAGAGCGTGGCGTCGCCGATCATGCAATCGTAGAGCAGGCGCTCGTAGCCGGTGCTGTGCGACGTGCCGAAGTCGCGCGCGTAATCGAAATCCATGTTAACGAGGCCAAGCTTCATGACGGAGCCGGGAACCTTTGCGCCGAAGCGGAGAGAAATGCCTTCTTCGGGCTGAATGTGAATGACGAGGCGATTGGCGCGAGGGTCTTTGATGGGAGTTTTGCGGAAAAGCTGAAAGGGCGTGCCGGCGAAATTGAATGGCGATTTCGGTGACGCGTTTTGCGAGGCGTTTGCCGGTGCGCAGATAGAAGGGAACGTCTGCCCAGCGCCAGTTGTCTATGCAGAGTTTGAGCGCGACGAAAGTTTCGGTGTTCGAGAGTCGGGCGCGACTTGCGGCTCGTCGCGGTACGCCGCGAGCTTCTGCGCCGTTGACGTTGCCTTCGCCGTACTGGCCGCGAACCATGTTTTGCAGGACTGTCTTCGGGCGTGGGCGGATGTGATGGCGTGGAGAATTTCCGCTTGTTTGTCGCGCACCGCGTCGGCTTCGAAGGAAATCGGCGGCTCCATCGCGGTGAGCGTGAGGAGTTGAAACAGATGATTGGGGACCATGTCGCGCAGAGCGCCGGCGGTTTCGTAGAAGCCGCCGCGATGCTCGACGCCGACGGTTTCGGCGGCGGTGATTTGCACGTGGTCAATGTAGTTGCGGTTCCAGAGCGGCTCGAGGATGATGTTTGCGAAACGAAAGACCATGACGATTTTGGACGGTCTCTTTGCCCAGATAGTGATCGATGCGGTAGATCTGTTTTTCGGTGAGGATTTCCTTCAAATCCTTGTTGAGCTGGATTGCGGATTCAAGGTCGTGGCCGAATGGCTTTTCGACGATGACGTGCGTCCAGCGGCCGTTTTCCTGTTGCGTTAGCCCGGCTTCGCCAAGTTTTTTGACGATCGGCGAGAAAAATTTCGGCGCGACAGCGAGATAGTGAAAGCGGTTGCCGTGGGTGTTGTGTTCTTTTTCCGCGGCGAGCAATCTGATCCTTCAGGCGCTGGTAAGCGGCCGGATCGCCGAAATCGCCCTGAACGTAATAGATGCGTTCGACGAGCCACTGCCAGAGGATGTCGTCCACAGGGCGCAGCGCATATTCGCGAACTTCTTTGCCGAGCTTTTCGCGCAAGGCTTCCGTGGTCATCTGGTCGAAAGAAAATCCGACGATGGCGAACTCCTTTGGAAGGAGGCCTTCTTCGGCGAGATTCAGAAGCGCGGGGAGAAGTTTGCGCTTGGTGAGGTCGCCGCTTGCGCCAAAAATCACCATGATGCAGGGAGGCGCTGGATGCGCCGTCGGCTGTGCATTTCCGTTGGTCATCGATCAATCCTTCCCGGTAATTTCCGCGGAAAAGTTTAGTGGCCGGACTTCTTTTCGACGTGCCCGCCGAACTGGAAGCGCATGGCGGAGAGAACTTTGCCGGCGAAATCGTCTTCGCCCCGGGAGATGAAGCGCTGATATAGGGAAGCGGTGAGCACCGGCGCAGGCGTGGTGGATTCGATGGCGGCGAGGATGGTCCAGCGGCCTTCGCCGGAGTCGGAGACGCGGCCGGAGAAGCGCTCGAGCTGCGGCTGTTCGAGAAGCGAAATCGCGGTGAGATCGAGCAGCCAGGACGCGACGACGCTGCCGCGCCGCCAGACTTCGGTGATGTCCGCGAGATTGAAATCGTACTGATAGTGTTCGGGATTGCGGAGCGGCGTGGTTTCCGCGTCGGTTTCGCGATGCGATTTGCCCGCGTTGGCATGCTTCAGCATGTTGAGGCCTTCGGCGTACGCGGCCATCAAGCCGTATTCGATGCCGTTGTGAACCATTTTTACGAAGTGGCCGGCGCCGCTGGGGCCGCAGTGCAGATAGCCCTCTTCGGCGGTGCCAGTCGCTTTTTCGCGGCCGGGAGTGCGAGAAACGTCGCCGCGGCCGGGCGCAAGCGTTTTGAAAATCGGGTCGAGGTGCTTCACGATCGCTTCTTCGCCGCCAATCATCTGGCAATAGCCGCGATCGAGTCCCCAGACGCCGCCGCTGGTGCCGACGTCGCAATAGTGGATGCCTTTCGCAGAGAGTTCTTTGGCGCGGCGAATGTCGTCGATGTAATAGGAGTTGCCGCCGTCGATGACGATGTCGTCTTTTTCGAGCTTGGGGACGAGATCGTGGAGAGTGGCGTCCACGACTCCGGCCGGAACCATAAGCCAGATGGCGCGCGGTTTCGCGAGTTTCTTCACAAAATCGTCGAGCGAATCGGAGCCGGTCGCGCCTTCGCCGACGAGTTGCTTCACCGATTCAGGAGCAGCGATCATAAACGACGCAGGTGTGCCCATTCGAATCAGGCGGCGCACCATGTTTGCACCCATCCGACCCAGACCGATCATTCCGAGTTGCATTCTGTCTGCTCCTAAGCTGCAAATTGTTCGAGGGAACTGCCTTTTGCTTCGCAGCTAATTCAGGCAGACCGCTTGCTGCACTGCTTTTGAAAGCGCCTTGAGACCCGACTTCAAATTTTTGCCGAGATGGACGCGAAGCGCGCGGCGGCCGCGCTCGGCGAGGACGGCGAAGTCGCCGCGTGCCTGCGCCGATTTTACGACGCCGAAAGTGAATTTCTGGCCGGGCACGGGAAGATCGGAAGCGTCATCGCAGGTGATTTGGAGAAAGACGCCGCTGTTGGGACCGCCTTTGTAGGCTTGCCCGGTCGAGTGCAGAAAGCGCGGGCCAAAGCCGAGGCAGGTGGCGAGTTTCTTCTTGTCGCGGACGGCGTGGCGAAGCTCCTGCAGGATTTTTTCGTTTCCGGCGTTCATCGGGATGTAGCCAAGAACGGCGAAATAATCGCCGGCTCCGGCGCGAGCGAGATGCTTTTTCAGCACGTCGAGGCAGCTTCGCGCCGCCACCGAGGGCGGTCGCGTTCTTTTCGTCGGCGAAAAGTTTGACGTCCTTGGTGCTTCGAAGAACGGCGATTCAGGCGGGCAGATGGCCGGTCGCTTCATATTCGGCTCGTGAGTTTGCGCGTTTCGATTTTGCTGGCTTCGACGTCGGGCTGATTGAAAGCGTTGATACCGATGATGGATCCGGCGACGGCAGTGGCGATTTCCCAGCGGAAAAATTCCTGGCCGATGGCGTAAATGTTCGGCAGGGTGATGCGAATCGACCGGATGGCCCGCCTTTTCGAGCGCAGCGACTGCGGCGTCCTGCGCCTTGTTGGGTTTGGATGCGAGACGCAGATAGGCGAAGACGCGATCATTGCCGTAGCTTGCGGGCTTGGCGAGTTTTTCGCGGTCCACGGGAATGATGCCCTTGCCGATTTTCCCGGTGGATTCGGCGATAAGCTGTTCAAGCCAGGCGCCGAGATCGTAAATTCCGGGCGAAGTGATGATGGTGAGCTTGTCGCGGCCTTGATTGGCCGCTGACGCCCATGATGGCGCCAAGAATGACGCCGGGATTCGCTGTCGGCGACGGAAGTGGCGCCGCAGGCCGTGACCATTTCGTGCGTGGTCTTCAGGAATCTGGGCACGTCGAGGCCCATCGCGGCTGCCGGAACCATGCCGAAATTCGAGAGCGCGGAGTAGCGGCCGCCGATACTGGGCACGCCGGAGTAGATTTTCCAGAATTTATCGCCTTCCGCGACCTGCTGCATTTTGGAGCCAGGATCGGTGACGGCGATGAAATGACTGCCGGCTTTCTCCGCACCGACTTTCGCTTTTACGCGTTCAAAGAAATATTGCTTGAAGATGTTAGGTTCGAGCGTGCTGCCGGATTTGCTGGAGACGATGCAGAGCGTTTTCTTGAGGTCGAGCTTTTTCTCGAGGGCTTTGATTTGCACGGGATCGGTGGAATCAAGGACGTGCATTTCCGGGAAGCCCTTGATCTTGCCGAAGGTCATCCGCATTACTTCCGGACAAAGGCTCGAACCGCCCATGCCGAGCAGTACGGCGTGCTTGAACTTGCGCTTTTTTAACTTCTGCGGCAAGTTCTTTGAAGGTATGCGACGCTGGCGAGCTGTTCATCGGTGATCGAAAGCCAACCGAGCCAGTTGCTTTCGTCGGCGCCGGTCCAGACCGTCGCGTCTTTATGCCCACATGCGAGCGACTTTGTTGTTGGACTTCCAATCGGCGAGCGCAGCGCTCACGGCTGACGCGAGGTTCGCGGGGAGTTTATACGTCAGCTTGTTCAGACTCACGCGGGGACTCCTGCGTGTTTTGCAATGGCGTCGAGCAATTGCTTGAAGGGATCCTGCGAAGAGCTTTACGGCGTCGGCGAGGAGCTTGTCAGTGACTTCCTTCATGGAAATGCCGGCGGCTTCGAGGTCGGTCATCGTTTTGTGAGCGCCGTCCACATTTTCAGTCAGGCTCGGGCGGAGTTTGCCGTGGTCGCGGAACGCGTCGAACGTGGCGGGAGGAATCGTGTCCACGGTGTCCGCGCCGATGAGTTCTTCGACGTAAATGACGTCGCGATATTTCGGATTCTTGGTGCTGGTGCTGGCCCAGAGAAGGCGCTGCGTTTGCCCGCCCTTGGCAGCGAGAGCTTTCCAGCGAGCGCCGGCGAAAAGCTCCTGATATTTCTGGTAGGTGCGGCGAGCGTTGGCAATGGCGACTTTGCCGAAGCAGCGATTCGAGCAGGGCCTTTTTCTTGGCGTCGGTTTCGGTCTTGATCATCGCGTCAATCTTGCTGTCCACGAGCGAGTCGATGCGGCTGACAAAAAAGCTGGCGACGCTGGCGATTTGCGAGATGTCCTGGCCTTTTGCGGCGCGGGCTTCGAGAGCGGCGAGGAATGCTTCTGCAACTTGTTCGTAAGCCGACTGTGCGAACAGCAGCGTGATGTTGACGTTGATGCCGTCTTCCAGAACCTGGCGGATGGCCGGAACGCCTTGCGGCGTGGCCGGAATCTTGATCATGACATTGGCGCGGCCAACGGCTTTCCACAGACGGCGCGCTTCCTCAATGCGTGCCTTGCGTATCGAAGGCGAGGTTCGGAGAGACTTCGAGGCTGACGTAGCCGTCGCGGCCCTTCGATTCCGCGTGGACGGCTTTGAATATGTCGCAAGCGTCTTGCACGTCGCGAATGGCGATTTTCTCATAGAGCGCCATCGCAGTAGAAGATTTCGCGCCGGGGGCCTTAATAATGTCGTTGTAGTCGTCGCCGGCGGTGATTGCTTTTTCGAAGATGGCGGGGTTGGAAGTCATACCGCGCAGGCCGTCTTCGTTGATCATTTTCTTGAGGTCGCCGTTCAATAGAATGTTGCGGCGAATAAAATCGAGCCAGGGCGATTGGCCGTAGGCCAGCAGGCCTTTCAAAGGGTTCGCGCCCTGCGTTGAGCTGATATTGGGGATGGTGGTGGTGGTCGTCATGCTACTTCTCCTTTTTGCCGGTCCTGATGCAGAAGCCTATTTTACCCCTGTGGGGGAGAAACTGCCCTTGCCAATTGGGATGCCGCCCAGCGGGCAAGGTTTCAGTCTAATTTTTCGTTACCGGGCCAACTACTACTTGCCAAGCAGAGACTTCGCCGCAGCAATAACGGCATCTACGCTCGAAGCCAAACTTTTTGAGCAGATCCTTCAACGGCGCGGAAGCGCCGAACGAACGCATGCCAATCGCTTTGCCTTTTAGGCCGATGTAGCGCTCCCATCCGAAAGTGGAAGCCATTTCGACGGAGACGCGGGCGGTCACGTTCGAAGGCAGAACACTCTCCTTGTATGCGGCGTCTTGTTCGTCAAACAATTCGACACAAGGCAGACTGACCACGCGCGCGTTAACGCCTTCGGTTTTGAGTTTTTCGTAAGCAGCCACGCAGAGGCTGAGTTCGGTGCCTGTGCCGATGAGGATGACGTCCGGCTTGCCGCCGGGCGCGTCGGCAAGAACATAGCCACCTTTGGCGACGCCGGAGGCTGAAGCGTATTTCGCGCGGTCGAGAGTTGGAGCGGCCTGGCGCGAGAGGACCATCGCGGTCGGGCGATGGGTTTGTGCGACGGCGACTTTGTACGCTTCGGAAACTTCGTTGGCATCTCCGGGGCGCATGACGAGAATGTTCGGCATGGCGCGCAACGCCGCGAGTTGCTCGATCGGCTGGTGTGTCGGGCCGTCTTCGCCTACGCCGATGGAATCGTGCGTGAAGACGTAGATGACCGGAATTTCCATCAGACCGGCGAGGCGAACGGAAGGCTTCACATAATCGCTGAAATTGAAAAAGGTGCCGCCGAAAGGGCGCAATCCGCAGAGAGTCATGCCGCTCATCGACGCGCCCATGGCGTGTTCGCGTACGCCGTAGTGCACGTTGCGCCCGCCGTATTGCCCAGGAAGAAATTCTCCCGCCCAACTGGGGTCGAGGTTGGTTTTGTTCGATTTTGCGAGGTCGGCGGAGCCGCCGATGAACCAGGGAATATTTTTCGCGATGGCGTTGAGCGCTTTGCCGGAGCTTTCGCGCGTGCCCATGCCTTTTGCGTCGGCGGGGAAAGAGGGAATGTCCTTGTCCCAGCCCGCAGGCAATTCGCGGGCCTGCATTTTGGTCAGGTTGGCGGCGAGATCGGGGAATTGCCTCGCGTATTCGGAGAATTGCTTTTCCCAGGCGCTGCTGAGTTCCGCTCCGCGCTTGCCGACGCCGTTTTTGAAATCGTCGTAAACGCCGTCGGGCACAAGGAACTTTGCATCTGGCGGCCAACCGTACGCTTCCTTCGTCAGTTTAACTTCGGCCTCGCCAAGCGGTTCTCCATGGGCTTCGTAGGAGTCGTGTTTGTGCGGCGAGCCGTAGCCGATGTGGCTGTCCACAACGATGAGCGTCGGGCGATCATGCGTGTTTTTGAAAACCTGATACGCAGCGGCAAGTTCGTCGAGATTATTTGCGTCTTTTACTTCGAGCGTATTCCAGCCGTAGCCTTTGAAGCGTGTAAGCGCGTCTTCGCTGAAGGACCACGAAGCGGGACCGTCGAGCGTTACGCGATTGTTGTCGTAAATCCAGCAGAGATTGCCGAGCTTGAGGTGGCCGGCGAGCGATGCCGCTTCGCAGCAGACGCCTTCCATGAAGTCGCCATCGCCGCAGATGGCGTAGACGTCGAAATCAAACATCGTAAAGCCGGGCTTGTTGTAATTCGTTGCGAGCCATTTGCTGGCCATGGCCATGCCGACGCTGTTGCCTGCGCCCTGCCCGAGCGGGCCGGTCGTCGTTTCGACCCCGGTGGTGAGGTGCGATTCGGGGTGGCCGGGCGTGCGGCTGTCGATCTGGCGGAAGCGCTTGATCTCGTCCATGGAGACGGAGAGTTGATCGAGAATCTTTCCGTGATGGTCGGCGGCTTTGACGCCCGCCAGGTGAAGCGTGGAGTAAAGCAGCATCGAAGCGTGGCCGGCACTCAAGACAAAGCGGTCGCGATTGGGCCAGAACGGCTTTGCCGGATCGTAGCGGAGAACCTTCTGCCAAAGCGCATACACCACCGGCGCGAGGCCCATGGGTGCGCCCGGATGGCCGGAGTTTGCCTGCTGCACGGCGTCAATGGACAGTGTCCGGATGGTGTTTACGGAAAGTTGCGGAATATTCGACTGGCTCACGATCGCTCCCTCGGGGCGGGGAATTTTATTCCCGGTGCAAGTTAGATGCCCCTGCATTACAAGCAGAGGCAGGCTATCTTACGCCAAAATTAAATTCCCGGCCTAATGCCGGTTTCTTTTGGCACGCGGGGTAGGCGTCGACAGGTTACTGCTGGGGCCGAACCTTTACTTTGGTACCGTCGGGCAGCTTGCCGCCGTTGAGCACGACGACGCCTTGCATGACGATTCCGTCGATTTCGTTTGCGCCGGCCGCTGGCGCGGGCGTTGCGGCAGTTGGGCCCGCTTCATGAGCGAACGCCGGCGGATTTACGTACCAGGCGTAGCGCTCGGCGAGCTTCTGTCCGGGGTCCGGATAACTCTTTAACTGGGAATTCAGAGAATTGATGCGATCGGAGAGGGGCGGATGCGTGCTGCCCCAGAGGCCGAGGGCTTTTTTCGTTTCCGGTGTTGCGGGCACGCCAGTCAGGAATTGCAGAAAATTTCGCAAGCCGGTCGGGTCGTATCCGGCTTTCGCGGAGTAATCCAAGCCGAATTTGTCGGCTTCGGATTCCTTGTCACGGCTGACCTGCAGGGTGAGGGAGCGGGTCACGACGGTGCCAGCCATGTTGACGAGTTCTGATCCGACGGGAACATGAGAAGCGGCTTCGGTTTTGGCGAAGTCGGCGTTTTTTTGCGCGCGAATTTCGCGTTCGAGGTGGCGTTTGTCCACGTGCGCGATTTCGTGGGCGAGGACGCCTGCAAGCTCGGCTTCATTCTTCAAATTGGCCAACGTGCCCTTCGTGATGAAAATGTAGCCTCCGGGAAGGGAAACGGCGGTAACCACTTCTGTAGCCAGAATTCCGAAATGGTAAGTGATGCTGCGGCCGGACTGGCGCGCCACAGTATTGCCTACGAGATTTACGTATTTCACCATGTCGGGATTGTCGTAAAGCCCGAAAACATTGATTAGCTTTGCGGCCGAGGCTTGGCCGATGGCTTGTTCTTGCTCGGGTGTCCAAGGCTTGTTGTTGTCGGCGACGGTTTTTGCCTTCTGCGCGTTTTTCAGGACGCTGCCAAGTTGCGCCTGGCTGGTTTGTGAGAACAGTGTTATGGCCAGGAGCGTGAGCAAAACTTTTGTGATTTTCATGTTCGTCTCGTCTCCTTATGGTTTCTGTGGGGCCGCGCTGAGATTCAGGCCGCCGTCCTGAAGAAATTGAACGAGATCCGCGGGAGTGACAGTGGTTTGCGCGACTTGCTGCGCTTTCATCGCGTCCACCGGTGTCGCCGCCGCAGCCAGCATCGCCTTTTGCACCGTGCCGTCGGGATTGACTCCGTTGAAACCGAGTGTGGCGCTGTCTTTTGTTTGACGCGAAGTTTTTAGTCCGATCGTGCCGCCGAAGAGCGGAGTCGGCTTGTCGCCATTATTTTGTTGATTGCCTTGCTGCTGATTTCCCTGTTGTGGGTTGCGTTTTGCTGGCCCTGCTGCCCTTGTTGACCCTGTTGCTGCCCGGAATTGTTTTGCTGGCCTTGCTGTTGCTGCTGCAGCGTGAGTGTCATGCCGTAACCCGAGCCGGCAAGCACTCCTGCAAGAATCAATGCACCTAGACTTACCTGACCTCGCATTTTGCAACCTCCATCAATTCGAAATTCGCCGTCATTTCAAACTGGGAATACCTGGCGTTACTTCGGAATCCGTTTTCGGTGCGCGCGCTGCGGCTGCGCCCCAGCCACACAATTCATACACTGTGGTTTCCACCGTCTTGCCCTTTACTTTAACCCCGCCGAGGGCGCGAACCTGAGCCTGATTTCCAAGCCTGTTGCGCGTTTCTTCACTGACGATGATCGAAGTATGAAATTCCTTGTTCAAGCTCTCGAGGCGGGCGGCGAGATTGACGGGATCGCCGATGACGGTGAATTCTATTTTTTTGCCTTTGCCGATGTTTCCGAAAATCACGGTGCCGGTATTGACGCCGATGCCGATGGAAATCGGTCCTTTGCCTTGCCTGGCCCAATGCGTGTTTAGCTCTTTTACCTTTTCGATCATTTCGAGCGCCGCCTGCGAAGCCTCCTGTGCGTGATTGTGATCCGGAGTGAACGCGCCCCAGTAGGCGAGGATTCCGTCACCGATGAATTTATCCACGATGCCGTTGTACTTGAAGATGATTTCCGTCATCGCGGAAAGATAGTCGTCGAGCAGCGCGATGAGTTCCATGGGGTCGGATTTTTCCGTCATTGTTGTGAAATTGCGCACGTCAGACATCAGGATGGTCAGCTCGCGCTTGTCGCCAGCTGAGTTGCATCTGTTCGATGTTGGCCATCACGTATTTCACCAGCTGTGGCGCAACGTAACGTTCCAGCACGCCGCGTGTCTGACGAAGTTCTCGGCCCGTGGTAACGTAGCGTGCAGTGCTGGCGCCGGAGTAGGACAGCGCCAGCGTGATGCACGGGGCGACGAGCGGCAGCACAAAGTGGCTCGCACCGAACAACGCCACATTGCCTGCGAAAAACAGAATCAGTGCCCCGAGCACGAGCAAAACACCAATGCGAAACGAGGTTTGGTTCAGCTGTACCGCACCGCCCACGAGGGACATGAACAAAATCAGGGCGAAAGCAAGCCAGCCTGGCGCTTCGCGCATGGCGATACCGTTCAGAAGATTGTCCATCAGCGTTGCATGAGAGAAAAAGCCGGGGGGCTGTTTGTCCAGTGGAGTTGGCCTCGGTTCATAACTTCCCGCTGCGCTTGCTCCAACCAGCACGATTTTTCCCTGAAACTCACCCGCTGGATGCTTGTGTTCCACGTTCGGACATTGCTCCGGATAGATCGAGCAGATGATTTCCCACAGCGGAATGCGTTTGTAGGTGTCGATTTGTCCTTTGTTATCGAGCGCGAGTGCGTGACCACGCCACAACATCAGCACGCGGCCTTCGCTGTCTACCGGAATCGCTCTTCCGCCGCGCACGAGCGCATTGGTGCCGAGCCAGCTTTTCTTTGCGACCCAGCCCTGTTTGTTTTCTGGAGTTGCGACTTCAACGGCCTTCGCTCCAAGCGTGGGATACGCGCGGCCCTGATAGACAAAGTAAACCGGCTCGCGGCGTATCAATCCGCCTTCGTCGGCGGTGGAGTTGATAGAGCCTAGTCCCGCTGACGCGCGGGCCAGTTTGTCGAGAGGCAAACTCGCCATCCATTGTTTCGTCTCTTCCGTTTTAAGTTCGGAACCGAATCTGGCGCCGGCTTCCGCGTAGTTCGAAGGATCCTGCAGAACGGCGCCGGACTGCCGCTCGCCGGAAAGTTTTGCCGGCAGAAAAGAAAAGCCGAGCACAGTTTTTCTGGAGTTTTGTATCACCCGCGCGAAATCGTCGTCCATTGCAGGAGCTTCTTTTTGTTCGCCGGTGAAAGCGGCGTCGAAGACGATCGCCGCAGGTTGGCCCTTATTCACGTAACGCACTATCTCGGTCCAGACTTGACGCGGCCACGGCCAGCGGCCAAGTTTGTCTTGCAGTTCGTCGAAGCTCGCGTTGTCTATATCAATGATGACGATGCGCGGATCGGCTTTTTCCGGTTTGGCGGTCCATCGCGCCCTCTGATCGAATGCAGTGTTTTCGAGCCTCTCGCCCACGCTTGTAAATTGCAGGGCGAGTCCAATGGCCGCAGCCAGCGCCACGGCCACGTACACACCTTGCCGGAAAGCCCGTTGCGTTTGAGGATTCGCTTCCATCTAGTGACCTATAGAAGACCTAGAAGATGTTAGACGCCCAGGACCGCTCTTAACAGCGCTGGCCCGTTCGCCATGCTGTACTGATTAAGTGCGCCGAAGGGCCGATTCGTTTCGTGGCAAAGGCTGGCCGGCACTCTTTAGCGTTGTCTATGGCTCATGCTAACCTTACTTGACTGCCCTTGGCCCGGGTGGCGGAATGGCAGACGCTTAGGACTTAAAATCCTGCGGGGATTTTTCCTCATGTGGGTTCGACTCCCACCCCGGGCACCAGTTTTTCCTGTTGAAACTGAAGGAGATCTAGAGTCGTCCTCTCTAGTGTACCTCTGGTGTACCCCATCCTGCGAAAGTACGAGTGGGTCCCGGCTCCAGGCGCGCGCCAAAGCAGCTTTCAATTGCTCTTGCCGCGAACGCACCCACGGTGCGTAATGCTTCGCGGTAATTCGCACATTCTGGTGGCCAAGCAAAACTGAAACTCTTTCGATAGGCACGCCGGCGAGGAGCAGCTCAACCGCGAAAGTGTCGCGAAAACAATGCGCATGCGCATCAGGTATGTGTTTGCCAGCTCCGTACAATGCTCTCTAGCTTTCCGCTGCCACTCCAAAAGAAGAATTTATTTGTCACTCTTGGCATCTTCGCAAGCGCATGCCCCTCTACTTACTAGGGAACATCCAGAAGGGAGGAAGGTAGAAAAAAATATTTGTACCAGCACATTTTCCCGAGGAGTCCTGTCAAGCAATGAGGAGCCCACAGGAAAGAAGACCGAAAGCGCACAGTAGAGTTGGAGTTTAGGGACGGGCTGGATGGGGCGCTGTCCGCTACTAGAGCACACCGCCAATCAATCCGTATCTCCAACGCGCGAGATCAATCCGTCGTCCGCACGGAGCTAGACAGAAGTCGTTATTGACTAGTTTTTTAACCGCGAGGTTCAATTCTCCTTTCAATTTATGGGTATCAGTGATTGCATAAATCGCGTCACTAATCATTTCACTAATCGTTTCACATTTCAAGTTAAGGTGCTTAACATAAAGGAGAAATACGAGAAATATTTAGCATATAATCATTTCATGGCTAAAAACGCTATTGCCGAACTGAATCGCGGCGTATTGTCCGCCCCCGACCTCAGGGAGCGACTAGGTGTATCGGCCTCGACACTTATGCGCATGGTAAGAGAAGCCGGACCGGAGATCCTGCGTATTGGTCGAGGCAGGGCGACGCAATACGGCTTGCGTCAGGCATGGTCAAATCTGGAAAGTCCACGGTTTCCGCTATTCCGAATAACCGAATCTGCCGCAGCGGTCTCTGCGGGAGAGCTCATTACACTTGCCGCTCATCAGACGGCCTGGATGCCCATGGGCACAGTCATGAGCGGGCTTCCTGCCGAATTGGCTGACGCTCGTCCTTCAGGCTTCTTGGGCCGACATTTCGCAGCCGTCCATGCCAATCTCAGGCTACCGCCCCGGCTATCGGACTGGTCTGATCATCACATTCTGCTCGCTATGTCTCGACGCGGAGAAGACTTACCGGGCAACTTGGTCGTCGGCGAAGAATCATTCGCTCGTTGGCAGGGGATTGAGCCCGTTTCCAGAAGTCGCGACGATTACCCGGCTCTTGCAGAGGCAACCATCGCAGGTCATCCGCCGGGCTCCTCGGCAGGGGGAGAGCGGCCGAAATTCGGCGCGCTAGTTGGCAACCAGCATATGCTTGTCAAATTTGCTGGCCGCGGAGGAAGCGGGGACATGGCCGCAAGGCGCTGGTGCGATCTGCTGATCCTAGAAGGAATTGCGTTACACGTTGTAGCGTCACATGGCATTGCGACGGCGAATACAAACGTCACCGAAACGCCTGATTATTGGTTTCTGGAGAGTGAGCGATTTGATCGCCTAGGGATGCGCGGGAGGATTGCAGTCATAAGTCTCGCGGCTGTTCACGACGATCTAGCGGACTCGTGGGGACGCGCGGCAGTGACACTCAAAGAATCAGGGCGTTTGAGTGATGAAGATGCCCGGCGGCTTTGTTGGCTTGATGCGTTTGGAGCACTTATCGCAAACACGGATCGACACCAGCACAACATACTGTTCTTTGCAGAAGGTTCTCGTTTACGTCTAGCTCCGGCATTCGATCAAGTCTCAATGCTGTATGCGCCCACGGGCGATGGGCAAGTGCCACGGCGCGAATTTATGCTACCTCACGCCACTGCGAATACGTTGGATGTTTGGGAGGACGCACGCAACGCAGCGTGGAAATTTTGGACACAGGGGAGTGAGGATATGCGGTTGTCGGATGACGCTCGGCTATTTTGCGCAAGCAACACTAAGCTCTTTGGGAAATAGGCTGATGGATTTGTTGAATTTGGACGACACCGTGTACCTGCCGTGTACTCGGCCTAGCGGAATCACTGGTTTTGCGGCTCTTGCCGATTCGCAGAATCAACAACTCGCGCTTCTTCAGCAGCGCCAGTGGTTCGATTCCGACCCGCGCCTACCAACAATTCCCGGCTAAATTATCGGCCGCAGTAGTCATCGATCAGCCCCAAACTGTGGGCGCCGGCGCAAGTTTGTTCTAAGATCGAATCGTGCCACAAAGATTGTCGCTCTCTGCGCTGCCGATGGGATTTCTGTTCGTCCTGGCCTGGCCGTTGCTTTGTACCGGGCAGCTGCAACGTTCCGTCGAGCAAGCCTTACCTGGCTCCGCTGGCACGATTGTCGTAGTTGACGTCGCGTCGGGCAAAATTCTCGCCGCGAAAAATCTAGATCTTGCAGCGCAGGAACTGGTCCGCCCCGGATCCACGCTAAAGCCGTTTATTCTGTCCGTACTCCTTCAGAGGAAACGAATCGATTCGAAACAGAAATTGGTGTGCAGGCGCCCGTTGCGGATCGGATCCCTACGAATGGATTGCAGCCATTCGAACCTCGTGACGCAATTGAACGCGGAGGATGCGATCGCCTATTCCTGCAATTCGTACGTGGCGGAAGTAAGTCTGCGATTGAAGCCGCAGGAGCTTGCGGAGGCGCTGCGGCGAGTTGGGTTGGATTCGCCCACAGGCCTGACCAAGAATGAAGCTGCTGGGCGCATCGAACGGACTCACACGCAAGAAGAAATACAACTGATGGCATTAGGCTTGCGAGGAATTGAAGTGACGCCGCTCGAACTTCTAATGGCATATCGAAACCTGGCCTTGCGCAGAAATGAAAAAGATGACGGTTCGCCAAGGGAGATCTTTCAAGGCCTGGAGCATGCGGTGGCTTATGGAACCGCGCACGCTGCAAACGTGGATGGATGGAAGGTTGCCGGAAAAACGGGGACCGCGATATCCACGCCTGGCTCCCCCACGAACGGCCTTTTTGTTGGATACGCACCGGCAGACGATCCGGAAATTGCGATCGTGGTTTACCTTGCTCACAGCCGCGGCCTGGATGCGGCAGCAGTGGCGCAGCCCGTGTTTTCGGAATACTGGCAGATGAAGAAGAAGCCGTGAAACTTTCCGTGACAATCACCTTTACGATGTTGCTCCTGCCGTCGTTGTTGCGTGCCGAGGACGTGCGAGTAAGGCTCCGCACGGCGCATCCTCCGGCGTCGATGACGATTCGATCGATGGAAGGCACACTGCGTTGGAGACGGTGTCTCACCTGCGCGGAACAGAGCGGCTCAAGTCTAACCATTGTGGCTCCGGCCAACGGCGCCATGACCGAAGGGAACAGTGATCCGGAATATTTTGTCACTGGGCGATATGAATTGAATTCGAATGGTGCACCCAGTTTTTACTCTCAGTTCCCGCTGAACGTACGTGCGAAGTCCGGAACTCTGCTGATCGTGGTCACGATGCCGCTGGAGGAATACGTTCAGCACGTCCTCATGGCGGAAAGCGGCGACTTTAGAAACCAAGAGTCGATAAAAGCTTTGGCGATCGCGACGCGAACCTACGCAACGCGGTTCGCTCACCAGCACAAGAACGAAGGATTCGATTTCTGCGATACAACACACTGCCAGGTGTTTCATTGGAAAGAAGCTAACGAGCGAATGCGAAACGCGGTTGAAGTCACGGAAGGAAAGACCGTTGCATATCATGGAGCGACCGCGTCCACTTACTTTCATCAGAATTGCGGCGGAATTACAGCAGCGGCGAGCGAAGCGTGGGCGCAGGTTGCCGAACCGTACTTGACCGTTCACGCCGACCCCTATTGCCTGGTCAACGGCGGATTGAAGTGGGAAACATCTCTGACGCACGAACAGGTCAGTAAAGCGCTGCGATTATCGGGCATCGAATCGCCTGCGGCGTGGAATCATTTGGAAATCCGAACGCGTGCGAAGAGCGGTCGGGCGCAATTGCTGTTCCTGACCGGCGGTTCCGGGAATTTGACCCTTTCCGCTTCGACTCTTCGTTTTGCGGTTAATCGCGCTTTTGGCTGGAACAACATTCGAAGCGACCTGTACGACGTTCGTGATTCGGGCGACAACGTTCTGTTTTCCGGTCACGGTGCTGGACACGGCGTTGGTCTGTGCCAGGCCGGCGCAGAAGAGATGGCAAGGCAGGGAAAAAGTTTCCGAGAGATCTTGAGTTTTTATTATCCAGGAACGGAAATCCGGGAACACGCGCAGGAAAGTTGGGAAAAGCGGTCGGATGAACAGCTTGAATTGCTGAGTACCCAGCCTGACATGGATTCCGAAATTATTCCACTTGCGAAGCGTCTTTTGCGGGAGACCGAAGCGAATCTCGGGTGGAAACTTCCCTATCAGGTGCGGCTCCAGGTTTATCCAAGTCTGGACAGCTATCGAAATGTGACGGGTCAGCCAGGATGGGTCGCCGCGTCAACGCGAGGGCGGATGATTCGCTTACAACCGCTGGCGGAACTTCGCAAGCATGGAGTGCTCGAATCGACTCTGCGTCATGAACTGGTTCATTTGTTGGTTGAATTGCGTGCCGCCGGGAAATCGCCGTTGTGGTTCCGCGAAGGCTTGGTCCTGTATCTGTCGAGCGGCGAGGGCACCGAGATCGGCGGCCCAGTGATGCCGGTCGATCAAATCAACGAGATTCTGTCCAAAGGTGGCACGCAAGAAAATTCGAGGCAGGCTTACCACTCCGCGCTAAAGATTGTCGCGGACCTCGTGCTCAAGTACGGCAGAAAGAAAGTATTGGGCTGGTTAACCAGCGGTTTGCCGGGTGACATCGTCGCGAGCGTCGGGAGCCGCTCCGCTGCAGCGCCCGGCCATTGAGCAGGAGAATCCACGCGAAGAGCGCGAGCAGATAGGACACAACACCGCGCCAGATCAGGCTTGCCGTTTCGTGCCGGAAAGTGGACGTACGAAAATCCGGCGTCCAATCCATGATTTTTCCCGTTGCATAGACTCCCAGCACAACGGCGGCGGCGATCGCGGCCCAATAAACGACTTTTGCCACACAGCTTTTCCAGGATGCAAATCCCCGCGCTCCCAATCCACGGAAACCGTTGAGGAAGTACTGGCGAGCAACGGTAAAAAGAGGCTAGGAACCAGAATCCATTGCAACGCGAATAGTCCGGAATTCACAAGAGTCTGGTAGGTGGAAAGCGGCGCCACTTTGCGTATAAACAATGGCGAGTTTGAGCGCAGGTAGTTCGGGAAACTGTCCTCGTACCTGTCCAGGGTTCCCGCGACATACGGCGCCAGCCCCTAATACCGCGGCTGCGATTAAGATAGCCGGTAAATGCAGCGCAGTTTTCCGGAATGTTTTAGCAGTGTGATGCTGTTGTCCCGTGTCTGCGATGAAAAATAGTTCAGAGTGCCTCCA
>CAWCCV010000007.1:0-83660 GCA_963794175.1 uncultured Acidobacteriota bacterium | reverse complement strand
GACGAGTTCTCTTACGCTAAAGTTGCAGCGAAACAGGATTTTTCAACAAGCTGCTAATCGTCCAAGTGGATTTTCACTTTCCGGTAACGCGACAAACCGGGAGTTGTGAAGGATGTGGTATAAATCGGCCTGACGGTTGGAGCACAGTGAAATGGACCCCGAACAATTTTCTGTCTATCGTCACGAGGCTGTGCATGAACTCATGCGCCTAAATGAGTTGTGCGAAGAGGAGTTTCACATCTCCTCTTGGCCCCGGTGGGATTATGATTTCGGCCGCGGAACTCTCACATTTTCTCAGGATGGTGTGCCCAAGGTTCGGGCCGCAATTCAAGTCATCGGCACGACTTCCATTTCGGGGAAAACATGGATGTGGGGCTGGGCAAACGAAAGCCTTCCCCAAAACGTGACAAAAGAAGTGGCGAAAGTCCGAGCGTTCGGAGCGACCGAAAACATAGCCGAATTTAGAGAAGAGGAACTGCAAGACGATGAATACCTTGGTTGGGGGTTAACTGCGGTTGCCGCCAGAATTCTTGGAGTAAAGGGAGCGTATCGGTGCCCGGACGAGAATGGTTTCGTTTACGTCGTTTATTTGTCCATTGGATTTGTTGTCAGCGATGAAGGTAGAGCAACTGACTCGAACCAAGTGGAGTGCGATGACCATGGAAGTGGCTTTAAGGCGTACGCGTGCGAACATCTTGTTTCAAATCCCGAACAGAAATGGTTCTCGAACGAACCTGATGAAGAAGACAAATGGCCGGACGCGTGGTGCGCCGATTGCGAAGCTCTATTTCAAGAGCAGGGTGAGTGGAACGAAAAGAACCAGCCAAAAGGCAGCATCAAGCTTCTTTGTCATCACTGCTATGAAAAATTGCGTTTGCGGGGAAAACTAGCTGTGTCAAAACTGAATTTAGTTGATTTCCAGCCCTAGGTCCCGATAAACGCCGAAACCGGAGAAGTGGAATCGTGAGAAAGCACCTGTCCTGTTTCGCGACTTACCAAGCAAGTGCTTACTGTCGGTTGTGCTATAAACTCCCTCTAGGCTCATCACGATAAATCGGCAATTCATCTGGGCAAAGTCATGCGCACGCTACGAATTGTTCTCTTCGGATTACTAGGGTTTCAGCTGTTCTCACCTTTGTGACGATTCACCTTCGGCGCGAAGAGGCGCGGAGGAAAGGGAGTCTAAAGATCTTGCGCGAATTGACGCCGGAACGTTTGATTGCAAACTGTGGTCAGCCTTCTTCGGATACGGAGCCTATTGTACTGAACATAAAAGCAGGTACAGCCACCTTCAAGACACTGGCGCAAGTGTAAAATCCGCCGACGGTGTGGCGATTGCTCGTTGGATCGAATACAGAGGGTCACAATACCCTCATTGGGCAGCGTTTCAGTTTATGCGAGACATAGACAATCAGGGGCAGCCTGCTCGATGGCACCTCTTTAGTCCATCGGAGGAAGGCGCGTACGATGCGATATCAGCATTTCCTTGCATTGCCAAAAGGACTCCCTGACCATCCCCTACCCCTCCCGGGTGCCTGGTAAACGCCGAATCGTCCATCACTTTTCCGGTTACGACTTACCAGGCATCAAAAATAATTTCTCTACGGCGACACTGCGTTCCCGGTGTCTAAAGTTGCTGAATTGCGCTCTATAATGTCGAAACCACGCTGTGGCAAGTTATGTGGGACGGACGTGTTTTCATGTTCATACCGGACGACGACAACGGAGATGTGCTTCGCCGCATGGTAGCAAAGGGAGACGATTTAACTAGGGCGCGAAATATCGACTTTTCGGTCCTTTTCGCGGACCAAAGTTCGGCTGAAGAGTTCGCAGAACATCTTCGCTCATTGGGCCACAAAGTTTCAGTTAAGGGGGACTATCCAGAGCCGGACTTTAGTTGGGATGTAACCGTGGTCCGGCACATGCCTGCATCCCACGAGGGCATCACTGACTTTGAAAACTTGCTGCAATCCCTTGCGGACCGTTGGGGAGGACGTAACGACGGATGGGGCTGTTTATCTGGGCAGTCTTGAACGAGCTATGTCGCGGTTCGCTTAGGTCCCGGTAAACGCGGTTACCGTCCAAGTGGATTTTCACTTTCCGATTACGACTACCAGGCAGTTTAACCGCCCTACTTCTCTTAACTCAATCAGCACACCTGTACCACCGACCTAGATTGAAAACAGGTCGCGCTGTGGTCGACTGAGGAAGAGAGAGGAATATCTGATGAAGAAGCTCTATGCCCTAGTCTTCATTTCTCTACTCGCGATTTCCAGCAGAGCAGGCGAGCTCGCTGGTTCATTTAAAGAAGCCTGCGTTCTAGCAGAAGCTCAACAACAGGAACGCTCCGAACAGGCATATATTCATCTTGATCTGACACCGTACTACAAAAAAAATATTCGCCTGTCTATCAGTCTTGCCTAAAATCGACTGAACACCTCGACACATCGCCGTTCTCATTCGTTGCGGCAATCGCGAAAGATGGTCGTGCTTTGCGGCTCTACGTAGATCATGAAACCAACATATTTGCCTGTGTGCGGCAAACGCTGGAACAAGACAAATTTCCAGCCCCGCCAGTCGCTCCGCATTACTTCCACGTTTCGATGAGCTTTGGGAATTAGATGTCAGCATGTCGGTGCACAACCGACAGGAACTACCGTCATCCCACAAAGCGTCGATTCACACTTGCTAGCTCGTCGAGCCGAGGATCGTCGATGGACGAAAAAATGTCAGGAAGCCACGTGTCTGGGCGAGGGAGATTTCCGAATGCGCGGAACATAACGCCGAGTGCCCAAGCCCTCCGAGGCCACTTGGACGCAGGTAGCCACCTTCGGACGAATAGCTCAGCTCTGCGCAAGTTCGACATTGCCAATCAGCCATGACCGCCTTGTAGAATCGCCCATCATCTCCCACCTTATAACCATAAAGCGCTCGGCATGGCCTCTGGCACTGCCAGCATTTCAAAAGCAAAGTTCGACCGCCGCGCGGCTGCCAGCGCCAAGCCAAATAAACAGGAACGATGCTACCGTCCGTGCGCTTGACCTCAACTGAATCAGCTTCAGGAAGCTGGGCCTTGGGAACCGCTCGGGCCAGTCGCACTGCCTCTTTCACTTGGTCGTCGAAACGGCCTTTCCAAACTAGCAGGTAAGGAATCCGCCGAGGGTCCTCCCAAACTTCGCGTACCGCCCATGCTGGAAGCATCGGAACAGATTCACAGTTCAGCCGGAAGCCTTTGAATCTGCCATGCCAGCCCCGTCGGATTTGTCTATTTCCGTGGACCATCTAATCCCGATCACTGCCCTTTCCAAAATCCCAATCAGTGGGTGCCTTTTCAAAGAAAGCGATAAGGTCTTCACGCCGAAATCTCCACCGATTTCCATGATTTTTCCTCTGATCTCGCCTCTTTTTAGATATTCCCGCACGGTTCTTGTACTCAATCGTAGAAATTCGGCAGCTTCTCGAATATTTAGAGCCATCTCCGACTGGCAGCTGACTCTTTGCTCCCGTTGCCATGAAACTGCGCCCCTTTTTTCAATGATTTTGTATTTCCGCAAATGCAAAAAACTGTCTATTTGCGTCACTATGCATTCTGCGCAGGCGTTATCCACCGGCGTCGCGGGAATTGCTGCTTAAGCCGTCCAAAACCGTGCAAATTAATTCGTGGCAATTTTGTGCAATCGGTCGTGTGAGGTTTGGGCACGTGGGCATCTCCGCAAACGAGCGACGGTGCGCCGATTTAATCTAAATTCGCGAGCAATTCTTGCCTTCGGCCAACCCTCAGCAAACTTCGCTCTCACTATTTCAGCCAATGCCCCGTCTACGCGATTGACAGGTAGTTTCTTGGGAATTCGGTAGTATCCCTCATAAAACCTCCATCTGTTACCGTTGAAGAACTGTCCTAACTGCTGTCCCGCTTTAACTCTTTTCAAACAATGAAATTACCTCTCGTCGTCTCATTCGTGTCCCATTCAGCGGCCCTCATTCCTTAATGTCCTGCTGTCCCACATCCTTAGTGGAGGGACATGGGACACCTCCTGCCTTGCCCCATCGTTGCGCTGTCGATTTAGAAATGTGAACTTCTTCGGCGATGTCCCGCAAGCTCCAGCCTTCTCTAGCAGGTCTTGGACGCGCGCCTTTTGAGCATCTTCCGCGTCTTTCGTCGTCCATTCGGCACTCCCCGACTGACAATCCAGTTCTACTTCGAAGGCGCGAACGTCCTTTCCAGTGAGGGTTCTACATTTTTCAAAGTGGAGTTCCACTCTCAAGCCTTCCTCGGATTGATAGTCCGACGGGTTGCGCAAATCACGACGGTATCCAAGCGTCTTCCCGCCTTGACGTGCCTCGCTGCGTCCCTTGCTTCCCGGCGTGGTGGAGAAAAAGGACGGAGATTCCTCTTCGCCTAAGCTCAAGTGCCCACTCTTGAATTGGAAGCCAACCTTCTCCCTCGTTTTCTTTTACTCCGCGAACGAGGCAGGAGAGATTGTCAAGAATTAGAAGACTAATACCGTCTAAGTTTTCCTCAACAGCTGTTGGCCCTCCCTCGTAGCTAGATCAGGGATTACCCCGTCTTGAAAGTCGGGGCTGATAAACCGCAGATTCTTACTCGCGCGTCCCCCAAATTAGCCGATAGCGTTCTTGGAGTACCCGCCCTGGCAATTCCCCATCCACATACAAGACGCCGCGCGGGGTTGGGCATTCCAACGCAAAAAACTTGTTCCTGAGGCTATGGCATGAGCGATGCCGAGCCCGAGAAACGTTTTGCCAAGACCTCTCTTTGCGTAAAGCATCGAAAGAGATTGGCTGGAATTATCGGCAACAACAGCATCTCGCGAGCCGGAATCTCTCGTTCAAGAAGTTCGTCCGCACTCAATGCAACAAGTTTCCTTTTAGTTGGGATGCCAAGATTGCTGCCTCCAGCCTCAGCCTTGAGCATATATCCGGGAGTGAAGCCCCTTCGGTAACCAGCCGTTCGATTTCGGGAACCATGCGAAGTACGGAGCGCCTTTTTTGAGCCTCGATAATTTGTCGGGCATATCCCCCAACGTTCGAGAGCCTATAGCTGCCATCAAGGAGCATCGCAACCTGTAGTGAAGCATCTTGCTCAGACAGCCATGCTTCTGTCGCAGTCTCATCGCCAATAGTGGCGCATCGATTGGTTGCCCTTCATCTCTTAGATCAAGCATCGCAACGAAAACTTGGGCATGATTCGACGCTAGGAAGTGCCATGGCTTGAGAATTTCACGAATCGTGTCGAGCGATGTGACATCGATCAGGGCGGTCCCCAGGACTGCTCTCTCAACCTCAACCGCTTGAGGAGTTGCGTTCAAGTTATGGTTCGTGCCGCTCACCTGCTTGCTCTTGCGGGAACACGAGTTTCTTCAATCAAGCGATTCCAGTCGCTTTCGGCGATTCGAATTGACCGACCCACCTTGTGGTAGGGGACTTTTCGTAGAGAATCCAAGCCCGCCAAGTCGCTTCCTTGTGCCCTGTTATTGTCGCGGCTTCTCTTACCGTCAAAAGTCTTTCCTGCATATGCGTCTCCCTGCAAAGCATTTCGCAAGTGAGTGTCGCAAATGATGGTGCGTCGTACCCTGTGCCGTAAGGTGGGTATTTCCGTGGAATTGAGTTTGTGGCTGTGCATTTTGCGAAACTAGACGTTTAAGCGAAGCGTTCCTTTGCGTCTGCCGATCACGATGAGAGCCTTCTTTGCATCTGCGTTGCTTTTGAACGTGTCCTGCCAACGCCCGTTTTTAGTTTCCAGCCTCTCCAAGATGAGAGCCACTGAGATATCAGGGTTTCCGCTGGTCCTAGCCTCGTCGAGAATCTCTATTATTTGGGCTTGCCGCCCTGTCAGGTTGAACGCGTTGCCGCGAATAGTAACAGAACGGTAGTCCTGAGAATGTGTAAAAGGCTGTGAATCTGCGCCCGTGGAGTTGATTGCCACTGCTCGCGCTGATTTCTCGCTCTTCTGACTGAAGGAAGCGAGACGAGACCCCTCAATTGCTTTTCTCTCAAGCCGCGAGCAAAAGGTCGCAGAGGCCATACAAACTCGTAGGATGATGCCGCCTTCCTTGGTCGCCGCGAAAAGCTGATCGCTGTCGTTTTTCAACAGGTCGAGATAGAGCCATGGAGCCAAAAGTCCTCTGAGTCTGTGCCTTTCGGACAGCCGAGAGCAACACCGGCTCGCGCCGCAAGAGCGCGGAACCGTTCCTGAAAACTCTCATTCGCGCCGTGACCGACTATCCACAGGCCGGTTTCCGGCGTCCTGACCAAACACATAAGGCCTTGCTCGGGTTTCCCTGTCTCCCATACTTCCGGGTGCTCTTTATAGTCGCAGTAGGCACGCAAGTAGCTGTCCTTTGCGCTCAATTGAACAATCGCATGCTCCTCGTCAGCAAGCGTCCGAAATCCATCGTGAAAGTTCAGCCACACATCCGCGTTCGGTTTCGCTTGCTTCTCGACCACCGCATTTCGATATTCAAGCTCTCGCGCCTCGATCTCGTAGCGGGTGTTCAGTTCCCTCCTGAGCTTCGGCACGTCCACGACAGCAACTTGACGAAATAAAGCCGGATAAGGATCCTGGGTGTCTCGCGCTATCCAGGCGTGGTTGTACCGGTGAAGCCACGCATCAATTAGGTTTGTGGCTTTCGGCACTAGTATCTCCCTCACAAAGTGAGGTGTAATGGCTTCGCCTTGAGCCTGCCACACCTCGCGGGCAATGCAGTCCATTACTCTTAATTGCTCACGAAGAACCGCAAAGTGGCGGTTTAGGAGTCGTGCCTCAAGCGACCCTCCAGCGATTCTTCCCCGCTTTCTTGAGCTGTGAGTACTTCCCGAAGTGGCGTGTCGTCAAACGCCAGACCATACATCTCGGGAAATACCTGACCCATCTTGAGGGCAAACAATTTCTCGTCAAATCTCTCTCTGACTCCGTCCATCGCCACCTCCCGCATGACATCCCGGTTTCTTGGAGTGAGTGTGCGGCAGGGGGGACGGGATGTCCCTCTCTTCAGCTGGCCTAGCCTAGCCGCAAGCCGATTCTAACATTTGAGGACTTGACAAATAAACCTAAACAGTTTAGGATATAAATATGCGGAAGAAGGAAATCAGCAGTTCACTAGCTGGCTTGGCAAGCGGAGCTATGCAGCGCGCGTCGAACGCTTGGGCATTGAACGTATCCGTGAGATTGCACGGGAGAATGGTAAGAAGGGCGGCAGGCCGCCAAAGAAGGGAGAAACAAAGTGAGTGTCTACAGACGGGGAGACGTGTGGTGGTAGAATTTCACTTCGCTGGGCAAGAGATTCGCGAGTCTTCAAAAAGCATGAGTAAGACGGTTGCAGTTGCGGCAGAACGCTCCCGACGTCGAGAGTTAGAAACATCTTGGAATCAGATCAGACCGCGCAAACTCACTCCACTATTCTCCACCGCGTCATCTGATTGGCTTAAGACCAGGACGGGCATTGCGCCTGCCACAGAAAAGAGCTATCGCTTGGCCATTTCACAGCTGACTAAGAACTTTGGGAGGCAACTCCTGAGCGATATTTCCGGCGAAGATACTGGCATTTCAACGCGCCGTAAGCGCGAACAAGTGAGCAACAGAACAGTCAATCTTGAATTGGGTGTGTTGCGCGCCATTCTCCGCCGATACCGGATGTGGGAACCCATTTCGCAAGACATTGACTTCTTGAAAGAAGCTCCGTCACCAGGTCGGGCCCTCACAGCTGAAGAAGAAACACGTTTGCTTGGAGCCGCTTCCAAGAGCAGATGTAGGAGCCTGTATCCTGTAATCCTGCTGGCAGTCAATACCGGGATGCGGTCAAGCGAATTGAGATTTCTCACTTGGGAAAAAGTAGACTTTCTTGCAAAGGCACTCGTGGTGGGAAAAACGAAGACAGCTGCCGGTGCAGGGCGTGTAATTCCGTTGAACCTCGTGCAATCGCAATGCTTTCTCACTGGCGGGGTCTGTTCGTGAACCCTGAGCCGAAACACTACGTTTTTCCATCTGAAAAATATGGCCTGGCAGGAAACGACCGCAGGCTGTGCAGCTATGCAATCGACCCAACAAAACCAATGCAGCGCTGGAAAGTCGGTTGGGAAAGTGCCCGGAAAGCGGCGGGTGTATCTTGCCGATTCCACGATCTTCGACACACTTTCATTTCCAGGCTCGCCGAGTCGCAAGCGTCTGACTCAACGGTTATGGCCTTGGCAGGGCACGTCTCCCGCGCAATGATGGAAAGATACAGCCACATTCGCATGGAAGCGAAGCGCAGAGCTGTAGATGACCTTAGCGGAACAGAATTTGAACCAGGGTGGGCACAAAATAGGGCACAGTTCTTCTTGAATGAAAGAACAGATAAGGCTAAGTCATTGAAAAATTTGGTGAACCGGGGAGGACTCGAACCTCCAACCCGTTGATTAAGAGTCAACTGCTCTACCATTGAGCTACCGGTCCACTGCGTAACTCTACTATTTTACACAGGCCTCAAAATTTTGTCGAACGCCCAAAACGGCGAAAATCTAGCGCAGCAGGTCTTCCAGCTTCACCCGCGCGTCTGTTTTCCCATCGCGATATTTCACAATCACCGCCGCGTAAAGCGAAAGCCCATGCTTTTTGCCGAACGGGATGCGTCACTTCGCGCGAGCCCGGCACCACAATCGCCCCTTCCGGAATCACCAGCGGCTCGTCGTCCTTCGCGTGTACACCGCATCGCGCACCAAATCGTAAACAGGCGTCGAGCGATTCAAAATCGTTCCAGATCCAAGCACCGCGCGTTTTTTTACGATCGTCCCTTCATACACGCCAGCATTTCCGCCGACCATCACTTCATCTTCGATGATCACTGGCATCGCCCCAACTGGTTCCAGCACTCCGCCCAACTGCGCCGCCGCCGAAATATGGCAATTTTTTCCAACCTGCGCGCAGCTTCCCACCAGCGCATGCGAATCCACCATCGTTCCTTCATCCACATACGCGCCAACATTGATGAACATCGGCGGCATGCACACCACGCCGCGCGCCACGAAACTTCCGTCGCGAATACTCGAACCTCCCGGCACGATGCGGACGCCGGACTCTTTCGTCATTGTCTTGAGCGGATAGCTTGACTTGTCTATGAACGGCTGCCGCGTCGGAT
The DNA here is from genome assembly GCA_963794175.1 of uncultured Acidobacteriota bacterium. Taxonomy (GTDB): domain Bacteria; phylum Acidobacteriota; class Terriglobia; order Acidiferrales; family UBA7541; genus Acidiferrum. The sequence goes on along the minus strand of CAWCCV010000007.1, from coordinate 74,526 downwards.
AAGGCCCACTCTCCACCAGATGTCCCCAGCCGAAATCCTAGCAAGAATTCCCTTTTTCACCCATGGATTCACTCGCCAGCCATTCGGCGCCTTCGCATCCGGCTGCGCGGCGCGCACCTCGCCGGAATTCAACGCATCCTTGAAAATCTGAAACAGCCGGTGTTGCTCCTCCTCATACTTCGCCGGCGGATGATCGAACAACTCTTCAATTTGCTGTGCAAGCTGCGGCAACGGCCACCCTCTCCAGAACTTCCACCGACTCCAGCACTTCGCGAATCTTTTTCCAATTCTCGGTCTTTGGCGCCACAAGCGGCAATCTCCACACCGGTTCGAGCAATCCCATCAAACTCATCGCCGCTTTTACCGGAATTGGATTCGACTCCACAAAATTGATTTCCATCAGCGGCAGATATTTTCTATGAATCGCCCGCGCTCCGGCAAAATCTCCCGCGCGTCCGCACTCGCAAAGCTGCGCCATCTCGCGAGGCACTTCATTTGCCGCGACCGAAATCACGCCCTTGCCGCCGAGTGCGAACAGGGGCAGCGCCACCGAATCATCTCCAGCCAACACGGAAAAATTCTCTGGTACAGCGTTCAGCACCGCGGCCATCTGCCCGATATTCCCCGAAGCTTCCTTCACGCCGACAATATTTTCAATCTTCGCGAGTCGGGCCGTGGTCGTCGGCTCCAGATTCGTCCCGCACCGCCCGGGCACATTGTAAAGAACAATTGGCAGCCGCGTCGCGCCCGCAATCGCGCGGTAGTGCTGATACAAACCTTCCTGTGTCGGTTTGTTGTAATACGGCGTCACCGAAAGCAATCCATCCGCGCCAAGCGCTTCCAACTCGCGCGCCAGCTCCATCACTTCCGCCGTGTTGTATCCGCCCGCGCCGGCCAGCACAGGCACGCGCCCCTTCGCTTCTTCCAGTGTAATTTCGACCACGCGCAAATGTTCCTTGTGCGTCAACGTTGGATTCTCTCCCGTCGTTCCGCAAGGCACCAAGAAATGTACCCCCGCCCGGATCTGCCGCTCGACCAGCTTTCGCAGTACCTCTTCATCCAACGAAAAATCATTTCGAAACGGTGTCACAATCGCCGTCCCACATCCTTCAAATCGCATGTAGTCCTCCCACTTGTCTGCCGTCAGGCAAGTTCACTTAGAATCTCCCGAAACTCAAAAACGCCATGCTTTCCAACCACCCAATTCGCTGCGCGCAACGCGCCGCGCGCAAATCCTTCCCTGCTCCGCGCCGTATGCCGAATCGTGATCGTGTCCTCCGCCGAATCAAATCCAATCTCATGCGTCCCTGGAAACGATCCCGCGCGATTCGCGCTCAAATTGATCTCGCGCTCATATCCATTCCCTTTCATCGTCTCTGCAAGCGCCAACAATGTCCCAGACGGCGCATCTTTTTTCGCCGCGTGATGAATCTCCCATCCCCACGCACCGTAACCCTCTTCCCGCGCAAACCGCCGCGCCGCTTCCGCAACCACCTCTCGAAACAAATTCACGCCCACAGAAAAATTCGAGCCCCACACCAGCCCGCTCCCGTTGGCGCTAAGTCGTTGCTCCAACGCATCCAGTTCCGCAAACCATCCAGTCGTCCCACAAACTGCCGACACTCCAAAAAGTCGCCAGCCTGTGCAAATTCGCCACAGCCGCTTCCGGCCTCGTAAACTCCACGGCCACATCCACTCCCCGCAGCGTTTCAGCCGTCAACGCACGCGCACCAGTGTTGTCATCTCCGGAGAATTTTGCCCGCACCTCAAATCCGTATTCCGGCGCCAACCGCTCAATCATCCGGCCCATCTTTCCATATCCGACAATCGCCAATCCCCGCGTCATACCGCTCCCGCCAACAGCTTCTTCACCATCCCCTCATAAATCCCCACCGCTTCTTTCAACTCCTTCTTCGAAATCCGCTCTTCCTTTGTATGCGCCACATGAATACTCCCCGGGCCGATCAACAGCGGCCTTCCCCATGCCCCCGCAAAATTTGGAATGTCCGTCGTGAACGCGGCCACCGTCGTCTTCAATCCATCCAGAGCTTCCATCCGCAACGCCTCGGTACAAAGCGCCTCACGCACTTCCACGCGCCCATTCACGGCGCGCTTCAACGCATTGCGCACGACACTCGAGTCTCCCACCAACCGGAACATCAGCTCCGCCTGCGCATGATCGGCAATCACATTCGGCGCACGTCCACCCGCAATCGTTCCAATATTCAAAGTGGATTTGCCCAGCAGTTCGTCGCTAGGCAGTGAAATCTTCCGAACGTCTTCCAGCACTTCCAACAACTTCTCAATCGCGGACTCGCCCAGCTCCGGATAAGCCGAGTGCGCCAATTTTCCATGCGCAATCAATTCGAACCGCAGCGCCCCTTTCGATCCCAGTGTCAGCAAATTCTCGGTCGGCTCTCCATTGATCAAGAACTTCGACCCGCGATTCACTTTCGCCGCAGCTAGCGAGCCCAAACTGTCCTTCTCTTCCCCTACCACAAACAGCAAACCAAAATTCCACGTCCCCGCTGCCAACAATCGCTCCGCAGCCGCTACCATCGCCGCAATAATTCCTTTTGCGTCGCACGAGCCGCGCCCCCAAACAAATTCCTCATCCTCGCGCGAAGCGAAAAACGGCGGCACCGTATCAATGTGGGTGGACATCGTCACCACCGGCGTTCCCCACGTCGCCAGCACATTGAACCGCTGCGGCGTCACTTTCATCCGCTCCGCCACGCCTCCCGTACGCCCGGCAAGCGCCGCCAGGTAGCCGTACAAATACTCCCCAACAGCCGCTTCAGCTCCGGTGGTTGACTCAATGTCCACCAACGCGCGCGTCAATTGCACAGCATCCATGCTCTATTTTTTCTTTCTGGAGGAACAGCTACGAAGGAAGGAACCGCGCAGAAACTCTGCGGAGAACGCCGACCCTCGATAGCGCTCCATCCGTCAGCCTTTCGGCCAATTTGCGAATCGCCCCTTGCGAAGCGATCGGATGACAGTGAACGGGCTTTCGCCTCGTTCCCCAACCCCTGCCGTTTCAGCTACAGCAGGAACTTCGGCGGAAACAAACAACTTTGTCCCTTTCGCACAGGCATCCGAAGCGATTCGGAACCACTTGCCCGGCTACTCATGACCTCCGCACCTCTACCAAGAACTCTTTAAGACTACTGAACCAAACGCCGGAATGCAACTTGGTCTTGCTCCGCGCTCATTCTATGAAGGAACCAAATTTTTCTATTCTAATCACTTCTTGCTGGCGCGCAGAGTCGCCGTCAGTCCCCGCGCCACTTCCCTCGCCCGCTCAATATCTCCGGGATCAAACGAAATTGCCGCCACTCTCTGATGACCGCCACCGCCAAATTTTTCCGCAAGCGACGCCAGATTCTGATCCGCCGTAGCCTGATTCCACGGATTCGTCCCCAGCGAAACCTTCGCTCGAGTCGCCGACGAACTCACACTGATCGAATACACGCACTCCCGATGCAGCAAATACGGAATAAATTTGTTGTACCCCTCGAGGTCCAGGTCGCTCACGTCAAAAAAAATCACGCCGTCTTTCGCTTCGCAGCGTTCCCGCAAAATGTCAATCGAACGCCGGTGCCGTTCCAGCAGAGGCCCCAAATGCTTCGCCACGATCGGCAGCGCAATCATTTCCTTCAAGGGTTTGTACGCCAGCTCGCGAATAATCTGCGCCGGCACGCCATCTTCCGCAGCCGCCTCAATCACCAGCGCCAACTGCGTTGCCGGCTCCTTCAGTTCCACCGCCGATTCCGGCGTCGGAAACTGCGCACCGTCAATGATGTCGCCCCAATGAATCAGATCCTCCATCGCCGCTGTATCAAATCCAAATTTCGCCCGCGTGGTGTCCGCGATCAACTTCGTGCAAGACTTGTAATCCGGCTTATAAAAAAAGTTCTTTCCGTGCGTGCTCTGGAACTGCTCAGCATCAGCCGGCGTCAAAAAAGCGCTTTGATGATGGTCGAACCACCAAGTCACTTTCGGCGAGTTCGAATACTTGAAGTCGACAATCACATTCTCGTCGCCGTCAAACAGCCCGGGCTCCCACGGCTGTTTCGCGCTGTGGGTCATCCCCGTAAATCCAAATTCCGCCTTGGGATCGATTTTTTCGCGGTAAAAACGGTAAAACAGCGCAGCCGAAGCGGTTCCGTCAAAGCAGCGGTCGTGGAAACAGAGCCTGACTCGGGTCATATTCGAACGGTTTGGACCTTTCCCGCCGCACGGTGACTGGTTCCGTCGGCTACAAAGCCCTTAACGATGCGGCGCCCTCCAAAGAAAGTCAAGACCCAACCCGTGTTCTTCCTTTTTCAAGAAAGAAAACCCAAAAAGAAAAGCCGCCCCGTCTCACGAAGCGGCTCTCTTGAAAAGCTTGCTCCAAATTCCTGCCCGACCATCTTTTCCACGATGTTTCCGATGATCGGCAGCTTGAACTTCTCGTGCTGGTACGCCTTGTACATCAGGAATACCCATCGCCAAAATACATAGAATGCCGATGACCGGCGCGAGAATCTCATCAGGAGCCGATCGGGAAATGCAGCATACGGATCGCCGTTATGCCAGCGCGAGAAATATGAAATTCGACAATCAAATACACAAATCCAGCAAACAGAACGAATGCAAATGTTAAACGCAATACCTGGCCCGCATGAAACTTCACGAAACGAACGCTTGTCAATCAGCAAAAAGATTATCCAAATAATCCAACCAACAAACGGCAAGTAGCACAACAATCCCGCCACGTTCTCTTCCATCCCCGCCGTCGGCGATTCGCTACTCCCCGCCGCAGCTGGCGCCGCCTGCACTGCCCCCTGATTCGCGCCGCACTTCGGACAAAATGCCGCCCCGCCAACATCCGCACCACACGCCTTGCAAAATGCCATCGAGGACCTCCCCGCAGAATTTTATGCGCGAGAGGGTAGCAAACGCCCTGCCCACACGCAACGCATTTCGCGCTCCACGACAGTTTTGTCTTTCTGGGGAATGTATCAGTTGAGAATTGCTACAAATTGGCCGCGCGCGAAAATACTGTCGTCTTTCGCGCCCGCAGCGTGAACTTGATTCCAAAATACGGCGTCTGTGCCAGCGTCTTCTGAAAATCCATTTCGTCCACATACAAACGCTTCGGAATCCGCCGCGCCAGAATGCTCACTTCCAGCACGTCGCGCTTGAACGGATATGGCGCCAAAGTAAGCACATTGCCACCTTCGTTCCGCAAATCCAGATCCACTTCATTTCCCGACGCGTCTTTCGGCACGGCATCAATCATGCAATTCTCTTGTGGATTCAAACACAAATGCAGCGAAAGCCGGTCGAGCGCTTCCAGCCGCTCGAAATTCGCCTTCAACGCATCCTCCAGCACCCAATCCCTTCGTCGCTTCATTCGCACGCAAATCCACTTTCAATCGCAACTGCTGCAGCCGCAACCGCTGCACGAAATCCGCCACGATCGTAGTTTCCGCGGACTTCACATACTTGGCCGAATATCCCGGCATCGTCGCCCGCGCCCGGTCGTACAAACCCGTGCAGTGCATGCTCACCAGCAGCGCTGCGTAGTGATCTACCTTCACCAGCCGCTCAATCCCCTTTTGATAGAGCGCAATGTGCTCTTCGGTCGGGATGGACATGAACGTGTGCGGCTGCCGCGTCTTCGGGTCGAGTGTCGGTTGCAGTTCCCATTCGCTCCAGCCGTTATCGTGCTCGGCCGTCGCAAGACAAAACGACTCAAACGGCTCCGGCCGCGGAAACTCCTCATTGCCCCATTCTCTTGCGAAAAAACCAGCCAGGAAGGCATGGTCCGTCTGCCGGATAAGCAACAGCTGATCGCCTTGTTCGCGAATGATCAAGCGTCATTCCCCACGCGCAGCGCCACTCCTAGATTGCTCTGATCTCGGTGGACACAGACTTACTCTGCGCTCTTCAACCGGCTCTTAAATCACACCGGCTTTGGTAAGCCGTTCCAGCTCGGCGGCGGGGTAGCCAAGCCAGTCTCCAAAGACCTGGCTATTATGCTCCCCTAGCGCTGGCCCAATCCAGCGCATTTCGCCGGGCGTCTCCCCCATTCGGGGAGCCATCTGCGGCAGCTTTACCCAGTCTCCGCCGCCCAAATCCACATCCTCAAACACCCCCCGAGCTCGGTAATGGACGTCCGCCAGCATCTCTGCAGCCGAATAGATCGGCCCGGACGGCACATCCGCCTCACTTAGCGCCTTCAAAGCCTCGGCAGCGACGCGCCCCTTCGTCCAAGCCGTAATCGCCCCATCAATCTCATCAATATGCTTCGAGCGCCCCTCATTGCTCGCCAGCCGCGCATCCCCCGCCAAGTCTTCCCGCCCAATCGCCAGCATGAACCGCCGGAAAATGCTGTCTCCATTCGCTCCTATCACGATGTACGCCCCATCCGCGCAAGGATACGTCCCACTCGGCACAATCCCGGTCAGCCGCATCCCTTCCCGCTCGCGTTTCACCCCCGCTTTGTCGTACTCGGGAATCATCCCTTCCATCAAGTTCAACACAGCTTCATAAAGCGCAACGTCAATCAGCTGTCCGCCTCCACCCCGCGCATCGCGGTGATAGAGCGCCATCAAAATCCCAAGCGCCGCGTGCAGCCCCGCCACCGAATCGCCCAAACTCAAATTGGGCCGCACCGGCGGACGATCCGGCTCTCCTGTCACATATCGCAACCCGCCAAACGCTTCCGCTACCGCCGCAAATCCCGGCCGCTGCGCGTAAGGCCCCGTCTGCCCATAACCCGAAATCCGCGCCAAAATTAGTCCGGGATTATCCTTCTTCAACTCCTCAAACCCCAATCCCCACTTCTCCAATGTTCCTGGCCGAAAATTCTCGATGACCACATCCACGCGTTTCGCCATCTCCCGCGCAATCTTCTGTCCTTCCGCCACGCGCAAATTCAGTGTCACGCATTTCTTGTTTCGTGAAATCTGCCGCCACCAAAGCGAAGTCCCTTCATGCACCACACGCCAGGTCCGCAGCGGATCGCCCGCCCCCGGCGGCTCAACCTTGATTACTTCCGCCCCAAACCAAGCCAAAAAGGCCGTCGCAAATGGCCCCGCAATCAGCTGCCCCAGCTCCAGCACCTTCACGCCAGCCAGCGGCCCCGTGCTCGCCTCACTCTTATTTTTTCTCGCCGGAATCACTCATCATCGCAGCAGGATTCTATCTGAATCCGCACACCCATCCTAAGAGGTTCCCGCTCAACGCTTAAACTTTCGGCTTTTGACTCTATTAGAGCAAGACTGAACGGACAACTTTAGGCAGGAACTATCTACGGTTCATACCAAAACTGAATCGCCACCTGCACACGCGCCTGCACCGGCTTCCCGCCCTTGGTCGCAGGCTGATATTCATATTGCTTCACGGTCTCGATGGCCTTTTCATACAGCGCCTTTGGCCCTGAAATCGGCGTGGCCGATGTGACATGCCCTGTCTCATCCACCAGCGCATCCAAAGTCACTTTTCCGCTCACGTATCCCCGCAGCGCCTCCGGCGGAGAAAGCGACTTGATCGCCTTCACCAATTTCGGAGGTACCACCTCGCCGTCATCCGGCGCAACGGGCTGCGAAGCACTACCCTCATGCCCCGTGGAAGCGTGTTTCAAATTTCGCTTCTCCACCGGCTTCGAATTTCCCTTGCTCACGGGCTTGCTTTGCCCAGGAGTCGCTTCATGCCCGCCCGTATCTTCCGGCTTGCCAGTCGAGCTCGTCGCTCCAGTCGTCGGCTGTTCCTCGCTGCCACCAGTAGTAGTCGGCGGCGGCACGTCCGGTTTTGCAGTTTCTGGCATGGTTCGCAGTGGCTGGCTTGCTGTTCGCGCTCCCTGTATTCGCTGGAAACGCAGAGTGCGAATTGTCCGTCGCTTTCAGACTCTTTCCGCCCAATCCGGACAGCCATCCCATCCGGTACGTCATGATTCCCGCCGCCACCAGCAACAATGCAACCGCCACCAGAGCGCCAATCGGCCCGCTCAAACTTCTTCTTGCACCCCCGCTGAACAGCTTCGTGTTCTGCTGTGCCACTCCAGGGAACTGTTCGAAATCCAGACTCGGCGTCGGCAGCAAATGCTCTTCGGTCTGCGCAGCAGTAATCGCCGCAGAATCGGCTGCAAACTCAGAAGTCCGCGACGATTCGCCCTCCGCTTTAGGCAACTGCATGCGAATCGGATACGAGGGCTCCTCTGCAGGTACCGCAGTCGGAGCGGGTGTTGACTCGGCGGGCAGAACCGTACCGGGCGTCATGCCTGACACTGCAGGCGCCTGCTCGTGCGGACTCATCAACTCAATCTTTTCCGGCGAAATCGTAACCGGCGCGGGACTCGTCTCTTTCGGCATCCCTTCCCGTTTTGCCGCATCTTGCGTTGCCGCAGCGGGCTTTTCTTCGCTCGGCTCCTGCCCATTGGCAGGCGTCTTCGGTCCCAACAAGGATTTGAGCGACGCCAGCTCGCCCACGGAAGGCTGCTGGATCCCCGTCAAATTCTCTTGCCCCTCCTGTTGCTGTGGCCCACCTTCTCTACCTTGTTTTTGCGCAGATTCCGCTGTTTGTGTTTGGGCTCTTAGTTGAGCTCTGAGAGCCTCCACTTCCTTCCGCAACCGTTCGACTTCCGCCGCGTCTGGCGGCGCCACCACCTGATTCGTATCCTCTTCTGTCACTTCAGACTCGGCGACCGTCGCCGCGTCACCGCCCTCGGACAAATCCATCTTCAGAGGCGTCTCGATATCTGGAAATTCCTGCCCCCAAAAATCCGGCGCAGGCTCTGTAAACTCCAGTTCCACATAACAATCCGTCGGCCGGTGACTCCGCTTCCTCAAAACCTGCGTGACAATCTCTTTTCCCGTCTCTTTGTTCGTCAGGAAGATCAATTGCCCGATGGCAACCGCGGCGGCCAGCTGAATCACGCAGCCGTTTTCAAACACCAGTACCGTTTCCGTCGCCTCGATAAACAGTTCTCTTTTTTCGGATGTATCGCCGGGGCGCGCACCTGTAGCCACCACCGGTAATTCCAGATCCAGCGGTTGCTTGACTAATCCGGTGCGCCGTTCTGCGCCTGTTTCAGACGACACGGGACCCATGCCGCGAAACTCCCTTGTATTGCTTAGCACAGGCGCTCTTGCTTGCGCTCTGCAAAGGCCTGTGCTCGAATGCTTTCCCGCTTCTTTCCCCGGTAGTATGCGTTTTCCCTTGCCGCAGCTCAAAGGCAAACCTACTCTTCCCTGCCTTCAGGCCGGGTCTGCAAACCCTACCATCCTGCCATGCTGCTGATTTCCGCCGCCATAGTACACGCCGCGCACTGCCGCGTATTTTGCAACACTGGCCCTTCGGCCAATCCCTCAGCCATCCGTATCAGTTGGCATTTCCCGGGCGAAACGTGGTTTTCTGAAGTTGCCGGACGCTCAGGCGTAACTCGCCGACGCACCCATATTCTTGTCACGCCGCTCCCGCGTGACTCGTTCCAGGTACCCGCTGTCCCGGAAAGCCTGCATCGGGTCCACCGGCAGCCCCTTGGCCTTTCTCCACTCCGCAACAACACCTCGCGTGTCCCGCCAAAACGCTCCCCGCAAAGTCTCTTCGGCATCCACAAGCGAGCAATCCTGCTGGAGCTTCGCAAGACGCTCGTGCTCAACCAGCGCAGCACGCGCGTACAGCTCCTGCGCCGTGCACACCGTCTGAATCATCGCCTCGATTTTTCCTTTCAGGTTGTGGCTCTGATCCACCATGTAAGCAATGTCCGCGGTTTTTCCCTTTTCCCATTCAAACATTTGTATCTCGTGAAAAATTCGAAATACCTGGTACGGATCAATCGACCCGAGCGTCAAATCGTCGTCCGCGTAACGCCTGTCGTTAAAATGGAACCCGCCGATCATGTCGCGATGCAGTAGCCACGCGACAATCTGCTCGATGTTCTGCGCTTGATAGTGATGGCCCGTATCCACCAGCACAAGCCCCTGCGGCCCTGCCTCTTTCGCCAAAAGATACGCCATCCCCCAATCCGCAATGTCCGTGTGATAAAAAGCCGGCTCGAATGGCTTGTACTCGATCAGCAAGCGCTGGCCAGGCTTCAGGGCTCGATGGATCTGCTTCAGTCCATCTTCAAAATATTCAATTCTCTTGCGCATGTTCTGCGAACCAGGATAGTTCGAACCGTCCGCGAACCACGGCGCAACGTCTCTTGAGTCAAGTGCCCCGGCAATCTCTACGCACTCCAGAATGTGCCGCAAAGCCAATCCGCGAATTTTCGAATCTGGATTCCCCAGCGATCCATATTTGTATTCCTGGTTCTGAAAAATATTCGGATTGATCGATCCCGCGCGGATTCCGAATTTCTTGCTTAATTGCTGCACTTGCCCTGCGTCCTTCAGTCCGTTCGGCAAATCCCATTGCACATGCAGCGCAATCGTTGGGCAAGCTCCAGTGAACCCATGCACTTGCGCCGCATCGCTGAATTTCTCTTCCGTGTTTGTTGCAGCTGCGGCCTGAATGAACTTCCCAAAGCGCGTTCCCGTGTTCGCAAACCCCCACGAAGGCAACTCAATCTTCAGCTTGTCCAGAGCCTTCCACGCTTTTTCCGTTTGCCGATCATTCATCGCAGCTTCTCCCCACTCAACGAGACCAACTACTTCGTCTTCTTTTTGCGGAAACATTAGTGATTGCGCAGAAAACTCTTGCGCATGCCGCGCCACAGCTTCCGCACTCACACCGCCCCCATCAATCGTTTCGCCGCGCAACGCCGCAATCTGAATCGCAAAATTGCCAATCGTCGTCGCTTCGCTCGAACCAGCAATCACTCCCATCCCTGTATACTTCGCCGTCAAACGATTCAGAAACTCATTCTTGCTTCCGCCGCCGACAATGAAAACACGCCTCAATTCTCTCCCCGTAATCGCGGCGACCGAAGCCAGCACTTCCGCATAACGCTTCGCCAGACTATGAAAAATCACATTGGCCATCTGCGGAATTCCCTTCGCCGTCTTGCGAAAACGCCCGTTGCCCTCGCACCACCAATTGCGCATTAATCTTTGCAGGCATTTCGCCGGGAACCAGAAGTTCCGGAGCGTCGACATCAAGAAACGCCGTGGGAGTAGGTAGTTGCTCGCAGCGTCGCAGCAATTCCTCCACCGCCCACACGTGCCCCGCCTTTTCCCACTCATCCAGGCATTGCTTCAAAATCCACAGCCCATTCACATTCTTCAAAAAACAAATTGTCCCACCGGCGCCGCCCAGATTTGTAAAGTTCATCGCGCGCGCTTCATGCGTCACGCACGGCGCCCGCAACACCGTCCCCACAAGCGACCACGTCCCCGAACTGATAAACGCCCAATCCTCGCCCGTCGCCGGAATCGCAGCAATCGCGGAAGCCGTGTCATGGCAAGCCGGCACAATCAGTTTCGTATCGCGAAACGCCGCAAGTTCGCCCAACTCTCCCGTCAGCCTTCCAATGCAAGCCCCAGTCGGCACAATCTCCGGCGCCGCCTCACGCGCAAGACCCGTCTCCCGAAAAATCTCATCGCACCATTTCTGGGTTCCCAGCGCCACAAGTTGCGTGTGCGTCGCATTTGTAAATTCCGACACTGGCGCGCCACCCAGCAGATGCATCACATACTCGGGCAAGTTCAGCCACTTCGCCTCGCGCCGCAATTCCGGCCGCTATGGTCGGCGTAAAGCTGAAACAGCGTATTCAAGTTCAAGAGCTGAATCCCCGTCAGGGCATACAAACGATCCGCCGAAATCCGTCGCAACACTTCTTCCATCGCCGTCCAAGTTCGCTCATCGCGATGACAAAAAGGTTCTCCTAGCAAACTGCCGTCGTCCGCAATTCGCGCGTAATCCACGCCCCAGCCATCAATTCCAATCGAAGCAATCCCCTCCGGCGCAGCCGCCGAGCACAATCGCAATCCTTCTTTAACTCCTTCAAAAATCTTCTTGATGTCCCACCGCAAGCTTCCTTGCAAAACAACTGGCGCATTCGCAAAACGGTGTACAACGCGAATCTGCGGAAGCTCCTTTACCCAGTGAAGCAGCGAGACGCGGCAACTCTGCGCCCCCAAGTCCACCGCAACCAGAGCCTTCCGTTCCGTCATCGCTCCATCTCTTTTTTCCGAATGTCTAATGGGACGTACGCGATTAGAACGATCGCTATCGCAGAAATGCTTCCGTTAATCCGCCATCCACAGGAATCAGATGCCCCGTCGTACAGCGCGACTGCGGCCCCGCAAGAAACAGAATCGCCGCCGCACAATCCTGCGGATCTATCGGCTGATGGGTAAGCGTCCGCTGCGCATAAAATTCCGCCAGCAACGTGCGCAGCGCCTCGTCCGATGCATCTGCGTCAAACGCAATCTTATATTTCGTAAGCGAAGCAATCACGCGGTCGCGCGGAAACATCGTCGAACCCTTCACCACCGTCGCCGGGCTAATCCCATTGACGCGAATCATCGGCGCCAGCGAAATCGCAAACTCCCGTACCAGATGATTTACCGCGGCCTTGCTCACGTCGTACGCTTCGCTGCCGCGCTTCGGCACCACCGCATTCGCCGAACTCGTCAGCACAATGCTCGCATCCAGATTCTGATCGTTCAGCAATTTCGCCGACTCTTCCACCAACCGGTGATTCGCCGTCACATTGATATCCAGCGTCGTTCCCCACAGACTGTCGCTGATCGTTCCGTCCGGCGATGAAGGAAATATCGCCGCTGTATTCACTACAATGTCGACCCCTCCAAACGCCGACACCGCTTCCCGCAGCGAATTCCGAATTGCCGCGCGATCTTGAATATCAATCCCCGCCGCGACGACGCTCTCTTTCCCCGAAATTTTCTGAGCTTCCGCCGCCGTCGCCCTTGCCGCTTCCAAATCCCGGTCCGCCACCACCACATGCGCTCCGCGCTGCGCCGCCAGCAACGCCGTCTCCCGGCCAACTCCATTTCCCGCGCCCACAACCAGCGCCACGCGCCTGCTCAACTCTTTTTCCGGCGGCTGCCGACGAATTTTCGCCTCTTCCAGTTGCCAATACTCAATTCGAAACGCCTCTGAAGGCGGCAGCGCCACATAATTCGAATGAACCGTAAACGCTTCCGTCTTCGCCGCCGGCCCAGCCTGCGGCAACACTTTCGGCGCAGCGCCGTCGCCAAGCGCAGTCGCGCCTTCCATCACATGAATCGCATTCGTGTAAAACTCGCCTGTAATCCGCGCTTCGGTCTTATTTTTCCCAAAACTGAACATCCCGATTCCCTGAATCAACACCACCGTCGGGCTCGAATCCCGCATCGGCGGCGAACTCGGATCCGCAAACGCTTCGTAATACTGCCGGTACTCGTCGCGATAGTTCACCAGCGCCGCATCAATCGCCTCGCGCAAACCCTTCAATTCCGCCGACGGTTCCCACTCCACAAACAGCGGCCGTATCTTCGTCCGAATAAAATGGTCCGGGCAGCTCGTCCCCAAATGCGCAAGCGCTTTCCCGTCCATGGAATTTACAAACCCTTGCACTTCCGGCAAATCGTTGAAATTCCCGACAAATCTTTGCTTCGCCGAAACACGCCCGCGCACAAACGGAAAAATATCCAGTGCCAGTTCGCGATGATTTGCAAGCGTCTCGCGGCGTTTCCCGCCAAAAATCGCGGCGCCCCGCCGCTCCACATGCTCTCCCACAAACTGTCCAAGCTGATCAATCACCGCCAGCGTATTCAAATAGCACTCGCGCTGCGTTTCTCCCCAGGTAAAAAGCCCATGCCCACCCAAAACGATCCCGTCGCAACCCGGATTCGTGTCCACTGCGCTCTTCAGCATCATCGCCAGTTCAAACCCCGGACGCTGCCACGGCAACCACACCAGCTTGTGCCCAAATCTCCGGTTGAACTCTTCCATCTTCTCCGCGCCGTTCGCAGCCGCCGCCAGCGCAATGCCCCAATCAGGATGCAAGTGGTCAATATGCGCAAAAGGAAGAAAACCGTGCAGCGGCGTATCTATCGAAGCCGCCACCGTATTGTTTCCGAACGCGCACAGCGGATACATCCCCACCATTTCGTCTTCAAGCTGCGCGCCGCCGTAGCGGCTCGTCAGCGCACGCAACTTTTCCATGTACAGCGTCGCAAACCCGCTGCGTTTGATACTGCCAATGTCTCCACCACTGCCCTTGATCCAAAGCACTTCCCTGCTCGCCCCGTCCAGAGGATCGGCTTCCTTAATCTTCGAACTCGTGTTGCCACCGCCAAAATTCGTGATCCGCAAATCCGAACCCAGCAAGTTCGAACGGTAGCGAAGCAACTCTGCCGCATCCAGCGTGCCCGCAACCTTTTCGTCCCAGCGATCTTCTAGAAACCGCAATTTTTCTTGAGTCTTCATACTTTTTAGATTTGCGCGACGCTAGGGATAGCGCCGGATTCCGTTCCTCCGCGCGAGGGCGCCTACTATATCACGCAGCCGCGTCACAACACCTCGCCCACCATTTTTATTGACGCTCCGCGCCGAAAGCACTACAGTCCCGCCCGGCACGCCCCGGGCAATTTCCGAGTGCCGAACCGAATTTTGTTCCATAAGGATCTCTCTTGGCTCCCAACCCCGCGATTGGCGTGCTCTTCCATTGGCTCGGCGGCCTCGCTTCCGGCAGCTTTTACGTCCCTTTTCGTGGCGTCAAGCGCTGGGCCTGGGAAACCTACTGGCTCGTCGGCGGTTTTTTCAGCTGGATTATCGCGCCGTGGCTGTTTGCGTCAATCATGACCTCCGACCTGCTCCGCGTTCTGCAGGAAGCTCCTCGCAACAGCATCTTCTGGGCGTACCTGTTCGGCGTTCTCTGGGGTCTCGGTGGACTCACGTTCGGTCTCACCATGCGCTATCTCGGCATGTCTCTCGGCATGGCGATGGTTCTCGGCTACACGGCCGCGTTCGGCACGCTCATGCCGCCGATCTTTCGCGGCCAATTTTCAACCGAAGTTCTCGGCACGCACTCCGGCTTCACGATTCTCATCGGCGTCGGCATCTGCCTTCTCGGTATTTTCGTAGCCGGCATGGCAGGCGTTTCGAAAGAACGCGAAATGTCCGAAGAACAAAAACGCGGTTGCCATCAAGGAATTCAATCTGAAAAAAGGCGTCCTCGTCGCCACTTTCTCCGGTGTCATGAGCGCCTGTTTCGCCTATGGCCTCGCCGCGGGCGATCCCGTCAAGGAAATCACCCTTCGCCACGGCACTCCGGTCCTCTGGCAAGGCCTTCCCGTCCTCGTCGTCGTTCTCCTCGGCGGCTTCACCACAAATTTCATCTGGTGCCTCATCCTGAATGTTCGCAACCGCACCGGCCGCCAATACTTCACTTCCAAATTCGTGCCCGGCACATCCGCAACCCGGGAATCTGCTAGCAAGCGTCCCGATGCTTTCCAACTATCTCTTCTCCGCCCTCGCCGGAACCACCTGGTACTTCCAATTTTTCTTCTATACCATGGGCGAAACGCAGATGGGCCGCTTCAAATTCTCCAGTTGGACCCTGCACATGGCCAGCATCATCATCTTCAGCACTCTCTGGGGCTTCGCCCTCAAAGAATGGAAAGGCGCCGGCACAAAGACCAAACTCCTCGTCGCTCTCAGCCTTCTCGTTCTGGTCACTTCCACCGTCGTCGTCGGTTACGGCAACTATCTCGGAACAAAATCTGCGCCGAGCGGCTCGGCGTCGCGTGCACTCGAGAAACTGAGTTGACAGCCGCGGCTTCGGAGTTAAAGAATCCCATCTCCATGACTGCCTTATCCAAAGCTCTCTCAGCCCGCACCGTCAACATCGACGACCTTCGCACAATCGCCAAGCGCCGTCTCCCTCGTGTCGTGTTCGACTACCTCGACGGCGGCGCCGACAGCGAAATCACCCTCCGCGAAAATTGCCGCGTCTTTGACGACATCACGTTTCGTCCGCGTTGGGCCGTCGCCGTTCCGCAATGCGACATTCGCACTCGCGTCCTGTCCTTCGATCTTTCTTTCCCCGCCATTCTCGCGCCCGTAGGCTACAGCCGAATGATGCACCGCGGCGGTGAAGTCGCCGCCGCAGCGGCAGCCGGCGAGGCGGGCACCATCTACACGCTCTCCACCATCTCGGGCCATCCACTGGAAAATGTCCGCGCTGCCACAAAAGGCCCCGCCTGGTATCAACTTTATTTGGTCGGTGGCCGCAGCGTCGCCGAACACGCCATCGATCGCGCCAAAAAAGCCGGCTTCAATGCCCTCGTCGTCACCATTGATACGCCCGTCGCCGGATTGCGCGAACGCGATCCGCGCAACGGCATGAAAGAGCTTCTCGGCGGCTCGCTCTTTTCAAAAATCCCTTACGTCTCCCAATTTTTCGCCCGCCCCAGTTGGTTCGCTTCTTTTCTCAGGGACGGCGGTACTCCCCCGCTCGCCAACATCGTCATTCCCGGTAAAGGCCCCATGCCACTCATTGACGTCGGTGCCGCGCTTGCTTCCGCCGTCGTGACTTGGGAAGATTTCCGGTGGCTCCGCGAAATTTGGCCGGGCCCGATCATCGCCAAAGGAGTTCTCTCCGCAGACGATGCCCGCCGCGCCGTTGACGTTGGTGCCGAAGCCATCGTCGTTTCCAATCACGGCGGCCGCCAGCTGGACACCGTCTCTTCAACGCTCCGCGTCCTGCCGGAAATCGTCGCCGCCGTTGGCGGCCAAACGGAAATCCTGCTTGACGGCGGCATCCGCCGCGGGTCGGACATCGTCAAAGCCCTCTGCCTCGGTGCCCGCGCCGTCCTCGTCGGCCGCGCCTACGCTTACGGCCTCGGCGCCGCAGGAAAACCCGGCGCCGCCAAAGCCATCCAAATCCTTCGCGAGGGCGTAGAACGCACCCTAAAACTCCTCGGCTGCGCTTCCATCAAAGACCTCAACCCCTCCTACATCTCCCTGCCGGACTCCTGGAAGTGAGTTGGTACCGCTGTAACATGTTTTTCGCTTATCCGCTCGATTCACGGACCGGGATTACCCGCAAGCCAGCGTGAAATGATTCGATTTTATCTTCAGGGGGGAAACTTCGGCGTGCGAACTGCTCCACTGTCTAAATTATAGCTGGTGTCGCAAAACAAAAACAGTCTGGTTTTTAAAATTCTTCTTGGTAGGGTTGGGCAATCAACCGACTTTCTTGGCCAGGAGGGTTTCATGATTCCAGAAGCAAAAACCGGGGCAGTGGCGCGCGCCCTGCAAGAAACATTTGGCGTAAGTGAGTATGAAGACATCCGGCTTTTGACCGCGGGGTTGAGCAGCGCGCGCATCTACAGAATTGTTGTAGGGGGCCACCCTTATCTTTTGCGCGTCATCCTGAGCAACGATGTCGCTCCCGGCCCGGGCCAGGGTGATCCCACAAACCATTTTGCCTGCATGCGAAGCGGCGCTGCGGCCGGAATTGCTCCGCGCGTCTGGTACACCAGCGTGGAAGACAGGGTTTCAATCACCGATTTCGTCGAAGCAAAATCTTTTCCGCTGACCGAGGCCCTTGTCCGATTGCCCGCTGCGCTTGGCATACTGCACGCGCTGCCGCCATTTCCGAAAACCGTGAATTACCTCAACGCCGTGGATGGATTCGTTCGAGGATTCCGGGCCGCCAGGATTATGCCGGAGAGCGAAACCGAGGAGATCTTTCAACAATATGCGCGAGTACAAAGCGTCTACCCGCGTCAAGATTCGGAATGGGTTTCTAGCCACAACGATCTGAAGCCCGAAAACTATCTCTTCGACGGAGAGCGCGTCTGGCTGGTCGATTGGGAAGCCGCTTTCTTGAATGACCGGTACTTCGATCTAGCAGTGGTCGCGAATTTCGTCGTCACGAATGACGCCGAAGAAAAGCTCTTTCTTCACTCATATTTAGGAGCAGCGGCGGATGAATACCAGCTTGCACGATTTCATCTCATGCGTCAGATCACTCACATGTCCTACGCCATGGTCTTCTTGCGCTTGGGCTCTGGCGGCCAGCCAATTCAATCGGATAGCGATGCTCCGGACTTCCGGGTCTTCCACAACGGCATTTGGGCGGGTGAAATTACTCTAGTCAGCCGCGAAGCCAAACTGCAGTACGGCAGGGTCCACATGAACCAGCTCTTGCAAAACATGCGAGCGCTCCGGTTTCAAGACGCCCTTCGCATCGTCTCGGATCACCAAGCGATTTCGTAGCCTCAGCCCAATCGCCGCAATCTCTACGGCAACGCCACTACAAACTGATACGTTCCGGCCGGCAACTCAAACACTCTTCCGCCGCCTTCTTCCTTACCGGCCGCAACCCTGGGGTTGTCCACCAGGGCCTTGCCTTCCAGCCGGTAAGCAGCCTGCTCCGCCGCACTCAGCTTCAACCGCCCGCTCGCATTCGGCGGAATCGTCAAATTCCAAGTCGCCGTTTTCCCCGAAGTCGTCCACGATGACGAAATTTTCCCGTAGCTCGAGTCGTACGAGAAATTTACGTTGCCCAGACGCGAATCGAAATTCGGATGCAGCCAAATGACGTGAAATCCCGGATCGCCCGGTGTCGCGTCAATCCCCGCGGCATAGCGGTAAATCCAGTCGCCTACCGCTCCGTACGCATAATGATTGTACGAATTCATGCTGGGGTCATTCCGCATCTGGTCGCCGTTCCAGCGCTCCCACATCGTCGTCGCGCCATGGTCTATCAAGTATCCCCACGAAGGATATTCCGTGCTGAGCAACAAGCGATACGCAACATCCGCGTGTCCCGTGTCGGTCAGCGCGCTAAGCAAATATGGCGTCCCCAAAAACCCCGTGCCCAATCGCCAGTGATTCACTTCGAGCCGCTCCACAAGCCTCTTTGCGGCCAGTGGCCGTACAGCGGCCGGCAAAAGATTCATGTGCAACGCTATGACATATCCGGTCTGCGTCTCGACCGGCTTGTCGCTCAGTTTTGTTTCGGTCGCCGAAGCAAACACCGGCGGTGGCGGTACGCCGCCGACCCATCCATCGGGTTTAGCGTACGTTTGGTAAAACGCGTCGCGAATTTTTTCAAACAGTGCACTGTATTTTTTCTCGCCGTCAGCATCTCCAACGGCGTGCGCCATCTCTTCCATCAGTTTCGCGTTGTACGCCCAGTACGCCGTCGCAATCAAATCAACCGGCGTCACGCCTTCCGGCGAAAGCCAATCCGCAAACGGTATCCCGTAGCCTTTCTTCCACAAGTAATCCGGATTCTGCTTTTCTATCGCGGCTAGATACTTTTCCATCGCCGCCCAGTTTTCTTTGATAACTCTTCTGTCCCCGGTCTGTATCCAGGAAGTCCACGGAATGATCACTCCCGCATCGCTCCAGCCCGTCCCGAAACCCGGATTTGGAACAGCCGTTCCCGGCGCAAAAATTCCGTACATGTCGGTTCCAACCTGCGTGCCACGCAGGTCGGCGCTGAACTTTCTGGAAAACGCCGCCAAATCCATGTTGTACGTCGCCGTCCGCCAAAACACCTGCGCGTCCGCCGACCATCCGAGCCGCTCATCGCGCTGCGGACAATCCGTCGGCACGCCAACGAAGTTGGACCGCTGTCCCCACAAAATATTGCTCCAGAGTTTGTTGATCATCGCGCTGCCCGTGCTCAACGTAGCCGTGAACGGAGCATCCGTGTAAAAAACGACGGCCTTTACGTCGGAAATTTCTGGTTTGTTTTTGATCCCGCTGATTTCCACATACCGGAATCCATGAAAAGTAAACTTCGGCTCGAACTCTTCTTTACCTTTGCCGGACAAAATAAAATGATCCGTCGCTTTCGCAGTCCGCAAGTTCTCGACATACATCGTGCCATCCGGATTCAGCACTTCCGCGAATCGCAATTTCACGTCAGTTCCGGCCGCTCCTGCCGCCTGAATTCGCGCCACGCCCGAAAGGTTTTGCTCAAAATCAAAAACGTATACTCCCGGACTCGGATTCGTCATCGCTTTTGCGGTCAGCACTTGATGTTTCCGGATTGGCGGAAAATATTGCCAGACAATCTCCGGCTCATTCGGCTTGATCACCGCAGCGTTCGCCCATTTTCCATCGTCGAACGAAGCCGCATCCCAACCGCTTTGCGCTCTGCGCGAGTCTTGCGTTTCGCCGTCGTAAATTTCCGAACTCAAAATCGACGAGACCGCCGCGCGCCATTTTTCATCCGTCAGAACCCAATCGACGGAACCGTCGGCATACACAATACGAAGCTGCGCCCGCAACGCCGGCGGCGTCTTTCCATAATTGTTTCCCTGCCGGTACCACTGCAGAGGCGTCGAATACCATCCCGGTGCCAGCAGCGCCGCAATCACGTTTTTTCCCTGCTTCACGTCGCTAGAAACGTCGTACGCCTGATAAATCACGCGCTGCCGGTAATCCGTCCAGCCCGGTGACAGCACGTCGTCGCCAATCTCTTTTCCGTTGATCGAAAGTTTGTAAGCTCCGAGAGAGGTAACATAAACTCGCGCCGAAGTAATTTTCTTTGCTAGCTTCAAACGTTCTCCGCAACGATTTCACCGAACCAGTCGGCCACGGATCGCCCGTCGGCCCGTCGAAAGAAAACGACGGCGGAACATAGGCAATCGCATCTTTCCAAGCACCGTCATCAAAACCGGAGCCCTGCCAATCGCCGCTGGCATCGAGCGCAGCCTTTCCATCCCGTCGGAGAGGTTTTGAAAACTTGCGTCGAGCCATCCGCAAACTCAACGTAAACCGTTGCGCTCATCGGCGCCTGCGAATCGTCGGGCACGCCACGGCGCCGTTCCAGTCGGTAGCGCACGATTTCAATCGCCAGCAAATTTTTTCCAGCCTGAAGCTGCTTGGAAATGTCCGCAACCACATACGTCTTCCACGGCATCTGGTGCCACGGCGGAAACGGCTGCGACTCCATCACCTGCTTTCCGTTCACCCAAGCCGCCGCCGTGTCTCTTCCCGTCGTGTACAACGTGGCGTGCCGAACTTCCTTGCTCAAGGTAAAGCTGAAGCGAAAATCGTGATGCGTGTCGCCTTCCGTTTTTTCTGAAGTTGTCGCCGTGTTTGTAATCCACTCCGCATTCGCCTCGCGCACCGCTTGCGCTTCCGGCTCTTCGTAACCGATCCAGTTCGCCTTCCACGCTTTCTGATCCAGCAAACCGGTCTCCCACCAGGCCGCATCACTCGCCGGATACGCATTTCCGTTCTGATCCCAAGCTTTCACTCGCCAAAAATAGCGAGTGCTCGGCTGCAACTCTTTTCCGGCATACGCAACGGCGATAGAATTGTCCGACGGCACTTTGCCGCTGTCCCAAATATCCGCTTTTCCGCCCGCCAACAATCCGGCTGTGGAAGCGACTTCAATCTGATACGCGGTCTGCTTCGCGCCAAATCGCGTGTCGCGCAATTGCCAGGAAAACACAGGCTGTTTACTGTCCACGCCGAGCGGCGTCGAGAGCGACTCACACTCCAATTTCTCCGGTTTTCCGGATTGTGCAAGCCCCGGCAGGGCAAACAAAAAGCACGCACTCAAAAAGCCCGCCAACTTGGGGCAATCCAACCTTGCGCCTAGATTCTTGCGGATTCACGGGAAACTCCTTTGACGAATTCTGCTCTGAGCGAAAGCGCTGTACAAACGCCCGAACTCTATTGGCAAGCTCCGTAAAGTGTCAATAGAAAGCGCAACGCTTTTTCTCGGCCAGCCGTCGCTCTTAAGTGCAAGCTTGGAATGCTCGCTCTTGCTCGGCAGCACAATTTCAAAATGGAAGATCGGGGAAAATAGTAAACTATTTTTAGCCCGCGGTGCGGGAGTGGCGGAACTGGCAGACGCGCAAGACTTAGGATGTACAAACCCCGCGCCGGCATCCCCTTCAAAATTCAATCGCGAATACAGCCGTTTCTTCGGCCAGCCATCCGCCATCACAAGGCGCATGGACCAAGCTAACCGTAGCGGCCAAGTTGCCTAAAGTCTCTTTTGGACGCTGACTCAAACGCGGCGTGACCTGGCCTCGCCGCGCTTGCAAATAGCATTCCGAGCAAGCAAACGATCGCCGACACAGGTAGCTCCATAGTTTCAAAAACAAAAGGCCGGCCACAAAGGATGATCGAGAGATCGCGCCCTTTGCAGTCGGCCTTTTCTGTGACAGTTGAGCGGGCCAGCCCACTCAACTATCCTTCCGAATTACCGGTTCGAAGCAGCCTGCTCCGATTCATTCTTCGGTGCACTCTTCTGCAAGGCGTTGACTAGAGCGTGACCAGAAGTCGTCACACGCGTGCCGTTGCCTCTGACGATGTCCTTTGCCTTGATGGAGTGACCATACACATCCGCGCTGGCATCGTCGTCAGGGCGAATCGTCGAACCTTCCAGGGAAACGCCGGCGAACAATCCGCGTGAACGCGAGTAACTTAGAATCTCGGCTCGCATCCAGGCGTCTGTGTCTGCGGACGCGTCACGTCCCTTCGGCCCTCCGGCGATGGAGGCATCTGCGCCCAGCTTAACCTTGCTGCTGAGAATAGATTCCATACCGCGATCATTCATGACCAACAGAATCAAGTCAGTGGCTTCTCCGCCGATTTGGAAGCCAATGCTGCCTCCTTCGAGGGCGTACATCGCCGGGGTTCCCCAGGGACCACGGAACTTATCGCCAGTCCGGCAAACCATCGCTCCTCGTCCGTAATCAGCGCCAACTCCAAACGCCAGCTTCTTAACCGACGGGAATACGATGACGCATTCAGCTTTTTCAAGGAGCTCATGCGGAATGTTTTCCGGGATGTTGAGTACTTCCTGCATGACCACACCGCAATCTGCGAGCCGCTTTTGTTCCTTGTTCATTTTTTTCGCGTACACCGCACCAGCCACAAAGGCGAGACAACCTGCTACTGCTATGTATTTCTTCATTACTGACCTCCACGGTCAAAACTGCGTTTACGAATCTTTGTTTCCACAAATTTTTGGCTGAAGAACTTTCAACGCATTCACATCTCGAGAGGGTTCGGTGTGACCCGACTCTCAGGCGGGATACTGCTGAAGATTTTAGGCTACGAAGCTTTTCTCGCTGAAAGAACGACCAGTACAATTCCGCCCACTAGCGCCAGCCCGCCGACGACTGGCGGAATCGAAATTCGTTCGTGTTCGTCCGCAGTGGCGTGAATCGGTCCAACATCCAGGACTTTTTCTTGGTGCGTGTAGCCAAAGCCATGGTAGATGAGAGCTAGCCCGCCAAGAACAATCAAGACAATTCCAAGCCAAGCGACCGGTTTCATTCCATTTACCTTTTGTAGCTAGACTATTCGTTTTCGGCCCTGAATCAAATTGAAGACAAAAACGATAAGCGCCGCGACCAATAAAATGTGGATGAATCCACCCATGGTGTAAGAAGTGAGCAAACCGAGAAGCCAAAGAACACACAAGATTACAAAAATTGTCCAAAGCATAGTTAGTTTCCCATTCATACTGAAAACGAGAGCCGGAACTCTTAGGCATTACCCGAAGATTGTTTCGGAGATTTCGTAGATGTTCCATCCTGGGCTCTTTGAAACGTCGCGTCTGTTCACTAGCGCACACATTGGCATTTATCTTCAAGTCCCCCACTTTCGCTCAAAGTATCTTTGTGAATCATGACTACGTCTAAGCGTTTCCTCAGTCGCAAGCGGAATCAATCTGCGGGACGTGGCGCGTCGATTGGATTCGGAGTGACTAATCTCAATTGGTCGAGCGACGACAACACGTTCTGCCACTGAACGTCGTTTTTCTTCGTTTCCAGCGGAAGCGTGAGATCGGAATAAAAATTCAGGATGTTGTCGCGCAGGCTCGCGGAAGTTTGGGTAAATCTCCGTTCCATCAGCCGGCCTAAGAGCTTCGCGTACGTCTCATCGGTCAGAGAATACTCCGCTGCCTTGGTTTCCTTGCCGGTGTCAAAATCAGAATTCGTTAGTTCCAGCGTATTGGTTCGCACCTTCTCCAAGTAAACCCGGTACTCGTCAACAGTCGTATTGATACTCTTGAAATAAAGATCTTCCGTTTGCGCGGTAGGGTTATTGAATGCCAGTGCCTTGAACGGACCTACTTTGGGCATGTACTTCAGCAAGGCGGAAAACAGCCGGATCCTGAATCCATCTTTCTTGTAATCTTTGCCCCATTGCTTTTCGTAGTCGGAACGAGACAGCCGGTAAAGAAATTTCTTTTTCGCGAAGTTCGGCGTCTCTTTCATTAAGTCTTTCTTGTGGGTTCGGAGAGCGATCTTTGTCATTTCTGGAATCATGCGGCTGACGGCATAACGGTAGGAACCAATTGCCAGATCCTCATGTGTCAGCACGTCTTTCAATTCCACTCCATAAACGATAGGGAAAGTTCGCTCAAGCAACGACTTGGAAACCTGGAATCCAATGAAATTGTGGTATTGCTGCGACGCATAACGATTCTTCGCAACCTGCACCATGTCGAATCCAAACTCGGTTTTCAGATGCGCGGTGTGGTCCTGCGCGTAGCGGACGGAATTGCCGTATTTGGCGCGAAGCTTGGGATATTGGATGGAAACGGCCTGATTGACGGCTGGATGGCCAGTGATATCCGAAGCGTAGTGTGCTAACGCCCCAAGCGCGAAGGCATATTCGTTTGCATCCTGGCTCTGCGACAGTAATTCGCGAACAAAGTCGCCGCTTCGAACATAGTGCACTAGATTGCTGAATTCCGGGCTGCCGAAGGGATAGTAGCCAAGGTCCTGAATGACGGCGCCACCATAGGCGTAACCGTGCGCTTCCTGGAGCTGCTCTTCTGTAAGTGCCGAAAACCGTTCGAGCAGGAGCGGCCGAAGTTGATCACTCCATACCAAGTCTATAATCTCTTCATGCGTCAATACGGAATAGGCGCGTGACGCTCCGCCAATGAAGAGCATGATCAAAAATATTGCCGCCACTCGAAAACTCCATGCACCGATTCCGCGCCGCAAACACAAGCGAGGAATCAGCGGGTTAACTAGATCTTTTAAGTTCATGAACAAGCCGCTTCGCTTCTTTCATTCTTTCCTTATAGAACGAAGGGCTTAGCAGGGCGATTTTCCTCCCGGCCCGAAAATGTTCGCGAATATCTTTTTTCACGAAGAATCGCGACAACGCCAGATAGGTCTTCAGTTCCTTCTCAAGAAACTTGATAGCGTGTTGCTTGGATTCGTCCATGGTTGGCCTCCAACCGGCTAAATTCGCCCCAGCAGCAAGAGAACGACCACTACCAAAAGTACAATTCCCAGACCACCGGTAGGTTTGTATCCCCAATCGCGGCTATGCGACCACCGCGGTAGCGCTCCAAAAAGTGCCAGGATCAAAACGATAATCAAGATAGTTCCAAGCATTGTTTCCTTCCTTTCTAGAATTCGGGCCGTTGAACCACGGGACCCATGCGTGCCTCGCTAAGTGCTTAGTTCAGGTAAAAACTGATGGCAATGCGATCGCCCGGGTATCTGCGGTTGTACAGGTAATATCCGTCGCCGTAGTAATCCACATAGATGTCATCGTTGTCGTACCAATCGTTTGACCAATATTCCGGCCATGGGTCCACTAGTCCAAACCAGTAGCCGCCGTATTGAAAGCGACGGTGCCCGCTGACGTACACCACGGGCAAAGTGTAGATGCGGAAACCGTGACTCTGTCCGTAGTAGCTGCGGAAACGGTCGTCCGGAACACGGTAACCGTGGTAGCCGCCACGTTGCTGCCAAGTGCGGTGCTCCGTCTGCCAGCTATGAGCGCGGTCACCCTGCCAAGCGACCTGTTGCTGGTGCACATGAGCAGGAGAGGTTTGTTGAACGGATCTGTTGTCTTGCTGTTGGTGACTTCCTTGTTGATCCTGCTGAACCTTGGCGTCTTGCCGCTGTTGTTGACCTTTACGCTGCTGGTCTTGCTGACTCTTTGCGATTTGCTGCTCTTGTTTCTTTGAATTGTCTTGTTGTTTCTGTTGTTGATTCTGTTTTGCTTTGGCCTGTTGCTGCTGATGATGCGCCTGGTCTTGCTCCTTGCTGGCTTGCTGCTGGTTCTGTTTCTCGGCTTTGGGCGGTTCTTGCCGCTTTTCGGCTGGGTTTGCTTGTTCCTGCTGCTTCTCCTGCTCTTTCGGATGATCTTGTTGTTCTTGCAGAGATTTCGCCGGAATAACCCATCCGAGGAGCAAAAACACCGCAAACGTTGCTATGATTCGAAATGATTTCACCATTTTTCTCCTTCAAGAACCTGACCGATGCGCCCGCTGCCTTTCGCTCATGGCACGGTTTTGCAAACTAAACATTTGGTTCTGCTGTGTGGCTTTGAATTAACATTCATCTGTTATTTCGATTTGGCTCGCTATCCGACACGAATTCGAGATATAGAATGAAACAGTCCAAATACGTTCAGGAGCCACAGCACCACGCAGATTGTCACAACTGCGTTCAGGATGGACTTGATGCTTCCTCCCATCGGGATGAAGCGATTCACCAGCCACAGGAGAACCCCCACTACGATTAGAGCTAAGAGAATTTGAACAAGAGGCATAACGTTTCCTTTCTGCTCGCGTCGCTACACACCTCCACTCCGGTCCCGAGGAAATGCGTGTGAGCGCTTTCCGCAAGGATGGCCTGGACCCGTTGTCCGGATGGGCGGTGCAAGTAATATGTTGTTCGCTGTCTTCAGCGTTCGTGCAGGCGGTGGAAATTAAGCTGAAGCGGAGAGACTGGCCAACAAAACAGTCCTTCAAACTACAGCATCATCATGGCCCCATGGAAAAGAAACGTCTGTTCACTAATATACACCCGCGAAATTAATTTAGAAGGAGATCGAGAGAAAGTTGGCTCGTTTGTCTGGCCGACGAAAAGAGTGCGCGACTCCTTCTCTTTCATTTGATAGAACTATGGTCTCCAAATTTGACCGAGGTTCTGCTTTGCTGGTTTCGGAACTGACAGGCTTCGTTGCAAAGAAGCGATGAAAACCGCTGATAGAGAAAACCCAAACCGTTGGGCCAACGTGTCCAGCTAACCGAGCCGCTCTTTCGAATCTATAGCCTATACGCTTCGAGTCATCTTTCATTGCCCGGTTGCCGTACATGCGGATTGCCTCACGGCTGGTAGCAGTCGGTTTACGAGGTCCCGGGGGGCCGCGTCGTCTTTCAAGATCTCCCAACCTGTGAAGACCACGATCAGCCTCTCTTCCGGAAAGACCATCAGTTTCTGGCCGCCGAATCCCCACGCAAGCCAAACAAACTTCCCGTGCAGCGGATACAACCACCATTTGAAACCGTATTGGAAATCTTCCCCTGTACCGTAACTAGCAGCAATGTGTGGCGTAATCGATTCTGTTACCCAGTCCTTCGACACCACCTGCTTGCCGTCCCACACCCCACCCTGTAAATAGAGATAGCCGATTTTCGCCAGATCCTCACCGCTCAGGTACACCCCGCCTTCGGTATCCACCATGTCAACGTAGTTGCGCTTCCAGTGGTACTTCATCCCTAGCGGCGCAAAGAGATATTTCTCTCCATAGGCCTCAATATCCTGCCCTGTTTCCTTCTGGAAAATGTGGGCGAGCAGCTCCGCATCTCCGCTGCTGTAAACCCAAACTTTCCCCGGTTCTTCAGCCATCGGCTTATCGATAACGAATTGCACCCAATCGTCGGAGGCCTCCATTCGGGTCATATCGTTCCGTTGGTCGTTGATGTCCTGAATATCCAGTTCGTGCCAACTCAGGCCGCTGGTCATCGTTAGAACGTCCCTCAGGGTTATGCGCCGCTTCCGGTCGTCCACATTCTTCACTTTCGCTAAATCGAAGTATTTCAACACGGGCGTGTCCAGCCCGGCCTTGAAATCGCCACGCGTGCTGGCCACGCCGAAAATCACGGACGTAACCGTCTTGCTGACGGATTGCAGGGTGTGCATGTCGGTGCCGTGGTAGTAGGGGTGCCAGTCGGGATCGAAATAGTTATATCGTCCGGTTAGGCGCGCGTTCAGCGTTCCTCTTGTCTTGGCCTCTTTGCCGTAGATTTGACGGTAATCGTGCTGATACTTCCGAGAGAAGACTTCCTTTCCACAGCGGAAGACCTGGAAGCTATCAATAAGCATGTATTTGCCACTGGCCACGTCCGCGTCAAGACTGGCCAACGTTGCTTCATCGAGGCCGACACTTGACGGTGTTCCCTTCGGCCAACCCTGCGTGGGCCAGGTCGGATTGGTTGAGGTTTTTGATCCACGCGTGAGCAAAGTCGCGATTGGGAACAAAACCAACAAGCCGACAAACACCGTCCGCGCGGTCTTCTGCTTGATCACCGTTTTCCTCCTCATGACACACACCTTGCCCGCAAAACCGAAAATAACCTAATGGTATTGAGCGGTGACACTGTATCGCGAAAGAACTGCCCCGACCATCTAGCGCGGAACGCGAAGCCTATCTGGCGCTAGATTCCCCAACCATCGCCATCGTCAGGTCGCTACGGATCTTAACTCCTTCTCATGGAAGGAGTTTGGCTGACAATAGTGACGTGAAAATGGATTTCTGATCGCCTATCCGTCAGCGAGTCGACTCAAGGCGTCTCCTTCCAGGAGCACTTGTTTCGATTCATCGAAAAATTTCCCACCCAATGACCTATAGAATCTAATCGCCAACTCATTCCAAGCCAGCACTTCCCAACACACGCCATAGGAACCTTCTTGTCGCGCAATACGAGCAACCTGACACAGAAGTGCTCTTCCTATCCCTCGACCGCGAAATGCTTCCCGTACGTAGAGGTCCTCCAGGAAGATACCGGAGCCTTTCAAGGTCGAATAAATGCCGAAGAAGAGCGCATAGC
The DNA here is from genome assembly GCA_963794175.1 of uncultured Acidobacteriota bacterium. Lineage (GTDB taxonomy): Bacteria > Acidobacteriota > Terriglobia > Acidiferrales > UBA7541 > Acidiferrum. Next base: position 45,782 of record CAWCCV010000007.1, on the reverse strand, counting down.
CAATCGCTTCTCCGTCCCATTCCGCAATCAGGCTTCGGAACTTTGGCTGAGATCCAAAACCGTCCCTGATCAGCCTTTCTTCGTCAATGATCACCGCATCGGGTTTGCGCTCGTACTCCGCTAGTTCGCGGAAGAATCTCAAAAGCGACAGCACATCGCTATCAGCGGCAGCACGAATTATGATCATTAAGAGTTTCTCCTTCGCGCAAAGACGTAATTTAATCACAGTTGAGCCGACCGCAAACTGTCAGCGCTGGCGATCACATGTCCGGTAAGGCGAACAAATCAGGAGTTGACCCTTGAAAGACTCGCCCCGACTTGACAAGCGGAGCAAAGCAGTGCATTATACATTGCATGACTGAGTATTTTGGGAAAAGGGACCCCAAAAGTTCTGATGGCCGCTCCCTGGAGCCTTGGGAAGCGCAGCTTCGTAAGGGGTCTCTGGAGATGGCCATTTTGGCTAGCCTATGGACGGACGAAAAATACGGACTAGAAATCATTCGCGTCCTCGACGGCAAATCAAGTTTGGCGGTCGCAGAAGGCACGCTTTATTTAATCTTGAATCGCCTAAAGGACGATGGTCTCGTTGAATCCGCGTGGGTGGATGCTGGGACCGGTCATCCACGCAAGTATTACCGGTTGACTAAAGTGGGCAAGGAACGGCTTCGGGCGATGGCCCGATTCTGGACTCAATTCTCCGCGGACCTAAGTGCATTGCTTGACCCATTGAGTGACCGAAAGGAGAAACGTAGTGTCCACCAATAGCGTGACCGAATCTGTCGATGAATACTGCAAGCGTCTTTGGAAAGCCTTGCACAAACTGCCGACTCCAGAAAGAGAGGATTTCATCCGAGAAGTGCGAAGCCATATTTTGGAGCGAGTGGAAGCAGAGCCAGAAGTAACCGCTGATGTTCTCACCAAGATACTCCGGGCAGTCGGCGAGCCGAAGGAACTTGCCTCTGAGTACCAAACCCAAGCTATGCTTCGCGAAGCAACGCGCAGTGATGGACCATGGGTCCTGCGACCATGGGCCCTGCTGCGTGCGACCCTGCGTTGGGGAGTGACAAGCCTTGCAGGACTGGTAGCGTTCCTTGTCACAGTGATTGGGTACGGCTTCACTGTGGTTTTCTATCTTTGCGCCTTACTAAAACCAGTCTTCCCCAGACATATTGGACTCTGGCTCGCGGCGCAACACACGCTCAGCCTTGGCTACTGGAATGGCCGAGTCTCGGGGGCAGAAGTCTACGGAATTTCCTTGCGGTCGCCGACATCCTTCGTCCTATTCGGCACATTAGGACCAACAGGCGGACCTATTCGCGAGCTCCTTGGGAACTGGCTGATTCCCATTGGTTTTTTGTGCGGCGCGCTCTTCTTTCTCGCGACTTCGATGGTCACACGATGGTTCATCGCCAGGTTTAACCGCAGAAAGAAGTGGACTGCGTCACTCTCTCATGCAACTCAATACCGCAGAGCAGCCGAGTTTAACAGTTCAAGGTAGGACTCCAAGCCGTCTGAACTGGCAGCTGTAATCGTCCATGAGAAATCAAGTTTCCGAGTACGCGACTTCTCAGGAGTTGACCTCGGAGATTAGAATTAAATTTTGTGATTCCAGTGAAATCGCTTTGGCAAACATTTGTCGACCTAATCGACGCATCGTCGCCGCAGTTGTAAACGACTTAGTGAGAATCCGCTTCGTGCTGTCAGTGCGGATGGTCTGCGTTTCTAGCACCGCCTTGAACGACCTCTGGCCAGTGCGTCACTACAGTCAACGGCGCAGACTGTTCTTTCAATGTTCTCGCGTTCACCAGGAAACGCTTACCATCTCGAGTAACGTCGTAAAAGCCGACATTGTTGGGAAGCTGCAGGTGGAAAAGCTTCTGGGAGGCGATGACCCGAAAATCCTTTGCAGACTCTCGTACCTGCACGGACACGACCGCTAAGTCATCAGCAACGTAAAAAAGCTCTTGCCCGTCAGCCCGCCAGCGTGCGCCTCCTCCACCGCCCGAAGAGACGGCAATATGTGCGCCTGGCCCGGGAAACGGGGTGATGTACAGCTCTCCGCTTCTTTCCTCGTCATAGGCCAGCCAATGTCCATCCGGTGAAAACTTTCCATCCGACGCATCACTAAATTCGAACACCGTTTTGCCACTACCAACCTCCACTATTCGGAGCGAATCTTCCCAATTGCCCCGGCCCCGGTATCGGGCTATGTCAAGCGCGAGATACCGGCCATCCGGTGACCAGTCCGTTGGCTGAACAGGATCTGCCTGTATCGTACCCGATTGTTTTACTTCGCCCGAGCCATCCGAGGCATGGACCAACAACGTCGAGGTCTTCCCTGCGGTGGTACGGTACGCCACCTGCTTGCCATCAGGAGACCAGACGGGGCGGTAAAGGGAGGGGCCTGATTCACTGCTTTCAACCGGAACGCGCGTTCCGCGGTCTGCATCGTAAATCCAAATTTTCTCTCGCGCGTCTGTAGGCTTTGTGGAGACAGCCACCCGCATGCCGTCAGGGGAAATTGACGGCTGGAAAAACTGCTGCGGGTCTCCCAGGACGCTCAGTGTCTTACCTTCGCGGTCCAACCAAGTCAACTGTGTGTTGACTCCTACGCCGTCACCAGCGTAAACGAGCATTCCATTGGCTGAGACTGTAAACATCCCATTTTGGAAAAATGTGTCATATTCGATGTCTCTCGCAACCGGGAACACGGGGCCGTCCAACGTCAGGCGTGAGAGATCAAACTTCTGAGCAACCAGGTCGTCCTCGCGGCTGAACAGCAGAAAACCAGCGGAGTACTGGGCATTGGTCGAGGTCAGCGGTAACCGTCGTGCCTTTTCGCCATCGAGCGAACCGATCCATACGGAATTGTCTTGGCTCGGACGATTTGGGTATCGCCACTCCAAATACAGGAAGTGAGCTCCGTCGGGAAGAAAAGCAGGCCATTGCTGGCCAATTGCGTCGCTCGACAGCCCCGCACCGGCAATGGCCTCGGGAGTGCCACCATTTTCTGGCACGCGCTTCAAGGCAGAGGCGAATGTCGAAAAGACAATCACGCCGCGGGTCGACCAAGTCCCGCCCATGCCGAAAGTGCCCGCCGGACAGATGTCGCTGACAGTGCCCCCGGAAACCGCCACCTTTTTCAATTTGCCCGGAACAAAGAATGCGATTTCACGGCTATCTGGCGACCAGAACGGATTTGAGGCGTCTTCGCTTCCGGCAATAGGTTGGGCGTCCGAGGCATCCAGGCGCCGCAGCCAAAGGTGCTTATGACCATTGCGCATGGCAATCATCGCCAGGAATTTTCCATCAGGAGAAATTGCTGCGGGTTGGGTAATGTTCGCCCAAAAGCCCTCGCCGGGTGGTGGAAGAATCGCAGCCTTCACAGGGATCGGTGTTCTCTCAGAATTTCGGGTCAGCAGTAAAACCAAAGCGAGACCCAACAGCGCGACTTCCGCCGCGACCCGAATCCACGGCCACCACCTTCTCTGCGCACCAGTCAGCCCTGTGGCGTTCGCGGAACTCGTCGACGGTGATAGCGCCCCTAGCGCAAAACCTACGTCCCTCGCGGACTGGAAGCGCTCTGCCGGATTCTTCTCAAGGCAATGTCCAACGATCCGATCCAGTGCAGACGGAATTGAGCGACCAGTTGCCGTCAGTTCAGGCGGATCTTCCTTTAGAATCGCATTCATCACTTCGACCGAGCTCTGACCTTGAAATGTGCGCTTGCCCGAAAGCATCTCGTAGAGAATTGCGCCAAAGCTGAATAAATCTGACCGGTGATCCGCAACGTGCCCGCGCACTTGCTCGGGAGACATGTAGCTCACAGTGCCCATGACGACGCCAGGCTTGGTCCCGTCGGAACTGATGGTGGGGGCAGTTTCAAGAGAGCCCTGCTCAGGCTCAGTCAGCTTGGCCAGGCCGAAGTCCAGAATCTTGACCTGGCCATTGTTGGTGACGAATATATTCTCCGGCTTCAAATCGCGATGGACGATTCCTTTTTCGTGGCCGCAGCCGCAAGCCCACTCGCGATCTGCTGAGCGTACTCAATCGCCTTGCGTGCCGGAATTCCTCCGCGCTTGATGTGCTCGCGCAGGGTCTCACCCTCCAGAAGTTCCGCAACAAGAAAGGCGCTCCCTCGTGGGTGCCCAGTTCGAACACGACCAATATATTGGGGTGATTCAGGGCCGCAGCGGCAGTCGCTTCCTGCTGGAAGCGGCGAAGACGGTCAGAATCGGAGGAGACGGCGGTAGGCAATACCTTGATGGCTACGTCCCGGCGAAGATGGAGATCCTGCGCACGGTAGACCTCGCCCATCCCTCCGCTACCGAGCTTTTCTAGGATGCGGTAGTGCGAAATCGTCTGCCCAATGAGCGTATCGGCATCCGCCACAGTACCGCCATCTTAGGTTGCGTGCTTCGACCAAGTCAATAAATCGAAGTGACTTGGCGACAAACTAACACTAGGTCCTTGTTGACGCACAAATCGTCCATTTGGATTCGAGTTTCCGGTTACTACGGGCACAGTTGCCCAAACACACCAACGAGACACTGTACAAAGGGAACGAGAACATCAGTATAATCAGTAAGCTAGCTCCCGTGCGGGAGTGGCGGAACTGGCAGACGCGCAAGACTTAGGATCTTGTGGGGTAACACCCGTGGAGGTTCAAGTCCTCTCTCCCGCACCAATCTTTTCTTCTTCGTCCGGGAGCTAGCGCAATGCAACCGCAGGCTGGCCCCGGACTGCGCGCCAGCGATTCGCAAACCAAACTCTTGGCAGCCAGAAAATCATCAGCGCCAAGGGCAAAAACGCTAGCACCCACCAAATCGCTGCCCACGCCAAGCCGCCGGAAAAACTTTCTGCTGCCCCAGAAAAAACGATCCTGTCGCAATGAAAAACGAAAAACACATCCGCCAAAGGTGTCGCACAATCCGCTTCGTTCCGAAAGCGCCGCCCTGCACCATCCATCGAATGTCGCCCGCCGCCGCAAGCAGCAGAATTGTCCCAAAAACGAAGTAAACCGCGATCGGCACTCCCGGCGCCTTTCCGCTGAGTTGCAAAACGACCCGCGTACCCAACACCATCTGAGCCACGCCAGCCGTCAACGCGAAGCCAAGCGCCATCCAATCGAGCGCACTCGTTTTCGCCCGATCGCTCTTTCTCGCTGTCATCCACGCCGTCGCCACGAGATAAAACGTCAGGTCCCGCCCAGGATGTTCGCCGGTCTGTTGCTTCATCACCGCCAGCGTTGCTCCGCTCGCCGCCATCGTCATTATCGCCACGGCAAACACTTGCCCAGCCAGGTCGTGCCAGCGCGAACCCTTGCGAAACGTCATCGCCACAGCGCCGCAAGATTCCCGCTCATGCCGCCGGAAATATGAAGAAATAGGAGAGGTGAGAACCTCATGGGGTACTCCTTACCACAAATCTGCGAAGACAAAATCAATTCGGCTCGCGGTTTCGCCGAATCTGCACCGCCGCCGCCAAAAAGATCACCGCTGCAATCCAACCCAGCCAGAGCCCGGGGTCAGCCAAGAATCGCCACGGCGTCAAATGTGCTCGACGGCATCATCCCAGCCCCTTGTTCCGCTCTCCATTCCGCCCCGACACCCGGTATCTGATCCATTGGCGAAATGCGTGGTGTTGAACACCACCTTTTCCAGCATGCCCACACAGAAAGGCGGCAAGATAGCCCAGACCAGTGCGGCGCGCCGCGCCCAAGCGGAAATCAGCAGCATCCAGCAATAAATCGGCGCGTACCAAAGAATGTGCACGGTCACCATGTGGTAGAGCAGTCCAAACGCATTTGGCGCGAGCGATAGCTGCGTCCAGAGCGGCCCTGCACTCAATCCGTTTGCCGTCAGCACCGCGCTGCTCAGCACCAGCATCACGAACCCGGTCACAATCAGAACGCCGTAAGCCAGCGCCGGCAAGATCACAAACGGAATGCTTGCTTTGGAAAGGACCGTAGTCATGTCGGAAACCGGCAGCGACTTCCAGAACAAGATGCTGCGATCTTTGCGTTCTCCCTTGGAGCGCGTCCACGCAATAGAAAATCTCTACGATCATCGCCACCAGCATGACCGCTACCGACGCGAATTCGTACGGCGCCCCCAGCGCTTTCATCTTCGACGGGTCGGCCAACGCATCGCGCATCTGATGAGGCAGCCGGTGCAAGGTAAGCAAAAATCCGGACAAATAGACGCCCGCCGCGGCCACTGGCCCGATATAAATCGCGCGGTGCTCCCACAGCTCCCGACGCACGCACCAGTAAAGCGTTTCCGTCCAGGGTATCGTTCTTGTTGCCGCTTGCACTTCTCCCGCCAGGTCTTGCTGTGCGACGTTCGCTTCTGGATTCATCGCACGCCTCCTGTCCCGGCCTGCCTGCCAATCACTGCAACGAACAGATCCGCAATGCTCGGTGTTCGCGCTTCGCCCAGAGTCGTAAGCTGTTTCCGATCAGCCCCATCAAACAGAAAAATGCTTCTCCCCAAAGACTGCCGCTGATGAATCGGCCGCAGCGCCCGCGCCGACTCCAGCTTGTCCGGATTCACCAGCACCTCCACATAACGCTGCTCAAACTCTTCCATGCTGCAGCTCAGCACAATCCGCCCGCGGTCAATGAACATCAGGTCCGTCAGAACATCCTGAATCTCTTCCACCTGATGCGTTGTCACCACAATCGTCCGGCTGCGGTCGAAATAATCATTCAGCAGCGAATCGTAGAACTGCTTGCGATATAAAATGTCCAATCCCAGCGTCGGCTCGTCCAACACCAGCAATCTCGCGTCAATCGCCATCACCAACGCCAAGTGGAGTTGCGCCACCATTCCCTTCGACAATTCCCTCACCTTGCTTGTGCGCTTGATCGTCGTCTTCGCCAAAAATCCTTCCGCCTTCAATCGATCGAAACGCGGATGCACCCCGGCAACGAAATCCAGTGCCTGCGAAACGCGAATCCATCGCGGCAGCACCGCCACATCCGAGATAAAACAAGCGTCGAGCATCAATTGCTCGCGGCTCGCCCAGGGATCGCGCCCAAGCACTCTCAATTCACCTGCATAAGGAGTCAGCCCCAGAATCGCGTTCAGCGTCGTCGTCTTTCCCGCGCCATTCGGCCCGATAATTCCGAGGATGCGGCCTTCTTCTACCCGCAGATCGATCCCGTCGACCGCCACCGTCGTTCCAAAGGCTTTGCGGAGTCCACGTGCTTCAATGCATGCCATGTTCAGCGCTCCTCCTCTTCCGCCTTGCGATTCAGCAAATCTTCCGGGGTAAGCCCCAACCGTTTTATCTTGTCGCGCACGCGTGGCCACTCTTGTTTCAAGAAACCTTCCCGCTCGCTCTTCATCAACAACTCCCGCGCGCCGGGCTTCATATACATCCCCAGCCCGCGCTTGCTCTCCACCAACTTTTCGTCCACGAGCTCTTGATAGCCCTTCTGAACCGTGAGTGGATTCACCCGAAATTCCGCCGCCACGTTGCGAACCGACGGCAGCGCGTCGCCATCTTTAAGCACGCCGTCAAGAATCATGGCAACGATGCGGTCTCGCAGTTGACGGTAAATCGGTTGGCTGTCATTCCACTCACGGTCCATCCTGGTTTCCAATCGCTCCTGGCTAGGCTTCCCGTCTATATTTTGTTGATCGTCGTGACCCAAGTAAGTTGAAATTCAAATGGGAACCCAGCGGCATTACTTTGCCAGGTACAGCTCACTTCCATCGCTCTCCACGCTTCAGCACGTACTGTGTGAATACATAACGCCATGGAATCAACGGAAGTAGAATCACGACCATGGAAACGGCCTTGATGTCTTCCGCCATCGCTGGAGTAATCTGGTGCGCAGACCACGCCGGATAAGCAAACGCGATTAGATAAATCGCCTTCCAAACCATTTCGAACAGCAACACGGGTAGCATTTTCACTGGATATCGAATGCCCAGGGCAGCGACTGCGCCAAGTCCTGCCAGCATCGCCACTTGCGCTCCGTGTGCAATCGCAAAGCCGTTCGTGTGCCGAATCACGGATGGCCAGATAAACACGCCTAAACCGCCCGCCATAATAAAGTAGGCGACGCGCAGCGTGTACAACCGGAATAACGACAGCTCGCCTGCTCCCGGTCTGGAAAGTACATCGTTTTGTGAAATCGGAACCGCGACAGTGTTCATTGGAATCCTTCTTATCTGGGCAATGGCAAGAAAGGCGTCACTTCGCCCGCGTCAATTCCATGTGCGCGTGAACCGGCTTGTCGCCCAGCTCCATAAATGTCCAATCCTCGGTGTGGTGATCGGCATCAATCATTGTGAACACCGCATGATGCATGTGCCCGTACTGAGTACTCCCCGCCACGTCAATGAATTCGAATTCCACAGTTTTTCCATCCGGCGAAATCTTCCCAGCCATTCTTGGCCGGTTGCCGGCATCGCAATAGTGCGTCAAGACGAGCCGCCCGCTTCCAGATAGAACATGGTCATCGGATGGTCCGGCCGCCCTTCGCCCTGCATCTCGTGGACGAGCGCATTGCCCATCGACGTTACGCGGAACGAAACATGTCCGCCCATGTTGTTCATTTCTGAGTGCTCGGCCACTGTCACCTTACCCTCCCAGTTCCCCGCCAGCTCCTTCATGGCTTCAAACGATTTCTGCGCGTCGGTCTTTGGCGCTACCGATTGCCCAAAAGCCACCATCGCCAGCGCGAGTATCACAACCGCGGGCACCATCAAACGAAGAGACTTCATGTTTGTTCTCCTTAAAGTTGTTTGCAGGTCAGGCTTTTCCGAACCCTTAGCGCTCGCGATCGCTTTTCGGAGCGTCTTCAGCCTGTTGCATACTGTATTAGTACACTAACACACTTAACCCTGCAAGTCTTTTTTGTTTCTCACGAGTTTTCTTGGCTATGGGACGCCTTGCGACTACGGCTGGCAACTCGCGTTTTGTGCGCTCGGCAAGGCGAGGAACGTAATGCTGGCAGGCGCAAACGTGATTTTCCCAGCGGGCGCCGGCGCTCCGGTCAACTCAGGCAAAGCTTCGCTGTCGCCCAGTTTGAGCTCACTTCCATTTAATTGAATCTGCTGACTCATCAAATCTTGCGCCGTGAAGGTGTATCGCTCTGAAGCCGCCGCGAACTTCAAGCGAATGTGCTTCTGCGCGATCCGTATTGATAGCCAGCAGCGCGACGCCGCCGGGCCGGCCGCGCAGGCAATGCGCGTACACATGCAGGCTCGGCACAGGCGATTCCCGGCATCAAGCACCGTCGTCCCCATCAGCTTCCGCCAGAAAAGCGCAGCCCAATAGTTAGGCCGCGGCTCGAAAGTCTTTTCATCGATCAATCCGTAGTCGCTCGCCGCCAGCGTGTTGTGCATGTGAACCTGCACGCCGCGTTTCGCCAAAACTCCCAGCTGATTCAAATAGCGAAAAGCTTTCGATAAAAGTCGAAGCCCAACGGTCTCCGCCGCAAGCCGCCTGCGCCGTCTCCGTAAGCCAAATCGGTTTTCCGGGCGCGAACCGATCGCGTAGCGCCCCGTAAAACTGCTCGATTTTTTCAGACCTCGCTAGCCACTCTTCGGAAAGCGCCGCTTCCGCGGTGGTGTTTGCCGGTGCGCTCCCGCCGCCGCATCGGCTCGAAACTCCTCCATAAGAGTGATAGGAGAAAGCGTCGTACACGGATCCGGTCACGCCGAGGATGCTTTCGGTTGAAACCAAATGCATGGAACCAGGCGCCAGCATTGCGCCTTCGCCAACTCCGCCCGGACCAAGAACCAACATCTTGGGAGCGGACTCGTTTCACAAAGGCACGAAACACATTGCAAATCCTTGCCAAAAGCCGCCGCGTCATATCCCTTCGGCGCGCCGCCAATCTCCGCAAACGTCGGCTCGTTCATGTATTCCGCCGCCGCAATACTCCCGCCAACGGATTTCGTATAGGCAACGAACTGCCGCGCCTGCTCCGGAAGTCCACACGCCTGCAGCGTCCCGCGTTCCCGCGCTAACCGAAAAAGAAGTGACAATTTTCGCATCCGTCGCGCGCGAAAAATCCACAACCCCTTTCCATTCCTTGCGCGTGAGCACTCCTTTGAATCCGTCGGGAGGCGCAGCCGGCGCTGCCTCATCCGAATTGTAAAAGTAGGTTGAATTCGCCCAAGTTCCGCTCACTCGCACGTAAGCCGGCCCCAAAGCCGCGGCCAGCTTGCGCAAACGCGCATTTGAAAGATCAATCGGCGCTCGGTATTCATAAAGCGATGGATCCATTCCCGCCGGGCTGATTCTTGTCCGTATCCTTCGCTTTCCGCCTTGCTCGCATACGGCTTCCAGAATCTTCCGCCGGTCACTTCCACCATCTCAATGTTGTAAGACTGAAAGCGCTCATCAATCGTGCCAACGCGGGGAAGGCTTCGCGGGATCGAGCGGAGCAGGTGGACTTGGCCCCGCCGCCAGAACTGTAATCGCCAGCAAGCCAACAAGGCTTTTCCTGGTCATTTTCTCTTCGTTCCTTCCCGATGCGGCTCACCAAGCCAGGTCATTCTAAACATGGGTGCAGACGGCTTCGTCTTGGCGTTTTTGCCCTTGAACCCGCCCCTTTTATTAAGTGGAATCCACTTTAAGCGTGAAGTCGTGCGATTCCCAGAGCTTGCGAACTGCTCGGAGTTATGGAAATCAACAGGCCGTATGCCCTACATGCATTCTCCCTTCATTTCATGATAAAAAGAAGGCGCACTCATCCGCTTGCCCAGTCGAGGAGCAGTCATGGAACGCAGCGTCTCTTCCCTTCTTAAGCTCTATAACCCCAGCGACCCGCTCGAAAAAGCCTGGACCATCCCCTCGCCCTGGTACTTCGATCCCGGCATCGCCCGTCTCGAACAGCAATCCGTTTTCGCAAACACATGGCAAGTCGCTGGCCGCGCCGATCAGGTGCAAAACAAAGGGGATTTTTTCACCGCCGATCTTGCCGGTGAACCCATCGTTGTCGCGCGCGGCGACGACGGCGTTGTTACGCGCGTTTTACAATGTGTGCCGCCATCACGCCGCAGCCGTGGTTAGGGAAGCGCAGGGCTGCGCCAAAAATTTCCGCTGCCCTTATCACGGATGGACTTACGGCAACGACGGCGCTCTTAAAGGAATGGTTGAGTTTGAAGGTGTGTGCGATTTCGATCGCGCGAAAAATGGACTCGTGCCCATCGCCGTGGACACCTGGGAGAATTTCGTCTACGTCAATCTCGACGGCAAAGCCGGTTCGCTGCAGAATTTCCTTGGCAAAGTTCCCGAACTCGTCGCGCCGTTGCAACTCACAAAGAAACTCAAATTCTTCGACCGGCGCGTTTACACGCTGCAATGCAACTGGAAAGTTTATGTCGACAATTATTTGGACGGTGGATATCACGTTCCTCACGCCCACAAAGGCCTTAGCAGCGTCATCGAATACACCAGCTACACCATCGAAAACTTCGAACGCTCCTGCCTGCAATCGAGCCCGCTCAGCTCCGATTCAAAATCGAAAAAAGACGTCGCCGCCACGCGCCAAGGCCGCGCGTTCTATCTCTGGATCTATCCGAATTTCATGATTAACGCGTATGAAGGCGTCATGGACACGAATCTCGTCATTCCTCTGGCCGTGGATAAATGCGCCGTCGTGTTCGACTACTACTTTTCCGACGTCAGCAAGAAAGCGGAGAAGAAAAACCAGGCCAGCGTAAAAGTCAGCGAAAAAGTTCAGGAAGAAGACGAAGCCATTTGCGACTCCGTCCAGCGTGGCCTCGGTTCCCGCGCCTACGTCGCCGGACGCCTTTCCGTCCGCCGCGAAGCCGGCGAACACCTCTTTCACCGTTTGCTCCACGCAGATATGACCAAAGCCCTCGGCCATTCCGCCGCGGCAGACTGAGGACCAAGCGTGAAATCAAGCGCCGTACTGCTGGTGCAGTGCCGCGATCAAAAAGGCCTGGACGCGGCAATCGCTGATTTTATTTACCGAAACAACGGAAACATCCTGCATTTCGAGCAGCACCAATCGAGTGAAGACTCCTTCTATTTCGCGCGAGTCGAGTGGGATCTTTCCGATTTCCAGCTGCCGCTTCCCGAGTTCAGCGCGAAGTTTGCGCCAATTGCAGCCAAATTCGGCATGACTTGGCGGGTTGCCGAGATCGCTCTACAGGCTCCGCGTCGCGATTTTCGTCTCGAAGTACGACCACTGCCTCGCTGATATCTTATATCGGCAGCGCAACGGCGAACTGAAATGTGAAATTCCCTTAATCGTGAGCAATCATCCGGACGCGCAACGCCACGCGGATTTTCACGCAATTCCCTATCACCTAATTCCGGTGACGAAGGAAAACAAAAGCGACGCGGAGCAGCGGCAGCGCGAACTCATCGAGCATCACCAAATCGATTTGATTGTTCTGGCTCGCTACATGCAAATTCTTTCGCCGGACTTCATCGCGCGCTATCCGCAAAGGATCATCAACATTCATCACTCTTTTTTGCCGGCGTTTATCGGAGGCAAGCCGCATCTTCAGGCCTACGAACGCGGCGTGAAATTGATTGGGGCGACGGCGCATTACGTGACCGAAGTTTTGGACGATGGCCCAATCATTGAGCAAGGCGTCACGCGAATTTCGCACCGCGATGCGCTCGAGGATCTTGTCGAAAAAGGAAGAGATTTGGAAAAGCTCGTTCTTTCGCGCGCGGTCCGCTGGCACATCGACAATCGCATCTTGCTTCACGGAAACCGCACGGTGATCTTTGAATGACCGTTTTCCCTTTCGAGCCGCGGACGGAAGCTGCGCTTTGAGAGGGCGCGCTGAATTGACGGCTTTTTGCGCGTAACTTATACTGGAGTTTCGAGTTGCAGGGTGAACGCTCGCCGGTCTTGCCTCGTTGGCCCTGATCCGAAACAAGTCAAACTGAAACCGAGAAAAGAGGAAGCAGCATGGCCGAAGCAACTTGCCGCCGCGAACTGGAACTGGAAATTCCCGCGGAAGAAGTATCGAAAGCAACGGAAAAAGTGGCGAAGGAATTGATGCGCGTGGCGCGCGTGCCGGGATTCCGTCCGGGAAAAGCGCCGATCACGCTGATCAAGAAGCGCTTTGCGGAAGACATCAAGGGCGAAGTGCTGCAATCGCTGGTTCCGGAGACCGTGGAAAAAGCAGTCGCAGAACAGAAGCTGACGCCGGTTTCGCAGCCGCAAGTGGACAAACTCGACTTCACCGACGGCCAGCCGGTGAAATTCCGCGCGGTGTTTGAAGTTTTGCCGGAATTTGAACTGGGCGATTACAAGAATCTTGAAATCGAAATGCCCGCGATGGACATCACGGACGAAGACGTCGACGAAAGCGCTCGAAGAAACGCGCGAGCGCGCGGCGGCATTTACGCCCGTCGAAGGCCGCGCCGTCGAGGACGGCGACTTTGTGCAATTGAAATTGATCGGCACCCCGGAAGGCGGCGGCGAACCGCTGCAAGCCGACAGCGTGCTGTGCCATGTTGGCGCGGAAGAGACGATGGAGCCGTTCAACGAAAATCTGCGGGGCGCGAATATCGGCGACCACAAGGATTTTGACGTGGACTATCCGAAGGATTATCCGGACCCGAAACTGGCAGGCAAGAAATTTCAATACGCAACGGACGTTCTTGGCATCAAAACCAAGAAACTGCCCGAATTGAATGATGAATTCGCGAAAGACGTGAGCGATGCGACTTCCCTTGACGAATTGAAGACGAAGATCAAGGAAAGCCTGGAGCACGAGCGGGATCACCGTCAAAAGGATCTGCAGCGCGAAAAGATCATCGCGGAGCTGGTGAAGCTGAACGACTTCCCCGTTCCCGAATCGCTGGTCGAGCATCAGATGGATGCGCGGCTGGAGCGCGTGGTGCGGTCGCTGGCGCAGCAAGGCGTCGATCCGCGCGCGGTGAATGTGGACTGGGTGGCGCTGCGGAACCGCCAGGAAGAGCGCGCCAAGGATGACGTGAAGGCGGAATTGATTGTGGACCGCATTGCGTCCACGGAAAACATCGACGTGACGGAAGAAGAAGTGAACCACGAGCTGGAACACTGCGGCGAGCCATAGTGGCGAATCGGTAGACGCGATTCGCGCTCGTTTGACAAAGCAGGGAGCGCTGGATAGGATGAAAGCCAAGCTGCGGAGTGATAAAACTCTCGACTGGCTCGCGCAGAATGCCAAGATCCGAACGGCGGCCGCAGCAGCAGGAAAGTAACCACGAGTGCACCTGCGAGCGCGTCCAAGAACAACCAAACAAACAATGAAAAACTACGAAGACCCAGATTATCGCGCTACAACGCTCGTTCCGATGGTGGTGGAACAGACGAGCCGCGGCGAGCGCGCGTACGACATTTATTCCCGGCTTCTGAAAGAGCACATTATCTTTATCGGGACGCCGATTGACGACCACGTCGCCAACCTGGCCACCGCGCAGATGCTGTTTTTGCAGGCGGAAGATCCGGAAAAAGATATTCAGCTCTACATCAACTCGCCGGGCGGCTCGATCACGGCGGGATTCGCGATCTACGACACCATGCAGTTCGTGAAGCCGGACGTGGTCACGACTTGCGTCGGCCAGGCGGCTTCGATCGCGGCGGTTCTGCTTGCCGGCGGCGCGCCGAAGAAGCGCTTTGCGCTTCCGAACGCGCGCATCCTGATTCACCAGCCGTGGATGTCCGGGCTTGGTGGACAGGCGACCGACATCGATTTGCACGCAAAAGAGATTTTGCGGATGCGCACGACGATCAATCAGATTATCGCAAAGCACAGTGGACAGTCCGTGGACAAGATCGAGAAGGACGTCGAGCGCGACTTCATCATGAATCCCGAGCAGGCCAAGGAATACGGGATGATCGACGAAATTATTTACAAGCACCAGTAAGGGCGCTTCCCGCGGGATTTACGGGAAAAGTAGTCTGGTTTTAGCGTTCCAAACAGTTAGTAGTGCTTCAGGTTTTGGAGTTTGGCACAGGGAAAGTTTCGGCCTAGAATGAGATAGTAGACTCCGCCGCAAGCCCAGCGGAGGCGAGGCCCTCACACCAGTGAAAAAGTACAGCACAGACGAACCGTTGCGCTGTTCCTTCTGCCATAAAACGCAGGAGCAAGTCGAAAAGCTGATCAGCTCGCCTTCGGACTACCCGCGCGCGTATATCTGCAACGAATGCGTGAGCGTTTGCCAGACGATTCTGGAAGACGAAAAGCGCGAACAGGCGACTTCGCCAACAAAACGGCTTCCCCGCCCGCCGGAGATCAAGCAGTTCCTCGACGGCTATGTGATCGGGCAGGACCGGACGAAGAAGAAACTGGCCGTCGCCGTCTACAACCACTACAAGCGGATTTTCCTGAACAAGCAGCCGGGCGACGTGGACTTGAGCAAGTCCAACATTCTGCTGATCGGGCCGACCGGCACCGGCAAGACGCTTCTGGCGCAGACGCTTTCGCGCATGCTGGATGTTCCCTTCGCGATCGTGGATGCCACGACGCTGACCGAAGCGGGATACGTCGGCGAAGACGTGGAAAATATTATTTTGAAGCTGCTGCAGGCCGCCGACGGCGACGTGCAGAAGGCGCAGCAAGGCATCATCTATATCGACGAGATCGACAAGATTGCGAAGAAGGACGAGAACCCTTCGATCACGCGCGATGTTTCCGGCGAAGGCGTGCAGCAGGCGCTGCTGAAGATTCTGGAAGGCACGGTCGCCAACGTGCCGCCGCAGGGCGGACGCAAGCATCCGCACCAGGAATTTACGCCGGTGGATACGACGAACATCCTGTTCATTTGCGGCGGAGCGTTTGTCGGCCTGGAAAAGATTATCGAGAAGCGCGTCGGCAAGCGCTCGCTGGGCTTCCATACCGACGCGCACCGAGCTCGGCACAGCGGCGCAACACGAACTGCTCGAGCAGGTGCAGCCGACCGATTTGATCCGCTACGGATTGATTCCGGAATTTGTGGGCCGCTTGCCCGTCGCGGGCGTGATGAGCGACCTGGACAAGGCCGCGCTGGTGAAGATTTTGACCGAGCCGAAAAACGCGCTGCTGAAGCAATACCAGCGGCTGTTTGAGTTTGAAAATGTGCGGCTGCGGTTTACCGACGATGCGACTCGAAACCGTGGCGGAATTGGCGCTGCAGCGCAAAGTGGGCGCGCGCGGCCTGCGGATGATTCTGGAAGATCTGATGCTGGAACTGATGTACCACCTTCCGATGCAGCAGCGCAAGGTGCGCGAATTTCGTGGTGACCGCGGAAATGGTCCGCAGCCGCGAAATCAATTGGAGCTTGCTCGAGAAGGCGGGATAGCACTTCGACGCAGGCCTCAAGCCTGTTGCGGCGTAAAGCCGGGGCTGAAGCGCCGGCTCTAACGGATTCTCAGCCGGGCTGGGCGGGCAGTTCAGGGGCCTGAATGTTCAACCGCGAAAAACAGGAAATGAAGCGCGTGCCGATGATGCCGGTGCGGGACATGGTCATTTTCCCGCAGCAGATGACGCCGTTCATCGTGGGACGCGAAGCGAGCGTGCGCGCGCTGGAAGAGGCGCTGGCGGGCGACAAGAAGATTTTTCTTTCCACGCAGCACGACGCTTCGGTGGACGACCCCAAGCCAGAAGAAATTTACGCCGTCGGAACGCTTGCCAACATCGTGCAGAGCGTGAAGCTGCCGGACGGCAATATCAAGGTTCTGGTGGAAGGCGTGGAGCGCGCGCGGGCGGTTTCGATTGCACGGAAGAAGGATTTTTCCGCGCGACGGTGCGGCTGCTGAGCGCAAAGATTGAGCCTTCGCCGCAGGTGGAGCAAGTTGTCGAAAAGACGACCGGTCTGTACGAGCAGTTCATCAAGCTTTCGCAGAGCCTGAATTACGACACCATGATTGCGGCCGCGCGCGTGGACGATCCGGCGCGGCTTTCCGACACGATTGCGGCCAACCTGCAGCTCCCCGTGGACGAAAAGCAGGATTTGCTGGAAACCGTGGATCCGCTCGAGCGGCTGAACCGCATCGGCGACATTCTGGAAATCGAACTCGAAAAGCTGAACGTGGACCGCAACATCAATACGCGCGTGAAGCGGCAGATGGAGCGGGCGCAAAAAGAGTATTACCTCAACGAAAAACTGAAAGCCATTCAGAAAGAGCTGGGCCGCGGCGAAAAGAGCGAACTCGACGAGCTGAAAAAGAAAATCGAAGCGGCGGGAATGCCGAAAGAAGTTCATGAAAAGGCCACGCCGGAACTGAAGCGGCTGGAATTGATGCCGCCGATGTCCGCGGAATCGACGGTCAGCCGGAATTATCTGGATTGGCTGCTGGCGGTGCCCTGGAAGAAGAATTCGAAAGAAATTCGCGACATCAATGCCGCCGAAAAGATTCTGAACAAGGAACACTACGGTCTGGAGAAGGTCAAGGACCGCATTCTGGAATTCCTTGCGGTGCGGCAACTGGTGAAGAATCCGAAGGGCTCGATTCTCTGCTTTGTCGGGCCTCCGGGCGTCGGCAAGACTTCGCTGGCGATGTCCATCGGCCACGCCACGGGACGCAAGTTTGTGCGCGTATCGCTGGGCGGCGTGCGCGATGAAGCGGAAATTCGCGGCCACCGGCGCACCTACATCGGCGCCCTGCCCGGCCAGATCATCCAGATGATGAAGAAGGCCGGCACGGCGAATCCGATTTTCGTGCTGGATGAAGTGGACAAGATGTCCACGGACTTCCGCGGCGATCCTTCGGCGGCGCTGATGGAAGTGCTCGATCCGGAACTGAATCACGCCTTCACCGACCACTATCTGGACGTGGAATACGATCTTTCGAAGGTGATGTTCGTCTGCACGGCCAACGTGCTGCACACGATTCCGCAGCCGCTGCAGGATCGCATGGAGATTCTGCGGATTCCCGGCTACACGGAAAAAGAAAAGCTCGAGATCGCCAAGCGGTTTCCTGGTGAAGCGCGCGCGGGAAGCGACGGGCCTGAAGGAAGAAAACCTGACGCTTTACGGACGAGGGCTTGCTGCACATCATCCGGCACTACACGCATGAAGCGGGCGTGCGCAACCTGGAGCGCGAAATTCAGAACATCGCGCGCAAGATGGCGCGCAAGGTGGTGACGGACAAGGTCGCAAAGGCGGAAATCACCGCGGCGAACGTCAACGACTTCCTGGGCATTCTGAAGTACCGCGAATTCTGGCTGGAAAAGCACAACGAGATCGGCCTGACGACCGGCCTGGCGTGGACGGAAGTGGGCGGCTCGGTGCTCGTGACCGAAGCAGCGATCATGGAAGGCAAGGGCCGGCTGACGCTGACCGGCAAACTCGGCGACGTGATGCAGGAATCGGCGCAGGCGGCGATGAGCTACATTCGCTCAAGTCCGGGCAACTGGGCTTGCCGAAGGATTTCTACCGCAACATCGACATTCACGTGCACGTGCCGGAAGGCGCGATTCCGAAGGACGGGCCTTCGGCAGGCATCACGATTTGCACCTCGATCGTCAGCGCGCTGACGAGGATTCCCGTGCGCTGCGACGTGGCCATGACCGGCGAAATCACGCTGCGAGGCAAGGTTTTGCCCATCGGCGGGCTGAAGGAAAAATTGCTGGCGGCTCACCGAATGGGCTTGCGTACGGTGCTGCTTCCGAAGGACAATGAGAAGGACCTGGCGGACATCCCGCAGGAGATCCTCTCCAGTCTCACAGTTCATTTTGTAGAGACCATGGATGAAGTGCTGCAGATTGCGCTGGAACGGCCGATCGTTCCTGCAGAGCACGCCGAGGTTGCGCCCGTAGCCGAACCGTTCGTGGCCGGCGCCGAGAAAGACACGAGTTTGACCAACTAAAAGCAGCGAAGTGCAGGAGTGGTTCGCGTTTCTGGGGGTGAACCGCTGCACGAAGTCAAAGCACGGTCGCTGAGTGCGGTTGGGCTTAGTTCAGTCTGTGCCCCTCCTGGCCGGTCCTTCCCTGGACTGCCAGCGCGGTGCATCCATCCCGTGCAATCCAAAATCAGGAACAATTCCACGAAACCGAAGTTAAGGACATATGGCGAAAGAAACAGCAGAGAATAATAACCAAATGAGTATCAGCCTTGCCGAACTCAAAGAAAAGAACATCACCGACCTGGCGAAAATCGCCAAGGAACTGAATATTCCCGGCGCGAGCGGCATGCGCAAGCAGGAGTTGATCTTCCAGATCCTGCGCGCGCAGACGGAAAAGAGCGGGCTGATCTTTTCAGAAGGAGTGCTGGAATGCCTGCCCGACGGATTCGGCTTCCTGCGCGCGCCGGAATACAACTATTTGCCCGGCCCGGACGACATCTACGTGTCGCCGTCGCAGATTCGCAAGTTCGATTTGCGCACGGGCGATACGGTCTCCGGGCAGGTGCGGCCGCCGAAGGATGGCGAGCGCTATTTCGCGCTGATCAAAGTGGAAGCGGTCAATTTTGAAGATCCGGAAGTCGCGCGCAACAAGATTTTCTTCGACAACCTGACGCCGCTCTATCCGCAGGGCCGCCTGAAGATGGAAACGACCAAAGAAAACATGACGGGGCGCGTGCTGGATCTGCTCTGCCCTGTCGGCAAAGGGCAGCGCGGATTGATCGTTGCGCCGCCGCGCACCGGCAAGACCATGATGCTGCAGTCCATCGCCAATTCGATTACCACCAATCATCCGGAAGTCGCGCTGATCGTGCTGCTGATCGACGAGCGGCCGGAAGAAGTCACGGACATGCAGCGCACGGTGAAGGGCGAAGTGATCAGCTCGACGTTCGACGAAGCGCCGCAACGGCACATTCAAGTGGCGGAAATGGTTCTGGAAAAGGCCAAGCGGCTGGTGGAACACAAGCGCGACGTGGTGGTGCTGCTCGACTCGGTCACGCGTCTGGCGCGCGCCTACAACGCCGTCACGCCGCCATCGGGCAAAGTGCTCTCGGGCGGTATTGATGCCAACGCTTTGCAGCGGCCGCGGCGATTCTTTGCCGCGGCGCGGAACGTGGAAGAAGGCGGCTCGCTGACCATCATCGCGACGGCGCTTGTGGACACCGGCAGCCGCATGGACGACGTGATCTTTGAAGAGTTCAAAGGCACCGGCAACATGGAAATCAACCTGGACCGTCGCTTGTCGGATAAGCGCGTATTCCCGGCGATCGATATTCAGCGCTCGGGTACGCGTAAGGACGAGTTGCTGCTGCCGGCCGATGAACTGAGCCGCGTGTGGGTCCTGCGCAAGGTTCTGAGCCCGCTTTCGACGGTGGAAGCGATGGAGCTTTTGCTGAGCCGGCTGACGAAGTCGAAGTCCAACATGGAATTTCTGGCGTCGATGTCCACGCCAGCTTGAAGCAGAAGAAGTAGCGGCGTCCCTTAACGGAACGCTCCCCTCTCGAGCACCGAACCCCCGCCGATCCGCGAATCCGCGGAACGGAGTGGAGGAGTGACGATGTCATCGCACGACAACCAATCCTTGCGGGCTACGGAAGAAAGCGGCAATTTCGGCGTATAGAGAAGATCCTGCCGGAATAGAAAAAGCGCGGCAGGAAATCGGCACCGGTTTCTTTCGCGGCCGATTCCCTGCCGCGCTTTTGCTTTTCGCGCGGAACTCGCGCGCTTCTTCTTTCTATTCGGCGGAATCCGTTTCGATCGCGGCGATGTAATCCACGATGCGATCCGACCAACCGTCAATGTGCGTCCAGCCGTTTCCGTAGCTGAGCCCGTGCTGATAGGGCGCAACGTTCACGACATAGGCCTTAGGCGTCCAGGCGGTTGCGATTCCGTCGTGAGACTGTTCGTCCGTGATGACGATCACGCGGTCGAGCTTTTCCCATCCGCGCTTCTCGCGAAGCTCGGTGAGCGCACGCTTCAGGTACGTCGAAGAGTGCGGCTGCGAACCGGTGATGGCGTCGCGCAGAGCGAACCCACGGCGTGCCGGGAGCGTCACACACTTTTCCGAGAAGGTGGCGATTTCGAATTCATCGGCCACTTCGCGGAGAAGAATCGCAAGTCCCGCGGCTGCGTCGATGCGCGTGGTCTCGCTCTTGCGAGCAAGAGCCGCGTCCATCGAACCGGAAACGTCCACGAGCAGTCCGGTTGAACCGGAAAGCTTTTCGAAACCGGCGATGCCCTTGAGCATTGCCTTTTCGATGGCTTCCTCGAGCTTGGGCGCGTGGCGCGCCGCCGTCACGAAACGGAACGGAAGCGCGCGGGCAATTCCCTTCTCAAGGCGCGAGGCGATGAGCTTCGGATCCACGCCGGATGCAAGCATCAGGCGGAGATTGCGAAGCACGGCCATTCCGCCGAGCTTTCCTTCGCTGAGCAGGCGCTCCCAGGTCTCGCGCTTGTCCTTCCCTGCGGACAGAGCAACCTCCCACGTGTCGGGAGGTTCGAGCGTGTTCTCGACAAGACGCTTCCAGAGAGCGGCCTGCTCGGCGTTGATAGGCTTGGCGTGGCTGAGAAAGAGCACGTCGCGAAGCTTTACGATTCCGTCGCGGTTGTACTTCGCGAGCTGGTAGGCGTCAAACTTCGTGAACGCCTGCGCGAGCCCGCGCTTTACTCCGGCGGAAAGAGGCTGCTTGCGCGGCGTCCAGTAGAGCGTGACGAACTCAGCGAGTTCGTCGGCGCGCTGGATGACGGCTTCGAGCGTTTCCGCCACGAGACGCCCTGCTCCCTTGCGGCGAGCGAGCTCGCGGACAAGGAAGAGCGGCGCGTGGCGCAGCTGCATCTTGTCGCGGGCTTCACGTGCAAGCGCAGCGATGTCTTCGGACTTGTTCTTGGTCACAAGATCGGCGATGCGTTCGGCGATCTCGCTGCCCTTTTCGTAGAACGTGTCTTCCCAGAGCAGGCAAGTGAGCACGGCTCGCCGAAGTTCGAGCCGCGGACTGACCTTCTGGGCGACCGCTCCTTCGTGAGTCTCTTGCGCGAATTCCGCTCGGGAACAAGCGCTTCCATACGTTGAGTTTTGCCATCGTACTACTCCTCCTTTCCGCGGCGCGCCTTTTTGGCGTCGCGCGCATTTACAAAACCTTGCTGGACGGGAACAAACGGCCAGGGACTATAGGCGCTCGAGCCACTGAGCCACTGTCTCTTTCGAGTCAGGTGGGAATCGAACCCACGACCTCCCGCGCCACAGGCGAAGTAACCCTGTCCTACGCCACGTCCAGCTTCGAGCTCATGAAACCCTCCACGACCTTTGTGGCCAGCGGTTTTCAGCACTGGCCGCCCCGGCGCGAACCGCTGACCGGTTGGGTTCGCGCCGGACAAAATCGATCCGGGAGGAAAATCGATGAGCAGCGGGGATCACCCCACATCTGGACGAATAACTCGGCTCTGCACCATCCCGGATTCCAGCGGGAACGGTTGCGGTCATTGCCCGACGACCGCGCACACCAGTAGTACTACTCAGTTAACTCATGCTTTGTTTCGCCGATGGTCGGCCGGAGAAAAATATCCGGGAGGAACTGGCGTTCACGGTTCTCGGGTATTCGACACCCGAGGCCCCTTGCGGAGACTCCGTGTCGAAGTATACCGTGAACTACACCATCCCGGGATGAAGTCCCGCGACAGAAAACGATGAAAAGAAACGATTTATACGGAGTTTTTATGAGTCGCGCGAGCAAGCAGAATGCGCGACCGACAGGTCCGTGAAACGTTTCGGTTTTATTGTCGTAATCGCTTTGCATCTCTGCCTTTCACGCTCAGTGAGGATCCCGCTAACGCAGAAACACACTGAGGTAACTCCAAAGTAAATGGAAACGGAAAAACTGTCAAGCGCTTTTTTGAAAAAATAGCGTCGAGCCAGGAATTCCTCCTAAGTGTTTGATTTTGTTGGATGGCTTTCAGCGGGATTGCGAAGCAATCCAGGCTTTGATGTTGGACTCGAGGAGGTTGAGGGGAATTGCGCCGTTTTCAAGGACGGCGTCGTGGAATTTGCGTTTGTCGAATTTGGGGCCGAGCTCTTTTTCGGCGAGGGTGCGGAGTTCGCGGATTTTGAGCTGGCCGATCTTGTAGGCGAGGGCCTGACCGGGCCAGGCGATGTAGCGATCGATTTCGACGAGTGATGTCCTGATCGGTTTTTCCCGAGTTGTCGCGGAAGTATTGAATCGCTTGATCGCGCGACCAGCCCATGGAGTGCATGCCGGTGTCCACGACGAGGCGCACGGCGCGCCACATTTCGTAAGTGAGCTGGCCAAATTTCGAATAGGGATCTTTGTAGAGGCCGAGGTCTTCGCCGAGACTTTCCGAGTAAAGCGCCCAGCCTTCGACGAATGCGGAATAGCCGACGTGGCGGCGGAAATCGGGCGTGTCTTCGAGTTCCTGGCCGAGGGAAATCTGCAAATGATGGCCAGGAACGGATTCGTGAAGCGAGAGCGCTTCCATCTCCCACTTGGGGCGTGCTTTCAGATTGTACGTGTTCACGAAATAGTAGCCCGGGCGGCCAGCAACGGCGGCTCCGGGCTGATAGTAGGCCGTGGTTTGCGAAGGCGCTTTGAAATCGGGAATGGGAATTACCCCGTACTGGTTGCGCGGGAGTTTGCCGAATTCCTTGACGAGTCCGGGATCGACGGACTTCGCGATGACTTTGTACGCGTTGACGAGATCTTCGGGTTCTTCGAAATAGAAGCGCGGATCGGTGCGGAGGAATTGCGTGAAATCGTTGAAAGAGCCTTTGAAGCCGGTGGAGGCGATGAGCTTTTCCATCTCGGCGCGGATGCGTTTCACTTCGGAGAGGCCGATTTCGTGGATTTGTTGCGGCGTGAGATTCGTGGTGGTTTGCCAGCGAATATGAAAGGCGTAAGCTGCGGCACCGTTGGGCTGCGTGACGGTGGCAATCGCGTCGCGGCTGGCGGGAATGTAGGTGTTTGCGACGTAGTCGTGATAGCGCGTGGTGGCCGGGAGAATGGATTTTGTGTAGATCTCGTTCTGCGCGAAGCTTCAGGCGTGTGCGTTCGGATTGCGGAATGGCTGTCCGGAAATTGCTTGAAGGGATCGAGCAGAGCGCTTTTTGCGGGATCGGTTGTGGCAAGGTCGGCGATCTGCTTGGGCACATCGCGCATGATGATTTTTGGCTGCGAGTAGCCGCGCTTCAGGCCGTCTTTGAGAAGGGCGAGATTTTGGTCGAAAGATTTGGGCAGGGCTTCGAGACGCGCGAGGATGTCTTCATAATCGGCGACGGTTTCCCGGGGCATGCTGGCGAGCGTTTCGGCAGCGCCCTGCGGAATGCCTCCCATTTGGTTGAGCGGCATCCAGACACTTCCGGGAACGACCTGGCGGAACGGCATGGGATCGTCGCCGTATTGAAGGCCTTCTTCGGAGGATTGGAGAAGATCGAGGTAGAGGTCGTAGTTTACTTGCTCGGATGCGGGGAGGGCGGCGCGATCGATTTTCTTGAGTGCTGCGAGGCTTTCGTGGAGATGAGTGCGGCGGGCTTCGATGCCTTCGGGAGAATCGTCCGACCACGTGCGATTGAAGGAGCGTTCGCCGACGCCTGTGGCGAGTTCCGGATATTCGGACAGCCAGCGATGCCAATCGGCGTCGAGATAGGCGCGGAAACTTTTCTTTGTTTCCATTTGGGAAGTGTGTGGGCGATTGCGCGAGCTATTCCCGACGGAGACATGAGGAATCCCCCCGCGACTGCGAACAGCAAGATCAGAGATTTTGCGCATTACGATTTCCTCCCGGCTGCTTTGGCCAATTCCCTTTCGCGTTCGTGTGCGAGCATGACGATGAGGCGCGCGGTTTCCTCAATGTCCATCGCAGTATTGTCGACGAGGACGGCGTCGTTTGCGCGAACGAGCGGAGAAACTTTACGTTCGCGGTCGCGCTTGTCGCGTTCGCGGACTTCGTCTAAGACTTGCGCAAGCGTGAGGTGGTCGCCCTTTTCTTCGTGTTCTTTCCAGCGGCGCTCGGCGCGGGTTTCGGGTGAAGCTTCGAGGAAAATCTTGAGTTCGGCGTTGGGGAAAACGACGGTGCCGATGTCGCGGCCTTCCATGACGACTCCGCCTCCTGCGCCGGCGTTCTGCTGTTCGCGAACGAGAAGTTCTCGGACTTTTGCGATAGTGGCAACTTGCGAAGCGGCTTGGGCAACTTCTGGAGTGCGAATGGCTTGGGTGACGTCGATGCCGTCGAGCAAAACCTGATTTTTGACGCCTTCCGCGACGAGATGCGGCGGGGTGGGCTTGAGTTCGATGTGGGTATCGGCAGCCATTGCTTCAAGTTCGGCGTGGGAAGAAAGCGCGAGGCCGTTGTTTTGCAAGGCCTTGAGCGCGAGGGCACGGTACATGGCGCCGCTGTCGAGATAGAGATAGCCGAGGATTTGCGCGATACGCTGCGCGACGCTGCTTTTGCCGGAGCCGGCGGGACCGTCGATGGCAATGGTGAGTTTGCGCGGAGCGGATTGCAAACAGGTGCTTGTAGATGCGGTTTGGTCCGTCATGGATTTGCGCAAATATTGTAATTCATCTTCGCAGGAGCGCAGCCAGGAATGGCTGTGCCAAAAGCTCATCCGTCCGCCAATGTTTTTTCGCGTGCGGCTTGGTGATCTTCCTCAGACACAGACTTCAAGCCTGCGCTGCTAGAAACCCATGATGTTGTAGCCGCAATCGACGTAAATAGTTTCGCCGGTGATTCCGGAGCCGCCTGGCGAAAGAAGGAAGGCGGCAGTGGCGCCGACTTCGCCAGCGTCGACATTACGGCGGAGCGGGGCGCGTTCGGCGTGGCCCTTCAGCATGTCGCTGAGGCCGGAGATGCCGCGCGCGGCAAGAGTTTTGAGCGGGCCGGCAGAAATTGCATTGACGCGAATATTTTTCGGGCCGAGATCGCTAGCGAGATAGCGGACGCTGGCTTCCAGCGCGGCTTTGGCAACACCCATGACGTTGTATCTGGGAACGACTTTTTCGGCGCCGAAATAGCTAAGCGTGACGACCCCTCCGCCTTCGGTCATGAGTGGAGCGGCGGCGCGAGTGACGGCGACGAGCGAATAGACGCTGATGTCGTGCGCGATGCGGAAGCCTTCGCGCGAAGTGTTGACGAATTCGCCTTTCAAGTCGTCGGCCAGCGCGAAAGCGACGCTGTGAACTACTCCGTGAAGAACTTCGTAGCGGAGTTTCAGTTCGGCGAAGAGGTGTCGCAATCTGTTCGTCACTGGCGACGTCGCACATGAAACCTGTGGAGCCGGGCAAAGTCGGCGATGAGGTCCTTCGCTTCCTGCTCGAGGCGTTCGTTTTGATAGGTGATGGCAAGCCGCCAACCATCGGCGTGGAGTTTTTGCGCGATGGCCCAGGCGATGCTGCGCTTGTTGGCGAGGCCGAAGATGACTGCGGTTTTTTGTCCGTCACTCATGCGAAGTGTCTCCGTAAACTAAATTCGATGAAAGGCGCGTTCGATTTCCTTGACCGAATAGCGCAAAACCACCGGGCGGCCGTGCGGGCAGCTCATGGGGCAATCGGTTTTTGCGAGCGCGTCGAGAAGCCATTCCATCTTTGTGTGGTCCAGCGGCATGTTGATTTTGATGGCGGCATGGCACGCAGTTGACGCGGCGATTTTTGCCTGAAGCGTGTCGATGGAAATAGCGGCGTTTTCGCGGTCGAGGCCGTCGAGAATTTCGGTGAGGAGTTTTTCGGCGTCGGTGGCCTGGACGCCAGCGGGAACGGACTGGATGGCGACGCTGCGCGGGCCCATGGGTTCGACTTCGAAACCGTTGGCGGACATTTCTTCCGCAATTTTTTCGAAGATGACGAGCTGGCGCGGGGAGAGTTCCAGGATGAGCGGCATAAGCATGCGCTGCGATTCTACTTTTCCGGCGCGGCGTGCGGCGAGGTGCTGTTCGAACAGGACGCGTTCGTGAGCGACGTGCTGATCGACGATCCAGAGACCGTCGCCATTCACGGCGACGATGAAGCTCGAACTGACCTGCCCGAGAGGTTTTAGATCGGCGATTTGGTCCGGGTGCGGGAGCGAAGCCGGGGCGGCGGCGCTTGGCGGTGCGAAATTGGCGGCCCAGTTGGCGGATGTTGTGGCGGGAGCGTGCGGGTTCGGGTGCGAGTGCCGTGGCGATGATGCCGAAACCGCCGGAGGATTCGAAGGTGAAACGTTGCGCGACGGGTTGCAGCGGCGCGTTTGCAAGATCAAAGCCGCCGCCGTCGGAGCCAACTCCGAGCCGACGCCGATTTCTTGCATCGAGGGAATCATGGCGCGGGGAATGCCGGATTCGGCAGGAGCGGGGGTGATGCGGAGCCGGTAAAAGCGTTGCCGCTGGCAGACCCATTTGTGGGGAGCTGGGTATTTCCGACTGCAGAGGGGGCCGCCCGCGGCCACGGCGAAACTGGCGACGGAACGCGCCGTCATGAGGGCCTGGCGGATCGTGTCGCGCGTGAAATCGTGAACGAATTGCGAGCGGCGGAAGCGGACTTCGATTTTTGTGGGATGAACGTTGACGTCGACTTCGTCGTAGGGCATTTCAAGGAAGAGCAATGTTGCGGGAGAAACGGCGTGCGGATGAATGTTGCGGTAGGCCTCGTGAATGGCGTGCAGGATCAGTCTGTCGCGGACGAGGCGTTTGTTGACGAAGATGTAGATGCCGTTGCGAGTTGGTGCGCTGGACTTCGGGCCGCGAGGTGAATCCGCTGATGGTGAGCGTGGCTTTTTCTTCTTCGGGGTCGAGCGCGGGTTCGGTGATGGCGGCGCGAAACGGCGCGGAGGCGGGAGGAATTTCGACGAGTTCGTCGAGCGCCTGGCGGCCGAAAAGTTGATAGACGCGGTCGGCGAGTTTTTCGGCGGGCGGGCAATCGATGATCGTCTGGGTGGGCGTGGTGAGGACGAATTGTTTGTCGGGATTGGCGAGGGCGTAGTGCGTGACGAGCGAAGCGATGTGGCCGAGTTCGGTCGTGTCTGATTTCAGAAATTTGCGGCGGGCGGGGACGGAGTAAAAAAGATCGGCGACGCTGATGGTCGTGCCAGCGGGAAGGCCGGCGGGTTTTACGCTGACGAGTTTGCCGCCGGCGAATTCAACGCGCGTGCCTTCGGCTTCGGCGGCGTCGCGCGTTTCAAGCAGCAGGCGCGAAACGGCCGCGATCGTGGGGAGCGCTTCGCCGCGAAAGCCGAGCGTGGCGATGGAGAGCAAGATCGTCGGCGGAGCGGAGTTTGCTGGTGGCGTGGCGTTCGAACGCGAGAAGCGCGTCGTCGTGCGTCATGCCGTGGCCGTCATCAATTACGCGAATCATGCGGCGGCCGCCGGCTTCGGTTTCGATGCGAATGGTCTTCGCGCCGGCATCGAGCGCGTTTTCGAGTAGTTCTTTCACGACGGAAGCGGGACGTTCGACAACTTCGCCGGCGGCGATCTTATTGGCGACGGCTTCCGGCAGTATGCGAATGCGGCTCATTCATTTTTCGGCTGGCTTGATGGCGATGCCGAGCTGGTCGAGCTGGACGGTGTCGACTTCGCTGGGCGATTCTGCCATCAAATCCTGGGCTTTGGTGGTTTTGGCGAAGGCGATGACTTCGCGGATGGAATTTTCGCCGGCGAGGAGCATGACGACGCGGTCGATGCCGAGCGCGATGCCGCCGTGCGGCGGCGTGCCATAGGTGAGCGCGTCGAGGAAAAATCCGAAGCGGCGGCGGAGCTGTTCTTCGCTCAGGCCGAGCGCCTTGAACAGGCGCTCCTGAATGTCCTGGCGATGAATTCGAATGCTGCCGGAGCCGAGTTCGTAGCCGTTGAGGACCAGGTCGTAACCTTTCGAACGGACTTCCCATGGGGCGGATTCGAGTTTTTCGAGGTCTTCGTCCACGATTCCGGTGAAGGGATGCTGCGCGCTGACCCAGGTTTTGTCGGCTTCGCTCCATTCGAAAAGCGGGAAGCCGGTGAGCCAGAGAAATTTCCACTGGGTCTTGTCAATGACCCCGAGGGCTTCGCCGAGTTGGAGGCGGACTTGACCGGCGATGAGCGCGGCGGCTTCGGTACCTTTGATTTGTTCTTTGGCGGAGACGGCGACGACGAGGTCGCCGGGTCTTGCGCCGCATGGCTTCGGCAAGTTTTTTTACATTTTCCGCGCCGATGAGTTTTTCGACGGTGGAAGTCGTGCCTTCGGGCAGCGAGCTTTACGAAATAGGCTCCGCGGGCGCCGAGGGATTTTGCCTTTTCGGTTAGTTCGTCGAGTTGCTTGCGCGAATAGCTTGCTCCACCGGGAGCGGCGAGCGCGAAGACGCTGCCTTCGATCTGCAATTTGGCTTTCGCTTCGTCCGGGAAGCAATCTGTGACTTCGTGAAGCTCCATGCCGAAGCGCAAGTCCGGCTTGTCGCTGCCGTATTTGCGGATGCAGTCCTTGTAGAGCATGTGCGGAAACGGCGCGGTGGCTTTGATACCGGCGACGGCGCACGCGTTGACCATCACTTTTTCGATGACGCCGAAAATATCTTCCTGGCGCGGAAAGGACATTTCGAGGTCGAGCTGCGTGAATTCGGGCTGGCGATCGGCGCGCAGGTCTTCGTCGCGAAAACATTTGACGATCTGGAAGTAGCGGTCGAGGCCGCCGATCATCAGAATTTGTTTGAAGATCTGCGGAGACTGCGGCAGCGCATAAAACTGGCCGTGATGTACGCGGCTGGGAACGAGATAGTCGCGCGCGCCTTCGGGCGTGGAGCGGGTGAGCATGGGCGTTTCGACTTCGATGAAGCCCATTTCGTCCATGGTGCGGCGAATTTCGATAATGATTTTGTGGCGCAGCACGAGATTGTTGTGCGGCTTGGGGCGGCGCAAGTCGAGATAGCGATAACGCAGGCGCGTTTCTTCGGCGGCGTTGGTTTCCTGCTCGATCTGAAACGGCGGCGTCTTTGCGTTGTTCAGGATGTGCAGTTTTGCGGCGATCAGTTCGACTTCGCCGGTGGCGATTTCCGGGTTCGCTTTCTCGCGCTTGATGACTTTGCCTTCGATGGCGACGACGTATTCGCTGCGCACGTGTTCGGCTTTGGCGTGCGCTTCGGGCTGCGTCTCCTTGTTGAAGACAACCTGGACGATTCCGGTGCGGTCGCGGATGTCGAGGAAAAGCAAATTGCCGAGGTCGCGGCGACGATGGACCCAACCCATGACGATGGCGTCGCGGTCGGCGTCGGTGGCGCGGAGGGCGCCGCAGTAGTGGGTTCGTTTTAGGTTGCCGAGAAAATCGAGCACGGTCCGGTTCCCTTTCGTGGTTAACGATCAGTTTGCGCTTTCAATTTGCAGCGAATATGCCGCCCTTCCCCCTAGAAACGCCCGGGACACAAAAACCGGCGGAAGGGACGGCTCTACAAATGCAAAACTCAAAAACGCCGGTCTAAAGTCCCGCTCCTACAACTTCTTGAGAAAGTCGAACAGGTGCGGTTCGGTGAATTTCTGCTGCGTGCCGTCGGCCAGCGTTTTCAGCGTCCACGTGCCTTCGGCTACTTCATTATCGCCGAGAATGAGGGCGAATTGCGCGCCTAGCTTGCTGGCGCGCTCGAGGGCTTTGCCGAATTTTTGTTCGACGGGCGGCAGCTCGACGCGGACGCCGGCGGCGCGGAGATCTTTTGCGGCGCGGACGGCGGTGGCATAGGCGTTTGCGCCCATCCAGGCGATGTAGACCGACGGTGGCCGGTGACCAGTGGCCAGTGAAGAAGCCTTCGCTTCCTGCAAGGAGAGGATCAAGCGGTCTTCGCCGATCGCGAAACCGATGCCTTTGGTGGGCGGGCCGCCAAGCAGTTCGACGAGACCGTCGTAGCGGCCGCCGCCACAGACGGCGTTTTGCGAGCCGAGGCCCTGCGCGGTGATTTCGAATGTGGTGCGCATGTAATAGTCGAGGCCGCGGACAAGGCGCCAATTTTCCTTGAAAAAAACGCCGCGGAGTTCGAGTTCGCGTTTCACGGCGGCGTAGTGCGTCTTGCAATCGTCGCAGAGGTGATCGGCGATTTTGGGCAGCGTGGCGATGATGGGTTGCTCATGTTCGAGTTTGGAATCGAGAACGCGCAGCGGATTCGTTTCGATGCGGCGCTGGGAGTCGGCGCCGAGTTTGTCTTTTACCTTTTCGAGTTCGGATTTGAGGAGCGCAACGTAGCCGCGGCGGCAGTTGTCGGCAGCATGGCCGATGGAATTGATTTCGAGGTGAACGCCGGGAAGCTTCAGGCGGTCGAAGAAGGTCATCACCATTTCGATGACTTCAGCGTCGATGGCGGGAGCGTCGACGCCACCCAAGACTTCCGCGCCGATTTGGTAGAACTGGCGGTAGCGGCCTTTTTGCGGGCGTTCGCGGCGGAACATCGGCGCCGATGTAGTAGAGCTTCTGCGGCTGGGGGAGTTGCTGCATGTTGTGCTCGATATAGGCGCGGCAGACGGAGGCGGTGGCTTCGGGGCGCAGCGAGACCTCTTCGCCAGCTCTCACTAAGTGAGCCCAATGAGCTGCGCCAAAAATATGATGTGCGTAGCGTTCCAGCGCTTCCGTCGAAGGGCCGTCGAATGACGTCCCGCCTGCGGCTTCACTGTTCGGAACTTCGCGTATCGTCAAAAGCTCTTGCTGAGCATTCCTGTAATCTTTGATTTCGAGATTGATTCGCTCGATCATTCCTTGGTTCCACTCGGATGCAGGAATCTCACCCGTTTTGTAGGCCTTTTCGATTTGTTCGACAAAGACTGCAAGGTTCGTCAAATCCGCCAGGTCCGGGAATTTGGCCTGCCCGTCTTCGAACGAGTACATCTCCTTTGAAACGATGTCGGTGTCGCCGCCGACGGCGCGGGCGAAGAGTTCAGTCGGCTCGAAGATGGGCGGGCGGATTTCGCCGAAGCCGAAGGTGGCGAAGACGGCGTGTGCAGTCTCTTCGACGTGATTCCAGAGTGCGGTGTCTGGCGGAAGAAGATCGCGCGTGCCACGGATTGCTTGAAATTTGGGTTTACTCGCCATCTGTCATCCAAACGGGATTTCTCGCGCAAAGCACGCGCGAGGGAGAAGCGGTTCTCACATCCGAACGGTGAAGCTTCGCAGGAGCGAAGCGAAGCATACAGCATCGCCCTTCTCCGTTTGAAATGGCACGTGGTTGAAGCTTTGCTCGAGCAAGAGAACTCACTGCGCAGTCTCCTCGCGATAGATATTTTTGTACTCGACGTAACGCTTGGCGTAGCGATCGATCGAGGCCTGATCCTCGTCGGTCAGCGGGCGTTTTACTTTTCCAGGCGAGCCCATGACGAGGCTGCCCGGTGGAATGACCATGCGCTCCGGAATGAGCGTGCCCGCGGCGATGATGCTGCCGGTGCCGACGACGGCGCCGTTCAAAATCGTGGCTCGCATGCCGATGAGGCAGCGCGACTCGATGGTGCAGCCGTGCAGTACGACGGCGTGGCCGACGGTGACATCGTCGCCCAAAATGAGCGGCCATTCGTCTTTCATCACGTGGAGCACGGAGCCGTCCTGCACATTGGTGCGCGCGCCGATACGAATGTAGTTCACGTCGCCGCGCGCAGCGACGAGCGGCCAGATGCTCGAGTCTTCGCCGATGACGATGTCGCCGACCAGCACGGACGAAGCGTCAATATACGCCGAGGCGGCTATCTGAGGCCACTTCCCTTTGTAGGGACGAATGTCGGGCTTTGCGTTCAAATGGCGTGTCGCCGTCCTGG
This sequence comes from uncultured Acidobacteriota bacterium, assembly GCA_963794175.1. Taxonomy (GTDB): domain Bacteria; phylum Acidobacteriota; class Terriglobia; order Acidiferrales; family UBA7541; genus Acidiferrum. Next base: position 13,232 of record CAWCCV010000007.1, on the reverse strand, counting down.
ACGGTGCGGCAGGCCATGGTACCCGTAAGCTATTGCAGGGGCACGACATAGCAGCCTCAGCGAAAATCGAAACCCTTGATGAATCTTTGAAAGATTACACTGCGACGAGGCCTGTGACAAGGAAGGCCAGTTGCGATCGGGCGCTGCTCACCAGCGCCCATGGTGCACGTCCGGACTTTTTGAATCTCCTTTCGGAGGACGAAAGCAAATACTTCAACTTTCAGCGGAAGCTGCGGCGAACTATCAGCCGAGCTCTGGAATTTGCGGCGTTACCGGATTACACATCTTTTTCCGAATGCGGAAAGATCTATCGGCGGGCGACACTGAAGGAATTGCAAGAAATCAACTTCGCAGAGGCGAAACGAGTGGCCTTTTATTCGTTCGGCGCTGCGGACGGATTTTTGCTGGACCGGCTTCATCCCGAATGGAAAAAGCACTACTTCGATCATCCATTCACAATTGACTTGCACTACCAGAGGCAACCCTACTAGTCGATTTGGAATGTGGGAGCGCCGCCAGCGGCTTTGAGTTCTTCGACTCGCGCGGTGACGGCGCGCGCGACTTTGTAAAGGCTTTGCGCTGCGGGACCGGCTTCACCTGCAGCCGCGACTGGTTTTCCCGAATCGCCGCCGATGCGGATGCGCGGATCGATTTCAATTTCGCCGAGAACAGGAACGCCGTAAGCGATAGCGGTTTTCGTTCCTTCGCCGTGGCCGAAAATATCCACGGGCTTGCCGCAGTGCGGGCAGGCGAACGTGCTCATGTTTTCCACGACGCCGAGCACGTCCACATGCACCTGGCGAAACATTTCGATGGCTTTGCGAACGTCGGCGAGCGCGACGGTGGACGGCGTCGTGACGACGACTGCGCCAGTGACTGCGACCGTTTGAATCAGAGTGAGCTGGACGTCGCCGGTTCCTGGCGGAAGATCGATGACGAGATAATCGAGCTCGCCCCACTCCACGCTGCGAAGAAATTGCGTGATGATGCTGTGCAACATCGGGCCGCGCCAGATGACCGGTTTGTCGCCGGGATTGAGCAGGCCCATCGAAATCATTTTCACGCCCTGCGCTTGTACGGGAATCATGTGCTGATCTGGCGTGGCCAGTGGCTCTTCGTGCGAACCGAGCATGATGGGCACGTTCGGGCCGTAGACGTCGGCGTCGAGCAAGCCGACTTTATGGCCAAGCTTTGCGAGCGCGAGCGCGAGGTTGACTGCAACTGTGGTCTTGCCGACACCGCCTTTGCCGCTGGCCACGGCGATGAGATTTTTTACGCCGGGAATCGGATGGCGTTGCGGCATTTGTTGGGCTGCTGGAGGCATAGAAGTTCTTTCCTCTCCGCTCGAATCGACTATCTTCAGAGATTAATAAAACACACGCCCGGTCAAGCGTCGGCGCCGTGGCACTTTTTGTATTTCTTGCCGGAACCGCAGGGGCAAGGATCATTGCGGCCAACTTTTGCGCCGGCGCGAACGGGTTTTGGCGCTTCGGCTTGCGCGGCGCCCGCTTGATACTGCATCTCTTTTTCCTGGCGCTGCTGCTTGCGTTCCATCTCTTTTGCGAAGGCGGGAAGCTGCGCGGGAGTGTCCGAGACACGCGCGGCGGCGCTGGCTGCAGCCGCAAGAGGACGAGGCGAAGCGGGCGCCGGCGTCCGTGGCTGAGCTGAACCTCCACCTTCTCCGGCTTGCGGCCCCTGGCCGTCCACTTGCACCTGGACGTGGAAGAGATAGCGCACGGTTTCGTTGTCAATGCGCGCCATCATCTCTTCAAAGAGCATGAAAGCTTCTTTTTTGAATTCGACGAGTGGATCTTTTTGCGCGTAACCGCGGAGGCCAATCGCTTCCTTCAAATGGTCGAGTGAAAGAAGGTGATCCTTCCACTGCGTGTCCACGACGTCGAGAATGATGCGGCGCTCGAGCCAGCGCATCAGTTCCGGAGAAAGCTGCTTTTCCTTGTCTTCGTACTTTTTCTGGATCGCTTCGACGACGGCGTCGGAAAGCTGGTCGTGATTGAGCGATGCAGGGTCGGCTCCGGCGGCTTTTGCATCCACGCCGAACTGGCTGTTCACTTCCGCGAGGAACTGCGTGACATTCCATTCGTCGGGATGGACTTCCTTTGCGCAGTAGGTATCGACGAGTTCGCGCGCAACGTCTTCCGCAATGCCGAGGACGTAATCGCGCTGATCTTTTCCTTCGAGCGCGGAGCGGCGAATCGCGTAAATCGTTTCGCGCTGCTTGTTCATCACGTCGTCGTATTCAAGCAGGTGTTTGCGGGCGTCAAAGTTCTGCGCTTCGACGGATTTTTGCGCGCTTTCGATTTTGCGGGAGATGAGGCCAGACTCGATGGGCACGCCTTCGGTCATGCCGAGGCGATACATCAGAGCTTTCACGCGTTCGCCGCCGAAGATGCGCATCAGGTCGTCTTCGAGAGAGAGGAAAAAGCGCGAGGAGCCGGGATCGCCCTGGCGACCGGCGCGTCCGCGAAGCTGATTGTCAATGCGGCGCGCCTCGTGGCGCTCGGTGCCGAGAATATGCAAGCCGCCGAGGGCGATCACTTCGTCGTGCTCGGCTTTGCATTGCTCGCGCGAATTGGTCGTAGACGGGCTTCCATTGATCCGCGGGAACCTGAAAAATTTTGCCTTCTATCTGGAAAAGCACCATCGGCGCAGTGGGTGCGCCGACTCGCGCCGTCGGCCGGCTCGGCGCCAATGACGGCGGGCGCTTGCGCGTAGGGCATCGCGATCTTGTTCTTCAGGAAATGCTCGCGCGTGAGGAATTCGGGATTGCCGCCGAGCAAAATGTCCGTACCGCGGCCGGCCATGTTCGTGGCGACCGTGATCGCACCTTTGCGGCCGGCTTGCGAAACGACGCGCGATTCGCGCTCGTGCTGCTTGGCGTTCAAAACCTGGTGCGGAATGCCGCCTTTTTTCAGCAAGTCGGCGATGACTTCCGATTTTTCAATGGAGATCGTGCCGACGAGTACCGGCTGGCCGCGTTCGTGATAGTGGCGCAAGCCATTCGCATACGAATTGTCTTCCTGCAGAATTCCGTTCACGACGGCTTCAAATTTTTCTTTTTCCGTGCGGTAGACGACGTCCTGATGCTCTTTGCGGATGAGGGGCGGTTGGTGGGAATCGCGACGACATCTAGATTGTAGATTTTTGCGAACTCGGCGGCTTCGGTTTCCGCGGTACCCGTCATGCCGGAGAGTTTTTTGTACATGCGGAAATAATTCTGGAATGTGATGGTCGCGAAGGTCTGCGTTTCGTTCTCGATCTTCACGCCTTCTTTGGCTTCGACGGCCTGGTGCAAACCATCGGACCAGCGGCGGCCGGGCATCTGGCGGCCCGTGAATTCATCCACGATGATGATTTCGCCGTCCTTGTTCACGTAATCGACGTCGATCTTGTAGAGCGTGTGCGCGCGCAAGGCCTGGTAGACGTGGTGAATGATTTCCATGTGCGAAGGGTCGTAGAGATTGCCGAGCCCAAGAAGGCGCTCGCACTTGCTGACGCCTTCTTCGGTGAGCGTCGCGGTGCGGTGCTTTTCGTCGATCGTGTAGTCAATGTCCTGAATCAGCTTCGGGATAATCTTGTCGATTTTGTAGTACTTGTCCGTGGATTCCTCGGCAGGGCCGGAAATGATCAGCGGCGTGCGCGCTTCGTCGATCAGGATGGAGTCGACTTCGTCCACGATGGCGAATTGGTGGCCGCGCTGGACGCAGTGCGACAGATCGTACTTCATGTTGTCGCGCAGATAGTCGAAGCCGAATTCGTTGTTCGTGCCGTAGGTGATGTCCGCGCCATAGGCCGCGCGGCGCTGCACGTCGTCCAGATCGTGCACGATGACGCCGACGGTCAGGCCGAGGCCGCGATAAAGCGGGCTCATCCACTCCGCGTCGCGGCGGGCGAGGTAATCGTTCACCGTGACGATGTGAACGCCCGCGCCCGGCGAGCGCATTCAAAACAGCGGGCAGCGTGGCGACGAGCGTCTTGCCTTCGCCTGTTTTCATTTCCGAAATTTTGCCTTCGTGGAGGACGAGTCCGCCGATGAGCTGCACGTCGAAGTGCCGCATGTTCAGGAAGCGGCGGCCTGCTTCACGGGCGAGAGCAAAAGCTGGAACAATAGCGGACCCAAGTGCGGCTTGCAGCAAATCCTTGTAGCTGCGTTTCGGCTGGATCGGCGTCCTTCAAGCGCTCGATGACTTCCGCCTTGAGCGAGGTGAAGCGCGTCTTCAGTTCGTCATCGCTGAGCCGCTGGATCTCGGGCTCAAGCGCATTGATTTGCGCCACGATCGGCTGGAGTTTCTTGATATCGCGCTCGTGCTTCGTCCCGATGAAGCGGGCCAACACGCTGTCCATTACTTTTGCTACATCCATGAACGATTCGCCGTTTCCTGTATTTGTCTCTAAAACTTAGATGCGTGAAAGCCTGCTGCGTCATAGGCGTTCAACGCTGCAAGCGCAACCTACCATTTTAGCGGTTTAGGAGTTGCCGCGCCAATCGGGATTCGAGGCAGGCGCTTGGGGTGGAAAATGGGCGCGAATCAGCGTTTTCCGCCAGGCACAAGCGCAGGAGGAGCGGGCGGAGCGTCGGCGGGGGCGGAAGAAAGGTTGTCGGCCAGCAGGCGGCGGAACCTGACGCGCTCGTCGAGCGGCATATCCACGAACTCAAAAGCCATGTCCTGCGCGCGATAATCGCGCAGCAGCGCAGTCGCTTGCATGGTGCGGAGCCCGACCTGGAATCTCAGCTGAACCGGGGTTCCGGGATGCATGTGCCGGTCAATCGTAGCGATTCCGCCGGCAAGGCTGGCGGTTTTAATTTCGAGGCGGCAGTTCTCTTTCAGGTTCGTGCTGACGGCGGTGACCGGTTTTCGCAAACGCACGCGGGTGTGGCGGCGCTGGCGAACAAATTTGGTGTTCGTGGGCACGTCGAGCGGAGCAAGCGTCAGGTCGGCTTGGTCGAGGCCGCTGATCGGGCGGAACTCCGCCGCGAGCTCTGGATTCAACTTTTCCAGGGCTTGCAACGCGGCAATTCGCAATTCTTGCGGATGCAGCCAGCCGAAAACCTTGCGCGCTTCCAGAATGCGCCGCAGGCAAGGAGCGGATTCGGGGGCGTGAAGTCGGCCGACTGCCTCGACCGCTTTCACCTGCAGGAACGGGCCAGCGCCGGCGGGCAAGTCTCCATCAATGATGGTCAGTAGGCGGCCGATGGCTTCGCGATCGCCTGCTACGCTGATCTCGTCAATCACGAGCGGCATCAGAATCGGGTCCACGTGATCCAGCAGCTTGAGCAGGATCGTGCAACGAGTTGGCGCGCCGCTCGCGGAAATTTGGCGGATCGTGCGGTCCTGGGCGGCGCGCGGGAAATTCTTCACCCGGGTGGGAAGAAAGACTTCGACGGCTTGCGGATCGAGGCCGACAAAGCAAGCCGACCATTTCCACGGATTCCGTGATTGTGCCTCCTCGCACGGCGCTGCGGAGAAACTGGACGACTTCTTCGCCAAGATCGTGAGCAAGATTGGCGACGTGTTCGGCTTCCTCGCGTAGCTGGCAGCGATTGAAGCGCGAGGCGAGCTGTTCCATCGCAGGCTGCGGAAGCATACGCAATACGGTGGTAAGGCCGGCGGCAAGCTGCCGCGCTTTGAGGGCTTCTTCCACGAACTCCGGCACGCGCTGCTCAATACCCATTTTTGAACGAAGTTCGCGCGCGATTCCAGGGCGCTGTGACTCGACGCCGGCCAGAAGATCGAGCGCTTGTTCCATCGCGGGAAAGCAGCGGCTGGAAGCGGCCTCCTGGCTGAGACGAACAAACGCGGCGCTGACGAGACCCTGCAACTCCGCGTCTTGTTCAACGCTCAAGCGAACGCCAAGATGTCGAAGGGCCTGGCTCAACAAGCGCGGATCGGCCTTGGCATAAAGTTCAGCGAGTTCGGAAAGGCCCGCAGCGGTACGCTTGCGTGCATCGGTTTCTTCGCTGTCGGCGCAGGAAGCGTAATTCCGCAAAATGCTGATTGCCTCCGCGACTTCGCCGCGCTCGATGAGTTCCGCGACATAAGACTGCACGTTGCGCGGCGGAATGCACCACGCCTCATCGGAGAGGAGCACGGCGCGCTTTCCGGTTTCCGGAACGGCGGCCCAGAATTGCCGGTCGAGAATTTCCTTGTGCCTCTCCACCATCATTCCGGCTTCGGTCATCTTGTCTTCGTGGGCGCCAAGAATTTTGCGGAGATTTTCGATCTCCTGGTTCATCCGTTCGAGCATTTGCCGGACGGCGTTGACTTTCACTTCTCCCTTTTCGTAGCGCTCAAGCGCAAAACGAATGGCCAGATGTTCGGCAAGTTGCACGAGCACGGATTCGTCGGGCTTTGCGTTGGGAGCTTGCGCAGCGATGCTGGCGAGCGCGTTCCGTAGCGTGTCTTGCGCGCTACCAGGGAGTTCGGCAACTTGCGATTGAAACGCCGCTGCAGCGGCAATTCCGCCCTGGCCGCTGCTGACATTGCCGAAACTCGTCAGCGCCCCCAAAATGTGCAGAATCTCTTCTTCAGAAACTTCTCCAGGTTGAAGAGGAGTACCTTGCCGCGGTGGTCCGCCGACCAAGCCCGTTGCGGAAGCAACACCGCTCAGAATGGAAGAACTTACCGAAGACGAGGGAGCGCTTTGCGGAAGATTCTGAGCGCCTGCCCCCCCATTTCCAGGAGTTCCGGCAGGTCCAGCCGCGCCACCAGCGTTGCTTGCTCCAGATTTTTGAACGACTCCGGATTCGGAAGCGTAATAACCCGATATTGGCGCAGGCGCTCCGGAGTAGACCGAGCCACCCGGCCCCGTGCCTACGCCACCCCCCCCTGTTCCGGTGCCAGAACCCGGGCCGGTGCCAGTTCCCGTTCCGCCAGGGCCACCTTTTGTTCCTTCGGCTGCGGCAATCAATTCCAGAAGCTTTTGGGGATCGTTCAAAAGTTGTTTGAACTGATCTTTGTCATCACCAAAAGACGCCGCGGCCAGTTGCGCAGCCATGCTGGTCGCATCCTTTAAACGCGAATCGGTCGCGACGAAACAAATTTCATTCGTACGAATGCCGCGCACGCCTTCCAAGGCAGCCTTGAGCTGTTGCGCAAGTTCCGACGGTTTTGCCTTTAACGTCGGAAATGCGCGTGTGAACTTCGCGATTTCCTCTTGCGTAACATGGGGGAAAAACTGGATGCTGGCCAAGCCGGCAGAAGAGAGCAGCAGAGCGAACTGTTTCTCGGCAGGAGAACCTTCGAGGGGAACGCCATCGAGCAGCAGTTGGTTTGCCGTCGCTCCGAGCAGGAGACTTGTATCGGAGCCTTCCGGAACCGCAGTACGCAATTCCGACCAGGCGATGGCGAGCTGCTCCACAGTGCGGCTGTGATCGTAACCGTACAAGCGCGCGAATTTCAGCAGAATATTGAGGCTTCTAACGAAAGCCCGTCCCGCCGCAAGTTTTGGATCAGGTTTCATAGTACGCCGCGGGAATCGCTGACTAGGACTCCCTGTCTAGTACGCTAGGCCTGGTCCATGCGCGCGGCAATGGTACAGAGGTTCCATCGTTGCTCTAGCCAAACAGCCGAAAGAACGGCTCAAAAACCTGAACTACGGGACAGGCTGGCTTTTTTTGAGTACAGGTGGGAGGAGCAGCGACCTGTTGAATTTAGTTTGTCGCTCGAAAATATCTTACTTATTCATGGCGATTCTGCCGCGACGCCGCGTGCGATTGCCCGGATTGGAAATCTGCGGCAAGCCGCCAAGGTCCAGAAGAATTCTTCGCAAGCGGCCACGATCTTCCAGATCCATATCCACGAATTCAAATGCCATCGCTTGCGGACGCGCGCCGCGAACGATCGCCTGAGCCTTGATGGTGCGAACGCCGTGCGTCAACTTCAGAGCGAGCAAGGAACCCGGCGCAAGATGCCGTTCGCCGGCTCCGATGCCTCCGCCAAGATTGAGCTCGGGGACGACCAGCTTGAAATTTTCTCTCAGATTGGTCGTCACAAATGTGACGCTTCGGGAAAGCTTCAACCGCGCATAACGACGCTGCCGGATAACGGAAACGTTCTGCTCCGGGTCGGTCGGCTCGAGAACCAGTTCCTTACGATCGATTCCACTAGCAGCCAGTTTGTCCATGGCCACAACGGGATCGATTCTGGAATAGGCTTGCGCCGCGGCAACGCGCAATTCGCCCGCGTATTGCCAACGCCACACCTGCCGCGCATCGAGAAAATGTTGCAGAAGCGGACTGGCCGCTGCGGCTTTCAAGCGGCCGAGCGCTTCGACCGCTTTCAGGCGGATGTATCCCGAATTTCCTTCGCTTTGCGCAATGTCAATGAGCTTGGAAATGCAGTCCGGACTGCCGCTCATGCCCATTTCATCCATGGCAAGCGGGCGAATCAACATGTCCAGCGAATCGAAAAGAGTAACCAGAAGCGCGGCGCGCTGATCGGCCGGCGCTGCGGAAAGCTGGCGAACGGTCCTATCATGAGCAGAACGTGGCCACTGCGACAGGCGCACCGGTAGCAGACGCCGTACTTGGTCTGGCGCAATCTGCAAAATTCCGCGCCATCGTCGGCGACAAATATGCGGTGACGGATCCGGCCGATATCGCGCCCTACACGACTGAAGAGCGCGACCTGTTCCGTGGCCGCTCACCGCTGGTGCTGCGCCCGGGCTCGACTGCGGAAGTCGCTGCGATCTGCAAGCTCGCCAACGAGCATCGCATCGCGCTGGTGCCGCAGGGCGGCAACACGGGCCTGGTCGGCGGGCAGACGCCGCGTAAAGGCCAGGTCGTGGTTTCGCTGCGCCGCCTCGACAAGATCCGCGACATCGACCCGGCGTCGAACACCATGACTTGCGAGGCCGGCGTGATCCTGCAGGTGGCGCAGCAGCGCGCCGCCGCCGTCGACCGCCTGTTCCCGCTGTCGCTAGGCGCCGAAGGCAGCTGCACCATCGGCGGCAATCTCTCGACCAATGCCGGGCGCACGGCCGCGCTCGCCTATGGCGTGGCGCGCGAGATGGCGCTGGGGCTCCAGGTCGTGCTCGCCGACGGCCGCGTGCTCAACGCGCCGTCGAAACTGAGTAGGACAACACCGGCTACGATTTGCGCAATCTCTTCATCGGCGCGGAAGGCACGCTCGGCATCATCACAGCGGCGACCTTGAAATTGTTTCCGAAGCCGCAGGCGGTCGAGACCGCCTATGTCGGGCTGAAATCGCCGGCGCAAGCGTTGAAGCTGCTGGAGATCGCGCAGGGCGAAGCGGGCTCCAGCCTCACCAGCTTCGAGCTGCTCGCCGAGACCGCGGTGGATTTCTCGATCCGCCACGGCATCGGCGTGCGCGATCCGCTTGCCGCCAAGCACGCCTGGTATGTGCTGATGGAGCTGTCGTCGATGCGCGACGACGCCCGCGCGGCGCTGGAGTCGATCCTGGCCAAAGCGATGGAGCAAGGCATCGTCGACGACGCCATGCTCGCCGCCAATTTGAGCCAGCGCCAGGCGCTGTGGAAGCTGCGTGACGAAATGTCGGCGGCGCAGAAGCCGGAAGGCGGCTCGATCAAGCACGACATTTCCGTGCCAGTTGCCGCCGTGCCCGCCTTCATCGAAGAGGCCAATGCCGCCGTCGTAAAACTGATTCCGGGCTCGCGGCCGGTGCCGTTTGGCCATCTCGGCGACGGCAACATCCATTATAATGTCAGCCAGCCGGTCGGCGGCGACACCGCCGACTTCATGGCGCGCTGGCACGAGGTCAACAAGGTCGTGTTCGACATCGTGCTGCGCATGGGCGGCCGATCTCCGCCGAGCACGGAATCGGCGTGCTCAAGCGCGACGAGTTGCCCGACGTCAAGGACAGGACCGCCATCGAGCTGATGCGCAGCTTCAAGGCGCTGCTTGATCCCAACGGCATCATGAACCCGGGCAAGGTGCTGTGAACGCACCCTCGCCCGCCGCCGCGCTCGCTATTTCAGAGATCACCGACGCCGATGTCGAGGACGTCATCGCGCTGTGGCAGCGCTGTGGCCTGACCCGGCCGTGGAACGATCCCGCCAGCGACATCGCGCTTGCCCGGCGCACTCCGAACTCGACCGTGCTGGTCGGCCGCGCCGATGGCGCGATCGTGGCGTCAGTCATGGTCGGCCATGACGGCCATCGCGGCTGGGTCTATTATGTCGCGGTCGATCCGCTGAGGCAAAAACAGGGCTTGGGCCGCATGATCATGGATGCTGCCGAGCAATGGCTGCGTGCGGCGGGCTTACCCAAGCTGCAGCTGCTGGTCCGGCACGAGAATTCGAAGGCCAACGCGTTCTACCAATCGATCGGCTATGAAGAGGCCGACACCATCGTCTTCGCCAAATGGATCGACGGCCGGGCGAAGACCTGACGAAAGATTTTCATGACGATCTCCGACCGCATCCGCATCCAGAACATCCGCGTCCTCTCCGACAACCACTACATCCTGAAGACCTCGACTTTCCAGTGGCGCCGCGGCAATGGCGAGTGGCAGACGCAGCACCGCGAAACCTACGACCGCGGTAACGGCGCGGCGCTGCTGCCCTACAATCGCGCACGGCGCACCGTCGTGCTGGTGAAGCAGTTTCGCTATCCGGCTTACGTCAACGGCCACGACGATCTCTTGATCGAGGCGGTGGCGGGCCTGCTCGATGACGCCTCGCCGGAAGAACGCATCCGCAGCGAGGCCGAGGAGGAATGCGGCTATCGCCTCGCCAAAGTCGAAAAGATCTTCGAAGCCTTCATGAGCCCGGGCTCGGTGACGGAAAGGCTGCACTTCTTCATCGCCGAATACGAGCCGTCGATGCGCGTCAGCGCCGGCGGCGGCAACGCCGACGAAGGCGAAGACATCGAGGTGCTGGAGCCTTCGATCGACGAGGCGCTCGCCATGATCGCTGACGGCCGCATCGTCGATGCGAAGACGATCATGCTGCTGCAATATGCGGCGCTGAAGATTTTCGCCGGCGCGAGCTAGAACAAGCTGCCCTGCCCGTCATCGCCCCCGCCCGCCGCAGCCTTCCGCGCCGCCGCCCGCTTCGGCTTCGGCGCCTCGGCCGCGCGCTGCTCGTCCGTGATCGGCAGCACCAGTTGCGCATCGTCATTGTCGGCGGAATTGACCCGCGTCGAAATCTCGTGCCAGGCGAATTCGCCTTCGTCCGGCCCGCGCAGCATCGCCATCACGCCCTCGGCGCTATCTGACGAACAATCGAGCCATTGCTCAAACGCATCCTCCGCGATCGTCACGGGCACGCGGTGATGCAGCACGGCGAGATCCTTGCTCGCCGGCGCGGTGACGATGGCGACCGTGTCGACCTCCTCGCCGTTCGGCCCGACCCAGGTCTCGGAAACCCCGGCAAAACCGAACGGCCGGCGGTCGGCCCGGTAGATAAAGTACGGCCGCTTGCGGTCATCGGAGACGTGCCATTCGTAGTAGCCGTCGGAGGGGATCAGGCAGCGCCGCCGGCGGATCGCATTCTTGAAGGCCGGCTTGTCCTGCACGGTCTCGCTGCGCGCGTTGATCAGCAGCGTGAACTTCTTGGGGTCCTTGACCCAGGCCGGCACCAGCCCCCAGCGCATCAGCCGGAAATGCCGGGCGCCCTGGTCGAGGATTACTACCGGGACGGGCTGGGTGGGGGCGATGTTATACCTCGGCGGGAAATTCGGCTGTTCCGCGTAGCCAAATACCTGCCGGATCGCCGCCGGAGGCGAGGTAATCACGAAGCGTCCGCACATTCTGCAACCCACACAGGCACTTGTTCAGGTCCCTTTAACCCCGATTGCCAACACTGGCACAATGAGTTCGGGGGCTTCACCAGCGGCGAAATCCGGCTATCCGACGGGCATCGACGAGGCCCGCGCGGCACAGTTGCGCGCGGCCAACATCAACCCGCGCACCGGGCTCGCCACCGACTACCTCAATCATTTCAACGAAGCCATCATGCTTCTGGAAATGATCCCCGACATGCCCGAATGCGCCGAAGATTTCCTGCTCTGGTGCCCGCTGTCCTATGCCGAGCATTTCACGGCCTCCAACTTCAAGGCGCGCGACCTCGCCATCGAGGCCTATGAGCAGGCCCATCCCGCTATTCGCGGCGAGTTCGACCGCCTCACCGCGACCATGACCTCGATCCTGACCGCGGTCGGTCAGGCCATGCGCGAGGTCAGCCAGGACAAGACCCGCGCCACCCTCGCCGAGCAGGCCACCGGCTGGGTCAAGCCGCTGGTGTCGCTCGCCGGCGGCGTCATCAATGGCAGCAACGAGTCCGACATCGACACCATCATGGCGGGCTGAGCATGATCCGGCCCCGCGGGCCGCTTTCGTGCAAGGTGTGAAGAGGCTTTCCGAAGCGGTTAGGCTCCAATAGAACTTCTGCCCGTGACCGATCATCCGCAACATCCGCAGCTCGCCGTCAGCGCCGCGATCTTCCGCGACGGCCGCGTGCTGCTGGTGCGCCGCGCCCGCTCGCCGGGCAAGGGTTTCTACTCGCTGCCGGGCGGCCGGGTCGAGTTCGGCAAGTCCCTGCACACGGCGCTGCACCGCGAGGTCGACGAGGAGACCGCGATCAAGATCGACATCGTCGGCCTGACCGGCTGGCGCGAGGTGCTGCCCTCTGCCAGCGGCGGCGGGCACTATCTCATCATGTCCTTTGCCGCGCGCTGGAAGGCGCTAGGAACCGGTGCTCAACCACGAGCATGACGACTTCAAATGGCTGAAGCCGGAAGAGATGGGCGACCTCAAGATGACCGGCGGCCTTCAGGAAGTGGTTCAAGCGGCCTGGCGGATTATTAACGCCTGAAATCAGGTCTTTGCGCCTTGCTTCTAGCCCAATGCGGGGGCATATCGGGCTCGATTATGCCAAAACACCTCGCCGCCATTTTCCTGCTGATTTCGGCCCTGCTGACCGCGCCCGCACGCGCCCAGGATGCGGCTGCGCCGTTCGACGGCGACCTGCAGCGGCTCGCCGAAATCCTCGGCACCCTGCACTATCTGCGCGGCATCTGCGGCAACAATGAAGGCCTGAAATGGCGGCAGGAGATGCAGGCGCTGATCGATGCCGAGACGCCTTCCGGCGACCGCCGCGCCCGCATGATCGCGGCCTTCAACCGCGGCTATAACGGCTTCCAGCAGACCTACCGCACCTGCACGCCGGCGGCGACCGTCGCGGTCCGCCGCTACATCGACGAAGGCGTCAAGATTTCGCGCGACCTCACGGCG
>CAWCCV010000006.1:0-283647 GCA_963794175.1 uncultured Acidobacteriota bacterium | reverse complement strand
CCGATGGTGCAGCAGGTGTCGTTCAATGTCGGCACGCTTGCGCAGGTGCAGAAGGCGTTTCGCAAGGTGCGCGAGGCCGGCTGCGAGGGCATCCGCCCGATCTGCCACGGCAATGCCTGGTCGGTCTATTTCCAGGACCCCGAAGGCAACCAGATCGAGATGTTCTGCGACACGCCGTGGTACGTGCCGCAACCGTTGGGCTTCAAGATCGACCTCGACAAGCCCGAGGACGAGCTGTTCCGCGAGACCGAGGCCTATTGCCGCGACCGCGAGGGGTTCAAGCCGATGGAGGAGTGGCGGGCCGAGATCAGCAAGAAGATCGCCGCGAAGCTCGAAGCGTGAGGCCGGGCAGCTTCGAACGAACCTAACACTTGGTACCGGAACACCCTCACCCGCCTCGCTGCGCTCGGCACCCTCTCCCGCAGTGCGGGCGAGGGGCTTGCAAGATGCCCAGCCTCAAACCCTCTCCTGCACCGCGGGAGAGGGGGGACCCGGCCCGCAGGGCTGGGTGGGTGAGGGTCGGTGACGGAGTCCTTTGTTTGGTTACGAACCCTATCCGCAATATTTTCAGGAGGACCTGCAATGACTGAAGTCAAAGGTTATCACGCCCACGTCTATTACGACCCCAGCACCCGGCCGATTGCCGAGCGGCTGCGAGAGACGCTCCTCGGCAACTTCGCCGTCGAGCCCGGAGCCTTCAGCGACGCGCCGATAGGCCCGCACCCGATCTCGCAGTTCAACGTCATCTTCCGGACCGAGGAGTTCCAGAAAGTCGTGCCTTGGCTGATGCTCAACCGCGAAGGCCTCGACGTTCTCGTGCATCCGCTGACCGAAAGCTCCTACGACGACCACAGTAAGAATGCGCTGTGGCTCGGGACGCCCGTGCCGATGCGGCTCGATATTCTGCGGCCGACCTACCGCGCCAGTCTGCTGCCGGGCGCCTCGGCCCAGCCGGTCTGACAGCGTAACCGGCGCGTTCGAGGCGCCGCCTCAGCAGGACTTGGACACAGGGATGGTGGACAGCCACCATCCCTCGCCGGCGACCCAGCATGTATGATCCGGCTCATCAGGCACGCGCCGCAGGGACTGGATGGCGGTGAAATCCGACTTCGCCATCGCCGCCTTCAATCTTTCTTCCGCCGCCGGATCCCGCCCACACTCTCCGGGAGCCCTCTTGCTGAGAAGGCACCAAGGCCCCGGTCCGAAAAAATGCTCGCGCGGCACCGTCGCGAAGGCGTCGATGACCGCGCGCGAACCCAACTTGGCCGTGAAGCGCAGTTCCTCTGCGTAGCGACGCCTCGCCTCCTCGATCGAGCTACGCATCCTGTTACTCCTGGGCGGTACGGGCAATCACGCGCGAAGCCAGATCAATTCGGGGCGATCAGTGCGATCCCCGGGAAATATGTTCTATATCGAGCGGCATCGCGCGTGATCAGCAGTGAATCGGAGATCACTGCATGGGCGCCGATGAAGAAATCGGGCAGAACGCCGGTCCTGACTCCACCTGCGGAGCGATATCGTTGGAAGGCTTTACCGGCGAGGAATAGGGCGGAGCGTGGGATCGCTGCGCTGACAAGGCTTGCCTCGCGGATCATCGCGTCGAGTGCCTCTATTCGTCGTATAACGGACCGACAACTCTGCATAGACGATGTCGTTGATCGCCAGATCGTCCCGCGCGGCGGCGAGTGTCAGTTGCCGTTCCGACCATTCGGCCCAAAGCGGGTCATCGGTGACAACATCCACGAGGACATTCGTATCGACCAGGATCAATCCACGTCCTCGCCTCGCGTCAGTGCCATCAGCTCGTCGGTTGTCATGCCCGATTTGACGCTGCCGCGCAGGCGGGCAAACCTGCTCTCCGGCGCTTCTGGGTGCGTTTTCAGAAACACACGCCCGTCCTCCGCCAGCTCGAAATCGACATCCGATCCCGGCTTGAGGCCGAGATGATCGCGCAACCGCTTCGGAATCGTAACCTGTCCCTTCGTTGTCATCTTTGTCATGTTTGCCATCGTAATACCAAATTTCATCGATCGTAATACCTAGCATGGAACCCGCGTTCGTGCCAGGATGCGGCGGCGCGAGATTTGGAGTTAGCGGCGATGACTAATGTCGATCGGAAGGCCATTAGCATGCTCGTAGAGATCGGCCATTTCGCTCTCGTGCTCGCGCTCCTCGTGGCGCTGGTGCAGGGCACTGTGCCGCTGGTCGGAGCATCGGTGCGCAGCCGGCCGCTGATGGATCTGGCGCCATCCGCGGCGTTGCTGCAGTTCGGGCTGGTGGCGCTCGCCTTTGCGGTCTTCATGCACGCCCACATCGTGTCGGATTTCTCGGTGCGGAACGTCTTCGAGAACTCGAACACCGCGAAGCCGATGCTCTACAAGGTGACCGGGGTCTGGGGCAGCCATGAAGGCTCGATGATGCTCTGGGTCCTGATGCTGACCTTGTTCGGCGGGCTCGTCGCGGCGCTCGGCCGGTCATTGCCGGCGACCTTGCGGGCGCGCACCCTGGCGATCCAGGGGCTGCTCGGTTTCGGCACGCTCGCCTTCATCATCGGCACGTCGAACCCGTTCGACCGGCTGATCCCGGCGCCGGTCGACGGGCGCGACCTCAACCCGTTGCTGCAGGACCCGGGCCTCGCCTTCCATCCGCCGTTTCTCTATTTCGGCTATGTCGGGTTCTCGATCACCTATTCCTTCGCGATCGCCGCGCTGATCGAGGGCCGGATCGGCGCCGCATGGGCGCGCTGGGTGCGGCCCTGGGCATTGACCGCCTGGTGCGGGCTGACGATCGGCATCGCGATGGGCAGCTGGTGGGCCTATTACGTGCTCGGCTGGGGCGGCTGGTGGTACTGGGACCCGGTCGAGAACGCCTCGTTCATGCCGTGGCT
This sequence comes from uncultured Acidobacteriota bacterium, assembly GCA_963794175.1. GTDB lineage: Bacteria > Acidobacteriota > Terriglobia > Acidiferrales > UBA7541 > Acidiferrum. The sequence continues at coordinate 280,760 of CAWCCV010000006.1, read as the reverse complement.
GCTCGGCACCGCGCTGCTGCATTCGGCGGCCGTCGTCGAAAAGCGCGAGACCTTGCAGCGCTGGACCGTCTTGCTTGGCGATCCTGACCTTTGGCATGAGCCTGATCGGGACCTTTCTCGTGCGCTCCGGCGTCCTGACCTCGGTGCATTCCTTCGCGGTCGACCCGACGCGCGGCGTCTTCATCCTGGTGCTGATCGCGCTGGTGATCGGCGGCGGCCTGGTCGCTCTACGCGTTGCGCGCTCCCGGTCTCGAAACCGGCAACCCGTTCGCCCCGGTCAGCCGCGAAGGCGCCCTCGTCCTCAACAACCTGCTGCTCTGCGCCGGCATGGCGACGGTGTTTCTCGGCACCTTCTACCCGCTCTTCGCCGAGGTATGGAGCGGCGTCAAATTGTCGGTCGGCCCGCAATTTTTCGACGCGACCTTTGTGCCGATCCTTGACGCCGGCCATCGTCGCGATGGTGATCGGCCCGGTGCTCGCCTGGCGGCGCGGCAATCTCCGCGCCGCCGCTGCGCCGGCTCGCTCCGGCCCTTATCGGCGCGCTGCTCGCCCCGGTCATCGTCTTCGCCTTCGACCGCGCCGCACCACCGGCGGCCCTGGCGGGCATCGCGCTCGCGGTCTGGGCGATGCTCGGCGTGCTGACCGACCTCGCCGACCGCAGCGGCGTGGCAAAGGCAGCCCCTGGGCATCGCCTGGCGCCGGCTGCGCCATCTGCCGCGCGGCACCTGGGGATATGCCACTCGCGCATTTCGGGGTCGGCGTGTCTGATCGCCGGCATCGTCGTCTCGACCGCATGGCGCAGCGAGCGGATCGAGACCTTGCGTCCCGGCGACACTGTCGAAATCGCCGGCCGCACCCTGCGGCTTGTCGGGGTGACCGAAGCGAGACGTCGCCAATTATCACGCGCAGCGCGCCCAGATCGTCGTCGAGCGGCCCGGCGAGCGCACCGATGACCCTTTACCCCGAGCGCCGCTGGTATCCGGTGGCGCGCAGCCAGACGACCAATACCGCGATCGCCACGAACGGCTTGGGCGACCTCTATCTAGCCCTCGGCGATCCGGACGGAAAGGGCGGCTGGGTGTTGCGCGCCTACTACAATCCGCTCGTGCCGTGGATCTGGTTTGGCGCGATCCTCGCCGCGCTGGGCGGGATGGTCTCGCTGAGCGACCGCCGGTTGCGCATGCGTCTGCCGGCGGCCCGAAGCCAGCCGCCGGCGATCACACCGGCGGGATCGGCCGACAACTGATGATCCGGCGGCTGCTCTTGCGGCGGCTCTGCTGCTGGCGATCGGCGGACCGCCGGCCCATGCGGTCGAGCCCTCCGAGCGGCTCGCCGATCCCGGCGCTCGAGGCGCGCGCCCGGACCTTGAGCCAGGAGCTGCGCTGCCTCGTCTGCCAGAACCAGTCGATCGACGAATTCGAACGCCGATCTCGCCCACGATCTGCGCGTCCTGCTGCGGCAACGGCTGGTCGCCGGCGATACGGATCAGCAGGTGCTCGATTACCTCGTCGCCCGCTACGGGGTCTTCGTGCTGCTCGACCCGCCCTTCGAGCCGGCGACCTATCTGTTGTGGCTCGCGCCGCCCGTGCTGGTGCTGGGGGCCGGAGTGTTCTTGGTGCTCCGCGCGCGGCGCCGGCGCCCCGATCCAGCGAACCTCCCGACTTGACCGAGGAAGAACGGGCCCGCGCTGCGCTGCTGCTGGGTGACAGCGGATGATCTGGTTCTGGCTCGATCGCGGGATTGCTGGTCCTGGTGGCGCTGATCGCGCTGCTGAGGCCGCTGTTGCGAGGCGACCCCAGGGAGCGCGGATCAGGGCGAACCCGTCGCGGCGATATATCCGCCGCAAGCTCGCGAACATCGACAGCGAGATCTGCACAGGGAAGGCTCGCCGCCGGACGAAGCCGCGGCGGTGCGCGAGCCGAAATCACCCGGCGCATGCTCTCGGCGGCTCGACCAGGAGAGCCGCAACTTTCGGCGCCGGCCGTCTTCGGCTCGGCCGAGACCTCGTGGCGGATCGGCGCCGCCCTCGGCATCGCCGCTCTGCTGCCGGCGGCGGCGCTTGTCATCTATTTCGCGGTCGGCGCGCCGGCAGCGATCGAACATGCCAGAGGCGTCGCCGCAGCCGCCGACGCCGCACGACCGAGCCGAACTCGCTGCCGCAGCCGACCAGCTCAAAGCGCGGCTGCAGCAAGAGCCCGGTCATAAAGACGGCTGGGTCCTGCTCGGACGCACCTTCGCCTCTCTCGGGCGCTTCGCCGAAGCCCGCGAGGCTTACGGCCGGGCGATCGCCTTGGCGCCGAACGAGCCGCGAACTCCATGCAGAGCTCGGAGAATTGCTGGTGCTCGCGGCAGGAGGCGATGTCACGCCGAGGCCGAGGCCGAGTTTGCCAAGGCCGACAATGACCCGCGCGCCCGCTTCTACGGCGCGGAAGCCGCGCTGCAGCGCGGCGACAGCGAGGCGGCCAAGGCCGCTCTGCGTTCACTGCTCGCCGATGCGCCGGCCGATGCGCCGTGGCGCAAGGTCGGTGCAAGAGCGACTCGCCGAGATCTCCCCGGGTGAACCGCAGGCCCCCGGACGCCGTCAACGCCGCACGGGCCGACGGCACAGGATGTTGCCGCCGCCCAGGTCGATGTCGCCGGAGGAGCGGCAGGCGATGATCCGCGGCATGGTCGACCGGCTCGCCGCCCGGCTCGAGCAGAACCCGAACGACAAGGAAGGGTGGACGCGCCTTGCCCATGCCTATGACGTGCTCGGCGAAACGGACAAGGCGGAGGCGGCGCGCGCCCGCAGCTGCACAGCTCCTCGGGACCGGGAAGTAGTCGCCGTCAGTAACCAGCTGCGTCTGTTCAGTGGCATTAAACATTGACAGTTGGCGCAATATGCCGTTTGCGCGAGACACGATCGGAGCGGTTGAACTTCGGACGCGACCAGCCGTAAGCCGTCAAACCGAAGGACGATGCCACTCTCGCCGGATTTGAGCCTCGTGACCGGAGCGACCGGGTTGGTCGGATCGGCCGTGGCGCGCGCCCTGCTGGCAGCGGGCCACCGGGTGCGCGTGCTCGCGCGGCCGAACAGCGACCGGCGCAATCTTGCCGGTCTCTCGGTCGAAATCGCCGAGGGCTCGCTGGAGGATCGCCCGGTCGCTGGCGCGCGCCGTCGCCGGCTGCCGGTATGTGTTCCACGTCGCCGCCGATTACCGGATCTGGGTGCCCGATCCCGCGGCCGATGTTCCGCGCCAATGTCGAGGGAACCCGGGATCTGCTGACGGCGGCGCTCGAAGCCGGCGTCGAACGGATCGTCTATACGAGCAGCGTCGCGACCCTTGGCCTGGTGCCCGGCGGCTCGGCCGACGAGGACAACCCCGAGCAGCGTCGAGGACATGATCGGCCCCTACAAGCGGTCGAAATTCGAGGCCGAGGAGGTGGCGCGCGAGCTTGCGCGGGAGCGCGGACTGCCGGCCGTGATCGTCAATCCCTCGACCCCGGTCGGGCCGGGCGACATCAAGCCGACGCCGACCGGCCGGCTGATCGTCGAGGCGGCGCGCGGCCAAATGCCGGCTTTTGTCGATACCGGGCTCAACATCGTCCATGTCGACGATGTCGCCGCCGGCCATCTCGCCGCGGCCGAGAAGGGCCGGATCGGCGAGCGCTATATTCTCGGCGGCGAGAACATGACGCTCGCCGAGATCCTCGCCGAGGTCGCGCGGGCGGTCGGCAGGCGCCCGCCCCGGCTCCGGGTCCCGCATGCCGTGCTGTTTCCCGTCGCGTTCGGCGCGGAGCTGGCGGCGCGGGTCACCGGCCGCGAGCCGTTCGTCACGCTGCGACGGCGTTCGCATGTCGCGAAAGAAGATGTATTTCAGTTCGGAAAAGGCATCGCGCGAGCTCGGCTACGCGCCGCGGCCGGCGCGCGAGGCCATCGCCGACGCTGTCGGCTGGTTCAAGGCCAACGGATATCTGAAATGACGGCGGTTCGCCGACCGAGCTGCCGTCGCAACCGCGCCGACAGCGTCGAGACCCCTTCGGGCAAGTGGCGCGGCGGCGAGAATTTCCCGGTCGGATCGTTTCTGATCCGGCGCGACCTGCGGGCGCATGTGCACGCCTTCTACCGCTTCGCCCGGAACGCCGACGATATCGCCGACAATCCCGGCCTGACGGCCGACGAGAAGATCCGCGCGCCTCGACCGCATGGCGGCGATCCTCGACGGAGCCTCGGGCGAGGATTCGCCCGCCGCGGCGGCGATGCGCGAGAGCCTGGCCGAGACCGGCGTGACCGCACAGCACTGCCACGACGTGCTGCACGCCTTTCGCCTCGACGCGGTCAAGCTGCGCTATCGCGACTGGGACGATCTGATGGAGTATTGCCGCTATTCGGCCTCGCCGGTCGGGCGCCAGCTCCTCGACCTGCACGGCGAGAGCCGGACACCTGGCCGGCTTCCGACGCGCTGTGCTCGGCGCTGCAGGTGCTCAATCACCTGCAGGATTGCGCCGACGACTACCGCCTGCTCGACCGCGTCTATCTGCCGCTCGAGGATCTTGCTGCGGAGGGGACCGGGGTCGAGGCGCTGGCGGCCGGCGTGTCGAACCCGGCGCTGCGCCGCGTGCTCGACCGGCTGCTCGACCGCACCGCGGCGCTCGATCGAGCAAGCCCGCGGCTTGCCGCCGCTTGTCGCCGCGCCGCGGGCTGCGCTGGGAATGCGGCGTCATCGTCGCGCTTGCTGGGCGGCTGCTGCGCCGGCTGCGCCGCGGCGATCCGCTGGCCATCGCGCGTCAAGCTGCGCAAATCCGATTTCCTTGCGGCCTTCGTCATCGGCGTCTCGGGAGGCTGTCGGCGATGAGCGAGGCGGCGCTCCACGCCGGCGCCGATCGGCTGGATGACGACGCGCTGCGCGAGACCATCCGGCATCGGGTCGAGGCGGCCGGAACCTCGTTCTATTGGGCGATGCGGCTGCTGCCGCGGGAACGCCGCAACGGCATGTACGCGGTTTATGCCTTCTGCCGCGAGGTCGACGACATCGCCGACGGCGAGACGCCGGTCGAGCACAAGCTTGCGGCTCTCGCGGGCTGGCGCGAGGAGATCGACGCGCTTTACGCCGGCCGGCCGCGCCACCTCGTCGCGCGCGCGCTGCGCGAGCCGGCTCGCGCGTTATGAGCTGCGCCGGGAAGATTTCCTCGCCGTCATCGACGGCATGGAGATGGACGCTCGGGAAGACATCCGGGCTCCCGATCTCGCGACGCTCGACCTTTATTGCGCGCGCGTCGCGAGCGCGGTCGGACATCTCTCGGTGCATGTTTTCGGCGATCCCAGCGCATGCCGCCCATGCCGTCGCCGATTCGCTCGGCCGGGCGCTGCAGCTGACCAACATCCTGCGCGACCTCGACGAGGACGCCGGCGCGGCGCGGCTCTATCTGCCGCGCGAGATCCTCGATCGGCACGGCATCCGCAGGTGCCGAGCCGGCGGCCGTTCTGCGGCATCCGGCGTTGCCGGCGGCCTGCCGCGATCTCGCGGCCATCGCCGAAGGCCACTTTCGAGAGGCCGCAGCGGCGATGGCGCGCTGCTCGCGCCGCGCGATGCGGCCGGCCGCGGTGATGGCCGCGATCTACCGCGCGACGCTCGCGGCTCTGCTGCGCTCGGAATGGCGCGATCCGACGCAGCGCGTCAGCCTGTCGAAGCCGCAGAAGCTCTGGCTGGTGCTGCGCCACGGGCTTGTTATGACGGCGCGGCCGCCGAGCTCGGGTGCAGGTGCATGTCGTCGGGCGCCGGGCTCGCCGGCTTGCCGCGGCGGTTCGAGCTTGCCGACGGCGGGTCGCTCCGTGCTGCTGCACGAAGCCGCGCCGCATGCCGGCGGGCGCTGCCGCTCGTATTTCGATGCCGAGCTCGGCTGCCGGATCGACAACGGCAACCACCTGCTGCTCTCCGGCAACCGGGCGGCGCTCGACTATCTCGAACGGATCGGTGCGCTCGACACGTCGAGGGCCCGGCCGGAGGCGGTCTTTCCCGTTCGTCGACGCCGCGACGAGCAGCGCTGGACGGTGCGGCCCAATCGACGGCGCTCTGCCGTGGTGGGTTTTCGAACCGAGGCGACGGGTGCCGGGAACCCGGGCGCGTCGATTATCTCGCCGCGCTGCGGCTGCGGCGGGCGACGCGTCGGCGACCGTCGCCGCGGTGCTGGATCGCGCAGGCAGAGCTTGTTCCGCCGATTGTGGGAGCCGCTCGCCGTCGCCGCCCTGAATACCGGCGCCGAGCAGGCCTCGGCCGCGCTGTTCTGGCGCATCCTCGCCGAGACGCTCGGGCGCGGCGGCGCCGCCTGCCGGCCGCTGCTGCCGCGGATCGGCTTGTCGGAGACCTTCGTCGAGCCTGCACTGGCGCGTCTGCGCGCTCCAGGGCGCCGAAATCCGCTTTGGCATGCCGGCTGAAGGCCTTGGGCTTCGAGCGAGAGCGCGTCTCCGAGCTGCGTCTTCGATACGGGTTCGATCGGGCTTGGCAGCGGCGACAGCGTGATCCTCGCCGTTCCCGCAGCGATCGCCGCGCGCATCGTTCCGGCGCTTATCGTGCCCGATCGCTACGCGCCGATCGTCAATGCCCATTTCCGCTGCGACGCGCCGGCAGGAGCGCCCCTCTTCGTCGGGATCATCGGCGGCACGGCGGAATGGATCTTTCGCAAGCGCGAAGTATTATCGGTAACGGTCAGCGCTGCCGACCGAATCGTCGACCGCCCGGCCGCGGAGTTGCGCGACCTGTTCTGGCGCGACGTGGCCCTCGCCTATCGTCTCCCGGCGCATCCGGTCCCGCCGGCCCGGATCGTCAAGGAGCGGCGGGCGACGTTTCGCGCGAGCCCCGAGCAGCTGAGCGCGCCGTCCGGCGGCAGACCACGATGTGGACGAATCTTCTACTTGCAGGCGATTATGTCGATACTGGCTTGCCCGCAACGATCGAAGGCGCTATTCGCTCCGGCTTTGCCGCGGCGCGGCTGCGTGATCGATGCCCGCGACCAGCGTTCGCACGAACGGTCGGTGTCGACGAGTCGATGCCGAACACCGACAACGAACAAGAACCAGCGCGCGCTGCCATGAGTGACAGAATACGCCGAACGAAGCACAGCTGCATGCCGGCCGTCGCGATCGCGCGCTCGGCTCGATGAGGCGATCGCGCGAGCCAGCGAGTCGCTGGTGTCGCTGCAGCATGCCGACGGACATTGGGTCTTCGAGCTCGAAGCCGACGTGACGATCCCGTCCGAGTTCATCCTGCTGCAGCACTATCTCGGCACATCGAGCCCGAGCTGCAGGCGCGCATCGCCCGATACATCCGCGCGACCCAAGGAGCGGATGGCGGCTGGCCGCTGTTTTATGGCGGCGCTCTCGATCTCAGCGCCTCGGTCAAGGCCTATTTCGCGCTGAAGGCGGCTGGCGACCCGATCGACGCGCCGCACATGGCGCGCGCGCGCGCGGCGATCCTGGCGCGCGGCGGCGCGCGGCGCTGCAACGTGTTCACGCGCATCCTGCTCGCGCTGTTCGGCGAGGTGCCGTGGCGGGCGGTGCCGGTGATGCCGGTCGAGATCATGCTGCTGCCGGGCTGGTTTCCGTTCCACATCGCCAAGGTGTCGTACTGGTCGCGCACCGTGCTCGTGCCGCTGCTCGTGCTGATGGCGCTGCGGCCGCGCGCCCGCAACCCGCACGGGCGTCACGATCGGCGAGTTGTTTCGTCGAGCCGCCGGAAGCGGTGCGCGACTGGATCGGCGGTCCGACCTCCTCGCCGCTGTCGGTAGCGTTCGGCATGCTCGACCGGCTGTTGCGGGTCGCCGAGCCGTTCTTCCCGGCCGATGCGCGGCGGCGGGCGATCGACAAGGCCGTCGCCTTTGTCACCGAGCGGCTCAACGGCGAGGATGGGCTTGGCGGCATCTTCCCGGCGATGGCCAACGCCGCGATGATGTTCGATTGCCTCGGCTACGAGCCGGATCATCCCGATTACGCGACGGCGCTGGCCTCGCTTCGCAAGCTGCTCGTGCTCGACGGCGAGCGCAGCTATTGCCAACCCTGCCTGTCGCCGGTGTGGGATACGGCGCTCGCCTGCCACGCGCTGATGGAGGTCGATGACAGCGCGCCTCGACGCGACGATGCGGCGGGCGCTCGACTGGCTCGAGAGCAAGCAGGTGCTCGAGGTGGTCGGCGATTGGGCGGCGGCGCGGCCCGGTCTGCGGCCCGGCGGCTGGGCGTTCCAGTTCGAGAACCCGCATTATCCCGATCTCGACGACACCGCCGCGGTAGCGCTCGCCCTCGACCGCTTCGACGCGGCGCGCTATCGCGATGCGATCGACCGCGCCGCCGAGTGGGTCATCGGCATGCAGAGCCGCAACGGCGGATGGGGCTCCTTCGACGCCGACAACACGCATTATTATCTGAACCACATCCCGTTCGCCGATCACGGCGCGCTGCTCGACCCGCCGACCGCCGATGTCAGCGCCCGCTGCCTCGGCTTTCTGACGCCAGATCGGCTACGGCGCCGGATCATCCGGCGGTCGCCGCGGCGATCGCCTATCTGCGCGCCGAGCAGGAGCCCGACGGCAGCTGGTTCGGCCGGTGGGGCACCAACTACATCTACGGCACCTGGTCGGTGCTCGCCGCGCTCAATAGCGCCGGCATCGCCGCCCGGTTCGCCCGAAGTGCGGCGCGCCGTCGACTGGCTGATTGCGCGCCAGCACGAGGATGGCGGCTGGGGCGAAGGCGGCGAATTCTACTGGCCGGAGGCGCCGCACGGCGAAGCGCCCTACAGCACCCCCTCGCAGACCGCCTGGGCGCTGCTCGCCCTGATGGCGGCCGGCGAGGTCGGCCATCCGGCGGTCGCGCGCGGCATCGCCTATCTGATCGAGAGCCAGGATCGAGACGGCAATTGGGATGAGCCGTGGTACACCGCGGTCGGTTTCCCGCGCGTCTTTTATTTGCGCTATCACGGATACCGCGCGTTTTTCCCGCTCTGGGCTCTCGCCCGCTATCGCCGGCTGTCGCGGGGCAACTCGCGGCAGGTTCCGTTCGGTATCTGAGAATAGAATGCGAATGAGCCGGCCGCGTCCTTTTATCTGTAGCCAACCACCCAATGGCCGGGTACGGGTTCGGTCAGTCGCGGTCGAACCAAGGCTTTGATAACGTATAGCTTGTTTAATTGTTTGAATATCTATACGCGGTTTCTGTGAAGGGTCAGCCGAATCAGATCAGAATCTTCGAGACGTACAAAGATCAGGCAGCATACGAATCACATCTACAAACGCCACACTTCAAGAAGTACAAAGCTGAGACTCAAAGCATGGTGAAGTCTCTGAAGCTCATAGAAACCGAGCCGATTCTGTTGGGACGGAAGTGACTCAGCATTGAACCGGCTGCGTCGGCTCTGGGCCGTTTCTGCGGGCCGAGAGAGCGTCCGTATTCGTCATAGCCGTTCGCGTAATCTCCTTCGAATCGTTCCTGCCAGATCATGCTAGTGCGAATCATCCCAAAAGGTAGAAAAACGTATTCCTGCATCAACTCTTCGAGCGGCTTCTTTGTGAGCGTCTCGACTACCAATTGGAGAAGGTCAATACCTTCACCGGAATAGGCGAATCTCGAGCCGGGCTCAAAGTGGATCTTCAGCTTGCCGTCGTCCTCGAAGGCCCGCCAGTTCGGAAAACCGCTGGTATGGCTCAACAGCATGCGTGCTGTGATGCGCTTGTACCGTGAATCATTCGCTAGGTCCATATAGCTCGGGTATTCTGGCAGCGGCTTTGGCAAGTATTGATAGACAGGATTGTCGATGTCCAGAATCCGCTTGTCCGCCAGGTGCAACACCATGTATGCGAATGCCACTTTAGTGAAAGAAGCCCCGGACATTATCGAATCTACCGTCAGCGGCAGATTCTTGTCTTTATCGCGCACGCCATACGCCTTCAGATAGGCTACGCTACCGTTGTTGAAAAGCGCGAGGCCCACACCTGGAACCTCTGCTGCTTTCATTAGGTGTTGGACCGTTTGGTCAATTTCAGCCGTCTTGATGGTGGTGCCATCAAGACGCTTGATTTCCTTTTCCTGACCTAAAAGAGAGGCAACGGCGGCAAGCATCGCGATAGCAAGCGTCAATGGTTTTCCTCTCATCGAAACCCTCCGCGGTCAAATTAGCTGTGAAGGTGGATCGCCGCCGAACTGTAAATCATTTTGGAAGTTTTGGCGAACTCCCCCAGAAGTCGCGTTACCGCCAGTATCCAAGTTTCAGGTTACCGTTAATCAGGAATCGGACATGTGCCGTACCGGAGCTTCCCATGTCCGATTTTCCGGCGATTATCAGCCAAGTAGAGCTCTATGCTCATTTGACGAAGAGGAAGCGGACAAGGGCCATTCCGAATGCAAATGCGAAGCCATACCCAAAGCTCTCTATTTGCATCGCTCTCCTGTTCTGCTTTCGAAGTGTTGAGCCCACCATTGACATTCCCAGGCCAGCAAGGACGGGGCTGATGACCACACTGAGGCCCGGAAGCCGGGAACGATGAACTAGGGGATGCGGGAAGAAGAACAGGCTTAGTCCACCTGCGACTCCGCCCAAGAACACATAACCAATACACGCCAGCCAAGGATTCTTAAACTCCGATGTATCAAATATCGAGGCGAGTCCGCGCAAAATAAGAGCGCCAATGGACTCTGCTGCGAATTCAAACGCAGCATCCAAGAAAATCTCCAAAAACACTTCGAAGATCGCAAATAGTAGCTCAAGCATGGGCTCTGCCCTATTACTACGCTCCAAGCTTTAAGTTCCATCCTCAAGCGCAGCTGGTGCTCCTAGCTCTATTCGGTAATTGATACCTTTTAATGTATCATTTTTATGTCTTGATACATTGTAAGGTATCGTTTGTCTTTTGCATTGATGTAATATATGGTATCAATTATGAGGAATAATACAGAAAAGGGTATCAAGACTCTGCGGCAGAAAGGCCTCCCCGCTGAACTGCGCCGGGCCCTGAAAGAAGCACGCGAGAAGCGCGGCTGGAGTCAGAGGGATCTGGGAAGCCGTCTCGACATCGCCCAGAGGCACATCTCCGGCATCGAGTCGGGGAAGATCGTGCCCCGCTACGACACGCTTCTTGAGCTTGTCCGCACGCTCGGCCGCGACCTCATCATGGTGCCCCGCGACCTCGTGCCCGTGGTGCAGGCGCTCGTTCGCGACCACCGCAAGAACCAGACCGGCGAGGGCGAGGAGCGCTCCCTCTACGCCGACGGCGGCGAAGACAGTACGCAGGAGCCGCGCGATGAAGTTTGATCCGAAAAAACTCAGCGCACTTTCCGTGCAACTGTACGGGCGGCAGATCGGCGTCATCAACCGCCTCGCGGGCGACCGCCAGCTTTTCGCGTTCGAACAGGAGTACTTCGACGATGAGAAGCGCCCGACCTTGAGCCTCTCCTTCAAAGGCAGCACGGGCGGGCTCGTGACACAAACGCGCACCACGGGGCGCCGTGTGCCGCCGTTCTTCTCGAACCTCCTGCCCGAAGGCCACCTTCGCGACTATCTCGCCAAGCGCGCGCACGTGAATTCCGAGCGCGAATTCTTCCTGCTCGCGGTGCTCGGCGCGGACCTTCCCGGCGCGCTCGTCATTGCGCCGCTTGAAGGAGAGGCGCAGCAACCCGGCGCTCATCATGATGATGAGCCCCCCGAGGACGATCATGGCCATGACGGCGAAGAGCCGATGCGCTTTTCTCTCGCCGGCGTGCAGTTGAAATTCTCCGCCGTCATGGAGGCCTCCGGCGGCCTGACCATTCCCGTGGACGGCATGGGAGGATCGTGGATCGTCAAGCTGCCTTCCGCCCGATACAGGGCGGTTCCCGAGAATGAATTCGCCATGCTGGAACTGGCCCGGCGCGCCGGCATCTCCTCTCCTGAAAACAGACTCGTCGATATCGCAAGCATCAAAGGACTGCCCGAACAGGCCCATACGGTGGAAGGCAAGGCGCTCGCCGTGAAGCGGTTCGACCGCCTCCCCAACGGAGTGCCCGTTCACATGGAGGATTTCGCGCAAGTCTTCGGGCAATTTCCCAATGACAAGTACAAACACCGCAGCTACGCGAATATAGCGGCCGTCCTCTGGGCGGAAACCGGCGAGGAAGCCACCTGGGAGTTTGTCCGCAGGCTAGTCTTCTCCGTCCTGATCGGCAATGCTGACATGCATCTCAAGAACTGGTCGCTCCTGTACCCTGATCGGCGCACGCCCGTTCTCTCGCCCGCTTATGATTTTGTGGCGACGCTCCCCTACATTCCCGGTGACACGTTAGGCTTGAGTTTCGGTGGCAGCCGCAGCCTCGCCGAAATCACGCCGGACCAGATGCGCCGCTTCGCCGACACCGCAAGCATTCCCGCCAGCCCGCTCTGGCGTATCGCGGTCGAGACTGCAGAGCGCACTGTCGCAGCGTGGAAAACACTGGAACAGGCGGACACTCTGCCGAAAGACTTGAAGGACGCGATTGGCAAGCAGATTCTCGGCGTCGTCGCTACTATAAAGTGACGCACGTGCCCGCCACAAACCAAAATTCAGCGGAATGACCGGCAACGAGCAACTATTCGCTGCTGAACTGCTCCGGACGTTTGACAACGCGAGTGGACCAGATAAGAAAGATCCTAATCAAGGTCGAAATGAAACCGGAAAAGCCGCCCGCACAGCGGGCGGCTTTCTCCGTCATCCCGCTCGGTTCGGCAGAATTTGAGAGTTCACCCGCCCCGGTCCGATTCTTCTTGGGTTTTCAGATTCTGTTGCGGTCTTTGTAATCCGGAGCATCTTTCTGCGGAGCTTTGTGTATGCGGACGTCGCCTTTGTCGGCGTCTGGAGCGTCTTCGATGCCTTCGATCAGCTCGGCTTCCAGGTCCTGCCCCTCTTTGATTAGTTCGCTGACGCTTTCTGAATCGTCGTATTCCAAGGTGGAGAGTCCTTGCAGATCGCCGGACATATCTCCTTTGTGAATTCCCGGCACAGCTTCTTCTTCCGTTTCGACGATCAAGCGTCCCTTCGGATCGAGAGTGCTCGCCTCGCTTCCAGACGTGACACTGTCCACAGCCGTGCGTCTAGCGGCATTTCGTTTTTTTATTTTCACAGCGGCATGCTTCGGCGCCTTGGTCTTGGCAACACGGAGAACGGGCTTCGCTTTTTTCGCCGCAACTGTTTTCTTCGCCGGTTTCTTCTTTGCAGCCTTTTTCTTCACGGCTTTTTTCTTTGCCACGGCACCAGCCTCTTCCTAGATGTTTCTCTTGGTGATGATTCGGCGCAGCTCCACGCCCGCCGGTTCCATCAATTGTTCGAAGACGCCTCGCCTTCAAACACAATGCGGAAAGCATAAGCGTACTTCCCCGGTGCCTCGGCGGGAACCTGAATGTGCAAACCATCCGGCTTCTGGCTGAATTGCAACTTGGTATTCGCGCCGAGCAAATCAACCGATTTGATTTTCCCGGCGCCGGCCACGGTTCTTAGAGAACGTATCACCGTCTCGTTGCCTGCTGGCCAACCAAGTTCAATCGCATACAGCACATTCGCCTTGGTCGTGAAGCGAAAATCCTCCGCCGTGTATGTGGCTGTGTCGGTGTCGTGAAAAGATCCAGCCGCGACTTTTGTCGGGCCCTCACCGTAAATCCTCCAGGGGCGCGTGCCGTAAATGGCTTCGCCATTTATCGCGAGCCACGATCCTACATCCCGCAGAACCTGTTGGACCTCTTCCGGTATTGTTCCGTCGGACCGCGGGCCGATATTGAGCAACAGGTTCCCGTTCTTGCTGACGATGTCGATGAGTTGATGCACGACGAACTGAGGCGATTTGAACGTGTCATTGTTGATGTAGCCCCAGGATTTGTTGCTCACGGAAGTGTCCGTCTGCCAGTACAACGGACGAATGTCGCCAAGTTGTCCGCGCTCAAGGTCAAGGACCGCGGAGTGCTCCTGAATGGCGAAGTCCTTGTAGTTGATGACGCCAACGCGATCGCCGAATTTCAACGAAGTGTTGTAATAAAACGCCGCGAATCGCGCGACGTCGGTCCGGACCGAAGCCTGCCCGATCCACCAATCGAAGTACATGATGTCCGGGTGATATTTCTGGACGATCTCGGACGATCGCGCCAGCCAATCCGCCGTCCAAGCAGAGGAAACGTACGTATAGTCGTTGTTTAGCGGCGTGCCGCCCTTGCTTTCGAGCCAGGTGTGGGCTGGCCCGTAGAAGTCGGCATACTTGGGATCGTTGATGTCAGACGGGATGGCTCGGCCGACCCCGAGAAAGAAATTGTGCTCGACGCGATGCGAAGAAGCGCCAAAATGAAGTCCTTCGGATCGTACCGCTTTTGCCAAATCGCCAATGATGTCGCGGTGTGGACCTTTCTTCGCCGCCGTCCAGTCGCTTAGATCGCTGTCGTACATCGCAAAGCCGTCATGATGTTCCGCGACCGGGACCACATACTTTGCGCCAGACTCCTTGAACAATCGTGCCCAAGCGGCTGGATCAAATTTGTCGGCCTTGAACATTGGGACGAAATCCTTGTAGCCAAACTTTTCCGGCGAACCGTAAGTTGCCAGATGATGCTTGTATTCGTCTGAACCGGGCCGGTACATGTTGCGCGGATACCATTCGTTGCCAAACGCAGGAACGGAGTAAACGCCCCAATGGATAAAAATTCCGAACTTCGCGTCCTTGTACCACTCGGGAACTTCGTAGGTTTGCAGGGATTCCCAGTCGGGACGGAATGGACCTTGCAGCGACACGCGATCAACTTCTTTTAGAATCGTCGCGCGCTGGCCATCGTATTTCGCGCTGGCTTTCTGCCACTCCCGATCGATCAGAGCTGGGTCTTGCGAGCTTGTAGGTGCAGTCGGCGCCGTTTGTGCTTGCATCGCCGCGGGGGAAGGGCGAAGAATCCAAGAGCCACGAGCACAACAGCTTTCCTGCGCAAATTTGGAGGTTTGAGAAGCCATCAATCCGTCCTTCGATCCTTGCCACGCGAGCCGTCTGGTCCAGCACAAGCACCGCCAAAGAGTAGACTCATTGCATTTTCTCGGCAAGGACATGGCTCGAAGAGTTGATTGGTCGGAACAAACAGCGGAACTATTCCGTGAATGCAACTCCTCCTCTTTTAGAATTTGCCTGAGTCCTTATTCGCTTGGGAGGTTCTGTTGGCATCCAACGACAGTTTCGACCTGGTCGTCATCGGTTGTGGCCCCGCGGGGGAAAAAGCTGGAGCGCAGGCTGCTTATTTCGGCAAGCGCGTAGCCGTCATTGAACGCGCGCCGAATCCTGGCGGCAGTTGCATCAACACCGGCACTGTTCCCAGCAAAACTCTGCGCGAATCGGCGCTCTATTTTTCCGGACTCGGCCAGCGCGGCCTCTACGGCATCGATTATTCGCTCAAAGAAAATCTTACGGTTCACGATTTCATGCATCATGAGCGCGAAGTCGTTGAAATGGAACGCAAGCGCATCCTCAAGAATCTTGACCTGCACAAGATCGAATACATCCAGGGGCAAGCGGCGTTTGAAGACCCACATATGGTTTCCGTCCGCTGGCCGCAAGCTCAAGGGCGAAATTATTCTCATCTCCACCGGCTCAAAACCGAATCGTCCTCGCGGAAATTTCTTTCGACGACATTCACACCTTCGATTCCGATACATTCCTTCAAATGGATCGCATTCCGAAATCGCTCGCCGTCATCGGCGGCGGCGTCATCGGTTGCGAATACGCTTCGATCTTCATGGCGCTCGGCGTGAAAGTAACCCTGGTGGATGGCCGCGACCGCCTGCTGCCTTTCCTCGACGGAGAGATTTCCGACCGCCTGCGCGACCGCCTCAAAGAACTCGGCATGAATTTCTGGTTCAACGAGCGTCCGGTGAAAGTGGAGAATTCCGCTTCGGGCGCGAAACTCACCATGAAGTCCGGAAAAGTTCTGGAAACGGATGCCGCGCTTTTTGCTGCGGGCCGTCGCGCGGCTGTGGACGGCCTCGCGCTTGAAAAAGCGGGCCTCGCCGTCAACGATCGCGGCTACATTGCCGTTGACGAAAACTACCGCACGGCAGTGCCGAATATCTATGCCGCGGGCGACGTCATCGGTTTCCCCGCGCTCGCATCAACGTCCATGGAGCAAGGCCGCGTCGCCGTTTGCCACGCTTTTGGCTTCCAATACAAACAGCGCGTTGCTTCGATGCTTCCGATGGGCATTTACACGATTCCGGAAATTTCCGCCGCCGGCGAAACCGAAGACTCCTGCAAGGAAAAGAAAATTGACTACTGCGTTGGCCGCGCGCACTACGACAACAACGCACGCGGTCACATCTGCGGTGACACGAGCGGGCTGCTAAAAATTATTTTCTCGCCGACCGACAAAAAATTGCTCGGCCTCAGCATCATCGGCGAAAGCGCCACTGAACTCGTTCACATCGGCATGATGGTGCTTGACAACGGTCTCACCATAAACGAATTCATCGACCAGGTTTTCAACTACCCGACGCTCAGCGAAATGTACAAATACGCAGCCTACGACGGCCTCGGAAATCTCTCTGGCCACAAACTCCGCGAGGGCTAGCAATTTTTCTCATCGAGGTCTCTTGCGCTTCTTGCGCTAGACTTGTCACTCCACCATGCGCGTCATCGCTCCCTGTCTTTTGCTTTTGCTTGCTCGTACCCGGTACCACGGCGCCTCAGCCGGACCCGCCAGGATATTTTCTCGGCTTCGATCGCAATTACTACCCTGGCGACGACGCCATGAAGCTGCTTCGCAAGGAATTTGTCTTCACCAGCTACTGGCTCAGCAATCCGCCACAAACAAAATCCAACTCCTGGTCCGGCAAACGCGAATTTCTGAAATCCATCGGGTACGGTTTTCTTCCACTTTTTTCCGGACCGACTTCCGGCGAATTGCGCGACGAACCCTACACGCTCAAACGCGTCGCTGCAGACGCGCAATCCGCCATTGCTGCCGCGCGAAAAGAAGGATTCCCGCCGGGCACTGTGATTTTTCTCGATATCGAGGAGGGCGGCCGCCTTCCTTCTACCTATTTTACTTATCTGAAGCTCTGGGCTTCTTTGCTCACCGAAGCCGGCTTTCGCGCTGGTGTCTACTGCTCCGCGATTCCTATTGATGAAGACGAAGGTCTCCGGCTCATCACTTCCGATTTCATTCGCGACAAAATGAAACCCGTCGAACTCATTTATTGGGTTTTTAGTGACGCCTGCCCGCCTTCGCCCGGTTGCAACTCCGCGCTGGCTCCACTGCCGCCCACAAAGAGCGGGGTCGGATACGCGCAAGTTTGGCAATTTGTCCGTTCTCCACGTGACAAAGGTTCCGCCCGCCACTGCCGTGGCTACGCGAAGGATGGCCAGTGCTATGCCGCGATCGATGCCGCACACCGCTACAACCTGGATCTCAATTCGGCTTCGTCCGCCGATCCTTCCGCGCCGCGCTAAATTTCAGTTGGTTGGATTTCTTGGAAACTTGAAGTACGGCAGCCGCACGCCTTCAATCAAAATCTGATCCGCACGCATGGCATCGGGCGCTTCAAATCCCTTTGTCCCGGCGCTCGTCACAAAATCGTCCTGATCCACGCCATCGCCGCTGACGCCCAATCCGCCTACGAGCACGCCATTCTTGTAAAGCCCCGCGCTACCAGGAAAAAACACGATCCCGCTGTTGTTTCCGCTTGGCAGACCGCTTCCCAATCCCTGCGAGCACGGATTCGCCGTATCGTTCAAATACAAACTGAAAAACGGCCCCGGCGAAATCGTGGAATCGTCGATGCCCGGCGGAAAGAGCGGCTGCGAGCCAAAACTGATCGTGCGGTTTGTGACCGCCGTTCCGAGTGGCACGCCATTCAAATCCGCCGCTGAGCGCGCGCTGCTGTTGAAGTACACCATGTTGCGCGCTTTCGTCGCTGCAACATCAATGCTGAATACTGTCGCGTCATCCATGCGCCGCAGGCCGATGATCGTTCCGTCCAGATCCGCCACGGCAATCACCATGTGGGCCCGCGAGCCATCGGGAAGTCGGATTGCGGCTCGTGTCAACTTCGCTTCGTTCTCCGCGTTGTCCAAAATTCCCTTTACGTCCGCCGCGGACAGGCCGCCCAGCGGCCCCGCCGCCGGCGCCACCAAATCTCCAAATTCGGGCGTTCCGGTTCCGTTCGCCGCGGTCACCACCCACGTCCCGCCTGTAGCTGTTCCCGTTCCGATCCCGCCCGGCGGCGTGGTGTTGGTCACTGCGGGCAAGACCACTCCGCCCAAAAACACCGCGCCCGGCGGCGGCAAATTGCTGAAGAATCCACCGAACCCGTTCGAAGTCGCACCAACAAACGCGGCGTACTCGTCTACGTCCATCGTTCCGCCGGTCACGCCGATTCCGCCGACGAGCACGTTCCCGCGATAAATCGGAATCCCGCCCGGATTCACCACCAACGGATCCGAATCATTCGTATCTTTTTTTCCAGTGATGATGCCCAGCGGCTTTGCTCCGCCAACAGGATGTGAAGGTAGAAATCCGTGCGTCTGCAACTCCGCGGAAAGTGTGCACCCGCGATTCGTATTTTCAATTCCATACAAATCGGCGGGCGGCTGGTTCTGCACTCCCGGCGGCAGATGAATCCCGCTGATAAACCTCACCGTGCGCGAAGTCAGCGGTGCCTGATTGTTGCTGAAGAATGCGCCAGTCCGCGCAAGCTGAACGGCCACATCGTCCGCGTTTTCCATCGCGGAGAAGTTTCCCAGCGACAGCGCGCCCGCCGGCGCGCCTGCCTTGTGAAACACGCCGAGCACTTTTCCCTGGCGATCGACAACCGCAATCACCAGCGTGCCCGTCGAAACCGAAGCGGCCGCCGAGGTCGCAATGTTGGTCACTTCCGTGGCCGTCAGCGCCTGAAACATCACCGGCGGCGGAGGTGGGGGCAGAGTCGCCGTGCTTCCTCCTCCGCACCCTGCCAGCAGATATGCCAGCGCTCCCGCAACTGCCAGCGTAAGCGCGATTCCAAAAGTGAGCATTCTCTTGCGCTTGGTGAGCGCGGTGGTGGACGCAATTGGCTTGCGGAGTCTGGGGACGGTCGCCATGGCAAACGATACCAAAATTGGTAACACACTCCCGCCGCACGACTCAACGCTTTTGCTTCTTTGTTGATGGGCCAGTTTCCGGTAAAGCGTGCCGCTTGGACTACACTTGGATTCTTCTTGGACCGGGAAACGGTATTCGCCATCACTTTTCCGGACGGGAAACGACCAGGCCTATGGACCTTTGACTTGCCCCACCGGCTCATCAGGAAAAGCGGCATTATTTCTCTCGCGTCGTGAACCTAGGCGCTGGAACGAACCCAAATCTATCGAATCGCTTCGCCTGGACATTACTCAGTGTCGGCTGCTCTAGAAGGTGAACCCAGGATCGGAGAGTTGGTGATCGCAAGGGGGGCGAGTCTGCGCGAATAGTCGCTTGAAGCGGCACCGCCTTGCCACGCATAAAGTCATGTTCGTGTTTGCTCCCTTTGGTGCTTCGATCGATTGTCGTCCGCATGGGGTGAGTCTTGAAAGCCGGATCAAAGCTGCTTCCGGCCTTCCCCAGGACAAATACGACATTGTTAGAACTCCTGAAACTGCTCTGCAACTGTCCAGAAAGCTCACCTCCTCGGCTTAAAGAGTGAGCCCATCCTGTTCGCTCTTCGCGGCGCGTTATGAAGTGTCGCCACTGCCCTGCGAAAACCGTTGCCCATCTGCTGCCGATATTGTTAGCTAGAGTGCGACTCCTGACTTCTCGCCGGAGATTCCGGCACAGCGCATGAGCAACTTGCCCCCGCGGCTTCCCCGACGCGCACTTCGCGCAGCCCTCGCTGCCGGTGCACTGTGTTTTGCTTCTTTAGGGCCGCTCGCCGCGCGTGCCCAGCAGTCGTCACCGCAGCAACCTTCCGCTCAAAAATCCACCACGACTACGCTGCAAACTCTCCGCATTCCACGTCAGCAAGCGCAAAACACCGCCGCGCTCGACGGCATCGTCCGCGACTCCGGCTTTTCGAATATCACCATTCCCGTTCCCGGCGCCGTGCTCACCCTGCAAAATATCCAGACCGGAGAAACTTTTTCCGGCACCGGCTTCCGGCGAAGGCGTCTTCCGTATTTTTCCTGTCACCTCCCGGCCACTACGAACTGCGCGTCTCGGCACATGACTACGGCCCATTTGTCATCTCCGATCTCGCGTTTCAGCCGAACGAAGTCGTCACGCTGGAAATCTCTCTTGTTACCAGCGCCGCCATCGAAGCCCGCTCGCGCCTTCCGCGCCAGCCGGAACTCGGTCCCGCGCTTTCTGCGGCCGGCGAAGCGTCCTTCGGCGCGTATCGCGAATTTCGACATCGCCTTGATTCCGATCCCGCCTACGTCCTCAATCCTGCCGCGGAAGTTCTGCCGCCCATTGCGGACGTCTACAACAAGATCCCCGATCGCTGGCAGCTTCAGCAGCCCGAATATCGCCGCTATGACGCGAAGGGCGAGTATCTCTACGCCAAGCCCCGCTGGTACGATCCCTTCAATCGCAATAAATTCAAAGGCGACGAGCCCATCTGGCCAAACTTTCTCGGCCAGCAAACTTTTCTGAATCTCACTGCAACTTCAGAAACATTCTTCGATGGCCGCCGCGTTCCTTCACCCAGCAACGTCAGCACCGCCGAACCGGGCAGCTCCGAATTTTTCGGACGCGGTGAACAAGCTTTTCTCGATCAAACATTTCGCGTCAGCTTCGATCTTTTTCACGGCGACGCTTCGTTCAAACCGGTCGATTGGCGCATCCGCATCACGCCTGAATTTAGTCTCAACAATCTGAACGTCCGCGAACTTGGCATCGTCGGCCCCAGCCCGCTCGCACGGCACAAATCGATTCGACACGCACGTCGGCCTGCAGGAAGCTTTTGTCGAATACAAAATCCGCGACCTCAGTCGCCAATTACGATTTCATTTCCGTTCGAGCCGGCATCCAGCAGTTCAATTCCGATTTCCGCGCCTTTCTCTTTCAGGACGAACAGCCCGGCATGCGCATCTTCGGCAACCTTCACAACGACAAAATCGAATACAACGCCGCCTATTTCGACTTGCTCGAAAAAAATACCAACAGCGGCCTCAACACATTTGAACGCCGCAGCCAGCAAGTCGCCATCGCGAACGCCTATTTGCAGGATTTCTTCTTCCCTGGATACACCGCCGAATTTCTCGTCGCCTAGAACAAAGACGACGGCGGCGCTTCACTACGACGACAACGGTTTCCTTGTTCGCCCTTCGCCCGTCGGCAACGTCATCAATCAAAACCCGGGCGTCGGCCCGATCCTCCACGGAATTCGTGTCGGCTATTTCGGCTGGCTCGGCAGCGGCCACATCAAGCGCGTCAATCTCACGCACGCCTTTTTTCAGGCGGTCGGCGAAGACACGTTCAATCCCATCGCGGGCCGGCGCGTGACCGTGAACGCGCAAATGGCGGCCGCGGAAGTCTCTTACGACCACAACTGGATTCGTTATCGCGTCTCCGGCTTTTACGCTTCCGGCGATTCCAATCCCCGTGACGGCCGCGCCCGCGGTTTCGATTCCATTCTCGATGAGCCGGCCTTTGCCGGCGGCCTGTTTAGCTTCTGGAATCGCGAACAGATTCGCCTCACCGGCTCCGGCGTTTCGCTCACACCGCCCGGCAGCTTGCTTCCTTCGCTTCGCTCGAATAAGGAAGAAGGCCAGGCCAACTTCGTCAATCCCGGAATTTTTCTCGTCAATGCAGGCGCCGACTTCGACGTCACTCCCAAACTCCGTGCCTTCGCCAACGTCAACTATCTCCGCTTCGATCGTACCGAACCGCTTGAATTCATTCTTGAACAAGCTCCCATCCGCCACGGCATCGGCACTGACTACGGCATCGGCCTGAACTATCGTCCGCCACTTTCCGAAAACATCGTCATCACCGGCGGCGCGTCGGCACTAACGCCCGACAACGGCTTTCGCGACATCTACGGCGGCCACACGCTCTTCTCTCTTTTCACTTCCGTGAGGTTCACTTTCTGATGAGAAGGCCGCGCGCGCATTTCGCTTCCTGTTGTCGCTTCCTGTCTCTGCGCCGCTTTCATCTTTGCGGCGGCGCGGAATTTCTCCGCAGCTGCACAGCGACAGAGCGAGGGGATCTCTCCTCGTTCGCGGCCAAACCGAAGAACAAGCCGCCGCAAAATCCGCAGGCTGCATTTCCTGCCACGGCCAAACCGACGAACCCACCATGCACCCGACCAAAACCGTGCGCCTCGGCTGCACGGACTGCCACGGCGGCAACTCATCGATTTCCGCCGGCAACCGGCTCCGATCCCAATTCTGCTGACTACAAATCCGCAAAGGAAAAAGCTCACATCCAGCCGCGCGACCCGATCTTTAAGAATCGCAGCGCCGTTCCAGAAATTGTCTATGCGAAATGGCTGAAGGAACCCGCCGAGTACGTGAAGTTCGTGAATCCCGGCGATCTTCGCGTCGCTCCCGAAACCTGCGGCGCCGCCGGATGCCACGCCACCGAAACGCGCGCCGTCTCCAACAGCATGATGACGCACACCGGCATGCTCTGGGGCGCGGCGCTCTATAACAACGGTGGCTACCCCACCAAAAACACGCGCTTCGGGGAAAGCTACGACCGCGACGGCAAACCGCAATCGATCAAAACGATTCCCGCGCCAACACCCGAAGAAACGCGCGCAAAAGGTGTTCTTCCCGAACTCGAACCACTCTTGCGCTGGGAAACTTCTCAGCCTGGCAACGTTCTCCGCGTCTTCGAACGCGGCGGCGAGAAAAAAGGCGAAATCGGCAATCCGAAAAAAGAAGAAGCGCCCGGCAAACCCGACGACAAATTAAGCGACCGCGGCTTCGGCACCGAACTTCGTACCGATCCCGTTTTTCTCGGCCTGCAAAAAACGCGCCTGGTCGATCCCGTAATGTCCTTGCCCGGCACGAACGATCATCCCGGCGACTATCGCGCCAGTGGCTGCACGGCGTGCCACGTCATTTACGCAAACGATCGCGATCCAGCGCACTCTGCGCAATACGCCGAATTCGGCAATCTCGGCTACTCGGCCACAATCGATCCGACGATTCCCAAAAACGAATCCGGCCATCCCATTAAACACGTTTTCACGCGGTCGATTCCTTCCAGCCAGTGCATGGTCTGCCACATCCATCCGGGCACGAACATGCTCACCACTTATTTCGGCCTCACCTGGTGGGACAACGAAATCGACGGCGAAAAAATGTATCCAAAGGAGCAGCACAATCCCGAGCGAAGAGGAACGCTACCAAGTCGCATTGCGAAATCCGGAAGCGGCTGCGGCGCGCGGCCTCTGGCGCGATCGAAAAATTCCTCGCAGAAGTCGGCTCGCCCGAATTCAACAAGCAACTAAAAACCACGCAGTTCGCAGATTTCCACGGCCACGGCTGGGTCTTCCGCGGCGTCTACAAGCACGATCGAAAAGGGAACTGGCTCGACAAAGACGACAAGATTATTCCGTTCGATGATCCCGAACGTTTCGGCAAATCTGTGCACCTCGCCGACATCCATCTTGAAAAGGGAATGCAGTGCACCGATTGCCATTTCAATCAGGACAATCACGGCAACGGGAAAATTTACGGCGAACCGCGAGCCGCCGTCGAAATTGATTGCGTCGATTGCCACGGCACGATCAACAAGAAAGCGACGCTTATCACGTCCGGCCCCGCCGCACCCGACCCCGCTCTTCCCACTTGGCCGCGCGGACATCGTCTCGACGCGCTCCGCACGCCGTGGGGACTCCGCCGTTTCGAAAGCCTCAACGGGAAAATTATTCAGCGCTCCATGACCGATCCCGCGAAAGAATGGGAAATCGTTCAGACCGCCGACACCATCACGCCCGGCAACGTCCACTTCAATCCGAAATCCCTGCGCGCAAAATTAATGGGCAAAGACGGCTCCGTTCTTTCGAACGCGCCGCAGGACGAAACGCATCTCGCCCACGGCAACGCCAGCATGACCTGCTACTCCTGCCACACTTCGTGGACGCCCACCTGCTTTGGCTGTCACTTGCAAATGACTGCAAACGTCCGCCGCCCCATGCTTCACAACGAAGGGCATGACGACGCGCAACTACACGAGCTACAACTTTCAGGTTCTGCGCGACGACATTTACATGCTCGGCGTAGACGGCACCGTCACCGGCCATCGCATTGCGCCCGCGCGTTCCAGTTGCGCGATTCTCGTCAGTTCACAAAACGCCAACCGCGAATGGCTCTACTACACGCAGCAAACCATTTCCGCGCCCGGTTTTTCCGGCCAAGGATATTCCACGTTCGTGCCGCATACCGTGCGCGCAAAAGAAACCAAGCAGTGCAGCGATTGTCACGTTTCCCAGCAAAACGACAACAACGCCTGGATGGCGCAGCTTCTCCTGCAAGGCACCAACTTCATGAACTTCATGGGCCGTTACGTCTACGTCGCCACCGGCAAGAAAGGCTTCGAAGCGATCGCCGTAGCCGAGCACGACGAGCCCGAAGCCATCTACGGCAGCGATCTTCATCACACCGCCTATCCCGACGACTACAAGAAATTCGTCAAGCACGAACGCGAACTTGCAACGTCCTACAAACACGACGGCAACATTCTGGACATTCAGGCGCGCGGCGAATACGCATACGCGGCCATGGGAAAAGGCGGCCTCCGCGTCTTCGACATCGCCAACGTGGACAACAAGGGCTTCTCTGAGCGCATGAGCAGCGCGCCAGTCTCCCCGCTCGGCCAGCGTTTCCACGTTGCAACGAAAAACGCGCGGTCCGTCGCGTCGCCAACGACGCTCGGCGTAGATCCTCTTCGCAAGCAACTTCCCGAAAACGAAGAGCAGCCCATTCATCTGATTTACGGCTTCCTCTACGTCGCAGACGCCGAAGAAGGCCTGGTCGTCATCGGCGACCCAAATCTCAAGGCAAAAATGCCCGGCGTCGGCACGCTGCTCGACGGAAATCCCAGCAACAATTTCCTCAAGCGCGCTCTCGCCTTCAATCCAAACGGTGCCCTTACCGGTGCACGCCGGATCACCATCGCCGGAACTTACGCCTACATCGTCACTGAAAAAAATCTCGTTGTCGTGGATCTTGACAATCCTCTCGCGCCCAAAATCACGGCCACCATCGGCGCGCCATTTCTGAATGATCCTCGATCCATCGCCGTGCAATTCCGTTACGCCTTCATCGTCGATCGCGACGGCCTCAAAACGCTCGACGTCACCGACCTTTCCCAACCGAAACCAATCGAATCTTCTCAACTCTCCATCGACGACGCCCGCAACATCTACGTCGCCCGCACCTACGCCTACGTCTCCGCCGGCAGACACGGCATCGCCATCGTCGATGTCGAAAATCCAGAGTCTCCCAAACTCGATCAGCTCTACAACGCCGAAGGAAAGCTCAACGACGTCAACGACGTAAAAATAGGAATGGTCGCCGCCAGCGCATTCGCTTTTGTCGCGGACGGAAAGAATGGTCTTCGCGTCCTGCAAATCCTCTCGCCGTGGGACGATCCCGCGCACTTCTCCGGCTTCAGTCCGCGCCCCACACCAAAATTAATCGCCACCGCGCACACGCGCGGCCCAGCGCTCGCCATCTCGAAGGGAATTGACCGCGACCGTGCGGTAGACGAGTCCGGAAATCAGCTCGCCGTCTTCGGCCGCCGCGGCGCGCGCCCGCTCAATCGCGACGAAACGCGCGCTCTCTATCTCCATTCCGGCACAAACGAGCCCTACGCCGTCTTCGACAGCGAACCCGCCGCCCCGCCAAAAAACACCGCCGCAGCCTGGCTCCATCGCTTTTTCCGTTGGCATCTTGCCGGTAAATAGATAGATACCCGGCAAAGAAAAAGCGCATTCGCTTATTATTCGCCTGCACTTCGGTACAGACACCCGCTTTCCTTTCAGAAAGCTTTAACGTTATAGAGCCCAACTTATTTGTTTTTAACCTTTTGCACGGCACCTGCATCTAACACAAAGACAACACTTCGTTCACGTTCCCTGCATAGAAATGATTAAAATAATTTGTTGGGACTCCCCCGGGGAACGCGGTTAAGGTGTATTTGCAGGGGGTATGTCGGGCCAAAAAGGTGGCCCCGGCTCGCAAAAGGGCGAGCGGTATTCAGAAAGGGCAAAAATATGTCAAACCAGTATCTTTTAGCCAGCGACTTCGACCAGACGCTCAGCTTCAACGATTCGGGCGTCGTCCTTGCCGAATTGATCGGCATCACGAATTTCCACGACCGGGTGAAGGGCTTGTCGCAAATTAATCTCGTGCAGCAAGGCGCCGAATTGTCCTACCTGATTTTGCACGATCCGGAATTCCGTCGCGTACGCCGCGAGCATCTCGTCGAAACCGGCAAGCGCATCCGCCTGAAGCACAACGTCGATATGTTTGCGAAAGCGCTCGAAAATCTGGCCGACGGTTACAAGTTTTCGTTCTACGTCATTTCCGCCGCGCCGCAGGAAATCATCGAATCGGCGCTCGAAGGAATTGTTCCGCGCGAAAATATCTTCGGCACGCGTTTCCATTACGCCGAAAACGGCGAAGTAGCGGCCATCATCCGCGCGTCCGCGGGTTGGGGCAAAATCACCGTGCTCGAAGAAATTCGCGCAACGCTCGGCATCAGTCACGACCACATCATCTATATGGGCGACGGCAGCTCGGACCTGCCCGTGATGATGCACGTAAATTCCTACGACGGCCTGACCATCGCCGTCAGCGAAGCCGAATTCATTACACGCGTCGCCAAGCGCACCGTGCTCAGCGACAACGCCATGAGCGTTCTCGTTCCCGTCATGGAAGATGTCCTGCGACTGGGATTCCGCGCGCATCCGCCGCACCTTCGCCTCGCACGGCTTGATGCTTCGCGAGTGGGGCAAATCGCGCACGGATCAACTGCTCATTCAGGAGTTGCCGGATCTGATTCCGGTTGAGGCGCCCGTTGTCGCAAGCGCCGGTTGCTGCGCAGGCTCAATAACCTGACGCATCTTCCTCTAAAAAGGCGCCCTCTTGCGATGGCGCCTTTTTTCTTTCCATTCACGGTTTTGCGCGCGATCTTAGAAGTTTTGCCAGTCGCTCGATTTCCTGTGTCTGCTTGTACATACCTACGGAAAAAACATCCGACAGTGTGCGTGCCATCAAGTTGCGCGCGAAACTCTTGAACCTTGATCAGCAGTTGGTCCGTGGCATCCCGTAAATCCTGCTCGTGCGCAACGAGTGCGGCCTGCTTGTTCTCCTGCTTTGTTACTTGCGGAGATGACGGAAGCTTTTGCCCCGGCTCGGGATGGTCCGGCAACGGATTGCCCCGCGAACGCACTGGAGTGCGGCGGCTGCTGCAGAAATGCCAACGCGCTTGCCGCGACGAATGAGGTCAAAAAGGATCGGCGGGAATCCAGCATCAGATCCTCCGGAGCCTGGAATGGTGGGGTGTTCCGGCAATGGTAGCACTTTATTTTCGAAAAATGCTCTGCGCGAAACCTACGCCTTTGGCGCTGGCGCCGCCGGACGCATGGACTCTGCAGCAGCCACTCCCCGCCTCATCCGCGCCCACGCAAGGATCTCTTCCCGCAGGGTATTGAGTGAATTGGTCATGCGGTCCGTCTCAATGTTCACGAGCGCGTAACGCTGCTTTTCCGGATCCCCCGCTGCAATCAGCCGGTTGTGATCTTCGCGAAGATTGGGAAACTTTCTCTCCGCAACTTTTTCGCCTGAAAGTACATCCTTGACAAGCGCCAGGGTTTTTTCCACGTCCACAGCAAAAACACGAAACTCTTCCCGCGCCGGAACCGGTGGCGTCAGTGGCAGCCCCGCTTCCAGCGCCATGATGGCATGCGCAAAGCGGTGTGAACTCGCCAACATCGTATTTACTCGTATTGAGCTGCTCTGAAGTAACCCCCGGTTCGGCGGCGAGCCGGTCCAGTGAACTTTCCAGGTTCGTTCGCGCAGTTCTCGTGTTTTGCCTCGGACGCTCCAGCGCAAGGCTGTCCATGGTTTCTTTTTCGACGTACGATCGCGCGACCGCCGAAAAATATTCCCGATACGCCACAAGCAGTGCCGCCATCGTATCGCCCACGCGCGACCGTTCCCACGTGGGCCAGGCGAGATACGCCATCAACGCAAGAACTCCACCGGCCGCCGTGTTAATCCCGCGCGCGAAGATGACTTCCTTTGGCGAGACGCCGTTGATCGTCAGCAGCAGCACGACCAGCGCGCTGATCATCACCGCGAACACGCCGTAATTCGCCGGCCCGATCCACCTCATCAGAAAAGTAAAGAAGCGCGATCAAAATAATGTCCGTAGCCGTGTGAATCGACAAGAAATGAAACAGTCCGGTAGCCAGCAGCAACCCTACGATCGTGCCCGCAATCCGCAATACCCCGCGGCTGAACGTCACCGCAAACTCCGGCTTCAGCACCAGCACAATCGTCATCGGAATCCAGTACGAGCGTCGCCAGTCGAAAGCCCGCCCCAGCATGTCTCCTGCAGCGACCGCAAACGCCAGCCGCAGCGCATGCCGGAATGCCGTCGAACGGAAATTCAAATTTGCATGCAGCGTTGCGATGCCGCTGCTGAATCGCAGCCAGAGCGGTTGCTGCTTTTCCCGCTTTTCAAATTCCGCCGCCCCTTCTGGAGAAGCATGATTCGCCAGGTCGATCGCGGCTCGCAATTGTCCGGACGAGCGCGTCCATCTGGTATTGCATGTCTTGCATCACTGCGTCGAAAAATGCCGTACGCGAGCCCGTGCCATGTTGCGCCCGGATCTGATACGTCAGAGCGACTCCCAGAATCACTCTGTCCGCTTCGAGGCCGATCTGTTTGTCGTTGAATAGCGCTTCACCGATCGATCGCAAGTATCGAAGACGCATTTTCCAAATAGCGTCCAACGGCCTCAATTGCCGCGTGTCCGGGAGCCTCGCGTTCCATGCGCAGGCGCAGCCGCGAAAGCATCATCATGCTCAGCCGGATTCGCTCTGCCTGGCTCAGCAGCGCGCGCAAACGCAAGCCCTCTATGGAATTGTCGCTGCCCAACGCCGCGATCGCCTCCTGCGCGTCGTTGTTGCCACCAGTATCGGCGGGGCGCTCGCCGCTTGTGTCGGCTTGTTCGCCGTGTCCGCAAGCTCCAGAAACAGATCGCCCAGCGCTCGCAGCTCCGGTGTGCGCCGCCGCACCGGCCACAGCGCGATCGAAAGCGCCGTTTGCAGCAAGCCGCCGCACAGCGCCAGTGCTCCTGCTTGGGCCGCTTGCCGCGCCGTCAAAGGCTGCGCCGCATAGACGACGAGCAAAACCAAGACTGATCACGCCAACATCCGCCGCCGTAGTCCCTACCGCCACCAGCATTCCCGCAATGAATGCCCACGCTGTTGCGACAAAGACAGCCTCAATGTTGCGATGGTCCGTGATCGCCCCAAGAAAAATCGCGATCGCGCACCATACTGTCGAAGCCAGCATTCGCTTGGCCCGCTGTTGATACGGATCATGCCCGTCAGAGTACGAAACGTTGAGCGCGCCGCTGGCCATCGCCAGCCCGCCCAGCGGCATCCCCAGCGCAAATCCCACCACAAGCGGAAGTATCACGCCCGCCGTATTCCGCACCGCAAGCGCCGGAACCATCTTCGAACGGTCGAAATGGGTCAGCATCCGCCAAATCGCTTGCGCACGATTCGGTTTTCGGCGCCCCGGAAGACTTGTTGTCTGCACTTGCGACGAACTGGCCATTGCGCTTGGCGAACTATTCCGGCGAAAACAAGCGCCGGAACGCAATATGGTAGCAGGACAAAGGAACCGCGGGCAGATAGGCCTCAATCCGGCTTCCATCCGCGCCGTATCTTCGGAAAGTTGCCGCGCATCTTAGATACTAGAACTGCTAAGGGGTAAGAATGAACAAGCGCAAATTGGGTAGGAACGGCCCCGAAGTTTCAGCCCAGGGTCTCGGCTGCATGGGCATGAGCGAATTTTACAGCGGTCGAGACGACAAAGAGTCTCTTGCCACGCTCGACCGCGCCCTCGAACTCGGCATCAATTTCTGGGATACCGCCGACGTCTACGGCTACGGGGAAAATGAAATTCTGGTCGGCAAATCACTGCATGGCCGGCGCGATAAAGTTTTTCTCGCGACGAAATTCGGCATGGTCCGCGACAAGGCGAATCCGTCAGCGCGGGGCGTCAGCGGCAGGCCCGAATACGTCCGCGCAGCCTGCGAAGCCAGCCTCAAACGTCTCGGCGTCGAAACCATCGACCTCTACTACCAGCATCGGGTCGATCCCTCAACGCCCATCGGAGAAACTGTCGGCGCAATGGCACAACTCGTCAAAGAAGGAAAGGTTCGCTATCTAGGACTAAGCGAAGCCGCGGCAGAAACGATTCGCCGCGCCCACAAAGTTCATCCCATCGCTGCCCTCCAAACCGAATACTCTCTCTGGAGCCGCGACCCCGAAGACGAAATACTCCCCACGACCCGCGAACTCGGCATCGCTTTCGTCGCCTACAGCCCGCTTGGCCGCGGTTTCCTCACCGGCCAAATCAAGGAATTCGAAGATCTCGAGGCCGACGACTACCGCCGCACTTCCCCGCGTTTCATGGGCGAAAATTTCCGGAAAAATCTAGAACTTGTTGCCAGAGTCACCCAAATCGCCAAAGAGGGAAATTGCACACCCGGCCAACTCTCCATCGCCTGGCTTCAGGGGCTCGGCGAAGACATCATTCCCATTCCCGGTACCAAGCGCCGCAAATATCTTGAAGAAAACGCCGGCGCGGATTCAATGAAGCTTACCGCCGTGGATCTGAAACGCATCGACGAAGTCGCCCCCAAGGGCGCAGCCGCTGGTCATCGCTACAACGAAGTGATGATGAAACTTGTGAACGCGTAAAAACGTAAGACCAACAGGAGCAGACGAAAGAATCGTGGCGACGGCAGACGCATTGGCGGCAAAAGAAGTTGCGCGGTCAGGCGAAAGAAATCAGGAGCGGAGAACTCACACCCCCTCAGCCGTCGCAGTCTTCGCCACTGTCTTTCAAGTCGTCATGCTCGCAACGCACTGGTTTCTCTTCGAAACCTGGCTCCTGTTTTGGGGCCCAATGAGCGCCATTGGGCAAGGCACTGTCACCGCGAGCGTTGCCGTCCTGAGTTTCAGCTTTCTCGGAGCCACACTCCTCGCTTTCCGCTATAACAATCTTGCCGTCCGCGCACTCTATCGCCTCGCCGCCGTCTGGGTCGGCGCGTTGAGCTTTCTGTTTCTGGCTGCAGTCGCAAGCTGGATTGTCTACGGCCTCGTGCTGGTCGGCGCAATCGAAATTCCCAGCCGCGCAATTGCCATCGCCACTTTCGGCACTGCCACTCTCGTCTCGGCCTGGGGAGTTGTCGGCGCAAACCGGGTTCGCGTAAACAAAATCTCAGCCAAACTCCGAAATCTCCCGGATTCCTGGCGCGGTCGCACAGCGGTTCTCGTCACCGATCTTCACTTAGGCCACATCTACCATCGTGGCTTTTCCGAAAAAATCGTCCGCAAAATTTCCGCACTCCGCCCCGACATCGTCTTCATCGCCGGCGATATGTTCGACGGAACGCGCGTAAACGCCCCCGAAGTCACCGAGCCCTGGAAAAATCTCAGCATTCAGTTCGGCTCCTACTTCATCAATGGCAACCACGAACTTTTCGGCGGTGTTTCCACCTTCTTGGAAGCCGTCCGCTCTGCCGGGATCCGCGTGCTTCACAACGAAAAAATCAACGTTGACGGCCTGCAAATTATCGGTGTGCCGTACGAACACGCCACCCACGCCGAGCATTTCCGCTCCGTCCTCAGAAAAATTGCAGTCGATCCATCGAGCGCAAGCATCTTGCTCACGCACGCGCCTGATCACCCCGCAATAGCCGAAGAAGCCGGCGTCGGCCTGCAACTCGCCGGCCACACGCATCTCGGCCAATTTTTTCCATTCACCTGGATCGCCACGCGCATCTACGGCCAGTTCACCTACGGCCTGAGCCGACTCGGCGCAACGCAGTTCTACACTTCCAGTGGCGCTGGCCTCTGGGGCCCGCCTCTCCGCATCGGCTCGCAATCCGAAATCGTTCAGCATCACGCTCGAATAAGATTCAAATCCCTTCAGAAAGCGGCTTCCCAATCTCCCAATGTTGCCCGTAGGGATCCATCAAACGTCCGAGCCGCCACCCGTAGTCTTCGCGTACCGGATACACCGACGTCGCTCCCGCCGCAATCGCCAGCGCAAACACAGCGTCCGGATCATTCACAACCAACACAATCCGCGCGGTGCTTCCCTTTAAACTCTCCGGACTATAATTCCCGTGTTCCGGCGATTCGTCCGCCACCCAGAACTCCGCCCCATCCACAGATAGCCGCGCCACAACCGTCCCATCCGGAGCGTCCATTCGAAACGATTCCGTCGCGCCAAACGCCGCTTTATAAAATTCCACCGCCTTGGCTCCGCGCCGCACACTAAGCATCGGTGCAATGGAAGTCTTAAAATGAACTGTCTTTGGTGCTGCGGACATGGCGGATTCCTCCGCTCAAAAGTCTACTTTCCTGCGCGCAACGCCGGAAGCGTGAAGGTAGGCTTCACGTCCTTGCGCTGCGACCAGTCGTGATAAGTGTGGCATTCGAAACACCGCGACTCTGTATGATTCGGTCCTGGCGCATGGCAAGTCCGGCAAGCCGCAATCCCCGGAATCAGCACATCGCTCGAATCCGTACTCGCCAGCGCCTTCGACATGGCAACTCACGCAAGTAAATCCCGTGTGCGCCTCATGATCGAATTTCGAATGCGGCAGCCACTGCAGCGTCACATTCGCCGCCGCCACCGCGGCAATCATCCCCGCTGACTTGCCCCCGCGCCGCAATATTCGTCGCGCTCGGTCCGTTCACGGCCGCCGGATTCGAAGGACTCCAACGCGCAATCGAAGTGTCTGGCAAATTCTGCTTCGCCATCTGGTGGCATTGTGCGCACGTCTTGTGCGCCAGTAACTCCTCCGCAACGGCTACTTTCTCTTCCACCCACTGCGAAGCCGCCAGCGTCCTCATCCGCGGCGGCAGCGGCTTACCCGTCAAATCCCGCGCCGGATCCTGCATTTCGTGCAACTCGCTTGAATGCGCTGCAATGTACGCCGCGAATTTCCTCACCAGAAACGCGTGCACCACTTCCGGTTTGTCGTGCGGCACGCCATCATCAAACCGCTTGTCGAACGTCAGCAAATGACACCCCGCACATGCCGTCGCAAATTTCGCCGGCGCCATCAACTCACGCCCTGTCGCTGGCTTGTGCATCGCCAATCCCGTTGATCCCGGCGAGCGAAAACTCTCCGCTTCCGTGTACGACACGGAAGCCGCCAGGTATTTCGCGTCGCCGTACGCCCACTTCGATTTCGACGCACCGGCCGCCGTCCGGTGGCAATCCCCGCACTCCAGTTGTACATTCGGCCCGCTCGGAGCGCTCCGAATCGGCTTCATGTGCAGCATATGATTCAGCTTGATCGTCCCGGGATCCGAATTCGCCTTCTGCACCGCCTTGAAATCTGGATGCCCGTCTTCAAGACTCGAAATGTTCCCCGCGTAATGCGCTGCCCCACCGTTTGTTCGCAGATCCGAATGACACTGCGCGCACGATTGATTGCTCGCCGCCGACAGATTGATCTTCCCGCGATGCTCCACGTGACATTCCGCGCAGTTCGGCGTCCGCGTTTGCTCTGCGTGATGCATCGGCCCGTCATGACAGGCAAGGCACGCCGAATTTTCTGCCTTCGCCGAATACGCGCCAGACTTCACCACATGACAGGCCGCGCACTGCGTTTCAAACACCGCATGCGGATTGCTCAGCCGCCCGCTCGAATACACGCGCGAATCGTGCGCCACAAAATGCGCCACGATCCAAACCAGCGCAATCCCCGGTAAAGCTACGCTCAGCCACAGCTTCGCCCGCTTCAGCGGCGTCGGCCTCTTGAAATAGTTCAGGTCGATCCGTTGCGCCAGTTTTTTCGTTGTGCGTGTGCGAGCCAATCGTCACCTAGTAGCGCAAAGCCATCACGGCGTGAACCGCCCCAAGCAAAATCAACGCGAGCGAAAGCGGAATGTGCACCAGCAGCCATCCGTGCAGCCACCGGTGCATCCGTTCCTGCATAGAGAGTTGCCGCGCCTCTTCGCAAATTTCTTCCAGATCCACAATCGTTGGGTGCGCCGCAGGCGGCACCAGCGTCCGCACTGCCGTAAACGAACTCTTCGCCCGTCCCGCCTCGCTCAACCGCGAACTCCGCTTCGGTTGTTCCAGGTACGGCCGCATCTCCCCCAAATAAAATCGCCGCAGCGGCGCCGATTGCTCTTCGTTCAACAAAATAATTTCCGGTGCCGCCGCCACCGCCGTCGCCACGCTAGCCCCCGCGCTCACCGCTGCCGACGTCCGCAGTGCCACTGTGGTCGCCGTCAGCGCGCGCATGGCCGTAAATCCTCCCGCGCGCTGTCCCGCCTCGTCCGATTTGTGGCCAAAGCCCAGCGGCCCGCACAGCGATTCCATCGCACGGTCCGCCTCTTCCCGCAGCAATCGGCGCACGTGCCCAATTTCGTCGTATATCGTTTCTAGCGGCACGTCCTTTGTCATGATCTTCGGCAAATAGTTCTGCAAAGCCGCGCCAAAAACTCCGCTCACCACCGTAACGATCAGAAGCCACATCAAAATCTTCGTCAGCGTTCCGCCAAAATGAAATCCGCCGTGAAACAAAATCAGTGGCAGCGCCAGAAATCCCAGCCACAGATGTCCTCGCATCCACGCCTGCGCCCGCCCCAATCGCCACGTCGGCACGCGCTTCCGCGCGCCCAGCGCCGCGGCAAACATCATGAAAGCAAATCCAACAATCCCGAACGCCAGCCCCGGCGCGCTCCCGCCCGTCGGCCCTTTTGGCGCCGTCAGCGCGTACGGAACATAAATCGCCAGGCAAACCGCAAAAATCGCAATCGAAATGAAAAACCAGGACCTCTGGGTGGAGTCGAGCCTCATTTCACTTTCCACCCTTGATGAATCACTTCCTGGAAAAATTGCCGCGGCTCCACGCGATGCGCCGCGTCATGCGGACACGCATACACGCAGCTCGGCTCCTTCAAATGCGTGCACAAATCGCACGAAGTCGCTTTCTGCTTGATCGTCGCCTTCTTCCGCCCGGGATGTTCCGGATCTTCCGCCATCACTTCAAACGGGTGCAGATTGATATTCCCGTAAGGACAATTCCGCGCGCAAAGTCCGCACCCGATGCACCAATCTTCAATAATCACTTCCAGCGAATTGCGCCGCCGAATCGAACCGACCGGACATCCCACCATGCACATCGGATCGCGGCACTGCCGGCAACTCGTCGCCACAAGATAGTGGTCGAATCGCAATCCATCGCGCACCAGCCGCGTCACGCCGTCGTGCGCATCCGCGCACGCATTCACGCAAGCATCGCATCGCGTGCAATTCTCCAAATCCAGAACCAGCAAACTCTGCGCTTCCATCAATCCTTGCGACAAGAATTGATCGATCGGCACGCCTTGAATCATTTCCATCCGTTGCTGATTCGCAAAGCGCCGTTCTTCCGCCACCAGCTCCAGCCCGCGCCGCACCGCCGGAAAGCGCTCCACCATCTGCCGGAAATCTTCGCCCGGAATCCGCACCACTTCCACATGATCCAGAGCCGTGCAATTCGCCGTGCGCACTCCGCCGCCCAGCAATCCAATCTCGCCGAAATAATCTCCGCGCGACAGATACGCCAGCACCAGCTCTCCGCCGGGATAATTTTCTGAAATCTTCACGAACCCGATTCGCACCAGGTAAAAACAGTCGGCCACGTCGCCCTGCCGCGCAATCATTTGTCCCGGCGCAAATCGCTGCAGCTCCACCGTCACTTTCAAGTGCTCGATGAAGTCCGGCGCCAAATCCGCAAACATTGGCACGCCGCGCAAATGATTTTCCAGCGCGCGCTGCCGGTACGTCTCGTCAATCTGCGCCTTGAACGTCTTGTTCTTCATCATGATGTCGAGCACGTTGCGCAACATCTCGTATGCCACGACATCCGATTCCGCGCGCACCGTCGCCGACCGCGGATAAAAATTCATGCAAGTCATTTCGCCGAAAAGATCGCCCGGCCCAAGCTCCGCCACCGGATTCCCGTAAGAAAGATCCACCGCCGCGTCAATCGGAATTGTCCGGTCGCGCGCCTCTTCGGCGCGCGCGTCTTCCTCGCGCCCGACTAGCGTGCTCGTCAGCCGCTTGAACAATCCCTTCGCTCCGCCTTGCGTCTTCACGTGCGCAATCGGAGTCGAAATCGAAACCCGCGCTTTGCCTTCCAGAATGTAAAATGCCGTCGAACCGAAATCGCCTTCCTTGCAGATCAACTCGCCTTTGCGGAACCGCCGCTTCACGATCGCGCCGCGATTCAGCTCCAGAAATGTTCCGGAAACTCCCTTGAACACCGGAATCTGCAGCAAGTCTTCCGCTTCAAATCCTTCCGCGCCCGGCCCTTCCGCAATCGCTGTTCCCGTCACGCTCTTGTTCGTCAGCGCGCCTGTCGGGCACGAAACCATGCACTCGCCGCACGAAATGCAAGTCGAATCGCCCATCGGCGAGTTCAAATCGAAAGCAATTCCCGTCGAATAGCCTTTCCCCATTCGCCCCAAAACAAAATTCGTTCGCACCTCATCGCATCCGCGAATGCACCGGTCGCATAAAATGCAGGCATCGTGATCCACCGCAATCGAAAGGGAAGAGTCGTCATGCCCGCGCGCCACAGTTCGCTTTGCAAATCGCGGCTCCTTGATTCCCGCAGCCTGCGCCAAAGTTTCCAGTTCGCAATCGTGCGAATTTGTCTGTCGCGCGCACGGCGACGGATGGTCCGCCATCAAAAGTTCCAGCACCGTCTTCCGCGCGCTCAGGACTTCGTCCGAATTCGTCACCACCTTCATTCCCGGTTCAACCGGACGCACGCACGAAGCCGCCAGCACGCGCGCGCCCGTATCCACCAGACACAACCGGCATACGCCAACCGGCGTTTCATTCTGCAAATGGCAAAGTGTCGGAATCGAAACGCCGTTCATCCGCGCCGCATCAAAAACCGTCGTTCCCGCCGGCACGCGCACAGCCGCACCATCAATCGTGATGTCCACTAGTCCCGGAGGTGTGCTAGCAGTCGTCATCAGCTATGGCCTAATCCCCACTCGATTCGCTTCCCCCGCTCGCCCCGCCTGGCTCATACACATGCCGCTCGGACACTTTCCGTGCAAAACATGCGCTTCCACTTCCGCCCGAAAATGCTTCAGCACAGACTGAATCGGCGCTGGAACAATCTGTCCCAATCCACAGATCGAAGCCTGCGCCATTGCATGTGAAAGCTCATCCAGCAATCCCAAATCCGCGCGGTACTGCGCTTCAGGCACGGAGCCCAGTGACCATCGCGTCAGCAAATCCACCATCTTCTGCGATCCGACCCGGCAGGGAACGCACTTTCCGCACGACTCATTCCTGTAAAACCGCACTGCATTCAGAGCCATATCCAGCATGCAGGTTGTGTCATCGCAAACTACAATCGCGCCTGAACCAAGCATCGAACCCGCTTCCGCCAGCGCCTTGAAATCCAGCCGCACGTCCACCATCGAAGCCGGCAAATATCCCGACGACGGTCCCGATGGCGCAAACGCCTTCAGCTGCCGCCCGCCGCGCACTCCGCCCGCGTATTCAAACAGCACTTCCCGCATCGGAATGCCCATCGGCACTTCATAAATCCCTGGCTTTGTGCAGTGCCCGCTGACGCCCACGAACTTCAATCCGCGCGACCCGCCTTGCCCCGCCGATTTGTACCAATCAATCCCGCGCATCAGAATCTGCGGCGCATTCGCAAACGTCTCCACATTGTTGATGACTGTCGGCTTCTGATAGAGCCCATTCACACCAGGAAAAGGCGGCTTGTTCCGCGGCTCTGCGCGATGTCCTTCGATTGCTTCAATCAGCGCGCTCTCTTCGCCGCAAATGTACCCACCGGGGCTCACAAAAACCTTCAAATCAAAATCCAGCCCACTCCCTTGCAGGTTTTTCCCCAGCAATCCCGCCCGATAACAACGCCGGATCTCTTCTCCCAGAATCTCTTCCTGCAAATGATATTCGTGCCGAATGTAGAGGATCCCGTGCTTGGCGCCAGTCACCAGTCCCGCAATCGCCATTCCTTCGATCACCAGATGCGCCAGGTGCGTCATGATGAACCGGTCTTTGATCGTCCCCGGCTCGCTTTCATCCGCATTGCAAACGATATATTTCTCCGCCACCGGCTGCTTCCGCACCAGATCCCACTTCATCGACGTCGGAAATCCCGCGCCGCCCATTCCGCGCAATTCCGATTCTTTCAGCGTCGCCAGCACTTCGTCGTAATCCTTGCTGATGATCAGCTGCCGCAGCACGCGATATTTTTCCGGCCCGTCGTACGGATCGGACGCGCACTCGACCCGCTGCGCCTGCGGATGATCTTCATGCAATTCGTCTCCGCGCATCGCCGCCCGCGCGATAGCTTCCGCGCGCTCCGGCGGTCATATCCGTAAAAATATCGATCGTTGATGGAAACCGCCGGCGCGTGATCGCAACGCCCGAGGCAGGAAACATCGCGAATCTCCACATCGCCCTTTGCAGCGCCGGCGAATCGCGTCTCCAGGTCCGCACGCAGTTCGCACGCCCCGTTCAAATGGCAGCTCATGTCCGCGCAAACGCGGATCTCCGCGCGCGGCGGCGGAGCAAGATGAAAATGGGGATAGAAACTTGCGACGCTGTGGATTTGGTAAAGCGGAGTCTGTGTTCGCGCAGACAACGCTTCCAGCTCCGCCTTCGGCAGAAAGCCGTGGCGCAGCTGAATGGCCCGCAGGTCGTCGAAGATCACGGCGCCCCGTCTCGCGCTAAGGCGCCACGCGGAAACAGCACTGCTCGCGCGGCGCGAGGTGGAGTGAAAAGTCTTGCAAATAGTAATGGGAGAAGCGCCTGCGTGTAAACAAAAGAGCGCATCTTCGTTTCTACATGCGAACAAAGTGCCGAAAAAGAGGGGCGCGCCGGACCGCTGCGTTGGTGGCCTGGTGGCCGGCAAAAGCCGCCCTAGCCAAAATGTCAGCCACGATTACCAGCCTGTTTGGTCCATCCGCCTAAGGATAATCGCGCTGTAGCGATTCATGCGTTCCGGTCGGCGCCGCAGGGGAGCCGGCAGAATTGCAGCGAGCCGTGCCGCCTGTTCCCGGCCAATATTCCGGGCGGCGGTTTCGTCGTAGTAGCGACACGCCGACTCTGCACCATAAATACCCGGGCCCCATTCGACTACGTTGAGGTATATCTCCAGAATGCGCTTTTTGCCGAGGGCGAGTTCGGCCACTGGCACCAGCGTGGCCTCTACGCCCTTGCGGAGGATAGAGCGGCCCGTTCCAAAGAATAGGTTTTTGACGAGTTGCTGCGTAATCGTGGACGCTCCGCGAGTGCGGTCGCTTTCCAAATCGTCTTCGGCAGCAATTTCGATCTCGTGCCAATCGAATCCATGATGCTGGTAGAAGCGCGCGTCCTCTGCGGCGACTACTGCGTGTTGGAGATCAGCTGAGATTTGGCCGAGCGGAATGAATTTGTAGCGCTCGTGATAGGGCGTGTGGTGAATCCAGGCCTGCACACGGCGCTGGATGTGCACGGCGGTTGTCGGCGGATCGATCCACCGGGCGGCTGCAAGCGTCAGCGCGGCAAGCGACCAAACAAGCGCCACGCCGATGACAAGCCATCGAATTAAGAGTCGAAAGAATCGCAGCAAGCCCGTCCGTGGCGGCGGTGTTGCGGGTGGAGTCGTATTGAGTGCATCCGGCATTTCGGTCACAGCCCGAGAATCATAGCTCGGGCTGCGTTGCCGACGAGGTCCGATCTTGCGCTCGTGAACACAGAGTGCTGCGTTGTCCGGGCAGGCCACTTGCCACCGGCAAGAAGCCGGGCCAAACCTGCCGCGCCCGACAAGGCATAGCCCGGTAATGTCCGAGTGAGTGCTTAACAGGCACGGCGTGTGCACAAGCAGCGAAGCGCGGTGTAGAATCCTCACCAGGCACCCTTCACGTTGCGAAGGATCAGCGGCGCGTGAGGAGGGAAAGCCTTTTTGCTGCGACAGGTTTGACATCGTGATCGAACAAAAAATTAATGAATTCTTTGGCGATGCCGAGTCTACCGGCTTTGGAACGGGCTGGTGGAGCGGGATATTGTCAGCCTTTTTTGGATTTCTTTCCTTCGGAGGAGTTTTGTGCCTGCATTTTCCTCAGCTACTAAGCTCTCCTGAACTGCGTCCGCATTATCCGATGCACACCATGCGCGTCTTGATCCAATGCCTCATCGTGGGGGCAATTTTATTCGGAGTCATTTCTTCGATTCTGCGCAAGAAAAAGATTTTGGCATTGACGGGAATGTTGCTGGCCATCGCGGCAACGGCCCTGGGCGGATCAAGCGTACAGATTAACGAAACTCTGCACGATGGGCCCGCAATCGGCCTGGATTGGTTTTTGCTTGATTTGTTTTTGATGGCACTCATCTACGTGCCGCTGGAAAGACTCTGGCCGCAGTATCCAAAACAAGGAACGTTCAGGAACGAGTGGACCCTGGATGTGGTTTATTTCATGTCCACCCATCTCCCTCTGCAGATTTTATCTTTTCTGGTTTTATTGCCCGCTACCCAGGCCACTAAATATCTGGGTGTTCCGGTTCTTCAAGCATTTATCGCTCGAATGCCTTGGCTTCTGCAATTTTTTCTGGCCGTTGTGGTTGCGGACGTTGCTGAATATTTTATTCATTTGGCTTTGCACAAAGTGCCTTTCCTCTGGCGTTTTCATGCCATTCACCATTCTTCGAAGGCGCTTGATTGGATCGCGGGCTCACGCTCCCACTTTGTAGACGACACACTTGTGCGCGGATTTATCCTTGTTCCTCTCATGCTTGGATTTTCGCAATCGATCATCCTGGCGTATTTGATTTTTGTCACCCTTCACGCTACCTGGACCCATTGCAATTTCGGTCCCAATGCCAAATGGCTCGAAAAGTTTCTGGTCATGCCCAGATATCATCATTGGCACCATACTTCTCAAAAAGAGGCCATCGATAAGAACTTTGCCATTCATTTTCCGTGGATTGATAAGACTTTTTGGAACTTATTACTTTCCTGAGGAATGGCCGGAACATTACGGCCTGGACGGCGAAGAAATTGCGCCTAGCTTTCTTGGGCAAACCATTGAACCATTTACAGGAAAGAAAAAGAACGCCCTAAAAATCTAGCGCGCCCAATGGAACGTCTTTGGGTATCTCTGCGCCCGTTCTCGTTGCCTTCACCAGGCCAAATATTTCATCACTTTGACGGTTATAAATCCAAAGTCGTATTCAGATTTGTCGTGGCTTAGCCGCAAAAGACCCGCATAGTGGTGATGATTATTTTGCAGGCAGGCGCTAAAGGTCGCCGTTACCGGCAGCCACTCGCCAATATTCATGGCGTTGTCGTCTTCATCGTGATACCGCCGGTATCCAAATTTTCGAGTGTGGGTCCAATAGTTTTGAATCATATTTACCCACAGTGCAAAAATTCGCATTCCAAGCCACATCACCAGCGCAAACTTCAGATCTCCAACTATCTTCCATAAGAGATAAAAACTAAAGGCTTGTGCAAGGATTGCAAAAACCGGATTCGCAACGACCCGAAAAGTCCGCGACTTCAAAATCTTGTCGCCCGCCAAATTGTCATTGCATTGATACGGCATCACGCAGAGATATAGGGTTCGCCAAAAA
The DNA here is from genome assembly GCA_963794175.1 of uncultured Acidobacteriota bacterium. Lineage (GTDB taxonomy): Bacteria > Acidobacteriota > Terriglobia > Acidiferrales > UBA7541 > Acidiferrum. Next base: position 238,938 of record CAWCCV010000006.1, on the reverse strand, counting down.
CCATCGCCTGAAAGTTTGTTGGGATCCCCGGGATGGTCGGCATGTTTATGATGCAAGCGATGGCGATTCACCCAGGCGATCGGATCTACATAGATCCCGAAGAGTGTTATTCACGACAGTGACGGCTTTGATGAACCATTCCTTATAGTCGAGCGAACGGTGAGCGATTCCCAAATGAAGAACATCGGCCAGATACAACCCGCCAAGAAACCAACAAAAGATAAAATAAGCTCCGCCGATCAACATTCCAATCCATGGTCCCAAATGAGCCGGGGCGAAATACACGCAAGCCAGCAGGTAGAAAAAAATAATCAAATAGCCTGTGATATTGTAGATTTTCACGATGACTCCCCGTGGATATTTGTGGACTTATTCAAACAGAAATCGCAAGGAGTTTCAATTGCTGCTGACAGCCCGATGGCACCGGGCCTTCTTCACTGGCTATTTCATCCTCTGTTCTGGACCGTCGCTACCCGGCTCTTTCACCTGTAGTATCTGAAGTGGGTCCTGGCTTTGAGGCTTTCCTAAAAACTTCCCATTGTGCTTCGCTCTTTTCTGGCCGAACTTGATGGAGGCCTTGAAAATCGTCCCGACGGAAAGTATCCCTCCCAATTTGTGGTCCGCTATCGATGCCAAGCCCATGGAAGCGACGCAACCGCAAGATTTGCAATCAGGATTTCCGCCAAACTGGCATGGAGTAATCTTTGTCTCGAGGTCAGCCGATAACGTCTGTGTCGTGAGGGCGAAAACACAATCTTTGGGGCTCTGTGGCGGCGTAGCGAACTGCCGAATCACCGCCGCGGGCATGTCCAGTTTCGGATATTGCTTTCGCAATTCCGTCATTTCTGCGATAGCGCGTGCCCGCTCCTCAGGCGCAAGGATTTCCGGCATTCGATCTCCAATCTGAGGAGTGAACAGGCTGAACCATACCTTCTTGATCTCGGGTCGGGGCGTCCAGAATTGAAGAAATTCGGCCAAGTATCCGGGTCGTTTCATCATTTGAGCCGTAATCGTCGAATGAATCGTGATCTTCTGCCCAACGATGTTTTTTAGAATACGATCGTAGGTTGCAGGTGCTCGCCGGACATCGTGCTCTGGTTGCAACCCATCGATCGATACAACGACGTTCAGGAGAGGCAGACTCGCCCAGGTCGGTCCCATGGTTCGAAAGGCGCTGGTGACAATCTGCACGTGGATTCCACGTTCTAGCAGCAGGGGAATCAATAACTCCAGCTCGCGGTAGCGGACCAGCGGGTCTCCGCCAACGATTGATAGGTGTAAAGGCTTCAGTCGGTCGACGACCTCAAGAACTCCGTCAACCAGGAATTGGCCCCTTCGATCGTTCAGTTCGCGCAATGTCAGCCCGCCGCCTAAATGCGCGTCGTCGTACGCATAGCAGCCCGGGCATTTCAACGGGCATTCACGCGTGATTTCGATCGAAAGGGAGGGGTGCTCACCCTTGAGGATTTTGCCCCAAGCTTGAAGAATCTGATGCGTTTGCAAGGGTGATGTCCTTTTTCCGGCCGCGGGCAGAGTGTGTGCGGTCTACACTGCTCAATTGTAAGCCCAGCGGGAGGAAATTCCGGTCACTGATTCTCGGATCACCGCGCCCGGGCAAACGCAGCCCGCCGGAGACCGAGTAACGCGAGTCGCAAAGTGCAGTGAAAAGCCCTGAACGTTGCAATGAGGGAAGCACGGCGTAGCGGAAAGGCAAATTCACTGCGAACCGTCGTTGACTTCACGCGGAACCAAAGATATATACAAAGGGACTGTCCGGCCCGACGGATGCCCACTCTGCGCAAACGCCCCATTGTGAAAACAGCTCTCTGCGCTTTTTTTGCGTTGTCCTCCACCCTGCTCTTGGCGCAAACAAAAACTCCGACCACCGAACCCATGAAATACATCGGTCCCGGCTCGTGCGCCGCCACCAGTTGCCACGGCAGTGTGCGGCCCGTTGCCGGCAGCCGCATTCTCCAAACTGAATACTCGACCTGGGTTTTGAAAGACAAGCACAGCCGCGCCTATCAAGCGTTGACGAGTGATGTTGGTGAACGCATGGCGCGAATCTTGAAACTGAGCGCAAAGGCCGAAGAATCGCCGAAATGCCTCGTCTGCCACGCGCTCTATACAAAGCCCGAACAGCAAGGCCGTAAATTTGAAATCGCCGAAGGCGTTTCCTGCGAAAACTGCCACGGCCCCGCATCAGGCTGGCTCGGCCCGCACACCACAACGGGCTGGCCGCACGAAAAATCCGTTCAGCTCGGCTTGAACGAAACGCGCAACGTCAATCAACGCACGGAAAAATGTCTCGAATGTCACCTCGGCACGAAAGAAAAATTCGTAGACCACGAAATGATCGCCGCCGGTCATCCCGATTTGTATTTTGAGCTCGACTCTTTCTCCGCCGTCATGCCGCGTCACTGGAAACAGCCGCTTGAATCCGAAGCCGGCAAACCGATGGAAGATCCCGCATGGGCAGGCGTCCGCGATTGGAGCGCTGGCCAGGCCGTGCAACTCCGCGCCGCCATGGATCGCCTCGCCTGGCGCGCAAAAGGCGAACGCTATGACAAAAAAGACATCTGGCCCGAATACGCAGAGCTTTCCTGTTTCGCCTGCCATCATTCACTCGGGCCTGCCAAAGATAGCTGGCGCCAGGAACATGGTTACGCCGGACGGCGGCCGGGAGATCCGGCGTGGAACGAATCACGCTTCGTCGTGTTTCGACTGATAGCGCAGCAGGTCGACGCTTCAACCGCGCAGGAGCTAGAAAAGAATCTCGAAGCCGTTTCCACGGAAATGAGCAAGCTCAATCCGGATCGCAACGCCGCCGCCGCCGCCGCTGGTTCAGCCGCGCCAGTCGCGCAAAAACTTGCAGATCGTCTCGCCTCAATGCAGTACGATTCCAGCCTCGCCCTTCGCACCATGCAGCACATCACCGAAGAATCCGAAAAAATCTCTCTCGCCGACGAACGCGCCGCTGAACAAGCCGCCATGGCCCTCGATTCTCTCTACATCGCCTACAGCAAGGAAGCCAAGCCCGCCAACGCCGCCGAAGTCCGCGCTGCCATCAACGATCTCTTCCAGCAGCTAGAAAACCCTTCTGCCTACAACGCCGACCAATTCGCCGCAGCGCTGCGCAAAATTCACGATCAACTTCACTAATTTCCTCGCACGCAGTAGATTGGTCACACGGTTCTTGCTAGCCGCACATGAATGCTTTTGAAAACTGGTTTTGCGGAACGTCGTTTTGGCGCAGAGTTACCGAGCGGACGGTCCTTCCCTGGATGCTGAACGGATATTCGCTGGGAGATAGCGTACTGGAGTTGGGCGCAGGACCGGGCGCAACCACAGAACAATTGCGCACCCGCGCGAAGCGCGTCACAAGCCTCGAATACGACCACGGCTTTGCCGCAAAGCTCGGTGCGCGTTTCAGCAATACAAATGCAAGTGTTCTGCAAGGCGATGCTGCGGCGTTGCCATTTCCGGACAATTCTTTTTCCTCCGTGATTGCTGTTCTTGTTCTGCATCACCTCAAATCGCACGAACAGCAGCGACGCGCATTTCGTGAAATTCATAGAGTGCTCAAACCGGGCGGCGTGTTTCTTGCTTTTGAAATAAAAGATGGCTGGCTGCAGCGATTCGGCCACATCAAAAGTGTCTTTGTTCCAATCTCTCCATCCGCAATTTCCGAACAGCTCATTTCGCTTGGATTTTCCGAAATCACAGTGGAATCCAAAGGCTCCTCGTTTCGCATCTGCGCTTTGCGCGCCCAGAAAAACTGATACTTGCAGAAACTTTGTTGTTTGCATCTCGCCCGACGAGCCAATAGCATCGAAACATGACGCAAGCAGCTCAGAACGCATTTCCTCCCGGACCGCAAGGAAGCACGTTTGCGTTCATCTTCGGAGAGCGCCGGCGCGATCCGCTGGGTTTCTTCACGAAAGTCACGCAAGAGTTCGGTGACGTCTCCACGCTCCAACTCTTTAATTTCCGCACACTGTTTCTGAATCATCCCGACGACATCGAAGACGTGCTCGTCAACAAAGCCCGCAGTTTTGAAAAAGGCCGCGTGATGAAAGCGAACATGCGGCTTTTCGGGGAAGGCCTCCTGACCAGCGAAGGCGATTTCTGGCTGCGGCAACGCAGGCTTGCACAGCCTGCGTTTCATCGCGCGCGTGTCGCAGCGTATGGCACGACGATGGTTGAGTACGCCGGGCGCGCGATGCGCAACTGGCGCGCGGGCGAAACGCGCGACATTCACGAAGACATGATGCAGATCACGCTGCAGGTCGTCGGAAAAACTCTGTTCAATGCCGACTTGACGCGCGACGCTCGCGAAGTAGGAGAAACGCTGGAAATTCTTCTGAAGCTCGCTGCGGATTTTGGAAAATCGATTTTGATTCCGCTTTGGGTTCCGACCCCGCGAAATCTCCGCGCACGAATGGGAATTCGCCGCCTCGAAAAAATAATTTACAGAATCATCGCGCAAAAACGAGCAGAAAACCGCGACACCGGGCGATCTTCTCTCCATGCTGCTCGCCGTGCAGGATGAAGATGGCTCGCGCATGACGGACAAACAATTGCGCGATGAAACCATCACGCTTTTTCTTGCCGGCCACGAAACCACCGCTAACGCGCTTTCCTGGACGATCTGGCTTCTGGCAAGAAATCCCGAACGCGCAAAAGAAATTTTACGAAGAGCTCGACGGCATTCTTGGCGGCCGCCCCCCGAGTGTCGAAGACATTCCTCGCCTGACTTACACGGGCCACATTCTTTCCGAGTCGATGCGGCTTTATCCTCCGGCCTGGGGAATGGCGCGGCTCGTGAAGGAAGAAGTCGAAGTCGCCGGATACAACCTGGTTCCCGGGAACGGTGTTGCTTGCGCGCAGTGGGTCGTGCATCGCGATCCGCGGTGGTTCGACGATCCTTTGCAATTTATTCCGGAGCGCTGGGAAAACGATCTCGCGAAACGTTTGCCGCGATTCGCCTATTTTCCCTTTGGCGGCGGACCGCGCCAGTGCATTGGAAATGCTTTCGCGCTGATGGAAGCGACGCTGATTCTTGCGACGGTCGCTCAGAAATTCAGGTTTCGCCTCGATGAAAATCACCTGGTGAAACCGCTTGCGTCCATCACGCTGCGGCCGGCGCACGGAATCCGTGCGACGCTGGAAGCTCGCTGAAAAGTCAGTCTTTGTTCGCTCGCAAGGTTTCGGCGCCGAGTTCGCTGCGCGTTTGAATCACGCGAAGAATTGAATCGCGCGTGATCATCCCTACGATGTGCATACTACCTTCTCCGTCTTCGCTGACGACGGGCATTTGATTTACGTCGCTGGCGAGCAAGCGTTCGAGCAGGCCCAACAGCGGTTCATCGGGCTTTGCCAGAAGAATATTTACGTGCGGGACCATCACGCCCTGCACGGAAGTGCTGGCCCATTCGTCGCGCGGAACGGCGTTGAGCGCTTGGACATTCATCATGCCGGTGAGGCGATCGTCGGTCAGGACGAGATGAAATCTGCGGCCGGTGCGGAGAACTTCTTCCGCGTAATCTTCCAGAGTGTTTCCACCGGGGAAGGTGGGAACTTCCTGGCTCATTACGTCTTCGGCGCGCAAGCCAGAAAGATTTTCTCTAACCTCGATTTGCGCAACGCTTTCCTGCGCGGCGTTCAGGATGAACCAGCCAATGAAGGCGGTCCAAAGTCCGGTGACGAAGTTGCGCTCGAGATTGAGCCACGTTCCGATTTTGATTCCGCCCGCGAGAGCGAGCCAGGCTCCGGCAAGAATGATTGTGTAGGCGACGAGCTTGCCCATGGCTCCTGCGATGCGCGTGGCGCGAGAAAAATCGCCGGTGATTCCCCAGGCGATGGCCCGGAAAAGACGGCCGCCGTCGAGCGGGAAGCCGGGCAGGAGATTGAAAGCGGCGAGGACTGATGTTGATGAAGGCGAGCCAGCTTGCAAGCGCGCCGATCATGCTGTTGTAAGGGAAAAACTTCGTAAGCGCATGGAAAAAGGCAAAGAGAAGGATATTTGCGAGGGGGCCGGCTGCGGCGATGTTGAATTCCTGAACGGCCTTTGAGGGTTCGCGTTCGCTGCGGGTGACTCCACCGAAAATATAGAGCGTGATGGCCTGGACTTTGATTTTGTAATGACGCGCGACAAGGCCGTGGCAAATTTCGTGGAGGATGACGGAGCTGAAGAAAAGAATGCTGGCGATAACGCCCGCACTCCAGTGCTGTTGTGCGGACCATTCCGGATGCTGCGCCGAGTATTGATTGACGAGGGTCCAGCTGATGAGGCCGAAGATGACGAGCCAGGTCGGATGGAGATAGATGGGGATTCCTGCGACGGTGACGATGTGAAATCCGGGTCGGGGGCGCATAGACGAAGTTTCGCGGGGCGACGGTCTCCAATTTCTAAGGTACAGGGGAACGGGGCGAGATGCCAACGAGGTTTGGTAACCATTATCACCCCCTCCGCGTGTTTTTTGTAAGTGTTCATTCTCCGATATCGTGCCCGGCGCGAAGCGGGCCAATGAAGCCGCGCTAGATCATGATTTGCTCTTTTCGGCTGACCGTTTTCTCGCTTGGCGTTGCCCGGCGCGAAGCAAGAAACTGTAAGGGAAGCGCCCCTGCCAGAAGCGCGACGGCCGGAACCAAGCAATGCGGCAATGCAGCCCGTCAGAAAATCGGCGGCCACGAAACGGAAACTCGCCTGCCAGAAAATACGCGTTCCAGGAACAATCCTGCCGGGAACATGAAGAGAAACGCGAAACCCAGACTGGAATGGAAGTTGTTGGACGAGGGATCGATAAATCGTGAAAAGTGCGAATACGAAAGATCCCGGGATCTTAGATTTGGTGCAAGCGACTCGCCAAGGGCTGTCCTCCACTTATTTGTGGTTGAGGCTGATTTGTGAGTCTGGAGCAAACACACCGTGGATTGCCTCCCACGCAACGGGCCCTGCTCAGCGCTACGTAAGTTCTTTTATATCAATGGGTTATGTTTGGCACGTGGCTTGCCATTCCGATCAGGCGTAGCAAAACCGGAGGCAGTCATGATGGCTATGGCACATTTTACAGGACTTGTAATCACAACGATTTTTGCGGCGGCTGCAGCCGTAGTTCTGGATTGGTTGTTCTTGCAGGCGATGTTTCGGCTGATGCGGCCAGCGGGTGCAGCCACCTCGCAGAGAGGCCCGCTTCAGAAAGTCCCTTACCACTCGGCATCAATGCACCACTACTTTTCGTTCTGAGTTGGTGAATGGCACGCGGGAGTTGGTGCGGCAGTTTGGACCGGCTGCGGTGCGGCGTTAGGCAGAGTTTTCTCCGGCAGCGCCATAAGCGAGCAAAGACGGATCGGCTCGCTGCCGTGCCCCGGAGCCCTCGAAACATTCGGGGGAGCAAGGACAGGTTCCATGCTCGTATTGAAACTGTTGCTAGTGATTCTGGGTATCGGGTTGTTTGGGAGTGCCGGCGCCGTAGTGATCTATGACGTGGTGGTGGCGGCGCAGTTGCGCCGGTTGCTGCGGCGGTCTGCGGAAACGGCGGAGGGAGCACTGAGCGCCACAGCGCTAGTGCCGCGCCCTTTCGGTCCAGTGCGTTGGCAGCGCGCGCTTCAACTTGCGGGTCTGGCCGTGCTGCCGCTGCTGATCTCGCAAAGCTGTGGAGGTGGTTCCCGATGGAACCGCAGGCGTACGAGTGAGCCAAATCTGGGGAGCGCGGCCGGGTACGCTCTACCCCGGCGTGCATCTCGTCACGCCATTCATCGATAGCGTGGCGCTCTACGACACGCGCGAGCAAACATACACGACCTCCGCGACTTTGCCGGGAAAGCCTGGGAGCGATGTGCTGACCGTGCAGGCGCGCGAAGGCCTGGTGATTGGAATCGCGGTGAGCGTGCGCTACCGGCTCGATCCGCAAAGACTGAACACCATTCATTCGAATCTGCCGCAGCCGGTTGGCGAAGAGGTCGTCGCTCCGGTCGTTTCCACCATTTACCGCCAGCTTGCCCCGAACTATGAAACGCGTGAAGTCTTTGCGCTGAAGCGAGAAGAGCTGCGCACCAAGGCCGCGGAACAGATCAAGACGCGGCTGGCGTCGGATGGAATTGTGGTGCGAGAAGTCTTGCTCCGGGACATTTCACTACCGGCGGAATACGCCAAGGGGCTGGAAGGTTTGCTCTTAAAGGAGCAGCAAAACGAACAGCTCGAGACGGTCCAGCAGATTAAACAGAAGGAAGTAAAGATCGCCGAGCTAGAAGCCGAAGCCCAGAAGTCGAGAGATGTGAAGCAAGCGGAAGCGCAAGCGCAGGTTCGTGTGCTTCAGGCGAAATCGGAAGCGGACTCCATGCAGTACACTTTGCCGCTGAAGCAGAAGCAAATTGAGCAATCGAAACTGGAAGCCGAAGCCCGCAAAGAAGCGACGCTGCAGAACGCCGAAGCGGCTGCGCAAGCCAAGATTATCGACAGCAAAGCAGAAATCGAGCGGCAGAAGAATCTGGCCGATGCGGAGGCCAACCGCATTCGCGTGACTGCCGATGCGGAAGCCAACCGCATTCGCGTAACGGCGGCCGCCGATTCCGAACGCATGAAGTTTGAAGCGGCCGTGCTCAAGCAGAATCCGATGCTCATTCAGAAGATCATCGCGGAGCGGCTCTCCGACAAGCTGCAAATCATGATGGTGCCGGTGGACGGAAAGAATTTCTTCGCAAACGACGTGTTCCGGTCGGCATTTAACGGCACGGCGAACGGCTCCGCTTCGAATGAAGAAGCTGCGGAAGCCGATTCGCAGCAGGCTGGCCTCACCGCGCAAAAGCGCGGCCGCAAGCCGTAAGAGATGGCGACGGACGGCGACGTCCGTCTAACCGGCGCCCGCCAAAACCCCTGTGGGTGGCGCGGTGCGCGACGCTGGAAAGGGAAGGCAATGGTCACATTCGGTCGCAAAGCGGCAGAAGAGAATCCGGCAAGCACCGCCGCGCTTAGCCGGTTCGAGATCAACCTGAGCCAGCGCCGCGCACTGCGCCATCCGGCAGGCGCGTTCGGGGAAAGCTGAAGAGTTCCGCAGTGGAGCTGGGAACGAAGAATTCGGGAGGAAGTCATGAACGGAACATTTGCAAAGAACGAAGCGCAGACAGGTTAGTGAGTTCCAGAGTGAAGACACTTTCGATGCGGATTGCAAGCGGGATTTTGGCGGGGATGCTGGCGGTTGCGGCTCCTGCGGCGATGGCTGCCGGCGCCGAACGTCGCGTTGACGTGAGCCGCGACGTGGATCGCGTGAAGATTGAGAATTTGCAGCGGTGGGTGAGTGCCGGGCATGAAGTGTGGTGCAAGGACGCGCGGCTGGTGGCGATGGATGAACTGAAGCGAGTGGATCCGGCGTTTGCTGGCGCTTCTTCGGATTTGGAGGCGCTGCCGCTCGATGTGGAATCGGTGGAGGCGGGGCGGGCGGTGTTTGTGTGGTCGTCGCCGGACGGGCGTGCGACGTACCGGGTGACGGTGGAGCGGTTTGGGTGGCTGTTACCGATTGCGGGCGATGCGAATTCGATCGTTTGGGTGCCGACGCATGCGGAAGTCATCGCGCATCGTTAGTTTGGCTGCGAGTTTGGGCAGAGCGAGTTTCCCTCGGGAGAGCTTACCGGTCACTAGAGGGGAAACCCGTGCGGGGCCGCCGCTGCAAAATATCCAGGGCTGGAGGGCGGCGCGCCCCGCGCAGCGGTTTGCAGGCGTGCTATGATTTGCAGGCACTACCGTGTCCCAAACGCCTGCTCGACTCTCAACCCGAAGCGCAATTTTCTGCACAATTGTTTTTTTATTTTCGATTTGCGCGGCGGAAGCGCGCGATGACTCGGCCGAACATCACGTGCGAGAACTGGCGCACCGCGTTTCTGCGGAATTGCCGCGCAGCAAGGTGAGCTGCGTTGTGTGGACGAATCATGAGGCGGTGCCGGAAGCGCGATCGCAGCAATTGAAGAGTGCGTTTGTGGAGGAGCTGCAGAGCAAGGCGGGAGATTCCGCCCCTTCTGCGACGGGGAATTGCGCTGTATCCGTGGATTTGGAAAAGACGCCGACGCAGATTGTGTTTACGGCTGAACTCGAAAACGGAAGCGACAAGCAGCACTTTTTTGCGGCGGTTTCGCGCGTGGGAATTCCTGCCGAAAGCGCGGAGCCTGCTGACGCCACGGCTGAAGAAGGAATTGTTGTGGCAACAGAGCGAGCGGATTCTGGATGCGATTCTTGTTCGCGGGGAAAACGGCACCGCCAACCGGCTAATCGTGCTGCAGAAGGATGCTTTGGTTGTTTATGAAAAGCAGACGGGCGAATGGAAAGCCACGTTGACTAAACCGCTGGGTGAGGCGAGCGTGGCACAGCGCGCTCCGCGCGGGGAGATTTACTTCAGCGTGGAGCAGACGGACCGGGTGAAGATCGTGTTCGCCGGGAGATCGTGCCAGGCGAATTTGGGCGACGGGTCGGCGTTGAGTTGTGTAGCGAGTTCGGAAGCGGCGCGAACGGGAATGCTGCTCGTTTCGGCGTGCGATTGGCGCGTATGGTGGTTGCGCGGCGACGGTGGAGACATGACGATGCCGGATCATCTGGAACTGGCGATTCCCTCGGCACAAAAAACGGAGGCGGCGGCGGTTGCGGGGCTGCCGATGGCCGGGCCCGTGCTTTCGATTTCGTCGGGCGAAGGCGTGGAGGCGGATACGGCGGTTGTGTTCAATCTTGCCACGGGAAATTATGAGGTTTATCGCATTGCGCTGGCTTGCGGTCAGTAAGCGGCTTTTTTGCGCTCCTTTCCATTTTTATTTTTTCGATGGCGGCGTTTGGCTCAACGAAGCCGCGGTATGGCGGGACGTTGCGTGTGGAATTTCTGGCACAGACGATTTCGATCGATCCGCGAGCGTGGAAAGCGGGCTCGCGCGAGTTTGCAACGAATGAACGATTGGCGGCGCTGGTGTTTGACCGGCTTGTTTCGGTGGATAACTACGGCCGATTTGTGCCGCAGCTTGCGACGGAATGGTCGCATGATGCCGCTTCGCGCAGGTGGCAGTTTGCGCTTCGAGTGGGCGTGAAATTTTCTGATGGAAGTGCATTGAGCGCGGCGGATGCTGCTGCTGCGCTTGCGCCAATGCTGCCGGAGGGAGTGCAGGTTTCCGCTTCGGGCGGGAATTTGATTTTTCAGTGTGCGGAGCCGCGGCCGGATTTGCTGGAGTTGCTGGCTTCGGGACGATTTTTTGTTTTTCGCGTGCAAGCGGACGGAAGTTTGCTGGGAACCGGGCCTTTCACGCTGGACACCAGCTTGACGCCAGAGAAATCCTCGGGGAATGAGACGAATTTTCATTTCACGGCGAACGAGACGTGCTGGGTGGGGCGGCCGTTTTTGGACAAAATAGAAGTCGCATACGGGATTCCGCCGCCGCGCGCGCTTTTCGATTTGCAGGCGGGCCGGGCGGAGCTTGTGGAGCTTGCGCCGGATGTAGTGCGGCGCGCGAATCAATCGAACGCGCGTGTTTGGGCTTCCTCGCCGCTGACTTTGTACGGGTTGCGTTTCGATGAAGCGCAGCCACAAGCGGCGAACGAAAAACTTCGCGAGGCGCTGACGTTTTCGCTGGATCGTGCGACGATGGCGAGCGTGTTACTGCAAAAGCAAGCAGAGCCTGCTGCGGCCCTTTTGCCGCAATGGCTCTCGGGATATGCTTTCCTGTTCCATGTGGACATGGACCTGGAGCGCGCAAAGCAGTTGCGCGGCGCGCTGCCGGCAAATGTGGCGGGAGGAACTTCGCCGTTACGTTTGCAGACCGACGTGGCGGGAGATTTGGCGCGGCTGCTAGCGGAGCGAGTGGCGGTGAATGCGCGGCAGACGGGGATTGCCGTGCAGCCGTTCAGCAAAGCTGCGCATGGTGGCGATTCAGCGGCGGCGGAGAAAGCTGACTTGCATCTGTTTGCGTGGCGTATTTCATCGCTATCGCCGGGAGAAGAGTTGCGAATGTTGGCGAAAGCGGCGCACTCGGAAGTCAGCGCGGAGGGGAAATTGAGTGAACCGGATCGGCGCTATGCGGAAGAGAAAAGGATTCTTGGGGAGCGAAAAGTGATGCCGCTTGTGGCGTTGCCGGATTATGCGGGGATCGCAGCGAACGTGCGCGATTGGCAGGCGAGTCCGTGGGGCGAGTGGCGGCTGGCGGATGTATGGCTTGAGTTGCCGGCTGCGCAGAACAATGCAAAGCCTGCAGCCGCGGCTTCCGGAGCGAGACCATGAGCTTTCGCACGAAACTTTTCTGGGTCTTTCTGCTCACCATGCTGGTGACGGTGTCTGTGGTCGGATACTCGGTGACGTATTATTCGCGCGCGGCTTTTGAAGAGATTGACCGCGAACGCACGGAAGCGCTCGTTTCACAATTTCAAAAGGAATATGTGTTGCGCGGAGAAGAGATTGGGCGGCAGCTGGACAACATTATCAATTCGGAGCTGACGCTGCGCACGGCGATAGAGCTGGCGAAGCCAAACGCGGACCAATCGATTTTCTTTCGCGATGCGACGGGAATTGCGCAGGATCACGGGCTTGATTTTGTTGAGCTGGTCGATTATCAGGGCACGCTGATTTCTTCGGCGCAGTATCCGGCGCGCGTCGGATACAAAGAAGATTGGGTTACGCAGGTGGCGGACTGGCATGAAGTTGCGCCTTTTTTGCGGCGGGAAGAGTTGCCGGATGGTTTGGATTTGTCGCTGACGGCGGTGCGCGCGATTTCGGTGGAGAAGAAAAATCTCTATATCGTTGGCGGAAAACGGATGGACCGGCGCCTGCTGGCATCGCTCGTGCTGCCGGCGGGGATGAGGGCGCTGCTGTATCGCAATCTGGATCAGAATTTTTCCGCCACGCAACTCATTGATGCCAACGACACGCTGCAGAATCCGGAACGGTTTGAAACGCTAATCAACCAGGTACGCAAGCAGACGCAGCGTGTAGTGAAGACTGTGGATTGGACGGGCGACGCGGTGGATGCGGAGACGTTCCATTCGATTCCGCTGATGGGGCGCAACGGGGAAGTGCTGGGCGCGCTGCTCGTAGCCAGTTCGCGGCGCGAATTGGTTTTGCTGACGCGGAAGATTGTGTGGATTGCGGCAGGCGTCGGCGTGACGGCGCTGCTCATTGGGTTGATACTGACTTCGTGGATTTCGCGGCGAATTACGCGGCCGATTGAAGAGCTTGCGGAAGGGGCGCGTGATGTAGCGTCCGGGCGATGGGATCGCCACATTGATATTCGCGGGCGCGACGAAGTGGGGCAGCTAGCGGGCGCGTTCAATGAAATGACGCACACGCTCGCCTCGCAAAAAGAACGGCTCGTGCAGGCCGAACGTGTTGCCGCTTGGCGCGAACTGGCGCGGCGGCTGGCGCACGAGTTGCGGAACCCGCTATTCCCGCTGCAGATCACCGTGGAGAATCTGCAGCGTGCGCGGCAACTTGCGCCGGACCAGTTTCAGGAAGTTTTTAACGAATCTACGGCTACGCTGAAAGCAGAACTAGCGAATTTGAACGCGATTGTCGGGCGGTTCAGCGATTTTTCGAAAATGCCTGCCCCGCAATTCACCCGCATGCGGGTGAATGAAGCGCTGCGGGATGCGATGCGGCTGTTCGAGCCGCAATTTAATGCCGTGGGAAAACCCCCGGTGGCCACGGAACTTTCCTTTGCGGATGGATTACCGGAAGTGGATGCGGACCCTGACCTTCTGCACAAGGCGTTCCAGAATTTGATTTTGAATGCGCTTGATGCGATGCCGGCGGGCGGAACGCTGACGCTTCGCACGTCCGAGCGCGACGGCAAGGTGCGGATTGAAATCACGGACACGGGAAAAGGATTAACACCGGAAGAGTGTTCGCGGCTTTTTACGCCTTACTACACGACCAAGCAGCTCGGCACCGGGCTCGGCCTGGCCATTGTGCAGTCTATTGTCAGCGATCATCAGGGAACGATTTCCGTTTCGAGCGAAGAAGGGCGCGGGACAACATTTCGTATTGATTTGCCGCAGCGTCACTCCGGAGCTGCGTTGAAGCCGGCTACGGGAGAAAAGAAAGCTGAAGGCGAACAGCCCGTTAAGGCTGCACCCGTCACCAGCGAAGGGTGAGCGGCGTCGCGCGCGAAGATCCCATGACACAAAAAGCGAATCTTCTCCTGGTAGATGACGACGCCAATACGCTGGCATCGCTTTCGCGCGCATTTCGAATGGCGGGGCACGAAGCGACGGTTTGCGATAACGCGGCGAGGGCGACGGAGCTTTTGAAGACGGAGAAATTCGACCTGATTTTTTCCGACGTGGTGATGCCTGGGAAAAGCGGGCTGGAATTTCTGGAAGAGATTCGAAATGCCGGAGTGCGCACGCCACTGATCCTGATTTCTGGTCAGGCGAACATCGAGATGGCCGTCAAGGCAACGAAGCTGGGCGCGCTGGATTTTCTGGAAAAGCCGCTTTCGACGGACAAGCTGCTGATCACGGTGGAAAATGCGCTGCGTCTTTCGCGGCTTGAAACGGAAAATCGCGACCTGAAGAAACGGCTTGGCAAACATGCGCTGGTGGGCAGCGGGCCTGCCATGAAGAAACTTCTGGGGCAAATAGAGCGTGTGGCTGCGAGCGAGACCCGTGTTTGCATCCTCGGCGAGACGGGCACGGGCAAGGAGTTGGTTGCGCGTGCGATTCATGAGCGTTCGCCGCGGAAAGAGTCCCCGTTTGTAACGCTGAACTGCGCGGCAGTGCCTGCAGAGCTGATTGAGTCGGAGCTGTTCGGCCACGAAAAGGGCGCTTTTACCGGCGCTGGTTCGCGGCACGTGGGGAAGTTCGAGCAAGCGGAGGGCGGCACGCTTTTCCTCGATGAAATCGGAGATATGCCCGTCGCGATGCAAGCCAAGCTCCTGCGCGTGCTGGAAGAAGGAGAAGTCGAGCGAGTCGGCGGCGACAAGCCGGTCAAGGTGAATGTGCGTGTGGTCGTGGCCACGCACCGCAATCTGGAAGACCTCGTTAAACAAAATTCGTTCCGGCGCGATCTATTTCATCGCATCTATGTTTTTCCGCTTCTCTTGCCGCCATTGCGCGAGCGGACGGAAGATTTTGCGGCGCTCGTTGCGCACTTTATCGCACAGGTCGCGGCTCAGAATGGCTGGAAGGAAAAAGCGTTTTCTGGCGATGCCATCCTGGAATTACAGAGATACCCCTGGCCGGGAAACATTCGCGAACTGCGGAATGTGGTCGAGCGGCTGGTTCTTCTTGCGGAAGGCGACACGGTAGGGAAGGAAGACGTTCACCTTACTCTAACCGCGACGGCAGGGGGCGGCTCCCAATCCGCCACGATTCCTTCGACTGGCACGCTTGCCGAACGAACGGAATCCTTTGAAAAGGAAGTTCTGCTCGCGGAGATTCGCCGGCACAATTTCCACATGACCAACGTTTCGCGCGCCCTTGGCCTCGAACGCAGCCATCTTTACAAGAAATGCCAGCAACTTGGCATTGATCTGCAATCGCTCCGCAAACCGGAATAGCCGCGATCCAGATCATGCCGTTCATGGTTTTGGAAGCGGAGGCAGCAAGGATATCTGTGCGCTCAAGAAGACCATGCCCACTCCAGCAGAAAAAAGGATTGCGGTAAGAGGCCTAATTCCATGGACCTCCTGGAATGTTTTTGCGAACACCGCGATGGAGCCGATGCCGGCGTAGAAGGCTCCGTGAACAGGAATGAGCGCCGCCAGATAAACAATGGACCCAAGAAGGAAGGGTCCGAGCAATTGCGTGAATTTGCCCGTACCTCCAGCGAACCGCTTCGCCAGAAAGTGACAAATCGATATGCGAACCAGATCGGAAAAAACTGCGGAAACAACCACCACGGCAAGAGAGGATCCAACGATAATGGAAAATTCGAACTGACCGCCAACCATGAACTTTGCGACCGGCACGAACAGTTGAACCCCGACCGACAGGGTGTAGACAATCGCTCCATAGAGAATCGCGCGCGGGTCGTTCATTGTGCGGTGAATTGCATCGCCATCCCAGGTTGCGATTCGGTAGGCTTCTTCCAGGTAATGCCAGAGCGCGAAATCTTCCGGTGGCTGAATATCTGACAGAGGGGGCGCTGGTGCGACACCGGCGCAGTTGTGCGCGAGGCCGTACTCCTGGCCACACAATTCGCATCTCATTGCGGCGACCCTCGGGAAAAACGCGAGGAGTGTATCACGCGGGTATCGTAAAGGACGATGAACTGCCGGCCGGGCTGGCGGCACAATCTTTCCGCGTGCGACAATCTTGTCGATGAATCCGCTCATCCCGGTAGGAACTTCGCTCGCTGCGTGTGCCGGCTTGATCGCGCATAGCGCCGTCTACCCGCGGTCGCAACTCTTCGGCAAGACCGTTTGCCGCACCGATTCGCCACGCAAACTCGCGATTACTTTTGACGATGGCCCGAACCCAGCGATGACGCCCAAACTGCTCGACCTGCTCGAAAAACACAATGTGCGGGCTACTTTTTTTGTGGTTGGAGCATATGTTCGCGGTTGTCCAGGGATCGTGCGAGAAGCGGCAGCGCGTGGGCACTTGATCGCCAATCATACACAAACGCATCCGAATCTGTTCTGGATGAGCGCGGCGTCAATCCGTACTGAACTTCAACAATGCCAGGAGGCAATTGGCGCCGCGATGAATTCGAATGCGAAATGGTTCCGGCCGCCATTTGGATATCGCAATCCCTGGGTAGTGAAAACGGCCAGTGCCCTCGGCATGAAGACGGTGATGTGGACGATGATCCCCGGCGACTGGACTCCACAGCCGCCGGAAAGACTGATCGGCAACTTGCGGCCGATCGCCGATCGTGCCCGGCAGAATGCTTCTTCAGTCGGCCGCCTGACTGGCGACATTGTTTGCCTGCACGACGGCGGCCACCGGGGGCTCAATGCCGATCGAACGCACACGCTGAAGGCTCTCGAGCATTGGCTTCCGCGCTGGCGCGATGCGGGCCTCGAATTTGTTACAATCGGAGAAGCGGTGAGCAGACCCGCACCCTAGTTATGGACAATCGAGCGTTTTACAACGAACGGGAAGAAAACAAACCGACGAAGCTGCTCTGCCCCAGCTGCCGCAACGAATTTACGGCTTCGATTCGCTGGAAAGTCTGTACCAAGAAGCGTGAGTTGCCAAGGAACGCCAGCTCTGAAGACCGGGCAGCCTTCACCAAGGCATCTTCTTACATGGTGCGTCTGGACGACCTTGTCGCTTGCCACAAATGCCGTAAGCGCATCGAGATAACTGGCCAATCCACGGTTCTCATCAATGACAATCTCGGCGACCGCAACGCCGATCCCGAAAACTTCGGCAACCGATAGCTTCCTGTCTAGATCTCAGGGTATAGCTCGAAAAATGCTTTTGCCGACTCGTTGAACGTCGCTTCAATCTCTTCTTTTGTGCCTTCAATCAGGTGCATCGCCACACGAGCCGTTTTTCCGTTTTTCAGCACTACGGTTGCTTCGCGCACTTCCGCCAGGTCTTCTTCGGGTAGCAATCGCAATCCATAGATCAAAGCTAGCTTGGCCATTTTTCTCTCCAGCGATACGGTTCCTGACCAGCGTGCCCAAGCCGTGCTGTGCTGTCAAATCGGTGGAGTCTTCCGGACAAATGGCGCGAAAATCCGGCAGGGACAAATGCCCCAATGTCTCCTAGTCCTGTTGAGCAAGGAGCGCCTCGCTCCCCGCGAACTTCCTGGCGAGAGTGAAAACCGGGATAGTAGACTCGGACATCCGTATGGCTTACCATCGCATCACAGGGGCAGTTTCGGAGGATGGCCATGCTGTTCAAGATAACCCGTCCAGTAAGAGCTGGAATGATGATTGCCGTGTTGATCGGTTTGGCTGCCGCTGCGGCCGGCGCCCAGGAGTCGGTTGGCCCGCAAAACGCGGCTCCGCCTCCCGTGCCGCCTGCAAAGCAGCTTGAGCGCACAGCGAGCGGGCAGAAAGTCACGGTGCCTGCGGGAACGCGGCTTGCGGTCATCCTGGAGAACGGAATCTCCACCGGCAGCGCCAAGCCCGGCGATTCGCTTTACTTCCACACTTCGTTTCCAGTTACGCAGAGCAACCACATAGTGATCCCCGTGGGGTCATACATTCGCGGCTCGATTCTCGACAGCAAACGCCCAGGACACATCAAAGGCAAAGGGGAACTTCGTTTGCGCCTTGAATCGTTGATTTTCCCGAATGGCTACACGGTTGACTTGCTCGCCGCACCGCGGAGCGCGGACACCGGCGGCAAGGAAACGACTGACTCAGAAGGGAAAGTGACCGGGCCGGGCGGAAAAGGGAAGGATGTTGCGACTGTTGCTACGACGACGGCGACGGGTGCGGGCATTGGCGCGATCGCCGACGGAGGCAAGGGCGCGGGCATTGGCGCGGGCGTTGGCGGATTGGTCGGGCTTGCCGCGGTTCTCCTGACGCGCGGACCCGAAGCGCAGATTCCGCGCGGCTCAACGCTGGACATTGTTCTCGAGAAAGATTTGTCGCTCGACACTGGTTTTCTGGACTTCGATACGACCGGGCGCCCTTTACACATAACACGCTCGAACACGCGGCGCGACTCGGAACAAAACTGAAGCGCATGTGTTGAAAATGTTGCGATGCTAGTTTGCGCTTGCTTGCGCCTGTTTTTCCGCCTGCGCGAATCGCATCGGGCTGAATCGTTCCCAATCTGTGCTGACGCTTCCCATCGTGATGTATTCGCGCACGAGCTTGGCAGTTATGGGTGTTTGCAAGACCCCGCTGCGAAAGTGTCCAGTGGCGATGATGAGGCCTTGCAAATCCGTGGGGCCAAGAATCGGCAGATGATCGGGAGAGTCCGGGCGCAAGCCGGCCCAGGTCTCTTCCACCCGCGCGTGTTCGAATGCGGGTACCAAATCGATTGCGGCGGAGAGCAGTTTTCTTTGGCCGCCGGCAGTGAGCGTCTTGTCGAAGCCGGCGTATTCCACCGTCGCGCCGGCTAAGACCCGGCCATCGTTGCGCGGCACAAGATAGATTTCGTCGCCCCAGAGCACTCGTTCGATCTTCGTTTCCGCGCAAACCAGCGAAATCATCTGGCCCTTCGCAGGGCGCACGGGCGCGTAGTGTTCTGCACCCGCAATCTGCGCGGAAAAGCTTCCCGCCGCGATCACGCTGTGTGCGGCGGAGATTTTTTCGCCGTCGACGACCAGTCCTTTGCACGAATGGCTTTGGCGCCAGATGGATTCCACGCGTGCCCCTGCAAAAATCTCCACGCCGCTTTTGAGAGCGCTTGCCAGAATTGCGCTCGTAAGCAGGCGATTGTCCACCGAGGCTTCTTCCGGCCGGAGCACGGCGGCTTCGATGCCTTCTTGCAGGTCCGGCTCGAGTTCGCGCGCATCCCTTGCGCTGAGCGGCTCCGCTTTCAAGCCAAGGCCGTGATGCAGGGCGATGATTGTGCTCAATTCCTCGCGCGCATGCCGTGAAGTGATTACTTCGAGCGTCCCTTTTGCACGATAGCCGGTCTTTTGCCCGGAGAGTTCTTCCACCATCGCAATAAATTCCGGATAAAGCGCCAAGCTCGCTCGTCCGAGCAACACCGCGGTAATCATTCCGGGATTTTCCGGCGCCGGAGATAAAATTCCCGCGCTGGCCCAGGACGCTTCCTTTCCCGCTTCCTTCCGGTCGAACAATCCTACGCGCAAACCTGCGCGGGCAAGCTCCAGAGCGATCGAGCCGCCTATCAGGCCTGCGCCGGCAATCGCAACGTCAAACGTCTTCATGAGTAGATTCTATCGCAATCGCAACTTTGGCGAAGGGAAGTGGTGGCGCTCCAATGGAAATCAGAAGGAGGCGCCGAGATCTTCCGACAAGATCTGCGCCTTCTTTGCAAGATTCCGCGCACGGCCCCAGTCGCCTTCGGCGCTTGCCTCGCGCGCTTCCTTCAAAAATGCGTTCGCTTTTGCGGCCGTGTCCGTTTGCAGCACTGAAAGGTTTTTGCTTCTTGCGATTGCCAGATGTTTCTCCGCAATCGCCACGCTTTCGGAAAACTGCTGCTGCGCTGCGGCCGTTTCCTCCGGGCTCAACTCCGGCACAAGCGTTTGCGTCTTCGAAGTGTTCGATGCGCCAGCCGGATGGGGCGATTCGACGCGTGGCCGGGCGGGAACTGGCCGGCCACCGAAAAGCTTCACGCTGTTTTCCGGAGGCGTCATGGACAGGTCGGGCGCAATGTCGGGCAGAGCGACATTCATCGCAGTTCGGACGACGGGCGGATTTGGCCGTACTTGCGATATCGTCTCCCAGGAATAAGCATGCACTTTGCGTTCCGAGCAGCCGCCCAGCGCGGCGATTGCGCCGCAAAGCAAGAGCGCGGACGCCGCGCGGCGCTTGCCGAATCTTCCAACCACAAAAGTGGCCAAGGTCCCCGTCATCCTCACGCGGCCAGCGGCAATTCGATTCGAAACGTCGTGCCGCGCCCAACCTCCGAAGTGAAATCAATGGAGCCATTGTGCAGCTGCACGATCCGAAACGTGCTCGCAAGTCCGATTCCGCTTCCGCCCGGCCGCGTTGTAAAAAATAACTGGAAAATTCTCTGGCGGTTTTCCGGTGGAATGCCTTTGCCTGTATCACCCACGGTAATTTCCGCCATTTCCGCGCGCCGGGTCAGCTCCAGGCGGATTTGCCCGCCGCCGGGCATGGCCTCCACAGCGTTGAGCACGAGATTCAGCACGGCCTGCTTGAGCAAATCGCGGTCAACCAAGACTTCTGGCACGTCGTTCGGCAACGACTGTTTCATTTTCACATTCGCTTTCTGCAATTGCGGCCCCGCTACTTCCAGCACTTCACCGAGCAGTAGAGAAAGTTGTGTCTGCTCGAGTTTGATTTCCATCGGGCGAGTGAAATCGAGAAAGCGTTTTACGACCGCATCGAGGCGATCAATTTCTTTGTCGAGAACCTGTACGGCCTGATGCGAACTTGCATCGGCGTCAGACGGAAGCGATTCTTTCAAATTTTCAAGCCACAGCCGCATCGAATTCAGAGGATTTTTCACTTCATGCGCGACGCCCGCGGTGATTCTGCCAAGAGCGGCCAGGCGTTCGCTGACTTGCAGCTGCGTGTTGATGCTTTCGATCGAGTCGAGATCGCGCAGGGTAACCATCGCGCCCATTTTTTCGCCGTCTTCTTGGATAGCCTGCACGCTCACGCCGACCCGCTTCGACCCCTGCTTTGTTTGCAATTCGATTTCGGCGGTGGTCTCGCTCAGTTCGTCTCCTTCGATGTGCAGAGCCTGCCGCAAAGGATGGCCTGTGGGGAAAATTTCCGTCACGCGTCTGCCCAAGAAATGTCCTGACGGCGCGCCGAGGAATTTTTCGGCGGCGGGACTAACCATTACGGCGCGCGCGTCGCGCGTGAAAAGCAACAGCCCGTCTTCCAGTCCCGCCATCACAGAATTCAAGTTTTCGCGCATCGTGCTGAAAATTTCGTGCACGCCACGCAACTGTTGGCCGACTTGTGAGATTTTCTTGCTGACCAGTCCCAGTTCGTCGCGCCCCACCGGCGAAGCCGGAGGCCTGTGCAACGGGCGCGTCAAATTGCCCGGCGGAGATGCGATCGAGCTGCGAGCTGATCTCTCGCAACGGCGCCAGTGTCGCGCCGCTCACCACCATCGCCAGTCCCGTGGACACCAGCAGCGCCACCAGCGCAATCGCGGCGGAATTGCGGAGGCTTGGCAGAATTTCGTTTCGCAGTAACGAAATCGAAATTCCTACGCGCACTTCGCCGAAGGGCTCGCCGCCCATCGTGAAAGGGTAACGCACTTCGAAAACAGGATCAGGCCCGTACAGCACTTTCATTTGTGAAGGATACTCCCGCTTGCGATTCGGCCGAACAGCGGCCGCGGCGTGAGCAAGTCCCCGGCGTTTTCAGGTCGCCGGAAACCAGCACCATGCCGCTTTTGTCCACGATCGATCACATCGTAGATCCACGGATTCGCGCCGAGCGGCGCCTGCATCGCTTCGGTTGCAGGCCATCGCTGGTTCAAAGCCAGACGCACGTAGTCGTGGCGATCTTCGGGCGTGTCCGAGCTGGGGCGTTCTGCCGACTCGCTTTGCGTCCGCCAGCGCGTGCTTTGCCTGCGCAAACATCTGTTGCGCCAATTCGTTCGCTCGCGTGCTCGTCTCCTGAATTACCTGGCCGGTCAGCCGGGCAACATAAACTGCCGGACAGCACCACCACGAGAGAACACCAACCCCGTCATTACCAGCGTAAGTTTTGTGCGCAGCCCGAGCTGCATCGTCGCGGTTCCTACTCCCCTTCGGCTTTGTCGCTGCCGTATTCCTTCAATTTGTTGTGCAGCGTTTTCAAGCTGATGCCGAGCAATTCCGCCGCGCGAGTCTTGTTGTTGTCCCGTCGCGGCCAGCGTTTGCAGGATCAATTCGCGTTCCATCGCGTCCACCGTCGTGCCGATCGGGAAATTTCAATCGCGCCGAGATCGCTGGGGCTCTTTGCGGCGGACTTTGCCGAATTCTCCCGGTAAACACGCGCGTGAAATCAAATCCTTTTCGCACATGATGGACGGAACGCTCGAGCACATTGCGCAGTTCGCGAATGTTTCCCGGCCAGGTGTGGCTCATGAAAATGTCCATCACTTCGGCGCCGACGCCGCGCACGGTCTTTCCGTGTTTCGCGTTCATGTCGCGCAGAATGTGCTCGACTAAGCAGCGGAATGTCGTCCTTGTGCTCGCGCAAGAGGTGGCAGATGAATGTGAAACACGTTCAACCGGAAATACAGATCCTGCCGCATATGACCGCTTGCAACGGCTTGCTTCTGGATCTTTGTTGGTCGCGGCGATCACGCGCACGTCCACCGGCGTTTCCACTTTGCTGCCCAGCCGCCGCACTTTGCGGTCTTCCAGCACGCGCAGCAACTTTCGCTTGCGTCGGCGCAGGCATTTCGCCGATTTCATCCAGCAGCAGCGTGCCGCCGTCGGCCAGTTCGAAGCAGCCGATGCGCCGTTCCGCCGCGCCGGTAAACGCGCCGCGCTCGTGGCCGAAGATTTCGCTTTCCATCAAGCTTTCGGGAATTGCCGAACAATTGATCGCGACAAACGGTCCGCCCGCACGCGGAGAAAGCTTGTGCACAGTTCGCGCCACAATTTCTTTGCCCGAACCAGTCTCGCCGGTGATGAGCACGGAAGCGGAACTCGGCGCCGCCATCTCGATGATGCGCATCACGTCCTGCATTGGCTTCGAGCTTGCCGACCAGATCCGCCAGCCGGCCGGTCCGGCGCAATTGCCGCTGCAGTACGACTCGAGTTGCCGCGCGTCGCTGCGCGCTTTGCCCAAGCGCCCGTTCCAGCAACGCGCGCAGCACCGGACCTTTCAGTGGCTTTTCGATGTACCAGAACGCGCCGGCTTCAATCGCAGCCGACGGCTCGTTCTTCGCTTCCTTTGTCCCGTGATGATGATCGCGGGAACGTCCTGCAATTTCCTCGCGCCAGACTGGCCAGCAGCGTCGAGCCCGTTCATGCCGGGCAGCTCCACGTCGGCAATCAACGTATCCGGCTGAAAACCCGCAAACCGCGCCAGCGCGTCTTCCGCAGACCCGACGCCAAGCACTTCATGGCCCCATCTCTGCAACAATGCCTCGTAGCCTTTGCGCGCGTTCTCTTCGTCTTCCACGATCAGCACGCGGTCCTTGCGTTCTCCTGTCTCCACCGCGCGCACCGCCGCCTTCTTGTCTTCGCTCATTCCGCGACCCTCTTCCTGGGCTGTCTGTCTATTTTGGCAGATTAGGCGCGCTGTGGACACACGGATTCGCCGAGGGCCCAGTCTTTTCTCTCGGCCGCAAAGACAGGGAAAATGGCGCAGACCAGGCTCGCCGTTCCTTGATCTCCTGAGTCCGGAGGGGAAGCGCTCTAAAGCAGGCTCCGCGGACCTACTCTTTGACCAAATACAGCGCCCGTTCCAATTCCAGCTCAAGCTTTGCGCCCTTGGGCAAATCAATCTCATGCCCGCGTCCGGATTCCATCAGATAGGCTGCAAGCGCCGCTTCCGCTGCGCGTTCTGCGGCTTTTTTTGCGTTCTTATCTTTGATACCGCAAACTGCACCGATTCCCGCGCCTTCCGCGGCGGCTTCTCCGGCCGCTTGCTGCGTTGATTTTTTCACTTCGATGATTCCTTCCGTGCCCGGGCTGGTCTTCACACTATGGTCTCCCGGCACGCCGACGACATCGGCCACAATCGGCAAAATTCCGAATCGCGTTTTGATTTCATCGAACACCAGATACAACTTTGCGCGGCCAGTGATGCCCGCCGGCTCGACCTTGCTCACATGCCCACGAATCTCCGCGCCTGACGGCAAATAAAATCCGCTGCCCGCTTCGAGTGGCTCCATCGTCCGCACTTTGAATTTGAAATTGGTTTTGCATTCCCCGGTGCTCAGTCCGTCTTCGAGCCGCACCAGCACCCGCGTTCCCGGCTCGACCGCGAACGTTTCAAGCGGCAGTCCATGGCGCGAGCCATCCGCGGGTTGCCCCGGGGCAGGGGCCTGTTTCCGCGTGCCCGCCTCATTGTGCGGCGGCGGGGCTTCGCCCCCACCAATTTTGTCCCGCGAAATGACCGGTGGCCGGTTTTCATCCGGTTGCTGCGCCCCTGCTCCGGCACTCGCCCGCCGCCCCCAAAATCCCCGCCAAAACGAGCCTACCCATTGCCCTCATTGGTCTGTTCCTTCTCTCCGTCCCGCACAAAGAGAAAGCACGCCAATCGCCGCCAGAGATTTCCGGCTACTTTCTAATTTCTTGTTTCGATTGTACTTACAGGGAGGGATTTCTTGCAGCCCCTCGTCGCATCAAGGAACTGTCGCCCGCTTTCACCACCCGTGCCAGCCAAACCCGCCAGTAGCCTGCACTTCAGTGTGCGCCAAACGAAACGACGGCCTGGCGCTTCATTTCAGAAGATCTCGAATTCGCCGAAGCACGCTTGCATACATTGCCGGCGCCAATTTCCCCGTCTGCGTATTTTGCTGGCTCGGGTGATAGACGCCTACGAGCACCGGTCCATCGGTCCCCGGCCGCTCTTGCGCTCCGTGCGCAAAAACAAATTTCGAACGCGAAGCAATCTTTCCTTCTTGTTTCAGAATTTCCAGATACGAGTCCCAGGCAATTTTGCCTAGCGCCAGCACTACGCGCGGCTTCAAAATTGTCAACTCGCGTTCCAAATACGGCCGGCAATTTAGAATTTCGCGCTGTTCGGGTTTATTCTCAGGCGGTGCGCACCGCACGGCGGCTGCGATGTAGGCGTTTTTCAGTTGCAATCCGTCCCCGCGGTGCAGGGAACCAGGCTGGTTCGCAAAGCCTGCCTTATACAGCGCGGCGTATAGAAAATCCCCACTGCGATCGCCAGTGAAGACCCGCCCCGTACGATTCGCTCCGTGCGCCGCCGGCGCCAATCCCAAAATAAAAAGCTGCGCTTTCGGATCTCCAAATCCCGGCGCGGGCTTGCCCCAATACTCCCAATTGCGAAACGCGCGCCGCTTCACCCTAGCTACTTGTTCGCGATACTTCACCAGCCGCGCGCACTTCGTGCACGCGATGATTTCCTGATTCAGGACTTGCAGTTGCTCTGCCGGGTCGGCCATCTTCTATTTCAATATCGCCAGCACTTCCTCGTGAATCCTGCCATTCGTGCTGAGCAAACTTTTCTCATAAATCGTCGCTTTGCCGGATAGCGAAGTCGAACGCCCGCCTGCTTCCTGCACGATCAAAATCAGGGGCGCAAGGTCCCACGGCTTGGAAGTCCAATCGAGCGCCGCCTCGACCGCGCCTTCCGCCACGAGCATGTGTTGCCAAAATCCGCCAAACGATCTGCCGCTGCGCGCTGCATCCAGATATTTCCGAATCTTGATCTGGTCGCTAGAATCCTTGCTCGGTCCCGTTCCAGTGCTGAACACCATTGACCTTTTTAGCGTCGCAGTGTCAGAAACGTGTAGCTTCACGCCGTCGCGGTACGCGCCTTCGCCTTTGTATGCCCACCAGCGCGAACAAAGCCCCGGCGCGCTCGCCATTGCCGCCACAATTTCTCCGCCCTTCTCAATTCCCATCAGTGTACCGAACGTCGGAATCCCGCGCGAAAACTCTTCCGTCCCATCAATTGGGTCAATAATCAAGCGTGGCCGCTTCGTCGCGGGAGCGTTGGCGCCGTCGCCGCCCATCTCTTCGCCCAAGACGTCCAGTTCAAGTCCGCTCGCTGCCACGCGTGCGCGCGCCATCGCTTCCACTTCCTTGTCCGCTTGCGTCACGCGCGAGCCATCGCGCTTATTTTCAATTTGTAAGTCCGCCGTCCGGAAATATTTCAACGCGATTGTGTCCGCCTCCCCCGCGATCTTGTTCAGCAAATTCCCGTACTGCTCGCTGTAGCTAGTCATTTCCCCATCCGCTGTTTGACTCTCGTTCCAGCACTCCTTAGCATGATAACTCACGCTCATGCACACTCCCGTTCCGACTGGCACCGTACTCGACCGCATACTGGAAGCGCGCCTTGCTGAAGTCGAGCATCGCAAGAAAGTTCTGCCCGAAACGGCGCTCAAGTACGGAGTCGCGGCGGCCACGCCTGTCCGCGATTTTGCCGCTGCGCTGACGCGTCCCGGCCTAAACGTCCTCGCCGAACTAAAACCGGCATCGCCTTCGCGCGGCATTATTCGTGATCCTTTTGATCCGGTCGCGCTCGGCATATCTCTTGAATCCGCTGGAGCTGCGGCGCTGTCTGTCCTGACGGAAGGCGAATTTTTTCGCGGCACGCTCAAGAATCTCCGCGACGCCCGCAAAAACATAAAAATCCCTGTTCTGCGCAAGGATTTCATTTTCGATCCGTGGCAAGTTTGGGAAACCCGCGCCAATGACGCCGACAGTTTTTTATTGATCGTGGCAGCCCTGACCGACAAACAACTCACCGAGCTCCTCACCCTCGGCCGTGAACTGAAAATGGAGCCCCTCGTCGAAGTGCACACGCCGGCGGAACTCGACCGCGCTCTGCAAGCCGGCGCGAAAATCATTGGCGTCAACAATCGCAATCTGAAAACGCTCGAAGTCCGCGTCGAAACGTCATTCGAACTCATCGAAAAGATTCCCGACGACTGCATCGCCGTCAGCGAATCCGGCATCAGTACGCACGACGAAATCGCCAAGCTCCACGCGGCCGGTTTCGACGCTTTCCTCATCGGCACCAGCCTCATGCTCGCACCAGACCCTGCCGCCGCGCTCTCGTCGCTGCTCGGAAAATAATGCCGACGCTCGTCAAAATCTGCGGCATCACTCGCGCGCAAGACGCTCGCCTTGCCGAAAAACTCGGCGCCTGGGCGCTCGGTTTCAACTTTTATGAAAAATCCCCGCGCGCCGTCGCGCCGGCCGATGCCTGGAACATTCGACGCAAGCTTGCCCTAACTACCGAAGCCGTCGGCGTTTTCGTCAACTGGAAGCCCGAAGTGATCCTCTATCTCGCCCACGCGTTTCAACTAACTTCCGTGCAACTCCACGGCGGCGAAACGCCCGGGCAACTCGCCTACCTCGAAGACGATCTTCCCGTCGTCAAAGCCTTTCGAGTTGGCCCCGGCTTTTCGATGTCATCATTCAAGAAATTCCGCCGCGCGTCCTACTTTCTGCTCGACACAGCGAAGCGCGGGGAATTCGGCGGCACCGGAAAGAGTTTCGATTGGTCCATTGCTCAAAAAGCTGCCGCGTCGCGCAAAATCATCCTAGCCGGTGGCCTAACTCCCGAAAACGTGGGCGAAGCTATACTCACCGTCCGCCCTTACGCCGTCGACGTCGCCAGCGGCGTCGAATCCCGCCCGGGCGTCAAAGACCCCGCCAAGCTCCGCGACTTCTTCGCCGAAGTCACCCGCGCCAACCGCGCGCTAGCCGGCTCGAAGAACCAAGCCTGAGTCTGTTTGGAATTACTTCGGATTTTTTCCTCGGCAAGCCCGCTTCGCTCCCCTCTTTCTCTTTGTCCGGATCTTTCATGCCCCTAAATAGGACGACAACAACCCGCGCTTTTCGCACGATACACTTGAAGCAATCCCAATGCTTCATCGGACTTCTTGCAACCATTATGGCTTTCACGCAATTTATTTGCGCCGCGCCCTGGCTGTACAGTTCCCATCTCTCTTGAGACAATACTTTTTCCATGGCTTCGCAACTCACCATTCCTGCCCCTGTCCCCGGGCGCTTTGGCCCCTACGGCGGCCGCTATGTCCCGGAAACGCTCATGGTGCCGCTGCTCGAACTCGAACGCGTCTACGAACAAGCCAAGTCCGACCCCGCGTTCCAGGCACGCTTCAACGATCTGCTGAAAAATTTCGCAGGCCGTCCCACGCCACTGCAATTTGCCGAACGCCTTACCGAGCATCTTGGCGGCCCGCGCATTTACCTCAAGCGCGAAGACCTTCTCCACACCGGCGCGCACAAAATCAACAACGCCATCGGCCAGGGCCTGCTCGCTGCGCAAATGAAGAAGCCGCGCATCATCGCGGAAACTGGCGCGGGCCAGCACGGCGTCGCCACGGCCACTGTCGCCGCGCATCTTGGCCTCGAATGCGTCGTCTACATGGGCACCGAAGACATGGAGCGCCAGGCGCTCAACGTCTCCCGCATGCGCATGCTCGGCGCGCAAGTTGTCGGCGTCGATTCCGGCTGCCGCACGCTCAAAGACGCCATCAACGAAGCCATGCGCGACTGGGTCACCAACGTCCGCACCACGCACTATCTTCTCGGCTCCGTCCTCGGCGCGCATCCGTATCCGACGATGGTTCGCGATTTTCACTCGTGCATCGGCCGCGAAGCACGCGCACAAATTCTCGCTGCGGAAAAGCGCTTGCCCACGCACCTTATGGCCTGCGTCGGCGGCGGTTCGAACGCCATCGGCCTGTTCCACGAATTTCTGCAGAGATTCCGAAGTAAAAATGATAGGCATCGAAGCCGGCGGCCGCGGCAATGGCTTAGGCGAACACGCCGCGCGCCTCGCCGCCGCGCAAGGTTTTACTGGTGCGCGACCGGGCGTCCTGCAAGGCACCTACACTTACGTCCTGCAAACCGAAGACGGCCAGATCGCCACCACGCACTCCGTCTCTGCCGGTCTCGACTATCCCGCCATCGGCCCCGAGCACGCCTGGCTCGCCGACCAGCGCCGCGCCGAATATTCCGCCGTCACCGACGCTGCTGCGCTTGACGCCGCGCGCACCCTCGCCCGTACCGAAGGCATCATCCCCGCGCTCGAATCCGCCCACGCCATCGCCGGCTTAATCGAACGTATCCCGAAGTTTTTCAAAAGCGATCTCGTCATTGTGAATCTCTCCGGCCGCGGCGACAAAGACATGGCCACCTACTCGCGTCATTTAGAGAAGTAATTTTGATTTGGGTAAGAGACTCTTCACTCCGGCTTCGGCGTCGAATTCCACATCTCCTGTTGCACTCGCCAGTTCCCATCCGCATCCCGGTGCAGCACTAGCGCAATTTTTCCCCAATGATCAATCACAGGCCTGTCGTCCGGTGGCTGGATTAACTGGTGTTCGATCCCCCATTCCGTCGCCCAGTCGCCGCACGTGCGAATGTCGTGAAACGTCATCTCCACCTTCAGCATCTTGTAGCTGTTCAAACTACCTACAGCCTCTCGAATGAAGTTCGCCACGGCCGGTTTCCCAACCAGGGGCGATGTTTCCGGCAGCAAGCTCACACCCGAGTCTGACCACATCTCGATAATGGTGTTCGTATCCATCCGCGCGTGAGCATCCTGAAACTTCTGATTGAACTGCCAAACGGTTTGATCACCCTCCGCTCCGGCTTTCGCAAGAATCCTTTGCCCGCAAATCGCAGCCATCGCCAAAACGATTCCAGCGGCTGACATCCGTTTCCAAATCTTCATGAACGTCTCCTCCAGCGGAATCCATATCGCCACCAGATTCTATTGCTATGCGTTGCTTGAGCAAAGAGCGGCTTCTATAGAGAAGAGTAGCGTGTAATTCGTCATTTGGCCGCTGAATCAATCTCATTTTGAGCACCCGCGTTAACGTTACAGTTGTGGCTTCTCCGCCTTCAATGCTACGTTCAGACTGCTTCTACAGGAGGCTCCGATGCCGCTCTCCCGGCGGATGGCAATTTGTCGAATTGCGATCATTACATGTGTCTTTTGTGCGAATCGCTTGCAGCGCCCGCGCGCAGTCGGCTCCCGCTAAACCTCAAATCGGTTTTCTCGTGGACTCTTTCAAAATCGAGCGCTGGCAAACCGACTACAATTCGTTTGAAAAGCGCGCCAAAGAACTCGGCGCGGAAGTTGTCGTGGAAGACGCCGGCGGCAATGACGACACGCAATTCAGGCAAGCCAAGAAACTGATCGAAGCGCACGTCAAAGCGCTCGTCCTTGTGCCGCACAACACGGATAAAGCAGTCCGCATCGTCGAACTCGCCAAATCCAAAGGCGTTCCCGTCATCAGCTACGATCGCCTCATTCGCAATAGCGACATCGACTTTTACGTTGGCGCTGACACCGTCGCCATCGGCTTTCTGCAAGCGACCGCGTTGACCGCTCCTAGCGTCAAAAGGGAATTACATTCTCCTTGAAGGTTCGCCTGCCGACGGCAATGCGCATCTCCTGCTCGAAGGGCAGAAAAAAGCCCTCCAGCCTTTCGTGGATCGCGGCGACATCAAAATTGTCGCCGAACTCTGGTGCGCCGATTGGAGTCCCGCAGAAGCCTACGCGCGCGTCAGTGACGCCGTTGCAAAAAATCAGAAGCAGATTGCCGCAATAGTCGCTTCAAACGACGGCACAGCTGGCGGTGCCATTCAAGCCCTGGAAGAAGCGAAGCTCGAGGGTAAAGTCGCCGTCTCCGGCCAGGACGCGGATCTGGCTGCGATCATTCGCGTGCTCAAGGGCACGCAGTCCATGACCGTCTACAAGCCCATCACTTCGCTGGCGGCACAAGCCGCGGAAGTTGCCGTAGGTCTAGCCAGCGGCCAGCATCCGAATTCCTCCGGCACCATCGCAAATGGTAAGCACGACGTGCCCGCGATCTTCGGTCCCGTCATCGCGGTCAACAAGACCAACGTAAAAGATACCGTTATCAAGGACGGCTTCCAGAACCTGTCCACGATCCAGAAATCGCTGCCGCAAAGCCAGTGGCCTCAATAGGCTCAATTGGCTTTTCTCGCGCTAATCGCACCTCGTCTTATCCTATCCCTTTGGTGCAGGCCCGAATCACCACGCCGCGTTCTGCCAATTCTCCCAGCAGCTTAGAAACACCCTTGGTGATCTCCGTATCGGCCGGGACCACGACGGCCCATTCCAGATTCTCTTGAAATTCCTTGTTGCGAATCTCCCATTTCTCAAACGTGCTCGCCACGGGTTTCCCAATCTCCACCACGGAAAATCCCCTTGTGACCCGGATTGCTTCTTCCTCCGTCGGCTCCTGCCCGCTCAAAATAAAATGATTGTTCCCGTGCACAAGGATCCCGACCATGTCGTGCCTCTGGTGGGTTAGATGGCGCTTCTGGGGGGATTGGTTCTGTTCTAAAACCTTTATTTATGCCAAAACAGATCACGCTTTCTGCCGGCGCAGAAAGCGTGATTGCATTTCCCTTAAATTCTCAATCAAAAACAGTACTCCGACCAGGCCAGATATCCCGGCACGATAAAGCCGACAGGAGGGATAATCCACAATATTCCCCACCAGCTCGGGTTTGTTCCGCGCTTCCGCGATTGCCACCAGTACGAGTGAACTACCGCCCATCGGTAAAGCAATTGCGCGGAAAGGTTTCCTGTACGCGCAAGGCCTTTGCCCGTCTTGATTCGCTCCTGCTTAGCCCTATTTGTGATCGAGGCGCTTCAACAAATAAAGCGGCAATGCCAGCGACAAACCGACCACCAGATTCGAAAGCAGCACAATCCACCAACCCGAGATCTTCCGTTCCCGCGAATCGCGCAGCGACCACACCAGAAAAATCACCGACGCCACAATCAAATCCGCTGCAAAAAATCGGGAAATATCCGTCTGAAAAATTTCTTCAAAAAACAAGCTGAAGTTTGCTCCGTGAGTCAGAAAAAACGGAAGTGCAAACCGGCAGGGAATCACAATTCCCGCGAAGCAGCAGACGACCAAGAAAGCTTTCATGCTGTTCACCATAGTCCCCACAGCCGCTCCTGTCTAGATCTTGCCACCGGCGGAAAACCACTCTTTTTTGTAACGTTTTTGACTCTGCCGTCACTATCTTGCAGGAGAGTAATGGTCATGTTTCCCCAGAATCCCGCCCAAGCGGAATTCAGCTACGACATCCTGATGGAAGACGCCGACGGTCGTGACTTGCGTCTTGAAAGCGTCCGCGACCTCTCCGTCGCCCGGGAACGCCTCCCCTTGCTTGCTGCCCAATATCCAGGCACGCGGCTCCTCCTTCGAAACCGCTTCACAAAAGTTATCCTCGCTCACGCGGAAGATCGCTAGCCCCCCGCGCTTTTCTCCGAATCTTCGCGGACCGGTTTTCACCTTCCTTTTTCTTGACTTCCCCGCGCTTCTTCGCCATCATTCGCCAGTTCAAGACAAAGAACCCCGCGACCTGCCGGACACTGCGATCTGCCTCCTCCCTGCCCAACTTCTCACCCTGTCCGGAGGAATAGGCGCGTTTTCCCGGAGCTTCAAACATAGGTTGGATCACAAAGGAGAAACGCATCATGAAAAAGCATTTGCTTCCAGTGCTGTTTGCTGTTGCAGTCCTCGCCTTCAGCTTTTCGTTTGCCGCGGCTCAGCCTGCTTCAGCAGTGAGCGCGATGCCGGTCGCTCTGGCCTCGCCCGCGGACGATCTGGTGGACATCAATTCCGCGACGCTCGATCAGTTAAAAGCGCTCCCCGGCATCGGCGACAAATACGCGCAAAAAATCATCGATGGCCGACCCTACAAGGTGAAAACCGACCTCACTCGCAAAAAAATTATTCCGTCTGCGACTTACACGAAGATCAAGGACCTGATCATCGCAAAACAGAAGTAATCGCAGTTCCCAAAGCGCTGGAAATTGTGAAGGCGGCGCACTTCGCGCCGCCTTCGTCTCTGCACCACATTTAAGTTCACCAGGAGGAATTATGGGGCTTCTCGATGATGTTCTCGGCATGGCAGGAATCGGCGGCGCCGCTCAATCACCGCAGCATGCAACGGCAATGGGCGCCATCATGGATTACATCAACAGCCCGCAAGTCGGCGGCCTGTCCGGTCTTGCGCAAATGTTTCACAACCAGGGCCTCGGCGGAATCGTCTCTTCCTGGATCGGCGCCGGGCAAAACTTGCCGGTCTCGCAAGATCAGCTGCAAAGCGTTCTTCACAGCGAAACCCTGCAAAACGTCGCCGCAAAAGCCGGCCTCGATCCTTGGCAACTCACCGGCATGATGTCGCAGCTTCTCCCGCACGTTGTGGACAAGCTCACGCCAAACGGCGAGGTTCCCGATTCCAGCGCGCTCGCGCAAATGATGAAGGGTCTAGCCGCCGGCCAGTCGTAAACTCCATTCGCAGTTTTTGGAAGAATTTCAAAACGGAAGGCGCCCGGTTTTCCGGCCGGGCGTTTTTCTTTTTACTTCTCGCGCAGCAAAACTTCTCCGCGCCCCACCAGTTGATCGTTCAGCCATACGCGGTATTTGTACGATCCCGCCTTTGCACCGACCACCGCCGGGCCGCTCAACAGTCTCATTCCGAGCGGCGCTTGAAAGATATTAGATCCGAACGGGCACCGGTTCACGTCAAATTCCACGCGCAAATTTCCCTGCTCGGACATCCACGCCACCTGGTCGCCTTTTTCCAGCACGACCGCTTCCGGAATCACTCCCACCAATACTGGACGCTCAGCCATAGTGCGTTCAGTTTACAGTCATCGGCCGAATCTTCAAAATATTCGCTCGCTTCCCGCAATCGCCCGGTTTTGATTTTCGTTCGTGACACAATGAGGCAAAGTTCAAACTGTCCGCACGTCGGAAAGAACCGCTTACAAAACTATTACACGCATTGCCCGTTCGTTCAGTTGACCCCACCTGTGCGTCTCCCTACACTGAAATTGCTTTTGCGTGTCTCCCTGCTCCGGCTGGGTTCGCGCCGCATCGATTCCACGGAGGAACTGGCCGGATGGCTACTCTCGCGCGCAACTGGGCCCTGCGGTTGTCTAACGGTTCCACCATTTCGATCCTTTCCACGATTCCATTCGCTATCATTCATCTGCTTTCACTCGGCATTTTCTTCTTCCCGTTTCACTGGTCGTATCTCACCACGTGCGTTGCGTTACTCGTCGTGCGCATGTTTTTCGTTACCGCCGGCTATCACCGCTATTTTTCGCATCGCTCCTACAAGACTAGCCGGGCATTCCAATTCGTCATTGCGTTCATGGCCATGACCTCTTCTCAAAAAGGGGTATTGTGGTGGGCCGCTCATCACCGCCATCATCATCGTTATTCCGACCAGGAAGACGATCTCCATTCGCCGACGCTGTTTGGATTCTTCTGGTCACACCTCGGCTGGATCGTCTCCGATAAATACGTGGACACACGCCTTGACTACGTCGGCGACTTCGCAAAATTTCCCGAGCTCCGCTGGCTTAACAAATATTATCTCGTCCCGCCGGCCACCCTCGCCCTCGCACTTTTCCTCATCGGTGGCCTCCCATTGCTTTTCTGGGGCTTCTGCCTGAGCACCACGCTTCTGTGGCACGACACGTTCACCATCAATTCGCTTTCGCATCTTTACGGTTCGCGCCGCTATGAAACCAGGGATACCAGCCGCAACAACTGGCTTCTCGCCCTCATTACCCTTGGCGAGGGCTGGCACAACAATCACCACCATTACATGGCCAGCGCGCGTCAGGGTTTCTTCTGGTGGGAAATTGACATCACCTACTACACGCTGAAAGCGCTCTCCTGGTGCGGCCTCGTCTGGGAACTTCGCAAAGTCCCAGCCCACATGCTCGAACCCCAGCAGCAAAAACTCGCCGCCTAGATTTCTTTTCCTGTAGTGGCGCGCCCTTTGAAGCGGGCGCGCTTTGGACTCTGGGTTTGCACGGGGGCGGGACTTCAGCCCGCCTTTTTTTTGCTGCCCACTATTCGCTACTCACGCTTCGTCTTTTTTCTCCACTGCGCCCCTTCCGCATCCCTGTATCCTGAGCTTAGAAGGAAGCGTCAAACTCTCTAACGACCACTCTCTAAGGAGTCCGCAAAAATGCCCGCCTACATTTTCGTCAGCGTAGAAATCCAGGATCCTGTCCGTTATGAGGACTATCGCAAAACCGTTCTCCCCACGATTGAAGCCTACGGCGGGCGCTTCCTCGTTCGCGGCGGCAAAGTGGAAGTCCTAGAAGGGAACTGGCCCGCGCGCCGCATCGTCATCGTGGAATTTCCGTCCGCCGATATCGCTCGCAAATGGTGGAACTCGCCCGAATACGCCGCGCCCAAAGCCCTTCGCCAAGCCACCGCACATACCGAAATGATCCTCGTCGAAGGCGTCTAATTTCTCCGCGCCAAACTCACAACCACAAAAAAGCCGGCTGGTCCTTCCCCGTCGCTGCCGCCACCACGCGCTCACAAACGCGCATCCCCGTATCCCCATTCGTGAACACCGCAATCGCCGAGGCGCTGTCCGGATGCACCATCACAAAATTCTTCCATTCGCCGTTGTCGCCCCACTGCCATAAGTATTTTTGGCCCTCGTCTTCCTGAATTCCCCAGCCCAATCCCCACGCCAGCTCGTCGTTGATGCGCACCTGCGGTTTCATCATCGCCGCGTACGTAGTGAGCTTGATCTCAGGGGTTGAACCTTTCGGTTGCGCAATGTGCGTCATTAACATCGAGTAGTCCGCTACCGTAGTCAGCAAACTCGCCGCCGAATTGGGCACCGTGTCATTCGGCATCGGCGTCTCCTTCAGCTCGAGCTGTTTCATTGTCTCCGCGACAATTCGATCATGATTCCATTCCTTCAGCGGCACTCCGCTCTTCTGAATTGCCTCGAAAATTTTTCGCCGAGCCTCCGTATTGTTCTCCGGCGCGCCGCGGTCATGCCCGGCCACCCACCTTCTCTCGCACTCCGGCCGCCACAAATACGTCGAAGACTTCATCTCCATCGGCTTCAGTACGCGTTCTTGCACCAGCGCTTCAAATCCCGTGCCGGTGATTCGCTCGACGCACCGCATCAAGTAATAAAATCCTTCGCCCGAATAGCGGAACTTCGTTCCCGGCTCGAACGCAGGCACAAATTCCTGCCCGTGTTCCCAGCGCCAGTTTCGCAATCCGCTCGAATGGCTCAGGACGTGCCGCGCCGTGATTTTTTCGCCCAGCGGCCCCGTCGGCGCGTCATCTTTCACGTACTCGCGCAGTGGTTTGTCCAGCTCGAGCCTGCCTTCGTCCGCCAGCCCCAGCGCCAAGTAGGCAAACACCTGCTTGCTCAGCGAAGCCGCCGGAAAAATCGACTCCGCCGTAATCGGCGTCTTCTCCTGCGCGTTCGCAAATCCCTCGTAGTGCGTCCACGCCAGCTTCCCGCCCTGCACCACGCCGATCCCGACCCCCGGCAGTTGCGCGATCTCCATCAGTTTCGGCAGCGTCGTCAAAAACTCTTTCCCCGGCGGATGAATGTTCCCGCCCAATTTTGTTTTTCTTGCGGTCGCGCCTTGCCCCAGCTCAAGCCCCATTCCACGAGCGACCGCGCTCGCAACCGCAGCTCCCACAAACTCTCTCCGCCTCAATTGCATTCTTCTGCCTCCGGCCTTGCGCGGGGGAGGGATTTAAAGTCCGCCCTGCTTCATTTCCCCCCTCTATAGACGAAGGGTCTCGCCCCAAAGTTCTAGGTCTTTTTTGCTTTCGGCGCTCCGCCGAACAGGCATGCAAGCAACATGATTCCCATAGTCAAACAAAATGGCGCCGTCACCACTCCCGGGAAATAACGCCATCTCATGGCGGCCAGAAACAAGTGTCCGATGCCGTTGCCGATTCCTCCCGCAATCGCAAGAAAAAGAAGAACCAGGTACGCAAGTGGCATACCGCGCTTTATACCCACCACCGCCAGCGCAAAAATCAGCAGCCATCCCAGATTGAAGACCACAAATTCACTCTCGCTCCATTCATACCCAAACAGTTTTGCGAATTCGTGATGAAAGCCGGTGAAAAACTCTTCCGCAAAATGCAGGCAGTGCACCGCCACCGCAAGCAGGTAATAGGGAAGAATTTCGGCGGGTTCTTTTTTCCAGCGAGTCCCTATCCACAGAAAATAGGCAATCAGCATCCCCGCAGTCAGTAGAAATGTCGCGCGGCCCAGCAAATAGAATTGTGCCGCCTGCGTGACCACAGCAAACACGGCGCCGGCAGCCTTGTCGCGCTGCGTCAACTCGTTTCTACCATCCTGCAAAGTCATATCCTTACCCGGGGTTGTCACCTTGAGTGCATCCTCCCGAAACCCTTCGGACATAACCACATGCAAGCCTGGAGGCTATTGCATGCCTAGAAACGGCAAAAGTCTTTTTCCAGTAAACTACCTCTCCTGTGCCAAGAAAATAGAGGTAGCGGCCGCGGACGCCTGCCCAACATCCGCCGCGGCGCAAATCTCCCAGACTGCCGGAGGGGGCATTCATCTGACGCGCGAAAGGACCATACTTCCATGAAAAAATTCATCCTGCTTGGCTTGGGCCTCTTCCTTTTCGCCGTTTCGTTGCGCGCCCAGTCCGTCGACGTGGCCCTCGGTTACTCTTATTTCCGGGTTGCTGGCTCGCGTGGATTCAACCAGAACGGCATCAGCGGCTCCGTGGCGTATAACCCGCACAAGTGGCTCGGCGTAGTCGGGGATTTTGGTGGCTACCACGGGTCGCCTTCTGGCGTCTCCGTGAACACGTACACCTACCTGTTTGGCCCTCGGCTGTCGTTGCGCAATCCGACCCACATGACGCCCTTTGTGCAGGGCCTTGTCGGTGGCGCTCACAATACTGTCGTTAGCAGCGGATCGAACGAACAGCTTGCCTACAGCTTCGGTGGCGGCGTAGATTTCGGTCTCCTTCCCCACTTGGCCTTCCGCCCCCAGGTTGATTACGTCGGTCTAAATACGCCGGGCGGCCATACCAACTGCACGCGCATTTCGGCGGGTTTGGTCGTCCATTTCTGACGTCCGACGGATTTCAAGTCCGTCCGTGCCCTCTCAAATCTGTCCACCTGCGCTCTTGTAAACTAGAAATACCTCTCGCGTGCCCCAAGCCGCATCCGGTTTCAAGCCCTTCCGGTTTTGACGCACAGAATTCTACAGGAGTAGAGTGTGTAGACACGATGGAGATCGAACCATGCCTAACAAGATCGACAAGGCGCAAAAACTCGCTTGTCTCCGCCCCAAGAAGGAAACCGTAAGTGCGGCTCTCAGCCAGTACGGTCGGCGCAGGAAACAGCAGGAAATAACGCTTGTGAACGCCCTCGTAGATACCAAGGGAATCGCCATTTCCGCTCCGGGCTTGCTGATTTGCTCTGTCGCTCGGGCACGCGGCTGGTCCCTTTTCGCAACCGATGCGGACTTTGACATCTACGCCAAACATCTTTCTCCTAAGCCCCACGCCGTTCGCAGGTAGACATGCCGAAACCCGCGCGTCCCAAAAAGTCCCCCGCTTTCTCTTTCGTCCTCGATGAGCTCAACGATTCGCCCCTTGCCGGACGCATTCGCACGCGCCCCATGTTCGGCTCCCACGCCGTGTATGTGGACCAGAAAATCGTCTTCATCCTCCGACAGCGCAAGCATCCCAAAACCATCCGCGACGACGGCATCTGGGTCGCCATGCTCCCGGAGTTTACCGGTTCCGTCCGCAAGGAGTTTCCTGCACTTCGCCCCATCGAACTTTTCGCCGCCAGGAGCCGCACCGGCTTCACCGGCTGGCTCAACCTACCCGATACCGACGACTGCTTCGAAGAATGTGCCCTCGCCCTGTGCCGCCTCCTCGTCCGCGGCGACAAACGCCTCGGCAAGATTCCCAAATCCCGCCTTCCCCGCAATGGCAAGTAGTCCCTCGCGCGGACTTGTGTGGGCGGGCCGCTCTTGTAGAGTCTAGAGGGGGGTGTGTTCAACCAAAGCCCGAGGGAGGGGATCCTGCCTGCCCCGAGCGCTCTTTGCGGGGGTTAGGCAGCCAATTTGCCCGTTGTGGCAAACCCCCGGAAGCGGGAAAATGACCCCTTGCACACGAAAGGACCCCTTTTATGCCTATTGGTGAACTCGCCCCGCCCTTGCGTCTGATGATGACGCCCGGCCCATCCTCCATTGATCCACGCGTCTATCGCGCGCTCGCTGCGCCCGTCGTCGGCCATCTCGATCCGTTCTTCAAGACCTGCATGAGCGAAACGCAGGAACTGATGCGCCAGGTTTTCCAGACGGCCAACCGCATCACCATGCCGCATGTCCGCCACCGGCTCCGGCGGAATTGAAACCGCCATCGTCAACACGCTTGAAGCGGGCGATGAAGCCATCGTCTGCGTGAACGGCTACTTTTCCGAGCGTATGTACGAAGTCGCTTTGCGCACCCAGGCGAAAATCACAAAAGTCGAAGCCCCGCTACGGCCGCGCTGTAGATCCCGACGACGTACGCCGCGCCGCCGCAGGCAAGAAAATCAAAATTGTAGGTCTCGCGCACGGCGAAACTTCCACCGGCGTCGTCACCAATCTCGACGGTTTCCGCAAAGTCGCAGACGAACTCGGCGCGCTACTCATCGTAGACGCGGTCGCTTCACTGGCGGCCGTTCCCATGAACGTGGACAAGGAACGTCTCGACGTCGTCTTCAGCGGTTCGCAAAAAGCGCTCAGTGCTCCTCCAGGCATGTCTCCCATCACCGTCAGCCCGCGCGCGGAAGAAGTTTTGACCAACCGCAAGACAAAAGTGCAGAGCTGGTATTTCGACATCACCACTGCCATGGCCTATTGGGGCCAGGGCCGTCTCTATCACCACACCCCGCCCATCTCCCTCATCTACGCGCTGCGCGAAGCGATGCGTCTCGCGGTCGAAGAAGGCCTCGAAGTTCGCTGGGAGCGCCACCGTTTGAATCAGCAGGCGCTCGTCGCTGGCTGCGAAGCCATGGGCCTGAAAATGTTCGTCGAAAATCCCAAAGACCGTCTCGTCACCGTTACGCCCGTCATGATTCCGGCAGGCGTCGACGACGTGAAATTCCGCGACCAGCTGCTCGAAGAATTCAACATTGAAATCGCTGGCGGTATCGGCCCGCTCAAAGGAAAAATCTGGCGCCTGGGCCTGATGGGCTACTGCGCGCAAAAAGCCAACGTTTTGCTGCTCCTCGGTGCCATGGAAAAAGTAGCGCTCGATCAAGGAGCGCGTATCCCGGCCGGAGCCGGACTAGCCGCCGCCGTCCGCAGTTATTCGCAGGTCGAAGCCGCCGTCGCCGCCAGATAAGCATGCGCAGTCTTGGACAAACGGTCACCGGTCTAATGCGACGAGCACCCGGAGTCCGTCGAGCGAAGCGAGAACTACCTGTCTCCGCGCGGTTCTTGCGCGGAGAAATCGCGGCTTGATTGCGCCCGGCCCGGGCGCGACGCGGGCAGCACTTTGGCGATATACTTCGCGAGCGTCGATTTTCTGGAGCGAACTGATGGCAACTAGGCCCATGTTGGCGAACAACGGCAAGATGAGCGAATTCGTCGGCGTCTTTGATGTCCAATCGAAACTGACTGGCAACAATTATCGCTGCCGCTTCTCGCACATGTGGAACGGCATCGCCACGCGTCATGCCGACACGATTGACACGAAATTTTTCGTCGAAGACGACGCGCTCGTCGTCGGTCTCGCCCACACCGCGTTCACCGCATTCCGCGACAAGACCCGCCGCGACTTGAGCGACCGCGAAGCCAGCTTCATCGCCGCCGAATTTCTCCGTGAACGCCTGGAAGAAGGGGACGAACGCAAACTCTACGACGTCTTCCACGACGACGTCCTGCGTTTGATCCAGCAAATTGGAATCAAGTGAGGGAGCCCAAAATTAGATTTGTCCCGGCGTTTCCGGAGGCTCCGCATGAAACGCTTCCACCGCCGGGTGCCGCAATCCATCGCGGCGAACGAAGTGAATCACCAGCAGCATCAGCAGCGCGCCGCAAACCAAAACAGCCACCGCAATTTGCAATCCCACCTGAAGATCTCGCAAATCGGAAATTTTCCCAATCACTTGCGGCCCCAAGCCGCCAATAAGCTGCGTCGCAAACATATACAACCCGATTGAAGTCGAATGTGCGCGCCGCGGCATCATGTCGTGAATCACCGCAGTAACCGGGCCGTGGTACCACGACATGAAAAACCCTGCAATAAATAATCCAATGAGGACGGTTCGTTTTTCTTCCGACTGAATCGCCAGCAGCAAAAAAGGCGTGGCGAGAAGCAGGGCAAGCCCGATTGCAATCAATCGGCCGTAAGAAAAACGCTTCTGTAATCTGTCCGCAACGTAGCCGCCGCAAAGAACACCGAGCAGCAGCGAAAGCAAGGTGATGATTCCAAGCGAGATGGACGCTTCGCGCAGGCTGAAGTCTTTGTAGTTGACTGCGAAATCTACGCCCCACGTAAGAAGGGAAACGCTGGCAAAAGTGATGCAGATACCTCCCGCAATCATCGCGAGAAATGCAGGCACGGAAAGAATCCGGAAGATCGGAACGACATCGGAGCGCGGGCCGCGCGGTGGCTCCTGTACTCCGAATAGCGCAAGCGCG
This sequence comes from uncultured Acidobacteriota bacterium, assembly GCA_963794175.1. Taxonomy (GTDB): domain Bacteria; phylum Acidobacteriota; class Terriglobia; order Acidiferrales; family UBA7541; genus Acidiferrum. Next base: position 197,233 of record CAWCCV010000006.1, on the reverse strand, counting down.
GGAAGGATGCCGGCAAGCGCAACGATGAAGAGCGCATACTGCCAGCCGTAATGCGGGCCGATAATTCCGCCAAGTCCCTGTCCAAAAACACCACCGAGCAACATGCCCGTTGCGAAAATGGCTTGTGCCGAAGCGCGACGTTCTTGGGGGAACGAGCCGGAGATCATGGACTGTGCGGCGGGAGCATACGCGGCTTCGCCGAGCCCGACGAACGAACGTGCGATGAGCAACACCAGGAAGCTCGTGGCGAGACCGCCTGCGAACGTGGCGGCACTCCAAAACAAAATTCCGATGGCGATGATGATTTTGCGGCTGAAGCGGTCGGCGAGAAATCCGAACGGGATGCTGCCGATGGCAAGAACGGCAAGCAACCACGTTTGCAGCGAGCCGAGCTGCGAATCGGAAACGCTGAGGACGCTGCGAAGCATCGGGATGAGCGGAATAAAAACCTGGCGGGCGGCAAAATTTACAAAGTTTATCAGAGCAAGGACGGCAAGCAGTCTAAACTGATACGAAGTCAGCGGTGTGGATTTGGATGACATGCAGCAGAAATTTAGTTGTTGACCTGTGTGACCGCTTCAAAGAGGATTATATACCGCGAATGAAAAATACGGCTGAAGCGAAAACGACGACGAGTGACCGTCTGACAACAGTGCTTGCCTACGGGGCGCTGCTCCTGCTCGGCTATTCCGTGTACCGGATTGTCGAGCCGTTTTTTGTTCCGCTGGCGTGGTCGGCGGTGCTGGCGATTTTTTTCACGCCGGTGCACGAGCAGAATCGCGAAGAAATTAAAGCCGACTCCGGCGGCACTGGTGAGCACGCTGGGAGTGACGTTTTTGCTCGTGGTGCCGGCCCTGGTACTGGGGACATACACGGCGAAGCAAGCGGTGGACGCGACGACGAGAGCACAGGCCGCGCTGGCTCATCCCGACAAAACGACAACGAATGACGCGGAAGCGTGGGCGAAGGCAAAGTTGCCGGCTTCGATGCAGGGCATTGATTTGTCCGAGCAGTTTCGGCAGGGCGCGGAAAGGGCGGCGACCTATCTTGCGGGAAAGCTCACGGGGCTTGTGAAAAATCTCGTTAGGTTTTTTGTGGACCTGTTTCTGATGCTGTTTGCGCTTTTCTTCATGTTCAGGGATGGCAAAGAAGTGGTGCGCGGCGTGAAGCATCTTTTGCCATTCGACAACGACATTCAATTGAAGATGCTGGAAGAATCGCGAGAGTTGATTTTTGCGAGCGTGGCGGTGGCGCTGGTTATTGCGTTGATGCAGGGCGCGCTTGGGGGATTGGCGTTCACGATTGTGGGAATTGCGTCTCCGCTTTTTTGGGCAGTTTTGATTGCGTTCTTTTCCCTGGTGCCTGTGGTCGGGTCGGCGCTGATTTGGGTGCCGGCTGCGATCTGGATTGGGCTGAACGGACATTGGGGCAAGGCGATCGCGATTTTGGCAATTTGCGGTGGCGTCGCGGGGATTGCGGACAATCTGGTGCGGCCGCTTTTACTGCGAAACAGGACGCGATTGAACGAACTGTTGTTGTTTGTGAGCGTACTTGGCGGAATAGAACTGTTTGGCTTGCTAGGGATTGTGGCCGGACCGACGATCATGGCCGCGGCGATGGGCGTGTTCCGTGTCTATATGGAACATCGCGATGAATTGGAAGAGGCGGCGGCCTAACGGTTTGCAAGAATAATCACAGCGAACCAGGAGACCGCCCGACAAGGCTGTGCTAGAGTACCCGCCCGTATGAAAGAGCCAGAGAAAAATTTGGGAAAGCCGACAGAGTTGACGGCGGACAAGCTGCGCTGGCGCTGTGAGCCGGCGCGGTTGCCCTTTGAAACGACCGCGCAGGCGGAGCTGCGCGAAGGATTCGTCGGACAGGAGCGCGCGTTGCGAGCGCTAAAGATGGGCGTGGAGCTTGGCGCGCCGGGTTACAACGTTTTCGTTTGCGGGCTTGCGGGCACGAGCCGCGGCGGCACGATTGCGCGGATGATCGAAGAGTTGAAGCCGGGAGTGAAAGAGTCTCCCGACCGCTGCTACGTGAACAATTTCAAGCTGTCCGATCGTCCTCGCCTCATCTCGCTTCCGCGGGGACACGCCAACGGCTTCAAAAAAGATATGCAGGCGGGCATAGATTTTCTGCGACGGCGGATTCCGCAAGTTTTCGAAGGCGAACCGTTTCAGCGGCAAAAGGGAAGAATCGTCGAGCGTTTTACCGGGCGTGAAAAAGACTTGATGGACGATTTCACGCGACGCATTGCGCGCGAACAGTTCGCGCTAGGCCACATGCAGGTGGGAGCGGTGGCACTGCCGGAGATTTTCCCCGTGCTCGAAGGACAGATGGTGCCCATCGAGGATATTTCGAAGATGGTGCACGAAGGGAAGCTAGACTCCCCTGTCGCGGAAGAGATTGAACGCAAATACGAACAGTTCCGGCAGGAGTTCACCGTTGTCTACCGGAAGACGCTGACGCTTTCGCGCGAACTGGCGAGCGAGCTGAGCTATCTGGAACAGGAAGCGGCGTCCGTGCTCGTGGACGGTGTGATTGAAGAGCTGAAGGAAAAATATCCCGGCCAGAGCGTTTCTGAATACCTGGAAGAAGTGCGCCATCACATTCTGGATAACCTGGAACCGTTCAAAGAACGCGAAGGGGAAGGCGATGACGCGGCAACGGAATTGCCGGAAGGGCCGACGACGAAGCCGCCGGGGCCGGATCGCGATCCCTATCGAGTTTACGGCGTGAACGTGATACTGGCGCACGAAGACGAATCGGAATCGCCGGTGATCTTTGAAACGACACCGACTTACGCGAACCTATTTGGCACGATTCAGCGTGCCTACGATTCGCGCGGCGGGTGGACGAGCGACTTCATGGATTTGCGCGGCGGTTCTCTGCTGCGGGCCGACGGCGGATATTTGATCATGTACGCGCTGGAGACGATTTCCGAGCCCGGTGTTTGGCGCGCGCTGAAGCGCACGCTAAGCCACACCCGGCTGGAAATTCAGCCGGCTGAGATGTTTTATCCTTTTGGCGGCAGCGCGCTGAAGCCGGAAGCCGTGCCTATCAACGTGAAAGTGATTTTGATCGGCGACCGCTCGATGTACGAGCTGCTGTACGACTACGAAGAAGACTTCCGCAAGATTTTCAAAGTGCGCGTGGAGTTTGACGAAGAGATGCCGATGAGCGACACGGTTATCGCGGAATATGCGGGACGGCTGCGCGCGCTTTCGGAAAAAGAGAATTTGTCGCCGTTTGACCGCGGCGCGTTCGCAACGATGCTGGAGTATGGCGTGCGAATGGCGGGGCGGCGGAACAAGGTTACGGCGCGATTTGTGGACATCGCGGACCTGGCGCGGGAAGCGAACTATGCGGCGCGCGAGGCCGACGAGCACGTGGTGCGCGCAGAGCATGTGCGCAAGGCGCTCAGCTCAAAAATGGAGCGGCACAACCTTGTCGAAACGCGCATCCGCGAAATGATTGAAGAAGGAACGCTGCTGGTGGACGTGACGGGGGCGCGCGTGGGACAGGTGAATGGCCTGAGCGTGCTCGAAATTGGCGGCTATTCGTTCGGCAAGCCGGTACGGATTACGGCGACGGCGGCGCTGGGCAAATCCGGGCTCATCAACATTGAGCGCGAATCGAATTTGAGCGGACGATTTCACGACAAAGGCATTCACATTATTTCGGGATATTTGCGCAGCCATTTCGCGCAAGACAAGCCGCTCTCGCTTGCCGCCAGCATCTGCTTTGAGCAGTCGTACTCGGGCGTGGACGGTGATAGCGCGAGTTCGACGGAAGTTTATGCGCTGGTTTCTGCGCTTTCCGGGTTGCCGTTGCGCCAGGACATTGCCGTTACGGGCTCGATGAATCAGCAGGGAGACATTCAGCCGATTGGCGGCGTAAACGAAAAGATCGAAGGATTTTTTGATGTTTGCCGCATCAAGGGACTGACGGGAACGCAGGGCGTGCTGATTCCGGAAGCAAATATCGAAGATTTGATGTTGCGGCAAGACGTAGTGGAAGCCGTGGGAACCAAGAAGTTTCACATCTGGTCGGCTGCAAAAATCGAGCAAGGCGTCGAACTCCTCACTGGCAACCCCGCTGGTTACAAGAACGGTTCCGGGGTTTTCGATTCCGGAACGGTCTTCGCCCGCGTCAACCAGCGCCTCTCGGAAATGGCCAAGACGCTCAAAGAATTCGAGTAAACCTGCCGTTGCCGCAAGCAGTCTGATCTCGACGAAAGAGTCTCTCCCTGCTATTGTCAAGCGCCTCGAATCACAGTCTGGAGCGAATTTAATGCGCACACTATCTGCTGCGGTTCTACTGCTGGCACTTTCAACGAGTGCATTTGCACAGCAGAACGCAAATCATTTCGACGGCAAGTCGTGGTGGGAGCACGTGAAGACTCTGGCGGATGATTCGCTGGAAGGGCGCGACACGGGCAGCCAAGGGATCCAAAAAGCGGAGGCGTACGCTGTCGAGCAGTTTAGCAAAGCGGGGCTTGCACCTGCTGGGTCGGCCGGATTTTATCAACCGGTGCGCTTTCTGCAATTTCAGGTGGACGAGGCAAAGTCTTCGCTGGCGATCCTTGCGAATGGGAAAACCGAGCCGATTTCTTTTGCGGACGAGGGATTTTTTACCACGCGCGCCACACACAAATCCGCAATGGTGAACGCGGAGATGGTCTTTGTCGGATATGGACTCAAGGTTCCGGAAAATAATCTCGACGAATTTGCCGGGCTCGACCTGAAAGGGAAAATTGCGGTCTATCTTGCGGGCTCTCCGGCCGATGTACCCACTTCGCTTGCGGCGCACTACCAGGGAATTGGAGAACGCTGGAAAGCGCTGCGGGCCGCCGGGGCCATCGGGATCATCAACATTTACAATCCCGCTTCCATGGATATTCCGTGGGCGCGCATCTCGGTGAATCGCAATCATCCTTCCATGGATTTAGCCGACGCCGAATTTCAGGAAACGGAAGGGTTGCAGGTCGGAGTTGCGTTCAATCCCGCTGCCGCTGAGAAATTGTTCCAGGGATCTGGCCATACGTTTGCGGAAATCGCCGTGCTTGGAAAAGACCGAAAACCACTGCCGCATTTTGCGCTGGCTGCCTCGCTGGTGGCGAACGCAGCGATTCTCAGTTCGCCCCTGAATTGCGCGAACGTGGCGGCAAAGCTGGAAGGGAGCGATCCGGTCCTGAAAAATGAGTTTGTGGTGCTTTCTGCACACATAGACCACGTGGGAATCGGCGCGCCCATTGACGGAGACAAGATTTACAATGGCGCGATGGACGACGGATCGGGCAGCGCGCTGGTGCTGGATTTTGCCGCGGAGATGAAAGCGCATCCGGAAAAGTTGAAACGCTCCGTGATTTTTCTGCTGGTAACCGCCGAAGAAAAGGGCCTGCTTGGGTCGAAATACTTTGCAGCACACCCGACGGTGCCTGCGAAATCGATCGTCGCGGATGTCAATGTGGACATGTTCTTGCCTATTGCGCCGCTGAAAGTGCTGCGCATTCAGGGGATTGCGGATTCCAATCTAGGCGATCACGCCGCGGAAGTTGCGCGGTCCTTCGGCGTAAAACCGGTTCCCGATCCCGAGCCCCTTCGCAATCTCTTTATTCGCAGCGACCAGTACAATTTCATCAAGCACGGCGTTCCGTCGGTGATCATGGACGTGTTTTACGAGCAAAGCTCACCGGAACAGAAACTGTTCAAGGACTGGCTGACAAATCGTTATCACGCGCCTTCCGACGATGTGAATCAGCCGGTGGATCTGGGCGCAGCGGCGTTATACGAACAGATCGCGCACAAGCTGCTGGTTGATACGGCGAATGCGAGTGCTGCTCCGCAGTGGAATGCGCATTCCTTCTTCAAACGGTACGCAACAAACTAGACGGAAATCTGAAGTCAATTGGCGGGCGGAGGCGGCGCGAGGTAAGCCTGGCGGTGATCCGTGCGGGCGGTGTGCTTTGCGGTGACGGTCAGGGTGTGGAGCTTGCCGTCGAAGTCTTGCGGCGTGAACGCAAGGTTATATTCGTGGCGTACGATTTGAGCGATTTCCGCATAAGCCTTGTCGTAGTCTTTTGCGTTTTTCGGGATGTAGACCCTGCCGCCGGTTGCCTCCGCCAGATTCCTCAATGTGGCGTCAGCATCCACAAAGGCCGATTTCAGTTCGGCGCTGTTGTTGCGATCGTCCAGGTCGTGTTTACGTTTTGGCGGAAGTCGCTTGAATGAGACAGACGTGGACACGGCGAGGACGCGAACTTCGCTGGCGATAATCGCGGACTTGTAATCATCGGGGATTTTCGGAGGAGCGCTGTCAATTCCGCTGCTAATGAGAACGACTGTCTTTTTGCCCGGAACGGAGTGCAGCCAGTCAAGAACTTGCAGCAGGCTCCTGGAAAGATCCAGATCGGCGAAGCCAGCATTGAAATTTACGCTGCGCAGAGCCATGCGGGAAGCGGCAAGATCGTCGCTAAGAGGAAACTGAAACGATGGCCCGGAGGAATAGCAGACGATCGCGACTTTGTCTTGCGGCGCGAGGCGCGCGATGAGTGCGTCGGCTTTTTTGATATTTTCCGTGCCAAAAAGGCGCACGGAAGGTCCGCATTCGAGCATGAGGACGACCTGCGCGGGGTCATCGTTGGCTAGGAAGCCGGCTATGGGCTGCTCGATTCCGTTATCGAAGATGTGAAAATCTGATTGCTTGAGGCCGCTGACGAATCTGCCCAGGTCGTCGGTTACCGTCACGCCTACGTTGACTCTGCTGACATCCACGCGAATCGTGGGAGCGGGAATGTCCTGCGCGCCGCAGATTGCGGACGCAGCAAAGCAGGTTGACAAGCCGAGAAAGCAAAGGATGGCACGGCGGGAAAAGCCGCCGAGCGAGGCTTCAATCAATCCAGCCCTCGAGATGAATTCCGTTTGCATCCTTCCAGGAATAACCATAGCTCAGATGAAGGTGGCGCGAAAAAGCTTTGGGGTCAATTTCTTCGAGCCATGATTTTCCCTGGGAAGGTGCGGTCTTGTCGGGCATCAGTCCCAGCAGGACCGATGCTCCCGTGGCTGTGTTATGACGCGGAACATAATTCTTGAGGGATTGCCAATCGAATTTCTGGAAATCCACGAAGCTGAGGCCGTTCACGGCAGCCGGGCCGCCGGTGCGTGCCGCGAAAAATGACGCAAGCTGGCTAGGCGGAGCGGGAGATTTCTTCTTTGCCAGCTGGGCGCGCAACGAAGTCTGGTTGGCGGAGACGAGAATCATATCGTCCGTGACCGCGAGATGATATTTAGTAGCATTGTTGTTTCCTGAGCCAGACGGTGCGCGGGCGCCGCCCGAAGAGAAGGTGAAGAAGGTGACTCCGTCCAAATCGGTGTCGGCCGTAATGTTGTCGAGCAAGGCGTGGCGAATCAGCTTCAAAGTGTTTTCGCGATCATTCACGCCAAGGAAAAAGGTGTTCTTGCTGAGATCGTAGGAAGAATCGGCTTGCAGGTACGCGGCTTCGCCGGTCAGGGCATGAAGGGCTTCTGAAGTGGACATGCCGAGCTTGGCGCGCGCCAACGATTCGATCATGTCGGTTTTGTCTTGCTCGCCTTGTGCGAGAAAAGACTTGGCAACACGCATGGCGAGTGCGTAGATTCCCGGCAGATTTAGCTGAAATTCGCGATAGGAAACGGCGTCTTGGGGTATGTAGGCGATGCTGGCCGGCTTGGCCTGGCCGGCGCCCCAGATATCAAAGATGGTGCCTTCGGAAGCGTCGCCGAGAACTGCGGTTTGAAAGCGCGTTTTCGGACCGTCGAGGACGACGCGTCCTGCGAAGGAATGCATCGAGCCGGCTTTCATCGCGTCGAGGACAGTTCCCGCGCGAAACCCGGCGGGCGTCGGAACATCGTTTGCGAGTTTGGCGAGGTCGGAGATATTCAGGAAATATTCGAAGCAGCCGCTGCCAAGGAGCGGGCTGGCTTCTTTGAATTCCGGAGTAGCGGCGAGCGATTCGGATTGTGGTGCGTCCTTCTTCAAGCGTTTGAGGATTTGTTCGACGACAGAGATTTCACCAGAACTGACGACATACTCTCCTGTTTCGACCCAGTAGTCGGTCTCGTTCTTGCGCGTCATTTTCATAGCGGGGACGCCGGCGATGACAGTTGCAGTCAAGGTAGCGGGTTCTTTTTCAATTGCGCGCATCCGCAAAACGGCCTTGGCGAGGAGCGCTTCTTTGCCGGAGCGATCGTAAATGAAAAAGACTCCGTTCCACTTGTGAGCGTCAGTTCCTGGCTTGGGGGAAGCGGGGGAGGATTCTTTGCGGGATCGCTCACAAATCCGATGGCGAGCGGATTGTCGAGCAGCGCGGTGTATTCGGAGATTTCCTCGCGCGTCAACTGCGATTTCGCGCCGCCAGATTTGCGCGATTCGCTCATGAAGCTGTCGAACATGGCGTTGCGCGCGGGAGCGAAACCCGGGTCGTCCCAGAGGGCGTAAAGGGAGTTCGCCGAGCGTGCGGCCGGGCGAGGGGGCGCCGCGCCAGAGAACATAGAAGAGCGTGTGTTTCGGAAGGCGCGCCGGGTCAATTGAAGGGGATGGCGCGGGAGCTTGCGCGAGCGCGGGGGAAACAGCCACGAGGCTCAACAAAAAGGACGCACAGAAAAGCAGAATGCGGCGGAAAAGGTTCATGGAGGCGACTCCGGTAGGACTGAAGACCTGCTTCATTTACCAAGGGTAGCGAGGAGCGAGGGAAGAAAAAAGCCCTGTCCCGGCTGGAGTTTCCAGAACGCGGAACAGGGCTTAGAAGCCGTTGGAGCCGGGCTACGGCTTGGCGGCGGCTGGGGCCGCTGCCGGAGCTGGAGCTGGCATCCTTTGGCGTCGAAAGGTAGCCGGTGATCTGGTCCTTGCCGACGTTGAAGACGACGATTTCGTACGGCGCGCCGCGAGTGCCGCCGACGTAGAACTGAACCGGTTCGCCGGAGGTCTTGTCTTTCTTTTCGATTTGCTTGTCGTCTGCGACAACGGTGATCGTGTATTTCGATTTCTTGGGATCGGTCTTGGTGACGTTGATCTGAATCGGGCCGACGCGCTGGGCGTTCTTGGCCTTCTTCAGGTTGAATTCGTAGTAGTTGCGGTCGCCGCGGCGCTTGAGGTCTTCAAGGTCGTCATGATTGCGCGCGATCAGGCCGCTCATGACGCCCATGTCGCCCTTGGTACTTTCAAGCTTGGCTTTGGTGGCTTCGAGATCGCTGCGCGTATCGGCGATGTCTTTCTTTGCGCCACCGACTTCCGTGGCCACAGCGCCGATCTTTTCGTTGCTCTCGGTCTGCACGACGCTGAGCTGCGTAGCGAGTTTCTGATCCGCGGCGACCTGTTCTTTGCGGATGGATTCGGCGCGGCTCTTGGCTTGCGCGACTTCGCTGGCAGTCATACCGACCTTTTGCTGCGTGACTTCGACAATGCTTTTGAGTTCAGCGAGGCGCGTATTTGCCTGCTCCAGCTGGGCGCTGAGCGTGGCGTTCGTTTTTTGCGCGTCGCTGAGGTCTTTCGTGAGCTTTGACGTGGAAGTGAAGGCGAAGATGCCGACAGCAGCCAAAGCTACAAACAAAAGACCAAATAAAACGGAAATCCAGCGCGGAGTGCCGGACGATTCGTAATGATACGAATCCTGCGGACTCGGCACGTTGGGAGAAATACTCATTGCCCCTCCTCAGAAAGTGGCGACCAACATTTTTTGCGGGTGAAATGCCCCGACAATTATGGCGCGGGTAAGGCGAGGAGGCAAGAAAAGGCTGGAGGAGTGTGCCCGATTACTTGCACGGATACGGTTGGTGAGACAGGAGAACCGTTTCCAAAACTGGCCTTCTGGTTTTACTCTTTTCGGCCTCAGGAACGCGCCGTGCGGCAAGCCTTTAGAAGTTGAATTTCAGGCCAAGCTGCAACGTCCGGCCGCCGGTGGCGCTGGTGACGTGGCCAAAGCTGCTGCTGGCGAAGCTCCCGAATGCCAGCTTCGGTACCGGCTTTCGTGCTTTTGAAACCGATTTTGTCTGGAAACAGCCGGAATGCAATGCGCCCCGGGAATTTACCCGGAAAAGAGAAAAAATACTCATGACTTCACCCCGTTTCACTGCCGAAGGATGCTGACCCCAACGGTCGGCAAATCTATGGAACTGGTTCCACTCCCTGATGGAAGAAAACCCCGCAAGGCAAGGGGACGTTTCAGGAAAAACGAATGCCGGCGACCGGGAATTTGGGATTGGCCGCCCGTGGGCCCTGTCGGAAGATCGCATAGGAGGCGAGAAATCGCCTGTTATACTCTGCCAAATCGATTTTCGAGCGGTTCACCCGGGTTCGCGGTTGTGCTAGACTCCCACCGCTGCCAGCAGATTCGGCAAAGCAGCGTTCCAGGGGAGAGAGCCGGAAGGCGGATGGAAGCAGTTCCAAAAAAGACCACGATTCGCGACGTCGCCCGTGCCGCGGGCGTGGGCGTGGGAACGATTTCGCGCGTACTGAATTGCAGTTCACAGGTAAGCCGCGAGACACGCGCGCGCGTGATGAGGGCGATCCGGCGCCTCGGATTTCGCCCCAACGCACAGGCTCGCCGCATCCTGCGGCGGCGTTCGGAAACGGTCTGCTTTCTGCTCAGCAACCGCGATTTTCTACACCCTTTCCATGCGCGCGTTCTGCAGGGCGTGGAATCCTGCGCGAGCGGAATGAAGCAGCATGTCGTCTTTGCGGCGCTCCACTATTCGCCGCGCATCGCCCCCGAAAAAATCGATTTGCCTCACGTGCTGCAGGAGCACGGCTTGATTGACGGAGCGATCCTGGCGGGGACGATCTATCCGAATGTGCTGAGGCGCATGCAGTCCATTCACGTGCCGTTCGTCGCGCTGAGCAACAACGTGGTCGGGATGGAAGGCAAGCACGCGTTCGACCAGGTGGGTTTCGACGACTTCAACGCAACGCTCGAAGCGACGCGCTACCTGATCAAGGAAGGCCACAGCGAAATTGCGTTCGCCGGGGACACGTCGTTCCCGTGGTTTCAGCGAAGATTTGACGGTTACCAGCAAGCGATGCGGGAGAAGCGGCTAAAGTCCGTTCTGCTTTCAGCTCGCAACTCCGACAACTTTATCGCCTGCGGACAGAAAATCGCCCAGCGCATTGTCTCTCGCAAGGCGCGGCCCACGGCGATCGTGGCCGGCAACGACGAAACCGCATACGGTATCTGGCTCTCGCTGCGCAGAAACGCAGTGAAAGTGCCGGACGAAATCAGTCTGGTCGGTTTCGACGATCGAGAAGAAGCCATTCTGATGGACCCGCCGCTCACCACCGTTCGCGTCCACAAGGAGGAGATCGGCCAAACCTGCATGAAGATGCTGGCTGAACGTCTTCACAATCCACAAATGACGTTCAGCCAGCGCATTCTGCCCACCGAATTCGTGATTCGCGGCTCAGTCCGCAAGCTGTAAATCAAGCGACGATTTTCTTCTGTTGCCCTGCCTACGGGGCCAGAAGTACTAGGATGACCTAATGCCGCATTGGCGCGCTGACCCTCGGGCACCCCTTGCGGTTTTCTTGACTTGGCGCCGACACGACCTCAAAATAAATAGGCATGAGCACAGTGGGCGGAGGCGCCGAAGCGATGTTCCTCGATGTCAAAGAGCTGGCGGTCCGCAAGCTGAGCCTGCGCAAGAGCTATGCTCCGGGCGCCATTGATTACGGCATCAGCGACATCAAGCAGAGTTCGCCGCTGCAGGTAACCGCCACAGCCGAGTTGTTTGAAGGCACGGAGATCCGCATCACCGGCGAGCTGGAAACAAAGCTGGAGCTTTCCTGCGCGCGGTGCCTTGAACCGGTGACCGAAGAGATTCACCGGACGTTCGACCTGTTCTATAGCCCGATGCCGAAGAGTTCTAAGCCGGAAGAAGAACGGCTCAAGGATGACGACGCCGACGTCGGATTTTATAAGGGCGATGGTCTGTTTCTGGCTGATGTGCTGAGCGAACAGGTGCTGCTGGCGGTGCCCATGAAAGCCATTTGCCGTAGCGATTGCCGCGGCTTGTGCGCGGCTTGCGGAGCGAATTTGAACCACGAAGAGTGCCGTTGCGAGACCCACAGCGTTGACGCGCGCCTGGCTCCCCTGGCGCGGTTGAAGCAGGACTGGCTCAAAAAACAATAAGGGTTTCCGATTTGTAGTGATTTGTGCGGTTTTGTGTGTTTTTGTAGTGCTAGGACAAAACCGCCGACTCAACCAAGGGACGGAACAAAGGAGTAGTACGATGCCGAATCCAAAAAGAAGACATTCAAAGCGGCGGACGAGCACGCGGCGGGCGCACGACCACCTGAAGGCCCCGGCGAGCTCGAATTGCCCGAACTGCCATGAGGCGAAGCAGCCGCACCGGGTGTGCCCGCATTGCGGCTACTACAAGGGCAAAGCGGTCAAAGAAGTAAAGTCGTAATCGCCAGGGTTTGTTTGCACTCATCCCGAGCAGAGCGGTAACCAGTCCCCATGATCACAATTGCCGTGGACGCCATGGGAGGGGATTATGCTCCCCGCCCTGAAGTCGAAGGCAGTGTGCTGGCCGCACGCGAACTAGGGGTGCGCGTACTGCTCGTCGGGCAGCCGCTACGATTCGCGCGGAGCTGGCAAAGCACGCTCCGGCCAATCTGCCGATTGAGATCGTGTCTGCGAGCGAAGTGATCACGATGGACGATCACCCGGCGCAAGCGTTCCGCCGGAAGAAAGATTCAGTCGGTGCATGTCGCGGCCCGGCTGGTGCGCGAAGCGAAGGCGCAGGGTATGGTCAGCGCAGGAAACACCGGCGCCGTGATGACGGTCGCGCGGTTTTTGCTCGGCACGCTGGAAAGCGTGGATCGCGTTGCGCTGGCAGCGCCGTTCCCCAACGCAAAGGGCGGCGTCAGCGTTTTGCTTGATGTGGGCGCGAACGTGGATTCGAAACCGGAGCATCTCGTGCAGTTTGCGGTGATGGGGGAGATCTATTACCGCGCGACGTTTGCCCACGGGCACAAGAAGCCGCGCGTGGGATTGCTTTCGATCGGGGAAGAAGAAATCAAGGGCAACGAATTGACGCGCGAAGTGCACAATCGGTTGAAAAAGACGCAGCTGCACTACATGGGCAATGTGGAAGGCGGAGATCTTTTTTCGGGAGAAGTGGACGTGATTGTAAGCGATGGATTCGTCGGCAACATCGCGCTGAAGATTTGCGAAGGCCTGGCCGTACAGATTTTCGGCTTGCTGAAGAAATCGCTGAAAGATTCGCTGATTACGCAATTTGCCGCGATGCTTTCGCAAGGCGCATTTCGCGGATTGAAAAAGAAGATCGATTACACCGAATACGGCGGCGCGCCGTTGCTTGGCGTGCGAGGAGTTTGCGTGATCGGGCACGGCCGCTCCAATGCGAACGCCGTGAAAAATGCGATTCGCGTGGCGGCCGGCCTCGCCAAAGCGAGCATCAACGAAAAAATCGAACAGGAGCTTTTTGCCGCAGGCGCGGGAGCGTGACGCAGATTCTTGACGGAGCTGCGGACTTGCGCTGCGACTCGCGGAGGTAGAGAGACGATGGGAAAAGTCGCATTCGTATTTCCAGGACAAGCATCGCAGTACCCGGGCATGGGCCGTGAACTGGCGGAAAAATATCCGGCCGCGCGCGCCGTTTTTGACGAAGCCGACAAGGCCCTTGGCTTTTCCATTTCGAAAATGTGTTTTGAAGGCACGGAAGAAGAGCTGAAGCTGACCGCGAATACGCAGCCCGCGATTCTGACCTGCTCTGTCGCTGTGTTTCGCGTGCTTGCGGAAGAAAAGGGTTTGACGCCGGACTTCGTGGCCGGACACAGCCTGGGTGAGTATTCGGCGCTCGTGGCCGCCGGCTCGCTGAAATTTTCCGATGCCGTGCGGCTGGTGCGCAAGCGCGGCACCTATATGCAGGAAGCTGTGCCGCAGGGCGTCGGCGCGATGGCCGCCATGCTTGGGATTTCGCACGCAGTAGTTGCAGATGCCTGCAAACGCGCCGCCGAAGGCGAAATTTGCTCCGCCGCAAATCTGAATTCCCCGGAGCAGACCGTGATTTCCGGCCACGCGGGCGCCGTAAAGCGCGCCGTGGAAATTGCTTCGCAACTCGGCGCAAAACGCGCCGTGATTTTGCCTGTGTCCGCGCCGTTCCATTCCGCGCTCATGATGCCCGCGCAGGAGAAATTGGCGAAAGATTTGACGAGCGTACAATTTTCCGATTTGCGCTTCCCGCTTGTAACCAACGTGGACGCCGACACCATCGAAAAGGGCGACGAAGCCCGCGATGCGCTGATCCGCCAGGTCTCCTGCCCCGTGCGTCTGGGAAGAATCCGTCCGCCTTATGATTGATGAAAGCGTGAACACTTTCGTCGAAGTCGGCCCGGGCCGCGTCCTGACCGGACTGCTGCGCCAGATCGAACGCTCCGTAGCGGCGCTCAACATCGAAGACGAAAAAAGTTTGGCTGTGACGCTGGACAAGATTGCCGGCTGCGAAGGCGGATGCGGCGTAAGCGGCAGGACTTCAGTCTTTAGTCAGCGCTAAGCCCGGCCGAAGTCGCAGCGGTCAGTGCAAAGCCGATCGCTGCAGGTGAGGAACTTCACAGAGGAAATCTCGACAACATGTTCAGCCTAAAAGACAAAGTCGCCCTGGTCACCGGAGCCTCCCAAGGCATAGGCCGAGACACTGCGCTCGCGCTTGCTGAAGCTGGCGCGAAAGTGGCCGTAGCCGCGCGCAACGAAGAAAAGCTGGCCTTGCTCGTCAGCGAAATCACTGCCGCGGGCGGCGAAGCCTTCGCCGTAAAAATCGACGTCGCCGACGCCGAACAAGTCAAAGCCGGCTTCAAGCAAGTCCTCGAAAAATTCGGCAAGCTCGATATCCTGGTCAACAACGCCGCCATCACCCGCGACGGCCTCTCCATGCGCATGAAGCTAGAAGACTGGGAAGCAGTGATCCGGACTAACTTGACCGGCGCACATTTGTGCATCGCAGCAGGCGCTGGCCGTAATGATGCGCGCCCGCGCGGGCCGAATCATCAATATCTCCTCCGTCGTCGCGCAAAGCGGAAACGCAGGCCAGGCCAACTACGTCGCCGCAAAGGCCGGCCTCATCGGCCTCACCAAAGCCATCGCAATCGAAATCGCCTCGCGGAATATCACCGTCAACGCCGTCGCGCCGGGCTTCATTGAAACGCCGATGACCGACGTGCTTTCCGATACTGTGAAGGAAGAACTGAACAAAAGGATCCCGCTCGGCCGTATGGGCAAGCCGCGCGACGTCACCGCCGCCATCGTATTCCTTGCCAGCGACGAAGCCGGCTACATCACCGGCCACGTTCTGAATGTAAACGGCGGCATGCATTTGGCGTAATGGCGCCTTACGCAGAAGCTTGGGCCGAAAGCAAAGAGATCAGGCGCTATTTTGATTTATCGGATCTGTTCCATTCTTGGCCGCGATAAGGCGGTTGGAGTGGCTCCGCTACGATTTGGAAAGGGATTCGCCGAGAAGCGGCGTGCAAGCGCCGCAGCGCTATTTCGCCCGAAGACGCGCGCGCTGCAGGCTTCTGAAGCACGCGGCAAGTTAAGCCGCAAAAGTTGACCTTAACTGCACCCTATCTAGAATAGTTAGGTTGCCTAGTAAGGCCAAAAACAGGGTATAACTACAAAGTTCGGGCGCTGGCTGTATTGCGCCGCTGTGAAAACGAATCAAAAAGTCCCGGCCCGCCCGGGACGGAGGAAATGGGAATGGCCAGCGTAGAAGAACGCGTTAAGCAGATTATCGTCGAGCAGCTCGGCGTGGACGAGGCGGAAGTCACGCCCACCGCGTCCTTCGTGGACGACTTGGGCGCGGATTCGCTCGACCAGGTGGAATTGGTGATGGCGTTTGAAGAAGCTTTCGGCATCGAAGTTCCCGACGAAGACGCCGAGAAGATGGCCACCGTGAAAGACGCCATCGAGTACATTGATAAGCACGCCAAGTCGAAGTAACTGCGGCCGCGCCGCAAGGTTTTCAATCTAACAGTGGGGAGGATCACGTTGAGCTCGCCGGGTTGTGGTCACGGGTGTTGGACTGGTCTGCGCATTGGGCATCGGCACGGAGGAAAGTCTGGAAAAACCTCGTCGCCGGCGACAGTGGCGTTGGCCCGATCACGCATTTTGATACCACCGGCTTTGATTGCACCATCGCCGGCGAAATGAAGAATTTCGATCCGCTCCACTGGATCGAGAAAAAAGAATTGAAGAAGATGGGCCGCTTCATCCAGATCGCCCTGGCAGGCGCGGATTTTGCCGTGAAGCATGGCGCAGCTGGAAGCCGGAGCAGTCGGACCTCGAAGAAGTCGGCGTCTACATCGCCAGCGGCATCGGCGGGTTCGACATCATCGAGCGCGAACACATCAAGCTCACCGAGCGGCGGCCCGGGCAGAATTTCTCCGTTCTTCATTCCTTCCGCGATTGTGAATCTCGCTTCGCGGCCACATTTCCATTCGCTACGGCGCGCAAGGGTCCGAATTCCGCGACGGCCACGGCCTGCTCTGCTTCCGCGCATGCCATCGGCGATTCCTTCAAGATTATCGAGCGCGGCGCAGCGGAGATGATGATTTGCGGCGGCACCGAAGCCACCATCACTCCGATGGGCGTCGGCGGATTCGCCGCCATGCAGGCGCTTTCCACGCGCAATGACGATCCTGCAACGTGCCAGCCGCCCTTTCGATGCGCGACCGCGATGGATTCGTCGTTGGCGAAGGCTGCGGAATTCTGGTGCTCGAATCGCTCGAACACGCCGAGCGCCGCGACGCGCATATCGTCGCGGAAATCGTCGGCTACGGAATGTCCGGCGATGCCTATCACATCACGCAGCCCGCCGAAGAAGGCGACGGCGCGTTCCGCGTGATGCGCGCGGCATTGAAAGACGCACAAGCTTTCGCCCGACGACATCGGCTACGTGAACGCGCACGGCACTTCCACGCCGATCGGCGATGCCATTGAAACGCGCGCGATGAAGCGGGTGTTTGGCGAACGCGCGATTCGAAAAAGCTGCCGGTCAGCTCGACGAAATCCATGACGGGACATTTGCTGGGCGGCGCAGGCGGGCTGGAAGCCGGCATCAGCGTGCTGGCGCTGCGCGACCAGATTCTGCCGCCGACGATCAATCAGTTTAATCCCGATCCGGAATGCGATCTCGACTACGTTCCGAATCACAGCGCGCAAAGCGACTCGTAGATTACGCGCTTTCCAATTCATTCGGTTTTGGCGGCACGAATGCCGCGCTGATTTTCAAGCGCTGGACTGGGAAGTAGCTTTTCCGCGCGCAACAGAAGATTTTGTTGGCAGGCTAAGCCGGCTGCCAGCGGTAGCAGCAAGGAATCTCCATGAAAATTTCGTCTGCATCAAGCAGGTTCCGGCCAAGGACGCGCCGCTCGCCATCGTCCGGAAACTGGATCAAGGAATCCGACATCGGCTTCGAAATGAACGAGCCGGACAGTTTTGCGCTCGAAGAAGCCCTGCGCCTGAAGGAAAAACACGGCGGCGAAGTCATCGCCCTCTCCATGGGCCCGGAGCGCGTCAAGCAAACCATCAAGGAAGCCCTCGCAAAAGGCGCCGACCGCGGCATCCACGTTTCGGACGACAAATTCTTTCGAACTCGATCCGCTCGCGCTCGGCGAAATCGCTCGCAGCCGCAGTCGAAAAGTGAAAACCCCGACCTCATCCTTACCGGCCTGCAGAGCGACGATCACGGCTTCGGCCAGACCGGCGTCCTGCTGGCCGCAGAACTCGATCTGCCGCACGCGACGATCATCATGCGATCGAAGCGACGGACGGAAAACTGAAATTGAAGCGCGAACTGGAAGCCGGATGGTTCCAATGGGTCGAATGTCCGCTTCCCGCCGTGCTCTCGATTCAATCCGGCATCAACAAAGTCCGCTACGCCACGCTCAAAGGCATCATGGCGGCCAAGAAAAAAGAAATCGCCACCGTCACGCGCGAATCGCTCGGCGTCGCCAGCGAAGCCAACGCAGCACGTCGAAAAAATCTACGTGCCCACAAAAACCAAGAAGACCGAATTCCTCACCGGCACGCCGAAAGAAGTGGCCACCAAGCTCGTTGAAAAACTGCAAATTCGAAGCGCGGGTGATCTGACCATGAAAATCCTCGTCATCACCGAACATGCGCCAGGGCAAGTGGAACAACGCCAGTTTCGAAACGCTCGCCGCCGCACAGCAAATCGCCAGCGCAACGAACGGCAGCTGTCAGCGCCGCGGTTATCGGCAAAGGCTCGGCGCCTTCGCCGATGAACTCGCCGCCAAAGCCGTCGCCGAAGTGCTTGCTCGTCGACCACGATCTGCTCGCCGCACTACACGCCCGACGGCTACTGCATCGCGCTCAAGCAAGTCATCGAATCCGCCAAGCCCGATCTCGTCTTATTTCCGCACACCTACCAAGTTCGCGATTTCGCGCCCAAACTCGCCGCATCGCTCGGCAAAGGAATGATCGGCGACTGCATCGGCTACCGCAACGAAAGCGGCAAACTCGTTTTCGTCCGCCAGATGTTCCAGGGCAAAACCGTCGCCGACGTTTCCTTCCTCGGCGCCGCGCCCGTGGTTCGCTTCGTTCCAGGCCGGCGCGTTTCGCGCCGATCTCGTGCAACGCGCACGCTTCCGGCAAAGCGCCAGTCAACGCCGTCGCCGTGCAGCTCAACGCCGCGCAAATCCGCACGAAGCCGCTTGAACTTTTCAAGGAAGCAAAATACGCCGTCGACCTCACGCAGGCGCCGCTCATCGTCGCCATCGGCCGCGGCATCAAAGCGCCGGAAAATATTCCGCAAGCCGAAGCCGTCGCCAAAGCGATGGGCGGGGAAATCGCCGCGTCGCGTCCGATTTGCGATGAAGGCTGGCTGCCCATGGAGCGCCAGATCGGCAGCTCCGGCCAGACCGTCGCGCCAAAACTCTATCTCGCGCTCGGCATCAGCGGCGCCATCCAGCACGTCGTCGGCATGAAAGGCGCGCGCACCATCGTCGCCATCAACAAAGATCCAAACGCGCCCATCTTCGAAATCGCCGACTACGGCGTCGTCGGCGACATCTTCGAAATCATGCCCGCCCTCACCGAAGAACTGCAAAAGGCAAAGTAAGAACCGTTCGGCTTGCTGGCTGCTCGTTTAACGCCCAATGAGGACCAATCCTCGAATTGCTTGTGGCGTCCTTTAGCGATTTCGGATAGCCCCTTGCGGGTGGCTGCCAGCATATGCCAGCCGCATCGTGCAGTCGCCGCCATCGGGCAAAGTAGAGCCGCGATCAGCAATCCCAACTACCTCGTGCGACTGACCGGTTAGTCTTCATTTGCTTTCTCTGCCCGCCTTGCACCTGCAACCGCAGCCCAGGCTGGCACTCTCGCTAAAATGCAACAGATATGGCCGTCAACGCGAACAACTCGAAGCCGACGTCCTCATCGTCGGAGCCGGCCCCGCCGGCCTTGCCTGCGCGCTGCATCTCGCCAATCTCATCAAAGCCCACAACGCCAGCGGCGCCAAGCCCGAACTCTCCGCTGAAAATATCTACGTCCTCGAAAAAGGCCGCGAAATCGGCGCGCACCAGCTTTCCGGCGCCATCATGAACCCGAAGGCTCTCGCCGAACTTGTTCCCGACTTCGAAAAATCCGCCCCGCTCGATACGCCCGTCACCGGATTCCGCCGCGCTCTTCTTCACTGAAAAATCCTCCTTCCGTTTTCCCATCACCCCGCCGCCGTTCGTCAACACCGGCAATTACGTCGTCTCGCTCAGCAAAATCGTCAAATGGCTCGGCGAAAAAGTCGAAGCCGCCGGCGTCAACGTCTTCAAGGAATTTGGCGGCGCGCAGTTAATCTACGAAGCGCGACGGCATCGGCGGCGTCATCACCGAAGACAAGGGCGTCGACAAAAACGGCAAGCCCAAAGACAACTATCAGCCCGGCTACGAGCTCCGCGCCAAAGTCACCGTCCTCGCCGAAGGCACGCGCGGCTCGCTCACCAAAGAGCTCGTCGCCAAAAAGAAGCTCGACAACATCAATCCGCAAAGCTACGGCATCGGCATCAAGGAACTCTGGGACGTCCAGCCCGGGAAAATTCAGCCCGGCTACGTCGCGCACACGCTCGGCTGGCCCGTACCGAGCAGCATGTACGGCGGCGGCTGGATTTACGGCCTCTCCGAACAATCGCGTTTCCATCGGCCTTGTCGTCGCCCTCGAATACGCCGACCCGCGCTTTGACCCGCACGCAGCATTTCAAAAGTGGAAAACGCATCCATTCGTAAGAGACATTCTCGATGGCGGCAAGCTCGTTCGCTACGGCGCAAAATCGCTGCCCTACGGCGGCTGGTACGCCATGCCGCGCAACTATTTCGACGGCGGCCTCATCATCGGCGATTCCGGCAGCTTTCTGGACTCGCAACGACTGAAAGGCATTCACCTGGCCATGAAGAGCGGCATGCTCGCCGCCGAAACCGTTTTGAAGCGCTCAAAGCAGGCGACACGTCCGCCAAAACGCTCAGCGCTTACCAATGCAAAATCGAAAATAGCTACATCAAGAAAGAATTGTGGAAAGTCCGCAATTTCCACCAGGGCTTTGCCACGCGGACAGCTTTCGCGGCTTCATCAACACGGCGTTCCAGCAAATCACCGGCGGTCGCGGCCTGGTCGATCCGATGCGCGGCGCACGCCGGCCACGAAGCCTACAAGAAAATCAATGGCGCACCCGCCGGCGCTTCGTTTCGCTGGCGACGGAAAACTCACTTTTGACCGTCTCACCGACGTCTACCACTCCGGCACGCGCCACGAAGAGGATCAGCCCTGCCACTTGCACGTCGCTGATTTAAATGTGTGTGCCACAAAGTGCGTCGAAGAATATGGCAATCCTTGCCAGTATTTTTGCCCCGCCGCGGTCTACGAAATGGTCAAAGATCGAGCGCCGGCCAAAAATTAAAAATCAATTTTGCAAATTGCGTTCACTGCAAGACCTGCGACATCGCCGATCCCTACCAAATCATCAACTGGGTCGTCCCCGAAGGCGGCGGCGGGCCAAACTACGAAGGCATGTAGCTTGGGCCCTTGAACCCGGTTCACTAGTGAAGGAAGCGCGCTTTCCGCAAATGGCGCCCACACTTTCTCAGTTCGGCTTCAAACCGTAGACATCGATCTCGCCCGGCGTAGACGTCGAGCCAGCCGCCCCGCCCGTGTTATTCCCGCGCGTGCCGACGTACACCTTTCCGTTCGCCACCGTAGGCACCGTGAACTTCACCGCGTTGCCTGCGGCATCGGCGGCGCTGGCGTCGCTGTGCCAGAGTTCGGTGGCGACATTGGTCGCGTCATAGGCGCGCAAAATTGCCGGCCCGCAACTGCTCGATTGTGTCGTGCAATACGAATTCGTTCTCAGCGCCCAGACGATTCCGTTCGTCGTGCCACTTGCCGAAAGCGATGGGGTCGCGCCCGGGAATCCGTAGCTGTCGCCCGATTGGCCCCCGGCCGGGGTAACAAATTGCGGAACAGTCGGATCAAACGTGAACGATTGCAATTTTGAATTTCCGCCCACTCCGACGAAGTACAAATGGTTTTGCCAGAACACGGGCGTAGAAAAACTGGAGCCGGCGCTAAATTGCTGAACGCCACTGCCCGTGGAGTGCCCCATGTTGTCGCGGTTCAGAAGGAAAAGAGTTCCGCCTTTGCCGCCGCCGATCAAAAGATGTTGCACGGGCCCGCTCGGTTGATCGACAAGGAGCGCTGCGCCGCCTGATCCCAGATCTTGATCGCTGCTTTGCCGGTTGGCAAAGTCGTTCGGCGTGAAGTAGTCGGAGACCGAAATTCCACTTGCCGTTGAAAGCTTCAGAACGGAATCGCCATAGTCGTCATTCGGAGATGTCAGCGAGTTTGCGTCGAATGTCCCGTTGCCGGTAATTAAAAACAGATTGTTGTTTACGTCCGCCGCCGGCGCTCCCCCGGACATCCAGATGCCGGATTCCAAGCTGGTCGGTGCATGCGGCGCCGGCGAGAATACCGACGGAGCCACAGTCAAGTCCGACGCCCTGTAACCGAACACCCATCCCTGGTACGTAGGCCGACGTCGCAGTGCGAAGCCCAGGCGATGTACACCTTGCCGTTCACCAGAGCCAGGCCCGCTCGTTGATTATTTCTTCTGCGGATTGAACGAAATCGCATTCACCGAACCCGCGATCGTCGTTGGCCCGCCAAATTTTTCGTTCCCGGTAACCACATCCAGCGCATGGATTCTCTGGAAAATGGCGGAACTCGTCGTGTTTTTCGATTTCGATACGACGTAAATCGTATTCGTCGTCGGATCGATGACCGGCGTTCCCACAATGCCCACGTCGGGCTCCAGATCGGCGCAGTTCACGTCGTTGTTCGCATTGATCCACGTCTCGCCCGTGTTAAAGAGGCTCTTTGACCAGAGTGGCGTGCACGGATTCGCATCTGCATCGAGCGCGTAAATCGTGTCGTGCTGCGTCGCCACAATCAGCACGTTGTGCTTCACCCCGCTGAAGTTTACATTCGCCACCCAGAGCGGCTGCGCGTAAACCGCTGCGTCCACAGGGCAAGAGAAAAGCTTGCCGAACGTCGACGGAGTGACCGTCGCAGTCGGTCAGCCCGTATTCCTGAGAATTCACGCCGTCCCGCGAAAGGTCGTTGTGATACGTATACACGCCGGCGAGATCCGTCACGGCGATCGTCGAAGCTGGCGAAGTAGAACTCGTACTCGCCGTGCTTCGCGCCACCACGTTGTGAACGCCGCCGGTCGACGGCGGCGTGTAGAGTCCGCCCGCACTGATTGTCCCGACAGTAGCGCTGCCATCCGGGAACCGTGTCGATCTCCCACGTGACGCTCGTACTTGGCGAGCCGTTCACGGACGCCGCAAAGGTTTGTGTTTGTCCCGTCGTGATTGCCGCGCGCCGTGGACTGACCGTACACCGTCAACCGGCCCTGCCGCCGTGATCGTAACTGTCGTGCTTGCCGACTTCGTGCCATCGGCCACCGATACTGCCGTAACCGTCACCGTAGCCGGCGAGGGAACCGCCGCTGGCGCAGTAAAGAGTCCGCTTGCGTTGATCGTGCCGTGAGTCGAATCGCCGCCCGTCGACGCCATTTACTTGCCACGTCACGGCGGTGTTCGACGTATTCGTCACCGTCGCCGTGAACTGTTGGGTCGCGCTCAGTCTGCACCGTGGGCGTCGTCGGGGCTAACTGTGACCACAATTAGTCGGCGCGGAGTAACCGTCACCGTGGCCGTGTCGGACTTCGTCGTTATCCGCAACTGATATCGCCTTCACCGTTACAGCGCCGCTCGGAACGATTGCCGGTGCCGTGTATAGACCGCTCGCGCTAATCGTGCCGACCGTCGCGTTGCCGCCGGTCACGTTGTTCACCTGCCACGTCACGGCCGTATTGCTCGAATTTCGCTACGGTCGCCGTAAACTGCTGCGTCAATCCCACCTGCACGCTCGGCGTTTTCGGGCTCACCGTTACGCTCACCGGCAGCGCGACCGTCACCGCGGCCGTGTCGGACTTGGTCGTATCCGCAACTGATATCGCCTTTACCGTCACAGCGCCGCTTGGAACGGTTGCTGGCGCCGTGTAAAGACCGCTCGCGCTAATCGTGCCGACCGTCGCGTTGCCGCCGGTTACGTTGTTGACCTGCCACGTCACCATAGTATTCGTGGCGTTCGTTACGGTGGCCGTAAATTGCTGCGTCAGACCAGCCACCACATTCGCCGTCTTCGGGCTTACCACAACGGAAACCGGCGGAGTTATCGTCACGGTCGCGGTGTCGAACTTCGTCGTATCCGCGGCCGAAATCGCCTTTACCGTCACTGCGCCGCTCGGAACGGTTGCTGGCGCCGTGTAAAGGCCGCTCGCGCTAATCGTGCCGACCGTCGCGTTGCCGCCGGCCACGTTGTTGACCTGCCACGTCACCATAGTATTCGTGGCGTTCGTTACGGTGGCCGTAAATTGCTGGGTCAGACCAGCCACTACATTCGCCGTCTTGGGGCTTACCACAACGGAAACCGGCGGAGTTATCGTCACGGTCGCGGTGTCGAATTTCGTCGTGTCCGCTATCGAGACGGCTTTCACGGTGACGGGATTCGTTCCGGGAACAGACGCTGGAGCTGTGTAAAGGCCGCTTGTGCTAATCGTGCCAACCGTCGTATTCCCGCCCGCGATTCCGCTGACCTGCCAGGTCACACCCGTGTTCGAATTGTTCGCTACGGTCGCCGTAAATTGCTGTGTAAATCCGGCTTGCACGCTCGGCGTTTTAGGGCTCAACGTAACGCTGACCGCCAAAACGACTGTCACCGCCGCTGTATCGGACTTGGTCGTATCCGCGGCCGAAATCGCCTTTACCGTCACTGCGCCGCCTGGAACGGTTGCTGGCGCCGTGTAAAGACCGCTCGCGCTAATCGTGCCGACCGTCGCGTTGCCGCCGGCCACGTTGTTGACCTGCCACGTCACCATAGTATTCGTGGCGTTCGTCTACGGTTGCCGTAAATTGCTGGCTCAGACCAGCCACTACATTCGCCGTCTTGGGGCTTACCACAACGGAAACCGGCGGAGTTATCGTCACGGTCGCGGTGTCGAATTTCGTCGTGTCCGCTATCGAGACGGCTTTCACGGTGACGGGATTCGTTCCGGGAACAGCCGCTGGAGCTGTGTAAAGGCCGCTTGTGCTAATCGTGCCAACCGTCGTATTCCCGCCCGCGATTCCGTTCACCTGCCAGGTCACACCCATGTTCGAATTGTTCGCTACGGTCGCCGTAAATTGCTGTGTAAATCCGGCTTGCACGCTCGGCGTTTTAGGGCTCAACGTAACGCTGACCGGCAAAACGACTGTTACCGCCGCTGTATCGGACTTGGTCGTATCCGCGGCCGAAATCGCCTTTACGGTAACAGCGCCGGCAGGCACCGTCGCTGGAGCAGTATAGAGACCGCTCGCGCTAATTGTACCGACCGTCGCGTTGCCGCCGGTCATGTTATTGACCTGCCAGGTCACAGCCGTATTCGTGGTGTTCGTTACGGTAGCCGTAAATTGCTGGCTCAGACCAGCCACTACATTCGCCGTCTTGGGCGAAATCGTAACAGTGATGGCCTGCGGAGCCGATATCGTGACCGTAGCCGAGGCAGACTTCGTCGTATCCGCTACAGAGATGGCCGTCACCGTAACCGAGGCCGGATTCGGCACCGCACTGGGAGCTGTATATAGACCTGCCGCGCTAATCGTGCCGACCGTCGTGTTGCCGCCGGGACGTTCCATTCACCTGCCAGGTCACCGCCGTATTCGCTGGTATTCGCTACGGTCGCCGTAAATTGCTGGCTAAGACCAGCCACTACATTTGCCGTCTTGGGCGAAATCGTAACAGTGATGGCCTGCGGAGCCGATATCGTGACCGTAGCCGAAGCAGACTTCGTCGTATCCGCTACAGAGATGGCCGTCACCGTAACCGAGGCCGGATTCGGCACCGCACCTGGAGCCGTATATAGACCCGCCGCACTGACCGTGCCGTGTGGGGAGTCTCCGCCGCCGGCGTCCCTTCACCTGCCAGGTCACAGCCGTATTGCTCGTATTCGTTACTGTCGCCGTAAATTGCTGGCTCAGACCAGCCACTACATTCGCCGTCTTGGGTGAAATCGTCAACAGTGATGGCCGGCGGAGCCGATATCGTGACCGTAGCCGAAGCAGACTTCGTCGTATCCGCCACAGAGATTGCCGTCACCGTAACCGAAGCCGGATTCGGCACCGCACTGGGAGCTGTATATAGACCCGCCGCACTAACCGTGCCGTGTGTGGAATCCCCGCCGGCTACCCCGTTCACCTGCCAGGTAACGGCTGTGCTCGTCGCATACAACACGCTCGCCGTGAATTGCTGCGTCTGGCTGGTCTGTACCGTCGCGCTCGTGGGCGATAGTTGAACCGTCACTGGATTCGTCGTGCTTCCGCCGTAGCTTGAGCATCCGGCAAGCAGCGCCAGCGCAGTCATCAGGACGAGTTGCGGAATCACGCGGAAATAGCAATGAAAACTCTTCGGAATGTTCAAGAACTTGCTCCAGTTGTATTTAGAACGGTTAACAGAGACCCGAGGGGGAGGTCCCAATTGTGAGTCAAAAACGTAACACAAGAATCACCCGAGGGAAATGGGAAGAAAGGACAGGAGTCGTTAGGCCAATTTCCCTGTCCCGGCGGTCTATGAATTGCGATCCCAGATGCGTTTCAGAAACGTGCGGACCTTGTTGGCAACCGTCGGATTGCTGGCTGGCGGCTGTGCTGGCGCTGAAGCTGCGTTTGCCGTTGAAGCAGGAGTTGGCGGCGCGGCATGATTTTCCGCTACGAGCGCTTCGCCCTCCACGCGGCCTTCAAAAATCAGCGTAGGACGCACGCGAACCCGCCGCATCAGTACGATAAGATTCGGATCCGGAGGCGGCTGTGTTTTCAGATTCGCGTCGTAACGCATCGGCGCCAAATAAACTTTGTAGATCGGCCCTTCATCCGGGGGCGCCGACGAATTTGTCGCCGGGACGTTCGGCTTCGGATTGGTCAATCGATGTTGCCGGACTTCCTCCGTCGTCGCCGGAACGCTTACTTGCTCTGCAGGCTGCTTCAGTTTCATTTCACCGAGTTCACAGGAAGCGTGGCCCGCGCCTGGATGCAGTTCGTTCAATTGTCCGTTGCTTAGCAGCACGTCGCTGTTTTGCGGCACGACGATGCTTTGCCCTGTAAGCTGCTGCTCGACCCGTACCGCACCCGCGATCGCTCTGAACGGAAAGTGCTCCAAACTCATCGAGCCCGACCACGGTATCCTGCGCCGCGCCGCCAATCGCAAGCGGCTTTGCCTGCAGCAGCGCCGTGTAAACCGTCAGCGACGGCTCCTGGTCAACAAAAGTATGAATCGTGCCGGAATCGAGCGCCACGGTGAGCGCCGACCCCGATTTCAAAACCGAAAGATGCGCCGGACCGCAAATTGCGATGCGTCCGCCTTCCATAAGCTCAA
This sequence comes from uncultured Acidobacteriota bacterium, assembly GCA_963794175.1. GTDB lineage: Bacteria > Acidobacteriota > Terriglobia > Acidiferrales > UBA7541 > Acidiferrum. The sequence continues at coordinate 170,201 of CAWCCV010000006.1, read as the reverse complement.
TCGTCGCGCGGCCTGACTTCACGCGCACGTCCCCGCCGCTGCGCAAGACAGTTTTCACCTGGCCGTTGACCACGCGTACCGTCATCGGCCCCTGCACTGAAATCGAATCCCCCTCGATTATTCCCACAAACGCTTTTTCCGGTTCGTCTGGAGGCGCAGCCTGTGACGCCAACGCAAGAGCGCACGGAAGCGCCGCGGCCAAAGCCCACAGAAACTTGCGGTGCGAAATTAATCCAGAGGTCAGCATATTTCGCTCAGATAGAAGGATGCGATGCCTTGTGCCCGCTATACTATAACTCGCCGCGTGCCAAACGCCTCGCGGCACCACTATAGTTAACCACGATGAGTGCACCCGACGCAGCCGAGGATTCGCAAAAGCAGCGGGAATCGGTAAATACACATTACGATACGCCCCTGCCCAAATTGAAGTGGTCGCGGCGAATCCAGATTCCCATAATCGCCGCTCTTGTTTACAGCGTGATTAGAACGCTCGGGCCGACGCTGCGCTACGAAGTGCTCGGCTGGCACCACGCGGAAAAAGTTTACGCCCAGAAAAAGCAGTGTATCTGGTCGTTTTGGCACCGGGCGATTATTCCGATTGTGTGGTGGTACCGCAATCACGGCGTCGTCGTGATGAATACGACGGCGTTTGACGGGCAGTGGACGCGAAAGGTCATTGAATGGCTCGGATTCGGAACGGCGCAGGGAAGTTCGTCGCGCGGCGGATTGCGCGGACTTGCAGTGATGGCGCGGCGAATTGAAGAAGGAAAGGATTGTGCGTTCACAATCGACGGGCCGCGCGGGCCGCGCTACATCGCGAAGCCCGGACCAGTGATGCTGGCGCGAAAGACCGGCGCTCCGATTATGGTGTTTCATGTGGGAATTGACCGAGGAAAAACGTTCCAGAACACTTGGGACCACTTTCTGCTGCCGATGCCTTTTGCGCGCGCTGTAATCCTGTTCGCGCCTCCCATTTATGTTCCCAAAGAAGCCAGCGTTGAATTGATGGAAGCCAAGCACGCGGAAATGCAGCACGAACTCGAACGCGTCCGCGATATTGCGGAAGGCTGGTTTTCGCTCAGCGACGCCGGGCGCGAAAAACACAGAAAAGAATTTTCCGCGTAGCTTTATTTTGAATTTGCCTGAGCCGCGGGACTCATTACGTCGTAGACGCACTTCCAGGAGCCGTCCGCCTGCTTCTTCCAAAGTGCGATCGAACGATTTTCTTCGGTGACCGTTTTGCCGTCGGCGTGTTCACGGAGATTTTGTCGCTGCCGGTCGAGTAAGCCATGTCTCCGGATTTTGCGACTTCGATCCTATCTGTCTTCCAGGTGATGGAAAATCCGGGAGTCGCGAATGCGCCGGAGACATATTGACGAATAGCAGCTTTGCCGACGACAGCCGGCGAGCCCGGGGCGAGGATCGTGGCGTCATCCGACCAGAACGGCAGAATCTTTTCCAGATCGTGCGCTTGCGCAGCCGCGAGCCATTGCGCGTCCGTCGAGCGAATCGCCGCTTCTTCTGCGGCCAAATCCACCCTGTGATGGTGCCCGCACCCAGAGGCAATCGCCGCGGCCAGCAACGAAACAAGAAGAACAAGCTTTTTCACGCAAAACCTCCTCAAGCCGAAAACGCTGGAGACTTTTTCAGCAGGGAAGTGTAATTGAATTTGGGATATTTAGCGCTCTCGTTCGCCAAGTTTTACGGGAAGATCCACTTTTTTGCCGCCGCGATAGACGGTGACTGTTACCGTGTCCCCGGGGCGTTTCTTGTTGAGCAGCAAACTCAAATCGAGCTGCGACGAGATTTTTTGCCCGTCCATTGCGGTGATCACATCGCCGCCGATATAAAAGCGGCGCATGCCGGCTTGCGCGATGCGGTCGCCGCCGCGAATTCCCGCCGCTGCCGCGGGGCCGTTGCGCGTAACGATCTGCACGAGCAATCCATCCTGTACGGGAAGGTCCAGCGCTTCGGCGAGACCGCCGCCGACCGCGAGCGTGTCTGCCCCCAGAAACGCCTGGTGAACGCGGCCGTCGGTAATCAGGTCGTGTGCGATGCGTTTTGCCGTGTTGATGGGAATTGCGAAACCGATGCCCGCAGTGGTGCCGGAAGGCGTGTAAATGGCGGAGTTGATGCCGATGACTTCGCCGTGAGAGTTGATGAGCGGGCCGCCGGAGTTGCCGCGATTGATTGCCGCGTCGGTTTGAATTGCCTCGTCAATGAATGTGGTTTGGCTGGTTTGCACGGTGCGGCCGAGCGCGCTGATGACGCCGGTTGTGAGCGTGCTCTGGAAGCCAAAGGGATTTCCGATTGCGAGAACTTTCTGGCCGACTTGAATCGTGGAGGAATCGCCGAGGGGAAGCGCGACGAGCGGCTTGTTCTTCGGCTCGATTTTGATGAGTGCGACGTCATTGCGAGCATCTGCACCGACAACTTTTGCCGGATAGCGCGATTGGTCGCCAAGAACGACTTCGATGGTTTGCGCGCCTTCCACAACGTGATTGTTCGTGAGGATGTAGCCTTTCGGGTCAATCACGAAGCCGGAGCCTGCTCCTTCGACGGGAACGGGATCCATAAAGAAATCGTATTCGGTTGCTTTGGTGAGAATGTTTGCGACCGCGGGAGAAGCCTGGCGATAAACGCGGACGTTGATGGATTCTTCGTCCGTGAGAGCGGCATCGCGCTGCAAGAAGAATGCATTTGCGATTTGTGAATTTGGGCCGAGCGGAACGGCTTCCACTTTTTGCGGGCCGCGTGGTCCCCAGCGCGCGCCAGCCCAATAGGCACCGGCGAGCAGAAGCAGCACGATCACAACGATTCGCGAGGTTTGGCTTTCGCCTTTCTTCTTCGGGCTCATGGCTGCTTCCTTCCGGCTTCGTAGGTTCAGACCTTTATTATAGGAAAAAGTAAGCAAAGAGGCCTACGTTTCCGCCGCACGCAGCGATTTTGCGAGAGCTGCGACTTGTTCCCGCGTGTACTGCATCGTTCCGGAGGTGTCGATTTTGTAGGTTGCGAATTTCAGTTTTTCTTCGTTGGGCATTTGCAGCGCGATGCGGCGGCGCGCTTCCTCTTCGCTGAGACCGCGTGCGCGGAGGCGCGTGATTTGATCTTCGGGGCGGCACCAGACGACGACGAGGCCGTCGAGCCTCTTGTGCATGCCTGCTTCGACCAGGAGCGCGGCTTCGGCAAAAACCGGATCTGCGATTCCTTCGGCTTGCCATTTTTCAAACTGGGCGTTCATCGTTTCTTCGATGCGCGGATGGAGAATTGAATTTAGTTTCGCGAGCTTCGCCGGATCGGCAAAAACAATTGCTCCAAGTTTTTTCCTGTCGACGGAATTATCTTCGCGCAGAATTTCTTTTCCGAACTCGCGGACAACTTCATCGTAGGCGGCGGCAGCGGGTTCGATGAGTTGATGGCCGAGAAGATCGGCATCGAGGACGCGAAAATTCAATTCGCGGAGTTGCGAAGCGACCCAGCTTTTCCCGCTGGCGATTCCTCCGGTGAGTCCGAGTTTCAGCATAGAAAGAGCCAATCTAGAGATTGGCCGCTACAGAGCCGCCTTTGCGATTGATTTTTCGCGGCGGAGGCGCGCGGCTTTGACGGTGTTGGACATGAGCATGGTGATGGTCATGGGGCCGACGCCGCCAGGAACGGGAGTGAGCGCGCCGGCGGTGTTGATTGCGTCGGGATGAACGTCGCCGACGAGCACGGAACCCTTTTCGCGAAACTTTGCGAGGCGCTGCGGAAAATTCTTCAGCAGAGATTCCGCTTCAGTGGCGCTGGTGATTTTATTTGTGCCGACGTCGATTACTGCGGAACCCGATTTGAGCCAATCGGCCTGGACGTAACCGGCTTTGCCCATGGCGGCGATGACGATGTCTGCGCGACGGACGACATCGGGCAAATCGCGGGTTTTGGAGTGGCAGATCGTGACGGTGGCGTTGGCGTGCATCAAGAGCAAGGCCATCGGTTTTCCGACAATGTCACTGCGGCCGAGGACGACGGCATTTGCGCCTTCGACGGGAATTTTGTTGCGGCGAAGAATTTCCATGCAGCCGGCGGGAGTACAAGCGACGAGGCCTTCCCGTCCGCTGACGAGCTTGCCCAGACTGACGGGATGAAACCCGTCGACGTCCTTGGCAGGATCGACCGCTTCGAGGACTTTTTTAGCCTCGACCTGTTTCGGGAGCGGAAGTTGGATGAGGATGCCGTCGACGCTGTTATCGCGATTGAGCTGATCGACAAGGCTTGAGCATTGCTTCAGTCGAGATCGAAGTGGGCGGAGTGTGCAGCCAGCTGGCCAGGCCAAGCTGTTCGCAAGCGGCGATTTTGCTTTTGACGTAGAGCTGGGAGGCGGGATTTTCTCCGACGAGGACTGCGGCGAGACCGGGCTTGATGTTTTGCGTGGTTAGGCGCGCGATTTCGCCTTTGAGTTCGGCGAAAACCTGATCGCGGATTTTGGTTCCGTCAAGGACGCGTGCCGTCATGCAAAACTCGCTTTCCTGGGGTCGGGAAGGAAGAATAGCATAGCGGCGATGGACGGTGAGGGGGACGAGGGGGTTGCTAGTCGGAATGGTGGCAAAGCGCGAGCAAGCTATTGGAAGTAAGCGGGATGAGTTGCGCGTTTTGCGAAAAAAGTAAAAGAGCGAGCGCGCCAGGCGCGCCGCGGGGAGATTCGCGCCCGTCGCGCGTCGGGGGGATCGCCCAGGCGAATCGGCGAGAAACTTTAGGGGGTTGGAGGCATCAGACGAGCAGGAGAGATTTGTGACAACGGCGGATGAATCGATTGCGCGAAGGGAGCTGGAGAAAAAGGCCAAGGCGGAGGGAAGAATTCCGCCTGGACAGTCGCTGACGCTGAAGTGGCCGGTTCTGCACTATGGAAGCGTGCCGCATTTTGATGCGGAGAAATGGGACTTCAAGATTTCGGGCGAAGTGGAAACGCCGGTGGAATTTAGTTGGAAGGAATTTCGCGCGCTGCCGCAAACGGAAGTGACTTCGGATTTTCATTGTGTGACGCGTTGGAGCCGGCTGGACAATCGCTGGAAGGGAGTTTTGTTTACGGACGTGTTGAAGCTGGTGAAGCCGAAGGCGGGGGCCGCGTTCGCGTCAGTTCTTGCGGAGGAAGGTTACACGGCGAATGTACCGCTGGCGGACTTGACGCGGCCGGATGTGCTGTTCACTTTTGAGCATGATGGAGCGCCGTTGACAGCGGATCATGGCGGGCCGCTGCGATTGATTGTTCCACACCTGTATGCGTGGAAAAGCGTGAAGTGGGTGCGCGGATTCATGCTGCTGGATTATGACCGGCTCGGATTTTGGGAGCGGAATGGGTATCACAAATATGGTGATCCGTGGAAAGAGCAGCGGTATTCGGGGACATAACCCAGCAACCGGGCAAAGATGGTCGAACGCATTGCAGGGGATCGCGTATTGGATAGCGCCGAAGTGGAGAAAAGACGTGGCCTGGGAGGAGATCGCGGGAATCGTATTTGTGCGGACAGAAGCGATGTTTCCGAGACTTGCATGGACCATATCTCGAGACTTATTGGATTTTGAAGAAAAGGGGCGGAGAAACCGTTGAAGTGATGAACGAATGGAACAATCGCCGCCGGCTGCTCGCCGCGTTTCGAGAATTTTGTCCGGAATTTGATACGGCGGAAGCCCGGCTTGGTGGTGCGTTCCTGGAAGGAAGGGAAGTGGAACTGTTTTCGACGGAATGCAGAGCCCGCGGCCTAAGACACCCGCCGATTTGTTTTAACCCGGTTTAAATGTGCGATGATGTCTCCTCGTTGCAAGACCGCGGAGACGTTATGTACAAATTTTCAGCGCTCATACTGGCAACCCTCGGAATTTGCCTTGGCGCCGCTGCGCAACAACCTGCCTGGCAGCCGCCAGCGGGACACATCACGATCAGCCTTTGGCCGAAGACGGTGCCGGGCGGCGCGGAAAATCCTGTTCCGGAGGTTGATACGACGACGGCGAAGGACAGACCGGTTGCAGGGAAGCCGCTCGTGCGGCTGGGGAATGTTTCAAAGCCGACGATTACGCTGTACTCGCCGAAGGAAAACAACACGGGCGCCGCGGTTGTTGTTTTTCCGGGAGGCGCGTACCGGATTCTGGCCATTGATCTGGAAGGAACGGAAGTTTGCGAGTGGCTGAACACGATTGGCGTGACGTGCGTGCTGCTGAAGTATCGCGTACCGGATTCCGGGCCGCTGCCGAAATCGCAAGCCGCGTTGCAGGACGCCCAGAGGGCGCTCGGTGCGGTGCGGGCGCATGCGGCGGAATGGAAGATCGATCCGAACCGGATTGGGGTGCTGGGATTTTCCGCGGGCGCACATTTGGCTGCGGCGTTGAGCACGCACTTTGATCAGCGCTTGTACGACCCGATTGACGCTGCGGACCGGCTTTCCTGCCGGCCGGATTTTGCGGTGATTGTTTATCCCGGATACCTCGCGATTGCCGAGCAAAATTTTGCGGCGAATGCGGAAATCAGGGTTACGGAAAAAACGCCGCCCTCGTTCATCGTGCAGGCGGAAGATGATCCCGTCCATGTGGAGAACGCGACGCTTTATTTTCTGCAATTGAAAAATGCGAAGGTGCCCGCGGAACTGCATATTTACGCCGAAGGCGGGCACGGATACGGGTTGCGCAAGACGGAAATGCCTGTGACGCGCTGGCCGAAGCTGGTGGAGACCTGGCTGCATACCATCGAAGTCTTGAAGTGACCGGTATGGGAAAGCCGCCAGCTGCAGGAGTGCCTGCACGAGGCTAGTAGATGTCGTACTGCTCCCAGTGGAGTGTGGCGTCGGACTGAATGATGACGTGCTTGTGCGAGTTCTGCTCGAGTTCGTCGATCAGCATGGATTCGCGCGTCTTGAGCGCTTTGGCAATTTCCGGATGGACGCGCAGCGTGAGGTTCGGATTGTCGTGGTCGGCGAGGGCCATCTTGCGCGCTTCGGCCTGGATTTCGTAGCAGAGCGTCGGAATGGACTTGACCATGCCGGAGCCGGTGCAAGACGGGCAAGGCTGGCAGAGCACGCGTTCGAGCGCCTGCTTGGTGCGTTTGCGGGTGATGCAGACCAGGCCGAATTCGTTGAAGGAAAGCGCTTTCGAAGGCGCTTTGTCCTGGTCGAGCGCTTGCTGCAGCGCGGCGAGCACTTTTTCGCGGTTGCGGCGCTCTTCCATGTCAATGAAGTCGACGACGATGATGCCGCCGAGGTCGCGCAGGCGAATTTGCCGGACGATTTCCTTTCACCGCTTCGAGGTTGGTCTTGACGATGGTGTCTTCGAGGCGCGTCGAACCTTTGCCGACGAATTTGCCGGTGTTGACGTCGATGGCGACGAGCGCTTCGGTGTGGTTGATGACGATGTAGCCGCCGGACTTGAGCCAGACTTTGGCGCGCAGGGCTTTGTCGAGTTCGTGCTGGATGCCGAACTCTTCGAAGATCGGCTGCTCCTTGGTGTAGAGCTTGACGCGGCTGACGAGCTTCGGCTGGAAGCGGCTGACGAATTCGACGACCTTGCCGTACTCCTCTTCGTTGTCAATCCAGATGGCGGTGAAATCGTCGCTGACGTAATCGCGCAGAATGCGTTCGACGAGATTCAGATCGCGATGCAGAAGGGAAGGCGCTTTGCGCTCTTCGTTCTTGTGCTTGATGTCGTTCCAGGTCTTGCCGAGGAATTCGATGTCGGTGCGAATTTCGTCGTCGGTGGCGCCGCCGGCTGCCGTGCGAACGATGAAGCCGCCGGGGAACGCGCCGCGCGCTTCGCCGACCAAACGGCGCAGACGCGAACGGTTTTCCGCGCTGGCGATTTTGCGCGAGACGCCGATGTGATCAATCGTCGGCATGTAAACCAGGAAGCGGCCGGGCAGAGCGACGTGGCTGGTGATGCGCGCGCCCTTTTTGCCGAGCGGTTCCTTGGCGATTTGCACGACGACTTCCTGTCCGGCCTTCAGCATTTCGGAAATCAGTTGCGGGCGGCGCTGCGGGCCGCCGTGACCGCGATAGCCGCGCTGGCCGCCGTGATGGCCATGTCCACCGCCATTGTGGCCTGGGCCACCGCGACGATCGAATCTGCCGCGTCCACCGCGTCCGCGATCGGGGCGCCCTCCGCGGTCTCCGCCGCGATCCGCCGCGATCACGCCCCCGGTCTCCGCCGCTACGGAAAGGCCGCTGGAAACGAGGACGTCCGCCGCCGCCAACGCGGGCTGAATCGCGAGGAGCAAATTCATCGCGCGGGCCGCTGTGCGGAGCGCGTGTTTCGCCCGGGAGGAGAATTGTGTCTTCGCCAGCGCCAGCCGCAGAAATTTCGGCTGGTTGCGATTCGTGTTCGTGGTCGTGCTCGCTTTCGCGGCTCGTCTTCGTGTTCGTCGTTCGTGATCGTGGAACTCTTCGTCGTGACGGTCGTCGTGCTCTTCGTGGAATGCTCGTGATGTTCCAGTTCGACGTGGTCGCCCAGAGCTGCGATGTGCAGCGCGTTTTCATGAGCGGCGTCGGCTTCGGCTTCGGCAATGGCTTGCGGGGCGCTGACGATTTCCTGGACGGAAGGTTCGTGCGTCTCTTCTTCTTCGTGCTCTTCGTTTTCGTGTCGACGCTGTCGTCTTGTCTTTCGTGTTCTTCCTCTTCTTCGCCCTTCGGCTTCGTCTTCTTCGAACACGGCGCCACCTGCGGCGCTGTCGGCGTGAGCTTCTTCGCGAATTTCATCCTGCTTGGCGTCGATCAGGCTCGATGAGAGCGTGGAGCGTTCATCGTCGCTGAGTTCTGCGCCGTTTTCGGATTCTTCGGCGCGGGCCTGCGCTTCTTCGAGCGCGTCGAGTTCTTCGTCATCGAGTTCGGCGATTTCTTCGGCTTCCGCCGCCGCGTCGCGAGACTCGCTGACGACTTCGGTGGATTCGGGGCCACCGCCAGCTAGCAGCCAACTGGGCAAGAGAACCGCGGGAACGGCGCGGGCCAGTGAGCCGTACCGGGCAAAAGATTCGCGCCACGGGGCTGTGTTTCTTCGGGAAGTTCGGGTTGCGGTTCGTCGTGAAGCGGTTCCTCGACCGGAGCGATGGGCGCAGCGGCCACCGGCCGATTGCGGAATTTTGCGAGCGATTCGCCCGGGTAGCAAGAATGCTTCTTCTTCCACCGGAGCGGATGGGCCGGACGGCGCGCCGGGCTGGCCGGAGCGAGCGCTTTCTGGGCGATTGTTGAAGTCGCGACGCGGGCCGCGCTTGTCGTAACCCGCCGCGGTCGACCACGATTTTCGTAGCTGCCGCGATTGTCGCGCTCGCCGCCTTGCGGAGCAGCGTATTTCGAAGGAGGAAGATTTCTGCCGCCCGGTGCTCCGGGACGGCCAGCTGCCGCCCTCTGCGGCGTCCGCCTCTGCGGCCCCAACGGCCTCCGCGGCCACGATCGCCGCCCCGGTCTCCACCGCGACCGAAATCGCCGCCTCGGCCACCCCCGCCCTGATTCGGACGGTTGTTGAAGCGAGCGGCGGGATTGTATTGAGTCGGGTTGTACTGCGGAGCGAAATTCTTCGGCGCCGATTCGTTCGAATCGGGCTGGCGTTCGTCGTCGAACTGTTCAGAGTGTTCTGCAACACCAGGAACCGTGTCTTCGCTGCCGGCGTGGACTTCTTCGACGTGAGAGCGAATCTCCTGATCTTCCGGATCGGCGTGGCCGTTTTCGCGCGGCGCAACCGATGGTCCGCCGTCCTGCGCGCGGCCGAGGGATTCGCCCGGGAGAACTTCGACTGGACGTGCGCGCCGGCTTCTACCGGCGCCGGGGCGTGTTCGTGGCCGTGATCGTCATGACCGTGGTCATAGCCTTCGAGATTTTCGAAAACGTCACTGACGTAGAGAAATGCGTCGCCGTCGAGGCCGATGTCCACGAAAGCGGACTGCATGCCGGGGAGAACGCGAGTGACTTTTCCTTTGTAGATGCTGCCGACGAGGGCGAATTCTTTTTCGCGCTCGATGTAAATCTCGACTAGCTGACCTTCTTCCAAAATCGCGACTCTCCGCTCATGGGAGGTCGCGTTGATAACCAATTCTTTCGACATGAAAACTCCTTGTGCTTCCTAGCTGCTGTGCAGCTATCTGGGACGCATCGCCGCGGTTCGAATTCCGTTAGCGGTCCGGGAAGGAAAAGCCGTTGCCCGAATTGCGGGCACACACGCAGACGAGCCTTTTGCGAGTTCAGGTTTGTAGTAAAACCCTGACACCCGTGTCCAGGCGGCGAAGCGTTCGCTGCAGATGGGGAATCGGTTGTTCCTCAAGCTAACGAGGCTGGTTCGTTCCCGGACTTTGTAGCTCAGGGTTTGAAAGTACAAACCCTGAAACCCGGCCAAGGGAACGGCGGACGATGCTGTCCTCACTCTAACAATCCTAGGTACTGAAACTTGTCTTACTCCGGGTGGCGGCTTTGCCGCTGTCCCGGGTTACTTCACGGCCTAGTTGACGAAGCGGCGGAGCCGCACATTCATCACAAGACCAATCGCCATGAAAACAAACAACGTGGCCGAACCCCCGTAGCTCATAAGAGGTAACGGGATGCCGGTTACCGGCATGGCGCCAATCACCATAGCCACGTTTACCAAAACGTGGAACCCTAGCGCAGCAGCAACGCCCATGACCAGAAACATGCCAGCGCGATCTTTCGCGCGTTGGGCATTTTGGACGAGGCGCAGCAGCAGCGCCATGTACAGCCCTAAAGCAAGCAGCACGCCCTTGAATCCCTGTTCTTCCGCCCAAGCCGACATGATGAAATCGGAATACCGGACGGGAATATAACCCAGTTGATTCTGACTGCCGTTGCCAAAACCTTTGCCCCAGAAACCACCGGAGCCGACGGCTATCTTGGACTGCAACAACTGGTAGCCTGAGCCTTTGGCGTCTTCTTCCGGGTGCAAGAAAGACGTAATCCGTTCTCGTTGATAGGGCTTGAGGATGTGCTTGCTAACGGGCGGATAAAAAACAGCGCCAACGAGCATAGCCCCCACCAGGACAATCGCCGCCATGTGTTGCCACTGCAAGCCCGCCAGAAATGCCCCGACAAATAAAAGCGGCACAAGAACCATCGCTGTGCCCAAGTCCGGCTGCTTGAGGATCAAGACAAGCGGAACGCCTACCAACAACCCTGCCTTAATTAAGTCACGCAGGTCAAGCTTATCTGAACGCACCTCCGTAAAGAAGCGCGCCAATACAATGATTATAATCAACTTCGCCAATTCCGACACCTGAAACATTTGGCCCATGATGGGAATCCAGCGTCTTGGCACCAAAGCGGCTACTTCCCAGCAAGAGCACGGCAATCAGGGAAGCGATGCACACCAGGTAGAGGATCAGGGATTGATCCAGATCAGGTGATAGTCGATGCGGGAGAGAATGAACATCAGGACTGAAGCCCACAATGAGCCAGCGAAGCTGCTTGTTGTGCATGCCGGCCAGGGAGCTGCCGTGCGTGGCCGAATAGATTTCAAGCACACCCAGAGCGCAGATTGCCGCAAGAATGGCGAGCAGCCACCAATCGTAATCGCGAGTGCCAGGAGCGTCTTTCATCGTTGATCCTGCACAGGAGCAGCGTGGCCTCGCGGATTCTTCTTCCTTAATTAGGGCGGCGCGCGGAGCGACAATTGCGGCCGGCGTACTTGGCTGCGCGGGCTTCGAATTGTTGTCCGCGGTAATCTGGCCCTGCGTCTTCTTCATCTTCTTGTCGTAGTAAGCCTTGACGATGTCGTGCACGACCGGGCCTGCAGCTTCGCCGCCGTGCTGGCCGCTTTCCTGAACGAGAACGGCGACGACGATTTCCGGATCACGTTTTGGCGCGTAGCCGACGAACCAGGCGTTGTCTTCGAACTTCTTCTGTTTGCCGAATTTTGCGCGCGTGTCGTAGCCGATGACCTGCGCCGTTCCCGATTTTCCGCTGAACTCGACATCCTTGATCTTCAGCTGGCCGCCCGTTCCGCCAGGCTCGTTGATGACTCCGTACATCGCGTCTGTCACTTTTTCGACGGTTGGCTCGGAGATGGCAAATTTCTCTTCAGCGACGTTTTGCATGTCTTTGCGGAGATGAGGCTGTTTGAAAACTCCGCCCGAAGCGATTCCGCCGATGATGCCGGCCAGCTGAACGGGTGTCGTGGTGACGGCGCCCTGGCCGATGGAAACAGAGATCGTTTCGCCCGCATACCATTTGCGATGCTGGACGCGCTCGACCCATTGTTCGGAAGGCATGAGGCCGGATTCTTCGGAGGGAATGTCAATTCCGGTCTTGTGTCCGATTCCGAGCTTGTCGCCGTAGTAAGCAAGCTTCTCAATGCCCAGGCGCATGCCCGCGTTGTAGAAAAAGACGTCGCAGGACTTCAAAATCGCTTCGTGCAGATTCGTGGTTCCGTGGGACGTCGGGCCCTTTTTGGAAGAGTAGACCCAGCATTTGAACTGGCGGCCGTAGAACGTGCCGTAGCCGGGGCAGAAGGTGGTGAAACTCTCCGGCGGGTTGTGCTCTTCGAGCATCGCCAGCGCCGTGACGATCTTGAAAACGGAGCCGGGCGCGAGTTGCGCCTGGACTGCGCGATTGAACAGGGGGCGAAGCGGGTCCTCGTTGAGCTGCTTCCATTCTTCTTTCGAGATGCGCACGGCGAAATCATTTGGGTCGGGCGTAGGGCGGCTTACCATCGCGAGAATTTCGCCCGTCCGCGGATCAAGAGCGACGACGGCTCCGGGACGCGTCCCGAGGGATTGTTCGGCGACCTGTTGCAGATCCAAATCAATCGTCAACTGAATCTGCTTGCCGGGAATCGGATCCTGCTGCGAGAGGTGGCCGACTTCCCGGCCGACGCTGTTGACGATGACGCGCCGCATACCGTCTGTGCCCATCAGAATGTCGTTGTACTGACGCTCAAGGCCGGCTTTGCCGACGACGTCACCCGGGCGCAGCTTGCCGTTGCTGGCTTCGATCTGTTGTTCGCTTGTTTCGCCCACGTACCCGGTGGCGTGCGCGAGAAACCCGTTTGGCGCGTAACGCCTGCGTGAAACGGAAAGCATTTCAAGTACGGGGACGTCGGCGCGATGCGACTCGATGAAATCGAGGTCGGCGCTCGAAGCTTCCGGCTTGATGACGATGGGTTGGAATTTCGGCAGGTTGCGCGTGTTTTGTAGTTGATCGCGCAGATCGTCAATGGAAAGGCCGAGGCCATCGGCGATGTAAGGGAGATTCTTTTCGACGAGAGTAGGATCGTCGCGAAGCAGGAGGACGCTGAAGGACGGGCGATTGTCCACCAGGACGCGGCCGTCGCGATCGAGCATTCTGCCGCGCGGAGCGATGATGGGAATGGAGCGAACGCGGTTCTGCTCGGCCATCTGGCCGTACTTGTCGCTGTCAATCACCTGGAGTTTCCAGAAGCCGAGCAGCAACACGCCGATCATTCCCACGATGATGTAGGAGACGACTGCGAGCCGCTGTTGCGGCAACCGATTGTCGCTGCCAAATGAAAAAGACACGCAAACCCCGCGCGCAAGCCTTCTAGATTTTGCTCCGAATTTTCGGAGACGCTCGCGATGTAGTTCCGTTCACGGCGCGGTAATCGAAACTTCCGTTGAAAGATTTCGGCGCAAAAATGGCCCGGAAAATTCCTTCGGAGCTCCCGAATCGCCTTGCGACGCCATCAGAAGGAGCTGATGGAAGTCTTTTCCAACGTAGCACTTGGGGGAGGGTGCCGCAAGTTGTCCCGGAGAACAGGTTTCCGCAAGGTTACGGCGCGGGGCCTTGCTAAGGCGAGTACGGCTGCTTATAGTCACCAGGGCATCAGGCCTTCCGGAGCGAAAGGTTTCGTGATTCTTGCGGATTAAAGCGCCGGCAAAGCAATCAAAAAAGTGAAGTCGGCCGTGCGGGTCCAGTCCTTGCCTTTTTCTTTTGCGATGCGTTCGACGTCGACGACGTAAGCGCCGGCTTGCGTCAGCACGTGGTGCAAATCGTTGCCGATGCTGATGAAGGTGAAACCTTTGTCGAGGAATTCGCCGACGCGCGCCGTGCCGAAGAGAAATAGACCGAGAATGATGTTGTTCTTTTTCGCGGCGTTGACCAGCGCGGTTGTGGCGGCGTTAAGTTCCGGCGACGTGTACATGTCCGGGAATTTGTATTTTTCGTAGAGCCCCATGGACATGCAAAGATCGTTTTGGCCGAGGAAAAGAATGTCCACGCCAGGGACAGCGGCGATTTCGTCAATGTTCTTGATGCAGTCCGCGGTTTCGACTTGCAGCGCGACGATCCCGTTGTTGTTCCAGTTGCCGGCATAGCCGAGCAATCCATCTTTGTTCATGCTGCGCTGCGGAAAGTAGACCGAGCGTGTTCCGGCCGTGGGATATTTTGTGCAGCTGACGGCCTGGCGCGCTTCAGCGGCAGTGTTGATGTAGGGAACGAGCACGCCATCGGCGCCCATATCGAGCGATTGCTGAATGCCGCCGCGGTCGTGATAGCCCTCGACGCGAACGAGCGATTTTGCGCCGCCGTTCGCGATGCCCCCGAGCATTGCCGAGAGCCGCTCGTTGCCCATCGGGCCATGCTGCGTATCCACGAGCAGCCAATCGTAGCCGCTGTGCGCGAGCTGTTCGGCGACCGTCGGGCTGTGCGAGTTCAGGAAGAGGCCGAGTTTCGGCTGGCCCGCGCGCAATTCTTTCTTGAAGTCAACTCCGCTCAATTTTTCACTCGACATGATCTTCTCCCTGGCGTGGTGCCGCTTCTTTCGATTTAAATGTGCAGCAATGATGCCTCGATACGCTACCGAAGTCTGCGGGATTTCGCCAGTGTCCAGATTTTGCGTTGGCGTTTTTTCTTGCGCGCCCCATTTGTTTTTCTCATTCCCGGATGCCGCTGCCGGCCCTTTATAATTGACGCTGGAGAAAAAAGTTCATGCAAATGGAGAAATCAGCGGCCGGTTCTCGCCGCGCGCTTTTGTGGTTTTCGTTTCCGGCGGTGGCGCTGGTCGCTGTGGTGGCCTTCGCGTTCGGGACTTCGCAAATGAAGTCGGAAGCGCCGATTGTGGACCGCGCAGTACGGGCAGACCGCGTGGTTGTTTCCGGCATGTCCACCTCCGAATCGCTACGACCAAGTGCGGCTGCAGTAGCTCTGGTCTATCATTCCCATAGCAAATGACCCCCAGCCAACATAAGCCTTTGCGCCTGGCGCTTATCGGTATGTCCGGCGCGGGGAAGACGTTTTGGTCGCGGCAGCTTGCTTCGGCCGGGCATCCGGCGATTTGCTTGCGACGACAAGATTGAAGCGCGGCTTGCTTCGCGCCTGGCAGCCGGCGGGTATTCTGGAATTAATGGAGTGGCGGCCTGGATGGGCTGGCCGGATTCGGCGAGCTACGCCGAACGCGAATCACAATATTTGAGCGATGAAATCGCGGTGCTGGAACAAGTGCTGGATGATCTGGCGCGAGCTCCGGAAACGTCGCTGGTGCTCGATACGACGGGTAGCGTGATCTATTGCGGAAATCACTTGCTGATGCGATTGCGAAAATTGATGACGGTGGTGAATTTTGCCGCTTCGTCGCAGGAGCAGCAACTGCTGATTGAGCGGTATTTGAATGACCCGAAGCCGGTGCTTTGGCGCGGGGCGTTTCAATCCAGGCCGCAAGAAACGCCGCGAGAGACTGTTGCGCGATGTTATCCGAAGCTGATTGGGGCGCGGCGGCAGAGTTATGCGGCACTGGCGCACTGCACGATTGAAGTGGCGCAATTGCGCGAACTGCCGCACCAACCGGAGGCGTTTCTGGAATTGGTCGCAGAGCAAGACGGGCGGTGCGGCGTGAGATACCGCAGCACGTCGCAGAAAGCGCCGCTGACTTCGTTGCGAGGCGCGGTCTTGCGCGGAATGGCACCGGACGGCGGACTGTACATGCCGGCAGAAATTGCGCGGCATTCGCCGGAAGAATTGGAAGAATTTCGTTCGCTGCCATTCACGGAAGTTTGTTTTCGTGTGGTGAAGCCGTTTGCAACGCCGGACGTGCCCGAAGAAATTTTGTGGCAAATCGTCAGCGAAGCGATCAATTTCCCAGTGAAGCTGGTTTCGCTCTCGCCGGGCCTGCATGTTCTCGAACTGTTCCACGGACCGACGTTGGCGTTCAAGGATTTTGGCGCGCGGTTCATGGCGCGGTTGATGGGTTATTTCGTGCGCGGGGAATCGCGGCCGCTCACGGTGCTTGTGGCCACTTCCGGAGACACCGGGAGCGCAGTCGCGCACGGGTTTCTTAGCTGTGCCGGGCATCCGCGTGGTGATTCTCTATCCCTCGAAGCGCATCAGCGAGGCGCAGGAAAAGCAGTTCACGACGCTCGGAGAGAACATCACGGCGCTAGAAGTGAGCGGCACATTTGACGATTGCCAGCGGCTGGTAAAGCAGGCGTTTGCGGATGAGGCGCTGAACAAGCGGGCATTTCTGACTTCGGCGAATTCCATAAACGTTGGGCGGCTGCTCCCGCAGATGTTTTATCACGTGGCTGCGTACCGGCAACTTCCGGTGGCATCGGTGCCGTTGATTGTTTCCGTGCCGAGCGGGAATTTCGGCAATTTGACGGCGGGACTTTTCGCCAAGCGAATCGGATTGCCGGTAGCAAAATTTATTGCGTCCACGAATGCCAACGACGTTGTGCCCGAATACCTGCGCAGCGGACGATTTCAACCGCGCCCGGCGCAGGCGACCTATTCGAACGCGATGGATGTTGGCAATCCCAACAATTTTCCGCGCTTGCTCGATCTCTGCCGCGGGCGGCTTGAGTACGTGCAAAAGGAAATTTGGGGGCACGGCGCGACCGACGCGGAAACGATCGAAGAGATGAAATCGGTCTGGGATCGTTATCGTTACATTTCCGATCCGCACACCGCAGTCGGCATCCTGGGCTGGGAAGCTTACAAAAAAGAGCATCCCGAGCCGTCGCAAGGATTGGTTTTAGCCACCGCGCACGCCGCGAAATTCGCAGAAGTGGTTGAGAAAGCCATTGGAACTGCGCCGCCGCTGCCGGACCGGCTGGCCGCTTACCTGAAGCGAGACGAAACTTTCCTTGCCGATGTCGGCTTCTTACGACGACTTCAAGCAGTTTCTGATGTCCCACTAGAAGATTTGAGGATTATCAAGCTCTAGGATCTGCGCAGTCGGTCGAGAAAAAAGTAAAGGACCACGCCAACGGCGGCGTTGATCAACGCCGCGATAGCCAGCCGAACGGTGAACAGTGTTTCCGCGTGAGCCAGCAAGAGCCGCTGAACAAGCACGATGATGCCCTGGTGCAGAGCAAAGAAGACCACCGTCAGCGCAAAGCGCGCCGCGGGATGTTCCGTATCGAGCTTCCCGCCGATGGAAGAAGCGAGAAAACCGATGAGCGTTTTGGCAATTCCGTAGAAGCCCAAGGGAGTTTTGCCGAGCAAATCCTGCAGACAACCGACGGCGAAGCCCAGCAGCAGGCCAGTCGAAGGATTTCTGCGGCTCAAACCGAAATAGATTGTGATGAGCAGCGGAAGGTCGACGATTGCCACTTTTGGCATGTACACCGGCAGGAAAGCCTGGACGAAAAGCGCGAAAAGCGTCGCGAAAAAAATCGTGCCGCCACGAAATTTGTGGACTTCGATGTGCGTTTCGCCGCGGCGGAGATCGAAAGCGTCGTTCATCGCGGTTTATCCGGATTCTCGCTCGGGTGGCGTTTCCGCGGCGGGTCTCGAAGCGGCGTTTTTTGCTGCTGGCAGTGACGGAGTTGCCGAATCGGCTCCTTCCGCTTCTTCCGGCGCTTTCTTCATCACGATCCGATCGGTGGTCAGAAGCACGATGACTTCTTCCAGTTTTTCGAGTTGAGCCGATGGCCGGACGCGAATGTACTTGAACGGCGGCGGTCCCTGCTTCACTTCGCAAATCGTTCCCACCGGCAGATCCCGCGGAAAAATCCGGTCCATGCCGCTGGTGACGATGTGTTCGCCGATTTTCACTTCATCATCGTTCGAAATGTATTTCATCGTGAGCAGCGGCTCGCCGGTCCCGCCGACCGGGCTTTGCAAACGCGAATTTTCGATCATGGCGCCGACGCCGCTCTCGCGATCCGTGAGCAGCAGCACTTGCGCGGTATCGCTGAACGACTCGATGACTTTGCCCACGACGCCGTCCGGGGTGATCACGCCCATGTTTTTCTTGATGCCATCGCGCTGGCCACGATCGAGATAGATGACCGCGCTATTTGCATCGGGGCCCGCGCCGATCACGCGCGCGCCTATCATCGGGACTTTTTCCTGTCGTTTCCTTGAAGTTGAGCAAATGCGCGAAGCGATCGGCTTCGGAAGCCTTGCTGCGAAGCTGGGTGATTTCCAGCTTGAGCGAATCGTTTTCCTGCTTTAGCCGCTCGTTTTCGCGCGAGGTGGCGCTCAACGCGAAATAGTGCCGCCACGTGCCACGGGTTTTCTCGACGCCCCACGCGCCCGCGCGTTCAAACGGCGAAATGAGTCCCCACGCTCCAGGAACGCATCAGGCTGTTCTTTTCGCCTTCTTTGTCCGGGCGCTGAATCTGCACGGCAAGCATCAGCACCTGCGCCACGACCACAATGGTGAGCAGCAGCAGAGAGCGATGACGCGAAGGGATGGCGACCATGAATTAGTCAGTTCTCAGCTTTCCGTCAAAAATCGAAACGCGATGCTTTTGCGAAGAGAGGCTGGCGCTTCAACGCAATTGATATTTTGAAATTCGCCCATGAGCGAACCACGCCTAGTCAATGCAAACCATGCGCAGGAGTTTGAAATCGCTCAGCATCTTGCCCGTGCCCAGCACCACGGAAGCCAGAGGGTCATCCGCAATCGAAACCGGCAATCCGGTCTCCTCGCGGATGCGCTTGTCCAGATTTTTCAGCAAAGCGCCGCCGCCCGTAAGTACGATGCCTCGATCACTGATGTCCGCGGAAAGTTCCGGAGGAGTGCGTTCGAGCGCAACGCGCACGGCGTTCACAATCGTCGCAACGCATTCACTCAGGGACTCGCGAATTTCGCTGTCGTCAATCGTCACGGTACGCGGCACGCCTTCAATCAGGTTGCGGCCCTTCACTTCCATCGTGAGCGGCTTTTCCAGCGGATACGCCGAGCCAATCTCCATTTTTATCTGTTCCGCCGTGCGCTCGCCGACGAGCAGGTTGTACTTGCGCTTCAAATACTGCATCACGGCTTCGTCCATTTCGTTTCCGGCCACGCGTACCGAACGCGAATAAACGATACCGCTCATTGAAATGACCGCGATGTCGGTTGTGCCGCCGCCGATGTCCACCACCATGTTTCCGCTCGGCTCTTCGATTGGCAGACCCGCGCCGATTGCCGCAGCCATGGCTTGTTCCACCAGATAGACTTCGCTCGCCCGCGCGCGATACGCGGAGTCCTGCACGGCGCGCTTTTCGACCGGAGTAATTTCGCTCGGTACGCCGATCACAATGCGCGGATGCACCAGCACGCGCCGGTTGTGCGCCTTCTGGATGAAATACGTCAGCATTTTTTCGGTAACTTTGAAATCGGCGATGACGCCGTCTTTCATCGGCTTGATTGCCACGACGTTGCCCGGCGTGCGTCCGAGCATTTCTTTTGCCTCGCGCCCAACGGCGACGACTTCGCCGCTCACCTTGTTAATCGCAACGATCGAGGGCTCGTTCACCACAATCCCTTTTCCGTGCGAAAACACCAGCGTATTTGCTGTGCCCAAATCGATCGCGAGGTCGGAGGAAAACAGACTGAACACCGACCTCATGTTGTAACCGCTCTTGTTCATTCCCCCAGTCCTTCTGTGAAGCCCTGCCCTTCACCCGTTCGGCAGACAACCTTACCGTTGTCCCCCAACCATTGTCACTGAACCGAGCATCCAGCGCAAAATTGCGCGGTCGCAGTCAAGAGCCTATTTCGGCACGACGATGGTAACCTGCTGCCGCGCCGTCCCGCCGCGCCGGTTTTGCCCAATGATCACAATCGTGTGCTCGCCGGGATCGAGCGCTTCCGTGAAGTAGCGGAAGTTGCCGTCCGGCGCGATATTTGCCACAGGCTGTCCATTAATAATGATCGCCGCGCCAGGCTCCGTGCGCCCGGAAATCTCGGCGAGCCGTCCGTGAATTTGCCAGCCGGTAATTTCCAGCGCCATCTCCTGCGCTTTGCCCTGTGCGAACAGCGCAAATTTGAACGGTTCGCTCGGCTGGCTGGTCTGCTTTTTCGAGTCGGTGGCGATGACGTTCCAGAAATAATCTCCGGCTTCAAGCCCGGTAATGTCCGCCGATGTGGTCGACACCTTTACGTCCCGGATCAGCTTTGTGAACATCGTTGTCGCGCTGATGCGCAGGTTGTAGGAAACCGCGTCGGGAACCGGCTTCCATTCGAAATGGATGCCCGCCGTCTTTGGATTTTCCGCGACGATTGGCGCGAGGTTGCGCGGCTCGGACAATTCCGGTGGCGCCAGGACGTCGCTCTTGGTAATCGGGCCATGGTCGGGAATGTTCAACCGCTGGTAGGTTCCGATCTCAACGCGTTCCTGGCCGCGCTGCACTTGCGCGCTACCGCTAGTGACCGTGACTTCGCCTTCGCCCTCTTTGGGATCGGCTTTGACGGAAGCGTGGGTGTTCGGCCGGACTTGCGTGCTGAAAGTTTCTGTTCTCACTGTCGTAATGGAATTCGGCGAACTGGGAGTGGACAGATCCACCTGGCCGATATTGATGTGCATGGCAGAACTGCTCTGATCGTGCGTGACGTTATTTTCTTCAACCGTAACAAGCGTGTCGGGCTTCACGACGTAAGCCGTAGAATCGGCAAAGGTGATGCGCGCGAGTCCATCCGAACCGGTCTGGATCAAATCGCCCTTGTCAAGAGTGGTATGAAAGTCCGCGTCCACCCACTGCACGGAATTCACTTTTTTCACCTGAACTTTTCCGTCCAGGTTTACAAATTTTACTTTTGACTGCGCGCTGGCGATCGCATCGGGGTCGGGCTTGCCGGCTTCGGTAACCATCCTGACGGCGTAGGCATAGGCGCTCGGAAACACAAAATAGACGGCGACGAAAATAAGCGCGCCCGCAAGAATAAGCACCAGGGCAACAGTCTTGTAGGAGACGGCATGCCAGTAGACCTCGACCCTGGGAACCTTGTTGCCTGGCGTTGGGCGCTGCGAATCCATTGACCCTGGTTTTCCTGTTGGCGCGGCGAGCGCGCCAATTTCGCAATTTAGCACAGCGTTTGGTGCGCGGCGGTCAGGGCGAAGGGCAACGTAGTCAAACTGCAAATAGCGTCCGAGCAACAATTGCAGGGAGTGTGGAAAAATCAAGCTTCCCTCTTAACGGCGGGAGAGCGGCCGGGCCTCCTGTTCCCGACGTCTCGGGGGGAAGCGGGAAACTGTTTGGGTCTCCCCTTGCGCTCGTCTATAATCTAAAGTTTGTCCACCAAGTGGGAAGTGTGGGAATAGGGAGACGCAGGGAATGGCCGGATTATTTGAGAACAAACAGGTCCTAACAAGGATCTTCATCGGAATTTTTGTCGGTCTGATCGCCGTCAGCATGCTGCTCTATCTTGTGCCGCAAGGGCCGGGAGCGGGGGCTTCGTCTTCCGACACCGTGGCCACCGTCGCAGGCCAGGACATTTCGCTGCAGGAGATTCGGCAGCAGCTTGCACAAGCCGAGCAGCGCGGGACGTTTCCCAAGCAATTTGAAGCGTTCTATGCGAAACAGCTTCTGGATCGGGCCATTTTTGAAAAAGAGGTTCAGTACGAAGCGAACCGCCTGGGCATTACCGTGACGAATGAAGAGCTGTCACAGCTCATCAAACAGATTTTGCCGGCCGCGTTCAATGGGGACAATCCCGTCGGGGTCGAGCAGTATACGGTGCTCGTGCAGCAGCGCTTTCAGATGGCCGTGCCCGTGTTTGAAGCGGAGATCAAGAAAGAGCTCCTGGTCGAAAAGTTCCGCAAATTGGTTACGGATGGTATCAGCGCAGGCCCCGCCGAACTAAAAGACCAGTTCATCTATCAAAACCAGAAAGTGAAGCTCGATTACGCGCTGATCAAGCCCGATGACCTCGAAGCAAAAATCAACCCGGAGGAAGCTGATCTGAAGGCGTACTACGAGAAAAACAAAACGAAATACCAAGAACCGGAACGCCGCTCGGTGCGCTACGCCCTGATTGACGTCAACAAAATGAAAGTGGCAGCGCAGGTGTCCGAGGACGATTTAAAGCGCCTGTATCAATCCCAGATCGAGCAATTCCGCGTGCCGACCCGCGTTCCATGCCGAACACATTCTGCTCTTCACGCGCGGCAAGAACACGGAAGCCGAAATCGCCGAAGTTCAAAAGCGCGCTGAAGATGTGCTGAAAGAAGTGAAAAAGGGCGGCAAATTCGAGGATTTGGCGAAGAAGTATTCCGAGGACACGCAGACGAAGGACAAGGGAGGTGACCTGGGCTGGATTATCCAGGGGCAGACCGTGCCCGCGTTTGAGAAGGCCGCTTTTGAAACTCCCAAAGGCGAGACTTCTGGCGTCGTGAAGACAGAATACGGCTTTCATATCATCAAGGTGCTCGACAAGGAGACGGCCCATACCATTCCTTTGGACCAGGTGAAGCCTCAATTGCTCGTGAACGCCAAAGCCAAAAAAGGCGATGATGACGCTAACGCTCTCTCTGACAAGGTTAGCAAGGAGATTCGCAAGTCGAACAAAGTCTCCCTGGACGATTTGGCAAAGCAGTTCAACCTGGACTTGACGGAAACCGCGCCCGTGAGCGCCACCGACCCCTTGCTCTACTTTGGGAACGCTCCCGCCGTGAAGGAAGAGATTTTCCGCCTGCAGCAGGGCCAAGTAAGCATGCCTCTGCAGACCGACCGCGGTTTTGTGGTGCTTACCCTGAAGGCCGTCGTGCCCTCGCATCCCGGCTCGTTCGATGAAGAGCGCGGCAAGGCGGTGGCAGACGTTAAGCGCGAAAAAGCAGTTGAACTTGCCAAGGCCAAGGCCGATGAGTTGCTGAAGCGCTTGAAGTCCGGCGAAAAGATGGATTCGGCGGCCAAGGCCCTTGGACTTGAAGCCAAAACCAGCGAATCGATTGCCCGCAGCGGCATGATTCCAGGTGTCGGCAGCGGAAAACAGCTTTCCGCCGCGTTCCAGTTGAAGGCCGGCGAAGTGGCACCGCCTCAGAGCGTGGGCCCGAACTGGCTCGTCTATCGCGTAGCGGAGAAATCCGAAGCGAATCTTGAAGATTTTGAGAAGCAAAAGAAGGAACTGACCAATCAAGTCTTGCAAGAGAAGCGTGAACTGGCTTTTGAAGCCTTCCGGACGGCGCTTGACGAACGTCTGAAAAAAGAAGGCAAGCTGAAGATCATGCCGGAAAAGCTGCAGGCCTTTGGCAGCGCCGGCTAACCAAAACATCCGTAAGTAGCAGAAAATAAATAACTTAGATTATTGGACACGGGGGCTTGTGTTTACCCCAGCGCCTCGGTAGGCTATTTGTGCGTCCTTAGCGGTTCCCACAAAGGACCGATTTCCCCGGGCTTTCTCGGGCCCGGAAACTAGCAAAGACGGTGACTCAAAATGGCGTCCCGCACCAGTGCAAGCCGCAATGACTATCGCTGCAGCATCGAACGCAACCAGGTAGGGAAGTATTGTGTGCGCATGCAGGTTTATTACCCCCGCCACGCCTGGACCCTCGCCGTTTATTTTCTTGCCGGATCATTTGACCGGGCGATGAAAAAGCTGGAGGGGTCTCTGGATTTTCTTCAGAAAAACGAAGAAAAACTCTGGTTCTGGGGTATCGATCGCGCGGAAGACATGGGCTTTTCGGCAGAATTTTTGAAAGAAGTCGGCCTGAAGCTCGATCGGAGAAACGAATTCCCGCGCAAATCAACGAGTATTTCGCTCGCGCCGGAAAAGGAAGTGCCTGCCTTTGTTCTTGGGCCGGTGCGGCGCGGACTTGCAGAGCTTGTGGAAGCTCCACGGACAGCGCTCGCCGGGGACTGACAGGGCCGCGGGGTTAACTGCAAAGCTTCCGGGCGCTAGAACTACTTCAACCAAACGAAAAAGGCGGATGCGACCTTTGAGGGTCGCATCCGCCTTTTCGTTTGAGAAAGGTTAGAAGCTGTAGCGCAAGCCAAGCTGCATGACTCGCGGGGAGCCTTGAATTGAATCGAAGTTGGACCAGTTGGCCGGCGGAGTAAGGCCGCGACGCGCGGGATCGCGCGGCACACCGATGCCCGTGCGGCTTCCATCGATAGAGGCGAATGGCTGGTAGTTAGCGACGTTGAAGACTTCCCAACGAAACTGGAGTTGATGCTTCTCGGTAAGGGAGAAAGTCTTCGCAAGGCCAAAGTCTGCGTTGGCATAGCCCGGCAGGCGAAGCCAATTGCGGGGTCCTGTTTCCCCTGGATAGGCGTTGCGGAAG
The DNA here is from genome assembly GCA_963794175.1 of uncultured Acidobacteriota bacterium. Taxonomy (GTDB): domain Bacteria; phylum Acidobacteriota; class Terriglobia; order Acidiferrales; family UBA7541; genus Acidiferrum. Next base: position 145,807 of record CAWCCV010000006.1, on the reverse strand, counting down.
CCCTGAAAGATGGCAGTGAGGTCACAGCCACTGCCTCCAAACAGCTTCGGCGCACCTGTGCCAGTGGGGTCGGGGGTTCCAATGCGCGTCGGGCAGGTCTTGAGCGGAACTGTCGATGTAACGTTCGCCTGAACGTTCCAGTTCGTTGCCCACCGGCATCGTCAAATGGCGAGTTCGTGTTTGGCAGGCCAGTGTTCCAGCGAGCGATGGCAGATATTTGCCAGCCACCAAGGACGGCCTCAGCAAAATGATTATTGCCGCTGCTCATAAAGGTTCGCCTTTGCCGAACGGCAGTTGCCAGATGACGGAAGCGTTGATGAGGTGACGGATATCGAAGTCGGAGCTTGCGTACGAGCCTCTCTGACGAATTGGGTTTACGATAAAAGCAGAGCCGAAACCGCCAGCGGTCTGCAGACCCGAGGCGTCGTCTAGCGAATGGGAGAAGGTATAGTTGAAGTCCATCGTCAGCTCTTTGAGGCGCTGGCGCACGCGTGACAGCCAGGCCGTGATAGTTGGAGTTGCCGATGGTGCTCCAGGCAGAGAGTGCACCCGCACTGGGGCTGCATGAATCGTGTTGGGAATCCGGTGTCGGTAAGGACGATGTCCGTTAGAGCTTGCGCATCCGTCCAGTCGTTGCCGCAAAGAAAGCGAATGGATTGCCCGGGGTCCGCGTCATCATGCCGTAAAAGACCTGTGTCGGAGTCCATGTAGTCGGAAATCCCGCGCCTACGTCGTTATTGAAGAGATCAACGAGGTTTGCTGGGAATAGATTGTCAAAGAAGGGGATAGAGGCGATTGCACTCGTTGTAACACCCTGCTGGCGCTGTTTTTCCAGCATGGTTCCGGCTGTATACCAATCCATTCCGCTCTTCGGATCCACAACATCGTTAAACGCCATGACGTCGCGACGCGCCAGCAGGCTGACGACCGGCTCGTCCGATGTAGGAAACAGTCAATGTGGTACCTGCCCGGAACTGGCGTTCATAGGTCAGGTTCCAAATGTATTCGGTGGGCGCGTGCAGCATTGGCGTCGAGGCTTGTCTCGATACTCTCTGAGTTGTTGCCCGGTGCAACCTCAGGAAACACCAGGTTGCCCGGAACTGTAATGAGGGGAAGGGTGCGAACATCCTGGTTGAAGCCCTCAAATTGCGGTCCGAGAGTTCCATCGAATATGTCGAATGTGTTCGCATTGATGTGAGAGTTGGCAGTAAAGCCGATCGTGTTGTTCAAGTCGAAATCGACCGCCAGTGCCTGACCATAGTAGTCATTGGTGAGGGCGAAGCCGCCGCGAATGACCGATTTTCCGGGATCGCCAAACAGGGAATGGAAAAAGCCGCTGGAAAAGTTTGGAGACCAAGCCACAGCGACTCTAGGCTGGAAGTTATTCTTGTCCCAGTTGTACATCGACTGGCCGCCGTTTGCCGGGCCGGACTTTTGCGTGCAGACAGTGGCTGTGTAATTATTGCCCTGGAGTGCGGCGGCTTTGCGTTGGTTAAAGTAATCCCCAAGGGAACTCGGAGTGCAATTCCCGCTGGCATCGAGCAGCCCGGGAAGAACTTCGAAACCCTGAGTTTCGTATACAGGGCGTTCGAGGGTGTAGCGAAGGCCCGCGGTCAGAGTCAAATGAGGCTTGATTTTCCAGGAGTCTTGAAAATAGCCATCGTAGGACTGGATTGCAAAATTGCGGTTGGTGGGAGTACCGAGGTTCATGAAATGTCCCATCCTTACCGAACGAAAAGTCCGCCTGATATTCAGAGAATCGGCCAATGATCGCAGTGCCCGCGTTCTGGATTTCCGATGCTGAATTCAGTGATTGTCCTATATTTTCGTCACCGGGAAGTCCGTTGTCGTCTAGGTATTGCTGAAAGGTGTTTGAGAGCGTGCTCGCCCGCGCCAGCATAAAAAGAGGGGTTAGTCGTTGCGAAGTCGAATGCATTCGAAAATTCGACTGCGAGTTATTGACCTTGCGAATGTTTGCACCGAACTGGAAGACATGGCTTGCCGTGAATCCAAGACAGGTCGTCCCGGAAGTTGTGAACCGGTGTTACACGGCTAAGGTCTGAGTTGCGCTGTTCGGCTGGAACACGAAGCGGAAAGTGATGTCGTTGCCCGAACTGTCTCCCCCGGCCGTGAAGGCCTGGCGAGTAAGACCGTACCTGAAAGTTGTTGATAACATTGTTGTTGATTGTCCATGTATGGCCGACGGCGATACCGTAGGGTGGCTCCATGTCGTGGGGGCATTGCCGTGTCTGGGAAATATGGGGCGCCGGCGGCATGGTCGTGATGTAGTTTAGGCGGACGAAGATGTTTTGTTTGCTGTTGAGAACGTAATCGAATCTGGCGAAATGCGAATTTAAGGCGCGGTGAATAAGGGCCATTAAAACGGAAGCCGCCGGTATTCAAACCGTCGCCGACCGTCGCATCGTTAGCCGGATACTTGCAGCAGCGTTCGCCAGTGCCGACAAGGCAGCCGGATTAATGCCTGCATCGGCATAGACTTGCTGGTTCTGTGCAGGAGACTTAACGAAGCAGGACTTGCGTCAAAGTTGCAGTCCGCATCCACGCAATATTTGTAATTCATGATGCCCTGCCCAGGTTGGAAGTGGTACTACGTCGAGTGACCGGGAACGCCTCTAGCGTCTCTTCGGCCTTCATAGCTGTAGAAGAAGAACAACTTGTTCTTCACGATCGGGCCGCCGATGCGCCGCGCTAATCGTGTTCCGGACAAGTGCGGCAGGCCTATGCCCGCCGATTGTTGAACCAATTGTTTGCCTCGAACAGTACCGCCGCGATAGAACTCGAATGCCGCGCCATGCCAGGTATTGGATCCACTCTTTGTGACCAAGTTGATCTGGGCGGCCGAAGACCGGCCTTCGTCTGCGTTTGAGTTGACGGTCGTGACGCGGAACTCCTCCATCGCTTCGGCATTCAAGCGCAAGACGGCGCTGCCGATGTCGCTGCTCTGTGCTTCGTTGATATCGATACCGTCGAGGGTGATGTTGGATTGGTCGCTGCGAGCGCCCGCAACCGAGCCGTCAGGCGTGACAGCCGGCTGGAGGGTAAGAAGGCTAAGAACGTTGCGGCCTTCCATTGGCAACTGATTGATTTGGTTACCCACAATCGTGTTGCCAAGGGTAGCGTCCTGCGTATTGATCTGTACGTCGGTGTTTCCTGCCTCGACCTGGACGATCTGGTTTGTGCTGCCGACTTCGAAGTTTGACGTCCAGAGTAATTGTGTTGCCAACAAGTGCATGGACGTTTACAAAGTCCGCTTTCCGGAACCCGGTCATCGCGACGGTTACGTCGTAATCGCCAACAGGAATCAAGTCAAAACTATAGGACCCAGTGCCGTGGTCTCCTGGCTGCGTTGGAAATCCGAGCTGCATTCTTGATGGCACCATGGTTGCTTTAGTTACTGCCCCGCCTTGGGCATCCGTAACGGTGCCACGAATGGTTGACGTGCCCGCCTGGCCGTATGTTGTTTTTGACTATTGCTAAGGATAAGAGCGAAAAGGAGAACGAGACCAACGACAATCTTCCACCCGAATTTCATTGAATCCCTCCCTGATTCGCCGAGGGATGGCAGCGTGCGCGGACACACGCAGGCGACGAATACGAAGGGAATTCGCCAGTCTAAATGAATAATTCAGAGACAGTCCACTCGCTAGGACCCCGTCCCCCGCCACATCCCCGTCGTACCCCAAGCCACCACAAAGCGTGGGAATTAAATAGTCCCTCTAACTTCGCAAGTCAAGGGATTTCTGAATCCAAAAACCGAGTTTCACCTATCTAAATTCCGCAAACAGGTGAGATAAGCCGTTTCTGGCTCCCAACTAAAGCCATTGCATTCAAAATACTTAAGCTAAACCTTATGCCGGGTATCCCTCCTCGGCGACCCGCGCCCGGGGCCGCCTTGTCTGGAGCGGAAAATCAACAATAGGAAAAGGAATGTGGGCGCCCGGGGTTCGCCTTAAAGTGAGGGTAACGTGTGGGGCGGCCGCAAGCGCCCTCACTTGGCCCGAAACCAGGAATTCGAGCTTGGAGAACAAAAATGACCATGCGGAAAGTGGTGGTCAGCGGAATCGTGGCCACAACATTGTTTTCGGCGGAATCCTTTTGGCGCAGAAGCCAGAACCCGCACGGCACCCGAATCTGGCGGCCGGGCAGAGACTTTGCGGGCAGGAGTTCGAGAAGATCAGCTGCAGCGCAGGAAGCAAACGAGTTCGATATGAACGGGCATGCGGCAAAGGCCAAAGAGCTCCCTCGACGAGGCCAGCGGCGAACTGAAGCTTGCTGCTGAGGCGGCGAACAAGAACGCAAAATAGCAAAAAGCGGGAATGAGGATATCGAGCAAAGCAAAACTCCCCGCGGGGACCAGTCCGCGGGGAGTTTTGTGTTCTAGCGCCGAAACCGCTCGTCACATGGGTTTGGGATGTGAAGCGAGCGCTTCGCGGAAGGCGTTCAAGTTGGATTTGTCTACCACGGCGGTTCCGGTGTCCACCCACTTCGGCAGCGGGCCGGAGGGAGCCGATTTCCAGTCTTTGAATTCATGCACGGCGTTGTGATGCAAATCGTCTGCGAACTTTACGCCGTAATAACTCATGACGTACGGCTTTTGCGTGATAGTCGCGGTAATGGCTCCGCGCGCGATCCAATCAAGGGTTGCGGGATCTTTGTCGAAGGCGACGACCGGGATTTTGTCCTGAAGGTCGAGACGATGCAGTGCCTCGGCAACGCCCGAGCCGCCGGAGGCTTCCAGGCACAGGACGCCTTCGAAAGCGGCTTTGCCTTTGATGAGGGCAGAAATGGCGTCGTTGGCGACGCGAGGATCGCCGTTATCGTCGAGGGTTTGAATCACTTTGACCCCCGGATATTTTTTTAGCACTTCGTTCACGCCGCGAACACGCTCGTCGAGGTTGAGCTGGCCGGGAATTGTAACGAGGACGATATTCCCTTTGCCTTTGAGAATTTCCGCCATTCTCCTGCCGCTTTCCTGTCCGGCGCGGAAATTGTCCGTGCCCACGAATGTGACGCGTTTTGATTCCGGCGCATCCGCATCTATGGTAATGACCGGAATTCCGCTGGCGATTGCAGAGTTGATTGCGTCTTGAAACAAATCGGGCCGCGAGACGGAGATCAGAATGCCAGCAGGATTTTCGCTGACTGTTTTTTGGAAGGCGCGCAATTCCTCTTGTGGATCGAACGATTCCGGACCAGCCATTTCCGCTCTTACGCCCAACTGCTGAGAAACGTCGCGTAACCCGCTTCGGCTTCCTGCCAGTAAGGAAGCTTTACGTTCGCCGCGATGAGAACGTAGCGCTCCTTTTCGTCGTGATAGGGTTTTTGGCAGGATGCTGCACCCAGGACAACGCCAACCATGAGAGAAAATGCAAGCGCGCGACGGCTTCGCATGGGAGCCTCCTCAGTCGGGATTTGCGTGTTTGGACAACATGATCGAGCTACCGGGGGAAATAAGGCGCGAACGGGGAGAGCCTATCACAATCCCGCGGGCAGGGATGCGAGGAAGAAAAGAAAAACCCCGCTCGGACGGGTGAGGCCGGAGCGGGGAACAAAGCGCAAGAAAACGCCGGAACTTTATTCGGACTTTTTGACCACGGCGCAAGCGATTCGCGCGGGAGCAGCCGAACCGGGGGCTGCAACTGCGTGAATGACGATGGAGGTACCGCCGTTGCTGAAGACGGAGCTGGGGTCGTCGCTCGTCGTAACGTTTGGTGCGACCACGCTCACGTGAGCCGTGCCGTCTGCTGCGACGATCAGCGTGAAGTCCGGAATGTCGCCCGCGGGCGCGCCATTGTGGTCGTGTGCCATGCCGCCCATCGGGTTGAAGTGGGGGCCGGCAGATTTGAAGTCGGGGGTTTCGCACTTTGCGTTCTGGTGGATGTGAATGGAGTGTTCGCCCGCGGGCAAACCCTTGATGTCCAGTTTGATTTTTACGCCTTTGGGGTTTTCGGAAAGAGTTGCGGTGCCGACGGTTTGACCGTCCGCGTTCTTGAATTCGGCAACCACCGGCTTTGTGGTGGCTTTCGAGTGAGTTTCCTGCGCATAAGATCCTGCGGCCGCCGCAAGGCAAGCCACGGCTGCACACAGAGATAGTTTGCAAACAAGCTTCATCGGGACACTCCTGTGACTGAGACTTTGTGATGGATGATCGCCCCGTTGGGCGCGGTCACAAATAGTCTAGCCTGGAGTTGGTTACAGAATGATGTGTGTCACCAGAGGGTTATCAGCGATAGCGCTAGAGTCGGGGTCAACGATAGAACTGAGGGAAAAGGCGCTTTAGGGCTTCGAGTTTCGGCATGTCCATGGCGCGGATGTAGGCGTCGTCGGGATGATGGACGAGATAGTCTTGGTGATAGTCCTCGGCGTCGTAGAAGGGCGGCGCGGAGACGAGTTGGGTGACGATAGGGCGGTTGTAAAGCTTTGCTTCGGTGAGCTGCGCGATGTAGGCCGTGGCGATTTTTTTCTGTTCCTCGCTCGTGTAGAAAACGGCGGAACGATATTGCGTGCCGATGTCGGGGCCCTGGCGGTCTTTTTGTGTCGGGTCGTGAACGACGCCGAAGAAAATCATCAGAAGCTGGCCGTAGGTGATGCGCGAAGGATCATAGACGACGCGCACGCTTTCGGCGTGGCCTGTTGAGCCCGTGCAGACAAGATCGTAGTAAGGATTTTCGACATGACCGCCGCAATAACCTGCGGTGACTTTTTTCACGCCAACGACGTGTTCATACACCGCTTGCGCGCCCCAGAAGCAGCCGCCGGCGAAAACGGCGACTTGTTCGGACGGCTTTTCCGCCAGAGACGCGTCGATGGCCGGGGTGGGGAGCGGCCCGCCGGGCATGCTGGGCGCGCCGGAGAAGGCACGAACGCTATACCATCCTAGATACCCGATGATCGCAACGGCCGCCAGGACTCGGGCGAGTCTTGGCGGTTTTGAAGAGAGTTCCATGGCACTTTTAGGCTACTCCAGGGCAGGGGTGACGCACAATGGGACGGCTAACTGGGATGCCCGGGGGGGAGATCAGTTTCGCGGGAAGGAATGCCCGAAACCTTCTGCAGGATTTGGTGCATCCCAAGAGCTGGAAAAAAATTGCGGGGGATACCATGCACAGATTTTTCATGCGAGTCACAAGCGCCGGATTGCTCGCGGCGATTCTGCCGGCTTTTGCGGCCGCGCAGGTGACCAATGGAAAGAAGCCGGAACTGCCAAAGCCATTTGCGACGGAGTCGGCGGGAAACGCGCCGCAGGAAGTGAAGCGGCCCAGCGGGTTTTTGCCCGCGGTGCCCGGCGGGTTTCACGTCAACATTTATGCAGAGAGCTTTAAGACGCCGCGCCTTTTGACCATTGCGCCGAATGGCGATCTGTTTGTGGCGGAGTCTGGCGCGGGCCGTATAGAAATTCTGCGCGATCCGAAAAACGTGGGCAGCGCGCAGGAACGCGAGACGTTTGCGGCGAAACTGCGGTATTCCGTTCGGGATTGCGTTCAAAGACGACTACGTCTACATCGGAAACACGGACGAGATTGTGCGGTTTCGCTACGACCCGAAAACGTCCAAGCGGCTGGGCGAATCAGAATCGCTGTTGAAGGTTCCCGGCGGAGGACATTCGACGCGCACGCTAGCGATTGCGCCGGACGGGAAGCACTTGCTGATTGCGGTGGGCTCGGCGGGGAATATCGAGACAGATGATCCGCCGATTCGCGCGGCGATTACGATTTGCGATTTGGATGGCAAGAACGCGCGGCAGTATGCGACGGGATTGCGCAATCCGGTCGGGCTTGCGTTGAATCCGACGACGGGCGAGGTGTGGACTTCGGTGAACGAGCGAGACGAACTCGGCGACGATTTGCCGCCGGATTATTTTACGAGCGTGCAAGACGGCGGCTTTTACGGATGGCCGTACAGCTACATCGGTTCGAATGTGGATCCGCGCGTGAAGCAGGACAAGCCCGACTTGGTTGCGCGCGCGATTGTTCCGGATGTTCTCTTGGGAGCGCATATTGCGCCGCTGCAGTTTGCGTTTTATACGGGCAAACAATTTCCGGAGTCGTATCGCGGCGGGGCGTTTCTTGCCGAGCACGGCTCGTGGAACCGCGCCAAGCGCTCGGGCTATCAGATTGTGTTCATCGGATTCAAGGACGGGCGAGCGGCGCAGGATCCCGTACCGTTTATGACTGGATTTGTGCCGGATCCCATGAAAGGGCCTCGTGTACGGGCGGCCGGTGGGCGTTGCAGTCTTGCCGGATGGATCGATTGTGGTTTCTGACGACGGTGTGGACAACGATGGGATTCTCTATCGCGTGAGCTACAGCAAATAAGGATCAGTTTGACGGTCAGTGTCAGCCGCATCGATTGCTTGGGGTCAAGGTTTGTCTGACCGACTCGCGGCGCTCTGATCAGGGGGCGAAACCGCGCCTGTCCCTCTCCGGAGCAGCCCCAGAAACCGGCCGTTCACCTGGCATTCATTTCGCTGTAACAGACCCAAGTCTACCCTTACAGGCTTATGCTACCTGTCAAACTCGATGTTCAACTGGAAGAAAGCCACAACGGGACGCCTTTTGTGGCGAAACTTGATGGCAAACTCGTTCTTGAGACCGTCACGGCGTTTCTAAAAACCATGCGGCCGCAGAATTCACCGAGCCTCGTGGTGGACATGAGCAGCGTCTCGTTCCTTGACTCGGCCGGGGTTGGCGCGCTGGTGCAGCTATTTGTACACCGGCGCAACCAGGGGCAAAAGTTCGCGCTCGCGGGGCTTACCGGACAAGCGACGGCCGTGATGCAAGTGTCGGGGTTGGTGAAGCTTCTGCCCATCTACGCTTCCGTTGCGGAAGCGGCGCAGCAGGCAAACTAGACCTGCCCGTCCTTCAAAATCTTGACGAGCTCGGTCGCCGCGTGAGGCAGGCGCGCGCCTCGCCGCGAAACAAGGTAGACGTGACGCGGCAAATTGAGCTGCCGCACCTTCACTTCTTTCATCCAGCCGTGATCGATCTCCCATGCAACGCACATGCGCGGGACGATGGCCACGCCCATGCCCATTTGCACGAAGCGCTTGATGCTTTCGATGGTGGGCATTTCGGTCGGCATGTTGAGAGCGGTGCGGTTCCGCGCGAATAGCTCGATGACTCTGCGGCGGAAGGGCGATTCCACGATGTGGGCGATGAAGTATTCGCCGCCGAGGTCCGCGACATCCACTTCCTTCTTTTTGGCCAGCGCGTGTTTCGGTGGAACGACAAGGGTCAGTTCGTCTTTCAGGATTTCGGTCGCCTGCAACTGGGGATCGCGGGGAATGTAGGAGACCGCGCCCAGATCGAGCCGATAGTTCAGCACTTCGTGGGGAATATCCCGCGAAAACATGCGATGCACGCGAATCTGCACGCCGGGATGCAGTTCCCTGAATTTTGCGATGGCGGGCATGAGGGCGTGGATGGAGCTTTCGTTGACGCCGAGGGAAAGCTCGCCGCGCTGCAAGCCTTCGAGCTCTGAAAGGCCCTTTTTTACTTCATCGCGCAGGTTGATCAGCCTCTCGGCGTAGTCCTTCAGGAGTGTGCCTGCATCGGTCAGGCGAACGGGGCGGGCGCCGCGCACGAAGAGCTTCTGCCCGAGGTCTTCCTCCAGCTTGCGGATGGCGAGGCTGACGGCAGGTTGCGTGCGGTAAAGGCGCTCCGCGGCACGGGAAAAGCTGCCCTCGCGGGCGACGGTCAGGAAGACTTGGAGTTCGCCGAGATCCATGGAATTGGCTCGGAGGGTATTATAAGGCAGGATTATCAAATGCAGAACAAAGATAAATTTGACCGCAGGGTGCCGCATCTGCGTTACTTGACTTGGAGGCAACCTCCATGGACGTAGTGCGCATCTTCGACACCACCCTGCGCGACGGCGAACAGTCGCCCGGCTTCTCCATGAACACGGAAGAGAAGATCCGCATGGCGAAGCAGCTTGCTGCTTTGAACGTGGACATCATTGAAGCCGGCTTCCCGATTTCCTCCAAGGGCGACCTGGAAGCGGTTCAGGCGGTAGCGAAGGAAGTTCGCGACCGTGCCGATTGCCGCGCTGGCCCGCGCGAAGAAGCAGGATATTGACGCCGCGATCGAATCGCTGAAACCCGCCGCCTTCTCCCGTTTGCACATTTTCCTTGCGACCTCCGATTTGCATCTGCAAGTGAAGCTGAACATGACGCGCGAGCAGGCGCTCGAAGCGATCGGCTCGATGATTCGTTATGGCCGCCAGCACGTGGGCGAAGTGGAGTTTTCCGCAGAAGACGCGGGCCGCACGGACATTGATTATCTTTGCCAGGTTTGCCAAGTTGCCGTCGAAGCCGGCGCCACGATTTTGAATTTGCCAGACACGGTCGGTTATGCCGTGCCGGAAGAGTATGGCGGGATGTTCCGCCGTGTGCGCGCATACCTGGACGACCATCCGAAAATCACGCTGAGCGCGCATTGCCATGACGACCTTGGGCTTGGCGGTTGCAAACTCGCTGGCCGCAGTTCGCGCGGGCGTTCGCCAGATCGAATGCACCATCAACGGAATCGGCGAGCGCGCCGGGAATGCATCGCTTGAAGAGATTGCCGTCGCGCTGGCGGTTCGCAAAGAGAGCTTCGGCGCGAAGACCAACATTGACTTGAGCCAGCTTTTCCCGGCGAGCCGCTTGCTCACGGAAATTACCGGCGCGCAAGTTGCGCCGAACAAGGCCGTGGTCGGCGCAAACGCGTTTGCCCACGAAGCGGGCATTCACCAGGACGGCATCATCAAGAACCCGCTGACTTACGAAATCATTTCGCCGGAAACGGTCGGCGTGCCTTCCCGCTCGCTTGTGCTGGGGAAACACTCCGGGCGCAACGCGCTGCGCACGACTTTGAAGGATTTGGGATACGATGCGACCGACGCGGAGCTCGCGGAAGTCTACCGGCGCGTGACGGCACTTGCCGATCAATCGAAAACCGTGAGCATGCGGAGTATTGTGGCGATTGCGCACGAAGTGTTGCGCCGCGGCGCGGGTCCGGTTGCAGCGGAAGCGACCTCGGCCGCTTAACGGGCTCACCGCAAGTTTTTTGCCGGGCATTTCGGGGAACTCCATGAAGAAAACCATCGTGCTGTTGCCGGGCGACGGTATCGGCCCAGAAGTGACGCGCGCCGCGGCTACCGTGCTGCGCGAATGTGCGGCCGAATTCCATCACCAATTCGAGTTTGAAGAACAGCCCGTCGGCGGTGCGGCCATTGACGTGACGGCGACCCCGCTACCGAACGCGACGCTGGAAGCTTGCAAGAAAGCGGACGCGGTTTTTCTCGGCGCGGTCGGCGGACCGCACTGGGATTCGCTGCCCGTAGGGAAACGGCCAGAAAGCGGATTGCTCTCCCTGCGGCAGGGCATGGGCTTGTATGTAAACGTCCGGCCCGTAAAAGTTCTGGAGCCGTTGCGCGGAATGTCGCCGCTGAAGCCGGAACGGCTTGGCGACCTCGATATCGAAATTGTTCGCGAACTTGCCGGCGGAATTTATTTTGGCGAACGCGGCAACTCAACCGAAGGCGGCAAGGAGCGCGCTTGGGATACGGAATCGTATTCGGCGCAGGAAGTGGAACGTATCGCGGCTTTTGCCTATGCGCGTTCGGAAAACCGCTCGCGCAGGCTTTGTTCGGTGGACAAGGCCAACGTGCTTGCAAGTTCCGCAGCTTTGGCGCCGCACGGTCACGGCGATGAGCGGCACCTACCCGTCGGTAAAGCTCGAACACATGTACGTGGACAACGCGGCGATGCAACTGACGCTCAAGCCCTCGCAATTTGACGTGATGCTGACGAGCAACATGTTCGGAGACATTCTGAGCGACGCCGCTGCGGCGCTGGTCGGTTCGATTGGACTGATTCCTTCGGCCAGTTTTGGTACGGGCGCGCCACTGTTTGAGCCGATTCATGGGTCAGCACCCTCACTGGCCGGCACGGATTCGGCCAACCCGATTGGCTCGATCCTGAGCGCCACGATGATGCTGCGCGACGCGTTTGGCTTGTCGCTCGAAGCGGATTGGATCGAGCAGTCCGTGGTTAGGGTGCTGCAAGCCGGCCACCGCACGCCGGATCTGGCCGCTCCCTCTTCCAAGGCCATCGGAACGAACGGCTTTATGGAAGTTCTCCATGTGGAAATGCAGCGCACTCTGGAACACGCCGAGCGCTACGGCTGGGGCGTTTAGCCGCGCTTGTTCTCACTTGCAAAAGGCCCCTCAACAGTAGAGAATCCACGACTTCCGAGGTTCCCCGGAATGCGCCCTTTGCGACTGTTTTTGCTAGGCCTTGTGTCCATCTACCCGATTTATTGGACTTCGCAGTTTGCCCTGTTTTTCCTTCCCGCCTCCTTGCGCGCCATTTTTCTGCAACTCCCGCTTCGCGTAGCGGACATCTCCTACATCCAGGTAACCGCCGTTGCCGGAAAGGTGGATGCGTTTCCCGTCGGCTTTGAATCGCTCGTGGCCGCCCTCGTCGTTTCGCTGGCCATCTGGTACTTGCGCGGCGATGCCTTTCTGACGGGCGGCTTGGCCGTGGTTGTGATGGGCCAGTCAGCGCTTTTTCCCTTTTTGAATGAGCTTTTCTCGCTGCGCAGGGTGACATTTGAATCCATATTCGGCGTTGTCGCTTGCATGGGGATCGTTTGCTTCGGACTAGACCGGATTCTAAGAAGAACCGGAGGGGTTGATTTTGTGGACCGTTTGGCTTTGCTCAGCTTGCTCGTCGTCCTGCCCGAGGCCCTGCTGTGGCTCGTCTTTCGCCTGAGCTATCCCTACTTTGGAACAGAGTTCCTGTTGATGCTTTTGCTTCCGCTCTATTTGGACGCGCTGCTTATTTCCGCGATCCCGCGCCGATTGAAGCGGGGTTTGGCGAGCGCGGTCCGTGCGTCGGTTACCGTGCCGGAGATTCTTGCCATTTTTCTTGTCGCCGGCCTGCTCTTTGGCGCCATTGCCCTGACTCTCCGTTCAAGCGAACGGCGCGGCCTAGCCGACACGCAAGCAGGTGCCTTCGGCCCGCGGATTGCGAGGGCATGCCCCCGCCTTGCGATTACCCCTGTTGGATGATATTTTTTCAAAGGACTGCTAGGACTTCCGCCGCTTAGTAAGCCTAGGGGCGGGACCCTCGAGGACGTTGACGGGAAATTTAGGGCCTCGCGGGGCAGTCGTCCCAGATGTTCCAGACCTAGGTGCGAACCAGCAATCAGCCTTATTGTTCGGAGTGTTTTGCGGCGCTAATTTTGTGCGCGTAAACCCAGGCCAGGAATGCCAGATTTCGTTGCCCAACCAGAAAAGAAACCGCGGCCAGCAGCCGATGCCGCGCCCGTCTATTGGCGTGTCGAGGGCTCGTTGCTGGAGCTCAGCGCTCTACGGCAGATTGGCTTCTTTACCTGGCATGCACAGAGTTTTTTGGAGCGTTGGCAGCGCCGCGCCGGCATGGCGGGTCTGGTTGCACTGCGGCCGCTGGCTTACGTTGCCGGGCGCACGCTTGCCACGCGGTTGCTTCACATCCCTTTGCGCGGAGTGACACGCGACCGCCTGGACCTGCTGGGCGAAGAGTATTTCCAGTACATCTTGAAACCGAAGCTGCGCGCGGCCGCGGTTGAAAAATTGCAAGCCGCCCTTGCCGCTGGCGAGCGAGTTGTTTTGGTGGGGCAATCGCTCGACCATGTACTGCGTCCACTGGCGGTTCATCTTGGCGTGGAAGAATTTATCGCAAACCGGCTTGAGTTTCGGGATGGCGTCGCGACCGGACGTTTGCTCGATCCCACCCTGCGTCCGCGCGGCCCGTTTGCATGGATCGCGAGCGGTTCTGCCGACGGGAGAATTTCGCAGGATAAATTGTCGGCCCAGCTTGCTTGGACGACGCAAGACAACACCCTTGGCGCGATGCAAACCGCGGCCCGCCCCGCCATTTCTCTAGCGCGAAACGTTGTGCTTTTTGACTCTGCTCCAAAGGTCGAGGGTTTTTCCGTCCGGCAAACCCTCTCCGGCAAGCACTTGATGCTCATTGGCGTTACCGGTTTCATCGGCAAAGTCTGGCTGGTGGACTTGCTGCAGAACGTCCCGGACATAAAGAAAATTACGCTGTTGATTCGACGGAACCGTACGACCACCGCGCAGCGCCGCTTTGAAAAGATTGTCGAGGAGAACCCGACGTTTGATCCGTTGCAGGAAATTCATGGCCGCGACCTCAGCCAGTTTTTGAAGTCGAAATTGGAAGTCGTCGAAGGCGACGTCAGCGCAGAGAGGCTTGGACTAGACCAGGCCACTCACGACCGCCTGGCAAAATCGCTCGACGTGGTCGTCAACAGCGCGGGCCTGACCGACTTCAATCCCGACCTGCGTGACGCGTTGTCGTCGAACGTGGATTCCGCCCGGCATCTTGTCGAATTCTTGCGTGCTTCAGATCACGCGGCACTCATGCACCTTTCGACGTGCTACGTCGTCGGCAAACGCGATGGGCGCGTGCAGGAAGAGCTCTCAGACCATTACAATCCCGCTGGCGATGCGCGCTTCGATTCCGAGCGTGAAATCGAATCGTTGCGTACGCTGGTCGCCAGCGTAGAAGAACGCGCGAAGGGCAGGGAAATCGCGCGCGCTTTGCGCCGCGTTGCGCTTGGCAAGGGCGCGGACGAATCGAAGGTCGAAGCGGGCGAACTGGAAGGTGTCGTCAGGCGCAACCGCCTGCGCTGGGAGCGCAACCGCCTGACGCGCGCGGGTATGAAGCGGGCGCAGCGGCTCGGCTGGCCGAATACCTATACCTTCACGAAGAGTCTGGGCGAATCGATTCTGTCGCGCCGCGGAGCAGACTTGCCGATTGCAGTCGTCCGTCCTTCCATCGTCGAAAGCTCGACGCGCGCGCCGTTTTCCGGCTGGAACGAGGGTATCAACACTTCCGGACCGCTCTCGTACCTGCTCGGTACAAACTTTCGGCAGCTTCCTTCGAATGAAAAAAAATGTCTCGACGTGATTCCCGTGGATATGGTCTGCCGCGGCATGACGCTTATCGCGGCTGCGCTCGTCGAGCGCAAGAACGCGCGCATGTATCAGCTCGCGACTTCCGGTGTCAATCCCTGCAACATGGGCCGAAGCATCGAGCTGACCGGGCTCGCGCACCGCAAGCACTACAAAACGCAAGCGGGCATTGACCACTGGCTGAAAGTGAAATTCGAAACGATCCCCGTTTCAAAGCAGCGCTATGAGCGCCTGTCCATCCCCATGCAGAAGGCTGTAGTCAGCGGCATCAACCGCGTTGCAGAAAAATTGCGCTTCAAGAAGTCGCCCCTTGCGAAAGCGGAACGCGATTTGAATCGCGCGGAAAAACTGATCGAGCTCTATGAGCCGTTCATTCTGCACAATGAACATGTCTTCGAATGTGAAAATGCGCGACTGCTTACCGCTGCGCTCGTTGCCGAAGAAAGGGAAATTTTCGCGTTCGATCCGGAATCCATCGATTGGTGGGACTACTGGATCAATATTCACATTCCCGCGCTGCGCCGCTGGTGCTATCCGTTGATGGAAGGCCGACCGCTCGAATCGCGCGCCCCGCGCCAGATCGAGTGGGGAACTGAGCCCGTCGCCGCCCGCGCGCTTTCCGGCTCAGGCACGAGCGCCTGACCCATGGCGATTTTTCTTACCGGCTCGACGGGCTATTTGGGCAGCTACCTCGCGGCGGGGCTCTTCACCGGTCATCGCGATTCGCTCAATCGTCCTCGTCCGCGCGAAAAGCGATCAAGAAGCGCGCGAACGTCTCTGGCGATCGTTGCAGCTCCATTTCGAATTTCCCGAATTTCGCGAATATCTTGCGACCCGCGTGCGAATTTTTCGCGGCGACCTCACCAGCGAGCACTTCGGCCTTTCCGACGACGAATACCATGCGCTCGTTGACTCAACCGATTCGATTCTGCATTGCGCCGCTTCGCTCAATCGCAAGTCCGAAAAGCAATGCCTGAACGTAAATCTGCGCGGCTCGCTCGAAGTGATGCAACTTGCCCGCCGCGTGCAGAATCGCAACGGCTTGCGGCGCTACTCGCACGTTTCCACGGTCGCGGTCGCCGGCACGCGGCAGGACGAGGTCGTGCGCGAAGACGAGTCCATCGATTGGGCCCGCTCCGACTACGATCCCTACGCGCGCACAAAGAAATTCTGCGAACACATGGTCCACCAGCTCTTGCCTGATGTTCCGCGCACGATTTTCCGCCCGGCAATCGTTCTCGGCGACAGCCGCAAGCCCGAAACGACACAGTTCGACATGGTGCAGGCGTTCAGCGTGCTGGCGAGTCTGCCCGTCTTGCCGCTTCGCCCCGACGACCGTATTGATATCATTCCCGCGGACTACGTTGGCAAAGCCATTGTCGCGATTCACCAGAAAGAGACCGCCACTCACAACACCTACCATCTTTCTTCCGGCACCGGCTCCGAGACCTACCGCGAACTGACCGACGCGCTCGCGAAAGACGGCGGCTGGCGCAAACCGATGTACGTCTCTTCGCTTGGCTCGCCTTTTTCCGGCACCGTGAATTGGCTTGCACGCAGGAAGAGCGATCTGGGCCGCGGCGCATCGCTGCTCAAGGTTTTCTGGCCCTACCTCACCTGGAATACCGTGTTCGATAATTCGCGAGTAGTGGCAGAATTGGGCGGGGAAGCGCCGGCGAAATTTTCCTCCTACGCCTATCCCCTTTTGCGGTTCAGCCGCGCGAACCGGTTTCGCTACCCGGCGAAACCCTGGCCGGCGGAAAGCGCCGCCGCAAAAAGCGCAAGCGGGAGCGGGGCATGACCGATTTTATTCTGGTGATGTGGGTCAGCGCACTGATCCAAATGACGCGCCTGGAATGGATGCTTGGCGGCGGCAAGCGCTGGCAGCCCGGCGAAAAACTGAAGCTGCTCTTCGCCGGTTACAACGGCACGCGCAACACCGGTTCGGACGTGCGCGTCAACGAAATGATCCGCCAGATTCGCCACGTTCTCGGCCCTCAAAACACCGATTTCAGCGTGATGACGCAGGGCTTTGACCGCACGAAAGGCTATTTCGAAGGAACAAAACAGGTTTTCCTGCCGGATGTTTTCCCGCCGTTTCTGTACCGCGAAACCAGAAAAAATCACGGTGTGATTGCGTGTGAAGGCTCCATGTTCAAGAGCAAATTCGCAAACGCGCTGACCACCATGATGATCGGTTCGCTCGGCTTTGCCTCTTCGGAAAACAAGATTTCGGTCGGCTACGGCGCCGAAGCCGGTCACATGGATTCGCTGATCGAAAAAATGTGCGCAAGGTATGTGAAGGATTCGCTGGTGATCACGCGCAACCCCGAATCGCAGGCCGTTCTCGGCAAGCTTGGCATCTCCACCGAACTCGGCACGGACACCGCCTGGACCTTTGCGCCGCATCCTGCCGCGTACGGCCGCAAGGCTTTGCGCGAAGCGGGGTGGGATGAAAAAACTCCCGTTCTTGTTCTGTGCCCGATTCATCCGTTTGTCTGGCCGGTCAAGGCTTCCATCGCGAAATATCTAGCGCGCGTTACCACCGGTGCCTACAAACAGAGCCAGTATCGCACCGTCTATTTCCATGAAGCCGGCGCGGAAGTGGACCGCAAGTACAAGAAATACATCGCCGGCTACATCGAAGCCACCAAGGCGTTTCAGCAAAAGCACAAAGTGTTCACGATCCTCGTGGCGATGGAGCGTCTGGACGCCGTCGCCTGTCGCGACATCGCCGCGCAAATTCCCGGCACGCCGATTTTTACCTCGGACGATTACGACATGTATCAAATCGTCTCGATCCTGCGCCAGTGCGCTTACATGGTCTCTTCGCGTTATCACGGCATCGTCACTTGCATGCCGAGCCTTGTAGCGTCGGCAGGTGTCACGATGGACGAGCGCATCAGGAACCTCATGCGCGAACGTGGCCACCAGCATCTTTTGCTGACAGTGGACGAACCCGATCTCGGCCCCAAGCTGCTGCAAATCATGGAAACGCTTGTCGCCGAAGCGGATTCGGTTCGCGAAGGCATAGCCAGAACGGTCGTCGGCAACCTGAAAGTCATGGCGCGAATGGGCGTGATTTTCGAAGACATCGTGCGCCGCGACTACCCTGAATTTCCCCTGCAAGTCGGTGTTCGCAGCTGGGAAGACTATCTGCCGCCGCTCGGCGAAACCCTTGTCGAACTCGCAGAGCGCTACGATAGCTCCGACGCGGCGATGGCCGTGGCGCGCTGATCGCCGATGCCGAATTTCCTTGAAACAATTTTCCAACAAGTACAGCGTTCAGCGAATCGCGTTGTCTTGCGCGAAGTGCGAGGCGAGGCAATTGTATCCGTCACGGGAAGGGAACTGCTGGAAAAGGTCCAAAGCGTTCGCTCCTGCCTGCGCGCCCGCGGAATTCAGCCGGGAGACCGTTGCGCTTTACTCGGCGCGAATTCTGTCTCGTGGATCGTCTGCAATGTCGCACTCATGGCGGAAAAAGCCATCGTCGTACCACTGTATTCGCGCCAGGCCGCTTCCGATCTCGTCGTGATGCTCAAGGATTGTGGCGCGCGCCTGCTGCTTGCCGGAGACGAATCGCTCGCGGCCGCAATCGCCAGCACCTGGAGCGATACTCCAGCCGTCTTGCTCTTTGAAGACGCAATTCGAGGCAAATCGCCCGATCGTCCTGTCGAGAGTGTTCCACTTTTGCGAAGCGACGACGATCTTGTCGCCATCATCTACACCTCCGGCACTTCCGGCGAACCCAAAGGCGTCTGCCTTACGACCGGCAACCTCACGCACATGATCGGCTGCACGACCGAACGTCTCGCGCAATTGATGGCTGGCCGCCGCGAGCCCGATCGCATTTTCCACTACCTGCCGCTCAATTTTGCGGCGTCCTGGATCGTGATGCTCTCCGGGCTTACGCGCGTAACCGAATTCACGCTCTCGACCGATCTCAACAAACTCGCCGACGAGATCCGCATAGCCGCGCCCAACTACTTCCTCAACGTGCCGACGCTGCTTGAGCGCGTCCGCCGCGGCGTCGAGGAAAATATCTCCAAGCAGATCGCGCCGATTCGCTCGCTCTACTCCCGCGCGAGACAAGCGTGGCAGCGCCGCCAATCAGGCAGCCGCCGCGCACTGGACGCTCTTTGGCTAGACCTCGGCGACTTGCTCATTTTTGGTAAAATTCGCGCGCGCTTCGGCTCTCATTTAATGGCGCTGATTTGCGGATCCGCTCCACTGGCTTCCGAAACGCAGCAGTTTTTTCTAATGCTCGGGATTCCCGTCATGCAAGGTTACGGCCTTACTGAAACTACCGGCATCTGCACGCTCGATGACCCGGCCGTGCCCCTCGAACCGGGCCACGTCGGCCAAGCAGTTCCTGGAATCGAAATGCGCATCGGTGAACAGGAAGAGATCCTCGTGCGCGGTCCAAATCTTTTCGCCGGCTACTGGAATCGTCCCGAGGAAACCGCGAAAACCATGCAGGATGGGTGGTTTCACACTGGCGATCAAGGCGAAGTAAATGTCGGCGGCAATTGGCGCATCATCGGCCGCATCAAGAATCTCATCATTCTCAATTCCGGCCACAATATCGCTCCAGAACCAATCGAAGACCGTATCGCGCAATTTCTTCCCTCTGCGCAGCAGGTCGTCCTCGTCGGGAATGGCAAAGGCTACCTTTGTGCGCTGCTGTCGGGAAATGTTGCAGAGGAGGCAGTACAGGCCGCGCTCGACAAAGTGAATCCCGAGCTGCCCCACTACCGCCAGATTCGCAATTTTGTGGTGTTGCAACAAACCTTTACGGCGGAGAATAACTTGCTCACAGCCAATGGCAAACTGCGGCGCGACGCGATCAACGCGCGATTTGCCGCGGAGATCGCCGCCATGTACGGAAGGAAAGCCAAAGCATGAAAAGTTTTTCCGGCAAAGCGCTCCGCTGGGAATGGCGCGATGGCGTAGTTGAAGTTACGCTCGATCGTGAGCCTGCCAACGAAATCGGCACGATTCTGCTCGGAGAACTCGAGCAATTTGTCGCCGCCTCGAAATCCTTCGAATCGGAAACGGCTGCCTGCATCATTTCCAGCGCACAAAAACGCGGCTTTTCCGCGGGAGCGGACCTGCGCGAACTTTATCACGGCGCAATCGCTCTTCCGGAAAAAGAACGCAACGCTGGAGTGCGCGCTTTTGTGGAACGCGTCCACGCCGTGGCCAACGCAATTGACGCCGCGCCCTTTGTGACCATTGCTGCGGTGCACGGTGTTTGTTTCGGTGGTGGTCTCGAGCTCGCGCTCACCTGCGACATTATTGTTGCGGACAAAATGGCTCGCTTCGCCTTTCCCGAATTGCGTCTTGGACTAATCCCGGGCTTCGGCGGAATTCCGCGCCTCAAGCGCGACCTCGGTAACGGCTTTGTCCGGGATCTGCTCCTCACTGGTCGCAGTGTCAACGCCGCTCGTGCGCAAGCCGTCGGTCTCGTTGCGCAGCTCTCCGGAGAAGGCGAATCGCTCAAAGTCGCCCGTGCGACCGCTGCTCAAATCACAAAATTTGACGCTACGACGCGCGCCGTCGCCAAGAAGTTCATAAAGCCGGTTCCGTACGCGGAACTAAAACAAGAAGTAGAGCTGTTCTGTGATCTTTTTGCGCGCCCCGCCGTTCTCGCCGCCCTTAAGAAATTCGTTGAATCTAGCGACGCAATGCCCTATCTGCCCTAGCTCGAAGCGTTGCGATCGATTTTTCTTCTTTGCCCGGACAATGATAAATTCATAAAAGCATGCGCACCCTCGAACAAACCACGCAGGAAGTCGTAGACCTCGCCAGCAAGCACTTCAACGTGCCCGCAGGGTCGCTCGCGCCGTCTGACGACTTCTTCAAAAAGCTCGGCATCGATAGCCTCCAAGCGCTCGAACTCCTCTCGCGCCTCGAAAATCACTTCGGAATCGAGTTGCCCGATTACGAAGTCCAGGGCGTAAGCGACTTTCGCACGCTCGCCGAGCGCATCCAGTCCCGCTTGTAATGCTTGACCTTTCCAAATATCAATCCATTGGCGCCGCGCTCCAGGGCGCGCTCGCCGCTTTTTCCGGGGAAACGTGTCTCATCGAAGCCGACCGCGAGCGGGAAAAAGAACGCCTCACCTACAAGAATTTCCAGGATCGCGGTCATCTGCTAGCTCGCGCTTTGCAGGACTCCGGTTTTTCCGCTGGCGACCGCGCCAGCATCATCATGACCAATCAATCCAAGTGGCTGATCTCGGCGTACGCCATTTTTTTTACCGGAGGAGTGCTCGTTCCCCTCGATTACAAACTTACCGCCGCCGAGCATTGGCAATTGCTCAAACATTCCGGGGCGAAGGTTCTCGTCACGGAATATCCCATCTGGCGTCAACTCGCCGCCGCACAGGAACTCTCCGCTGCCGAAAACGTGAAGCTGATCCTTGTTACCGAAGCCCCTGCGAACGCTGATCTTGCCGGGGCGCAACGCTGGGAAGAATTTCGCAAACCTGCTGAACCGGTCTTTGTTCCCCGCGAACGCAAGGACATTGCCTCGATCGTCTACTCTTCCGGCACCGGCGGCCGCCCCAAGGGCTGCATGATGACGCACGAAAATTATCTTGAGCAGTGTGTCGCGCTCACCTCTCTTTACCCTTTCTGGCCCGGCGTCCGCTACCTGAGCATTCTTCCCACGAATCACGCGATTGATTTCATGGTCGGTTTTTTCGGTCCGTTCACTTGCGGAGCTTGCGTAGTTCACTTGCGCACGTTGCGCCCGGAATTTGTCCGCGAAGCTTTTTCGAGATACAAAATCACCTACGTCAGCCTCGTCCCCCTCGTCCTGAAAAATCTCCAAAAAGGCTTGCAAGCGCGCTTCGACGAGCTTCCGTCCGGCAAGCGCAGGATCTTCAATTTTCTTGTCGCGCTCAACAAAGCCTTCACAAAAAGCAAACCGCGTCTTGGACTCAGTCGCAGACTCCTCGGGCAAGTCCACTCCAACTTCGGCGGGGAACTTCGCGCCATCATCGTCGGAGGCGCGTTCACCGAACCGCAGACGCTCCAGTTTTTCTACGACCTCGGTATTCCCGTGGCCAACGGTTATGGCCTCACCGAAGCCGGCACAGCCATCACCGTAAACGATCTGAATCCATTTCGTGCGGACACTGTCGGCAAACCGCTCCCAGGCATGGAACTCAAAATCGTCGATCCCGCCGAAGACGGGGTCGGCGAAGTTTACGTCCGCAGCAAAACCGTCATGTCCGGCTACCTCAACGACTCCGAACTTACCGCCGAAGCTTTCTCTAGTGGCTGGCTCAAGACCGGCGACCTCGGCCGCATCGATCCCACCGGCCACCTCATTCTCTCCGGCCGCAAGAAAAACATGATCGTTACCGAGGAAGGGAAGAATATCTATCCCGAAGACATCGAAGCCGTCTTTGAAAGTCTGCCGGTTAAGGAATTTTGCGTCTTTGCTGCAAACTACGTCTGGCCGAAGCGCTCCATGATCGGTGAACAGCTCATCCTCGCTCTTCATCTCGAAAACGGCCAGTCGTTGACGGGCACGCTGCGCAGCGATATCACCGCGCGCAACAATCGCCTGCTGAACTACAAGCGCGTCCACGGCATCGTCCTGCTCGACGAGGATTTCCCCCGCACCGCCTCGCTCAAGATAAAAAGGAACATTCTCGCCGAACGCCTCGCGCAACTTGACCGCGCCTCTGCGATACTTCCCCTGTAGCCATGTCCCAGCAACAAGAGCGCTTTCTCGCCATCGTCAATCCCGCGGCGGGCGGCGGCAAATCCGCCAAACGCGCGGCCTCCGCGCTCGAACAATTGCGCGAAAAAGGCCTCGATGTCGATGTGATGTCGACGACCGGCCGCGGTCACGCCATCGAGCTCGCCGCCGAAGCCTACACACAGGGCTATCGCCGATTCATCGCGGTCGGCGGCGACGGCACCGCCCACGAAATTCTGAACGGCATTTTCGGCCGTGCCAAAGCGCAGGAACGCGTTTCGCTTGGCTTTCTTCCGCTTGGCACCGGCAACTCTTTTCTCCGCGATTTTGCAAAGGAGGGGGCGGACGCTTCGTTTCGCGCTCTGCTGGAGCGCCGCTCGCGCCGCGTGGACCTCGTCCGCCTAACGCACGGTGCCGGCGCAATCTTTTCCCTGAATATTCTCAGCGTGGGTTTCACTGCGGACGTCGGCGCTCTCACCAATCGCTATTTCAAGCCGCTCGGCCCGTTTGGCTATCTTCTCGGAGTCCTTGTCCGCGTCGCGCAGCTCAAGCGCCGCGCCTTCACGCTGCGCTGCGACGATGACCCCGACTGGGACGAGCGCCGCGCCCTCTTCCTCACCTTTAACAACTCCAAATATACCGGCGGCAAGATGCTCATTGCGCCGGACGCCGATTCAACCGACGGCTACATCGAATTTGTCCGCTGGGGTCCCATCGGGCGCTTCGGGCTTCTCCGCACCTTGCCGCGCCTGTTTGACGGCACCCACATCAAGCATCCGCTCGCCTCGCGCCGCGCCGTCCGCCACGTTGAATTCGATTTGCCAGTTCCCGTCGATGTGCTCATCGACGGCGAAATCGCTGCGCTCGAGTGCAAATCGATAGACATTCTTCCCGGCGCGCTGGACGTGTACATATGAAACGCGTCTGGCTCATCCTGCGCAGCGCGTTCCTCTGGGCGGTCAGCCTGCTCAATTTCGGCATCTCGGTGCCCATCCTCGTCGTGCTCGCGTTCATTTTCGATCCGAAAAAACACGATTGGCTCCAGCGCGCCTTCTGCCGCCGAATCGTGTTTTTTTCGGGCGCGCGCGTAAGAGTCGTCGCTTCGCCCGGTTTCGATGCGAAACGCACCTGTATCTTCATCTCCAATCACGTGAACCTTTTTGATCCGTTCGTTCTTTACTGCGCGATTCCACAATTCACCCGCGGCTGGGAACTCGAATCGCATTTCAAAATTCCCATCTACGGACTGTTGATGAAGCGTTTCGGCAATGTCCCCGTTCCGGACGTCCGCCGCCCGTCGGACCTCAAACGCATGTGGCGCCTTACCAAAGACGCCATTGACGGTGGTATGAGCCTCATCGTTTTTCCGGAAGGGAAGCGCACGCGCAACGGTCGCGTCGGCAAATTTGAACTCGGTGCTTTCCGCCTGGCGCAGCAGCTCGGCATCCCACTCACGCCGGTCAGCATTGTCGGCTCGTTTCAGCATCACGCCACTGGCAACTGGATGTTCCGGCCCGCGGAAATCACCGTCCATTTCCACGACACCGTGGACTTGTCCAACATGACAAAGGAACAGGTTCCCGCTCTCCGCGATCGCATCCATGCCCTCGTAAGCGGACCGGTAGATGAGGCTTTAGACAGGACGGAAAATCAGAAGGAAGAAACCGCGGAAGAAACCGCTACAAGCTGATCTTGATCCCCGGCAAAATCCGCCCCGCGCGTGTTTCCTGCCAGGTGTAAACGATCCGGTGTATCACCGTCAGCGTCGAAATCACCGCAATCACCCAAAGCACCGCAGCCATTCGGTTAAACAGCCCGCCAATGATCAGCAGCACCAGCCGTTCCGGCCGTTCCATAAATCCCACTTTGCAAAGCGGAATCAGTGATTCGGCCCGCGCTCGCGCGTAGCTCACCATCACAGAGCCCGCCGTCGCCACCGCTGCAACGATTACGTACGGCGTTCGCCCGCTCACGGAGTAATACACCAGCAAGCCCATGTACAGCGCCATGTCCGCATAGCGGTCCAGGGTCGAATCGTAAAACGCGCCGAACGCCGTCACGCGGTTCTGCCGCCGCGCCACTTGCCCGTCCAGCATGTCCAAAAATCCCGCGCAGAAAATAATGATCGCGGCGGTGCGGAAACGGCCCACGGCAAACATCGCCGCCGCCCCGAAGTTCACCACGAGGCCCAGAAATGTCAGAAAATTTGGATTAATTCCCGTCGCGGCAATGGCTCCGACAATCTTGTCCAGCAGCCATTTTCCGCCGGTGCCGATCGCTCCGGTAAAAGTCGCCATGCAGTTTTCTTGGTTCTTCTCGCCCTAGAGAATGATTTCTTGTGCCTGAGGTATCGTACCTGACCGGTCTATTCGCAAGCAAATCCGCAAATTCTCCCGCGAGAAAGGAAGACTTCGCTACGCTTGCTCGCCGGATTTCTTTTTGGTCTACTGCTTCTGCAAAAAGAACACTGTTTGATTGATTGCCAGAGAGCCGCAAAGGAACATCGATGGTGCGCTTTTCGGAAGGCCGCAGCGTCAGCGCAAGGACATAAACATTTGTCGCTGGCCGCGCGTCGTTGAGCAGACTCGCCTCGTAAGCCTTGAGCGTAAAACTCTGCGCTTGTGTACTTTTGTTCTCTACCTGGATCTCGACACGCGCAAAGTGGTCCTGAGATCGCGTTCCTTCTAACGCCACGTCGGTAATTTTCAGGCCAATCTGGCCGGTAGCGTTTGCGTTCGCGGCGAGCAGCAGGACAACGGCGAGGGCAGGGAGCCGGCGCATGAGTGAAAGCATGTTACGAGCCAATTTGGCAAGTAGCCAGGGCGGCAACGCTCCATCGCATTGCGCGCTTCATTGCATTGGATATTTTGCATTGACCAGCGTTGCCGCACGACTTAAAGTCTTTCGCATGACCGAATCTGCAAGTCCGCCTCCCGACGCGAATCGCAGAAATTTTCTCGTTCTTTCCGCCGCCGGACTTTCCGCCGCTTGGCTTACCTCTCAATGGCCGATGATGATTTCGGCCGCTTCTCATGCGCACGCTTTGGCTGCGAATCCGGGTGCCGCTAAGTTTGAATTCTTCAAGCCCGAGGAAGCCGTCGAAGTCGAAGCCATCGCTTCGCGAATCATTCCCTCGGATGAAACTCCCGGCGCAAAAGAAGCTGGCGTCGTCTACTTTATTGACCGCGCGCTCGTAACGTTCGCTTCCGATTCGCAAGAGGCCTATCGCGAAGGATTGGAACAAGTGCAGACACTCCTTGCGGAAAAATTCTCGGGCACCAAAAAATTCTCTGCTGCGACCGCCGATCAGCAGGACACCGTTCTTGAAGCGCTGAGCAATTCCAAGCCTGGCATGACCGCCAACCGCCGCAACCGGCCGAATTCGGCAAGCCAGCCCTTTTTCGAAACCATTCGTTATCACACCATTGCCGGCTTCCTGATCGATCCCGACTCCGACCGCCGCGGCAACAAAGATGGCGTCGGCTGGAAAGTCATCGGCCGGGAAAACAGCCATATCTTCCAGGCGCCGTTCGGCGATCTCGACAAGAACTATCCCGGCTGGCAACCTGTCGCTTCGGGGAAGAAATGACAGCCGACAAAGTTCAATATCAGACTTCGGACGAAGTCGATTTCGTCATCATCGGTTCCGGAGCCGCAGGCGGAATTCTTGCCAAGGAACTTTCCACCAACGGCTTCCGTGTCGTCGTACTCGAACAGGGCCCTTACCTGACCGAAAGCGAGTTCTCTCACGACGAAATCAAAGTCCTGCAGGAAGACCTGCTGACCAATCATCCAAAGTT
Organism: uncultured Acidobacteriota bacterium; assembly: GCA_963794175.1. Classification (GTDB taxonomy): domain Bacteria; phylum Acidobacteriota; class Terriglobia; order Acidiferrales; family UBA7541; genus Acidiferrum. Next base: position 119,303 of record CAWCCV010000006.1, on the reverse strand, counting down.
GCAGCCAAACACTTTCCGCAAAACGCCGGATGAAAAAGCCAAGCAGCAGCGCGTCCTTGTTTACGGCCGCGCCGTGGGCGGCACCAGCAATCACTTCACTGCGAATTTCTGGCGCTTCCATGAAATTGATTTCATTGAGCGCACCAAAGTCGGCGCCATTCCGGGCTCAACCCTCGTGGATTGGCCCATCACCTACGCCGACCTCGAGCCGTATTACACGAAAGTCGAATGGGAAGTCGGCGTCTCCGGTCTCGCCGGCGCCAGCCCGTTCGATCCGCCGCGCTCAAAGCCTTATCCGATGCCGCCGCTGCCCACAAAATCAAACGGTGTCCTGTTCGAACGCGCCGCGCGTAAACTCGGCCTCAATCCATTTCCTGCGCCAATGGCGATTCTTTCTCAGCCACGCGCCGGCCGCAGCGCCTGCATCAATTGCGGCTTCTGTCTCGCTTTTGGCTGCGAAGTAAAAGCCAAATCCAGCTCACTGGCTTCGATGATTCCCGTCGCCGAAAAAACTGGCCGCTGCGAAATCCGTCCCAACAGTTACGTTCATAAGATTGAACTCGATTCTCGCGGTCGCGCCGTTGGCGCCATCTATTTCGATTCCAAGAAAAACGTACATCTGCAGAAAGCGAAGGCCGTCATCGTCTCCGCGAACGGCGCCGAAACGCCGCGCCTGCTCCTGCTCTCCGCCTCGAAACAGTTTCCCGACGGCCTTGCCAACTCCAGCGGTATTGTTGGCAAGAATCTCATGCTCAACTCCGGCGGCATTTCGCTCGGTGTCTTTGATGAGCAGCTCAACGACTACAAAGGTTTTGCCGTCAGCAGAATCCTCCACGATTTCTACGAACTCGACGCGCAAAAAGTCGGCTTCTATGGCGGCGGCGGACTCGACGCCCGATTTGACCTGACGCCCATCAACTTTGCTGCGGGCGGCGGCTTGCCTCCGGACACGCCGCGCTGGGGCAAGAAATTCAAGGACACCATCGCGCACAATTTCACGCGTACGGTCGAGGTGTTCTCTCACGGCACCTCGTTGCCGAAAGAGGACAACAGTTTTTCGCTCGATCCGGATCTCAAGGACGCTTGGGGACTGCCGGCCCTTCGCATGACCTACAAAGACCACCCTGACGACATCAAGCTAGCCAAATGGCTCAACGGATACGGTTTGCAGATTCTCGACGCCGCGGGCGCAAAACAGAAATGGACCTATCCCATCGAAGAGCAGCAATTCGCCGTGCACCTGCTCGGCACCTGTCGCATGGGCGCCGATCCGAAAACTTCCGTTATCGATTCCGACCATCGCACGCACGACGTGAAAAACCTTTTCCTGTGCGACGGCAGCAGTTTTGTCACATCCGGCCGTGGCCAACCCACGATGACCATCGAAGCGCTCGCCTTCCGGGCGGCGGACCGCATTACGGCTCTCGCCAAGAAGGGCGAACTCGGCGCTTAAAATCTGCTTGGCAACTGAAACGCGTTTCGCCTCGCGCGCGTCTGTGTTGCTAGACTCTTTTCCGAATTAATTGAGGTGTGTCTAATGCAAAAGAAGCTGAGCCTTCTTTATTCAATTTCTTTCGCGGTTCTTGTGATTCCCTGCGCCTTCGTCTCAGCCCGCGCACAAAATCCCCCGCCCGCCGCCGGAAAAACCGCCGCCGAGGAGTTCAAGAATATTCAGGTGCTGAAAGATGTTTCTGCGGACCAGATTATTCCTGCAATGCAGTTTATCTCCGCCTCGCTCGGCGTCGAATGTGAACACTGTCACGTCGAACGCGCCTTCGACAAAGACGACAAGAAGCCGAAGAAAATCGCACGTTCCATGATGGAAATGATGATGAACATCAACAAGGAGAACTTCGAAGGCCATCGCGAAGTCACCTGCTATTCCTGCCATCGCGGCTCGGCGAATCCTGTTTCCGTTCCCATAATCTCCGCTGAAGAAAAAATGCCAGAAATGATGGCCGGCAAAGAAGCCGACAAGCCTGCGCTTCCCAAGGCCGAAGCCCTCCTCGACAAATATCTCGCCGCGGTCGGCGGAGCCGACGCCCTCCATAAAATCACTTCACGAGTGCAAAAAGGTTCCATCAATGCATTCGGGGGCTTGCAGCCGTTCGACGTCTACTCGAAAGCGCCGTTCATGCGTCTGTCCACCGTCCATCGCAAAGATATGGACAGCGTCACAGCCTACGACGGCAAGAATGGCTGGATGAGCATCCCCGGCCGCGTACGTCCCATGAACTCGCAGGAATCTGAAGGCGCCCGCATGGACTCTGACCTCGCTCTTCCCGCGCATCTCGCATCCATGTTCACAAAGCTGGAGACAAAAGAAGGCGAAACCATAGACGGTCACGCAACTTGGCAGGTCATCGGCCTCCGGGAGGGCAAGCCGCCCGTCCGACTCTTTCTCGACCAGCAGTCCGGCCTCTTGCTTCGGCTCGTTCGTTACACCGATTCGCCGCTCGGCCTCAATCCATTGCAAATTGATTTCGCCGACTACCGCGATTCCGGCGGCGTAAAAACTCCATTCCGTTGGACGCAGTCTCGCCCGGGCAATCATTTCGCCGTGCAAATCGAATCCTCCCAAACAAACGTGCCCATTGAAGATTCGAAATTCGTCCCGCCGCCTCAACCGCCGCCACCACCGTCTGCCCCCAAGTGAGGAGCAACCCATAGCGGGGAAGCTGCGACAATCCGAGTGGTGTTCTGATTCCCTGGCGGGCCGGCTCGCGCCGGACTTGCCTTACTGGTTTTCTTGCAAGCCGGACTTCGGCCTTTACGTCGTCGCTTTTTTCTCAGGCAGGGCTGCGAATACAACGATGGCTCCCACCACAATAAAAGTAAAAAAGTGCGCTTCAAATTTGCCAAACCAAATCATCGCCGCAGTATTGAACAGCACCAGAAAAGCGGCTACCCAAAGGGCATATGTTGATCCGGAATGGTCCCGCTTCCTCATTCGCCATCCGCAGGTAAGCAGAATCCCCCCAAATGTCGCTACGGAAGCGCTCGCCATCACCCAAAAGATGCTGAGTTCCCGGGCTAGCTCGAGCGCTTACGCTCGCCTTTGCCAACTCCGCCTGCAAGGCCGGCAGCCCCGCAACGGAATGCATAATTCCCCCAAACACACAAAACGCCCCGCACACCAGCATCAAGATGCTCTTCATTCGCACCCTCTTATCGGCAAGCCACACAAGCGCCGCTCGCGGAACTATACAATGTCCCGACGATTCTCTTTAAGCGCGCCTCGTTTTCGGGGTCCACTAATGACCACAAGCGCGTTAGGTATTCTTGGCGCTTTCCGGACTTGCAAAGTCATAGAAGACACGGAACAGATTGCCATCTGGATCTGCCGCGGTAAACTCGTGCAAACCCCAGGGCTTTGACTCTGGTGCGGAGATCAATTTCGCTTTGCTCTCGCTCCATAGTCGGTACAGATCATCAACTTCCTCTTTGCTTTCCAGATTCAGCCAAGTCAACACCGGCCCAATGTTGCCGTATTCCTTTCGATAGTCCGAGTTTGCCAAAAACATCCGGCAGTTTCCCTTTGAGATTCCTGCAAGTCCAAGTTCCTGGCCACCCCAATCCATAGTGAATCCGAGATTGCTTTCGTAGTAAGCCGCCGCCTCATTGATATCTCTCACAGGTATCTCAGGAACGGCACCAGGAAACTTCGAGTTCATTGCGACTCCTCCTTGATGTGGATGCCTAAAGACCAGGCTTCAGCGGCCAGCGGCCGCAAGGACGCAGAAGAATTGCACTTAGGCCGGCAGGAGCCCGGAAGATTTCATGCCCAATGCAGGCCCACCATCGCCCCACTCGGAGAAGAAGTACTATTGTACGATGGCGGGCCGGATCATAGGTCTGTCTTAGTCCGCATCCGTTCATAGCGTAGCGCGACCGATCCATTTGAATATGCCTTGCATTCTGTCAGCCTGAAATCGCGCTGCGGGAACTTGCCTGGAAATCCGGGAACACCATCACCCAATAGTATCGGACCAAGGCCGATGAAGAGCTCGTCTACCAAATCTTCCCGCAAGAAGCTGCGCGCCAATTCGCCCCCTCCGCCGAGATAGATATCCTTCCCCGGGCGTCGTCTTCAACTTCCTGACAAAGGCAGTTAGCGAACCGCTCACGACTTCGAATCCGTCGCGTTTGCCTGGCTTCCATCGTCGAGAAATCACATAATTGGTGATGCCCGGCGTCTCGGGAATCTCGCCTCTCTGGCGCATTTTCACCATGCCTACCGCGGTCTTGCGGCCCATGATGGTGGTATCGATCTTGGCAAAGAAGTCCGCCATCACCGATTCACCTTCTTTGTCGATGACGAGATAATCCATAGCGCCGTTCCGCCGCGCAATGTAACCGTCGATGCTGATTCCGAATCCCAGGATGACTTTTCGCGACATGCCGCAACTGTAAAAGGGCACTTACTTACCGTCAATAGAAAGCCTTGCAAGAGCGCTTTGCCTTTGCTGAGTCCGGATTCTTTGCAAATCGCGCTCCTCAGTAATCGGGACTATGCAGACGCACGCTGATCAAATGTTTCGAAATAGCTCGGTGAGAGTAATGCGAAATCCAAAGGCAATTTTTTCGATATTTATTAATGAAAGGTTACGCTCGCCGCGTTCGATGCCACCCATATAGGTTCGGTCTAAACCACATATGTCGGCAAATTCCTCTTGAGACACACCTAGTTTCTGGCGCTTACTTCGGACCGCTCTTCCAAACCGAACTCGTATATCGAGAGGAGTCACATACATGCTATTAGTCAATCCTGCTGTTGATATGTCCACGGACTATAAGTATCATTTAGCAAACTTGCGCCTATTGCTGGTTGGGCGAAAGCTGGGATTCGAGGTCCATTTGAGTTTCTCGACTACGCGTACGAACGAAGAAGTCTTGCCGTTTGGGCTGTCAAAGGGCAGGCGTTTCAGGCCGGCATTCATTCATGAGAATCGCTCAACATCGGAGCAATTCAGTGACGAAACGCTGATGGCAATGCTTCGAAATGGTGGGCAGGATGCAATTGGCTGTCTTTTTAGGAGGCACGCTAGGGCCATCCACGCTGTTGGAAAGCGCGTTCTTCGAGACGCAGCGGAAGCCGAAGACCTTGTTCAGGAAGTTTTTCTCTATGTCTTTGTAAAACGCGATTTGTACGATTCTTCTAAGGGCTCTGCTCGCTCTTGGCTGTTTCAAATTGCATATACACAAGCCTTCCTTCGAAGAAGGAAACTTAGATCTCTAGGCTTGTACGAGGCTATATCGGAAGAAAATTGCAACTCTCACCCACTGCAACTCAGACTACGATCAGACAGTAGAAGGGATATTCGGGAGAAGCGGCTGGAAGGAAGTTCTTGGTTCACTTAGCGCAAGAGCAACGCGAGACGATGCGGCTGCACTTTTTCGAGGGCTATAACTTTGCGGAGATTGCCGAGAAATTGGGTCAGTCCTACGCCAGCATTCGCCACCATCACTATCGTGGTCTGGAAAAGCTCCGCAAGCATTTAACCGGAGATGGGTTGAGCAGGCGATAGGCGGTGTGCTACAAGCAGAATTCCGGTATGAAGTCGAGACCACTGAACAATGCGTCCGCATGAGGAATTTCTGGAGTTGTGCGCTTCCGCGACGGCGGGTGAGCTGACGGCCGAGGAGCGGGCAAGACTCGATGAACACCTTGCCGGTTGCAGAGATTGCCGGCTGGCAATGAGCGAATACGAGATGGTCGCTCAGTTGGGCCTCGCAACTCTGGCCGAAGGGCTGGCCCCACAGGACGAGGAAGACTGCCGCGTGGCCGACTGCAGAGGCTGAACAAGCGTTCTTCAAACGGCTCGATCAGCAAGACTCTGCTGCAGGGTAGAGCGAAAGCCGGCCCGGGACCGCAGGGCGAGGGAAAGAAGGGCCAGCGATTTACCTACCGCCCGTCCGAAATTCGTTGGCGGGAAGTCTGGATGCCATTTGCTGCGGCTGTACTGCTGGCGCTTGCTTTGGGCATTACCGCGTACCGCAGAGGTGTAAACGTTGCGCTGACGCCCGCCCAGCCGGTCAAAGAGTCGGTCGGTTCCCTTGAAGAGCAATCTAGCGATGCAGGCTATGAGCGAGCGCAACTTGTCGCGAAGCTAGCCGAAGACGGCAAAGTGATTGACGAGCTAAAACGGCAACTGGCAGAGCAGAGGAAAATTGTCGGCGGCTTGCAAGCGGAATACGCGACGACCAATCAAGCCACGCCATCCACCCAGCCAGCGACGGACGCAAAGCGGGATGAGCAGATCGCCGCTGCCCAAGTGAAACTACAGGAACTTCAGAAGACGATTGACGAGGAGACGACACGACGGCAGGAAGTCGCTTTCCGGGCAACGGCGCTAGAAGCGAAAGTTGCGGATCTTACGCAGCTCGTACGCGAGCGGGAGCTGGCCCTCGACCAGAAACAGGCAGAAGTCACAAAACAGCAGGAGTTGCTCGAGCACGACCGCGACATTCGGGAGTTGATGGGCGCTAGAGACCTTTACGTCGCTGACGTTCACGACGTGGCAGGAACAGGCAGGACGGACAAGACCTACGGGCGGGTTTTCTTTACGAAAGGGAAGTCACTCATCTTCTACGCCTACGATCTCGACTCCCAGCCGGGACCAAAAAACGCGAACACGTTTCAAGCCTGGGGCAGAAGGGGACCTGACAAAGGGCAGGCTCTGAACCTCGGCATCCTCTATGAAGACAACGCCAGCAAGAAACGCTGGGTTCTGAAAGCCGAAGACCCCAAAACGCTCGCGGACATAGATGCCGTTTTTGTGACCGTCGAACCAAGCGGCGGGAGCCATCATCCAAGCGGCAAACAATTGCTCTTTGCCTACCTTCGCGTTAGTCCCAACCATCCTTAAAGGCTTGCGGTGTGGGTTGTATTGTGGGGCGAGGTTTTCTGGACAACATCCGGTACCTCATTTCTTTTGGTGGGCTGGGTGGATTTCTGCGCATAGGTGCCAAGCTCGGCGTGTCCCCAGAGAAGGTTCATCTTCACGCTACACGCATAGGAGCGCGCAATTTGTGGCTCGATGCCTGTAGGTGCATGTCCAAAGACCGCTTTGGGGCGACGGTGCGTGGTGTGCGTCGGAGCTCGTGTGGATGACGCTCGGACTAAGCGCGAAATTCTTCCCGCGCGCGCGTACAACGCTTGCCGATGAGGCCTGCAACCTCGTTAGAGACTTTCTCCGTGATACTTATTTTATCTAGAGCTTCGATCGCAGCTGTGGCCAACTCGGGAATTCGTCGGCGGACAAACGGTTTAGCAAGGCCCGCATCCCCCGCCAGTTGCTCGAAATCCTTTGGCGTGACTTTGCCCGATGAGTATTCACGCCCGATCCGCATAGCCATGTCGGCGCTCAGTTCTGGGTAGTAAATCGTGCTGATCGCATCGTAGAGGGGCGCCAGTCTGATTTCCTTGTTCGGGTATACGAGTGAAAAGTTCTTGCCGTGCGCGTCGTTGTTGCCAATGAGATAGTTAAAAATCGCAGCGTCCAGAAAATTCGCAAGGTCAATGACCGGTGTGGTCGAAACGTTGCGCAGCAGGGTGAAGCATTGCTTGAATGACGGCCCACCTTCCTTCTGGTATTTCAGTTCAGAGACGATGTTCTGGGCCTGGCAGAAATCCTCCTGATGAAGGCGCTCGACGCCTGGCGGCCGCCAATCGTTTCATGCTTCCGGTCGTAGCGTTCGATTACTAGATACTCGACATCCTCGACTTTTCTGGTTTCCACTTTCGCTGCGGGAAGATTCATGCGCGCCGCAAGGGTCATGCATAGCGCTTCGTTGGACACTACACCTGCAAAGCGATCGACCGCCGGCTTGAGGATGTGGGTGCTGGGCGCGCCGCCCAAGGGCAGCGAAACTTCTCCGCCTTCTATACGCACGGCGACTTTGTCCTGTGCGCCAGCCAGCGAAAGGCGAATGCCTTTCTCGCCCGCGAGCAAAGGCCGCTTGGGCAGCTCTCTGAGAATTCCGGCCAGTTCCTTCGCGTCAAGCTTCCGGTAGTGGTGATCGCGCTTGGGCAACTCCTGCCCTGAGGGAATGAACGTCACCGCTCCCGCGCATTCGCCGCCGATCTGTTCAAGCATGGCGTAATCGTTGCGTGCGCTGATACCCAGATTGCGAGCAATGATTTCGCGTTTGCTCTCTTCCGGCAGAATGCCGCCGAAAAATCCTCGGCATTCCTTCGCCGGGAAGCGCTCTTTCCGCAGCGGCAGGGATTGCGACAAGACTGCGGCTCCTGGTTGTGCAAGCCAGCTTTCGAGATACTCAAATGACATCTGGCCGCCGTCGTCCTGGATGAGATGGCCGACCAGGTGTTCATGCAGATAGACATCGAGCATGCGCGCCATTGCCCTATCCTCGATTTGTCGCCGCTGGCGGCGTTAAGTGTTACTTGAATGCCGAGGGTATGGAGGATCGTCAAAGCCTTACCGATTTCGGCGGTCTCTTTCCCTTTTTCGAGTTCTACGATGAATCGCAGACCCGTGCCGGAGGTCAGGGCGAGCGCCTTTTGCGTCACACCAAGTGCCCTTGCGGGTCTTGCGAACGAGACTTGCCTATGTCCTGTGGCGTATATTTCATAGCCTTCGCCCCATCTAGAGACGTTACCGTACGGCAATATTTTAGCTTCTCGGGGTTGAATGTCAACAGTATGTTACCGTACGGGAACATATACTTGTTCCCTGTACGAAAGAGTTTATGAAGTTCCCGTACGGGAATACTCCTAGGAACAGCCGAGCCTAAAACGGTTCAGGGAGGAATCTTACGTCACGACGCTCGATCTTTACGCGCAGGAAGACGGCGATGAAAGACTAGCGGCGCAAGGCGGACTATCTCACCGCGTTGGGAGGCAGCCTCGCCAGGCTCCGCCGAAGCTGTCCATCTGAACCTTCTGGCGGGTCATGCTATTCGTGAGGCAAACCACTTGTGGGCCGCTCGCCACGGTCTCTTATAACAGCAGGAAGTCGCGACAAAGTTCGTCGGTCTTGCCCAGGCTCAAACCTGCTGCCTTTGCGTGTTCTGTCCAGTTGTCGAGCGCCGAGCGAACATCTCCAAGCAATTCGCGCCTCCGCGGCACGCCAAATCGATCAGCTTCCGCCAGCAAGTCTGCTCTAGTAATTTCATCAAACTTCCCGTTGACGCTCATCAAATGCTGGTACGTCCATTCCCCTCTCGGGTTGTGCGCGTGCGTTACGTCGTATGCGGGGGCCAGTTCCCAACCCTGGCCCTGCTTGAGGAGAAAGCTAAAATTCTTCGTGTGGTCATCGTAGTTCCTGGACATGACATTGAAAGCCATCCGCAGGAACGTCTGCTGTATTGCATCGTCGCCAAGCCCCAGCTCCGACACGGTCATGAAAAGCTGGGAATAGGCGTGCGTGCCGCGCTGCTTGTAATCCAGGTGATTCATCGCGCAGAGTGTCTGCACGTGGTGTTTGATTGTCTTGCCCTGCACCACATCCCGGTCAAAGCGCCGCGTCATGAAGTGGGCGCGATCGTTCTCTTCAAGCAGCCGGCACGGTGACATCACAATTCCCGCCTGCCTCGCCATCCTGTGGTAGGCATATTCCGTACGGCCGTAATCTCCACCCGTTCCAAGCTCGAAATCTTTTCCGATTCCATCAAACTTGACAATCCAAGGTTCGAACCCGGAGGCAATATCGAACTGACCGCTCCGGATTTGATTTGTCGCCGGATTCCAGGCGACGACCGCTTTGGCGCGCGCACCGCCCGCCGATGTGCCAACTCGAATAATGTTCGCCAAAGCCGCCTTGGCATGGGCGTCCGCAGAGAGATCGCCCTCCATCGCCTTTCTGGCCTCTTCGACAAGCGATTTCATCTCGAGTGGCGCCGCGCTTTCGCGGCGTGAACCCAGTGTCGGCTTGAATTCGAGCGCTCCCATGCCACGTTTCCCCATGTAGGCCAACCGATCGAGCGTCGTTACATCCGATTTTTTGGTTCCGTGCTTCGCCATCCAAGCATCGATCAGCGCGTTACCGAAATCGTCGGGAAGCGTGTCCGCAAGCATTGCGGGCAGTCGCCGAAACGTGGCCTCCGGCAGACTCGGGAAGATAAATGTTTCTCGGGAATCTGTCACCGGCATCATGATGGGAGCGAGTTCAATTCCCAGGCGACGCCATGACGGATGATAGGCAAATGCGTAGTAGCCGAGCTTCGGGTCTGGTGCCAAAGCTCCAACCAGCGTTCCCCAGGCGCGAACTTCGATGACTGGGATGTTCAAGGATTCGTCTTCCTTGGCCGCGCTAAGCGGTGGTGACGCGCTCGCTGGGGCGGAGTCTTCGTTTTCAGAAGCGCGAGCGGATTTACAGTTGGTTGCGGGGCCAGCATCTCGATGCCTTCGAGGTAGTTCAACGCCTTCAACGTGCGAAGCAGTGTCTGTACCGACGAGCCACGGCCCGCTTCAAGATTTTGCAATGCCGCTCGCGCAATTCCGGCCTTCTCCGCAGCGGCTCGTTGATCAATATTGCGGGACAAACGCAACTGCCGGATCCGCCGGCCCAGCTCGGTTTGCAGTTCCTGCGGCGACTTAAATTGCATAGAGCTCATAGCCTATAATTATAGGCCTTATGGCTGTTTAGCGCAATAAAGCCTGTATTTATAGGTTGTAACTGTTTTTGTTATTATACAATTAAAGCCTATATTTAAAGACTTTAATACTATATTTATGTATAAAGCCTATAATGATAGGCGTTAATAATTATTAATCATCGCACCTGTGGACCCGCGTTGCCAAGGATGAAGGCATATATACTTGTGTAGCCACCCCGCCAGATTGCCCCTCTTTGAGAAGTTTAAGCAGGCAGCAAAGAAAGCCGGAGCGCACATCGAGGACGGCAAGAGGTTCGGGCTTCACAATCTGCATCACAGCTTAAGCAACTGGCATCGACTATCCCCTCCACGATAAAACCATCGTGGTCACGCGTTGCGGCCGCATCTGTCTAGGCCACAAGAAAATTAATTTCAGTACGGTCTTTGCTGGTCAGGCGGTGGGCATCAAAGAAGTTCACGATGACATCTGGCTGGTAAGCTTTATGGATTATGATTTGGGGTACTTCGATCTGGATACGCGAGTGCTGGAACCGCTTGCCAATCCGTTCGGCCCAAAAGTGTTACCTATGTAGCCGGTACGTTGTGTAACCCATGTCTCCGGTCTGGACCCCTGAAAAAATGGTGGGCCTGCGTGGACTTGAACCACCAACCTCGCCCTTATCAGTATTGCGGTCGTCGGTCTCCTACCGGTGGTACGGATCTTTGAAGAGGACGAGCGCCGATTTTTCTTGGTTAGGGAGGGTGGCGGAGAGCGAGCGTACGGTTGACATAGCTATATTAGATAGCTATCATCGAGACTATGAAAGTTAGCGTGGCGGATGCCAAGAACAAGCTTCCCGAGCTAATCAAGGCTGTCGAGGATGGCGAAACAGTGACCATCTACCGCCGGGGTGTGCCTGCAGTGGATATCATCCGAACAAAAAAGCCTAGTCGCAAAAAGCGGAAGCTCGGGACACTGAAAGGCAAAATTCAGATTCTCGATATCGACTGGTGGAAACCCATGTCGGACGACGAAGCCGACGCCTTTGTGGAAGGGCGAGACTAGGTGCGGTTGCTCCTGGACACGGTCGCGTTGATTTTCGCTGTTGAGGCACCAGAACGGTTCACCAAGCGCGCGACTGCCATTTTGCAGAATACAGAAAACATCCTTGAACTGAGCGCAATTTCTCTTTCCGAAATCGCCATCAAAGCGGCCCGCGGGAAGTTAAAATTTTCTGCAGCGGACATGCGCCGCGCACTTGAGGACCTGGACCTTCGCGTACTGCCGTACACTGCGAACCATGCATTCTCTCTTTTCGATCTGCCGCTTCTGCACGCGGATCCCTTCGACCGTCAAATCATTGCCCAGGCTTTGTCGGAAGAGATCCCGGTGATGACTTGCGATGAGAAATTCAGCCTATACAAAGGTCTCAAGGTCCTTTGGTAATTTTTCAGTACGTAAATATTTGAGTAAACAGGAGTTGCGAGCAGTCTTGGAGATTGGGTTCGGTTTCAGAGACTTGTTTGTTATGTGCTAGATGTTAGAATCGCGACAATTGAGGTTCGCGCTTTTGGCTACAGCGGACTCTTCCAGGTACGTCCGATTCGGGGTCTTTGAAGTTGATCTTTTGTCGGGAGAACTGCGCAAATCTGGCGTAAAACTGAAACTCGGCGGTCAACCATTTCAAATTCTCGCCATCCTGCTGGAGCAACGCGGCGAAGTTGTCACCCGAGAGGAATTTCAGAAGCGCTTGTGGCCGGACACCTTCGTTGACGTCGATCACAACCTGAACACCGCAATCAACAAGATCCGTGAGGCACTGGGAGATTCGGCGGAGAGTCCGCGCTTCGTCGAGACTCTGCCACGGCGGGGATATCGATTCATCGCTCCCATTACAGTTAATGGAACCGCTGCCGCCGCAGTGACGCACACGCCGGAAAATCGCTCAATCAGTGAGGCCAAATCAGTGGCAAGAACGAGGCCACTCCTAGCGTCGGGCCTGCTTGGGACGGTTATCGTGCTGGTGGCGGGAGGCCTCTGGATCTACAAGCGTAGCGAAACTCCAAGGCCACCTCCACAACGCATGCTCACTCGCATCACTTTCGATGATGGCCTGCAGAGCGAGCCAACATGGTCACCCGACGGCCGATACATCGCCTACAGCTCGGACCGCGGCGGGAAGTTCGATATCTGGGTGCAGCAGGTAAGCGGCGGCGATCCTATACAGATTACTAAGGGACCGGGGCACCACTGGCAGCCGGACTGGTCACACGATGGCAAGTACATCGCATATCGCTCCGAAAACGATGAGGGCGGACTGTACATCGTCCCCGCACTGGGCGGCGCGGGATTGGAACGCAAGATCTCATCCTTTGGATACTACCCTCGATGGTCTCCGGACAACTCACAGATTATGTTCCGCGCATATTCCACGTGGATGGTTTCGGACGGCACATTTGTGATGGACGTTGACCGAGGAACGCCGCAAAGGGTGTTGGCCGAATTTGATCACGGTCAGAACATCTTCGTGATTTCAGCCGCGTGGCACCCGGATGGCAAGAGGATTTCGTTTTGGGGATGGGAACAAGGTGCAGACCCCAGTTTCTGGACAATGCCCGCTATAGGCGGACACGCAATTCGATCGGAAATCGCCCCCAAGATTATCAAACAGTTTGGAGATGTATTGGCAAACGCCGGGGATTTTGAATCGAGAATGGATTTGGAATTCTCATGGTCGCCTTTGGGAGAGGCGATTTACTTCGAGCGTGTATTTCGAGGTGCCAGGAATTTGTGGAAGATGTCCGTCGATCCAAACACGTTGAAGGCCACCGCAATTGAGCGCCTGACGACAGGACCAGAGTATGACTCTCGGCTGGCGCTTTCCCCCGATGGCAGGAAATTAGCCTTTACAGGGGGAACCCGGCGCATTCGGGCTTGGCTATTTCCATTCGATGCTACACGTGGGCGGCTTCGGGGTCCGGGCCAAGCGCTGACTTCGCCTGGCGTAGAGGCCTGGGCAGAAAACCTGTCGCAAGACGGTAAGAAGTTGGCTTATTGCGGTGTGCGGGGAGGCAAATGGGATTTGTGGGTAAAATCGCTGTCAGATGACAGGGAAGCGCCCATCGTAGCTGACGACAACCAGCGTGCCTTTCCGCAGTGGTCGCCCGATGGAACACGCCTTGCCTATTTGCGCGAAGACAAATCCTCGCCCGACAGTAAGCAGATTATGATTTGGTCCAGCCAGAACAACAGGGAAGAGGCGCTTACCGCACTAAGCACAAGGTTCCCGGTACCGTTCGACTGGTCCCCCGATGGCAAGCGGCTTCTGATTACTCTCGAGAATAGCGATAGTCACCGGTGGGGCATCTCGGTGATGCCTGGCATAGTCACAGGATCACCTCGAGGACCTGAGGCACGAAACATTACTTCCCACCCAACCTATGACCTCGCTCAGCCGCACTATTCTCCGGATGGTCAATGGATTGTCTTCGAAGCCGCCAGAGAATCACCCAAAGTAGAATCCACTCTTTACGTGATGCCCGCTTTGGGTGGAGTGTGGGTCCGAGTTACAGACGGCAGATATTGGGACGATAAGCCTCGTTGGTCTCCCGATGGGAAGACGATCTACTTCGTTTCCTCTCGGAGTGGCGTTTTCAATGTCTGGGGAATCCGCTTCGATTCAATTAACGGACAGCCAGTTGGAGAAGCCTTCCAAGTGACTGCATTCAAGAACCCGAACCTGATGATCCCAGATAAGATTAACTTCGTCGAACTTTCGCTGACCCAGGACAAACTCGTGCTGGCGATGGAAGACCGTTCCGGCAGCATCTGGGTCTTAGACAACGTGGACCGCTAGCGGACGTAAATCTCAGTGCCTGATAGACGCGTGTTTATGTGAACGACCCGACACATAGGTGATAAAGGGTGGGCCTGGGTGGACTTGAACCACCAACCTCGCCCTTATCAGTATTGAGGTCGTTGCCCCCCGCACCTAGCAATCAGCACGGCCATCAAATCTCATCGATCAGGGATTTCTACTTCCGTATATGTCACCTAAAGCCGTGGCGAACAGCGAGACACGAGCCGTCGCCCTCCAAATTCTTCTCTCGTTTTAACGGGTATCTGTTATAATGATACCATGCACGAGACACATAGAATGCTGCTCGCATTTGATCAGTACCTGGCCGAGAGACGCCTACAGTTCGATGCCGTAGTGATTGGTGGCGCCGCGCTTAATTTGCTAGGCCTCGCGTGGCTTTGCCATTGAGATCCGGGCCAAGGGCGGCACCCTTCAAGATAACTGGCTGAACAATGGGCCGAGTTCGCTTGCAAGTCACCTTCTGCCGCGATGGGAGGAGCGCCTCCAAACCGTTTTTGCCGGCACGGCCATTCATCTCCGTTGTCTCGGCCGAGAGGATCTGCTCTGCGCAAAACTTTTCGCTCTTTGCGATCGAGGTATAGACCTGGGAGACTGCCTCGCTCTCGCGCCGAGCATCAACGAACTGGAGAAAGTGCTGCCTTGGCTGGAGCGACAGGATGCTAACCCTGACTGGCCAGGTCATGTTCGCGCGACGTTTGCTGATCTTCGGATGAGGCTCGGCCATGGCATTTAGCAGGGCTTTTGCCCCCTCTCCACTTGTTCGGCCGGACGAACTCACCTCCCGCATGGTTGGAATCGGCATGAACTTCGCGGCGCCCCCCATTCCCGAGCCGAATATCGAGGATACAATCCTGTTCGCAAGCATAGAGGGCATCGAAAAATATGACCTGCGGGTTCTAGCAGTGCTGCTTACCTGGTTTGGCATACACGCGGCTTGGGTTAATGCTGACCGTCTAACGAAATTAGTTGCTGCGCAAGGCTCGCCGCGGGTTAGGGCGTTCTGGTCCGCTGTTGCCCGCTGGCAGAAGCGAGATCGACGTTTCGCTCGCCTTGCCAGCTTGTATGTTGAACCGCGGTTAGACTTAATTGAAACGGGTACAGAATTTCAAGTGAAGCGTCATGGTGAAGATTCTCGTTTTGAAGGAAGTGCGATCCGCGTAGCTGCGAATGTACTTCGAGATCGAGTCGCCGATATCTTACAGCCTGTGGACCTGGCGCGGCGTCATCATGCCTATCGCTGCCGGGTGATGGTGGGACCCAGTTACCGGGCTGATATGTGGGCTGCCCTCGAAGAGGAACCAACCCTCTCTGCAACGGCCTTAGCGAGGAGGACGTACGGCTCGTTTGCAACGGCTTGGCATGTCCGGCGTGATTTTGCTCTGCTGTCACAGACTTTGTCTCCAGGTTCCAAGCTCCTCCGAACACACCGTTCGAAACACACAAAGAGTCAAGAGTGAGGAGAATGCGATCGCCGACTACCAGAAAGCGCTCTCAAAGAAGAATCCGGCCTTAACTTCCAAACGCAAAGCCCACGCGCAGGCACGTATCCGTGAGCTATCCAATCGTTCGTATTGAGCCAGCGTGACCGGCCACCCGGAAGTACTCCATTTGAGTAGCTGGCTTCATTCCGGTTTGGGAGAAACGCACCAGACCCAAGTCGGTTTCGAGAGGAAGATCCCGAAAAAGGGAAAAGTGAGAATAGCCGCGTATTTACTGGTGTGTGTGATTTGAATGGTGGGCCTGGGTGGACTTGAACCACCGACCTCGCCCTTATCAGGGGCGCGCTCTAGCCACCTGAGCTACAGGCCCTCACAACATTGCGTGGCAAATGACTACAACTTATGCAGTTTACGATGCCTTAGCTTGATTTGCAATTGCGTACAAATCCGCGTTTTGTGTACAAGACTGCAATTTCTCTACCGCTTCTCGCTTCTGCTGGTGCTCCAAATGCGTGTAGTTGCTGGTGATTCGCAAGTCAGAATGATCAATCTGGTTTCTCACGAAGTCACCGGGCTTCATGCTCGCCTGCATTTGACTGACTCTTCCGTGCCGGAAGGCGTGTATCTCACCGGATCAGATTCCGATTCTCTTGCAGAGCGGTGTCAGCACCCTTCGGAAAATATCTCAGTTCTCCAGGCAGTCTTTCGTCTCGTGCGGGCCCTAGTTCAAGCGAACGGGAAGCTCGCGGGTCCACAAATTTTTCAAGAATGCAGAGCGTCAATCAGAAATTCGAGTTCATGAGTTTCTACTGACCGCCGATCCGCATAGCGTGGAGCAAGAGAACATCAGGATTGCGAGCGGCAACTTGCATGGCTTCTGAATGTATACCCGCGAAGGCGGAGGATTGTGCCTTCAACCCTGAACCTTCAGCTTTCAACCGCCTTCTACTGCACAAACCCCACATTAGGCGTTGGCCCTTCCGGCAATTCCTTGATCGGCCCAAACTGGGCCTCATACCGCGAAATATTCTCACCAAGTGCACGCCAAATCCGCTTCGCGTGCCCCGGGCTCACAATCATGCTGCTTAGCAGCTTTCCCTGAGCCCCATTCGGAAAAATGTAGATAAAGTTCAGCGTGAACTCCTCCACGCTGTGATGAATCATCATCAGATTGCTGTAAAGCCCTTGCAATTCCTTCTCGTCGGCCTTGATCTGCATCTGCCCCATTTGTCCGGGCTGTTGTGGTTGCTGCTCGCTCATCGTCACGTCTCCCCCGTGTTGCCTCCTCAAGGTACCACACTCGCGTCGGCCCCTGCGCCGACCCGCCATGCCGCAAAAGCACAAAATGTCCGAGTCCCATTGACATTCGTCCGTATTAAATGTAGTTTCGTATGAGCATTAACTATAGTTAACTAACCATGGCTGGCACCGCCGACCCCATCTTCGACTCTCCCGCCCCATCCCGGTCCATCGTCGGGGCACCATCCCTGCCCGAGTCCCATCGCACCATCCCGATTCCATCCACCGCTTCCTGGCTTCGCAAAGTCTTTGCCTTTGCCGGCCCGGGCTATCTTGTCGCTGTCGGTTACATGGACCCGGGCAACTGGGCCACCGACCTGCAAGGCGGCTCGCAATTCGGCTACACGCTCCTGAGCGTCATTCTTCTCAGCAATCTCATGGCGATGCTCCTCCAAGCGCTCTCTGCCAAGCTCGGCATCGTCACGGGCCGCGATCTCGCCCAAGCCTGCCGCGAATCCTACTCTCGTCGGACCTCGATTTTTCTCTGGGTCGTCTGCGAAATTGCCATCGCCGCTTGCGATCTTGCGGAAGTTCTCGGCTCCGCAGTCGCGCTCCAACTTCTATTTCACGTTCCGCTTTTGCTCGGAGTCATCCTCACCGCGCTCGACATTCTTATCGTTCTCTTGCTCCAGGGCCGCGGCTTCCGTTTCCTTGAAGCTATCGTTGTCACGCTCATCCTCACCATCGCAGCCTGCTTCGCCTATGAGATCTTTTTTGCGCGACCGCTCTGGGCTACCGCGGCGCACGGCTTCATCCCCAGCCCCGAAATTTTCAAAAATCGCGAAATGCTTTACATCGCCATCGGTATCCTCGGCGCCACGGTTATGCCGCACAATCTCTATCTCCATTCGAGCCTCGTGCAGACCCGCGCTTTCGGCAACGAGCCAAAGCAACGCCGCGAAGCCCTCCGTTACGCCATCTTCGACTCCACCTTCGCCCTCGGTTTCGCGCTCTTCATCAACGCCGCAATCCTCGTCCTTGGCGCCGCCGCATTTCATTCCCGCGGCCTTCACCACGTCGCGGACATCAGCGAAGCGTTCAATCTCCTCACACCAACTCTTGGCGCGAGCCTCGCCAGCACGCTGTTTGCCTGCGCGCTGCTCGCTTCAGGCCAGAACTCAACGCTCACCGGTACCCTCGCCGGCCAGATCGTCATGGAAGGGTTTCTCCAGATTCGCCTCAAGCCCTGGCTACGCCGCCTCATCACCCGCGGCATCGCTATCCTTCCAGCGATCCTCGTCATCGGCATCCTCGGGGAAAACAAGGTAGGCATGCTCCTCGTCCTCAGCCAGGTCATTCTTAGCTTTCAGCTTCCATTCGCCGTCATTCCGCTCGTTCGATTCACCAGCGACCGCACACGCATGGGCGAATTCGCCAACTCACGCCTTACCGTCGTCATCGCCTGGATCGTCGCCGCCGCCATCCTAGTCCTTAACGCCGAACTCCTCTGGTTGACCTTCCGCTCCTGACCATCGAATCACCGCGTGCAGACACTCCGCGGTTTGTGGGAAAATTTATTCGATGCCCGAAAAAAAGCAGCCGTCCTCCACTCGCAACGCCGCCATTCTCCTGATACTCCTTTTCGCTCTCGCAACCTATGTCGCCTTCACTGCTTACAATCGCAGCGTCTGGATCCTCCCCGAAGAAGCAAAGCTCTTAAAGAAATCCGCTCACGCTCGACACCGCTTCTTCCGCAAAGCAAATCCTTCCCGTCTATCTCGACAAATGCGCCGAATGTCATGGCGAAACGGGGAAGGGAAATGGCCCTCAAGCGAAAATGTACGACCCACGGCCCAGAATGCTCACCGACGCCCCGCATCTCAGCACCGTCACCGACGGCGAGCTTTACTACGTCATTACCGAAGGCCACAAACCCATGCCGTCCTACAGAAAAAAGCTCAGCGACGAGCAACGCTGGAAACTCGTAATGCTCGTTCGCTCCTTTTCAAACACCACTCCGCCGCCCATCCCAGCCGCAAAATGACATGGACATTGTTGTGACTTGAATGGAGTCGTCGCCTAAAAATTCCGGCTTCCGCCTTCCCGTCCTAAGACCGTGTCCCCCATCAACCTTCCAAGTGACGCGACCTCCCCTGTCGCGCTATCCTCTCTTCGCACTTTTTTTCCTAATCCCAGAGGGAGATTCATGCGCAAATTTCTGTCAGCTCTATTTCTGCTTCTAGCCTTCGTCGCCACTTCGCAAGCCGCTCCGGCAAGCGGAGCAATCCGCTGCGGTAAACTCGTTGACGTCCGCTCCGGCAAACTCCTCGACAACCAGGTCATCTCCTTCGACGCCAACGGCAATATCACCTCCGTCGCCCCTGCCAGCTCCACGCTCCCGGGCGGAACAATCGATCTCTCCCACGCCACCTGCCTCCCCGGCCTCATGGACGTGCACACGCACATCACCAGCGACCCGACCAACAACGGCTACGCTGGCCTTGGCATCAGCATTCCGCGCGAAGCCGTCACTGGCGTCAAGAACGCGCGTCTCACACTCCTTGCAGGATTCACTACCGTTCGCAACGTCGGCGCATCCAGCTTCACAGACGTTGCCGTTCGCGACGGCATCAACGCCGGCGAAATCCAGGGCCCACGCATGTTCGTCTCCGGCCCGCCGCTTGGAATCACCGGCGGCCATTGCGACGACAATCTTCTCCCGTTCGAGTATCACCACGTCGCAGAAGGTGTCGCCGATGGCCCCTGGGCAGCGCGCGCCAAAGTCCGCGAAGTCATCAAATACGGCGCCGACGTCATCAAGATCTGCGCTTCGGGCGGCGTTCTCAGCAAAGGCGATCAACCGGGTACGCCGCAATACACGCTCGAAGAAATGACTGCCATCGCCGACGAAGCCCACAAACTCGGCCGCAAAGTCGCCGCGCACGCTCACGGTACGCAATCCATCAAGGACGCCATCCGCGCCGGCATCGATTCCATCGAACACTCCAGTCTCATCGACGACGAAGGCATCGCCCTGGCCAAGCAGCACGGCACCTATCTGGTCTTCGATATCTACAATGACGATTTCATTCTTCAGGAAGGCAAGAAGGCGGGCATGCTGGATGAGTCCATCGAAAAGGAAAAGAAAATCGGCCGTCTGCAGCGCGAAAATTTCCGCAAAGCTTTCAAATCCGGCGCAAAAATCGCTTTCGGCACCGACTCCGGCGTCTATCCGCACGGCGACAACGCAAAGCAATTCGGCAAGATGGTCGAGTGGGGCATGAAGCCGATCGACGCCATCCAGGCCGCCACCGTCAACGCCGCCGATCTCATCGGCCTCGGCGGAAAAGCCGGCTCCATCGAATCCGGCTACTACGCGGATATCATCGCCGTGGACGGCAATCCGCTCGAAAACGTTCCCGTCCTTGAAAGCGTCAAGTTTGTGATGAAGGGCGGGGTTGTCGCTCGTAATGACTACGCCGCGAAATAAACTTCGCGCTAATCTGAACTGTGCTTGATCTGCTCCCTTCCTTTGGCCATCTCAACCCGCGCTTCGCGGTTCTCTTGCTGATGGCCCTTCTTCTCGGAGCGGCTTTTCCTCTCGCGCTCGCGTGGGTCAGCATCCTTCCACCCGAGCGCGAGCCTTTTTCTGGTCCGGATGTGCCGCGCCCCCGCGCCTCCTTGGACCGTCCTTCCACTTTCTTTCTCGCCAATATGTCGCTCAGCCTGCTCGCCGCGGTCCCGCGCATCGCGGACACATTTCATCTCGATTCGCTACCAAAACTCTTCCCCAACTCGTGGGTCGAGCATATCGAAATGATTCTCTCCATCTGGCTCATCTTCGTTCCCGCACTTGCCGCGGCCTACTCCGCCGTCAGCCCCAATCCCATCCGCAAACACCTCATCGTCGGCGGCATCCTCGTCCTACTGCTCTGGCTCCTGTCTCCAACCCTCCTGGCCTCCCTTGCGACCCGTCCCTAAGTCGCTCTTGGAATTTATTCTTGGGAGGGCAAGGCCGCGCCGATAGGCAATCAAAAGAAAAGGCCCGGATCTCTTCCTCCGGGCCCTGTTTTCAGATTTCACTTCTTCAATTCTTCCGTCTTACGCCGTAGCCGCCTTCACCTGCTGCAATGCCGCCGCAACTTCCGCCAAATCCGGCACAACGGGGATATCGTAATTCTTGATCCACGCAATCCGTCCCGCCTTGTTCACAATTACGATTGCGCGCCCCGTAATGCCTTTATCCGCCAGGAACACGCCGTACTTGTCCGCCATCGCACCGCGCGGCTGAAAATCCGCCAGCAGGGAATATTTGATCCCCATCTTCTCTGCATAAGCCTTGTGCGACCAAACGCTGTCCACGCTCACGCCCAACACTTCCGCGTCCAGCGTCTCAAACGATTTCATCTCATTCACAAAACACGCGTGTTCGTTCGTGCACACCGGACTCCAGTCCAGCGGATAAAACATCATCACTACATTCTTTTTACCCGCAAAATCCGAAAGTTTCACTTCCTGCTTGTCCTGATTCTGCAGCGCAAAATCTGGTGCCGCCTGTCCAACTGCGATTCCCATTTTCGTTCCTCCGTAATCCCGAAATTTTCGCCTTTCAGTCTACCCAATCCCCCCGCCCGCGCCAAACTTCCATTCCGTGGCCTCGCCATTCCTGGCTTTGCGCTTTCGACCACGATTCCCACATGTCCTCAGTACACAATCGGCGCTCCCAACCACCGCAAAGAACGGATCGCGAGCCTTCCGTCACTTCATTACTTCTTTGTTTCCGCACCCCTCGGCGCTACACTCCTCGCGAGGCGCTTCATGACTTCCGAAGCCCAACGCCGCGCACCTGTCCTGTCTTTGCAGGAGCTGGTAGAACGCTACCGCGGCCTAGTTCACGCCTTCGGCGATCCAGTCGCCATCTCCAGATTTGGTTTTTCTTTGGAAGAAGCAGACCGCCTCTTCTCCGGCCTCGATGAGGACTACCACATCAGCCGCTTTTTCAATTTCACCGAAGAATCCGGCGCCCTGTGCCACTCCATCAACGGTTTTCCCGCCACGCACGTGGCCATTGACCCTGAAATCGAATCGATTCTGTAAAACTTCAACTTTGAGCCTTCGCTTCTAAAGTCCGCTTAGCCTTTTCCCGGCTTCCATTTTTCCAGAAACGCCAGTACAGCATCCGTAGTCATCGAGCGCGCTTTCTCAAATTCCTGATTTTTCTGGCTCACCACCAGCGTTCCATCGCCCTTCAACACCGCCGCTGCCGGCACGCCCTTCTTCAGCGGCACGTCATACTTGTTTGCCAAATCCAGATTCTTGTCATACTCCCCGATGTTCACATGCACCACCACGTAGTTCTTGTTCAGCGTCGGCGCAATCTCTGCACTATGAAACGCCGCGTCCAGCACGTGGCAGTCGTAGCACCAGTTTCCGCCAAAAATCAGCAGCACTCTGCGATGTGTCTTCTTCGCAGCGTCAAGCGCCTCGGCAATCTCCGCCTTCGCATCCACACTCTCCGGATAGATATTTCTTCGCTCCGTCGGCGCCGGCAAAGTCCGCGCAGCCTGCGCGCCTGCAATTCCCGCACCCAATCCACCAACCAGTAAGCCCAAACCCACCGCCCGCAAAACAAAATTCCGCATCTCAGTCTCCCTAATCCCGCGCTCATCAAAAATTCAGTCTATGAGAGACCCCAACCCAAGCAAGTTCCGCCCACCAGTTCTCTTGGTGGCACAGACATTCTTGGCTGTGCCCCGGCGACCACGATTCAAGTTACATCTCCAATCCGTACCGGCGCTCCCCATTCAAATCATCTTAGCCAAAACTCTCTCATTCACTGTTAAAATAGACGCATGTACGCTCAAAAGTTCTCCGTCGACGTCCTTATCCGCGGCGAAAAAAAGCCCTGCCCGCTCGATTGGCTCGATCAATTCTGCATGCGCAATTTCACCAACTCCGCCGACTTCGACGACACGCTCCCCGTCGCCGATGGCCGTATCGAAGCCAGCTTCCGCCTCACACCCGAACGCTTCGCCGAAGGCCTCGCCGCCTGGCTCACCCAACGCGGCAAAGGCGAAGGCCAACCCGTCCGCGTCGAAGTTCACGCTCTCTAGTAATTCCCGAAGCGTACACTTCGCTGTGCCCTGACTTAGAACCCGCCTCGAAGCATCCGGCGCACTCCAGCAGAAATTAGACCCATTACGTAAATCTCTTCAAACCGGATGATTCAATCTAAATCGATTTCAGGAAATTTACATTCGTTGAAATTATTTCGCCCTGTCTCATCCGCTCCTCTCGCTCGCTCCGTATAGCTAACCGGGCATCAACCCGATCACAAACTGAGGAAAAGGAAAGTCACGAAAATGAACAAGCTACTCGCACTTCCCGCTCTCGCTGTTTTCTGTTCCATCGGCGCGGTCTCCGTTTCCGCGCAGAAAATGGAAGATCCCATGGTCGGCGGCGCGCCGATGTATCCCGCGAAAGACATCGTGGACAACGCCGTCAACTCCAAAGTTCACACCACGCTCGTCGCCGCCGTAAAAGCAGCCGGCCTGGTGGACACGCTTAAGTCAGCCGGTCCATTCACCGTCTTCGCTCCGACAAATGACGCCTTCGCAAAACTTCCTGCCGGTACGGTCGATACGCTCCTCAAGCCCGAAAACAAGGACGCGCTCGCAAAAGTCCTCACCTATCACGTCGTAGCAGGTCGCCTGTCCGAGCAGGATCTCCAGAAAGCCATCAAAGCCGGTAACGGCACCGCGCAGCTCGCTACCGTCAGCGGCGGCAAGCTCTCGATCATGGCCAACGGCAAAAACGGCATCACCATCAAGGACGAAAAGGGAGGCGTCTCCAACGTCACCATCGCCAACGTCTTCCAATCCAACGGCGTTATCCACGTAGTCGACGCCGTCCTCCTCCCGCAGTAACGCTCCTTGCAGAAGGGGGTTCGGGGGGCACGACACATCGTGCCCCCTTCGTTTGAAGCCTAACCGGGATTTTCGCTTCGGCATTTTCGAAGCCAAATTCCGAACCGGCGCTTCCAAACAAAACAGGCGACTCCGCCCGGGCCGCCTCAACTGTTTTTCTTCCTAGATTCCCGATCCTTTTCCCGCCACTACCTAAGTCGCCACCCGCTTCCCGTTCACCAGCTCCCGAATTTCCGGCAACGCCTTCATCGCCGCCTCTTCCCCCGCTCTCACCAACTCCGGCGTTTTCGAAAAATCATCCCACGCATACGGATGCACGTCCGGCTCGATAATTACGTCCGCCTGCTGCCGCCATGCAATGTCGGCATGCTTCTGAATAATGTTGAACGAACGGCTGATCACTTCGACCGCCGTCCGCGGCGTCCCTTCGCTCCCCGCTTCCAGATACACCGCAATCACCACGTCCGCGCCCAACAGCAGTGCGCCTTCGACCGGCACCGGCGCCGTCAAAAATCCATCCACCAGCGTCCGCCCGTCATACTGAATGGGCACAAACAGTCCCGGGTAGGCGCAAGATGCCCGCAGCGGCTGCGCAATCGGCCCGCTCGTGTAATACACCGTCACGCCTTCATTGATGTCGCTCGTGCTGATCGCCAGCGGAGTCTTCAATTCCTCAAACGTGCGCGCTGCCGTCATCCGCGCCAGATATTTTTCCATCCGCTGATTCGTCGCAAGCCCCAGCCACGAAGGCGTCCATCTCCCAAAATCCGCAAACGTCGTCTTCTGCCCCTCCGTCTGCATCTCCTCGCAAGTCGCACCCGCGCAATACGCCGCGCCAATCAGCGCGCCCACGCTCGTCCCCGCCACGCAATCGATCGGAATTCCCGCGTCCTGCAGCACACGAATCACGCCAATGTGCGCAATTCCGCGCGCAAATCCGCCGGCGAACGCCAGTCCTACGCGCGGCCGCTCTTTCTGCTCATCGCCATAGGCAAAGGAGCGAAACTTTTCCTTCGCCGTCCGCAACCAGTCCAGCGCCGAGTTTGTTTTCCCTTCATTCATCTCCCCACCATTTTAAATCCGCGCCCTCCCTCGCGCGGTGGCGGTTCGGTTTGAATTTCCTGAATCGTGACACAAAGGGTCGAAATTCGACCGAACCACCACCCTCGGTTTGACCGTCGCTTGCCGGTTTTGTAACCTGTCCCTTCGCATACTCGCCGCAAAAAGGCCCCTCATGACTCGTTCGATCCAAAAAGCTATCGTCCTCGGCGCAGGAACCATGGGCGCGCGCATCGCTGCCCATTTCGCCAACGCCGGCCTGCCCTGCATCCTCCTCGACATCGTTCCTCCCGATCTCAAGCCGGACGCGCCCCCGCCGATCGCAACAAAATCGTCCGCGCCGGTCTTGAAGCCGCCAAAAAATCCCGCCCCGCAGCCTTCTTCACTCCCGCGCTCGCCGAAAAAATCTCCATCGGCAATTTCGAAGATGACCTCGCCCGCGTCGCCGAAGCCGATTGGATCATCGAAGTCGTCGCCGAAAATCTAGAAATCAAGCGCAGACTCCTCGCCCGCGTCGCTCAATTCCGCAAGCCCGGCGCCATCGTTACCACCAACACCTCCGGCCTCCCCGTCCACCTCATCGCCGAAGGCATGCCCGCAGAGTTCCAGCAGCATTGGGCCGGCACACACTTCTTCAACCCGCCGCGCTACCTAAAGTTGGTTGAACTTATCCCCGGTCCGAAAACTCTTCCCGATGTCGTCTCCATGCTCTCGCGAATTTTGCGATCGCCGTCTCGGCAAAGGCGTCGTCCCCGCCAAGGACTCTCCCAATTTCATTGCCAACCGCATCGGCACCTTTTCCATGCTCAACGCGCTCCGGCTTATGGCAATCGCTCGGCATGACCGTCGAAGAAATTGACGCCTGCACCGGCCCCGCCATTGGCCAGCCGAAATCCGCCACCTTCCGCACCGCGGACATCGTTGGCCTCGACGTTCTCGTCCACGTCGTAAAGAATATTTACGAAACTGCGCCCAACGACGAATCCCGCGAATTTTACAGAGTTCCCGCGCTCGTCGAAGAAATGTTCAAGCGCAGCATGCTCGGCGACAAAACCGGCCAGGGCTTCTACAAAAAAGTAAAAGGTGCCGGCGAAAAAGAAATCCTCACGCTAGACACAAACACCTTTGACATACCGCCCGCGCCAAAAAGCAAAATTCGCCTCCATCGAAGCCGGCAAAGCGATCGATGACACGCGCGAACGCCTCCGCGGTCTCGTCGGTCCGATCCTTGAAGGCCAAAAAGGTGACAAAGCCCAGCAATTTATCTGGAGCGCTCTGTCTGAAACCTGTTCCTACGCGGCGCGGCGCGTCCCCGAAATTTCAGACAATATCGCCGACGTAGACCGCGCCATGCGCTGGGGCTTCGGCTGGGAACTCGGCCCGTTCGAAGTCGTCGACGCCCTTGGCCTCCAAAATGTTCACCGCCCAGCTCAAAAAGGAAAATCGCCCCGTTCCAGAGCTCATCGAGAAAGATTCTTGCCACCGGCCGCAAAGGTTTCTACGAATCGGAGAAGGGAACCACCACCGTTTTCGACGTCACTACTTCCGCCTCCAAAAAAGTCGAAGAGCCCCGCGGCATCCTCATCCTGAAATCCCTCAAAGACGCAGGCAAAGAAGTCGAACGTAATTCCGGTGCCAGCCTAATCGATCTCGGTGATGGCGTTGTCTGCTGCGAATTTCACGCCAAAATGAACGCCATCGGCGCAGATCTCATCGCCATGATCAACAAAGGCCTCAAACGTCTTGAAACCGATTTCGACGCCATGGTCATCGGCAATCAGGCCGTCAACTTTTCCGTTGGCGCAAATCTCATGCTCGTCCTCGTCGCCGCCCAGGAACAGGAATGGGACGAGCTCCACATGGCCGTGAAACAATTTCAGAACATCAATCTCGCCATCAAGTACGCGCGCAAGCCCGTCGTCGCCGCGCCCCAAGGCATGGCCCTCGGCGGCGGCTGTGAAGTCAGCCTGCACGCCGCACGCATTCACGCCGCAGCCGAAGCCTACATCGGCCTCGTCGAAACTGGCGTCGGCCTGATCCCCGGCGGTGGCGGCACAAAAGAAATGCTCATCCACGCCAACGAAAACGCCGCGGGCTCAGAAGACCTCGATCTCTTCCACGCCCTCAAACCCATTTTCGAAAATGTCGCCCTGGCCAAAGTTGGCACCAGCGCCGAAGAATCGCGCAGCCTCGGCTATCTCCGCCGCGAAGATCTTTGCTCCATGAATTCCCGGCGTCTTGTAGCCGATGCAAAAGAAACCGCGCTCGCCCTCTATCGATCCGGCTGGACTTCCGGCGCCGCCAGCCCGCAGGAAGGCGCGCAAACCACCCAAATCAAAGTTCTCGGCGAACAATTTCTTTCCGGCGCAAAACTCATGATTCATATGCTCGTCCGCGGCGGTTACGCCTCCGAGTACGACGCCGTCGTCGCCCGCAAACTCGCCCACATCTTTGCCGGCGGCCCGCTGACTTCGCCCCAGTTCGTCACCGAGCAATACGTCCTCGATCTCGAGCGCGAAGCCTTCGTCTCCCTGTGCGGCGAAAAACTAACCCAAGCCCGCATCGCCCACACCCTAAAAACCGGCAAACCCCTCCGCAACTAAACCCTTGGTGTGCTGCCGGCCGTTCCGCTGCATCGATGCCATTAATCGCATAAATCCGTATTGCCCTATGCAATAAAACCATCCATACTCTTTCGGAGGTGAACCAATGCAACGTCTCCTCGCCCCCCGCGAAGCCGCAAACATCCTCGGGATCAGCTACCCCACCCTCAAACAATGGATCTACCGCGGCAAACTAAAAACAGCCAAAACTCCCGGCGGCCACCATCGCGTCCCCGAATCCGAAATCGACCGCCTCATCCCGACAAAGCTAAATCGCGGCGAAGTCGGCGAACGCCGAGGCACATTTCGCAAAATCTCCGGCCGCAATCAACTCATCGGCCGCATCGTCGCTATCAAATATGACGGCCTCCTCGCCCAAATTACGCTACGCATCGGCGAACAACATATCACTTCGTTAATCACCGCCGACGCAGCCCGAGAAATGCGCCTCAAACCCGGCGAACGCGCCGCCGCCCTCATCAAATCTACCGAAGTCATGATCCTCCGCGTCTGAACGAAACGCCCATGCGACCCATCTCTTCCTTGCGAATCCTCTGCGCGCTAAGCGTCTCGGCGTTCTGTTTTCCTTTTCTTTCTTCCCCTCAACAACCCGAACTGAAAATCGCCGCAGCCGCCGACCTCAAATTCGCCATGACCGATCTTGCCGCCGCCTACGAAAAGCAATCCGGCGTCAAACTCAATCTCACCTTCGGTTCCAGCGGGAACTTCTACACGCAAATTCAAAACGGCGCACCGTTCGACATTTTCTTCTCTGCCGACTCCGATTACCCCCGCAAACTCAACGAAGCAGGCCTTGTCCTCCCCAATTCCGCCGACACCTATGCCATCGGCAAACTCGTTGTCTGGTCTCCCGCTTCCGAGAAAATAGATCCCTCCAAATCCAACTGGCAGTCTCTACTCGATCCGAGCGTCAAAAAAATCGCCATCGCCAATCCCGATCACGCTCCCTACGGCCGCGCGGCCCTGGAAGCCCTCAAGAATTCCGGTCTCTATGAGAAAATCAAAGACAAACTCGTCTTCGGCGACAACATCGCCCAAACGGCCCAATTCGTCCAATCCGGCAACGCCCAAATCGGAATCCTCGCCGAATCTCTGATTCTTGCCCCGTCTTTCGGTCCCGGTCATTGCTGGAAAATCCCGCCCGAGCAATACACGCCGCTCATCCAGTCCGTGGTCGCCCTAAAAAGCTCCCGCCGCAAAGGACGCCGCCCTGGCCTTCCTCGCCTGGATCAAAACCCCTCCCGCCCTGGCTATTTTCGGAAAATACGGTTTCATGAAATCTCTGCCGGGCGAGCATCCCATCCCGCGATAGAATCTCGCTCACGCCCATGCAAGAACTGTTTCTCTCTTTCCAACTCGCCTTCCTCGTCACCATGATTCTTCTCGTTCTTGCCACGCCTCTCGCCTACTGGCTGGCCTTTTCCAAATTCCCCGCCAAATTCCTAATCGAAGCCGTCGTCGCTCTCCCGCTCGTACTCCCTCCCACCGTCCTCGGTTTCTATCTCCTCATCGCCATGGGCCCGCGCGGCCCGCTCGGCAAACTCTGGCTCACTCTGTTTGGCCACACGCTCGCCTTCACATTCGCCGGCCTCGTCTTCGCCAGCGTTCTCTATAGTCTTCCGTTTTGCGTTCAGCCGCTCGTCGCCTCTTTCGAGCGCCTCGATTCCAAGCTCCTCGACGCCTCCCGCGTCCTCGGCGCAGACAAGTGGCGCACCTTTCGCCGCATTATTCTTCCGCTCTCTTTTAGAGGAGTCATCACAGCCGTCGTTCTCACCTTTGCCCATACACTTGGAGAATTCGGCGTCGTTCTCATGGTCGGCGGCAACCTCCCCGGAGCCACCCGCACCGTCTCCATCGCCATCTACGATCACGTCCAATCCATCGAATACGCTGCAGCCAATCAACTCGCCCTGGCGCTCCTCGCAATCTCCTTCCTCCTTCTCGCCCTGGTCTACGGACTAAATCGCCGCGTCGGTGTCAGATGGCTTTCGAACTAGCCCATTTCACGCTCCGCGCCCGCGTCCAGCTCAAGCGCGCTGCTTCGGCCGTTACTTCTTTTCAGTTGGACGCAGACTTTTCAGCGCCGCCGGGAATCACAATTCTTTTCGGCCCATCGGGAGCCGGCAAATCCACTCTGCTTGATTGCATCGCTGGCCTTGTTGATCCCGACGCCGGTGAAATCTTCGCCGGCCTCGACGAGCTCTTTTCTTCGCAACGCAAAATCAATCTGGCCCCGCAACAACGTCGCCTCGGCTATCTTTTCCAATCGCCCGCCCTTTTCCCGCATCTGACCGCAAAGCAAAATATCGAATACGGGATCGCACACTTTCTGAAAGCATCCCGCGAAAAAGCCGTCAACGAAATTCTCGAATTATTCCGGTTGAAGAATTTGGCGGCCCGCAAGCCCGCCGAACTTTCCGGCGGCGAAGCCCAGCGGGTCGCCCTCGCCCGCGCGCTGGTCACAGACCCGGTTGCGCTGCTTCTGGACGAACCGCTCTCCGGCCTGGACACTGAACTGAAGAACTCCATCATCTCTGACCTCCGCGCTTGGAACGCCGCGCACCAAATCCCGGTTCTCTACGTCACCCACGATCGCGCGGAAGTAGACGCCCTCGGCGAGAGCGTCATCACCATGGATCACGGGAAAATTATTCAGCAAGGAATTCCAAGCGAAGTTCTCGACGCTCCGCGCCGGCAGCGCCTCGCGCTGGCATCCGGTTTCGAAAATATCCTGGAGGGAACTGTCAAAGAAGTCCGTCTTGACGACGGAGTCATGCGCGTCGCGCTCAGGAATTCATCCGCGACGATCGAGGCGCCGCTCACCCATGCAAAACCAGGCGATTTCGTCCGCATCGCCATTCGCGCTGGCGATATTCTTCTCGCGCTCGAAAAACCCTCAAATCTGAGTGCGCGAAATATTTTGCAAGGAACGATCCGTTCGCTCGAACAGCGAAGCGCAACCATGATTTGCAAAGTAGACGCTGGCGCAGTTTTCGAAGTCCACATCACGCTCAGCGCCGCCCGGGCCCTCAGCCTGTGCCAAGGCATGGAACTCTGGCTCGTCCTGAAAACCTATTCCTGCCATCCGGTCGCGTAAGAACGCGATTCAATTTCCAGACGGCTTCGTTGCCGCCGCGGTGCCAGGGGGAGCGAACTTCACTTCGTCCGCGACTAAATCCGTTCCCTTAGGCGTCGCGTGGATGATCACTTTCGCTCCTACGGCCAAATCCGCGAATTTCGCTGGCGTACCGTCCTTGGTTTTTCCATCGCGCAGGATATAGACCGTCGTCGACGCCAGTTTCACGTCCACCACTTTTCCATCCGCGGTTTTTACGGACACAACATCCGCGCTCAGTTTGGTCAGCGTTCCCATGACATGGACTTTATCGCCGTGCGCGTAGACCGCCGCCGCAAAAATCAGAGCCAGAAAAATCGTCACAACCCGCATTTTCATAATCGCCTCCTCCGCACTCCGTGCCTTCCTGTGAATTTCACTAAAGCGCAAGTCCGCTCAAGAGCCTCGATGCAGAAACCGCACCTTCTTTGCGACAATCGCTCCATCTTTCTCCGTCATTTCGGCGATGATTTCATCGCCCGGGCGAAAATCTTTTTCCGCCGCGGCCTTGTCTGTTTTTCCGTCCCAGTAGATCGTCGTCGCGTCCACGTTCATGACTGCAACTGTTTTTCCCCCGTCTTTAACTCCAGAAATCCCGCTTGCACCCGGTAAACAGTGCCATAAACCAGCTATCCCTTTGCCTGTGCGGCCGCTCCGGAGCGGGAAACAAGCGCGAGCATAAGAAATATTCCAAATTGCGCCAACCGTTTCCTAATGATGGTGATGCTTCATTCCGCCCGGAGGTTGCGGCGTTCCGCCGTTCATGAATTCATCTTCCTGTTTTTCCTCCTCCCGCTCCTCCGGCCCCTTCGGATTGTACCGCTCCATCTCCATCCGTTCCTCTACCGAAAGTTGCGGAAGATGCCGGATAAATCGCACTAATTTCCAACTATCGGCTTCCCCGCCATGGCCAAAGGAACCGCCAAACGCCGGCATCCCTGTAAATCGCACGCCATTCTCGATAATCCAGAATAGCTCCCCATCGGAAAGCTTCTGTGTGTGTTCCCCGCGCAAATCCGGCGGCTTCGGATACAAACCGCGGCCCATCATCGTGTCGCCGCTTCCATCGTTTCCGTGGCAAACCGAACAATGATCTGCGAAATGCAGCCGCGCGTCCCGCAACGCATCCGGGGAATCGGCAACGGGACTCTTTTGTTCCTTCGCCCCACCCGGAATCGACAGATGCCGAGATTTGCGACCGATGAACGTTTCCAGCCAGGAAGGTGTCGCCCGCGCGCTCAATCCATCGTGCAAAACCCACTTTGCAAAAAGAATTACGGCCACCAAGATGATGACCGTTGCCGCAAGAAAGAGTTTCCGTCCACTCATGAGGTCGCTTCGAGTCTACCGCAAGTGCAATTCGCCGCACGCCGCCGGAAAAAATATTATTCCGCCGTACCAAAGAGCGCGCTGCACGGCTTGTTCCTCTGCAGAAAAGTCTGCAACTTTGTTTTTCCCTTCATAGCCGGGCGGAAGTGCGCGCGGCGATGGTGCCGTCCGGACCTTCCAGGGTCAGCACCAGGCTGTCTTCGATGGGGACGCCGTCGCTGGGCAGCGCAAACTGGATATTCCACTCGTAACGCTCAGGCACGTCGTTCGCTTCGGGCCTGATGCCGGGTTCGAGTGCGCGGATCAACAGCCGCGGCGGGTCGATCCACGTTGTGCGGCGCTGCTGCAGGCCGCGCTTCCAGAACAGCTTCAAGCGCAGCTTGCCAATGTCTTCTTTTGTGAGCCACAGCCCGAACGGTCTGTCCTTCACATTGAACGAACAGGGAAAATCGTGGATCAGAATTGAAACATCCAGACGCGGCGGAAATTCGGTCACACTTTGGTTCCCGCGCAGGAAACGTGTGCCGTGATCGTCGTCCACGCGTTTCAGATTATTGAAAAATCCGAGCGCGGTGACTTGTCCGGTCAGACGGAAGCACGGGCCGCCGGGGATTTTTCCGTCGGTTGTGAAAGAAGCGCCACCTTCCAGATTCCAAACCGTGCGGGGCAACGGTTTCAGCTCTTTCGGGGGTTTTTGCGCGGCATGCAGCGCGGAAGGATACAACGCGAAAAGCGCCAAAGCGGCCCCGAAAACAGAAGCGCGTTTCATTTGGCCGCTTTCATGAGAAACGAAAATTTGCCGGCTTTGTAGATTGCTTTGCCGTCGTGCGGTTCGCCGGCAGCGGCTTTTCCCGCGCGAACGGTTTCAATTGCGGCGACGAGTTCCGGCAGAACGTCCGGCGATGCGACGGGGACATTGTGCGCGCCAAGAACGAGTTTTACTTGCGGAGCGAGGGCTGCAAGCTTTTTCACAGACGCGACGTACGCATCGAGATCGGTCTCGGGGCGGTACAGCCAGATTGGCGCGGGATAATACGTATCGCCGGTGAAGAGCAGCCCATTTTCGCGGTCTATCAAAGAAATAGCGTCGGGTGTGTGGCCGGGTGTCGCGATCACTTCGACTGTGCGGCCGCCGAGATTTACTTTGAAGCCGTCATGAATCGTGATGGAAATGTGCCACGGTTTGGTGCGGTATGTCTTTGCGTCAAATTTTGCCGGCAGGTCGCCGCACACTTCACCTGGAGCGATTTCCGCCTGAGCGTCTTCCACGGAGCCTTTCGCGTTCTTGCGAGTGAATTCAGTGTCCATACCAAAGACAAAAGGGAATTGCCAGTCGCCGCCGACGTGATCGTCATGCGTGTGCGAATTCAGGACGACAACGGGGCGGGACGTCAGCTGGCGAACGACTTTTTGCAGGTCGCCGATGCCCATGCCGGTATCGAACAGGACGGCCTGCTTTGTGCCGACAATCAGATACGAAATTGTCTCTTCCGATTGATGAGGTTCATAAATTGCAAACGTCGCCGGCGCAACTTTGTAAACTTCAAACCAGGTTTCGTTCGGCAAAACCCGCTGCAATTCCTTGTACTCCGGCCGCGGCAGTGCTTTGCACCAATCCGGGGTGTAGGACGAAGTTTGGGCAGCGGTCGTGCGCGCGCTCAGCAGCATGAACAGCGGCAAAATGATGGAAACTCGCATTTTCACCCGATCCGCACTCCTGTGATTTTCGTTCCCGGCGGGACGTCTTTGGACTGCCGGTCATTCCGTCCCATCTTTGATACGTATACACCAACTGACCATACCTCGTTATTGGACAGATCCATCATGGGCGTTCCCGGGCAGCCACATGCAATCCTGCAGCAGGTTTTCGCTCGAGAAATCATTTCTGCGCGCTCACGAAAATGGACTTCGGAAGCATCATGTGGACGCCTTTGTTGCCGTCGACGAGTTCGGTGATGTGGAGGTCGGCGGCGACGCTCGAGAGCATGTAGGCATCGTCGCGCGAAAGGTGTTTTTCCGTCACCAGGAAATCGATCATTTCGTGGACGGCCAGCTGCGCGCACATATTCAGATCGTCGTTGAGGCCCATGGTGATGTAGTGCGTGGGCGTCTCGGCGCGCGGCCATTTCAGGTGCATGTCCTTGCGCACGATAAATTGAAATGTGCCGACGAGCGAAGTTTCAAGCGCGGTGATGTCCACTTCGCCGTCACCCTGGCCCGCGTGGCCGTCGCCGACCTCAAACAGCGCGCCCGGCGCGTGCACGGGAATGTACAGCGTGGAGCCCGAGACGAGGTTCTTGTTATCGAGATTGCCCGCCATGATCCACGGCGGCGCGCTCGTGAAGCGGCCGGCGCTTTCCGGCGGCGCGTCGCCCATGCTGCCGAAAAACGGATGCAATGGAATCTCGATGTCCGGCGCAAATTTTGCGATCATGCGCTTTTCGTCGAGCGGAATGATTTTGATCCTCGCGTAGGGGTAGTCGTCCGGCAGGTAGCCGCGGCCCGGTCCGAAGGCGTTGTAAGCATAGGGAATGGCCAGCTTGATCGAAACAATTCTTACTTCGAGCACGTCCCCGGGTTGCGCGTCCTCGATGTAAATCGGCCCCGTCAAAATGTGTCCACCCGGACCTTTGTCTTTCACCTGGTCCGTGATGTCGCGCAGCGATTGCTCAACCTGCTCCGGCGGCACGCCCGCTTCTTCAAGCCGTTTCGGGCTGTTCGTAATCAGCGTTTGAATCTCCACTGTATCGCCCGACTTGACTCTCAGTACGGGTGTCGCCTTCGCGTCGTAATATCCCCAGGCCACCGTCTTTGGCGTCGCCTTCAGGGTGTGCGTCGGCTGCTGGGCGATTGTCTGCCGGAGCTGAACCGAGCCGAGCAGGGTTGCGAGCGCTATGGCCAATCGAACCGAACGTCCCATCAAGAATCCTCTCGATGTGCCAACCTTCCGATTTGTCATTTCCATTTCCCTTGTGCCTCGAAGTTCGCCAGTTGTGTCATGGGTGCGTCATGTCTCCGGGTTTGACGAGGGCGTCGAATTCTTCGGCGGTGACGTAGCCGAGTTTGATGGCGGCGTCGCGGAGGCTGAGGCCGGAGTGATGCGCGGCTTTGGCGACTTTGGCGGCGCTGTCGTAGCCGATTTTGGGAGCGAGCGCGGTGACGAGCATCAGGGAATTGCTGACGTAGCTTTCGATTTGCGCGCGATTGATTTCGATGCCGACTACGCAGTGATCCACAAAGGAATTGCATGCATCGCCGAGCAGTTCGGCGCTGTGCAGATAGTTGAATACCATCACCGGTTTAAAGACGTTTAGCTCAAAGTTGCCTTGCGAGCCGGCGAAACCGATTGCTGCGTCATTGCCCATGACTTGCACGGCGACCATGGTCAGCGCTTCGCACTGCGTGGGATTTACCTTGCCGGGCATGATGCTGGAGCCTGGCTCATTTTCGGGAAGCGAAAGTTCACCGAGGCCGCAGCGCGGGCCGGAGGCCAGCCAACGAACGTCATTGGCAATTTTCATGAGTGACGCTGCTAGCGTTTTTAGCGCGCCGCTGGCGAAGACGAGTTCATCGTGCGCGGAGAGCGAAGCGAATTTATTGGGATGCGAGCGGAACGGAAGTCCGGTAAGTTCGGAAATTTTCTTTGCGGTGCGTTCGGCAAATTCGGGGTGTGCGTTGAGCCCCGTGCCTACGGCCGTTCCGCCAATTGCCAAGTCGTAGAGGCCATCGAGGGCCACGGCGATGCGGCCGCCGTCGCGGTCGAGCAGGTTGACCCAGCCGCCAAATTCCTGATCCACGGTGAGGGGCGTTGCGTCCTGCAAATGCGTGCGGCCAATTTTCACGACGCCGGCAAATTCTTTTGCTTTGGCTTCGAGCGCGTCGCGAAGTTTTTTTACTGCTGGCAAGAGTTTGTGCGCGGTTTCGGTTGCGGCGGCGATATGCATCGCGGTTGGGAATGTGTCGTTCGAAGATTGTGACATGTTTACGTCATCGTTCGGATGGATGGGCTTTTTGCTGCCCATTGCGCCGCCTGAAATTTCAATCGCGCGATTGGAAATGACTTCGTTGACGTTCATGTTGGTCTGCGTGCCGCTGCCGGTTTGCCAGACGCGCAGAGGAAAGTGGTCGTTGAGCTTGCCGGAGATGACTTCGTCGGCTGCTTCGGCGATGAGCTTCGCTTTGTCGGCGGAAAGTTTTCCCAAATCCCGATTTACGAGTGCGGCGGCTTTTTTCAGGATGCCGAACGAGCGAATCAGTTCCGGCGGCATGGTGTCTTTGCCGATGGCGAAGTGGATGAGCGAGCGGGCGGTTTGCGCGCCGTAATAACGGTCGGTGGGGACGTCGATCGAGCCCATCGAGTCGGTTTCGCTGCGCTTGGGTCCTGGGTGTGCCAGCTTCGTGGCTTCAGACATGGGACAGCTCCTTAAGGTTTTCTCGGGCTAAGTTTAGCAGCCCAGAAGCGCGGTGAGCGATGGGGGATATTCTTGTTAACCACCCCCCTCCCCGGACTTGCAAAAATATTCATTGTAAAGGGGTTAGGGAAGGGAAGATTTGGCAGGAGATGGGCGCTCGCGCCGGGCGGGAGGAAGGATTTGCGCCCCGGGTGAGGGAGAGCCGGGCGCAACGAACTTCGGACCTTCATGATACCTCATTGATTATTATTAAAATTAATTAATGGTGGGGCGCCTTGCATGGGACAACGGGGCGTGCGCAACGCGCGGCTGCGCGATCGGACTCGGACCAGAAAAAGCCCATAACCCTGCAAAAAAACAGGACGCAAAACGATTCTGGCGATAGCTAGCGCTTGTGGGCGGCGCCTTTATGGGGGACGAAGATGGTTGCGGGCGGCTCGATAGAGAATTTCTTGGAATAATTGCCCTGGTTGACGGCGATGGCGATGCGGCCGCGGGAGTCTTGGTAGAGGAGCGAATCGCCGACGGGAACGTCCATGAATGTTTTGCCGAAGGGAAGGACGAGCGTTTTTCCGTCGAGCTGGAAGCTGACCTTGTCGCCGACTTCGTAGCCGAGCGCGCGAAAATCATCGGCTTGAATATCGCTGATGAGAGAGCCGAAGGGGTCGTCGAGGCCGATGATTTCGCCGGTGATGCCTGTTTCCTCGACCGTCGCTTTTTTCACGTTGAGCTGGACGAGTTGCGGAACGACGGGACCGGCGATGGTGTAATCCCATCCGGCGGCGAGGTGCGCGGCGGCGGGAGAAAAGATGTCGCGTCCGTGAAATGTGGAAGAGACGGCGGGAGAAAGCATCCAGGTTTGATTGGTGATTTCGTGAGCGGCTTCTAGGCCGTCGCGATCGACGACGGGAGCGACGAGACCGTTGTCGGGGAGAACGAAGTATTGTCCCTTTTTGGTCTTGACGATGACGGCTTTGCGCGAAGTGCCGACGCCGGGATCGATGACGGCGAGAAAAACTGTTCCGGCGGGATAGTAGGCAGAAACGGAAGCGAGGTCGCGCGCGCCTTCTTCGATTTGGAATGGCGTGACTTGATGCGTAATGTCCATGATGCGCGCGTCGGGAGCGATTTGCAGGATTACGGCTTTGCAGAGTGCGACGGCGTCGTTGGCGGTGCCGAAGTCGGTGATGAAGACGATGGTGGGGTGAGGCGAGGAGGAAGAATTGTCCAGTTGGTTGCGGAATTTTCCGCACGAAGCCGCGCATAAGGAAAAAATGGCGAGTGCAAAGACAAAGAGACGCTGCATGGCTGGAGATTCCCCCACGGACTGAATTGAAGCGGTCCGCTGAACAGAAAAAGTATACGGGAGGCGCGGGGAAACGCGAAGCCAACTCATTTCGGCGCGGCTTTATAAGATCCAAACTGGCCGGCGGGGTGGCGCGTCGAAAACATGGACGGCCGGAATCTGCATCGAGTAAAATCGGTGCGGTTTTAGAAGAGCAAAGATTCCGATACCCAAGACTCCGCGCCTGGAGTCAGCCAGCCGCACAATTGCAAGGAGAAAGAACATGAGAGGCATAGTCGCAGTCGTATTGGTGTTGTCTGTTTGCGCGATGGGCGCGATGGCAGATCAAGTGACGCTGAAGAACGGAGATCGCCTGACGGGAACGATCGTCAAGACAGACGACAAGCAAGAGACGCTGCTGGTCAAGACGGAATTGGCGGGAGACGTGAGCGTGAAGTGGGACGCGATTACTTCGATTGTGTCATCGCAGCCGCTGCATCTGGCGCTGAAGGATGGGCAGACGATTGTCGGGACGGTGACGACGGCGGACGGCACCTTTGACGTGACGACGAAGACGACCGGCGAGGTGAAAGCGGCAAAAGAAAACGTGACGTATGTGCGCAACGACGCGGAACAGGCGGCGCACGACGCGGAAGTTTATCGTTTGCAGCATCCCCGGCTGACGGATTTCTGGAGCGGATTGCTCGATGCGGGGCTCAGCGTGACGAGCGGCAATTCGTCGACCGTGAATTATACACTGGCGGCGAAGGCGGCGCGCGTGACTTCGCGGGACAAGATCTCCGTTTATTCGACCGTGGTGTACGGGAAAAATAACGGGACGGATCCGGGCCAGACGATTGCGCATGAAATTCGCGGCGGCCTTCGCGGTGAGCTGAACGTTTCCGAAAAAGTCTTCGTGTTCGGATTTACCGACTTCGGCTACAACGCACTGCAACACCTCGATTTGCAGAATGTGCTCGGTGGCGGCCTGGGTTATCACGCGATCAAGACCGGGCGGACGACGTTCGATGTGTTTGGCGGCGGCAGCTACAACCAGGAATATTTCTCCGCTTACACGCTGGCGACCGTGCCTCCGGCGAGTTTTCCGGCGACGACAATTAGGAATGGAGAAATCGTGTTGGGCGAATCGCTCGATTCGAAGATTACGAGCCGGACGACGGTGAGCGAAAGCTTTTCCTTCTATCCGAATTTGAGCGACACGGGAAATTACCGCTTCGCATTCAATTCGAACGTCACCACGAAGCTGAAGAACTGGCTCGGCTGGCAAGTGACGTTCAACGACAACTACATCAGCAACCCGCCGACGGGGTTGAAGGGCAATGACTTGCTGTTCGCCACGGGATTGCGATTGACGTTTGGCAAGGGTGTGTTCTAAAAGAGAGCCACCCTGGGGTATCATCTGAACGCAATCTGAAGGAGAGTGGTATGGGAGACATACTGTATTACCTGATCGTTGGTTTGATTGCAGGCTGGCTAGCCGGAAAGGTGATGAAGGGCGGCGGCTATGGAATCCTGGTGGATATCATACTTGGAATTCTTGGCGGGTTTCTTGGCGGCTGGCTGTTTGGCATGTTGCACATCAGTCTCGGTGGGAGATGGATTGGTCCCATTCTTACTGCGTTTGTCGGCGCGGTGATTTTGGTTTGGATTACGCGTCTACTCAAAAAAGCCTGAGCCAAAGTACCTCATTAAAAGGGGCAAACGGGGCCAGCTATCCCGGGGGAAGGATAGCCGGCCCCGTTTGTGTTGGGGGGTGAGCTCAGTTGGTTGCCACTACTCCTTGTTTCGCAACCGAATGTTTTACCAAGAACCATTCCACGGTCGGCCCGCGCTGGTATTTCAAGCGCGCCCGCGTGGCCTCAGCGCCTGCCGCATTCCCGAGTTTTTCCTGCGCTTCAGCCAATTGCTGCAAGACCAGAGGGGAATGGGGATCCGCTGCCAGTGCGTCGGCGGCATTCTGGAAATCGTGCTGCGCGGCAAAAACATAACCGCGCGCGGTTTCATAGCAAGCTCCAACAACAAGGTCACGCGACTCCGTTGCCAGTTTTTCGAGCTGGGAAATTGCTTGTGTGGATTCGCCAGCCAGCCTTGGAGCGCCGCGACACGCGCTTGCTCCCGCAACACGGTAGCTCGGGCAATACTACGGTCCGATTCCAGCATTCCTGGGAGTGGTTGTTCGAGCAGAGCTGACAATTCCTTCAACTGCGCCAGTTCGGATTGAGGCTTTGCGGCAAGCATGGCGCGCGACAAAGCGATGTTAAATTGCCCGTTTGGTTCCTTCTTGCGAGCCGCTTCTGCCGCGAATGCCGCCAGTTCCTGGTGTCCCTGGGCAGGCTTTCCTTCCCAAAAGAGAATCAAGGCTCGCTGTTGCTTGATATAGAGCTCGTCGACTGGACTCCGCGACATCTTCAGAGCGAGGTTGTATTCCTTGCGAGCGCCGTCAAAATCGCCCATGAGCATTCGCGTATCCCCAAGACCCTCTTGGGAAGCCAGGAATGTGGGATCGATACGCAGCGACGCCTCAAAGTGTTGCACCGAAGCCTGGTCGTCTCCGGCAATGCGCGAAACTTCCCCTAGCGAGTCCTCAGGGTTTGAAGAGCCTTTTTCTACTTGAGCATAATGCCGAAGAGACTCTAGCGCCTTGATCGGGTCGGGATAGCCCGCGCGGATGTACAAGTAGCCGAGACGGTTGAGTGCCGCGGGGAAGTCCGGGTCAATTTGCAATGCAGTTTCCAGCAAACTCCGCGCGTGGTCATCATCCTGTTGCAGGAACAGCCATTCCCCGGTTACGTAGAGTACGTGCTTGTCGCGCGGATAGCGCTTCAGCAGGTCGTTCATGCTCGAGATGGCCGGAAGAAAATTGCGGTCCTGAATGTCAGTCATCCATTGCACCAGCAGCTTTTCGTCGGGGGTGGCGCGGGAAAGGAGAGATTTAGCTTTGGCAAGAGCCGCGAGATCCGGCGTGGTGCGGCGCGCCGCAAAGGAAATCATCGCGTAGGCGATGGCGGATTGTGAATCCTTGTGCGCTGCGACGTCGCGCCGCATCTGCCGAAGCGTCGTACGTCGCGTTTTCGTATTTGTCCCAGGCGAGCTCAATGGATTTGCGCGCTTGTTCGGACTTGGTCGAAAGCGGAATGGCGCCAAACAGATGTTGCGGGACGGGCACAACGGCAGTGGAGTGCGTGGCTGTGCGATTCGATGCAGGCGCAACGTGGTTCGCAGGTTGCGATTGCGCCCAGGCTCCGGCAGCGAAAGCAGCAGGGAAAATCAGCAGAAAATATCGAGCGGAAAAACGGTGCATCAACGCACTCCTTGACTCGGGGGAACCAGAGGTGCTTTCCGGGCTTCACGTTAGCGCTTGGCGAGGTGATGGATGAACTGGCCCGAAGGACAGGTGTGTGCGTTTCCTACACAGGGTGGCAGATTCGCTACAAAAAGAATTCGGGTGAAACGGCTACTTGTAGACGTAAACTCCGGGCGCAATACTTCCACTCTAGTTATCGAAAGGTGACCGAGAGGCTATGTACGCGCGATTGTCCGGGAAACTGCTGCGAACCATGGCGGCTGCTTGCTGTGCGGCACTTTTTGCCGTTGCGGCGGCTCCGGCCGTCAAGAACATGGCTGTTGTGACTTCCGCGGGGAGCAAGCTGAGCGACATTTCCTTGGTGGATCTCGCAAAATTCTGCAAAGGCACAACCAAAGCGTGGCCCGATGGAAAGAGTTTTACGATTGTGATGAAGAATCCGGATGATTCGGAAATGCGAAGCGTATTGCAGAAATTGTTTGGTGGAACGCCCGCGGAAGCCAAGGCGGTGATTGTGAAATTGAACGAATCGCGCCCGGTCGTAAAAGTGGTGGAAAGTGACGACGAACTTCTTCGCACGGTCGAGGCAACCCCAGGCGCAATCGGAGTCGTGGACGTCTACGCAATCAATAGCTCCGTGAAAGTGCTGCGCGTCGACGGCAAGTTGCCGTTTGACGTCGGATATCCGCTCAAGGGCAACTGACGTTTCCCGGAATTTTTTCCGAAAAATGTTGATAACGGTTAATGTTGCGGCGCCGGTGGTTCGCGCATGGTGCGAAGCGCTGTGTAGCCAAGCGCGACGACTGCGGCAGTCGAGCGCTCCCCAAAGCAGCTCAGGATGGCGTTCAGAGAATGGCCGCGGGTCTTCGTAGCCGGCGTTTTCCTGTTCCGGGCCGAGTTGATCGGCGAACGATTTTTCGTCTGCAGTTATATGCAGGGTGCGATTCAGATCGTACTGGGGTGGTTGCGCTTTGTCGTTGCCGTAGGCCAAACGGTAGGAACGTCCTGCCAAGGGACGGAACAGGATCAGGCGCGGAATCATGGAAGCGGAAAGCTTCGCGTTTGAGAGTGAAGCGTCGTTTCCGTTTAAGATTTCGATTCGCCAAAAGCGCGAACCGGAATAGCCGTAAGCCGGGACGCGCAGGGACTGTTCCAGTTTCGAATCGCCCGTGTAGCGGTAAATCTCTCCCCCGCCTCCGGGAAGCCATTCTTTGCCGTCATTGCTTACGGAAAGGCGTACTCCGCGGTAGAACTCTTTTTGATCGGTTGTGAAATCAAACGAGCTGACGGGAACGTGCGTACTCCCGAGATCGATTGTCCACACGGTTGAGCCATCCGGTGTGCCGGCGTCCGGACCGCGCGGGCTTTCTAGCGCGATCCACTGCTCCGGAATTACGTCCTTTTGAGACTGCGAGGAAGGAAAAACGGACACGCTTGTGACGGGAAATTGTTTTTCGCCTTCGCGGATTTGTACGCGCAAGTAGCGGGCATTGTTTTCCGAGTATTGGACTGTTTGATTGCCGTCCAAGCCTTCTCTGCGGAAACGGGAAATGGGTGCGCGTTCCTTCACGATGCGCCAAGTGTGCGCGTCATCGCTTGCGTCCACTTCCACCCACAAGATGAAATCGGATTCTGCCGTTTGTAGCTGAATGGCATTGTGAAAGCGCGGATAAATCCCAAGGTCGAGGACGAGCTGCGTGTATTTGCCGGGGACGAAACTGTTTTCGCGGATTGTGGCCGGCCAGCTCGTGGTCTTTGCGACGGCGATTGAGTTCCGCATCACATAGGGCGTTTCCGCTCCCGTTTCATCGAGGATGCGCAAGTCGGAAAAATTTCCGGCGGAATGGGAAAGGACGTCTGGCCCGGCGGCGAAATAATTTAGAGCGCCGGGATTGGAAGCAGAGATGTCGCGCATATATTTCCAGGCGTGCCATGGTTCGGGTAGAGACGCAGCCGCGCTTACAGACGCGAGGAGGAGCAAGCTGGAGAAGACGGTGGTACGAGCCTTGTTTGCAGTCTTCAAGGCGTACGCACCTTTGCGGCGCGTTTTGAGTAAAGAAAGGAGACGGCCATCAGGACCGAGCCGAGAACCAGGAACGAAAGGATGCGGTAGGCG
Source organism: uncultured Acidobacteriota bacterium (assembly GCA_963794175.1). GTDB lineage: Bacteria > Acidobacteriota > Terriglobia > Acidiferrales > UBA7541 > Acidiferrum. The sequence continues at coordinate 75,993 of CAWCCV010000006.1, read as the reverse complement.
CGGTCGAGAGAAGCCAGGTCGAAGAGGAATACTTTTACGACGACGAAGCCGAACAGTGTGAGTGCTTGCCAGCGAAGCAGCGCAGATTTTTGACGCCAGCCGAGGAAGATGAGCGCGCTGGCGTAGACGGTCCAAAGAATTGAAAGCGAAAGATGGCGCGCGTGGTCGATGTCCATGCCGATGGTGGTTGTGCCGTAGTAGTCCCAAAATTCGAGGGAAAGAGCGACGAGCGCGAAGACGTTGATGAGGACCGAATAGATTCCGAGCTCGGTTTTTTCCTGGTCGCCGGTTTCGCCCAGGTGTTCGCGCGCAGACCAGAGCGCTACGCCGAAGCAGACAATGACCAGTAGATAGCCCGCGAATCTTTGATTGATTAGAAACGCGCCGCCTGGCGGCGGGAAAATCAGGACCCGGACGGCGGCGATGGCGAGAAGAAGGTAGCCGAACTGGCGAAGGAATCCGCTGGCGGCGCGGAAACCGGACCAGATCAAAACCGCGCCTTCGACGGCGAAGCAAAATGTGATCCATTTGCCTTCGAGGCGAATCGGTATAGCCATCGTAGCGAAGGTAAGGCCGAGGCCCGCGAAAATGTAACGCGCGAGAGGAGAATCTCCTTTTTCCCTGTCCGGAATGGCGCGAGCTATGCCGATGTGCGCCGCGGCGAGCGCAAGAACGAGCAGTGTGAATGGCCAGCGGTCTTTGGGCCAGAACAAAACGAACAGAGTGCCGACGTAGACGAAGGAATTGACGGTTGCGATGAGAATGTCCAGCTCTTTGAGAATGCCCTCTTTGATGGCGCGCAGAACCGGTAGTGTGGCGAAGAGCAAAAAGAAAAGAGTCGCGAAGATGATGGTGCGTTCCAGGGGCGGGTCGCCGGTGCGGTGATAAAACTGGTCGTACCAGCCCCAAAAGTAGAGCTGCGTGCCGAGGTATGAGATTGGCTGAAGCGAAGACCAGCCTTTGCGCTCGCCCATGACCAGCATGCCCGCGCCGAGAATCAGCAAGTAAGTGAACAAAACGACCTGATGATCCTGTCCCGTGCTGACGAGCATCGGCGTCGAGTAGCCGCCGAGCAGACAAAGAACGGCGATACGCTCTGAATCCCGGCCAAGAGAAATCGCCGCCATCGCGGCAGTAATCACAATCATTCCGATGAAGCCGACGTCCTGCGAATAGAGGTGGTAATACTGGCAACCCGCCCATACGGAAAGAAACAAGGTGGCTTCGCCGAGCGCGACGATCCCTTCGGAAAAATACGAATAGCCGCGGCCGAGCAGCCAACTGCTCCACGGCATCATCGCCGCGCCGAGCAAAATTCCAATGGCGACGCGGCCGGATGGGCCGATCCAGTTGTTGTCGAAGGCGAGTTTCAGGAAATACGAAACGGCGATGAGCAGCGCGACAATGCCGACGCGGTTGAACCAACGGCCGGCGATAACGGTTTCAAGATCGCCGGAGTCAGAATCCTTGTCGAGGGAAGTGTGAAGTGGCGGCGGCGCGAAACTGGCGAAAGTAGGAGCCGGAGACGTTTCGCGCGACCCTGGATGCATCGCTCCAACTGCTGGTGGAACAGGAAGCGCCGAGATTTCTTGCTGAGGTGGTGCGGGTTTTGCCGGAACCGGAGGCGCTGCAGCCCCAGGAAGAGGGGCAACTGGCGCAAAAATTTTCTCCAGTCGAGCCAAGCCCTGCTCGATTGCGTAGATTCGCGCGGTCAGGTCTTGCGCGCCTTGCAACCTTTGGCCGGATTCGAGACGTCTTAGGCCGAAGTAGGCAACGATTCCAAGAATAGGCCCGACTATCAACAAAACGGCGAGCAGGATGCAAAACAGAATGAGAGGCGCTTCCATCTATGGGCTGGACGGAGATTAAACCATAGACACTTAGTCAAAACAATCAACCTGTACTCGGCCAAAAAGTCGGCAAAGCCGCTTCTCGGGAAGAGACAGAAAGTGTCAAGGACCTGTACTTCGGTACAGGTTTTCCACAGGACCTACGGCAAAGGTTTTGCGAATCAAAATGAGACCATGGTGATGTCTTTCAAGTGTCCCATTTTAAATAAGATAGATGGAGAATTGCTGTTCGTTAGAGCGTACTAGGAGACTGGTTTAGGGCCAAAAATGTGACCTATGTACCATCGCCTTTGAGGAGCGGATACCTGTCTAATAGGACAGGTAAAGCGACTGGAACTTAGTACAGTCCGGCGCATCTAATGGCGTAGGGAAGACAGCAAAGTAACGGTAGGCGATGGGTGGTCACTATCCCGTAAGGGATTCAGGAAGTAAACACCGGGAATTGAGGACAGAATGAAGACGACAGACAAGGGGCGTAAGTGGATGTGGGGGTTTCTGGGAACGCTGGCATTGCTCCAGACCTACTTTGCATGGGAAGTGCTTGCAGCTTTTGCCCTGTTCGCAGTCGTTTTTGTGGCCATTGCCACGGTGGTGGTTGGGTTGTATGTGACGCAGAAGGGCTGGGAACTGGCAGTGGCCCGCGTTGCCGCGAGTAATCATCCGGCGGTGCATATCGCGCGCCGCAGCGTGAACTCGGTTGAGGAATTTGTACGGCGCGGCGTGACCGCGGCCGGAGAGCTGGCCCGCCGTCCGTTGCAGCGGCCTGCTACGAGCGACCCGCTTAGCAAAGCGGCATAACAAGTTTCTGGCTACGGCCGGAGCACACGGGGAACTGGTTCTTCCTGCCTCCTTCAGGAAAGAACACGGGACCTGAGAAGTAAGACGAGAGAAGGCCAACCGTCCTGAGAGAGCGGTTGGCCTTCTTTCTTTTTGGATCTGGTTTTTTGCTAGAGCGCGCGCAGCGTTGAGGCCACCGGACGGCTGGCCGCGCGAATCGCGGGCGGCAACCCTCCGAGCACTCCCATGACTAGCGCAAAGACTACGCCCCAGACGAGCAGATCAATCGTGATTTTGAAAGCGAACGCCAAACTCGAAAACGTTTGGAAGTTCAGCGTCTGCGTCGTGTAGCCGTTCAGAGGCAAGACCGCAACACAACCCAGCAAGCCTCCCACGAACGAAATTAGCAGCGCTTCGATGAGGAATGAGAAGACCACGGAGCCGCCGCCAAATCCGACCGCTCGCATGGTGGCGATTTCGCGGCCACGCTCGGCGACTGCCGAATACATCGTATTCAGCGCGCCGAAAACCGCGCCGATGGCCATGATGAAGGCAACGAGCCCGCCGAGCACTCTGATCAGCGTGGTCATCGTCGTGATTGCTTGGCGTAGTAATCCACTTCCGTGGTCACGTCCAGATTGAGTTGTGGATCTTTTGTGACGGCGTCCTTGAATTCCTGGAATGCAGCGGGCGAAGTGAGGTGAATCGTCGCGGACTGGAAGATATTGTCCGGGCGCTTGAGCACTTCGTTGAGGATTTTCGAATCGCACCATACTTCGGAGTCGAACGCGGAACCGCCAGCGTCAAAAATGCCGACTACTTTCCAGTGGCCGCCGCCAAAATCGACGACATTGTCGAGTTTGAGTCCTTTGTAGGTGGATGCCGCGTTCTTTCCGACCACCAATTCAGATAAGCCGGGCTTGAACATACGGCCTTGCGGGACTTTCACGAAGGTCCGGATCCCCAGGACGTTTGGCGAAACGCCGCGCACTTGCACGTTGGCGTCAGTGCCGGTGCTGATGAGCGGGAAGGGCATGACGCCGACGACTTCCTGCGTCACGAGCGGAGCGCCGTTGGCGTCGCGCGCGACGCCAGGCTTGTCCTGAACGTTTTTCACAGAGTCCAGCGTGATGCCGCCCATCATTTCAGTTGGCGAACCGGCACGGAGCGCGAGAACGTTTCCGGAAGAGCCGGAAGCGACGAGTGTGGCTTTGAATCCTCTTGCGAGCGAAAGCATGGCCACGAACACGCCCACGGTGCCAGCGATGCCCAGCACTGCGACGATCGTGGATGTCCAGCGCGCTTTTACGCTGCGAACGTTGTAGATAATCGGAATCGCCATGTTGTTAGACCCTCCGCAGCGCGGTGATAACGCGCATGCGCATTGCGCCGATGCCGGGGAGAAGACCGCTGATCAAACCGACGAGCAGTGCGACGGCAAGACCACCGCCTAAAATTGATCTGGAAAGCACTAGCGCCGGCAGCAATCCGTTCAGGGCCTTTGCAAGCACGGGAACGACAACTTTTGCCAAGCCAAGCCCGAGAAGTCCGCCAAAGAGCGAAATTGCCAGTGATTCTGCAAGAACGAAAAACAGCACGTTTTGTCGCCGTAGCCGATGGCTTTCAGAACGGCGAGTTCGCCGGTGCGTTCGCGGACAGAAATCGCCATGGTGTTTCCTGTTACAAGCAGCAGAGTGAAGAAAACCACCGCGCCGATGCTCAGGATGAGGAATTCGATGTTGCCGAACTGTTTCACCCAGTTTGCGGCGAAAGCCGATTCGGTTTGCGTTTTCGTTTCATATGGCGAGTTTGCAAATTCGTTGTCGATTGCTTTCGCGACGGCACAGCGTCATCCGGCGAATTCAAGCGCAGCACGTACCAGCCGACTTGTCCCTTGATCCGGTCGGGCACATGCTCCTCGAAGTAGTCCCACTGCAGCCAGAATTGCGTCTCGTCATCCTGTGGCCGCTTGCCGTGGTAGATGCCGACAATGTTGAACTCCCAGTTTCCGCCGCCCCAAAGAGTGGACTTGAGCGGAATCCGGTCGCCGATTTTCCAATGGAAGCGTTCGGCCGTTTTCGCGCCCACGATTGCGCCCTGGCGGTCCTTCAGAAACGCGCTCCACTGGTCTTCCGGAACGATCAGCTCCGGGAAAACCTTGCGCTGATATTCCGGGTCAATCACAAATTGCGGGAAAGAAATTTTTTTCGTCCTGGTAAATGCCACCGAACCAGTTGTTGTGCGTGATCGCTTTTACGCCGGGAATGCGCAGAATCTTGTCGCGGTAGGAGAGAGGAATTGTGTTGATGATCGAAGTGCGGTTGATGGTCACCAGGCGGTCCGCGCCGGCTACATCCGCACCACGGCCGAATGCGTCTTTGACCACGCGCAAGAAAAGCAAAGAGAAACAGCGCGACGGCGAATGATCCGAGCGTGAGGATCAGGCGAACCTTTTTGCGAAAGAGATTTGCGAGAATCAGTCGGCTGAATTTCATGCATGACCTCCTGCTATTGCGGCCAAATGCTCTGCAGAACCTTCCACGAGCTCGCCCTTTTCAAGGTGCAGCGTGGTATGCGCGCGCGCCGCAACGACCGGGTCGTGCGTCACCATCAGCACGGTCTTGCCGTGCTTTCCGACGAGGGCCTCAATCAACTCCATGATTTCCGTGGCGGCCTTGCGGTCCAGATCGCCTGTCGGCTCGTCGCAGAGCAGGAAGGTCGGGTCGGAGACGATCGCGCGGGCAATCGTCACGCGCTGTTCCTGTCCGCCGGAGAGTTGCCGCGGATAGTGATGCATGCGGTCGGCGAGACCGACGACGCTAAGCGCCGTCTCGACGTGCTTCTTGCGGTCGCTCGCCGAGAGCTTCGTCAGCAGCAAGTGGCAGCTCCACGTTTTGAAACGCCGATAGCACCGGAATCAGGTTGTACATCTGAAAGATGAAGCCCACGTGGCGCGCGCGCCATTGCGTCAGTTTGCTAGAAGACATGTGCGTGATCTCGTCGCCGTCGACGGAGATCGTTCCGGATGTCGGCACATCCAGCCCGCCCAGCAAATTCAGCAGCGTCGTTTTCCCCGAGCCGCTCGGCCCCATGAACGCGACGAAGTCGCCCTTGTCCACGTCCAGATTCAAGCCCTGCAGCACCTGAATCGTTTCGCCGCCGCGCTTGTACGTTTTGTTCAGTCCGCGCACTTGAATCAGCGCGCTCGACCCTTTTCCATCGACTCGAACCATTTTCCCTCGCTTCTACTGCTTAATTTCGACCGCCTGACCGTCTTTCAAATCCTCCGGGCCCTTTGCCACGAGCGTATCTCCCGAGTTCACCCCCGCGAGTACCTCGACGTCCGTGCCGCGTTCGGTCCCGAGCGATACGCCGCGGCGTTCCAGCGTGCCATTTTTCACGAGCAGCACGAAGGTGCTGGCGCCATCCTTACGCACCGCGCTCTGCGGAATGATGGCCTTTGCAAGGACTGTGTTCGGATCCTTCTTCTTCGGCGCCGCTTGCTTCCAAGAACGCAACCTTTACACCCATGTCCGGCAAAACCTTGCTGTCGAGCTTGTCGATCGAAATGCGCACTTTTACTGTGGCCTTTTGACGATCCGCGCTCGGAATTATGGTCCGCACATGCGCCATGTACTTGTCCTTGTCATCCGGATACGCATCGAGCTTTGCTTCCACGCGCTGGTTGTCCTTTACCTTCGCGATATAGGATTCATTCACGTCCACTTCAATTTCATTGGACTTCATATCCACAATCGTGGCGATACCGGTGCGAGTGAAACCGCCGCCGGCGGAAATCGGCGAGACCATTTCGCCCACTTGCGCGTCCTTTGAAACGATTCGCCCCGCGAAAGGCGCTTTGATCGTGCAGTTGTCCACGGCCTGCTGCGCTTCGCCGATGCGTGCTTCGGAGCCGACAACCTGCTGTTTGGCCAGCGCAATCTTCGCTTTCAAGCTGTCGACTGCGGCCACTGCCGTGTCCACCGCCTCTTGAGTCTGCACTTTTGCGTCGAACAAGTCCTGCGTGCGCTTCAATTGGATCTGCGCCAGCTTGAGCTGCACCTGCAAGTCGGCAATCTGGGCGACGGCGGATTCACGATCGGCTTTTGCCGCCGTTAGCGCCTTCTGCACATCGGAATCGTCGAGCGTGGCAAGCAGCTGCTCTTCCTTCACGTTGTTGCCTTCGTCGAAGAAAACGCCGGTTACGCGGCCGGTGATCTTTGCCGCCACCGTGGCTCGGCGCCGCGGCGTAATGTAGCCGCTGGCGTTCAGGGCCGTCACTTCTTCCGAGCCGCCCGCCGCCCGCGCCGTCGTGACTTCCACTTCCGGCTTGCGGTTGCGCAGCGCCAGGAACCCGCCGCCCAGCAGGACAATCGCGCCCACAATCGCGGCGAATATGCTCAGGAATTTGCCCGCCGAGCCTTTGCTCCGTGCGGTATCGTGAATTTTTAGAGAGGACAAGTCTGCGGCCGGCATGCCAGGCGTGGTACTCCTCAGAGTTTAATTTTGGGACCGAGACGGGATCGGCTTACTGCAAACGGGGGTGCGGTAGAGGCCCGTCGCTCACTTCGTCCCCAATACTATACGCGAAATCTTCCCAATTTCTAACATTCTATGCGCTCATTTTGGGAGCTCGAATCGGCCAATCGCACCGATTTACCGGCAAGCAGCAGGTGCCTGCCCGGCCGATTCCCGGTGCTGTTTTCCACAACCCGAGGGTACTCAGCAGAACCGGAATGCTGTTACCCTCTTCGCCCGAAGGGGTGCCCATGCCGCCGTCTGCCAAATTCTTTGCCCTGCTCGCTGTCTTGTCAACATTGTGCCTGCCGCTGCCCGCCCAAGAAAAGCCGCGCGCGCCCGCCCAGGGGAAAACCGTCGCCATCCGAGCTGGCCACCTGTTCGACGGTAAGAACGACAAACTGCTCGACAATGTACTCATCCTGATTCAGGGCGACACCATCGTTTCCGTCACACCCAACGGCACCCCTCCTCAGGCGGCCGAACTGATCGACTTGTCCAAATCCACGGTTCTCCCGGGCCTCATCGATACCCACACGCACGTTCTCCTAAACGGCGATATCACGGCCGAAGACTACGACAAGCAGCTTCTGCAGCAATCCATTCCGTACCGCGCGATTCTTGGGGCGCGCAACGCGCAGATCGCGCTGGAAAACGGCTTCACTACAATTCGCGATCTTGAAACCGAAGGCGCCATGTACGCCGACGCGGACGTGAAAAAAGCCATTGCCAACGGCGAAGTCCCCGGGCCGCGCATGCAGGTCGCGACTCGCGCCATGACTCCCACGGGAATGTATCCGCTGCTGGGGTACTCCTGGGAATTGAAAGTTCCCACCGGTGTTCAGTACGTCGACGGCGTAGACGGTGCGCGCAAAGCCGTCCGCGAGCAGGTCATGTACGGCGCGGACTGGATCAAGTACTACTCGGACCGCAAATACCACTTTGAAGCCGATGGCTTGTTGCACAGCATGGTCAATTTCACCGACGAAGAGGCCAAGGCGATCGTGGACGAGGCGCATCGTCTTGGCAAGAAAGTCGCTGCCCATGCGATCGGGAGCGACGGTATTTCCGCCGCGCTTCGCGCGGGTGTGGACACAATCGAACATGGCGACGGGCTGACCGAACCGCAAATGGAAGAGATGGCCCGGAGGGGCATCTATTGGGTGCCGACGATTGTGGTTGGAGCTTACGTTGCTCCCGGGCGAGGGGGGAACTGGACGAAGATGGTGGACCTTGAAAAGGCCGCTTTTCAGAAGGCCCTCAAGAAGGGTGTGAAAATCGCGATGGGAACCGATGCCGGCGGATTCGACTGGAAAGAGATCAACCAGGCGCGGGAGTTTCAGTACTACACCGAATATGGCATGAGCCCGGCACAGGCAATTCGCACGGGAACGAGCGTCGCCGCGGAGTTGCTGGGCTGGTCGGACAAACTGGGCACGGTCGAAGCGGGGAAGTGGGCCGACCTTGTCGCCGTGTCCAGCGATCCACTTAAGGACATCACAGAACTTCAGCGCGTGAAATTTGTGATGAAGGCAGGAGTCGTCTACAAGATGGACCTGCGCTAGACAAGGCAAACAAGCGCGAATCTAAAACTGCGGCGGCAGGAATTTGTCCGGGTCCGGCGTCAAGCCATCGCGTGTGGTTTTCGAGTGCTGCTCGACGGCGCCGACTGCCGCTACAAGGCACGAATAGAAGAAAGCGCGGAAGCTCTGCCGGAACTCTTCCGTAATCTTTTCGCCGACGCGGGAGACTTCTGATTCAAGGTTTTGCCGCCGTGCTTCACAGGCTGTCTGGTTCTGCGCATCCAGCGCTGCCATGGACGAAGACATCCTCTGTGTCGTTCCTGCAACGGAAAGCGCTGCGTGGGTGTCACTCTGCCTGCGGAACTCGTCCATTGACTGCCGGGCCGTACTTTCAATTGTGGCAAGGACCTCGGCGGCCTTTGCTTGGACGTGCGCCGTCGTCTCACGCACGATGTTTTGCGATTCCTCAAGCAGCCGCACGAGGTGGCGGTCCGCCGCCTGCGCCGCTCCCAGATGAAACTCTTCCGCGGCCATGTGGCGCGTACGTTCCATGTGTGAAGAGAGCAGCGGCTCAAGATTTTTCACAGCGCGCTCGGTCACGGCTTTCGCTTCTTCCAGATCACGCCGCGCCGTCGTGGTGTGTTTTTCCACGCGGTTCAAAATCTCTTCGGCGCGCATGCGGTAACCATCGAGTTCCGCATCCCAGCGCACACGCACTTCCTCAACACGCTCTTCAAGTCTTTCCAGCAATTCGCTTCGCGTCGCGTGCAAAAGCGTGTTGCGCTGTTGTGTCGAAGCCTCTTCCACTTGAATGATGCTGCCCGCCCGCGTTTCTTCGATCGCCGCGATTGCCAGCCGCATTGCGGGGTTGAATTGGCGTTCCATTGCCTCGCGCACCGCGTTTTCCGCGGCTTGCTGCAATTTGCCGCGCATCACGTTGACGAGTTGGTCTTGCGTCAAAATCAAGCGGCCCGGCTTCGGCTGCGATGGAACAACCTGAGGAGCCGGTGCCGGAGAATCCGCTTTTTCTTCCGCTTCTTCCGCGGCGTCCTGCACGGCTTTCGCCGGCTCGGGAGCTTCGCTGCGAAGCGGCTTGGGCATTTCCACGAGCACGGAAGAACGCGCCGGACCTGTCGCGGCCGCCGTCTCTCCATTGCCGCGGAAGCCCCGTTCAAGTGAGTCCAGCCAATCCGACGGCGGAGCCGGAACGCTCCAGACATTCCCCGGAGTTTCCAGTTCCACGCCGATGTGGTGCATCTCGCGCGGACTTTGCGGCAAATGCACGGACTTCACCTGTGCGCGCACGCTGACGGTGATTTCGCTGTTCGGGGCGTTGCCAAGCTGCAGCGTAATCCAGCTTCCCACGCGCAGATCGTGCCGCGAAGGATACCGGCAGCCATGCAGGTTTACGCTGACCGCCGAAGTGCGCTCAAGAAAATCCTGGCCCGCGGTGTCGCGGCCGGAAATAAAAAGGGGAACGGTTCGATCAATGCGCGTGCTGCGGCGCAATTCGATCCCGCTGTAGGTGCGCGCAGGTGTCCCGAAAAAAGCTTGGCTCAAGTTTCCGCTCCGCCTCTACGGTTGGGGCTCACAAGAAACGACGCACACGCACGCAATCAACCCGCGATTGCTCTGCGGTGCGCCCGTACTCGTTCCGGGCACAGTTCGTGCGAAGAGGCTGTGGAACGCAAAAATTATACAAACCCAACCGCCCCAGCGCAAAGCGGAGAATTGTACTCTAAACAATTGGCGGGACTCGATACGTCTGGCCGGAGTGCAGTGTTCGGAATCAGAAATAGACCGCGCCGCCGTCCACGTTGATGGCTTGACCGGTGATGGCGCTGGCGTGGTCCGAGCAGAGGAACAGTGCCGCGCTGGCAATTTCGTCGGCGGTTTGTCCGCGGCCCTGCAGGATCGTTTCAAGGAATCCGGCGAGCTGATCCTCTTTGCTTACGTTCAGTTTTCTTGCCAGCTCGGCGCCCAAATCCTTGGACATCACCGTTTCCGTCACCGGCCCCGGGCAAATCGCATTTACGCGCACGCCCTTTCGCGCCGCTTCCGCCGCGTTCACGCGCGTTAGTCCGATCAATCCCGCTTTCGCGGCTGCGTATGCCGAACCCCAGCCAAACGCGGCTTTTGCCGAAATGCTGGAAATATTCAAGATGACCCCGCTTTTGCGTGCATACATTCCAGGCAGGAAGAGCTGGCTGAACAAGAACGCCGCGCGCAGATGCACCGCAATCACTTTTTCAAATTCTTCCAGCGGATACTCTTCCACCGGCAGCACGGGCCCATAGTGCCCCGCGTTGTTCACTAAAATGTCCACGCGGCCGAATCTTTCTTCAGCGGATTTGGCTACGGACCGGCAGTCTTTCACTTGCGCGAGGTCCGCACCTTGGCACATCACGCTTCCGCCCGCAGATGTGATTTCCTTGGCAGTAGTTTGAAGTTCCGATTCGGTTCGTGCGGTCAGGAAAACGGAAGCGCCTTCGGCGGCAAATAGCTTTGCAATCGCTCGCCCAATCCCGCGGCCTGATCCGGTAATCAACGCGACTTTGTTTTGTAGCAGCATGGCGCCGAAAGAATAGAAGGCGCCGCACCGTATGGCAAGAGCGCTTACGCGCTCGCCGAACTGCTGCTTGCCTGCTTGGTAATCTCGGCCAGCCCAAACGCTCCCAAAAGCTGCGCCTGCACCTGATCCGTCAACTTGTTAATCTCCACCACGCCCGGCCCGCCGCTGCCGATCCGGTATCGAAGCTGCCGCTTCCCAAACGGAGTGCGCGCAATCTCCAGCGCGAGGTCCGCGACTTCCTGCGGATCCCCCGCAGCGTTCGTCAGCGCTTCATTCAATTTGCCCGGCACCGCCTTCATCGAACCGTACGAAGCGAGCCGCGCAGGATCATCGCCACGGTCGATCTTTCCAAAAATTTCCGTCTTGTAAGCGCCCGGTTCGACGCTGAGGCAGTCAATCCCGCTTTCCGCAAGTTCGTAGCGGTACGCCTCCGTAATCGCTTCCAAGGCAAACTTCGAAGCGCAATAAATCCCGAACGAAGGAAACACGACGCGTCCCGCTCCGCTGCTGATCTGCATCACGAGCCCGGTCTTCTGTTTGTGCATCTGCGGCAGAGCCGCGCGCATCACACGCTGCACGCCAAAGACGTTTGTGTCGAAAATCTTCCTCGCCTGGTCAATCGTGATTGCTTCCATCACATCCACATACGCAAATCCTGCGTTGTTGATGACCACGTCCAGCCGCCCAGCCTTGTTCACTGTATTCCGACACGCATTGATTCACGGACGCTTCGTCTGTCACGTCCATCTCTTCCACTTGAATATCGAGCGAATTCTGAGCCGCAAACGCGCGCAGATTCTCCGCGGATTTTGCGTTCTTGCCCGCCGGCGCCGCGCATCGTCGCAAACACCGAGTAGCCGTTTAGGGCAAATTTCTCCACGAACAGCTTTCCGAATCCGCTACTCGTGCCCGTAATTAAAACAACCGGTTTTTGTGTGCCCATGGGATTCACCCCTTCTTCCGCTTACAATCCACCAAAGCTTTCGATGCTCGCGTGCTCCACTCCGTCAAGCCGAGCGGAGCCGGGTCGAACCATCAGCGCCGTTTGCATTCCCGCTTTCCGGGCTGCGTCCAGTTCCGCGGTCACATCGGAAACAAACAATACACTTTCCGCCGCAACTCCAAGCGCTTTTCCAATCGCCGCATAGCTGGCCGTCTCGCGCTTCGGTCCCGTCGTCGTGTCGAAGTACCCGTCAATATAATTCGTCAAATCCCCCGCCACGGAATTTCCAAACAGCAGCTTCTGCGCTTGCACGCTCCCCGAAGAAAAAATCGCGATTCGCTTTCCTTGCTTCGCGCCACCGCACAAACGCTCGCGGTACATCCTCATAGACATGTCCCGTCAACTCACCGCTCTTGAATCCTTCTTCCCAGATTCTCCCTTGCAGCGTTTTCAGCGGAGTTGTTTTTCGATCGACCGCAATCAAATGCCGCACATACACTGCCGCCGTTACAATCTCTTCCTCTGCTGTCCCGCGCATCCATATGCCGAGCTGGGGATCGTTCGCCGCGTCCGCAGCCTGCTCCGCTCGAAGCTCGCTCATCAGGCGCTTGATTTCCGGTTCCGCCGCATGTCGGGACAAATAGGACTCCACGTGCGCGCTAGCGAACGGGAAAAGAGTCCTGTATACGAAATCGACAGAAGTCGTCGTCCCTTCGACGTCCAGCAGCAGCCACTGGATAGATGAATTTTTGAGAAAAAACGGCAAGTTCAGCTCGGGCCCGCGCGATTCGGAAAATACTGCGGCCCAAAGCAGACCGGCTCATAGCCGCGGTCCACACCGCTCCCGGTGTAATGCGGCGTCCATCCGCTTGCATCCTGGAACAAACGGATCGCGCGAATCCGGCGCTCTTCGCACAAATCGAACCAGTGCCACGTTCCGCGCGGCACGCGCAGCAAATCCCCTGCTTCCACGGTGATCGAAACCACTTTCGCCTCGCGCGGATGAACGTGAAAAACCCCGCGCCCTTCAATGATGAACCGGACTTCATCTTCATCGTGCCAGTGCTCGCTATTGAATCGGTTCAGCATCTCTTCAAGCCCAGGCGTCTGGGCCGTCACGTCAATCACGTCTGCGGTCACGTATCCGCCCTGCGCCTTCAAACGCTCAATCTCCGGCGAATAGGCTGCCAAAATTTCTGCTGCCGACGCTCCCGCAGCGATCTCATGCGCTGGCTTCCAGCGTTCGTAGTCAATCCCTATCGCCGCCAAATGAGCGTGCACTTCCGCAAACTCGGTCAGCGTTTTGTTTTCGTCGGGAAGTCTCAGTGTCGCCATAAAATATTTCCTGCCGCTCAGCCCACGTGTTCGGCCAACTCGCGCCGCCCCACCACTTCCAGCAAAAACTCAAGAATCTCCACGTGCCGCCGCGCCTGCGCCACGTCTTCTCCCCAAGTATATAACCCATGTGAACGCAACAGGAATCCATGCGGCCGCGGATCCTGCTTGAGCAGCGCCTCGACCTCTTTCGCCAGTGCCGGAATGTCCTGCGAATTCTCAAAAATGGGAATCCACTCTTGATGCGTGTGCGACTTCACGCTTTCCAGCCCCTTCAGCATTTCATAACCGGAAATCGCCATGCTCTTGTGTTTAGCATGGCGATCGGAAAGAATCGTGCTCCAAACAGAATGCGTGTGCAGAATGCACCGCGCCCCGCGCGCCCGCGCCACCGCAACGTGAAGCAGCGATTCCGCCGAAGGCCGCCCGTCTCCGCTCATGATATTTGCGTGGTCGTCAATCTGCAGGAAGTGTTTCTTGCCGAGGTAGGCCTTGTCCACGCCGGACGACGTAATCAGCAGCTTCATCGGCGCATGCTTCAGCGCCGCACTGTAATTCCCGCTCGTCCCCAGCGCCCAGCCACGCGCGTGAAACGCACGGCCAGTTTCCGCCAGCTCCGCTGCCAGCTTTTGTGGATCAACTTTTTTTCTTTTGCTCAAGCGAATCGGCTCCGTCACCCGGAGCCGATTATCTCACGCTCGCGTAATTTTCTTGTGTTAGTTCGCTTTCACTGCCTCAATTACGCACAGCGGCGACTTCGTCTGCACAACACGCGTCATACGGAATCCCGCACCCGCAAACAGCGCCCGGTACTCTTCCTCTGTCCGCTCTTTCCCGCCGGGCAGCAGCAGCATTTCCAGGTCAATCCATTTGCCGAGACTTGGCGCATTTCCCGCAGTAATCACGCCTTCAAAGAGAATCACCCGCGCGTCTGCAGGAGACGCCTTGTGAATGTTCTTCAAAATCGTCGTCGCTTTCGCATCATCCCAATCGTGGATGATGTGCTTCATCACGTACGCATCGCCCGACGGCACTTCCTTGAAGAAATCTCCGCTGCAAGTGCTGCACCGCGCCGTTAATCCGAGAGCCTCAATCTTCGGTTTTGCGCCGCTCACTACGTGCTCCAGGTCGAACAGCTTCCCGCGAATCATCGGGTACTTCACGAGAATCTCCGTCAGCACTTTTCCGTGTCCACCCGCAACATCCACCAGCGTCTTCCCGTTCAGATAGCTGAACTCGTATGCCTCCAGCGCCGCGGGAATCACTACTGCGCTGAAATCGGTCATCGCATCGTTGAAGATCTCGCCGGTGTCCGTGTCCTTTTCAAAGTATTCAAAGCACGAAACGTTGTACACCTTCTCCACTACCGTCTCTCCCGTCTTTCAGCGAGTGCATCATCTCCGGGAACAAGTCGAAATGCATCCGCGTCGCCATCCATCGCACCATGTTGCGCATGGATCCTTTCACGCCGCGGCACAGCAACTCTGCCGAGGGAGTCAGTCCAAACGTGCGTGGCGCGCCTTCTTCAAAAATTCCCGCAGACGCCAGTGCCCGCATCACGCGATACAGCGCGTCTTCTTTCACGCCTGCTTCCGCCGCAAGCTCCGCCACGCTGCGCGGCCCGTTCTTTAGCTTGTCCGCAATTTCCAGTTCCGCCATGCAGCCCAGAGCCGCCGTTGACATGAACCCCAGCGCCAACTGGAATACTGCTTCCGCCGGCTGCGGTCCTTGCGGCCGTGCCTCCGCTTTCTCTTGCCCCTGCTGTTTTATTGGCGCAGAACTCATACTTCCTCCTGGTAGGAAGAGATTTAGGCTTCCACAGTCAACGCGGGGAACTCGTGTCAAATTTGGCTCAAAGAGCCTCGGAATGTGTTACCGCTAGCCTATCTCAAATCGCATTGGCCGCAATAACAAAAATGGCCGGGCAACTTTCCGGCCATTTCCCTCAAAAACTGAATTTTCTGGTCTTCTGCGGAACGCAACCGCGCTTTTCACTTGGTCGGCTTCAGTTTCTCCAGCATCTCATGCATTCCCTCGTTTACGTGTTCCTGGTCCAGGCCCTTCGAGTCCAGTTTTTTTCCGTATGTGGCGCGATACGCCATTTTGTCATCGCTTCGCCGCACCATGTCAAAAACAATCGTCCCTTCGCTATGTTGAACCGTCTTCACTCTATACCCCGCCGGCCCCCAATATCCCCAAGAATTCCAGCATCCGTAATATCCGCACACCAGCACAGGTGGATTCACCGGCTCCGTCACTCGTTCTCGCTTGTCTTCGACGCCCACTTGGTAGTCCACAAGAAAATCCGCCGCTTCCGGATCAGTTATCTGCTTCAACTTCTTCGACCCCAGTGTTTGCTCGATCGCGATTCGCGTGCGTATGTGTATGAGATCTTTCTCCGGATCCGTGTGAGCAGGAAATTCGCGCTGAGGCGGCGCATTGCGGCCGGGAATCACATCCCGCGAAATCACTTTTCTCCCGCCTTCCGCGTGCATTTCCTGCTCTTGCGGCGCGGGGCGCCAGGCCCACGTCATTCCTTTTCGAATTTTCACGCCCGGGTCGTGATCCACGACAATGTGGTCATCGCATCCGGCCAGCACGGCCACACAGCCCAGCACGGCCAGCTCCCAGTAATCCTGCCCGGTACTTCGCCCAAACGCTTGTATCCATGAAAAGCTTCTCCCTTAACATAGAACACGGCAGCCGCCAAAAAGTTGGATGCGATTTCCCCCCTCGTCCGACTACGGGTTGGGGTTCACGTCTTGGGCGCTGATCGATGAACTAAGGAAGGAAACTCCCCCGGACCTGCAGTACTTGTTGAAGGATCTGTTTGAAGACATCACCATCTTTTCCAATCGCACCCTCGAAGCCACCGCGGAGAAGCGTCCGGACGGAAAGTTCGACATCAAATTGGAAATTGAAGCCCACAAATTCAAAGCCGATGAGAAGGGCTACGAAACCGAAGTCCCTGTGGACGACTGGATCGACATCGGCGCATTCGCCAAGCCGGAAAAAGGAAAGAAGTACGGTAAAACGCTTTACCGCCGGCGCATTCATCTGACGACGTCGCGTTCGACGCAATCCTTCGTATCGGAGGAATTGCCCGAGCAGGCCGGAGTTGACCCGTTCCTTCTTCTGATTGATCGCGTTCCGGACGACAACGTGAAAAAGACCACGCTTGTCACAACCACTGCAGCCGCGCACTGACGGTGCCGCCTGTCTAATCTCCCAGTCAGACTAGCGCAGGCTTCGCTTGCGCCACACTGACCACGGCTCATATTGGGGACGAAACTCGATGAAGGCACGCAAAGGCAACCACGGGCACAACTAGCACGGGCTTCAGTTTGTGCCCCGTCTCTCACCTTCCTATCCCTGCGACTTTTCCCAATCCGTGGGCGGAAACGAAATCGGCCAGAACTTCGGCATCGGCTCGTCAAATTCAAACGCCACGGCCGTATAGCCGCCCGGCGGATTCTCCACTCTAACCACGTGAGCCAGCGCGTGCAGACCAGATTTTGGACTGATTAACAGCATCGGCTGGCCCGTCAAAACTTCCATGTCCAGTTTCAGCAGCCCGCCATGCGCATTCACCACAAGCGTGTGGGTCTGTTCGCGCTGTTTTTCCCGCTGTGCCGTCTCGGTCTCCACGATGACGCTCATACGCAGCATCACGCGCTCACTGCGCCGGCGATTATCCGGTCGGGAAGGGGACATTCTCCACGCTCTTTCCGTGCCGGAACCCTACGAGAGGTAGGGGAGGGGAGGTTCTCGGCAAGCCTGCTGTTGCTCTCTAAATTGTGCAATGTTTCGGTTGGCTCGGCCACTCTTGGCTGCGCCGGGCGTTCCATGCCAGAGACGCGATCGGTTGCGCGGATCTCATTGCCGGCACTAAAACGGGTGCTTCAAAACAGGCCCTTAAGGTATGATAGAGTTTTGATAAACCACTGACTTAGGAAGAAGATGCCGACCGAATCCAATGGAAAAGTGCTTCTCCGCGTCCGCCCCCGCGGCTTCTGCGCCGGCGTGGTCCGCGCGGTAGACATCGTCGAATTGGCCCTTGAAGCATACGGCAATCCGGTCTACGTTCATCACGAAATTGTCCACAATACGTACGTAGTGGAACAGCTCCGCCGCCGCGGCGCAATTTTCGTCGAAACCATCGAAGAAGTCCCCCACGGCGCGGTTCTGGTCTTCAGCGCACACGGCGTTCCGCCGACTGTTCGCGATGAAGCCAAGGCGCGCAGTCTGAAAGTGATTGACGCCACCTGCCCGCTCGTCACCAAGGTCCATTTCGAAGCGCTCAAATTTGCTCGCGAAGACAAGACCATCATCTTGATCGGTCACAAGGACCACCAGGAAATCATCGGCACGTCCGGCGAAGCGCCGGATCGCACCATCGTCGTCGATTCCGTCGAGGCCGTGGACGCGCTCGAAGTCGAGCATCCCGACAAGCTCGCCTTCCTGACGCAAACGACGCTCAGTATCTACGACACGCAGGAAATCGTCGCCCGCCTCCGCCAAAAGTTTCCCAAAATCGTCGGTCCCAAGAGCGACGACATTTGCTATGCCACGCAAAATCGCCAGGACGCCGTCGAACAGGTCGCGCAAGACGTCGACCTGATCCTTGTCGTTGGCTCGCAGAACAGTTCCAATTCCAACCGCCTCGTCGAAGTCGCCGAGCGCCGCGGCGTCAAAGCCGCCCTGATCGACTCTGCTTCCGACATTGACCCGAAATGGCTAGAAGGCGTCAAGAGCGTCGGCCTCACGGCCGGTGCTTCTGCTCCCGAAGTTTTGGTCGAGCAGGTCAGCCAGCGTCTTGCCGAACACGGTTTTACGGATCAGCGCGATCTCGATTTGATTCGCGAAGACGTACGCTTTACGCTGCCGCCGGAACTGGCCACGATTGCGCCAGCCCCGCGCCGTTAGAGCGGCTTTGCAGGGGCCTTTGTGAAGCGGGCCTCTAGGGTGAGGCAAGAGAGTTTGTAGTCTGCAACAGGGGATCATCCGGCCGCAGTCCCGGGCCTGTTAACGCAAACTTCAGGAGACGCTCTTGGCGGTCAAAATAGCCCGTCAGCAGAAGAAGATTGCCTTGATTGGCGCGCCGTCCAGCGCAGCAGCATTTTTGCCGGGAAGTGAAAAAGCACCGGCATCTTTGCGCGCCGCCGGGCTCGTCGAACAACTGCAATCCGCCGGTTTCGAAGTGATTGACCACGGCGATTGCGCCCCGCGTCTTTTCGCTGATGACGACGAACACCGCCGCGCCCGCAACGTAACCGAAATTGTCGCCGGTCTAACCGATCTGAAAGCGCGAGCCGAGCTTGCCGTAAAAAGCGGCGCGCTCGTCCTTGTTCTTGGAGGAGATTGCGCGCAAACCATAGGCCTGCTGACCGCCGCGCGCCGTTACTACAAACACCTCAATCTTTTTTGGATGGATCGCGACGCCGATCTCAACACTCCCGCAACCACCCCTTCGGGCCGTATCGACGGCATGGTAGTCGCCTGCATTATTGGCAAGGGCGCACCCGAACTCGTCCGCTTCTGGGGCGAACCGCAGCTCGTCCGCGAACCGGACGTTTATCTGTTCGGCGTGGAACGCCTCGACCCGCCTGAACAGGAATTCCTCTCGAAATCGCCGATTCGCCACGTGCTCGCCGCCGATGTTCAGCGCAAATCCGCAGCAGGTGCTGTGAAAGACGCCCTCGCGCATCTCCACGCCGACTCGCGCGAATACGTCGTCCATCTCGACACCGACCTCATCGCAAACTCAGAATTTCCAGCAGTCAACGTCCCTGCCGAAGGCGGCCTGCCCCTGGCAGACGTAAAAGCCGCCCTGACCGAAGCCCTCCGCAGCACCTACCTCGTCGGCCTGACCATCACCCAATACAACCCCGACAAAGACCCCGACGCCTCCGCCGCCAAAAAGCTGGTAGACCTCCTGGTCGAAGCCCTGTCTGTTCGACTCAATTCTGGGCCGGAAGCCGCTCCCCAGGAGCCAGCCACGATTCTTCCGGAGATCTCCAGCTAGCAATCTCCATGCACTCTTCAATGGGGGCTCCCGCTTTCACATTTCTGTGAAACGGTTTCCCCTCGCGCTGCACTATCCATCACATCCTAGGGAACGGTTCCCCAAGTTGTCGTGTGGCTTGCGGTGATCTAGCGGATTTGTCAGGGATTTGCCGGTTTTGAGTCTTTTTTCTGGCCCAACTTGCCCTGCAGCATTCGCACATCCTGAGTTTTTCGCGGCGCTTGGTCTTCCGCTCCTACTCGGAAGACGCCCACATGCTACCTATCGACCCAGTCCCTCCTGTCAATGTGCGAAGTGGTGGTCTGGTGGTTGCGGGAATGTTTGTCATGAGTGGCTTCGCCCGCATCTTTTTTCCCCATCCTGCTCCCTCGCAAACCCTTGCCCAACACAAGACTCCAGCGGTGCAAACGCAAACAAGGGCGCCGGAAACGGGAACCAAAGCCGAGCCTTATCCAATCGAGCTTGGCGAAAAAATTCGCGAATCCTTTGGTTGCGCACCCCCTGAGAACCAGCCAACTGAGCATCCCGAGAAAAACCACTGGAACGTGCCGGAAAATTCACGCGGGCTGATCCGTTTCCTCTTCGCACTTGAGCCGGATCCCGCTCATACTCATTTGGCGCTGCTCTTTGATCGCGACATTGAAGCCCTCGAGCTTGCCATCCAGCGCAAGGGTGCCTACGCGTTTGACCGCTCCATTCTCCCTTGGCAATCCTCGCCGCACAGCCCCGGGAAATCGGACGAATCGGACAAAGGCACTGGCGCCGAGCCGCGCAAATTGGAAAAATATCCTGGCCTTCTCATCTTTCGGAAATACGTTGAACCTTCCTCGGAGACGGACCAGGTTCCTTCCCCCCACTCGTGCCCAGCCAAACAAGCGCTCTTCGTATTTCTGGTCGCCGAGACGCCCACGAGCGGAGTCCGTGCCGACCAATTCCAGACGCGCTGACAATCATGCGTCAGATTAGGGATGGCTCCGCTGTCCCGCTGGAGGAGCGTCAGTCCTTGTCGCTCTTAGGTCCCAATTTTTCCGGGTCGCTCGACTCTTTGCGCCGCCAAATTCAACAAATTCCGCCGGATCTTGGCATTTCAAATGTAGCTATCTACAGCGGTGCCGTCACCAGCGTGGACAACATAAGGAGATTCCGCGAGGCGTTTGCGAAGGGCGCCGAACCGCAGACCAGATTGAATCGTTGCAGGAGAATGACGACTATGCGATTCATATGTTCACCAGCTTTGCCGCAAGCCGCGGTTACTGTTCCAGCGAGATTGCGATCCTTTCGGAAGCTGACACCGTCTATGGGAATCAAAAGTCTTCCGGGACCTAGGGCAGCGACGGAGAAGCGAATGCCGTTGAAAGCTCATCTTGTAGGTGGCCGATGGACAATCCGGAAAATGCCGACGAAAGGAAAATCGTTCACCTTCACTTTCCTCGCGAAGTTTCTTTCTTCCGAGCTGCTTATCAAAAGGAACTGGCGGCACAAGCGCAAAACGGCGTAAAAGTCCCGAATGGAAAATCCTCTCTTCCGCTCGAGACAGACGAGGAGACGAATGACGACGATGCCGTCGCGTCCTTCGCGCGCAGCCAGATGACCCAATCTCAGGAAGCCGTTATGTTGGGCATCGTCAGCGAACTCCAAAAGCACCACACGAAGTTCAGCATTCTGCTCGCAACGAATCCAGTGGATGAAGTCTTCCTCGCCCGCTACCTGCGGGCCAACTATCCGCAGGGGCGTATCGTGGTTACAAGCCCCGATCTCTTGCTTATGAATCAGGACGACAGCCTTCTCTACGGCGTGCTCGGCCTTAACGATTACTCGCTCGTTCCGGGCCTTGGTGATTCTCTCTACCAAACACCCGAAGAGCGAGTTATAGATGTGCACACCGATGAGATTTTTCGATTCCAGCACCAGCGTGGGTGTGTTCAATGCTGCGACTGCTCTGCTCTTCACAAAGCCCGGCGGCTCCTCGCTCAGCCCTCTGGAAATCCGGCAGGGCGAAGCCCCACTCTTTGCCGACTATGCTTCGCCGGTGCTTGCTGACCCCATGGGTCGCGGGCGCCGGCCGATTCTTGGCTAACCATTCTCGGCCGCGATGGTTACTGGCCTTTGGCCGCTCTGATCGATGAGGCTGAGCATGGTCCGTCGGCACATCTAGCCTGCCGATCGTTCCAGTTCTAACCCACGAGGTCAAACACTCGACGCTTCCCATTATCGACGAGGCCCTCGATCCCCCCGACTCCACGCCACTCCGCACTCGGCCGGCATGGAACGTCACCTACGGCCTGTGTTTAGTTCTGCTTATCCTTCACGCCTATCTCAGCATCACCGGCTCTTTTCTTTCTAACTCCGAATCCAAAGCACAGTTTTCCCGCAGCGACGATCCATTGTCTGCTACCGTCCTTGCCATTGGGGCTTTCTGGCTTTGCACATTTTTCGTGCTCCTGCTTTGCACAAGAAACTTGCAACTCAGTTGGGATACGGATTGGCCCCGTGGGCATCACCGTCCTTTTGTGGACGCCGCTTCCGGTCTTTATTGCCATTACCGCTTACGACCTGACGAAACGTTGCAACAAGCCAAAGATTACATACGGATTCCTGGCCGCTACGCTCGTCTTCTCCATTTTTCTAATTGCGCTTTCTTCCGGCTTCATCCGGGGAATGCGGTTGGTTTGGTCCAGCCGCCTGATCCATCTCACTTCAGGCGTTTCGCCCGTCCTTCCGTTTCTGCTTCTTCTCGTGGCAGGGTACTGGTGGGCTTGGCTTAGCCTTCGCAGCGTTTCCATCGTGGACATGCGGCGGCCTCGCCTGCCAAATATCTTAGTCTTCCGCGCAGCGCAGTCCGCATCAGTGGATCGGAAGGTGAAGCGGTTCGCGCCCCGCTCATCCTCTTGCGATTCGCGGGCGCATTGTTGGTTGTCTTATCGGTGTACTGCTGATCTCATTTCCGCGCTCGAATGGCGGCATCCGCTGCAAAGTCTGGAAGGCTATGTTTATGATATTGGCTATTCAATTGGACTTGCCTTTGCTATCGCCGTCTTTCTCAGCTGCTTGATACGCCTTGTTTTCACCTGGTTTGACTACAAGCAGGTTCTCTCAGGGCTCGACCGAACGCCCCTGCGCGAAGCTTTTAGTAGAATGAAGCGCCTCTCCTGGCGCTCCATGTGGAATCCCGGCGGCAGCACCCTCCGTGCAACGTATCGCGTTATGTCGCGCATATTGGAAAGCATGAATCGCCTCAAACCGATTCTTTCCAACCGCCTCGTCTAGACAAATCGCCAGAGGTATTGGACAGCATCCTGGCCACGGAAGATCGCCTTGAAGACGTCATGAATGATTTTTACGCCCTGTTTCCTTTGTCGTGCGAGGAGGAAAGTTTTGAAGAACTGTTGAAAGGTATTAGCGATACGCGAAACAAGATTGTCCGAGGCTGTCGAAAAGATACTCTCTCCTATTTCCGCTTGATGCAAAAATAGTGGGCACTCTCCCGGCG
The DNA here is from genome assembly GCA_963794175.1 of uncultured Acidobacteriota bacterium. GTDB lineage: Bacteria > Acidobacteriota > Terriglobia > Acidiferrales > UBA7541 > Acidiferrum. Next base: position 52,960 of record CAWCCV010000006.1, on the reverse strand, counting down.
TCACGGCATACCTTGGAAGACGTTCCAGTCAGCGCACCAGAAAGTTTCCGAGAGTTGGAACACTTATGCGAGCGCGTTTGAAGTCGCCAAGAAAATGCGGGCCACAGCAGAAAAGAGAAAGGCAGAAACGAGTTCCCGTTTCCAAAAGGTTGTTCTTTGGTTTCGGCATTTGTGGGAACTGCTTTCGCCTGCGAAAACAGTTCAAAGCAATCCCAATCGAGGTCGCGAAGTAATCGGGCAGATCAAAGCCGCGCATAGCCGCCTTGTAATTGCTGTCGATGAACACGATGCGCTGCTCGCCAATGGCCAGCCACGGAAGCTGTTTCGAAAAAAGCGCATGATTCGCTCAAGAAAATCAAAGCCGCGCAATCGAAATTGATTGCCGCGCTTGATCGGTATGCCGCGCTGTTTCCCGCCGCCGGCGTTTACAACCCGCGAGGCAAGGTATTGCGCAATCTGACCACGGCGCTTGGGGATCTGCAGCAACAGCTTGCGAACACGGCTGGCCTCGTCTATCGGGAAATTCTGACGCCGCAGTGGATTGAGGAGCAGGTGCCCTCCGTTTCCGAGGACGAGCGCTTGCCGAAACGCTACACTTGAGACGTCTCGCGTAATCGAAGAAGAGTTCGTCGCGCTGGTGTATGTGAATTTTCTCCAGAGCGTGCTGCTGCAAATGCGTTCTCTCGTCATTTGCGCGGGCGGTATGTATGTTCTTGATGTGCTCGATTAACGTCTACCCGTTCGAGCCGCATCCTGCGCTTCAGGTGCTTGCGGTTGTGCTGATCGTCATTATGGCGGGGGTGGTCGGATTTGTTTACGAGGAGATGCATCGCGATCCGATTTTGGGCCGCTTGACCTCTACGAAAGCCGGCGAACTGGGTTGGGATTTCTGGCTGAAGTTTATTTCCGCCGGCGCGATTCCCGTTTTCAGCTTGCTTGCTGTGCAGTTTCCGGAGATTGGAAGTTCCTTTTTTCGTGGCTCGAGCCAGCCTTGCAGGCGGTCAAGTGAGTGTTCTGCGATTTTCCTTTTGCTTTTTGGTGTAGCGCAATAAGCCGAGCCAGGAGAGGTAGAGGCCGCCGTTGAAGATGTAGTGGTCGGCTTCGGATGCGGCGTGGACGTCGCGTTTGGTTTCCGCCGCGACGGCTTCGACGAATTCATTTGCGGCTTCTTCTTCGCTTTTTCCGCTTTCCAGCAATGATTTCGCCAGGGCGGTCCATTCAGCAAGTTTTCTTCGATAGCGTGCGATGTGCGCGGCGGGATCGTGCTGATAACCGAAATGAGTCAGAAAAAGTTTTGCGGGCCGCAGCGCCGAGAATTGCATCGAGCGATTTGTTCCAAGATCGAGGTCAACGTCGGGCGGCGGAGTTGCGGGCATGATGAAGGTGTCGCCTTCGACGGTGATGCCGCCGACGTCTCCCACAAAAGCCGTGCGTTCTTGCGCGTCCCAGAAGGTCAGGTGATGCGACGCGTGGCCGGGGGTGTAGAGAATGTCGAGTTTGCGATTGCCGACGCTGAGGGTTTCTCCGCCAGCGAGCGGGCGCAAATTCTCTTCCGGTACGGGCAGCACGTGGCCGTAGAGAAATTCCATTTTGTCGCCATAGAGGCGGCCGGCGCTGGCGAGCAATTTGGAAGGATCGGCCATGTGCTTTGCGCCAAATTCGTGGACAAAGACGAGAAGTTTTGGATTTTCTTTGACGAGGGCGCCGACTGCTCCGGCGTGGTCGAGATGGATGTGGGAGAGCAGGATGGAGTTGAGATCCTGAACACTGAAGCCGTGCCGCTGGAGTTCGGCGCGCAGGGTATCGAGCGTGGAGGCTGGGCCGGGATCGATGAGGGCGCTGACGCCGTCCGATTGAATCAGAACAGAGGCGATGGATTTTGGCCGACCGGTCCAGTTTAGGTCGATTGTCACGTAAGGCGAATTTTCGGAAGGGGTCATGAAAAAAGTTTAGCTCAGTTAGTGGAGTTCGTACTTTTGTCCTCGTACCAGCCTGTTCAGTACGTCGCCCAGACGCCGGGTGTTGCTAGCTCCAGCAAATTTCCATCCGGGTCGCGGAAATAGATGCTTTGGCCGCCGCGCTCCCATTGGACAGTGCTTTCAATCGCGATTCCTTGTCCGGCAAATCGTTTCACCCAGGTGGCCAATTCATTCGCGGCAACCGGGAAGGCGACGTGGCCTTCCCCGCGGCCGTTGAAGCCGGGAATTTTTCCTCCGGGAATTGTCACGTCGTTTGCCGTGGCTCCGGCTTTGAAGAGGAGAAGGACGTGCGCGCCGCCCACGTCCATCGCTGCGAGGCGTTCGGGATCGCCGGATTTCAAGAGCAGGCCGAATCCTAGAACACGCTGATAAAACTCCACGGCGCGAGCGATGTCTTCGACATACAGCGCGGTTTCCAGAACTCGTTCGATTTTTGGCACGCAGTTAGCCTCTACTTTCGATTAGTGCGCTTTCTTGCCCTTCTTGGATTTCTTACGCGCGCGTTCGTAGCGCATTGTTATGAGGCTTTGCGAATAGGTTTTGTTTTCGAGGAGATCGAATTCTCGCTGGGGGAAGCCGCTGGGGAAAAGCGGGATGCCTTGGCCGAGCAACGTGGGGACGATGCCCATATAGAGTTCGTCTACCAAATCTTCCTTCAGAAAATCGCGGGCAAGCTCACCGCCGCCCATGAGCCAGATCTTCTTGCCGGGCTTTTTGCGGATTGCGGAGACGATGGCGGTTGGCGAATCATTCGTGAAAGTCACGCCGTTGCGTTCGCCTGGGGGAAGCGTGCGGGAGAGCACATAGAACTTCATTTTCCAGGCGCCGAAACTGCCGCCCATTTTGAGAGAGTCTTCGTAGGTTTTGCGACCGAGTATGGCCACGTCCACAGTTTTAAAAAACGGAGCCATGGAATAGTCCTTCGGCATGAAGAGGAAATCCACGGAACCGTCAGGACGGGCGATGTAGCCGTCGAGGCTGATGCCGAGGCCCAGCACGACTTTTCTCATTTTCCTGCGCCTCCTTTTATGCAAATTCTAATCCCGTTTTTCGCAATCCGCGATACGTACAGCCATGCCCACTCCCCTTGACTTCGCCCCTGTAAGGAATACACTCGCACCGCATACCCACCTTGGGAAGGATACGCACTTGGTAGAGTGCGACGTCTTTCAGGCCCCCAAAGTAGTCCAATCTGGTTAGCAAAAACGTCGATTTGGTTCGAGGAGAAATGCCTATGAAGAGTAAGTTCGCGTTGTTCGTTGCAGCAGCTGTTTGCGCCGGTCTTGCCACAAGCGCAACCGCGCAGGAGGCCATGCTTTCCGCCCCAAAGGTTTTGGTAATTGCAAGAGAAGTCGTCAAGACGGGCCAAGCCGCTCCCCATGAAAAGTGGGAAGCCGGCTGGCCGCGCGCGTTTGGCAAAGCGAATTGGCCCGTGCACTATCTCGCCGCTTCTGCCACCACCGGCGAAAGCCGCGTCCTCTTTATGACCGGCTACGAATCTCTCGCTGCGTGGGAGCAAGACCAAGTCAACATCAGCAAGAACGCTGCGTTGTCCGCAGCGCTGGCGATGCTTTCGGAAAAGGACGGCGGTTATCTTACGGAGAACAAGACCGCCGCGTTCGTCTATCAGCCGGAACTGAGCTACAAGGCAGACCTTCCGCTCGCGGGACTCCGCGGTTTCATGGTTACGTCTATTCACGTGAAGCCGGGCCACGGAAAGCACTTTGAAGAAGTCCGCAAAATGGTTCGCGCAGCGCATGAAAAAGCCAACCTCGACGAACATTATTCCGTTTATCAGGTTCGCGCCGGTGCGCCTGCAGGCACCTACTTGATTTTCATTCCTATCAAGTCGCTAGCCGAGGCGGATAATGCCGAAGCCCTGCACGGCAAAGCCTATCAGGATGCTATGGGCGACGACGGCCGGAAAGCCCAGATGGAATTCCAGTCGGTGGGCGTTGAAAGCGCCGAAACGCAGTTTTTCGCTTTCAGCCCCAAGATGAGCTACGTCTCCAAAGAGTGGATCGACTCCGATAAGGACTTCTGGTCTCCCAAACCCGCTATGGCCATGAAGCCCGTGGCCAAAACAGAAATGAAGGAAGAAAAGAAGCCGTAGCTCCACTCCAACAGAAAAGGTAACGCAGGCGGCCGATCTCCGGCCGCCCTTCTTTTTTTGCGCTTGCGGAACTGAGCACAGCACAGGAATGGCTGTGCCAAAAAAGTATTTATTTCAGAGTTAGGTCGCCGGCGCCTACGTGGGCGTAGAGCGTGAATTTGCCTTTGCCGGATTTTTTGAAGGAGCGGAAGATGCCACCGCGCTCTTCCCCAAAAGGAGCGGCCGTGATGTCGCCGGCGCCAACGGAGGCTTCGACGTGGGAATAGTCGTCGGGATTGCCGACGCTGATGGTGAGATCCCCGGCGTGGAGTTCGACGTCCTTGCTGCCGGTGATGTTTTCGATGGTGACGTCGCCGGCCGAGATGCGGGCGTAGAGTTCGGAATTGCGCGGGACGCGGACTTCAATGGTCAGATCATTGCGCGGGCCGCCGCTGACGTGAAGTTCGGCATTACCGCCGGAGCTGGTGAGGCGATAGCGGAGGTCGTCGATGTTGTTCTTGTTCTTGCCGGAGATGTCCACGGTGAGTTTTCCTTCTTCGGCGCCGAGGATGCGGATATCGCCTGCGCGGAGAATGCAGGGCGACGCGGGCGCCGGAAGGAATTTGGGCTTCAAAGTGGGAGATGCCGCGCTCGGAGATTTCGGATTTATCGGCGCCTGCGCGGCGGGGAGCGCGATCAGGGCCAAGGAGCAGAGGGAAGAGAGGAACGGCTTTGGAAAAGGACGAATCATTGGGCACCTCGCTGAATATACATGGAGAATGGGCCTTGCTGAAGAAGGATACGGCGGGCGGGGTGGGATTGTTCCCTCTGATTAGTGGAAATTCGAGGGGGAAGGCGGGGGAAGCGAGGAAGGAAGTATTGCGGGCTTTGGGGAGAAGGTAAAAAAAGAGGCCGTCCTAGGACTGGCCCCCGACAAAATCGAAGTGAAAAGCTGGCTACGATTTGATGGTGCTGGAAGCAGCGTCCCAGGTAACGGGGACACCGCCGCGGAAGTAGGACTCGTTGGCCATGTGGCAGGCCAGAGCGGCGTTGTGGCCGAAGACGGCATCCTCGGTGAGTGGCTTGCGCGATTTGACGGAGGAGAAGAATGTCCAGAGATGCGGGCGCATGTCGTCGAAATCCCAGCCCTTGAAGGCGTAGTTTTCAGCGAGCGGTTCCTTGCCGACTTGCGGGTCGTGCTCGGCGTGCCATTGTTTGTAGTAAGCTTCGCGGAGCGCTTGCGGATAGCTGCTGGTGTAGTAGCTCGGAGCGGAATCTTCGCCGGATTGCGGATAGTGGGCGAGGCCGAATTCTGTGACTTCGAGAATTCCCTTTGAACCCTGGAAGCGATACGTTTCTGGATTTTCGCAACCTAGATTGAGGCGCAAATAGACGGGCGCGCCTGCAGCGGAAGCGTATTCATAGAGCGCGGCGTGAACGTCGGGCATATTGCGGCCGTCGGGGAAGCGAATGATGGCGCCGAGGGCCATAACTTTTTTCGGCGGCTCGTTCCAGCCCATCATGTAGTTCATTCCGGAAACGAGATGGACGAGAAGATCGCCGGCGACGCCAGTGCCGTATTCCTTCCATTGACGCCACCGCGCGAACCATTTCGGAGACATGTCCGGATCCCAGGGGCGAGTTGTGGCGCCGCTTTGCCAGGTGTCCCAATCAAAATTCTTCAGGGAAAGGTCGGGCGGCGGTGGATAGACCCACGCGCCGGTGGGATCGTTGCGACCGAGCGAGCCTTCGATGAGTGTGAGTTTGCCGATGGCGCCCGCGGCGATCATTTCTTTTGCTTTGGCGCAGATGACCGAGCTGACGCGCTGGGAACCGATTTGCACGATGCGCCCGGTTTTCTTTTGCGCTTCGACCATGGCGACGCCTTCGGCCGCGGTATGGGACATGGGCTTTTCGCAATAGATATCTTTTCCGGCGGCGGTAGCGTCAACGACGACGCGCTTGTGCCAGTGATCGGGAACGGCGGCGACGATGCAGTCGATGTCTTTGCGATCGAGGAGTTCCTGATACTTGCGCGTGGTGAACAGATTCGGATTGCCGGTGATTTCTTTGGCGAGGGTGTGGCGCCCGTCGTAGAGATCGGCGGCGGCGACACATTCAATGCCGGGGAGCGTGACCGCGCCTGCAAGAAGCCCTGAACCCTGCATGCCGATGCCGATGATGCCGAAGCGGACGCGGTCGCTCGGAGGAACGTACGTGTTACGCGAAGGAATGGGATTGGGATCGGTGAGGAGTTTTGGAGCGATGGCTGCGGCGCCGGCGAATCCCGCCGAGCGCTTGAGGAATTGACGGCGAGTGAAGTCGTTTTTCATGAGTGCCTCCGAAGAGAGTTCAAGTTGAAAAGAACTGGACTAACTTCAAGCGGTTGCAAACTGAAGCCAACTGCAAAACCGAAAAAAGCCGCAAGACTTGGCCCCGGCATGCTCTAAAAAATCGACGCCGAACCTCAGCGGCCAAAGCCACTCGTGTTTTCGCTGCCGGCAGACCAAACCTCCCTCCAGTTACTTAAGGGGCTGTATGGCGACTTCCTTGAAAAAGACGATGTCGTTGTCGCTGTGATTCTGGAGGCCGAACCAGCCTTCGTCGGGACGCGGGCCGCGTTCTGGCTCGAAATCGAATTTCTTTTCTGGAACGGGCTGGCCTTCGGTGTAATCGGTGACTTTCACGCCGTTGAGAATGACGACGGTGTGCGGACCATCGAGCGTGATTTCCATGGTGTTCCATTCGGGGCCGGGCTTGCCAGGTTTTGCCAGCGGCTTGGTGAGGGAGTAGAGCGTTCCGGTGATGTGATATTCGTCTTCGTTCGGAAGTTTCGGGATGATTGTCGATCTGCACTTCGTATCCGTAGTGGACGGGCATCCACGGCTCGCGCGGCTCGATGGGAATGCGGATATAGACGCCGGAGTTGTCGTTCATGTCGCGCATCTTGTAAACGACGCGGAGTTTGCAGTGGCCGATTTTTCCGCCGGTCCAGTAGAGAAGGCCCATGCCACCGCGGGTTTTGATGAGGCCGTCTTCGACAGTGTCTCCGCCGGGGCCGACATGCTTCCAGCCGGTGAGATCTTTGCCGTTGAAGAGTTGTTTCCAGTCGCTGGACTGGGCATGAGAGGAATGGACCACGGCGAAAGCGGCGATGGTTGCTGCGAAGAAAAGTGCGAACGCCGAGACGGATTTGCGCATGACCAGCTGGCCTCCTTCCAAAAGGCGCAGGCCGAAACCTGCGCTACAGCAAAAGCAAAAACCGGACTCCCGGGCCCTAAAAGCCCCGTTTGGCTTTAGCAAGCGGCATTAGAGTCGTGCCCCCAAGGACAAAATTCACGAGCCGCATGCGAGGACTCAGTAGTCTAATTTGCTAAGAAAATCGTAGCTGGTTTTGATGCTGGCGAAAGCGTCCTTGGGATTGTCGTGTTCGACGAAATAGTGCTGGATGCCGGCCTTGCCAGCGTTGGCGAAAATCTGTTTCCAGGGAATGATGCCGCTGCCGACTTCGGTGAGGAAGCCCATATTTTTGTCCGGGCCGGCGGTCGGCGCGTCTTCCGGGCTGGGAAGTTGCTTGATGTCCTTGACGTGAACCGCGGGGAAGCGGCCGGGATTGGCGTTGAAATAGGTGATGGGATCTTTTCCGGCGACGGAAATCCAGCAGAGGTCGAGTTCCATCTTTACGTTGTTCTTGTCACAGCTGGCGAGGAGGTAGTCGAAGGGAAGTTTTCCGTCGAGGCTCGCGGCCGGCTGAAATTCGAACGTGTGATTGTGATAGGCGAACTGGATGCCGGCTTTCTTGGCGGATTCGCCGCACGAGTTGAACAGATCGGCGGCGCGTTTCCAGCCGTCTGGGGATTTGCGCTGCTCGGCGTCAATCCAGGGATTGACGATGAGCTTGTGGCCGATGGTGCTGGCGGCGTCGAGCGCTTCGGGCCAGGATTTTTCGAGCGTGGGGTAAGGGACGTGGCAGGATGGCGCCACAAGACCGTTCTTATCGAGGATGGCGCGAATGTCTTTTGGGGATTTGCCGAAGTAGCCGGCGAATTCGACTTCCTTGTAACCGGCGGCGGCGACCTTGGCGACGGTGCCTTCGAAGTCGGTCTTCATGGCGTCGCGGACGGTGTAAAGCTGAACGCCGATAGGGCTAACCATTTTGGGGAACGGAGAAGCCCAGGAAGTTTTTGCGGCGACGGTTAGCAGCGACGGACGTTCCGATAAAGGTGCGGCGTTTCATAAAGTGAGCTCCTCGGTGTGGAGTGGTATGACCGGTTGGAGTATACAAAAAAGAAGGGCGGCGCATCGAAAAAACTGCGCCGCCCCGGTCGGTTAGAAAACGGCTAGAACTGGAAGCGCAAGCCGAGTTGCATGATGCGGGGCAAGTGCGTCCCGTTCAGGTGGAGGAAGCCGGAAGAATTGGCTTCGTTAGAAGGATCGACCGTGTCCATGTTGGAAGCGATTGAGTTGTACTGGGTATGGTTGAAGATGTTGAAGGTTTCCGCGCGGAATTCGAACGCGGCCTTTTCCCGGATGTTGAAGCGCTTGAAAAGGCCGAAGTCGAAGTTGGTACGGCCTGGCATACGGAGGGTGTTGCGGCCGAGCGTGCCGTAGGTGAGGCCGGTCGGGACTGCGAACGCGGCCGGGTTGTAAAACAGCGGGCCGCGCTCATCTGGGAATTCGGTCTGCGAGAGCGAAGCGTTCGGATTGCCGACGAGGTCGGGGCGCGAGCCCGTGCCGGAGCCGTTGCCGAGGCCCGCGCTGTCGCCGAAACCGCTGTCATTGGTTACGGTGAAGGGCGTGCCGGATTGTATGGTGGTGATGCCGGAGACCGACCAGCCACCGAGAAGCATATTCGCTAGGCCCGGCTGCTTGAAGAAGGGCAGCGCGTAGACGTAGCTGAAGACGAGGTTGTGCTTGAGGTCGAAGTTGGAGCTGGCGCGAGAGATTCCGAGGTTATAGGAATCTGTGAAGCCGCCGTCAAAACGATCCGAGGAATCGTCGATGGAGTGGCTGTAGGTATACGCCAAGCTGAACGTGAAGTTGCCGACGCTGCGATTGGCAGAGATCTGCAGCGCGTGGTAGATGGAGTTGGCTGAAGTCTCGACGCGGTTGACGGTGCCATATCCCTGGAACGGACGAACGAGATTGGCGTCGTTGTTGCAGGCCACGAACAGGTTGTTGATGGCCGTGCCAGAAACGGCAGTGCCGTTGTTTAAAGTCGCGCCAGGATTGGGTAATCCGTCGGGGCCAACGATGTTGTTGCAATCGTCTGAAGTGAGCGGTTGACCGGGCTGGAACGGATTGCTGCCAGCCGGGATCAGGTGGAGCTGGTTCAAGTCGCGCTGATTGACAAGATGCGTGCCCTTGCTGCCGACGTAGGCGACGGACAGGATGAAGTGAGCAGGAAGCTCCTTCTGGACGTTCAAGTTCCACTGCTGAACGTAGGGCCAAGCCGCTCTGTTGGGAATGGACCAGGGGCTGACCGGGAAGAAGAAGCCGCCGCCGATATTGCCGTAACCGATGACGTTGTTTTGGTTTGAGATTTGCACGAGTGGCGAAGCGCCCTCTGGAGCGATTCGGTGTTGGCTTCGTTGCCGTTTTTGTGTTCAAAGAAAATGCCGTAACCGCCGCGGATAGCCATCTTGCCGTCACCTTTGGGATCCCAGGCGAAGCCGAAGCGCGGAGCGGGATTCATGTATTTGTTGTCGAGGCAACCGCGCGGAGCCCCGCCAGTGCCGCATTGAATGAATCCGTTGAAACGATCACCGACGCCGGGAACCAGAGCGCCTTCGGTACCAGTGATGGAGCCGTCGGAATCGATCTGTGGAGCGTTGCCAGACTGCCAGAGTTCCGGATTGAAGCCGTATTCCTGGTTGTAGCGTTCCTGGTAGCGGCCGAGAAGCCCCAGCGCAGACCGAGATTCAAAGTGAGTTTCTTGGTAACGCGCCAGTCATCCTGGAAGTAAGGTTCGAGGATTTTGTAGCGGTTGTAGTAGTTGAGCATGCGATTGGCCTGGGTAACTTGGCGATCTTGCCGGCGAGCAGGTCGGCAACCGCGTTGCCGGTGCTGTTGGGCGAGAGTGCCGATCGAAAGTCAGGATTCCCTGAGTGTACGGAGAGTTCTGCTGATTCTTTTGAGCGACGCGAATACGCGCCAATGAGAGGTGTGATTGCCGACGATCTTGGTGACGTTGTCGCGATAGGTATAGACCGGGTTGGCGTTCTTCCAGGGGAAGTAGCCGGTGTCTGCGCTGAAACCGCCGCCGTAGGCATTGCTGTTTGCGAGGCGTAAGAGGGCAGTTTGCCATCGAAGCCATTGTCGAACAACGAGCCGCCGGTGTAGCCCGCGGGCAGACCGACGTTGCCGATTGCGTTGAGAACGATATGGTCGGCTGTGTAACTGGCGACGAATTCGTTGAGGAGGTCGGAGTGAATGTTGGAATTCAGGCGGGCGACGAAACTGGTGCCGGGCCCGACAAAGTTCGTATTGATGTCTTCGAAACTTGAGCCGTTGCCCCACAGCGGATTCGAGGTGATGGTACTCCAGGAATCGTGGATGTAGCGGAAAGTCAGCGCTCTTTGTCGTTGATGTTATGGTCAACACGAATCAGCTCTTCGCGCCAGGTTTGGGGAGCGAGACGGTTTGATGCCGGCCGGGAATCCTTGCCGGCGAGCCCGGCGGTTTGGGAATCAACAGCAAGAGGTTGCGTTCGGATCTACGCCACAGTGTTGTTCGGGAAAGTTGCCAGTGTGCCGGCGGCAACGCCCGGTCCGATTGACGGGACAATCCGGAAAACCCGTAGGTCGGATCGCGCGTGAAATCGGTCCCAGCAGTGGGGCAAACGTTGCTGAAATTACCGCTGCGTTCCGCATCTGAAGGAACTTGCTGGTCCCGTCGTGGAGGAATTCTTCTCGCGGCGCCATTCCTGGGACCAGAAGAAGAAGGTTTTCTTTTTGTCGCTATTGTAGTGGCCGGGAATGTAAACCGGGCCGCCGATGGTATAGCCGAAGTCGTGTTTCTTGTATGGGGCTTTCGGCGCGGAGGTGTCTGCTCCTTCTTCCCAGGTCTTGGCGTTGAAGACTTCGTTGCGGCCGTATTCAGAAAGCGCTGCCGTGGAAAGAGCTTCTGCCCGACTTTGTTTCCACTTCGATGGTGCCGGAACCGTTGCGGCCGTACTGCGCACCGTAGTTGGAAGTAAGCACTTTGAATTCGGCGATGGCTTCGAGGTTGGGATAGACGTTGAGAGTGGAGTTGGAGCCGTTGTCCATGTTGTCGCCACCGTCGAGTTCCCAGTTGTTGTACTCGGTGCGGCCGCCGTTGATGCTGTAGGCGACGTTTCCGTAGACGCCGACCTGGCCTTCGTCCTGACCGGTCTGATCCACAACCCCGGGAGTCGAGGTTGACGAGCTGCGTGAAATTGCGGCCATTGAGTACGAGCTGATTGATCTGTTTACCAGTAATGGTGCTGGTCAGTTCGGAAGAAGTGGTTTCAACCTGGGCGACGCTTTCACCGGTGACGACGACTTCTTCGGTGATCGCGCCGACCGTGAGCGTGACGTCAATGCGGGCCTTTTCGCCGACGCTGAGGACGATTTTCTTGGCGGTAAATTTTTGGAAGCCTTTTGCGGTGACGGTAAGGTCATAGGAATCGCCCGCCAGACCCGGAACGACGTAGGCGCCATCGCCGTTGGTGACGGTGGTGCGGGTCAAGCTGCCGGCTGTGATTCCTGAGGTGACTTCAGCGCCGGCGATGGCTGCGCCGGTTTTGTCGATGACGGTACCGCTGATGTAGCCCGTGTCCTGCGCGCGCGAGACGAGCGGCAGGCAAAGCACTGCCAGAAGCATGAAAACGGCGGATCCGAACGCAATTCCTAGGACTTGCGCAAATATTCGAGTGGAAGTGCATTTCTTTCACGATCAGCCTCCAGAAAGATTGGACTTACCGAACGATGCGCAAATCTGGCAGGAGAATGTGAGAAACAATGAAGCGGAAATATGAAATGCCCGCCACGGACCACCCCTGTCAGATCAAAGGCCGGCCTAATGCCGACATCCGAACCGTTGCCACTCGACGAAACCGCACCGACGCTTCGGGCCCGGGGCCAGAAAATACAACCCCAAACCCCGCTATTAAAACGAGTTAATAAAGCAATTTCGGGCTGTGTCAAGTGTGAAATTCGCTTGCCATCCATAGTACTTTTGCACGCTTCTATCGCGAAGGGTTTCCTGCAAGGGGGGTAGGCGAAGCGTAACGGGCTGAATCACTTGAAATCGCTGCGGTGCTCGACACTGACACTAGCGGCGCGATGAAAAGCGTCGCATTGCTTTTGTGTGCTGTGGCCTGGCGAGTGGCGGGTTTGTCTGCGCGCAAGAGACGAATCCGCAAAAAGCCTTTGAAGCTGGCCAGGCCGCGTTAGAACGCGGGGAACTGGATGAGGCGGAGAAATCGTTTCTGGCGGTGCTTGCGGCGGATCCGAAAGCAGCACCGGCGTACACGAACCTCGGCGTGATTGCGATGCGGCGCAAGAATTGGGATGAAGCGCTGCGATTTCTGAAGAAGGCCGAGCGATTGCAACCGAACGAGCCGGGAATTCGGCTGAATATCGGCCTTGGTCGAGTACAAGCAGGGAAACTATCCGGAAGCGATTGCACCGCTGGAATCGGTAGTGAAGGAAAAGCCGGATTCGACACAAGCGCGGTATTTGCTGGGGCTTTGCTATTCGTTTGTGGAACGGCATGCGGATGCCGTGAGCGACGCTGGAGCCTCTCTGGCCGAAGATGTCGGATCAATTTGTGTATTTGTACGTCCTGGGAGTTTCCGCATTCTATGCAAAGAAATGAGGCTGTCGATCAAAAGGCGCTGGCACGCTTGATTGAGGTCGGTGGAGATACGCCGCAATTTCATTTGCTGATGGCGAAGGCATCTGTTGACACGAAGCGATGACAAAAAAGCGCTGGAAGAATTGAAAAAAGTGGAAGCGACGGACCCAGGGCTTCCGTTTCTTCACTTCAACCTTGCGCTGGCCTACGAGCATCTGGAGGATGAAAAAATGGCGGAGGAAGAATTTCGCAAGGATATTGCGAGCAGCGCCGGAACTTCCCTATAGCCACGAGCAATTGGGTTTGTTGTATCTGAGAAAGGGCGCAGGACGGATCGCGCTTTGAAGGAATTTCGCGCGGCGCTTGCTCTTGATCCGCGCATGCCGAAGTCGCGGCTAGAATTAGCGCGAATTCTGCACCGCGAAGGGAAAGAGCAGGAAGCGCTGAAAGAATTGGATATTGCGAAAAAATATGCGCCGCAAAGCAGGGAAGTGCGGTTGTTCGTGGGCAAGTTTTGTTGCGACTTGGCAGGACGGAAGAGGAGGAAAGCGGAGTTGGCCGAGGCGAAGCGGCTGTTCAACAGGGTATTGGATATAGATCGCGAAAGGATTGATGAGAAGAGAGTGCCGAATCCGGAGATAGGGAGGGAAGAGTAGCAAACACCGCAAACAGCCCGTGCTATTCCGGTCGGGTTCCGGCTTGCGTGAAATCAAGGAAGGGGCGGGGGTTGCCAGGGGCCGCGGGCGAGTTCGAGCGATTCGGCGATGGTGAGGAGGAGTTCTTCTTCATTGGGGCGGCCGATGAGTTGGACGCCGATGGGGAGGCCGTCAGAGGAAGTGGAGATGGGGAGGGAGAGGCCGGGAAGACCGGCGAGATTAAGCCACTGCGAGTGACGCATGGTTTCGCGAAAACCGTTGGGTGGAGCGCCACGTGCCTTCGCCGTGCTTGAAAGCCGGCGCGGAACAGACCGGTGAGACAAGCACGGGAACGTCTTCCATGGCTCTAAGGATGCGGGCGCGTTCGGAATCGCGCGCGGCGGATTTTGTGATGAAGTCGAGCATGGTGGTTGGTTCGGCCTGGCGCGCGGCTTCGAGATAATCCAAAAAAATTGGACTGAGTTGGGATTCCTTGCCGCCCACCATGGGCGCGAAGAGTTGCGCGATGACCGGGCCGAAGAAAAACCACCAAAGTTCGAGGGCGCGGTCGAGGGAGTGGAGTGTAAAGGGCTCGACGCGGAAGCCGGATTGTTCAAGGAGTTTTCCGCTGCGGGCGACGGCGGCCAACGATTCGCCAGTGGCGGGGCCCGCGGCGCAAGAATCGAGAAGGCCGATGCGGATTTTTTTGGCGTGTTCGACGGAAATTTCTTGGTTTGGCGCGGGCATGCTGAAGGGGTCGCCCGGATCGGGACCGGCGAGGACATCGAACAGGTTGCGGAGATCGCCAGCGGTGCGGGCCATGGGGCCAACGACACCGATCCAACCGAACGAACTGTTGCCGGGGGGAATGTGACCGGTCGAAGGAATCCGGCCGGGCGTGGGTTTGAGTCCGCAGATGCCGCAGAAATGTGCGGGGACTCGGATCGAGCCTCCGCCGTCGCTGCCGATTCCGCCGAAAGAGAGGCCCGCGGCGATGGCCGAAGCTTCGCCGCCGCTGGAGCCGCCCGCGGAGTAGTCGGGATTCCACGGATTGCTGGTGCGGCCGGTGACGCGATTGTCGGTTTCGTATGCCATCAAGAATTCGGGTGTGTTGGTGCTGCCGACGAGGATTGCTCCGGCGTGGCGGAAGCGTTCGGCGACTGGCGCGGTGCGCGAGGGGATTTCGTTCGCGCGGAGAAGAGAACCGGCGGGGACGGGCCAGTTTCTGACCTCGATGCAGCTTTTTATGGTGAGCGGGATTCCGTAGAGTGGGCTCGCAGGAGTTTTTGTGGAGAGCCCGCGGGCGGCGGAGCGAGCGGCGTCTGCATCTAGGTGCACGAACGCGTTTAGTTTGGGTTGAAGAGTAGAGATGCGGGAGAGTTGAGATTCGAGGAGTTCGGCAGGGGAAATTTTCTTGGAACGAAGCAGGGAAACGATTTGCGAGATGGAAGAGTAATGAAGAGAGGACATGGCCCGAGAGATTGAGGTTATGCGGGGTGCGGGGAGGGCGTCAAGTTTGGTGGAGGATGGAACTTAGCGGGAGCGTATTGGGTGTGACACAATCGAAGCAGTCCTGCGAGGAACGCAAACGCAGGGCACTCCGCGCAGACAAGGAAATTCGGAACCATGGGGAACAGGCTTCGCCGTGCCGGTGTGATTCTGGCTGGATTGGCGGTGGTGTGGGCGTGTGTGGTGGGCGTGCGGCTGCGTGCGGAAAATCTTGGGCGAGCGCGGACGAAAAATGCAGGGCAGGCGGCCAAGGCTGCGGGCAGCGAGGCGGCGGCAAAGTTGAACAGCTTGGGCGTGGCGTACATGGGTCAGCAGCGATTTGCGGAAGCGCAGAAGCAATTCGAAGCGGCGCTGGCTGCGGACGGAAAATACACGCTGGCTAAATTGAATTTGGGAGTGGCGTTGCATGCGCAGCAAAAATCGGAAGCAGCACGCGCGGCATTGGTGGAAGCGACGGAGAAATTACCGAACGATCCGTTTGGCTGGTACAACCTGGGGCTGGTGCTGAAGGACATCGGTGAAACAGAGAAAGCGATTGAAGCGTTTGAGCGTGTGACGAACATCGCTCCGAACGAGCCGGACGCTTATTACAACATCGGATATTTGAAGACCCAGCTGCAGAAATACGACGAAGCGATTGCTGCATACAAAAAGGCGATTGAGATGTTTCCTTATCACGCTTCTGCAGAATTTGGAATTGCGAGGGCCTACCAGCGAGCCGGCGATGGAAATGCGGCGCGAGAGCATTTGCAGAAATTTCAGCGGATGCAGGCGAACAAGACTGGAACGGTATTCGGTGCGGCATATGGCGATCAGGGAAGATTTTCCGCCGCGGAGTATGCGGCGAACGCGATGCCGACTGCGCCGGCGGCGATTCCTGTGAAGTTTTCCTTGCAAGCGCTGACGACGAACGGCGGTGCAAGCGCGATTGGGCCGAGTGCTGGCGCTTGCGTTTTGGATTTTGATGGCGATGGGAAGCCGGATCTGTTTCTAGTGAGCGCAGTAGATGGCGGGACGAGCCGATTGCTGAAGAATTTGGGCGATGGCAATTTTTCGGACGTGACGGAAGCGAGCGGATTAAAAATTGCAGGAAGCGGGCTGGGTTGCGCGGCGGGGGACTTTGATAACGACGGAAAAACGGACCTGGCGGTTTGCTACGCGGATGGAGTGAGGCTATTTCACAACGCCGGAGAGCGAAAAATTCGCGGACGTCACGCAAACATCGGGGATCAAGCGCGAAAAAGGGTGCGTGGGATTGACATTTGTGGATTACGACCACGACGGGGATTTGGATCTGTATGTGACGAACGATCCGGGAGGCAGCGGCGGCAATAGGCTGTGGCGAAACAACGGCAATGGGACGTTTACGGAGGTTTCGGGCGAGACGCGATTGGGAGTTGAGGCGACAGGCGCGGGGCTGGTGACGAGCGATTTTAACAATGACCGCGCGATAGATTTTATTTTGGCCGGGGGATCGGCGGGAGAGTTGGTGCTCTTGAATCCGCGCGAAGGCGCTTTTCATCCGCTGGGCGACATTGATTTTACGAAGAAGGGATTGCCGGCCGGAGTTGGCGTGGTGTCTTTCGACTTCGACAAAGATGGCTGGATGGATTTGGCGTTCACGCATACGGGTGCGCCGGGGATCAGTTTGTGGCGGAATGTGGACGGGAAAAAACTGGAGCGCGTGGCGCTGCCGGATTTTGGTTGGAAGAAGGGCTGGGGAATTGCGGCGATCGACTATGACAATGACGGCTGGCTGGATCTGGTGGCCGTGGGAGAAGGCGCAAGCGGCGGGGAAGTGCGGCTGCTGCGGAATCTGGGCGCAGGAAAATTTGCGGATGTTACGAAGGAAGCTCGATTGGATGCGGTGAAATTGACGGAGCCGCGCGCGATTGTTGCGGCGGATTTGCGAGGGAATGGCGAGACGGATCTGGTGATCACGCAGAACGGGCGGCGCGGCGGTCTTTTTGAAGAGCGAAGGAGCAGCGGCGAACAATTGGATGGAGCTCGACTTCAAAGCGCTCGAAGACAACAAAAGCGCGATCGGGACTAAGGTGGAAGTATATGCCGGACCGCTGGTGCAGAAATGGGAAGTAGCGGGGGCGTCGGGATACTTGGGGCAGAGCGCGCCGCGGCTGCACGTCGGATTGGGAAACCAGCAGGAGGCGGACGTGGTGCAGATTGCTGTGGCCGAAGGGAGTCCCCCAGGATGAAGTGAAACTGGCCGCAAAGAAAACGCACACCATGTTGGAACTAGATCGGCGGGGAAGTTCTTGCCCGATACTTTTTGCATGGAATGGGAAAGAATACGAATTTATCGCGGACATGATTGGACCGGGAGTGGTCGGGCATTGGATTGCGCCGGGTGAGCGCGACGTGCCGGATCCGACGGAATATTTGAAAGTTCCCGGGAAGAGTTTGCAGGAGCGCGACGGGAAATTGAGTTTGCGGTTCCTGGAGCCGATGGAGGAGACGGTTTATCTGGATCAGGTGAAGCTGCTGGCGATCGATCATCCGGCGACGTATGACGTTTTTCCGAATGAGCGATTTGCGAGCAATCCGCCATTTCCGGAATTTCGAGTGGTGGCGAGCCGGCATTCGCGGGCGCCCGTGGGGGCGTGGGATGACAAGGGAAATGATGTTTTGAAATTACTTTCGGCGGCGGACCGGAAATATGTGACCGATTTTGAGGGATTGCCGTTCACGGGATTTGCGAAACTGCATTGGGTGGAACTCGATTTGGGCAAGTGGGAAGCGGCGAAACCGCTGCGGCTGATTATTGACGGCTACACGGATTATTTTACGGCGACTTCGATGTATGCGGCGGACCAGGCGGGCGTGAAGGTGATTGCGCCGTATGTGGAAGCGCAGGATGAAAAAGGGGATTGGAAGCAGGTTGTGGAGGACATGGGTTTTCCCGCGGGTCTGGAACGCACGATGGTCGCGGACCTGACGGGAAAACTTCCGCCGGGGACGCGGCGAATTCGCATCGTGACGAATTTGAAGATTTATTGGGACGCAATTCGAATTGATCAGACGGGTGATGCTCGCGACGCGCGCGTGCAGGAAGTTCCGCTGGCGATGGCCGCGCTGGCGTATTTGGGGTATCCGAAAGAGATTCGGCTGACTCCGGCGAGCGATACGACGTATTCGTTTTCAAAGCGCAGCATGACAGGGCCATACGCGCGGGCGGCGGGAAATTACACGCGTTACGGGAATGTGAAAGGTTTGCTGAAGAGCGTTGACGACAAATTTGTGATTTTCAGTTCGGGCGAAGGCGTAAAGCTTGATTTCGATCCGCGCGGATTGAAGCCGCTGCCTGAAGGCTGGGTGCGGGATTACTTTTTCTTTGCGGATGGATTTGAAAAGGACATGGATTTTTACGCGGCGGATGCGTTTACCGTCGAGCCGCTGCCGAAACACGCAATGAAGCCGTATCCGTACGCGCCGGGCGAAGAGTTTCCTCAGGATGCGGAACATCAGAAATATCAGCTCGAGTACAACACGCGGCAACGGTCGGGGCAGATGCCTGCGGATTTGCAATACCACTATCCGAAGAAGTAGCGCAATTCGTCATTTCGCAGAAAAGGCGGGCGGACAAGAAGTCTCGCCCCAGTCAGTGCGCTCGCGCGGCTCGTGGCCGGCGGCGGATTCGACTTGGGCCAGCAGTTTTTCGAGGTCTTTGGCGGAGAAATAGCGGCCGTTGGCGATGACGGCGGCGATTTTTCGCGTATTGGAGATGTCTTCAAGGGGATTGGCTTTGAGGAGTACGAGGTCGGCGAGCTTGTCTTTTTCAATTGAGCCGAGCTTGTCTTCCAAGCCAAAAAAAAGGGCGGGGTTTAACGTGGCGGTTTGCAGGGCTTCGAGCGGAGTGAATCCGGCGGCGACAAAGCGCTGCAACTCTTCGTGCAGGCTGAAGCCCGGAAAGATGCTGACGCCGGGTGGCGTGTCGGTTCCTGCCAGGAACGGGACGCCTTTTTCGTGCAGCAAGTGAACGACTTCCAGCTCTTTGTCCAGAAACTTCTTGCGGACGGTCAGGTCGTCGTGGCCATAGCCTTGCGTGATTTCTTCGGTAAAGCGTTTCCACGTTTGTGATTTCCAGGATGCGGGAACGTATTTTGCTCGGCTGTCTTTGGCCAAGTCGGTGACGTCGAGGAGATTACCGCCGCGTTCCCAGACGAGTGTGGGACATTGCCAGGTCTGATTTTTCGCCAGGATGGCGGCAAGTGCGGTGGCGCGCTCCGGATCGAAGGTTTCTAGAAATCGCGATTCAGTCTTGTTTCCTTTCAGAAAATCTTCTTCGGCAGATGAACTTCCTTCGAAGATGCCGATAAGGTGTTCGAAACTTTTCATTCCCGCATCAGACATCTCAGTCGCACGAACGGAATCAGGAACGTGGCCTTCAAATGGGATTCCCTGCTTCTTGGCTTCATCGGCAATAGCGAAAACGGTTTCGCGCGGGATGAGCGATTGCAGCTTGATGAAATCCGCGCCGCGATTTTTGAGATCGGCGACGGCGTGTCGCCCCTCGTCCGGCGTTGCGACCGCGATGGAGCTGGGGAAACGCGGCTTGGGACCGTCGAGCATCGGGCCGGAAGTATAAATGCGCGGCCCGATGAGGCGGCTGGATTTAATTTCGTTGCGCCAGGATTGGACGATTTGCAGTTCGCTGCCCATGTCGCGGACGCCGGTGACGCCGTTGGCGATGAACAGCGGCAGAGAAATGTCTTGCGCGTCTGGGAACCAATCGCCGAACAAGAGATGCACATGCATGTCCCACAGGCCGGGAATTAGAAACAGGCCACTGCAATTGACGCTTGTAGCGTTGCGCGGGAATTTTGCGGACTTTGCGGGGCCGACCGAGACGATGTGATTGCCATCGAGGATTACAGCCTGGTCGGGCCGCAGTCCGCCATTGCGAACGTCAACAATGGTGACGTGGTTTAGCACGAGCGCGTCCCGAGACAGAGAATCTTGAGCATTGAGGCGCGCCGGCGTAACAAATGGCAAAACGAAGAGAGCGGGGACAAGGAATCGCATTTTCTGGTCGCGTCTCATTGGCCAGCATTGTAGCGGTTTTGGACAGGGATGGCGCAGGGCGGGCAGGGAAATGTCTGGGCGTAGCGACAGATCCTGCGAATTTTTGAATTAGTGAAAACTAGTCCCAGGGAATCGTGAGCCAAGCGCGCTTTTTGGCGCTTTCGGCGATGGTTTCGCACAGGACTAGCTCGTCGTGGCCGGTGGAAAAGGTCGGGAATGAGCGCGGGGCTTTATAATCGCCAGCGTCGAGATAGGCGTAATAGTCTTTGAAAAGTTGGACGAAGGTGTCCGGATAGCCTTCGGTGTGGCCGCCGGGATAGGCGGCGTAACCGCGCGCGGCGGGGCTGAGGAGCGATGGATCCTTTATTAAGGATTCGTTGGCCTTTTCGCGGCGGCCGATCCAGAGCGTGTTGGGATCTTCGGCGTTCCATGCGAGCGAGCCTTCGCTGCCGTTCACTTCAAAACCAAGGCTGCATTTGCGCCCGGCGCTGACCTGCGAAACGCTATAGAAGCCGCGCAAATCGTTTTCAAAATGGACGAGGACGCTGGCGTAGTCGTCAGTCGTGATGGGAACTTCGTCGAATGCGCCTTCCCCTGCTTTTGCGAAAGATTCGACGCGGCCGCGCGGCTTGTGGCGCACATGATGGATCGTTGCGAGATCGGCGCAAATTTCCGTGATGCGGCTGCCGGTGACGAACATGGCGAGGTCCATCCAGTGCGTGCCAATGTCAGAGACAGCGCGAAGATCACCGCCGAGTTTCGATTCGAGCCGCCAGTTCCAGTCCGAAGGGAAGAGCAGCCAATCCTGGTGAAATTTTCCGTGGACGAGCAGCGGCTTGCCGATAGCGCCTGATTTTACAAGCGAGCGCGCTTCCTGGCAGAGCGGGTAGTAGCGAAGATTGTGCGCAACGCCGCCGACCTTGCCGGTTTCCTTTTCAACGGAGACCAGCATGGCCGATTCGCGCGAGTCCATGGCGAGCGGTTTTTCGCAAAGAACGTGTTTGCCTGCTCGAAGTAGTGCGCTGGCCTGCTCGAAGTGAACGTGATTCGGCGAACAAATGTGGACGCAGGTGACTTCCTTATCCGCGGCGAGCTCGGCGAGGGTTGCATAGGATTTTTCGAGGCCGAGCGATTTTGCCGCGGAACTGCCGCGTTCGGCGGTGCTGAGCATAGCCGCCACGCACGTGAATGCCGAGGCGGCGCAGCGCTTCCAGATGAGCGCGGCCCACAAATCCAAGTCCAATGATGGCGACGGAATGCTTCATAACAAGCGGCTCCCCGAAAGAGGTTCTCTTGACCAAAGCGAACCGCATTTTACGCCTAGAAGAGAAAAATAGGCACGCGAAATAGGAGCGGGCTGATTTCATTTGGATGAATTTCAGGATTTTTCAGCGAGAAGGCTGGCTTTTACCTTCTGCAATTCCTTCTTCACTTCCTTGTCCGTGTCGGGGAACTGAAGATTGAGGTTGTCGAGAGCTTCGATGATCGCCGAAGCGACGACGAGGCGCGTGTACCATTTGTTGTCCGCGGGGACGACGTACCACGGCGCATATTTGGTAGCTGTGTTGCGGATCATATCTTCGTAAGCGGCCTGGTAGTCGTTCCAGCAGCCGCGTTCTTTGACGTCGGCCATCGAGAACTTCCAATTCTTCTTGGAATCTTCCAGCCGTTCGAGAAAGCGTTTCTTTTGCTCATCGCGCGAAAGATGCAGGAAGAATTTCAGGACGATAGTACCGTTGCGCGTCAGATAGCGCTCGAAACGCCGGAGATCCTCGAAGCGTTCTTCCCAGAATGTTCTTCGTGACGAGCGGAGCAGGAATTTTCTGTGACGCAAGAATTTCCTGGTGCACGCGAACGACCAGCACCTCTTCGTAATACGAACGGTTGAAGATGCCGATCTTGCCGCGCTCAGGCACGACTTTGTGCGCGCGCCAGAGGTAGCCGTGGTGGAGTTCCTCAGCGCTCGGGGCCTTGAAGGAATGAACGTCGCAGCCTTGCGGATTGAGGCCGGACATGACGTGTTTTACGACGCCGTCTTTTCCAGCGGCATCCATCGCCTGCAGGATGACGAGCAACGACCAGCGATCCTGCGCGTAAAGCTTTTCCTGCATGCGGCTCAACAGCTTCACGCCGTCGTCGAGCAACTCGGTGGCGCTTTCCTTGTCGTGGAGTTTGCCGGTATCGGCTGGATCGAAATTCTTCAGACGAAATTGTTCCTCTCCGGTAACGCGATAGGGTTTGGCGAGTTTTGCGGCAGTTTTTGCCAGTTTGTGGTTTTTCATGGGGGAGGGGTAGAAGTCTAGTGCACTCTGCACCGTGGGGAAAGAGTCTTGATTTCCGCGCGAGACCGGGCCGAGTTTCAAGGAGCGACGATGTCGTAAGGGCGCATCATCTCGTTGTCTTCATGTTCGAGCAGATGGCAGTGCCAGATATACCGGCCTGCATAGCCTTCAAACTTAGTGATGATTCGCGTGATCATTCCCGGATGCGCTTGCACCGTATCTTTCCAGCCGGCTTCGTTTGCAGCGGGCGGCACCGCTTCACCGACGAATTTTATAGTGCCATCGCGGTAGTAACCCCCTTTGATTTCACAACGAAAACGAGAAGGTCCGCCGGCTAAGGACCACAAAGCCTTCCGGACGTACACCAGACGGGCACAACCCGCATAAGTTGTAGTTCACTTCCTTTGTGCCCAGATGAAAGGTTAAAACTCGTTGGCAGAAACGTTAATTCGAGTAAGATGCGGCTTTTCAGGGGCCTATGACAAATCTCGCTCGAAGGCTTGGCAAGCGCGATTACTTCGCGCTGGCATTTGGCACGATGATCGGAGCGGGTTGGCTCGTAGTGATGGACGACTGGCTCGGGCGAGGCGGGCCGGTGGGAGCGATGCTGGCGTTTGCCCTCGGCGGAATCGCTCTCCTTCCAGTGGGCTGGGTGTACGGGAAATGGGTGGCGCGGCTGCCGGACGCTTCCGGCGAAGCGGCGTATGCAGCGCAAGTATTCGCTCCATTACCGAGCTATCTGACCGGTTGGATGATGACGCTGGCGTATTTGATTGTTTGTCCGTGGGAAGCGGTGGCTATCGGTAAGATCGCCGCTTATTTGTATCCCGGACTGAATCGCTATGAACTGTATGCCGTCGGCGGGCACCCGGTTTTCCTGCCGAGGCTGGCGTTAGGCGTGCTGATGGCTTTGTTTCTCGCCTATCTGAACTACAGGGGAATTCGAACTAGCGCTTCGTTTCAAAGATGGACAACGACAGCCGTGTTGGTTTTGTTCGGCTTTGTCGTGCTGACCAGCGCAACACACGGTTCGATTGCTAATTTCAAGCCCGTATTTGCCGCCGCACCGCTGGCGTCGGTAATTTTGACGCTGCAAATCGTGCCATACTTCATGACCGGGTTCGAAAGCGTTCCCAAGGCGGCAGAGGAAGCCGCGCCGGGATTTGCTTCAGGCGGATTTTTTCGCGCAATTGTTCTGGCTTTGTTTGTCGGCGCCGGATTCTACGTTTTGTCCATTGGCGCTGTAGCGTTCGCGGCGCCATGGCGGGGACTTGCGGGGAAGTCGTTTGCGACGGCAGTCGCGTTTGAGCAGGCATTTCGCGCCGCATGGCCGGTGCGCGTGATTCTGGTGATGGCTTTTCTTGGATTATTTCAGTGCTTCAACGGGAATTTCGTGGCGTCGAGCCGCCTGCTGTTTTCGTTTGGGCGCGACGGAAGAATTCCTAAGCAATTTGGTGCGGTGCATCCGCAATTGCAAACGCCGCACATAGCCGTTGCCACGGTCGCAGGCATAACTCTGCTCGGGGTGCTGCTCGGTGATTCGCTGCTCGTGCCGGTGACCGAGGTTGGCTCGATGGCCTCGGCATTTGGGTGGATGGTGACGTGCGTTTCCTTTGCGATGGTGGACCCGGGCACGAAAGGCCGCGTCGTGGCTGGAATGGGGGCCGCCGTGGCACTGATTTTGCTGCTGATGAAGCTTCTCCCCGTTTTCCCTGGGCACTTCTCGACTGCGGAATGGATTGCACTGGGAGTCTGGCTGACCATTGGTCTGGCGCTTCATCTTGTGGCTCGTGCTGGAAAAACGGCCCGTGTGTGAAGGTCATGTATAATCCTTCTGTATTCTCCGAGAACTATGATTCCTTACTTGCATTTGTTTGGGCCAATCTCTATCCCGACATTTGGATTAATGGTGGCGACGGGACTTTTTGTCGCTGCATACGCCGTGCAGGCAGACTTCCGCCGGCGTCGTTCCAGCGTCGACGCGTTCCTGATTATCGGTCTTGCCGGCATTGCGGGAATTGCCGGCGCACGCCTCTATCACGTGCTCGAAACGCCGCACGAATTTTTCGCGCACCCCTGGCCGTTTCTCTGGACGCGCTTTGGGTTTGCGTGGTTTGGCGGATTGATTGGCGGCTTCGTCGCTCTGATTTTTCTTGCGCGAAGTGAAAAAATCCCCGTGCTCGAGTTTCTGGACGCTTGCGCGCCAGGTGCCTGCGTCGGCTATGCGATTGGCCGCATCGGCTGCCTGCTTTCCGGCGACGGCGATTACGGAATTCCGACCTCGCTACCGTGGGCAATGAGTTTTCCGAATGGGGTTGTGCCGACCACGGAACGCGTACATCCGACCCCGCTCTACGAATTTATCGTCTGGTTGTTGATTGCGCTGATTTTGTGGAAGATTGGCAGCGCGACGATTCAGAAAGGCCTGCCGACCGGCGGCCGCATTTTCTTTTTCTATCTGATTCTCACGGGCATCGCCCGTTTTCTGGTCGAATTGATTCGCATCAATCCGCGCTCATTCTTCGGAATGTCCAACGCGCAGACGGCCAGCGTTGCGTCCGTATTTCTCGGCATATTGTTGTTGATTAGCGTAAAGCGCAAACAAACGGCTTAAGCCGCGCTAGACCATCTGGCGCAAAACGTACTGCAAGATTCCGCCGTTCTGGTAGTAGAGAATCTCTTCCGGCGTATCCACCCGCGCCAGGACTGAAAATTTCTTTTCGATTCCATCGTCAGATTTCGCACGAACGGTTAACGTTTTTCTTGGGGCCAGTGAAGCGACGCCCTCAATTTCGTATGTTTCCTTGCCGGTCATGCCGAGCGATTGCGGCGTTTCGCCGTTCATGAACTGGCAGGGCAGGATTCCCATTCCCACCAGATTGCTTCGGTGAATGCGTTCGTAGCTTTCTGCAATCGCCGCGCGGACACCCAGCAAACGCGGACCTTTGGCGGCCCAGTCGCGCGAAGATCCGGAACCGTATTCTTTTCCGGCGATGACGATCAGAGGCACGCCAGCTTCGCGGTACTTCACAGCCGCATCGTAAATCGTCATCTGCTCGCTGCCGGGCTGGTAAGTAGTCCAGCCGCCTTCGGTGCCTGGCGCAAGCTGATTCTTCAAGCGAATGTTGGCAAACGTGCCGCGCATCATCACTTCATGATTGCCGCGGCGCGCGCCGTAGGAGTTGAAGTCATGCGGCTTCACGCCCTGCGCGATCAAATATTTGCCAGCGGGCGAATCGGCGCCGATCGAGCCCGCGGGCGAGATGTGATCCGTCGTAATGCTGTCGCCCAGTACCGCCAGCACGCGCACGCCGTGCAAATCGGCAAGCGGAGCAGCGGTCTTCGACATATTTTCAAAATACGGCGGCAGCTTGATGTACGTGGACTTCGCATCCCACTGGTACAAATCGCCTTTCGGCACGGGCATGGACTTCCACATCGCGTCGCCTTCGTAGACGGCGCTGTATTGCTTTGCGTATTGCTCGCTGGTCACCGAAGCGCGAACGGTCGCTTCGACTTCCTGTGCCGTTGGCCATATGTCGCGCAGATAGACGGGCTTGCCGTCGGAGCCGGTGCCGAGCGGTTCACTAGTGAGGTCGACATCCATGCGGCCGGCCAGCGCATAGGCTACGACAAGCGGCGGCGACGCGAGATAGTTCGCTCTCACCAAGGGGTGGATGCGGCCTTCGAAATTCCGGTTTCCACTGAGCACGGCGACTGCAACCAAATTATTCTCTTTAATCGCCGCGCCGATTGCATCGGGCAGCGGGCCGCTGTTGCCGATGCACGTCGTGCAGCCGTAGCCGACAAGATTGAATTTCAATTTATCGAGATAAACGTTGAGCCCGGAAGCGGCGAGATAGTCCGTGACGACTTTTGAGCCGGGCGCAAGTGATGTTTTTACCCAAGGCTTCACTTGCAAGCCGCGTTCGACCGCTTTTTTCGCAAGCAAGCCTGCGCCGAGCATCAGCGAAGGATTCGAAGTGTTTGTACAGCTCGTGATTGCGGCAATGACGACCGCGCCGCTAGAAAGATCGAACGAATCGCCGTTGTTTTTGACGTGAGCTTGTTTTGCAGGAACGCCTTCGACCACTTTGGTGAACGAAGATTTTGCTTTGCTGAGCGGAACGCGATCCTGCGGGCGTTTCGGCCCGGCCACGGTCGGCTCAACCGTGCTGAGATCGAGTTCGATCGTGTCTGAGAACCGCGGATCGGGCGTTAAATCCGTCCGGAAAAGCGCTTGTTCCTTGCAATAGGCTTCCACGAGCGCGATCTGCTCGTGCGGGCGCGCCGTGAAATGCAAGTAAGCGAGCGTTTCAGCGTCGACAGGGAAAAAGCCCATCGTCGCGCCGTATTCCGGCGCCATGTTTGCGATGGTCGCGCGATCGGGAACGCTGAGACTGGAAAGTCCGCTGCCATAGAACTCGACGAATTTTCCGACGACGCCTTTCTTGCGCAGCATTTCCGTAACGGTGAGAACGAGGTCTGTCGCGGTCGCGCCTTCGCTCAAGCGTCCTTTCAGCTTGAAGCCGACCACATCCGGAATCAGCATTGAGGATGGCTGGCCGAGCATCGCCGCTTCTGCTTCAATGCCGCCGACGCCCCAGCCGAAAACCCCAAGCGCGTTCACCATCGTCGTGTGTGAATCTGTGCCGACGAGCGAATCGGGGTACGCTTCGACGCGATTGCCGTTGGGCATGGCGCAAACTACGCGTGCGAGATATTCGAGATTCACCTGATGGCAGATTCCTGTGCCCGGAGGAACGGCTTTGAAATTTTGAAACGAAGTCTGTCCCCAACGGAGAAAGGCATAGCGTTCTACGTTGCGTTGAAACTCGAGTTCGGCGTTCAAGCCGAAGGAATTCGCAGTGCCGAAGCTGTCTACCTGCACGGAGTGGTCAATCACAAGCTCTACGGGAAAAAGCGGATTGATGCGCTTCGGGTTGCCGCCGATCTTGTTTACGGCTTCGCGCATCGCTGCGAGGTCCACGATCGCTGGCACGCCGGTAAAATCCTGCAGCAGCACGCGTGCAGGCATGAACGCGATCTCTTTTTCTTTGGCGCCGGGCGTCCAGGTAGCGAGGGCTTTGATGTCGTCGGCGCGGACGAAGTGGCCGTCTTCGCAGCGCAGCAAATTTTCAAGAAGAATGCGGAGAGAGAAGGGAAGTTTTGCGAGGGTGCCAACGCCGTGCTTTTCGAGAAGCTCGAGGCGCTGCACATCGAAAGCCTGCGCGCCGACGTTGAGTTTGTCGCGCGTATTGAAGGAGTTCGTCACCGAGATGGTCATCTCGCCTTCCTTTCGGGGGATAAGGAACACTCTATGATAACCGAATTGAAGCGTCTCGCGCGCGTGTGCGCGCGTTCGATTCGCCTGCGCACTGGCGATATACTTGGGGTATCGTGAAAATTGTTTTGATTTCGACATACGAACTGGGCCGGCAGCCGTTTGGTCTTGTTTCGCCGGCGGCCTGGTTGCGCAAAGCAGGGCATGAAGTCAGCCCTCTTGATTTAACGAGGCAAAATCTCGATGAAGGGCTCATCCTGTGAAGCGGAATTGATTGCAATTTATTTGCCGATGCACACGGCCACTCGGCTCGCGGCGAAATTGATTCTGAATCTGCGCGAAAAGAATCCGGAAGCGAGAATCTGCTGTTACGGTTTGTACGCGCCGATGAACGCGGAGTATTTGCGCTCGCTCGGCGTTGAGAAATTGATCGGCGGAGAATTCGAAAGGGAATTGGTGGAGTGGGCGGCCACCGCTCGCGTTGAGCAAAGTTCTTCGAGCGTGACTTCGGTCGAGCGTTTGCCGTTTGTTGTGCCGGACCGCGCGGGCCTTCCGCCGCTTGAAAGGTATGCACACCTCGTTTTGCCTGACGGCGGCTATCGCGTCGTCGGCTCAACGGAAGCCAGCCGCGGCTGCAAGCATCTTTGCCGCCACTGCCCCATCGTTCCGGTTTACAAAGGCGTCTTTCGCATTGTCAGCAGGGAAGTCGTGATGGAAGACGTCCGCCGCCAAATCGCCGCCGGTGCGCGAGCACATCTCCTTCGGCGATCCCGATTTTTTCAACGGAATCAAGCACGGTGTTGCGGTAATGGAAGAATTCCACGCCGAATTTCCCGCGATAACCTACGACGTCACCATAAAGATCGAACATTTGCGCAAACACGAAGACTTGCTACCCAAGCTGAGCGACACAGGCTGCCTGTTCGTCATCAGCGCGGTCGAATCCGTGGATGACGCTGTTCTCGCGGCACTCGACAAAGGCCACACGCGGTCGGATTTCTTGCGCGTCGCGCGGAGATTCCGCCGACTCGGCCTCACCCTGCACCCGACGTTCCTTCCTTTTACTCCGTGGACCACGGCGGAAGGCTATTTGGATCTGCTTCGCGTGTTATACGAGGAGGAATTGATCGAAAACGTTGCGCCGGTGCAACTCGGGATTCGCCTGCTCATTCCAGAAGGCTCGCTCATGCTCGAACTGGAAGGCGTGCGCAAAATCGTGAGCCCGTTCGATCGCGAATCGCTTGTCTATCCCTGGAAAAACGCCGACCCGAGATTGGACTCTCTGAGCGAAAAAGTGCAAAGCATTGCGGCGGCGGCCGACGCAGCAAAGTGGCCCCGCGCGAAAACATTCGAGGCGATCTGGAAAATGGCCCACACCGTAGCCGGTGTACCCGCTCCAGCTTTGCAATTGCCGACTGGAAAGGCCGTCCCGATTCTGAGCGAGCCCTGGTATTGCTGCGCGGAGCCGACAAATGATCAACTCGTTTCGCTCGGCGTTGCCACCTCACCAAAGCAGGCGCCCGGGCCGGCAACACTCACCCCGGAAAGTTTTGTTTGAGGCGCGACGAACTCCCCATGACACAGAAACGAGTTTTACTATTCGCGGCGAAACTCGGGTATCAGACGCGCGGCTTCGAACAAGCCGCCAAAAAGCTCAGCGTCGAACTCGTCTACGTCACCGACCGCTGCCATCAACTTGAAGACCCCTGGAACGATCGCGCCATCGCCGTGAAATTCGAATCGCCGGAAATCGCCGCGCAAGCCGTTATTCAGCAATTTCGTGAAATTCCAGTGGACGGAATCCTTGCACTCGGTGACCGTCCGGTCGTCGCTGCTGCTTATGCCGCTCGCGGGCTGGGGATTGCCTACAACCACCCGCTCTCCGTCGAAGCCTGCCGCAGCAAGCTCCGCTTGCGCGAGATTTTTCGCGATGCCGGGCTGCGTACGCCGTGGTTCCGCAAAGTGCCGCTGCACCCCGCACCCGAACCCGCACTGCTCGGCATCACCTATCCTTGTGTCCTGAAACCGTTCTCGCTCTCCGCAAGTCAGGGCGTGATCCGCGCCAACAATCGCGAAGAATTCCAGTCTGCCGCTGCAAGGATTCGCAATCTCCTCGGCTCGGCCGAGCTACAAGCTTCGCGCGAGCCGAATCTCAATCACATCATCGTGGAAGGCTACATTCCCGGCGACGAAGTCGCGGTCGAAGGAGTACTGACGAACGGTTCGCTGCGTATCCTCGCCATTTTCGATAAGCCCGAACCGCTCGTAGGCCCGTACTTCGAAGAAACAATTTACGTCACGCCGTCTCGCCATTCAGCGGCAATTCAGCAGGAAATCGAACGCACCATGCACAAGTCCATCGCGGCGATTGGTCTGACGCACGGCCCAGTCCACGCGGAATTCCGCATAGACGAAACCGGCGTCTGGCCGCTCGAAGTTGCGCCGCGTCCCATCGGTGGACTCTGCGCGCACGCCTTGCGCTTCGGACCCGACGCCGCCGGCGAATTGGTTGGACTAGAAGAATTGCTGCTCGGACACGCCGCGGAATTCGGCGAAGCCGATCTGCCTCGCGAATCGCAGTCCGCGGGCGTAATGATGATTCCCGTTCCGCGCAGCGGAATCTACGAAGGCGTGTCCGGTACGGAAAGAGCGCGCGAACTGGAGGGGATCGAAGACATCCTAATCACTGCCCGCGAACACGACGCTATCGCCGCATGGCCCGAAGGTTCAAGTTATTTGGGATTTATTTTCGCTCGCGCCAAAAAACCCGAGGAAGTAGACGAAGCGTTACGCGCAGCGCATGCCAGAATGCAATTTCAAATCACGCCAACTCTTCCGGTGGAACATCCAGTAACAGGAAAGATCAAGACAGCCGACTAACCGCGCAGCAAGAATTCTCAACCCTTGGCTTTAGGCGGAACGTATCCTTCCGGCAATTTCGAGCCCGGTCCAAAGAAAAACTGTTCCAACTGTTCTTCCATGATTTTTTGGGAATTGGGATCCAGTGGATTCAGCCGGTATTCGTTCATGATCATTTTCGAATGCTCGATCCAAAGCTTCCAGGCGTCTTTCGAGACGCTCTCATACACACGCTTGCCGATTTCGCCTTTCCAGGGCACGCGGTCCAGCCCGGGCAATTCCTTCCCGAATTTCACGCACTTCACTAGGCGCGTTCCCGGCGCAACCGGTTCATTCGACGGTGTCGGTTCGCAACTGTCGTTGGCCATCAAACTCCTCCGTGTTTCCCCGAACTTCCACCTTACTGCAACTCCATGCGATTTTCTAGCGCGAGGCACCAATATACTCAATTTAAACTATTGCAAATCTTTTCCCGTTCTGGGAAAAGGGAAGGTGACACGCCGGGGGCACGTTTGCCAAGTCCTGTGCAGAGTCTTCATCCCGGCCCCCTCGCCGACGATTTCGCTCGGCATTTGGCTCGCATGCAAAGCGGCCAAATGGTTTCCAAATTCTGGCGCCGCGACCTTTCTCTCTGGCCCACTTATCGCGCCAAAGGCGAATTCACTCCGAAAGTTCTCCGCTGGCTCGATCTTGCCGACCATCTCGAAGCCTCCAGCGAGCTCGTTTCCCGCCTGGGTCAATCGCTTGAAGCGGATGGCTTTACCGATGTCGTTTTCCTCGCAGTCAGCAGTTCCAGCCTTGCTGCGGAGTTGGTCGCCAGCCTCGGCTTGCGCACCCGCGGAGCAAAATTCCACGTACTCAATCGCGTCGAGCCTTCCGGCATCAACGCGCTCACTAGCCAGCTCGATCTCAAGCGCACCCTCTTCCTTGTCGCCACCAAGAGCGGAAAAAACCTGGAGATGCACGCGCTCCTGCTCTACCTCCTCGCCAAAACAAGAGCCGCCGGGCTTATTTCGCCGGCAAAAAATTTCATCGCAATCACGGAAGAAGACTCTTATCTCTCCTCAATCGCCAGAGAAAACCACTTTCGAGCTGTCCTCACCGAACCTTCCGGTTTTCGCGGCCGCTTTTCCGGCCTAGTCCATTATGGCCACCTCCTTTCCGGACTCTGCGAGGTTGATATTCTTCGAATTCTCGCAGGCGTCCGCGAAATGCGGGACCGCTGCTCGCATGAGAACTCGCTCGAACAAAATCCGGCCGCACAACTTGCTGCATTCCTCGCTGCGATCGCGCAAACCGGCTTTCACCGTTTCTTTCTCCGCAGCGCTCCCCAACTTTTGCCGTTTGCCGAACGCATCGGCCACCTCGTCGGCAGCAGCACTTGCAAAGAAGAAAAGGGAATCATCCCCTTCCTAGAAAAATCTCCCGCAGCCGGATTTCAAACCGGTTGCAGTCTTTGCCGAATTCAATTGGACGCTGAAGACACCCCGTCATCTCCTCGGGAAACCCCCGCGATTTCCATCCAGATTGGCGGCGTAGAGAATATCGCCGCCGAAATTTTCAAATGGGAAATCGCCACGAGCCTCGCCTGCTCCCTCCTGGGTGTGAATCCTTTTGAAGACCCCGACTTCGGCGAAAGCCGCCATGCAGCCGGCGCATACCTTGAGAAAATCGCCTCGGGCAGGGTCCCCGAAACTCCGCGCCCTCGCCTCGTCGACGGACACCTCTCTGTTTACGTTGCAAGCGAACTCCGCCATGAAATCTCCGGTCTCAGCATCGAACAGGCCCTCGCCTCCTTTTTCTCGCTCGTCACTCCCGAAGGCTTCATTTTTCTTCAATGTTTCGGCTGGAATCTGCCTTGGGTTAAGGACTGTGGCAGGTCGCTCGCGCCCCTAATCGCTTCGCAGACGGGAGTTCCCACCCAATTTGTGGATGGACCCTGGTATCTGCACATTCACGGTCAATGCTATAAGGGGGGACCGCGCGGCGGCCTGGCCTTCATGATTACCTGCGATCCTGTGGAGCGTATCGAGGTCCCCGGCGCGGGTTATACGTTCGGAGACCTGTCCCTCGCTCTAGCGTTGGGTGATTTTGACGCCATGGTGCTCCGTGGGCGCCCGGCGATCCGGGTGCATCTCGCTGGCGCACCGGGCCAAGCCCTCGAGGAGCTTGGGGCCCTGACCGCAAGAGCATTGGAACTGACGCGTCGCGCCAAATAGCGATCCGGACGCAGCTTCTGTAACATTTCTCGTGTATCTTCTTGACCGCTACTCTGTCGCTTACCTCAAGGGGAGGCCCCCATGGCCGAAATTGATTCCATCTTCTGGGACATCGGCGGTGTAGTTCTTACAAACGGTTGGGACCGCAATTCCCGCAAAGCCGCCGCAGAAGCCTTTCACCTCGATTGGGAAGAGTTCTCCGACCGCCACGATCTCTCGTTTCCGGCCTTTGACTGCGGCCAGATCACCATGGAGGAATATCTAAACCGTACGCTCTTCTACCGCCCGCGCAGTTTCTCTCGCGAAGAGTTCACCGCCTTCATGTTCGCGCAGTCCAAACCTCTTCCCGGCTCGCGCGAAGTCCTTGACGCTGTCACCAGCACAAAAAAATACTTTGTCGGCGCCATCAACAACGAACCGCTCGAGCTCAACGAGTACCGCATCAAGGCCTTCCAGCTACGCCGCAATTTCCTCGTCTTTTTCAGTTCCTGTTACGTCCATTCCCGCAAGCCCGAGCCCACGATTTTCAAAGTCGCTCTGGAAGTTACGCAACGCTCCGCCGAGCGCTGCATTTTTATAGATGACCGTCCGCTGAATCTGGAGAGTCCGAAAAAACTGGGCTTCAACACTATTCACTTTCAGAACCCAGACCAATTGAAGTCTGACCTGAGTAAGAGCGGGGTTGAGGTATAGTTTTTCCAGCTTGTACCGCGTTCGCGTTTTGCGTGTCTTGTTCAAGGAGAAAGCATGGCTGACGAAAATGTGCGTTCCGCGTCCTACGGTGGCGTCACCGAGCCGTGCACCGTCGTTTTGTTCGGCGCTTCCGGCGATCTAGCCAAGCGCAAGGTCATTCCCGCGATGTACGACCTCGCCGTCCACAATTCGCTCGGTGAACGCTACGCCATCATCGGTTTTGCGCGCACCGCGATGAGCGACGAAAGTTTTCGCGGCACGGTGGGCGAAGCGGCAAAGGGAATTTCAGAAGTTGGCCCAATCGATCCGGCAAAGTGGGACGAGTTTGCCTCGAATCTTTTTTACAACGCAGGCGACTACGGCGACCCCAACGCTTACGCGAATCTCATCAAACGCCTCACCGAACTTGAAGCCTCCAAACAACTCGGCGGCAATCGTCTCTTTTATCTCTCCACTCCGCCGGAGGTTTATCCCGACATCATTCGAGCAACTCGGCAAAGCCGGCTTGGCCAAACCCACAAACGAGAATTCCTGGGTGCGCATCATCATTGAAAAGCCTTTCGGCCGCGACCTCGCCACCGCAAAAGAACTGAACAAAACCGTGCAATGCGTTTTCGAAGAAAAGCAGGTCTACCGCATTGACCACTATCTCGGCAAAGACACCGTACAAAATCTTCTCGTCCTTCGCTTTGGCAACGGAATCTTCGAACCGCTCTGGAATCGCAATTATGTAGACCAAGTCCAGATCACGGCCGGCGAAACGCTTGGCGTCGAGCGCCGCGGAGGTTTTTATGAAACCGCCGGCGCGCTCCGCGACATGATTCAGAGCCACGTTCTCCAGCTAACTTCGCTCACCTCCGTCGAACCACCGGCCTCTTTCGACGCCACTGCCGTGCGAAACGAAAAACTCAAAGTTCTGCAGTCCATCCGCCCGTATGACCTCGAAGGCGTCGCGCAAGCCGTGGTTCGCGGCCAATATGCTCCCGCCACGGTAAACGGCAAGCAGCTTCCCGGCTATCGCCAGGAGCCAGGCGTCAGTCCCAGCTCAAAAACCGAAACATTTGTCGCCATGCGCGTGCTCATCGACAACTGGCGCTGGGCCGGCGTTCCGTTTTATCTCCGCACCGGAAAACGTCTCGCCAAGCGCACCACGGAAATCATGATTCAGTTCAAGCGCGCGCCGCACGTCGTCTTTCGCGGCAAGGAAGTCGAAGCCAATCGTCTCGTCCTCAACATTCAGCCCGATGAAGGTATCTCCGTCTCGTTCGGCGCAAAACGTCCTGGCACGGAAATGAGCATAGGCAACGTCACCATGAATTTCAGCTACCGCGAAGGCTTCGGCGAAGCCACGCGCAGCGCTTACGCCACGCTCGTCAACGATTGCGTTCGCGGCGACGCTACGCTTTTCGACCGCGCGGACAGCGTCGAAGCCGCTTGGTCGCTCGTCGATCCCATTCTCGATGTCTGGAGTGCCGCAAAGAGCGCCACCGTTCCCGCAATACGAAGCCGGAAGCTGGGGCCCGAAGGAATCGGACATCCTCCTCGAACGCGACGGACGAAAGTGGTACAACCCATAAGCCATTTCGGTAGACTTAATCCGTTTCAATTTCTTCAGGAGATCTACGTTGATCCTTGCGGGCGATGTCGGTGGTACCAAGTGCAATCTCGCGCTGTTTTCCGAAAAAGACGGCAAACTCATCCCCGTTTTTCGGCAGCGCTTTCGCAGCAAGGACTTCGCACAGTTTGATCTGATCGCCAAAGAGTTCGCGCGCCAGGCTGCCCCGCATCTTTCTGGAGAAAAAATCGAAGCCGCGGGCTTCGGTATCGCCGGCCCGGTCATTGACAATCGCGTCCGCGCCACCAATCTTCCCTGGATGATTGATGCCGCCGTCCTTTCCCAGGAACTGAATGTTCAGCACATCGTTCTGCTCAACGACCTCGGCGCTTGGGGTCACAGCATCGAATATCTCGACCCAAAACAGTTTTGTGTGTTGAACGACGGCAAAGCCGAACCCGGCGGCACGCGCGGCTTGCTCGCTGCAGGCACCGGTCTCGGCGAATCGCTCCTTGTTTGGAACGGCAAGCGCTACCAGGTCGTCCCGTCCGAAGGCGGCCATTCCGATTTTGCCCCGCACACCGAGCAGCAAATCGAACTCCTTCGCTTCATGAAGCGCCGCTATCCGCAAGTCAGTTGGGAGCTGATTCTTTCCGGCCGTGGCTTTCGCACTTTGCACGAATTTTTGTCCAGCCACGGTCAAGCACGCTTCCTTCGACGATCCCGACGCCGACCCCGCGCCGGAAATCACGAAAAATGCGCTGACGAAGACTTGCCCCGTCTGCGTGGAAACGCTCGATCTCTGGGCCGACATCTATGGAGCCGAAGCCGGAAATCTCGCGCTCAAAGTTCTCGCGCTCGGCGGCGTCTACGTAGCCGGCGGCATCGCCGTCAAAATCCTCGACAAGATGAAGGACGGCCGCTTCTTCCAGGCTTTCAAAGACAAGTGGCATTTCGAAAGCCTGCTCAAAAACATTCCCGTCTCCGTCATCCTCGATGAAAACGCGCCCCAACTCGGCGCCGCCTACGAAGCCCTCCGCCTAATCAAAAGCTGACCCGCATCCTCGCTATTGACCGTGGCGGCCCGCCCCCCTTTTACAGTTCCACCCGAGATGCATCCGTCCACCCGGCCCTCAGCCGTCGTAGGGCCGGGACTCCTAGTCCTGCTTGTTCGATCTCACACCCCGCACCGATTGTTCGGCAAGCGCACCCAACCCGCGACGTGTCATTCCCGCAGCGACCCGGCATTTTCTTGCTTGCCGTGTTTGCAAGCCGGGTCACGGAGCGGAAGGATCTCTCTCTGCGCTCGCGAACGGTTTGCTGGCCTATGTCGGGGCATCGCCAATCGCGCTTCAGGAAACTCCACGCGCCGCCACGCTTTTCCGCGCCCCGCTCCGCTGCTACGCTTCCCTCGTGCCCGCTCTCTTTAAGTATTTCTCCTCCGACTATTTCGATGAATGGAAACCAGTTTCTAAAGCGGCCGGAATCTCCTGGCTCGCCCTATACGCGCTCTTTGTTCTCTACGCCGCCATCAACGCCCCCAACTTTCTCTTCATTGATTTCGCCAATCTCCTCATCCACGAAGCCGGCCACCCGCTTTTCAGCCCCTTCGGCTACACCAGCACCATCCTCGGCGGCACTCTGTTCGAACTCATCGCCCCGCTCGCCTGCTTCATCCTTTTCTTTTTCAAAAGGGAAACGACCGCAGTCGTCTTCTGCTCGTTCTGGTTCTTTGAAAATTTTCTCTACATCGGCACGTACATGGCCGACGCCCGCGCCCAGGAACTCCCGCTCGTCGGCTCCGGCGACCACGATTGGGCCATCCTTTTCAGCTACTGGGGCGTCCTCCGCCACGACCTAGAAATCGGCCACACCACCAGAGCGCTCGGCTGGCTCGGCTTGCTCGCCACTATGGTCTGGCTCGCCTGGCGCACCTACCAAAACGCCCGCGAATCCGACGCCGCCTGAGAAGGCTTGTTTCTCCCAGGACTCGTCACTTGCAGCTTCTCTGCGCTACAGTATTCCTCTATGAGCACAGCAAAACCTCTTCGCCTCGACATGAACGAACAGATCGAGTGTGCCTTTACGCTCGCTTCGCGCTTCTACACCGATCCAACCGTCCTCGAAATTGAAAAGGAAAAAATTTTTCGCCGCACCTGGCAGCTTGTCGGCACCACAATGCAGTCCTGCGGCCAGGGCAACGGTGTTGTAAAGACCATCGCCGATCCCGAAACTTATTTCACCGCGGACGTCGCCGGAGAACCCGTCCTCATCATTCGCGATAAGCAGGGAACTCTTCGCGCCTTTAGCAATGTTTGCCGTCATCGAGCCGGACCAATCGCGCTCGGCAGTGGCTGCAAAAACGTGATGCGCTGCCAATACCACGGCTGGACGTACTCCCTCGAAGGAAAACTCATCGGCACGCCGGACGTGGACGGCGTCGAATTTTTCGACCGCAGCACAATGGGCATGGTTCCCTTGCGCCTGGAAACTTGGGGCGATTTGATCTTCGTCAATTTCAATAAGGATGCCGAATCGCTCGCAACCGTGCTGGGAGAAATTCCAAATCAGGCTCGTGGTTTTGAATTTGAAGGACTGAAACTGGCCGAGCGCCGCGACTATGTCATCGACTGCAATTGGAAGGTCTACGTAGACAACTATCTCGAGGGCTATCACATTCCCATCGCGCACCCCGGCCTGATGAAAGAAATTGACTACGCGCAATACCGCACCGATACGTTCCGTTATTATTCACAGCAATTCGCGCCCATTCGGGCCATGAAGCCCGGTGAAGCCGAACGCGCCTACGCGCCCGGAACCGGCGCTCTAAAA
The DNA here is from genome assembly GCA_963794175.1 of uncultured Acidobacteriota bacterium. GTDB lineage: Bacteria > Acidobacteriota > Terriglobia > Acidiferrales > UBA7541 > Acidiferrum. The sequence continues at coordinate 15,161 of CAWCCV010000006.1, read as the reverse complement.
GAAGCGCTCTACTTCTGGATTTTTCCGAATCTGATGTTGAACATTTATCCGGACAATCTTTCCACGAACCTGATCGTCCCGCTTTCGCACAACAAAACACTCACCATTTTTGAATGGTTTTTTCACGACATCGAATCGCCCGCCGCAAAATGCCGCGTTGAAAAAGCCGTCGCCTTCAGCGATGAAGTCCAGCAGGAAGACATCATGCTCTGCACCAACGTCCAAAAAGGATTGAACTCTTCCACCTACGATCGGGGCCGCTATTCCGTAAAACGGGAAAACGGCGTCCATCACTTCCACCTGCTGTTGAGAGAGTTTTTGGAGCGCTAGAAAAAATTACCAGCAAGCAGAAGCAATCCAAGCCGCGCGCTCGCCGTGGCAAGAGAAAAAGCAGAAACCTGGCCGGAGTGAACGGCCAGAATTCGTCGAAAAATATCCGGCTCCGCAGCAAAAGCATTGACGACGCGTTCCTGCAGCCGCGGTTGATTTTCCAGAAGCAGGAGCAGGCGAGCTATCATCGCCGGACGCCGCCGCAAACGCCTGTGAGCGATTCCGTAGCTTGCAAGATTTCGATTTGCGATTGCATTGGCAAGAGCTTCGGCTTGTTGAAACGCGAGACTCAACCCTTCGCCGGTGATTGCGTCAACGGTGCCGGAAGCGTCGCCAACAAGCGCAATATTCTTGCTGTGAACTTTGGAAAGAAAGAGGTTTCCGGTCACGGCGCCGCGCTCGACGGAAATCGCCGCCGCGTCCGCAATCCGCGAAGCCACTTGCGGAAAATAGCACAGCGCTTCTTTTACGCGCATTTGTGAATTTCGCGAAAGCGCGACGACGCTGACTTCGGTTTCCGAAACGGGGGTAACGTAAAGCTGCACAAACTTGCCCCAGTAGATTTCTACAAATGCGCTCCACGGTTTGCAGGAAAAATGCTGCCGAAATGCAAAACGCATCTTGTCTTTGCGGTTGTTGTCCAGACCAATCCAGGATTTGACGCGTGAACGAAAACCATCCGCGCCAACAATCCAGTCCGCGAAGACTTCTTTTCCGTCCATCGAAACCTTGTTTGGCGAAATTTCTGTGACTGGAGTTCGCCAGAGCAATTCCACACCGATCGATTCCGCCGCACGCGCAAGCTGCCGATGCAGCGCAACGCGCCTAATTCCAAGTCCTGCGCGAAAAGGAAACTCTGCTTCCGCCAGGCTGCGCGAATTGATGAATCGGATTCCGCGAAACGCCCGGCCTTCGCCCGAATCGACCTCTATTCCCAGCCGCTCGAGAGCCGCCAATCCCGCCGGCAGAATTCCTTCGCCGCACGCTTTGTCGCTCGGAAAGTCGCCGCCGTCCGCGACAGTGGCCCGCAAGCCCTTTTGGCGCAGGGCAATTGCGGCGACGAGTCCCGCAGGACCCCCTCCCACCACAAAAGCATGTTCCCGTGTCCTCAATGGATATGACCTGGCGATAAAAGCCTTTTCTCCCCAAGCTGTTGGAGAGTCTGATTAGCGGGAGGGCAAAAAGGTTGCAAGCTTTGTGAACGTATTTGCGAATAGACCTTCAGCGTGCAGGATAAGATTTAATACTGCCCGTGCGCGAATTCAGCACGTCGAAGCTGCCGTCTTCGCGGGCCGTAATCTTGAAATAGTTTCCGGCGTCGGGGCCATCAGGGTTTGCCAGAAACTCCGCCGGCGAATTGTGCGTTGCGCCGCCTTCTTCCGACCAGTGCAGTTGGAAAAGCGCTTCAAGACCGGGCGAGTTATGAATCGTGTCCCAGGCAACGGGACTTCCTCCTTTTTTCGCCCCGTTTTCCATCAATGCGATGCGCGGCGCGACGCCATGAACCAGGGCGGGACTGTTGCTGAAAAAAAGCCCATGATGCGTCGCGATAAAAATGTCAACTCTTCCGATTTTGTTTGCGGGACAGGCGAGCGCGACTTCCTTGACGAAGGGAAGATCGCCGAGATCGAGAATGCGCAATTTGCCAAAAACGACCACAAGGCCCTGCGAAAATTCATTTTCGGTGTGGTCCACGGGTGGCTGTTTCACTTCCTGGCAATTTGCATTTGTCTGGCCTGCGCCGGAAAGGGGTTTTTCGAGCAGTTTTCCGTCGCTGGCGACGATCGTGAGTTGCGCCCCATGAATTGGAAGAACATCGCCGGGTTTTGTCGTGATGCGTTTGTATTTCCCGGTGGCGAGAATCTTTTGATACGCGCGCCATCCAATCATAGCAGGCTCGTTTTCAGTTTCCCTGTTTTCGCCGTGGTCAATGAATGTACCGATGGGAAAACGTGCGGCAAGCTGCGCGACTCCCCCGACGTGATCGCTGTGATAGTGCGTGATCAGGGTGTAGTCAATTTTTATGAGGCCCGCGTCTTTTGCCGCGGCAACGATGCGGTCGGCGTCGCGGCCATTGTTGCCGTCCCACCCCGTATCAATCAGCAGCGATTCGCCCGCCGGCGTAACGAAAAGAGTAGCCTGCCCGCCTTCGACGTCTATCGTATAGATGAGCAGAGGCTTGCCTGGTTCAGCCGATGCGCCGAAAGCACCAGCGAAACAAAATGAAGCAAGGACAGAAAGAGCGAGACGACAAAACAGTTTCATGCGAAATGCCTCCTCGGTTTCAGCGCGAATACTTTAGCGCGAAGCCCATGGGGGAAAGCAGAAATGAAAGTACTCCTATTGATTGACACCGCTGGCGAGGAAGCCGCCGTCGACGGCAAGAACGTGACCGGTAACGAAGCTTGCAGCGTCCGATGCGAGAAAAACGGCGGCACCGGCGAGTTCTTCGAGCTTGCCGAAGCGCCCCATCGGAGTGCGAATCTTGAATTCTTTTCCACGTTCGGTTCCGTCAAGGAGCCCCGCATTCAACTCCGTGCGAAACACTCCGGGAGCAATGGCATTTACGCATACGCCTTTGCTGGCCCATTCGATCGCGAGCGATTTGGTTAGCGAAGCGACGGCGGCTTTGCTGGCGGAATAGGCAGCTACTTGGTACAAAGCAACGAACGAAGAAAGCGAAGCAATATTAATGATGCGACCGTAGCCGCGTTCAATCATGTGGCGGCCGACTACGCGGCACGCGCGCAGCGTCCCGGTGAGATTCGTTTCCATGATCGCGTTCCATTCAGCGTCAGGAACGTCGACGGTCGGCGTACGCTTCGTTCGACCCGCACAATTCACAAGAATTTGCACGCCGCCAAATGCAGCGATCGCTGCATTGAGCAAGTTCGTGATGGTGGATTCATCGGTGACGTCGCAAGGGATTTCGAGCGAGCGGCGGCCAAGAGCGCGAATTTCCCTTGCAGCGGCTTTGACCAGGTCTTCGCGGCGACCAGTGGCGACGACGTCTGCGCCTGCTTTGGCCAGCCCTTTCGCGATTTCCAAGCCTATGCCGCTCGTGCCGCCAATCACCAGCGCCGCTTTACCGTTCAATTCCAGTTGAGGATATCCCACTCGTTTTTGCTCCACGAATCAGTCAAAATGCGTTCCGATTCTACCGCAGCGAAGGAGCAAAGTAACAATGCGAATCACGGACGCGAAAGTGATCGTCTGCTGCCCCGGACGGAATTTCGTCACGCTGAAGATTGCAACGGAAGATGGAATTTACGGATTGGGCGACGCGACGCTGAACGGGCGCGAACAGGCGGCTGCGAGCTATTTATCGGAACACGTGATTCCAATTCTGATTGGGCGTGACGCGCGGCGGATCGAAGACATCTGGCAATATCTATATAAGGGCGCGTACTGGCGGCGCGGGCCGGTGTCCATGGCTGCGATCGCGGCGGTGGACACGGCCCTTTGGGACATCAAAGGAAAATCGCTCAACGCGCCGGTGTACCAGCTTCTCGGCGGGGCTTCGCGCGAGTCAGTGATGGTGTATGGCCACGCCAGCGGCACGGACGTGGAAGATACAGTGAAAGCGGTCGCGCACTATTTGTCGCTCGGCTACAAGGCGATTCGAGCGCAGAGCGGAATTCCGGGATTGAAGAGCACTTACGGCATTGCAAAAAGCGGAGCGCATCACTATGAACCGGCGGAAAAAGGGGCGCCGGTGGAGAACGCCTGGAGCACGGAGCTCTATTTGAATTTTGCACCGCAACTTTTTGCGCGGCTGCGGCAGGAGTTTGGACCGGACGTGCATTTGTTGCACGACGTGCATCACCGGCTGACGCCGATTGAAGCGGGGCGGCTGGGGAAAAGTCTGGAGCCATATCATTTTTCTGGATGGAGGATCCGGTCCCTGCGGAGCTACAGCAGAGCTTTCGCTTGATCCGGCAGCACACGACAACGCCAATTGCGGTCGGCGAAGTCTTTAATTCGATTTTTGACTGTCAGCAGCTAATTCAGGAAGAGCTGATTGACTACATCCGGACGACGGTGGTGCACGCGGGCGGAATTTCGCATTTGCGCAAGATTGCGAATCTTGCGGAATTGCATCATGTGCGGACAGGATGCCACGGCGCGACCGATTTGAGCCCTGTCTGCATGGCTGCCGCGCTGCATTTTGACTTGAACGTGCACAATTTTGGGATTCAGGAGTACATGCCGCACGCGCCGGAGACCGACAAGGTCTTTCCACACGCTTATTCGTTTCAGGATGGCGCAATGCATCCAGGAGAAGAGCCGGGGCTCGGCGTGGACATTGATGAAACGCTCGCTGCGGCGTACCCCTATCAACGCGCGTATTTGCCGGTGAACCGGAAGCTGGACGGGACGATGCACAGCTGGTAGCGGCCGGATTTTCTGCAAATCAATAAACCTGGCCCAAAAGCTGGCGACCAGCCTGGAACTCCGCTTCAATTTCCGGGTTTTGGCCACTCTTGCTACACTGATTGCGAAAGCAAATTTAGCGCGGTTCCTCTCACAGGCTGGAAACGTGCTCCAGGAGAACAAAGATGTTACGCATCAATGACGAAGCACCAAATTTCACTGCAGAAACGTCGCAAGGAACGATCAATTTTCATGAATGGATTGGCGATAGCTGGGCGATTCTGTTTTCGCATCCGAAAGATTTCACGCCTGTGTGTACGACCGAGCTCGGCTATATGGCCGGGCTGGAGCCGGAATTCAAGAAGCGGAATGTAAAGATCGTTGGGCTGAGCGTGGATCCGGTCAGCAGCCACAGCAAGTGGGCCGCGGACATTGAAGAGACGCAAGGCCACAAGGTGAACTATCCGATGATCGGCGATCCCGCAGCTGAAAGTTGCGAAGCTCTACAACATGCTTCCGGCAGAGGCGGGCGATTCCTGCGAAGGAAGAACCGCGGCGGACAATGCAGCGGTACGAACGGTGTTCGTGGTGGGGCCGGACAAGAAGATCAAGCTGATGCTGAGCTATCCGATGAGCACAGGGCGCAACTTTGACGAAGTGCTGCGGGTGGTGGATTCGATGCAACTCACCGCAAAGCACAAGGTCGCGACCCCGGTGAACTGGAAGACCGGGCGACGACGTGATCATTCCAACTTCCATCAATGACGAAGACGCGAAGAAGAAGTTTACCGACTTCAAGAACGCTGAAGCCGTATCTTCGCGTGACCAAACAGCCGAAGTAGAGTTTTCGATTCTGCGCGAGGGTCGATGCCGTGATCGTGAAGCAATTCTATCTGCCGTGTCTGGCGCATGCTTCGTATTTGATCGGCGATGAGCTGAGCAGGAACGGCGGCGGTGGTTGACCCTCAGCGCGACATCGGGATCTATCTTTCGTTCGCGGCAGAACACAAACTCCAAATCAAGCACGTAATTTTGACGCATCTTCACGCCGACTTTGTCGCGGGGCATCTGGAGCTGCGCGACCAGCGTCGGCGCGAGCAATTTATTTGGGCGCGAAGGCGCAGGCGGAGATACAAATTTGTTCCGCTTGGCGATGGCGCACGATTGAATTTGGCCGGTGCGGCTTAAAGCGCTGGAAACGCCCGGGCACACGCCAGAATCGATTTCCATTGAGGTTTTTGATTTGAATAACAGCGACGACGGAGCCTTACGCCGTGCTGACCGGCGATACGTTGTTTGTTGGCGATGTTGGGCGGCCGGATTTGCGCGCGGCGCTTGGCTGGTCGGCGACGGATTTGGGCGGCTCCTTTTCGATTCGCTGCAGACGAAAATTGTTGCCGCTGCCGGATGCGAGCCTGGTTTATCCGGCGCATGGCGCGGGTTCGCTTTGCGGAAAGCGATCAGCAAAGAGACGGTTTCGACGATTGGCGAGCAGCGCCGGCTGAACTACGCGCTGCAGCCGATGAGCAAGCAGGCGTTCATTAGCTTGGTGACGGCAGATCAACCGGAAGCGCCGCCATATTTTATTTACGACGCGGTGCTGAACAGCAAAGAGCGCGCGACGCTGGATGAAGCGCTGAAGCAGGAACTGAAGCCGCTGGATTTGCCGCGCGTCCTGGAATTGCAGGCCGGCGGAGCGCAAATTCTGGATACGCGCGAACCGGAAGAGTTTGCCGCCGCGCATTTGGCCGGAAGCATCAACATCGGATTGAGTGGGCAATACGCGACTTGGGCTGGAACAATTTTGAAACGTGAAAAGCCGATTGTGATTCTGGCGAATCCGGGAAGGGAATCGGAATCGGCAGTTCGGCTGGGAAGAATCGGTTTTGATAACGTTGCGGGATTTTTGAAAGACGGAATGAAGGCCGTGGAAACGCGGCCGGATCTGACGAAAAAGTCGGAGCGTTGGAGTCCAGCCCTCGCGGCGGAGATTCTGGCGAAGCCGGATGCGGCGCAACTGGTGGATGTCCGCACGCCGAATGAGCGGCAGCAAAAATTGATTGAAGGAAGCGTTAGCCTACCGCTGAATCGCTTGTCGGAACGTGGCGGGCGAATTGAAGAAAGACCGGCCCGTGGCAGTGTATTGCGCGGGCGGATACCGTTCGTCGATTGCTGCTAGCATTTTGCAACGGGCTGGATTCGACCACGTAAGCGAAATTGCAGGCGGGCTTGCCGCCTGGGAACTCGCGAAGTTGCCAATACAAGCCATTCCAGCTGGAAAATAATCAAACTGTTAAAAGTCTACTCGACTCGGCAATAGCAGTAGAGGAATTGCTGCGTCGCGCCGAACGGCGTCTGGTGCAGTTCTTTCGTGCTTTCGATGAGGCGAAACTTCGCGCCGAATTCGTCGTGGAGTTCGTCCGCATCGTAGCGCATCACGCTCAGTCCGCTACATTCCACGGGGCCTTCCGGGCCAAACGTGCTGACGATGACGTGGCCGCCCGGTTTGACGGACCGTGCAGTCTGGCGGACGTAGGCGAGCCGTTTTTCAGGCGCGGTGAGGAAGTGAAAGACGGCGCGGTCATGCCAGACGTCATAGGCTTGCGGCGGAAGCTGCGCGGTTTCTATTTCGGAAGCGAGCCAGTGAACCCTTTCCGCCGCCGCACCGAGGCGGGCCCTTGTAACTTCGATCGCTTTTTCGGAAATGTCGAGGACGGTTATGTTCTTGCAGCCGCGCGCGAGAAGATCGTCCACCAGAGTGGATTCACCGCCACCGATGTCAATGATTGCCGCGTTCCGCACGTCTGAGGCGCGCTCGATCAAAGCCAGCGAGGTTTCAAGGTGCTCGCGGTACCAGCTCAGCGACTCGTGGGCTTTTTTCGCGTAGATATTTTCCCAATGGAGCTTTGCGTCCAAGGCGTTCCCTCAACAAGAGAATACTGCGTCTAGCGCTTGGTTTCTAGATGGCGGCCAACGAGGGCCGAGGTGGCTTCTACGAATGCTTGTTCGGGCGTAGTGAACGTGTTCGGGAAATAGCTTTCGATGTCGAGTTCCGCAGCGAGCTTCTTGTTCGCAAAGATGGGGACGACAATTTCCGATTTAACGAGCGCCGAACCGGCAAGATACCGACGGTCGGTGGAAACGTCATGCACTACGACCGTTTGGCCACTCGTGGCGGCAAGACCGCAGAGCCCTTTGTTTAGAGGGATGCGGACATTTGGCGTAAAGCTTCCGGCATAGGGGCCGACGATTAAGAAGCGAGCGTCGGCGGGATCGACAAGATAGAAGCCCGCCCAGTTGTAGCGCGTCATTTTTTCGTGAATGCACACGGCAACGCGCTCCATCAGAGCCTGAGTCGATGCGGAGTCGCGCGCCAATTTTTGAAATTCGTCGAGAAGTTCTCTGTGTGCGGGGAGCATTCCATTTCCAGTGTGCCAAAAGGCGAGGGAAAAGGCCGCAGGTGAGCTTAGGAGGTGTCGCCATTTTGTCACCCGCGCCCGGCCCGACCTCGAACGGGCGACCCTCTTGAAGGCAAGAGCAAAAACGCTAAGTAGTTGGTTCGTTTAACATTTTCCTATGTCATGCATCACGTTTTTGCGCGGTATATCGTCAATAGCTTGTTTCCTCCTCCCTTCAGCGTCTTGACATAGCTTTCTCAGCGGGCATGGTCATAGGGATTCGCCCGCCCGGCGGCCGATTTCACCCGCCCAACCACTTCACCTAAATATTGTCCCGGCAACGCCTAGTCGCGCCCACGTATATTGACGAGTTACATTTATAGTGATGTTCTTAAACTGCGACTTAACGCATTGAGAGACAGTGCTATGCCCTGTAAGTCGTGCGGGTCAATCAACTAGAAGAATTTCAGCGCGGAGATGGCCATCCATTTTCCCGAGCTGAAAAATATTTACAAGCCTGCCGTCTGGATATTCTCCAGGCTTGTTGTCTGCTTGGATTGTGGCACCACTGCCAGAAGCTGACTTGCGCCAGCTCGCAAAGGGAGACGCCGCTGCGGCAGGTTAACCTAGAATTGAGTCTCACTTCTCACTGAGAATAAGCGGCCGAGTGTTCCGCACAGATGCTATGGAAAACGTGCTCGTCTTCAGCGCCGTGAAAGTTACCTAAGTCGTAGCCGCAGAGGATATCCAACCCAAAGGTCTTGCCTGCGTCATTCCAGAGTTGTTCAAGCCGGATCGCGGCGTCCGGCTTGCCCTGCGCCTTCAGGAGATTCACGGCTTCACCGTACGCGACCATCCGGGGTGCGGGTTTTGCTGCTTTTGTACCTGCTTCAATGAAGCCACCGAGAACCCCGAAAAATTGCGTGGAGTCAGGCAAATCATTTATCATTATTCTTGAGAGTACATCGGCAGCATCCAGCGAAATGTAGGTACCCTGTCGAAGGGCGGCATCTGCATCCACCCCGCCTGCCTTCAATCTCTGAAAAAGACTATCCCGGTGTGCTTCCGTGGCGAGCACAATAGCCGCGTTACCGGCTTCCAGGGCAGCAGCGACAAAGCGACTGAGGCGATCTAGAAGAACTTTGTCATCGTCATAGAACAAAACCTCATGGCGGGGTTTCTCCACAGGGGTTTCGGTAACTATGTAATCTTTTGCGCCGCTGCTGACGTATTGTCTACCCTGAAGAACTGCTTCCACGGCAGGCGAAAGTTCGCCGTTGGCATCTGTCTTATGAACGTAACCCCGTGCACCCGTTCCCAAAGCTGCCTGCACAATGTCTTGGGAATTGTACAGACTTACGAAGATTATCTTGGAACCAGGGGAGAGTTGTTTTATTTGCAGAGCCGCTTCGATTCCGTTCAGCTTGGGGAGGCCAATGTCCAGCAGAATTAAATCCGGCTTGAGTTCTTTGGCCTTCTGAACGGCTTCAGAACCATCCGACGCTTCAGCTATGATTTGCCATTCAGGTCGTGCTTGAAGTAACAAACCAACTACGCTTCGCCAATCTTTGTAATCATCGGCTATGAGAATGCGAATTGAAGGCAACAGGCGCTACTCCGTTCGTGCAACTTTCTCATAAGAACACCATGCGTGCAAATCAGTTGCGCGCGAACTTCCTCAGTCCCATGCGCCTATGAAGAATGACTTAGGCACGCTCATCATGCCACAGAGTACTGCCCAATGAGAACCAACTCCCCAGCTTGTTTCGCCGAATCTAGCAACAGGGTTACTTCTTCGCTTGGTTTAAGCCTGCTTAGCGCTGCCAGGAAGGAACCTAGCGGGACACCAATGTGACGAGCGCTAAACTGTCGCTCCCGCTACCCACAAGCGCAAGACTTGGATTCCCATACGTGCCCCGATGAGGTCCCTGGCGCGCGGAGCCGCCAGGCCACGCGAGCTTCGATTGACAACTGGCTCTCCTGCCCTGCTTCTGATCGAACGGCATCCAACCGATCTGGGCGGACAAAACTGGACCGCGCCGGCACACCAAAGGCGGCTTGCGCCGATCTTCTTAGCAAGCAAGATTTTTGCAGGTGTTGCGAACTAAGGCGCCAAGATCAGTTGGAGTCCGGATTCTCATGCGGCTTCTCCTGTAAGCGAACGCTTACAATCGTGAAGAGTAAGCGAGCGATTGCACGGGCTACCTATCCGGCAAGGAGACTTGATCTCGGAGGGCGGGATTAGGGTTTAGACATGGTGATGCTGGTGTTCCCTGTGATGGCGGAAACTGGTGCGAAAGAACCGCTCGTCGCAAGCCGCGCAGCGATAAGGCCTTTGAAACAGCACATGGGTAAGAATCCAATCTTTGAGGCCGCTTGTTCTCGAACGGAAGAATTGTCTGGCGCCACAATGGGGACAGCTATTGCCTTTACCACGTGAAGTATTTTCGTTCATGGGAACAACCTCTTCTTGGAGCACTAACCAGTAGTTGGCGGTTTCGGAGGCAATAACAGGCCGGCTAGAGGAGTGGCGAGCCACCTCAAGTAGTTGCTTGATCCGTTCAGCCCGGGAATTGCATTGGATGAGATCGGCGTCCGACAACCTGCCCTGAAGCATGCGGAACTGATCATTTATCAGTATGCACAACTCAACCAGTGTTGTCTCAGCCGTCAATTCGGACTGTTTGGAGTGGCAGGTCATCACGCCCCCCATGGATCGACCAGAGCATAGAGCCATCCAGGCCCGCCATAAACTGTCAAAAATAACAGCTCTCCCAAAGAGCTGACTCGGAGAACGGATGGCGCCCGCCTTCCTCGGGAGTTGAGCTCATGGGATGGTATTGGTCTATGGCTTGACCAAAGGAATCTGAGATGACAGTTGCAGTTCGACGATGAGGCCGAGACGCCGGTCAATTTGGTAAAACATGGCGGTCTTTTTTGGGGAGATCACTTTCTCGAATTCGGGCATCCAACTCAGGCGAAGTCGCGCCATCTGTTCCTCGGTTGCAGTCCAGCGCTTGATAAAACTGTTGGCTTGCTCGTCGGTTATCGTGTTGTAGTTTTGTGCGTACTCCTTAATCAGTGCGTAGCGGATGTCATAGATCTTGGAGTGTTCGACGACGTATCGGTCATACACCGGCCAAAACTTGACGGCTTCGGCCTCGGTTAGCGACAGATTAGCGGCAACTATTTTTTTTCCTTTCAGAGCGGATGTCCTGGCGCATGAGTTGGACGCTGTCGTCAGCCACTTGATCGGCGGTCACTTTGCGTTCGGGTGCGGCCTGTTGTGCGTAAGCAATGCCGGTGGAGATTGTCAAAATGAACGACAAGGACAGAACTGCGGAGATACTTTTCCTCAAGGTGAGTGCTCCTCGCTTAGATGGACTTACATCAGACTAGTGGGATTGCGCGCAAGATCGAACTGGCAAAACTTACAGTGCTTCAGCACAGGAGTTTGGACATCAAGATCCAAACAGGCAAGGCACGAGGAAGTTTGTGATCCGTCATCCCGCGAACGCCGATAAACGTCTCGCGTTGATCGCGATATTCTTGTCTCCAGCCAGACGCCGCCCACTTTTTTGCTGCAAGGGCGAGGGTGACCCCCGGTTGCTAGCGTAAACAACTCGCTCGTCAACTACACCGGGCTGAAGAAGGCTGTGGTTCCGGTGGCGATGCGTTTGTATGCGCATGGTGGGCATGCGGTTGGGCTGCGTCGCACGGAGTTCCCGATAACGGGATGGCTTCAGCTAGTGGAGGCGTCGCTTTGGGACAATCGGAATGATACCGAAGTGATTCGCAGGTCTCCGAACCGCTCATGCCGGTCAGTTCATTGAAATAAAACACGTCGGATCTGTCCGGTAGTTGGATTTCTTGGCTGGCTCCAAGCCACTTTTGTGGATGGCTGCATAAGCGGCTGGTGACGCAAGCCATTGAATGAGCCTCTTGGCAGCCTCCGGATTCTTTGCGGTTACTGGGATACCTGCGGCAAAGAAGGTGACCCGCTGCGCTCCGGGCGGCAGCGGTCCAACAATGTCGATCCCCTTTACGGGGAGAAGTTCACTGAGCTGTTGGAAGCCGATCTCGGCGTTCCCCGACGCGACCGCCTCGCCTACGGGAGTGGCCTCGATTTTTATGACCTTACTCTTAATACGGTCGGCAATCTCCAGCCTCTGAAACAACTCGGTGGTCAGATAGACTCCGCTGTCACTATCGGAACACGCAATCGATTTTGCCGCGAGTAAGGTCTTTTTCAGTGCATCCAAGGTGCTGATGTTGGGCTTGGGCGCTCCGGCCTTGACGGCCATAGCGATATTCGAACGCGCCAAGTCGAACCGGCCTTCAGCTCTGACCTTACCCTCCTTGATCAGGTTATCAGCCTGGGAGCCGCCATGATAATGACATCGATTTCCTCACCGCGATTGAGGCGCATTGGAATGGCGTTATGCGTTGCTCCCATGGAGGGACCATATTCCGTGACAAGTACGTCGTGCGTGGCGCGTTCATATTCTGGGACCAGTTCTAGATAGGCAGGTTTGAAAGTCGCGGAAGTCACGACCTTGATCTCATCGGCCCGCACGGTAGCGACCGTGAGAAGCACACAGGTCAAAGCTGCAGTCGTAACCTGCGCGAAATTCCCAGGGTAAATCGTTTTCATGTGATGATCTTCTCCTCTACGCACTACTGCGCAAGGTTTCTGTCGCGTAGCGGCTGATTAACGCGGGAAATCGGAAACTGCGACCTTAATCCCAGTATTCCTTACCAACCAATCACAGCAATTTTATACGCGAGCAGAATCACCACATCCGCCAGCGCGATCCAGACAGTCAGCGTGTAGCGTCGGAAAAAGTACAGGGTCACGCCTACCCAGCAAAAGCAAGCAGCTAATAATGCGCCACCAACATACGGCGCGGCTACTGGGGCCGAGAAGCTGGGGCCAAGGACATGCCTGAGCCGGAAGAACTCACCTAGTGTCCTTACCACGATGAGGAATTGAACCGTGATTCCTATCTGAGCCCAGCGTTCTCTAGTCACGGGGATATTCTAGCTTGGCGGGTAACGCATACGACAAATCGCCATTGCGGCAACAACGCTCCCTATTTCATGTTACGACCGTCGGAAAGACGGCTGTTCTTCGATCTGGCCCTGCGGCCGAGTTGCTCGGCGATGAAGCACTGATTCGGGATTGTTTCGCTTCGCTTACCGGCTTGCTTGAATGGCGCTGCCGAGGAATGCGGCGGGGATCTTCAGAACTGTGGTCTAATCTTGCCTCCGAGGTTATAGATCAAATCTGAGGAGATTTGACGATGTCCAGATTGAATGTTCTACGCCTCGCTGTCTCCGTTGCCCTGGTCATGAGTTTTGTCCGAAGCCGCCTTCGCCGATGACATACTGATCGCGAACGCAAAATCACAGCCGGAAAGTTTGACCGTAGCACCAGGCGGCGTGTTGATTGTCGGAAGCGCGAGTTCGCCGTTCGTGTATAAGGTGCGTCCGGGTTCTACTACCGCGGAGCAGTTTATCGACGTCAGCACGGAAGGTCCGGGGACGTTTTTTCTCGGCATGTTGGCGGACGCTTCCACCAATACATTGTGGACATGCCAACTAACGCCGGTACCAAACACTACTCCGCCCCAACGGCATACTGCGCTGCGAAGCTTCGATCTCACGACTGGCGCGCCGAAGATCCGCTGAAACCTGCCAGGCGACAGCAATGTCTGCAACGATTTCACGATTGGACCGGATAAGGCGCTCTATATTACGGACACTATCCCCGGCAGAATCTTTAGGCTGCCGGCTGGCGCCTCGACAGCGGAGCTTTATCTAGAGCATCCGACGCTCAGGGGCGTCGATGGGATTACATTCCTCGATGGCGTGCTCTATGTGAACAACGTGATCTTCAACAAGCTTTATCGCATTCCAGTCGATGCCACGGGCAAACCGGGAATACCGGTCGATATCTGGATCGACCAGCCGGTAAAAGGGCCAGACGGCATGCGCGCAGCGAACGGTAAGCTCATCCTCGCAGAGAATGGCAGCGGCAAAATTTCTGCTCTCACCGTACATGGTGACAAGGCAAGTGTCACCGTACTGAAGATGGACACTAGACACACCAACCGGAGTCGAACCGGTAGGCGATACAATCTGGATTGCGGAGCGTGGCGCGGGCGGGTAAGGCTGTGTCTATCCCGATGCCTAAATAGTTCTGACACTTCGCGAAGGTTGGGTCTACATCAGTTCGTACACATGAGAACACGGGTCGGGCTGAAATCCAAGCTTCCAAGCAACTCCTAATTCAGGCTGTACTCGCATCAGTTGCTATTTTAAGGTGCCGCGTTGCGAGATCACTTTTTTCAACATGTCATCAAGAGAGCCTGAGGCGATCAAGATCTTCACTTCCAAAATCGCTTGCTGACCCGGCGCAAGTGACGATTGCGGATCGACGTGCTGACAGGTGAGTTCCGGGTTGCTCCACACGTTTCCGGTTGTTTTTGTAAAGCTGGTTACGATCCACTTGCCATCTTTCGAGATCGTAGCGACCAGCGGCTCATCGACCACTCGCGACGTGTTGTAATAAGTGATGCCATCTGCCCGGCGCTCCACTCTCTTTGGTGGTATAGGCCACGTGAAGGAAGCCAGATAGCGAGCTGGCGGCCATTTGCCCAACGGCATCGCGAGCCTTTCTGGAGTTTCTGAAGCGAGCAGATCAAATCCGTCGCTGCGGTGAACGTAAGTCCGCTCAAGGCGAACATCATGGAAGATCGACGTTAACCGCGGGTCAATGGGGGCCCATACAAGGTCATAGGCGATATTGGATCGATTCACTAAATCAAAGTGGAAGAGGACGCCATCTTCGTCGAGGGTGGCCCTCGCCAGCATGTGGATACCGCTTGTGAAATCCTTTTCGTACTGCAGCGATTGTCCTGCTAGTTTCCAATCAGGCCGGTTTCCCGCCAATCCCGGCTGAAACAAGTACAAATGTTCACCTTCCTCACTGCCGTGTTTCCGTACAGTGACATGCTCGGGGAAAATTACTTCAATGGCGCGATCAGAATCGAGATG
>CAWCCV010000005.1:0-118170 GCA_963794175.1 uncultured Acidobacteriota bacterium | reverse complement strand
TCCTGCGTCAGTAAACGCTCGAGCAACGCCTGATAATCTGGTGTCGCCTTGCGCACCGCGCGCAGAAGCTCAGTGCCGCGCTTGTGCCCCTTCTCCTGCATGTGCTCGCGCACGCGTGTGGAGAAGAATCGCTCGCGCGACTCGTCGAAAGAGATTCCCGTGCGCTCATGAATCAGCATTCGGATCTCGCTCAACTCGTGTTCGGTCAAACTGATTTCGTGTCCCAAACGTTCGCTCATCGTTATTCGGCTCGCGTCGCCGGCCTCCGCCGGATTAGGAAATTACCGCTTACCGCAGAGCGCCTGCTGGGACGGGCCGCTCGGATTCTGATGCTGCATTTGCCGCTGCCTTCGAAGCCGCCCGGAATTGCGACAGCGCCTCGTTCAGTTGATCCGATAACTTCACAAGCTGGCTGACCGTCGCCACCGTGCCGCGTGTGCCTTGCGAGGTTTGCCGCGTAATGCCGGAGATGATTTGCATTGCGTGCGCCACGCCTTCTGTCCCGCGCACCTGCTGTTTGGAAGCGAGCGAAATTTCCTGAACGAGTTCCGCGGACTGGCGAACGACGCTCGAAATTGCATCGAGCGCGCGACCCGCTTGATCGGCCAGCGAAGCGCCGCCTTCCACTTCCTTCGTGCCTTCTTCCATGACGACGACCGCTTCGTTCGTCTCAGCCTGAATCGCCTTGATGAGCGCTGCGATGTCTTTCGTCGCGCTGCGGGAGTGTTCTGCCAACTTGCGAACTTCGTCGGCAACGACCGCGAACCCGCGGCCTGCATCGCCTGCGCGTGCCGCCTCAATGGCTGCGTTCAACGCGAGCAAGTTGGTCTGTTCCGTGATGTCGTTAATCACGTTGATGATTTCCGAAATTTCCAAAGAGCGGTCGCCAAGGGACTTGATCTTCTTTGCGGTCGCTTGCACCGAAGCGCGAATCCTTTGCATTCCTTCCAATGTATCGCGCACGGCGCGGTTGCCCTGTTCGGCGGCGTCCAGCGCACGGCGAGCAGCTTCCGCGCTTGCTTCCGCGTTGTTCGACACCTGCTTCATCGAAACCGTGAGTTCTTCCACGGCGCTCGAAGTGTTGGTGATTTCCTGGTCCTGTTGCGTCGCACCGGCTTGCATTTCATCGGCAGCAACAAGAATGTTGTTCGAGCAGGCCGTGACTTCCATCGCAGCCTTTCGAACGCGCTCCAGAACCTTGGTGAAGTTGTCGAGCATGTAGTTGATGGAATCGGTGACGTTGCCGAGCGCGTCGTTCGTTACTTTGCCGCGCTGCGCCAAATCGCCACGCGCCACCTGATTGATGACCGCCAGCAAGTCCGTGATGCTGCGCTGCAGGGCATCGTTCGCTTCCTGATTGCTTGTCGCCTTGGAGACTTTGGAAACGGCGCGGTTCAGGTTGTCCGCGATGAGGCCGAGCTCGTCGTTTGAATTGACTTCGGCGCGCGCGCGAGGATCGCCAGCCGCGAGCCGTTCGGAGAATTCCGTGAGGCTCTGCACCGGAGCCACCACCGCGCTTCCGAGGCGCCAGGCGACAAATGCGGCTACGCCCAGTGCCAGCATCGCCGCACCCATCACGGCTCCGCTCGCACCGCTCGGTAGATTGCCGAAGTCGAATAGCGAGACGCCGCCGGACTCCTTACCGGCGTGGTACGCCAGCCCCAGCACGATGAAGACGGCCAGTCCGTTCACGAAGACTAGCGTCCAGATTGTCGAACTCAGTCGCGATTTCATGCCTTCCTCCAACCCAATTCTGCTGAAGCGTTCCAGCTGTCCTTCTCGTTCAATCCCAAACTCAAATTATCGGCCCCGGATAAACTTCCAGCACCCGAGGTAAATCCAAAATCAAAGCCAGCCTGTCGTCATGCCGCAACATCCCGATGCAGTGCGGAACGCTTTCCGGCGGGCGATCCAGAATATTTTCCGAGCCAACTGAATAAGTCCCGATCACTTCGTCCGCGGCGATCCCCAGCCGCAGGACATCGTGCTGTCCTGGCGCAGTCAGCGAAGCGACTACGACATGCTTCGGCAGAAGTCCGGGACGACGACCTTCCGTCATGGCGATATCAATCAGCGGCACAATCGAGCCGCGCAAATTGAAAACGCCCACCATGTAAGCCGGCGCCAGCGGCAGCTTTGTCAGGTTCGGCCACTCCAAAACTTCTTCCACGTCCAGTACCGGCAAACAAAACCGTTCGCGCCCGCTGCGGAACACGCAGTACTGCGAATTCGGCGTCGAGTCTTCGAGCGGACCAAGCGCTTCCAGCAACTCCGCGGTATCTGCGTCCGGCGAGTGCGGGGTCAGTTGGAATTCTTCGTTGTTCATCGAATCGCTCACGCGAAGCGCCTCACCGCGCGCAGCAAATCCTCGCGCGTAAATGGTTTCGTCACGTATCCGTCGGCGCCTTGCTGCTCGCCCCAATATTTGTCGCTCGCGGAATCCTTGCTCGTGACCAAAATCACCGGGATCGAATTGAACTCACTGCTGCTCTTCAGCTCGCGGCAAACCTGAAAGCCATTACGCTCCGGCATCACCACATCCAGCAGAATCAAACTCGGTCGCTCATTCAAAATCGCTTCTTCCACGCGGCGCGGATCGTGCACACCGATAGGCTGATAGCCCTCCGGCTCCAGCAGCCCTTGCATCAGCTTCACTTGGGCCGGTGAGTCGTCAACGATCAGGACTTTTTTCAGCACGACACGTTCTCCCGACTGCGATTCAGGACAGTACTCCGAAGCTCAGAGATGCACGTCAGACGCCAGCCTTGCGGTCGATTCCCGCCAATTTGCCATTTTGTTTAACCTATTCACAACACAGGGGATAGAAGTGAAATTGGCAGCACTAAGAACGCCGCGAACTGGGCGCTACAGTCTCTTCTGTCTCAGCTTGAGAAGCATTCTCAGCCTCCCGCATCTCGGTTGCGAGCGATGAGAAACGCTGCATCACTTCGTTGATGCGCAGAGTCATGCTGTGCATGGTCTTGATCTGCGCGAGCGACTGCGCAGAAAGCTGCCCGGGCTCCAAAAGCAGCAGTTCTGCGTTACCCAAAATGGAGGTCAGCGCGTTGTTCATGGTGTGCTTCATTTCCAGCATGTAGCGCCCAAGCACCGCGTACTGTTCGCTGCGCGCTGCGCGCAATTCCGCCTGCCGCGCCAGTTTTGCTGCTTCCGCGCGCCGAAGCGACTCGCCCGCTACCAGCACCAGTGTCTGCGCCCAATCCTCGCGAAACGGAACGTGCACCAGTCTCGGATAGCGGGTCCGTAATTGTGCAAGCTCTTTTGTGTCCGCTGGAAAGCACAAAATCACCGCGCATGCGGGTTCGATGGAGCGCAGTACAGTCGGAACTTTCCCTTGCTCAATTGGCCCCACGACAACTAGATCGTAAGCACCGTGGCCCTTTTCTTCCCAAAGGTCGCTGCTCAAGACGGTAATGCGCGGCGATTGCCGCTCCGCCTGCCAACAAGCAGAAAGCAAACGCGCGAATTCGGCGTCATCGGTGAGAATCAACAGGCTCGCGTGTCGCAAAGGTGCAAAGCTCCCAGGGTTTCCGAGTTCAACGGAGAAGATTTATCCGCTTACAGCTTTTCTGCTTCATCCAGCGCCGACAGCAGTCGCTTCGTGCTGATCCCCAGATTTACTGCGGCTTCCGTGTCCTTGGCCTGCTTGGCGGCGTCCACGCGCTCCTGTAAACGCGAAACCTCCACGCGCGCGATCATCAATGATTTTTCCAGGCTCGTCGCGTTTCCGGTTTCTTTGGCTTGCTCGACCGCCGTGGTGACCAGTGCGCGGGCAACCACGGCTCGCCGCAGGTCTTCTGCGGCAAACCCGTCTTCGCTCACGAAGGCCGAAACTTCCCACGAGGACATCAAAATGCGCGCCGTGCCAAGCCGGATCGTCGTCATCGAGCGGCCGCGCGTGGGCGGCGCCGCAATCAATTGCTCCCAGATCGATTCCATGCAACTTTCAAAATCGAGAATCGCCGGAACTTCGGTCGAGGCTGTCTTGGCCCCCTGTTTTTGCTCGATCGCTGACAGAGATGTTCCCCGTGCTGCCGTGGTCTCCGCTGGTTTCGCATTTGCCGCAGGTTTTGGCGCCGCGCCTGCGCGACTTAAACCTGTATTGTCTGAAATCTTTCCGGGAACCGTTCTAACCCACGTTCCACGTCCGTCCGCAATCCCAGTAACTTATCGAAAGCCTGGCTGACCGTTTTCTCCGTGTAGCTCTGTTGGAACGGCTGCTTCCACTCGTTTGCCATGAAGCGGATTTTGTCGAGAGGCTCGCTCGCAGAAAGTCCTAGATGATGGCAATCGATAATCCGCACGCCGGCCGTTTCCAGCTGCCCAAGCCCCGCACGAATTGCAATTAGATCCGCGTGCATCAATTCGATCAGCGTGCGCCGAAGCAAAAAATTGAAGCGGATGAAGGCAAGCAGTGCAGAAGGATCGTAAAACATTCCGCCGGCGGATTCCTTTACCTTGCGCCCTTGCTCGATGAAATTCGTCTTCAGCAAATCGCGCAGGCTGCGGAATCCCTTCAGCGAGGCGATCATCTTTTCCAGCGGCTCGCACCATTCCAGGGGCGTCGTGTCCACATCGCCGAGCACGCCTTTCATGACCTGCGCCGCATCCTGCAGTTCAATTTGTTTGTGGTAGATCTTTGGCGGCGCGCAAAGGGCGAAGTATTGCACGAGCAAAAAGTCAATCTTGTCTCTGTCGATTGTGGTCTTCGCGTTCTTCCGCAAATGCCGCAGGATCAGGCCGCGCAAGCCGCTCTCGCTCGCATTCAGGGTCGTCATCTGCAGCAAATGCCGCAGCTGGTAGACTTGCACCTGCTGGTCCAGCGAATCAAGCCAAGTGAGCACCTTGTTGGCCAGCGCCGGATCGGCCTGTTCGGGCAGGCTGCGCTTATCCTGGCCAAACGGAATCTCTACTTCGAGCTGTTTTGCGATCGCCAGATAGATCGGAAATACCGCGCGAAGTTCGTCCCAGTGCGACGGTTTCCCGGTCTCCGCTCTTGGAGACGCCGGAATCTTCAGTGTGGTTAGTGTTTTGTTCACGTCGTTGTCACCCAGTGGCATGGCCCGCTTTGAAACCGCACGGCCACCGCCTTCTGACCTTCGTGGTATTGCACGGCCACAACACGAGCATCGAGCTGCCCGGCCATCGCTGGCGCCGCCAGCTGGACGTAGTCGTTGTACTCGAGCGGCAGTGCCGAGCGAAAGATTGCGTGCTCTGTTCCGCAAAACTCCACGACCACGCTTTCCTGGAGTTGCGGGCTGCCAGCGCGCTTTGCGGTCACACTCGCCGGAATCCTCACCGGTACAATGCCTCGAAAGAACCGCGCGAGCTGTTCTGCACAGCCCTCGCTGCTCGGGACGACCGTTTCTTCGCTGCTCGTTTTCACGCCACTCTTTGACCCGTATCCCTCATGCCCGTCTCGCCCATGATGCAGGCGCAGAAGGACTACTGCGGACACAAAGTCCCGAGGTCAGTCGGTGCACGCCAGACGCCAAAATCGCTGGTTCGTTTTGTTTGGTGAAGATGTTGAAAGAAAGAGGCTTAGAAATTTCCGCTCAGCCGAAGTCCCGCAAGAGTCTCACCGTGAAACGTCGCAGTCTCACTGATACTCTTCGGCAAACGCAGAATTCGTCTCAGGCGAGACTATAGTTGCCCGATCTCAGGAATGGGTCGCCATCGAATTTTGCGAGGATTCCTGCTCCGCCTTCACCGCAATATTGTATCTCTTTAGCTTGCGATAGAGCGTGGCGCGGCTGATGCCGAGCATCTTTCCGGCAAGAGCTTTGTCTCCCTTGGCTTGTTCGAAAACTCGCAGGATGGTCATCCGCTCCATCTCTGCAAGAGCTGTGGTGGAAAGGGAAGCCGCCTCTTGCGGAGCCAAAGAACTGGTTCCGGTCTGCTCCGTGCGAATCGCTGGCGGCAGATCTTCCACGTCAATCGTCTTGTGATTGCCCAATGTCACTGCGCGCGCGACGCAATTCTCAAGCTCACGCACGTTTCCGGGCCAATCGTAGTGCAGGAGGCTCTTCATCGCGGCTGGCGTCACCTGAATGCTCTTGCCGGGCGCGTAACGGTCGAGAAAGTGGTGCACCAGCATCGGAATATCCGAACGCCGGTCGCGCAGGGAAGGCAAATGCACCGTCACCACGTTCAAGCGGAAGTACAGATCCTTCCGGAATGTGCCCTCGCGATAGGCAGCCTCCAAATCCCGGTTTGTGGCTGCAATGACACGCACATCCACGTTTACGCGATCGTTGCTGCCCACCGGCCGCACTTCCTTTTCCTGAAGCACGCGCAGTAGTTTGGCCTGCATCTCCAGCGGCAGTTCGCCGATTTCATCTAGAAAAATCGTCCCGCCATTCGCCGCCTGGAAAAGTCCCGCTTTCGTTTTCATCGCGCCGGTAAACGCGCCCTTTTCATAACCAAAGAGCTCGCTCTCCATCAGTGTAGGCACCAGCGAACCGCAATCCACGGCAACGAAAGGCGTTTGTGCCAGCGCGCCGCGAAAATGAATGGCCCGCGCCACGAGCTCTTTTCCCGTCCCGCTTTCGCCGCTTACCAGCACCGGCGTCCGCGTGTCCTTCAACCGCGAAATCATCCGCAGGACGTCCTGAATGTTCGCCGAAGCTCCAATAATTCCGTCCAGGCTGCTTTCCGTGCTCACGCGCTCGCGCAAAAACTCATTTTCTGTCACCAAGCGCACTTTTTCGGCCATTCGCTGCAATAAAAGCCGCATCTTCTCGACGCGGAATGGTTTTTCAATGTAGTCGTACGCGCCCAGCTTCATCGCATCCACGGCCGACTCAATCGAGCCGTGACCGGTCATGATGGCGATCTCTGTGCGCGGCAAGATCGTTTTTGTCTGCTTCAGCAAATCCACGCCGCTTTGGTTCGGCAGTTTTAGGTCCGTCAAGATCAGATCCGGAGCCTCGGCTTCGATTTTCGCCGACGCCGTTTCCGCGCTTTCCGCTTCCGCGCACGCGAAGCCCAGCGAACTTCCGATGGTCATGCACAGCCGCCGGATACTCTGTTCATCATCGACAACTAACAATCGTGTTTTTAGGTCGTCGCTCATGGTTTTCCGAATGTTTTCTCCGCCACAGAAATCAGTTGCTGAACTCGAAAAGGCTTTTCAATGCAGGCCGCGCCGCTGTTGGCCATCAAAGCCTGCGTCTCGCTATTCGCTGTATCGCCGCTAATCAAAATGAGCCGCGATTTCAAAGCAGGCAGGTTCGCCTCTATCCACGCGTGAATGTCCGCCCCGTTTACCGCCCCCGGCATCCGCACGTCGGAAATTACCCCTCCGAACGAACCGTTCTTTAATCGTTCCAGTCCCTCGGCCCCCGAATTTGCCACCGCCACCGCGTAACCTTGACGTTCGAGCGCCGCGCGCAAAAAAGCCATCACCGAAGGCTCATCCTCTATCAACAGAATCGAAAGTGGCCGCCGCATCGCCGCGCTGCTCATCCCGCAGCCTCCATCGCAGCTGCCGCTGCTTCTGTTGCTGCCGGCAATTTCACCATAAACGTACTTCCGTCTCCGCCTTCATTGTTCCAGCACTGAATTTCGCCGCCATGCGCGCGCACTATTCCGTAGCAAATGCTCAATCCCAGCCCCGTGCCTTTGCCCGTCGGCTTGGTCGTAAAAAATGGATCAAAAATCCGCGCCGAATCCGAAATTCCAGTGCCGTTGTCTGTAAATGAGACTTCGATTGAATCCGCAGCCCGCTTTGTGCGCAGGGTAATCATCCCGCGCCGTCCCGACTCCTGAATCGCGTCGTACGCATTGTTCACAATGTTCAGAAAGACTTGCTGAAGCTGCTGGGAATCGCCAATCGTGGCCGGCAAATCTTCTTCAAATTCTTCTACGACCTCCACGCCGTGGCTCGTAAAATCGTAGCTCCTCAGCTTGATCGTCTGCCGGAGAATTGCCGCAACCTGCACCGCTTCCTTTTGCACCGGCCGCTGCCGCGCGAAGCTCAGCAAATCCTGCACGATGTACTTCGTGCGCTGTGTCTCCTGCAAAATAATTCCTAGTGGCTCATGCGCCGAAGCTGGCATCTGCGGGTTCTCGAGTAACAAATCCGTAAAGCCCAAGAATCGCCGCAAGAGGATTGTTCACCTCATGCGCCACGCCGGAAACCAGCCGCCCGATCGTCGCCATGCGCTCAGCGTGTGCCAATTTCGCCTGCAAAAGAGCCGCGTCTGTAATATCGGTCATTACCACGACCACGCTATTCACCGTGTTCTGCTCATCTCGCATCGGGCTCAGGCTGATGGAAAAATATCCGAGCGTTCCATCGCCGCGTTTGGCGCGCGCTTCCAGGTTTTCCACCTGTTGCCCATGCGCCGTAGTTTCCAGCGCCGCTTCGAACTCTTTTCGCTGCGCCCCGTCCACCAAATCCACCAAATGCCGCCCGATCATCTCTTCTTCGCGATAGCCGGCTTCATAGCAGCGCCGGTTTGCGTAGCTGATCAATCCTGCCGTATCCAGCACCAAGATCATGCTCTGCGTCGTATTCAGGATCTTTTGGTTGAAGTCCCGCTCACGCTGCAATTGCGCCTGGAACATCTTCTGTTCGGTCACATCAAGCATCAGCCCGCGCATCTGTGCAATTCGTCCGCTAGCGTCCCGCACGCCGGTTATGTTTTGCAGCGTATAGAGCAGCGTTCCGTCTTTCCGGCGCAGCGTCTCCTCGTAATTCCGCAGCACGCCCTTCGCATGAAGCTCGTGCAAAATCCGTTCGCGCGCCTCCGGCACGGGATATAAATAGGATCCAACATCGTTCCGAAGCAGCTCATCGCGCGATTCGTACCCCAGCATCCGCACCATCGCGTCGTTTACGTCCAGGAATCGCCCGTCAGGCGTCGCAAAAAATAATCCTTCCTGAATGCTGTCAAACAGTTCCCGGTACCGCCGCTCTGCCTCGCGCCGGTCAGTAATGTCCTTCAATACGTGAATTGTGCGCGCGTCATCATCCGCCGGGCTCAGCGTCCGCGAAGTGGAAACCAAAAATGCTCGCTCCCGCGCCGTTACAATGTGTTCTTCGCGCGCCTGCTCTGTATCCACGCAAAACGGGCAGGGAAGCGTCCCTTGCGTTTCCGCCAGTTGTCGCAGCGTTCCGACCGCTTCGCCCACCAGCGCCACCGGCGGCACTCCCAGGTGGTTTGCAAGCGACCGGTTCGTCCGCAAAATCCTCCAACGTTTGTCGTGGACCACGATGTAATCCGTGATCGCATCAATATCCTCAACCCAATTCTTTTTCGAGCGCTCCAGTTGCGAAAATCGCCGGAAATTCTCAAGCGCCAGCGCAGCGTGACTCGCCAGCGCTTCCATCAATCTTCTTTCATGAGCTTGCAATGCCCGTGGCGGCCGCAGCAGACACACCGCTCCCAATCTCTCGTTCGCGCTCGACAAAATCGGAATGAACACCCCTGTCGAGCTTTTCTCCTGCGGCAAGATACAAACCTGCGCGTCCCGGCTGATCTCCAGGGCCTTGTTTACCAGCCATTCGCGCTTTGGTGCGTTTTTCACCGTCTCAAGTTCAACTGCGTTATACAGCTTCGCTCCGTTCTCTTCAAAAACGACGACTCCGCCCCAAACCGCTTCCGCCATTGCCGCAGCGCGCGCAGAAAATCGTTTCAAAAAGTCCGGCAAATGCTGCGAGCGCGCTGCATCTACTGCCAGGTCCATCAACTCTTCTGCTTGTTTGGGATTTTCGCGTTCGGGCGCACTCTTTGGTTTTCGCAAAGCGACAGATGTTGTCCGGCTCGGTTTTGATCCGCGTATCGGCATGTAGAGGGCCTGGGGCGTCTCAAGATGGTACGCGCCCCGCGCCTATCCCAGCTTCGGCACAATCTCATTCTGAGTCAATCCCACGTACGGTCTATGTTGCGTATCAATCCACTGCCGTTCCTGTCAGGGCCTTACGTCTCAGCGTGAGACCTCAGAGGCTTTTGTCTGGCTCCCTGAGACAGATTCGCACTTCGCGCAAAGCTCTGGAGCAAAACGCTGCTCCTTCCAAGTCTTTCAAAAACAATCATTTGCAGCCGATCACGCTAGAACTTAACCTCGACTTTTCTTCTTTAATGCGCTGGCATCAGACGTGCCTTTATTCCTGCGGGGTTGCTCCCACTCTGAGGAGGAGTTGTGTCCATGTCATCGCGTTGGATTCGTATCGGCGTCGCTGCCGCCGCAGCCGCTCTGTTTGCCACTGGGTTTGTCCTTGCCCAACAGTCCGCTACGGACGAAAGCAAGCGCAAGGTCAAGACCCGCGTGCAACCGTCCTATCCGGAACTTGCCAAGCGCATGAACGTATCCGGAAAGGTCAAAATCGAAGTCATCATCACGCCCGACGGAAAAGTTCGCAGTACTCGCGTTATCGGTGGGCACCCGCTGCTCGTCCAGGCCTGCCAGGACGCCGTGAAGGAATGGAAATTCCTCCCGGCGCCGGAAGAGACTACCCAAGTCATCGAATTTGATTTTCATGGCGCCAGCTAGTTGTTTGTTCGCGTGTTCCGCTTGTTCATCGGAATGCGCCGTGTTTGAGGGAAGCGGAGGGGTTTTGCAATGACGATCGCAAGAAGACTTTACGCCGGCTTTGGCATCATCCTGGGAGTGCTCACGCTGCTGTTCATCGTGAACCTCATCACCGCTGCACGCCAGAGTTCGGCGGCCACAGAGGCGAGTCGAGCTCTGGAGGGCGTTACCACCATTGAATCTGTTCGCTCTCAGATCATGCAGAACCGCTTGAACCTGAATAATTTTCTCTTGAGCGGCGATCCGCGCGACGAGGAAAAGGTTAACAAGGGCATGGCCGACCTCGCAGACGCACTCAAGCGCAGCGAAGCCCAAGTTGGCAACGAAGCACTTCGCATGGCTCTCATCCAAGTCGAAAGCAACGAATCCAGTTGGGCCGACAACTTCTCCAAACCCCTACTGGCCAAACGTCATCAAGTGGATTCCGGCGACGCCACTGTCTCCGACCTTCAGATCTTCTATCTTCAGAAGGATCCAGCGTCCTGGCTGACGAAATCGTCGACGATTCTGGACCAGAGTGGCGCGGAAATTAAAAAGTCACAAGATGAATCGAAGAAATCCGCAGACAGCGCCCGTATACTCAGCATGGTCGTGACTGTGGCCGGCACTCTCGCCGCGATTATCGCCGGCATTTTCATTGCCCTCAAGACCTCGAAATCGATCTCTGATCCGCTCAACCATTTGATCACCGTCGCCCGCGAAATCGGCGACTCCGGCGATCTCGACCAGAACATTGATATTCATCGAAACGATGAAATCGGCGCTCTCGCCACCACTTTCAACAATATGGTCGCCTACCTCAAGGAAATGGCAGGCGTTTCCATGGCCGTCGCCGAGGGAGATTTGACGGTCGAAGTTGTGCCGCGTTCGAAGCGCGATACGCTCGGCAACGCTTTCGTTCGCATGTCTCACGGTTTGCAGGATCTCGTCCGCACCACGCGCGATTCCGCCGGACAAGTCTCCGCCGGTTCAAATCAAGTTGCCGGCGCTGCCGACGAATCCGCCAAGGTCAGCGTGCAGGCTTCCTCCGCCATTGAAGAAGTCACGAGCACCATGCACGAGATGAGCATCAACGTGCAGAACGTCGTGAAGAACACGCAGATCCAGGCTTCCAGCGTGGCCGAAACATCCGCATCCATCGATCAGATGGTCACCTCGATTCAACGTGTTGCGGACACCGCAAAAGTCTTGCTCGACATCGCCAACCGTTCGCGCGAAGAAGTCGTCACCGGCATTCAGACCATGGAGAAAGCCACAGACGGCCTGAACCGCACCAACAAAGCCATTCAATCTTCCGCGGAAATCATCAACGTGCTCGGCCATCGCGCCGACGACATCGGCAAGATCATCGAAGTTATTGACGACCTGGCCGAACAGACGAACTTGCTCGCGCTCAACGCAGCCATCGAAGCGGCGCGCGCCGGCGAACACGGCCTCGGTTTCGCGGTCGTCGCTGACGAAGTCCGCAAGCTCGCAGAAAAGTCCACGCAATCCACCAAGGAAATCGCGGAACTCATCCAGAGCATCCAGCGTGAAGCGCGCCAGGCCGTTGAAAACATGGAACGCAGCACGCGCATCGTGGAAGAGGGCTTGAGTCTTGGCAACGAACTTGGCACCGCTCTCCACAAGATTTCCAACGTCGTCACCGAAGTTTACAAATTTTCCCAGGAAATCGGCGCGGCTACGAACGAACAGTCCGTCGGCTCAGCGCAGATCGCCAAAGCCACCACGCGCCTCACGGAAATCACCCAGGAAATCAATTCGGCCGTCGAAGAACAGGCTTCCGGGGCACAAGCCGTTGTCCGCGCCATGGACAAGATGCGCGAACTGGTTCAGCAATCTGCTTCCAGCTCCACTGAACTGTCCGCCGCCGCAGAGCAGATGCTCAAGCTTTCCCGCAATTTGCTCGACAGCATGGATCGCTTTGTTCTCGAACGCGCGAGTCATTCGCGTCCGCAGCGTGAATCTTCGCCACGCCGTGGCCATCGCGCCGAAAGCACTCAGGAATTGGAATACGCCGAGCTTCGCTCCTAAGGGGCCAAGGAACCAAACATGGAAAAAGATCTCCAGGTTGTGGGATTTCGCATCGGCAACGAAACGTTCGGAGTTCGTATTGCTTCCGTTCGTGAAATCGTTCGCGTAACCGAAATCACAACCGTCCCGAACGCTCCGGAAACCATCGAAGGCGTGATCAACCTCCGCGGGAAAATCATTCCGGTCATGGATCTCCGCAAGCGCTTCGGTCAGAGCGAAGTCGTTACCGACAAAAAGAATCGCATTCTCGTCGTCGAGTTGGACAACAAGCTTCTCGGGCTGATCGTCAACTCCGCTTCCGAAGTGCTTGAAGATTCCGCCTTCGGAAATCGAACCCCCTGGCACCGTTTTCGCGGACGGGGAATCCTCCTACGTCACCGGAGTCGGCAAACTCAACGGCCGCCTCATCATTCTGCTCGACATTTCCAAGCTGTTGCATCGCCCGGAGTTCAAACGACTCGAGGAGGCCGCGGAAACCGTCGCCACCGTGTGTCCTGATTGTTCTGGCGCCTCTGCCGCCATACGCAACGATATGGGAACGCTTACTGCAGGACCTGTGCAACTCACAGAAGCCGAACTGAAGCTTCTGCAAACGCTCGTCTATCAGGAATGTGGCATGTTCTTCGACGAGCGCCGCTCTCATTTCCTGAAGGATCGCCTGCAGCGCCGTCTGAAAGCCTGCCAGCTCGATTCCTTTTACAGCTACTATCGGCTTTTGACCAGCCGCGAAGGGAAAGCCGAGCTTGCCCTTCTGCTCGAAAACCTTACCGTCAACGAAACCAGTTTCTTTCGCAATCGCCCGCAACTCGATCTCCTGCAAAAATCCGTTCTCGAAGAGATCTTGAAGAAGAAGCAGGAGCGCCGCGATTGGACGCTCCGCATCTGGAGCGCCGGTTGTTCCAGCGGTCAGGAAGCTTACTCCGTCGCAATTCTCATTTGCGATGCGCTCGCTTACTACTACCTGCGCAATCCGCTTCCGTTTGATATGCCTTCTCCCAAGCCTTTGATTCCGCCGCCCTGGAAGCTCGAAATCCTTGCCTCGGACATCAGCTACGCAAGCCTCCGCGCCGGCCAGGAAGGCCTTTACACCGAACAGCAGATGGAGCCTGTGGACTACACCTGCCGACTTCGCTATTTCGAAAAGACAAATGACAAGTACGCCGTGAAATCGCCATTGAAGGAACTCGTTCAATTCGACTTTCACAACTTGAAGACCGAATTCTTGCCGCGCCGGAACGACATGATTCTTTGCCGCAACGTCATGATTTATTTCGACGAAGCCGAGCAAAAGCGCCTTATCGACAAGTTCTATAACTGCTTGAATCCCGGTGGGTATCTTTTTGTCGGCCACGCGGAAAGTCTTTTCGGCCTAACGCAGAAATTCCGCATGGTTCACGAGAACAACGGCACCGCCTACCAGCGCATTGAGGTGAATGGGTGAAGAAGCAGCCCGAGGATCGCGGCTCCGAACTTCGCGCTCTCTTCTTTGAGAGTGCGAATGAACTGCTTCAGTCGCTCAACGAAGCTGGCCTGGAGCTCGAAGCTCGTCCTACGGACGAAGAAGTTATCAGCAGCATCCGCCGCGCGGTCCACACCCTTAAAGGCGATTCCGCAGCCTGTGGCTTCCACAAGCTCAGCGAAATCGCGCACGAGCTGGAAGACGTCCTCTCGCCGCAAGTTGGTAAAGCAAAGGGCGCTGGCTTGGCAGAAATCGTCCTCGCCGCTGCCGATACCTTTGAAGCGATGCTCGCGTCTTATCAGCGAAACGTGGAGCCGCCTCCCGTTGACGGGCTGCGCGCGATGATTCGCGCTTTGCTTGCCGCCCCCGTGGAAAAAGGCACGCAAAGAAGTATCCCGGCAAGAACGGCACACGCTCGCTTTGCCTGGAGCGAATACGAACGCCTGATGATTTCGGAGGCTTTGCACCGCGGCGATGTGGTTTACAACATCGCTTTGCGCATTGACCCGAACAGCGTGATGCGCGCCGCCGCGTTCCAGTTGATTCGAAATGTTCTGCACGGATGCGGAACCGTTATCGCCCTGCGTCCGGAAGACAACGCCGCTGCTGCGACCGTCGAAATTGTGGAAGCGGCTCTGGCGAGCACTGCCCTGGAAGCGCAATTGATGCAGCGCTGCCGCATCCCCTCGATTGTCTCTGAAGTTTGGGTCGAGCAAGCGTCTGCAGCCAATACCGCCGACCACGAACTCCTCGGCGATCTTCTTGAAGCGCAAGCTGCAAAATTCGCTGCGGCGACAACAGATCGCGACGAACACACGGCAGCCAGCAAGGCGGCAAGCGCGAATTCCGCCGCCGCTACCGTTGCGGAAAGCACTCTTCGCGTGGACGCAGCGCGCATTGACGCCGTCATGAATCTCGTCGGCGAACTCATCATCGGCAAATCCATGCTGCATCGCGCGCTCACCGAATTCGACCAGACACACTCGCGCGATCCATTGCGCGCCAAATTGGCGGACGCACTTGCATTTCAGTCGCGCGTTCTCGACGAACTTCACAAATCCGTCCTGAAAATCCGCATGGTACCGGTCGAGCAGCTCTTCCGCCGCTTCCCGCGCGTCGTCCGCGATGTCGCCAAGCATTGCGGCAAAGATGTTGCGCTCGAAGTCGCCGGCCAGAACACCGATCTCGACAAGGGCATTCTGGATGCGCTCGCCGAGCCGCTCACGCACATCGTTCGCAATGCCGTCGATCACGGTATCGAAGCCGCCGACGAACGCCTGGCCGCGCAG
Source organism: uncultured Acidobacteriota bacterium (assembly GCA_963794175.1). Lineage (GTDB taxonomy): Bacteria > Acidobacteriota > Terriglobia > Acidiferrales > UBA7541 > Acidiferrum. Next base: position 102,831 of record CAWCCV010000005.1, on the reverse strand, counting down.
AAAGCCGCGCCCGCGGCACGATTTTCTCTGCGCGCTTATCACCAGGGCACGCAAGTCGTTATTGAGATTCGGACGACGGCCGCGGCATCGACCTGGATCGCGTTCGCAAACACGCCGTGAAATCCGGCCTTATGAAGCAAGACGAAGCGGACCGCCTGCCCGGATCCGGAAGTCACTAATCTTATCTTCGAGCCCGGCTTCAGCACGGCAAGGGAAATTACCGAAGTTTCCGGCCGCGGCGTCGGCATGGACGTTGTTCGCACCGTGCTCGATCGCCTTAAGGGAACCGTTCACGTTTTCACGCAGGCTGGCAAGGGCACCACCATCCAGCTTCGCGCCCCGCTCACTCTTGCCAGTATCCAAACCCTCTTGTTCCGCGTGGGTGGCCGCTTGTTCGCCGTGCCTCTCTCTTCGGTTGTCGAAATCACGCGCATCACGGACATGGAAATCCATCGCGTGGACCAGCGGGAAGTTCTTCGCCTGCGCGATCAGATTCTTACGCTCGTGCGCCTCGAGCAGACTCGACCGCATCCATGCTGTCGAATCAGCCGGAAAAGAAAAAAAGAATTTGTCATCGTCATCGGCGCCGCGGAAAAGCGTTTTGGTCTTGCTCGTCGACCAGACTGGTCGGCGAAGAAGAGCTGGTGATCAAGGCGCTGCCCGGCGAACATCGTCGCAAGCGATTTGGTCAGCGGCGCCTCCATTCTTGGCGACGGAACAGTCGTTCTGATTTTGAACGTTCCTGCTGTTCTGTCGCGCCTTTCTCGCGCAATTCCGCTGGGAGCGATCGCATGAGCGAACGCGTTCGAGTTCTCGTTGTGGATGATTCCGCCCTGATGCGGAAGCTGATTCCCACTATCCTTGCGCGCGATCCGCATATTGAGGTCGTTGGCACGGCGATGGATGGCGCGTTTGCGCTGAAAAAAATCGAAGAGCTTCAGCCTGACGTCGTCACGCTCGATCTCGAAATGCCGCGCATGGACGGCATGGAGACGCTGCGCCTGATCATGCGCCGCGCTCCGCTGCCCGGTGATTCTTGTTCAGCACGCATTCGAAAGAAGGCGCCTACGCAACTTTCAAAGCCCTGGCTCTTGGCGCAATCGATTTCGTCGCAAAGCCGAAAGACGCCGCGGCGGGCATCTCGACGCAATTGCGCAGCAACTCATCGAGAAAATCAAAGTCGCCAAGCGCGCTGCGGGTGGAAAGCGTCTTGCCAGCATTCCGCTGCATAGAAGTCACCAAAGAGCCAGTTTCCAAGAAATCAGCGCAAGTGCCGCGATTCCGCCGAACCGCATCATCGCGATCGGAATTTCCACCGGCGGCCCGAACGCGCTGCAGTTTGTCCTTTCGCAAATTCCCGCCGATTTTCCGGCTGCGATTCTCGTCGTGCAGCACATGCCGGAAGGCTTTACGGAAATGTTCGCGAAGCGGCTCGATGAATGTTGTGCGCTGGATGTGCAGGAAGCGAAATCCGGCGACTTGCTGGTCGCGGGCCGCGTGCTCATCTGCCCGGGCAATCGCCACATGATGGTTCGCCGCATGCCGCGCGGAGATATGGCCGTGCTTTCCGATTCACCGCACGTCAACGGCCACCGCCCATCCGCGGACGTCTTGTTCCATTCCGTCGCGCAGGAATTTGGCCCGACCGCGGTGGGAGTCTTCGATGACGGGCATGGGCGAAGACGGCGCGGAAGGTCTTGGCGCGATCAAGAACTGCCGGCGGTATGACCGTCGCGCAAAGCGAAGAAACCTGCGTCGTCAGCGGCATGCCGCGCGCCGCGATTCTAAAAGGATACGCGAACAAAATCATTTCCGACTCGACGGAGCATGGCTGCGTTTCTCGTGAACTCAGTATCGAGCGCGGACGAGCGCAGTTCGATCGTTCCGACAAGACAGAGACGACCGGAAAAGCAAGGCGACAAGAACGAAAAAAACGAAAGGACACCTGTTTCTTCAAATCGCACCTGACCGTGTGAGAGCGAAGGCTTGGCTGCACAGTCGGCCGCGAACAAGGAGAAGGCTATGGCACAATTTGCCGCTCTACTGCGGAAAGACGATCAGCCTGTTCGCTATCTTGTCGTGGACGATTCCGTCTTCGCGCGGAAAAACATCATCAAGATGATCGAGCTTTTCGGCGGGGAAGTGGCCGGCGAAGCCGGCGACGGCCTCACTGCCATCGCCGAGTTCAACCGCACTAAGCCGGACATCGTGCTCATGGACATCACCATGCCGCAGATGGAAGGCATCGAAGCGGTCGAGCGCATCGTGCGCCAGCATCCCGACGCGCGCATCGTGATGGTCTCGTCCGTCGGCTACCAGGAAAATATCCTGGCGGCCCTGCAGAAAGGCGCGAAGCATTTCGTGCAGAAGCCGGTGAAGCCGGAAGTGCTGTACGAAATTCTTCGCTACGTCCTGAGCGACGATCCCACCGCTGCCGGTGCGCCGCCTGTCGCTCTCGCCGGAGAACACCGCTCATGAGAATGGAACTGATCCAGCCGTTCATCAACGCCGCGGATGCAGTTTTCGCGGAATCGCTGCAACGCGCCGACGAAAATCGGCGACCTCTCGATGGAAGAGAATGCCTATCGCCGCAAGGGTGTTGCTGCGCTCATCGCCATCAAGGGCGATATTGAAGGCCGCATCATTCTCGATCTTTCGCCGGAAGTCGCTGTCAAAGTCGCGAGCATTCTCGCGGGCGCGGAAGTCGCCGCAAGCGAACAAGTCGTCCGCGAAACCGTTTGCGAGCTCGCCAACATGGTCATCGGAAATTCCGTTACGCTGCTGAACGATCAGGGCTATCAAGCTTCAAAGTGTTTCCGCCGGAAATCCACATGAGCGACGAAGGCTTGTCCGGTAGCGCACGACACCGAAGCGCTGGTCCTCGCGATTGAAACCCGTGCGGCGACATTTTTCTGAACATTGCCATGCACCACCTGGCACGTCGCCGCAACGAACGGGACACCGCATCAATCGTGGCTTAACGACCCTCGATCTGTTTGGGAAAAAAAGTACGCCCGCTCCGGAAGACCGAAGCGGGCGTTTTCTATTTTCGAGACTCCCCGGAAGCGAACGGTATTTGCTGTTTCGGCTAATCGGGTGGGCGGAGATAGGCGGCGCCGTGGCGATAAAGGCCGGCGCTGGGGATGTGCTGCGAAAAGACGATGCGTATTGGGACAAAGATGGCGCCGCTGCCGGGAGTGTAGGGGACGGCGACTTCCAGCCGCGTGCCCTCTGGATATTCGTTGCGACTGCGGAAGGCGATGCCGCCTTTGGACAGGTCTTCACAGACGGCGACCTCTTCCTGAAAACCGCGCCGGCGAATGCAGGCTAGAATACGTGCTTTGACGCGCGTGCGGTTGCGCCGCGGTATGACGCGCTCTTCTAGCGGAGATCGCGTGCCGAGAATGGGTTCCGGCGGGATGTCCGATTGCACCTCCACCCAGATTGAAGGCGATTCACAATGTTTGCAGAGCCGGGCAACACATTTCCGGATTTCAAAAGACTTCAGCTCAAGCTCGTTGAGGTAGACGACTTCGCGGCGCTGACAAAAGCTGCATTCCATCAGCATCCGGGCCAGCGCCTCGTTTGGCTTGGCCGGGGAGGGGAACTCTATGTCCCAGAAATCAGTACGAAGATCGAGGATGTGAATAGCGTAGAGAAAGCCTTCCGGCTCCCGATCGATCTCGGCGACGATGCGGGCGCGAGCAGTCTTGATCAGGTCGCCGTCGAGCTGGCGTTTCAGGGTCAGCTCCTGGCCTTGCAGGAGCTTCTCTGTGATGCGAATGACTCCGCCATTGCGGCTAACCAGCAGCGTTTGGGCCATCTGCTTGGTAAGAACGCCGCCGCTACCCAACCAGGAGGCCTCGAGTGGCATGCGAAAAGCCACGCGGTCGCTCTGGCGCACGGATTCGGTGCGGGTGGTGGTCATCGACATACAGGGGTGTTCAGGAAGCCGCCTCTATTCAGCCTAGCACGCTCGGATTTCGGGACATCGCAAGTCCGGGCCAGGGCTTGTCGTTAGTGGCAATAACAGCTCTTCCTGCAGGGTTGCGGATCACCACTTGCCGTTCTTTTTCTGGCGCAGGCTACTTCGACTGAGCCAACTGCATGAAATTCCCGCACGCATCGTTGCTCCTGGCCAGGACAACAGGCCCAGCATCGCGCGGCTCCGACTTGAACGCGACGCCAAGCTGCCTTCAGCCGCGCATATTCATTCTGGATGTCGTCCATTCTGAAGACCGCTATCGGTATTCCCGCGTCGTTAAAGCGCCTGCTCGATAGACCTTCGCCAGCGGAAAGGCCATCGGCACTGGCCCATGGGGACAATCGTGCTTTTTCACGAAACCGAGCGTCTCGGTATAAGACTTCAGCGCTTTGCCCTGGTTTAGAACGAACACGCTGGCATGGGTAATCCTGGTCATCGCGCTGCCCCCAAATGAGCCGGGATTATGGCGAAGCACAGGCAGGAAATGAAGGGCGGCGAAGGGTACAGCGTTTTACCAGTCTTTAAAGGCTGTTCCGTCGAGCGCAGTGCCAGTAGAAGCCGAGTGCACGTCAGTGATTCCCGTGCCATTCTGTGTCGCGCTCAGCATCACGTCTCCGGTTTCAACTTGCCATTCCTGTGATTGCGTCATGGGATCCACAGGGACTGCGCGTAAATATTTTTCGTCGGCCAGTTGCTGCAGTGATTGGGGGGCGGCTAGCTTGTCCAGTGTGTAGGTCTCGATTGCCGTGCGCATCGTCTGCAAATCCGACCTTAGCGCCGTTTCCCTTGCGTGTTGAACCGCTTTGTCGTATCGACCTGCTGCTATTCCGATCAAGATCAGAATGATCGCAATCACGATCATCAACTCGATGAGCGTGAACCCGTCTGCCTTGCGCCAGAGCGCAGATTGTCTTTTCCCAGTCATGCCCTTACCTCACCACTCAGAATACGGCCGGCCATCGGAACCCGTGGCATGCGAGTTGGAATAAACGTCGAATACATTCTTGCCGCACCAACTCGACGAATCCGGATCGTCGGTGACGCAGCGCTTCTGCCAGTCTTTTTGCCCCGTCATCGGATCAACGGGAATTGACCGCAAGAAGCGCACTTTCTTGTCCGAACCCGCGCCGACGTTGACGCCGCTCACCAGCGTTTCCATATCTGGCGGATAATTTTCGTTTCCCACTTCCACGCGAATCAGATTCTTGTCCGCTGCATCTTTGTAGCGGTCGATTGCGTCTTTCATTTCGCGAAGCGCTCGCCGCAATTCTGCTTCCTGCTGGTACTTAATCTGATGCCGCGCGATCGGCAGGGCAGCGCCAGCCAAAATCATCAGGATCGCGCAAGCAATAATCAGCTCGAGCAGAGTCATGCCCGCTTGTGATCTTGCCCGCTGCAAATTGCTGAATTGCGTTTTCATGCTCGAGCCCTACGTCTGTCGGCGGTCTTGTTAGTTTGACTACGGCTGAACCTGAATTGTTGCCTCGCCCGTGACCAGGGGAATACCCTTCTGCTGCGAGTCGCGCGCATTCACTTGCACGATGGAAATCTTCGCGTTTCCGGGAGCCTTTGCTTTGATTTTCAGGCCCAGCAGCGTTCCGCTGCCGCTCACGCCGGGCGTGTTGGGCTGCCGCGTCGCGGAAATAATCGCCTGTCCATGCTCGGCGTCCACGCGCTGCACAATCGCAATCTCCTGGTTGCCGGAACTGGAGAGAAACGCCCCGTGCTGCACTTCCTCGATGCTGATCACATTCGGATCGAATTGGATCATCATCGGAATGGAGTAGAGATCGGTGACGTTGTCAACCACAATGCCAATGGTTGGCGATTCTCCCACCTTGAGGCTCAGAGCGCCCGGCTCAAAGCGAACACGAGGAGCGTTCGGGTCGCCGCCCGGCTGGTTAGAGGGCGTGGCGTTTGCCGGTGCCATTCCGGCCGCGCCGTTTGGTGCCGGCGCTTGCGGTGCGGGCGCGACTGGCTGTTGCGACGGAGTGCGAATTTCGCTCTCGCGCCTGACTTGTACGGTCTGCTCAGATCCCGCGAGAATCGTCCGAAGATTGGCCTTTGTCCAATCCGGCAGCCGTACTATGCGCGGAATCAACACGACAATGACGTCATTTTCCTGATGGTCCTTCTTCTTGTCGGAGACGAAATATTGCACGAAGGGAATCTGGCTGATCCCCGGAATTCCGTTCAGCGAGTTAGAATCGATCTGCTCGAAAAGTCCGCCGAGAATGCTCGCTTCGCCTTCCCGCAACCGAATTTCTTGGTCGAATTTGCGCTGCCCGATGATTGGCTGGTTAATGCCGCCGATCGATTGTTGTCCCGTGACTTGGGATACTTCGATCGAAACTTTCATGCTCACTTCGTGATTCGGGTGCACATGCGGAGTGATGTCTACGTTCACGCCGACGTCCAGGTAAGTGAACTGGGTGTTCACAAGGGGGTTCACAGCAGTCGTACCCACGCCGACGCCTGCCTGGAAACTGCCCGTGGCAATAGGCACGCGGCTGCCGATGCGCAGCTTCGCAGGCTGCCCGTCCACCGAGCGAATCTCGGGGTTCTGAATAATCTTGGTCGCTGTATCGGTCAAAATAAAGTTTGCGGTCACTCCCGGCAGCGTCACACTGTAGTAGGCGCTGGAAAAACTGAATTTGTTCAGGGGCACACCAGTGCTCGGCGTATTGCTAGAGCTACCGCTGGTCGCGGTAGCGGCTGGATTAAATGTCAGCGAGGCAGATTGCCCGACCATTGCTCCCAAATCTCGCAAGCGTTCCGTGCTGGCGGAGAGCACTTCCACCTGAATCACTACTTCCGGGCGCGCTTTGTCAATGTCCGCAATCAGCTTTTCGGCGATGGCGATTTTGTCGGGTGTGTCGCGCACGATGATGGCATTTTGTGAATTCAACTGCTGAATCTTTTTGATTTCCGCGACCTGGCGCAATCCGTTGGCAATGTCCGTCAGGTCCTGCGGCTGCGTGATGTTGGAAAGATAAAATGTCTTTACCACCGTTTCGTCATAGTCGCGGTGCTTCTGTGTGGTGTCTGGAATGACGAAAATCATGTTTTCCGTTACTGGTTTCCACCACGCCTTGCTCTGGATTCCCGCAATAGCCAGCGCTTGTTCGAGCGTCACGTTACTCAGATCCACGGAAATGCGGCGCGCCGTAAAATCTGTGTCGAAAATCACGTTCACGCCCGCAAGCTTCGCGATCGCCGTGAAGATTACCTTCGCATCGTCTGTCGCTTTCAGGTTGATTGGTGCATGCGACAGCGGTTTCAGCTCCGGCGGGGCGGCGGCGTAAACGTCCTCGCTCGATTCCGGCGCGGTGTTGGCTTGCGCGTCCGTCGCGCGATTTTTTTCTGCAATCAGCGCCAGCGTCTTCCGCGCTTCCTGCATCGCAGCGTCATTTGAAGGATCAATCGTCACCGCGCGTTGAAATTCCGCCACGGCTGCCTGCAAATCGCCGGTTTCGCGCAGCTTTTGGCCCTGCTTTACGTGAAACGAGCTGGCTTCGAACCGGAGCTGGTTCACCTTGATACGGTACGCGGCGTTTGTCGGGTCGGAGTTGAAGGCTTTTTGGTAGTACTGAAGCGCCGTGTCCAGATCCTGAAGACCTTCTGCCTTGCGTGCATGGTCGTAGTCGGTGACACCTTTTGGGCAGCCCGCAGCCGCCAAGCCGATTCCCACACAAAGAATTACATTCCCCCAGCGGCGCATTTATTCTCCGTGGCCTCAACGCAGGACTTTATCGAGTCTAGCATTGGCTTAGAGGTCGAACAACAATCGTAGGGTTGGCTGTCTTGCATCCGGTAACATCCGGTCGCTATAGTGAAAGGCTGTGGCGAAGCCGGCAAAGAAGACAGACAAGCCCAAAGAGCTGCTCGTCGCGCAGAATCGCGCGGCAAGCTATAACTATCATCTTCTGGAGCGCTTGGAAGCCGGCTTGGTTCTGCACGGTACCGAAGTCAAAGCCTTACGCGAAGGAAAGGCGAATATTCGCGACGCCTACGTGGATTTCAAAGCCAACGGCGCTTGGCTCGTGAACGCCCACATTGCGCAATATTTGCCAGGCGGCCCGTGGAACCATGAACCGCTCGGGTCTCGCAAGTTGCTGCTGCACAAAAACGAGCTCTACAAGCTCGCGGCCAAAACGCAGTCCAAGGGATTGACCGTCATTCCCATAAAGATTTACTTCCGCGACGGCATCGCAAAGTGCGAAATCGCTCTGGCGCAGGGCAAGAAAACTTGGGACCGCCGCCAGGACGAACGCACGAAGGAAGCCCGCAGGGAAGCCGATCAGGCTATGTATCGCAACCGGAGGCGATAGTTCATCATGCAAATCACGCTCGAAACCAAACCGTACGCTTCGCTCGAATCTGACGCAATCGTCACCTACATTTTTGAAAGCGACGACCCGGTTCAAGGCCGAATCGCGGATGTGGACAAAACTGTCGGTGGCGCGCTGAAAAAAATCGCCACGAGCGGCGAGCTTACCGGCAAAACTCTCGAATTTACTTTGCTGCACTCGCCAGCGGGTCTGAAGGCTGCGCGCTTGCTTGTGATCGGGGCAGGGAAGAAAGACCAGTTTAACGTGGCCACGCTTCGCAAGATCGCCGGGGCCGCGCTTCGCTCGTTGAAAACGAAGTCTGCTAAGAATTTTGCGTTTCTCGCAGGCGATGGTCTTTCTGCAGAAGACACCGCTCAAGCCATCGCCGAAGGTCTCATCACTGGTGATTTCGAAACCGACAAATACAAGACCGACAAAAAAGACAAGAAAATCGAATCTGTCCTGCTGGCAGGTTTTTCTGACACGGACAAGGCTGGCGCCGAAAATGGTCTGAATCGCGGCCGCGTCATCGGCGAATCGCAGAACTTCGCACGAGACCTCATCAACGAGCCTTCCAACAAACTCACCCCGCGCGTCCTTGCAGATAAAGCCCAGGCCATGGCAAAAGAAGCCGGACTTTCCGTGGAGGTCCTCGATGAAAAGAAAATCGCCGATCTGAAAATGGGTGCATTGCTCAGCGTCGCACAGGGCGGCCCGGAGCCGCCGCGTATGATCGTCGTCACCTATACGCCGGCAAACGCCAGGCCCGGCTCGCCCGTCATCGGCCTCGTCGGCAAAGCCGTCACGTTTGACACCGGCGGCATCTCCATCAAGCCCGCCGACGGCATGGAAAAAATGAAGTACGACATGGCTGGCGGGGCCACAATGCTCGGCACAATGCGCGCGCTCGCTGCGCTCAAGCCCAATGTGAAAGTCATCTGCGTCGTTCCCGCCACGGAAAATATGCCCGGCGGCACTGCCCAGAAACCCGGCGACATTCAGACCGCCATGTCGGGCAAAACGATCGAAGTCCTCAACACTGACGCCGAAGGCCGCCTCATCCTCGCCGACGCCATTACCTACGCCAAGCAACTCGGCGTTACCCACATAGTTGACGCCGCCACGCTCACCGGCGCCATCGTCGTGGCCCTTGCCAACATCAACGTCGGCGTTTTCGGCAGCGCCGACCAATCCTGGACCGACAAACTCCTGGCTTCTGCAAAAGCCACCGGCGAAAAAATGTGGCAAATGCCCATGGACGACGAATATCGCGAATTCATCAAAGGCAGCTTTGCCGACATGCAAAACATCGGCAGCGGCAAAGGCGGCGGCTCGATCACGGGCGCATGGTTCATCCGGGAATTCGCAGGCGACACGCCGTGGATTCACCTCGACATCGCCGGCACCGCCTGGAACGACGAAGCCAAGCCCTGGCTCGCCAAAGGCCCAACCGGGGTTGCCCTCCGTACCCTGGTCCATCTCCTGTCAAGCTTCTAACTCCGGACTTGCAGGGGGAATGCGGCGGCCCGACGCCCTTCTTCGCTTGTAAACAAGCGCTCAATGAAGCGGCGAAGCGCTACTCACATCTTCTCCGGCGCCTCAATCCCTAACAAGTCCAGCGACCGCACCAATTGCGCCTCCACCAACCCGCACAACGCCAGGAAAAACGCCCGCTTCTGCGCATCTTCTTCCGACAAAATGTGGTGTTTGTGATAAAAATTGTTGAACCCCTGCGCCAATTGGAACGCGTACTTTGCCACAAACGCCGGCTCCTGCGCCCCAATCGCTGCGTCCACCGCGTAATCCAGCGCGCCAGCGTGCAAAATCAATTCCCACAAATCGTTTCCATCATCACTGCCAAAAATCGCCGCCACGCTGGCTGGCTCGAGCGCAACATTTTCTCCGCCCGCCTCCGCACCCTTTCGACGAATCCCTCGATCCGCACCGCCGCATACTGACAATACGGTCCCGTTTCGCCCTCAAAACTCAACGCATCCTTAAAATCAAACGCAATCAGCGAATTTCGCGTGAACTTCAGCAAGAAAAATCTCAGCGCCCCAACCGCGATCTTGTGCGCCGTTTCTTTCTGCCAACGCTCGCCCATATCCGCGTGCCGCTCGTGTACTTCCGCCAGCGTCGCCGCTTCCAGCTTGTCCAGCAAATCATCCGCCTTTACGCCAAATCCTTTTCGCCCGCTCACTTCTACGTACGGCTTCCGCGCCTCTTCATCCGTCAGCGTATATCCCAGTTCCGTCGCGCATCGCGGAGTCAGCGCCACAATCTCGTAGGAAAGGTGAATAGATTGTTCCGCCTGCTCCTTGTGCCCGAGCGCCGCGACTCCCGCTGCTACCACGTTCTGCAAATACGATTGCCGCGTATCAATCACGTTGTAAACAGCCGATGCCGGTTCTCCAAAATGTGGCGCCGCCGCATCGCCCGAGTCGCGCCGTCGTGTACCAGACTGTTTCGCCTGCCGGCGCCTTCGGCCACATCGCATACTTGAAATCTTTCCCCAGCAACCCAAACTTCCAAAGCTGATAAGCAATGTCTTTCCCGACGTACGTCACTGTTCCGTTTGACCGCACGATAATCTTGTCTTGTTCGTGCTCGCTCTCTTCTTCCTGTTTGTCCGTGCCGGCTTCCGCTTTCGACGGCATCACCCAGCAACCAGCCATCTTGCCGGTGGTGACAAATTGAATCGCGCCCGACTTCTTCAGCATCTCAAACGCCGTATCCCAGAAATGCAGATGCAAAATCTCGCTTTCTCGCGCCAGCAATTCGTAAGCAATCCCCAGCCGCGCCATCGTCCGCAAATGGCAGCTTACAATCGCGTCGCCCACCACCTGTCCCACTTCCGATTCTTCGCCTTTGTTCTCTTCAATCGCCCGCAGCGTCTCTCCGCGCAACTGCGCCGCACGCACTTTGTCTTCTTCAAAAAACTGCGTAGCCTTCGCGTACAGATCCCAGCAGTAGTAGTCGAACTTCGGCTCCATCGCCAGCATCTTCACGCCGATCGGAGTCCGCTTCTCCATGTACAGAAGACCGATCACCACGTCCGCCACTTGCACGCCCGTATTGTCGATATAGTTCTGCACCTGCACGCGCTTTCCAGAAAATTTCAAAATCCGCGCAAACGTATCCCCCAGCACCGCATTCCGAACATGCCCAATATGCGCCGCCTTGTTCGGATTAATGCTCGTATGCTCAACAATGATCTTCTGCTTTCCTCCGCGTTCATCCGCGTTTTCTGCGCTTCCGCGTGGCCCTTTTTCTTGCGTTACTCCCGCCAAAAAAGCTCCCCTGTCAAAATACGCATTCAAATACCCCGCGCCTGCCACTTCCACGCGCGCAATTCCTGGCACTGCTCCCAATTCCACCGCAATGTCCTGCGCAATCATTCGCGGAGCGCGCTTCAACCGTTTCGCCAACTCAAACGCCACCGGCGACGCCGCTTCGCCCATCTCTATCTTCGGTGGCCGCTCAAGCACAACATTCGGCGCCAGGCCCCCCAGCGCTTCGCCGTACTTGGTCTGAATGTGCGCCGCCAACGCCTCGCGCAATCGTTTTGTCAGTGTGATATACACAGTGCTTTGATCCCTCGCAGTGCAAACAGCGAGTATAAAGGCCATTCACAAGGCCGGTCAAAACAACGGAGCCCTAATGCCGTGCTTCATCAAATTCTCGCCATTCTTCTTTGCCCTGATGCTCGCCGCTATCCCGTCTCCGTCCTCGGCACAAAAATCCACCGCGCCGCAACTCATCGAACTCGCAAAATCTCCCGGCCCAGCCCTCCGCGACGCCATCACCGCCACTTTCGATGCCAAAGACCTCCAGGACGGAACTGCCTGGTCCGGCCATGGTCCCGACTTTTTCTTCGCCACTCGCGCCGCCGTCAAAACCGCAACTCTTCATTGACGCCGCTCCCGGCCCGCAAATGCAGCAGCTCTCAGGCTCCGACCTCTGGTTTACCGGCGCGAAAATCGAAGTCGTCGGCAAACTCCATTCCTTCCACTATCTCCTCGACGGGAAAAAAATCGGCGGCAAACTCGACGTCCCCGCCTTTACACCGCTCTCCTATCTCCAACCCGGCGTCCCGTCCGGCACTCTTTCTGAAAAGCTTACCCACGTCAGCAAGATCTACGACGGCATGAAAAGCGAATACTGGATTTACGTTCCCGCCCAATACAAATCCGACACGCCGGCAGCCGTGATGATCTTCAACGACGGCGGCGGCTACACCAATCGCGACGGCAACAATCCGACCCTCAACGTCGTCGACAATCTCATCGCACAGAACAAAATCCCCGTCATGATCTGCATCTTCATCAATCCCGGCGAAGTCACCGATTCGCCCGGCACGCCCACCTACAATTTCGTCAAAGCCTACGGCGAAAGATGGAACCGCACGCTCAAAGATTCCATGCGCAGCACGCTCTACGACACTGTCAGCGACCGCTACCCGCGTTTCCTCCGCGACGAAATCCTCGCCGAAGTGGCCGCAAAATATAATCTCCGCAAAGACGGCTACAGCCGCGCCATCACCGGACTTTCCTCCGGCGGCATCGCGTCCTTCAACGCCGCCTGGCAAATGCCCGATGAATTCGGCCGCGTCATCTCCTGGATCGGAAGTTTTTCTTCCATCCAATGGAAAGAAGATCCCGCAAATTCCGACGGCGGCCAGGACTACCCTGAAAAAATTCTCCGCGAGTCGCATCGCAACATCCGCGTCTGGTTGCAGGACGGCTCCGAAGATCTCGACAATCGTTACGGCAACTGGCCACTCGACAATCTCCGCATGGCCAACGCGCTTAAAGCCAAGGAATGCGATTTTCATTTCAGCTTCGGAAAAGGAACTCATAGCAACGCCCACGGGGCCGCCGAATTTCCCTCAGAAATGATCTGGCTCTGGCGCGACTACGACCCCGCCAAAACGTCCCAAACTTTCGAAATGGATCCCGCCGAAAAATCCAAACCCGTCTTTCGAGTCACCGTCACCAACCGCGACGCGGAGTGAGAAACGGGAATCGGGCAAAGGCCTCTGCAATAGTACTGCTGATGCTTCTTTGCTACGCTCTTGCAGGCCAAAGAATGGGATCGAGCATGAAAAAGCGAACCTTCCTAAAACTCTGCACCGCGGCCGCCGCCATGCCATTTGAACTGACATCGTTCGCTTCTCCCGAAAAACTCGCCAACTGGGCCGGCAACATCGAATACTCGACCGAAAATGTGGCGACCGCAAAGTCCCTGGCCGGCGTGCAGGACTTCGTCCGCAAGCACTCCAATTTCAAAACTCTCGGCACACGCCACTGCTTCAACCGCATCGCGGATAGCGCCCAGCAATTGCTGACAACCGACTTTGCATCGCAAGCCCCGGCAATTGATTCCGCGGCGCGCAGCATCTCCGTCGGCCCCGGCATTCGCTATGGCAAAATCGCCCCGCTTCTCGAAGTCCAAGGTTTTGCCCTGCACAATCTCGCTTCGCTTCCGCACATTTCTGTCGCTGGCGCAATTACTACTGGCACGCACGGTTCCGGCGTCACAAACGGAAATCTCTCCACCGCAGTCGAGGCGCTGGAAATCGTCAACGCCGCCGGCGACCTCATCACCGTCTCGCGCAAAGCCAATCCCGACATTTTCCCCGGAGTCGTCGTCAACCTCGGCGCGCTTGGCGTCATCACCAAAGTCACGCTCAACCTCCAGCCGACCTACCAAGTCGCCCAAACCGTCTTCGAAGATCTTCCGTTCAGCTCCCTCAAACAGCACTTCGACGAAATTCTCTCCGCCGCCTACAGCGTCAGCCTCTTCACGGACTGGCGAAATCAGCGCATTAACGAAGTCTGGCTGAAGCACAGACTCGATCCCTTTAATGTCGTGCGGAAGTCGCCGAAGGAGTTTTTCGGTGCAACCGCGGCCACAAAAAATCTCCATCCCATCGCCGAACTCTCTGCCGAAAACTGCACCGACCAGCTAAGCGTTCCCGGCCCGTGGTACGACCGCTTGCCGCACTTCAAAATGGGTTTCACTCCCAGCGCAGGAAAGGAATTGCAGTCCGAATATTTCGTTGCACACAAGAACGCGCTCGACGCCATCCTTGCGGTTGAAAAATTGCACGATCAAATCAGCCCGCACCTGATGATCACCGAAATCCGCACTATCAAAGCCGACGACCTCTGGATGAGTCCGGCCTACAAACAGGACTCCGTCGCGATCCATTTCACCTGGAAACCCGAATGGCAGGAAGTCAGCAAAGTTCTGCCCATCATAGAAAGGGAACTAGCGCCCTACAACCCTCGCCCGCACTGGGGAAAACTCTTCACGCTGTCGCCCGCACAACTACAATCGCGCTATGTTCGGCTTTCGGAATTCATCACACTGGCCAAAAAGTTTGATCCACAGGGCAAATTCCGGAACGAGTTCTTGAACGCCAACCTATTCACCGCCAACTCCTGAGCACATTTCCCGGGGGCGGGCAGCTTCACATGTAGCGCCCGACCCTTACGGTCGGCTTCTCCGATATAAGCCCCGTCACCAAACTTTCATGAAGCGACCGCCTGTTTGACACTCTTTCTTCCCGCCGATACCATCAATTGTTCGGTGGGCACGATGAAACTCGCTTATTTTGATTGCTTTAGCGGAATCAGCGGCGACATGGCGCTCGGCGCCTTGGTGGACGCCGGAGTGTCTCTGGATCATTTGCGTGAGCAATTGCGCGGGCTCGAAGTGCCAGGCTGGGAAATCTCGTCTGAAAAAGTCTGGAAAAACGGCATGTCTTCCACCTATGTAAGAGTCAAAACGGAAGACCAAAGCAAGCATCGTTCGCTCAGCGCCATTCTGGAAATCCTGCAAAAGTCCAAGCTTTCTCCGCGCGTCCGCGAGCAAGCCTGCTCCATCTTCCGCAATACTCGGTGAAGCCGAAGCCGCAGTTCACGACGTGCCCGTCGAAAAAATTCATTTCCATGAAGTCGGCGCCGTGGACGCCATTGTAGACATCGTCGGCGCCTGTATCGGTTTTGAATCGCTCGGCATCGATCAATTCGCCTGCTCGCCGCTCAACGTCGGAGGCGGAACCGCAAAAATGGCGCATGGAGTTTTACCCGTTCCCGCTCCAGCCACGGCCAAATTACTGCAAGGCAAACCGACCTACTCAAACGGCGTAGAAAGGGAACTCGTCACTCCGACCGGCGCAGCCATCGTCGCGACACTTTGCAATTCGTTCGGTCCGCAGCCGCCGATGAACGTTTCCGCAATCGGCTACGGAGCCGGCACCGCCGACCTTGCAGGGCAGCCGAACGTCGTCCGAATCATGATCGGCGAAGCCGCAGAAAAAACCGTTGCAGGATTCGACGAAGAGATCGCCGTCATCGAAGCGAATCTCGACGATATGAATCCACAAATCTACGGCTATTTTCAGGAAAAAGCACTCGCCGCAGGGGCGCTCGATGTCTACACAACGCCAGTGCAGATGAAAAAGAACCGCCCGGGAATCTTGCTCACGCTACTGTGCAAGCCGCAAGACACAGCGGCGTTGATGGACCTCATCTTCGCGGAGACCACAACTTTCGGCGCAAGAACCTATCGCGCGCAACGCCGCGTTCTCCCCCGCGAATCCGTAAACGTGCACACGCAATTCGGCGAGGTTCGCGTAAAAATCTCGCGAGTCAACGGCCACATTCGCCACGCCGCCCCCGAATTTGAAGACTGCAAGAGGCTCGCAGAAGAAAAACACGTTCCACTGCACAAGGTAATGGACGAAGCAAAACGGAATTTCGAGAAGTTGTGACATGATGCCGTGCAGGGCCGCCTACTGGGGCGGGCTCGACGACTGACGACCAAGGACTGGCTTTCGACGACTTTCTCATGCCCAACGAAAAACCAAAATTCTACCTGACTACGCCGATCTATTACACGAACGGCTTGCCGCACATCGGCCATACGTATACGACTGTGATCGCCGATGCCGTACGACGCTACAAGCGCATGCGCGGCTACGAAGTGGTGATGACGACCGGCACCGACGAACACGGCGTGAACGTCGAACGCGCCGCACAGAGAGCCGGCATTCCGGAATCTGAGTACGTCGCGAGGATGGCTTTTGAGTGGAAAGCGCTCTGGGACGAACTCGGGATTCCCGCCGACGAATTTATTCGCACCACCGATTTGCGCCACGTGCGCACTGTCCAGTGGCTGTTCAAACTTTGCAAGGAAAACGGCTACGTCTACAAGGGAAATTACACCGGCCAATACTGCATCTACGACAACGCGTTCGTAAACGACTCGAAGCCCGGCGATAACTGTCCGGATTGCGGGCGTCCACTTGAAACCATCACGGAAGAAAACTATTTCTTCAAACTGTCCGCGTTTCAAAAACCGCTGCTCGATTTTTACAAAAAGAACCCCGCGTTCATTCAGCCCGAAACGCGCAAAAACGAAATCATCAGCTTTGTTGAAAGCGGCCTGAAAGATTTGAGCATTACGCGCACCACGGTTCGCTGGGGTATTCCCGTTCCCGGCGAAGAACCGCACGTTTTTTACGTCTGGTTCGACGCGCTCACTTCGTATCTGAGCGCAGTCGGCGGCCCTGACTTTGAAAAGCGCGGATTCTGGCCCGCCGATTTGCATCTCGTCGGAAAAGACATTATTCGCTTTCATACGGTCTATTGGCCCGCATTCTTGATGGCCGCGATGTTGCCAGTTCCAAAACAAGTTTGGGCGCATGGCTGGTTTCTGATGGATGCGAGCAAGATGAGCAAGTCCAAAGGAAACGTGGTGCTGCCGCGTCCGATTGCCAACATGCTCGGCATGGATGCGATGCGCTACTTCCTGATGCGCGAAATCGTCTTCGGCCAGGACGGAAACTTCAGCTACGAAGCGCTGATCACGCGCTACAACAGTGATCTCGCAAACGGGCTCGGAAATCTGGCAAGCCGCACCGCTGCGATGATTGAAAAGAATTTCAGCGGAAAAATTCCGAACCCAGGACCGCTCCTGCCGCAAGACGATGCTCTTAGAAAAGCTGCGAGCGAAGCCATTGGGGAAGCGCTCGACCGTTTTGAAAAGTTCGAGTTCGCACGTTCGCTCGAAGCAATCTGGGGCGCCATTGCCGCCGCGGACAAATATTTGACATCCGAACAGCCATGGGCGCTCGGAGTTTCCGAAGCCGACATGCTGCGCAAAGCGACAATACTTTGGACGACTGCGGAAGTACTGCGCGTCGTGACCGTGCTCGCGCATCCCGTTTTGCCGGACAGCACGGCGAAAGTCTGGACACTGTTCGGCCAGCCGGGACGAGTTTCCGCAGTGGAGTTGGACGGATTGCGCTGGGGGCAGTTGACCGCCGGCGTGCAGCTCGGGAAGGCGCAAACACTTTTTCCACGGGTAGATAAACAAGAAGCGATTGAGAGGATTGAAGCGATGGCAAACGAAGAACTGAATCCGGCGCAACCTTCGGTGCCGGCGGCGACTCCTGCACCGGCCGCAACTGCAGGAGGCGCGGCGGTTGCTCCTGCGGCGGAGAAAATCGGCATTGAGGATTTCGCCAAAGTTGAAATGCGCGTCGGGCAGATCAAAACCGCCGAACGCATCGTCGGGGCGGACAAACTGCTGAAACTCACTGTGGATATCGGCACGGAAATTCGTCAGATCTGCGCGGGCATTGCGCAATTCTACGAACCGGAAAAACTGATCGGCAGAAAAGTAGCCGTCGTCGTGAATCTCGCGCCGCGAAAATTGCGTGGCGTGGAATCGAACGGGATGATTGTTGCCGCGTCCGTCGGCCCCGAAGGCCGTCCCGTTCTTGCCGGTTTTCCCGACGAAGACGTCGAAGTCGGCGCCAGATTGAAGTAGGGGCACGCTATGTCGTGCCTGGCGCTTGCTGCGTGATTGACTTTTTTCCATGGAACTAATCGATTCGCACTGCCATATTGATTTTCCGCAGTTTGCAGAGGACCGCGATGCGATGCTGGAGCGTGCCCGGGCAGCAGGAGTGACGACACTCGTCGCGATTGGAACCGGGCCCGGGCCGGAAAAGTTGGATGCGGCGCTGCCGTTTGCGGAGCAGTACGACTGGATTTACACCACCGTCGGAATTCATCCACATGAAGCGAAAGAAGTGACGCGATCACATCTGGATGAATTGGAGCGGCTGGCCAAACACCCGAAAGTGATTGCGTGGGGCGAGATCGGCCTCGACTATTATTACGATCGCTCACCGCGTGACATCCAAGCGAAAGTGTTTCGCGACCAGATGAGTCTGGCGAGGGAGGCCAAAAAGCCGATTGTGATTCATTGCCGCGACGCTTGGCGGGACTGCATAAAGATTCTGGAACAAGAGTGGGCGCCGAGCGGGCTCGGCGGGATACTGCATTGTTTTTCGAGCACGCTGGAGGATGCAAAACGCGGCGTGGATATCGGATTCCAGATTTCCTTTGCGGGGAATTCGACGTTCCCGAAGGCTCAGAATTTGCGCGACATTGCAAAAGCTTTGCCGCTGGAGAATATTCTGATTGAGACTGACGCTCCGTTCCTTGCGCCGGTGCCTTATCGCGGCAAGCGAAATGAACCGGCCTACGTCGCGGAAGTGGCGAAGATGCTGGGCAGTGTGAGAAACTTGACCGCAGAAGAAGCGGCTGCCAGGACCTCGGAGAATTTTCGGCGCTTCTTCGGTCTTGCCCGGCCGAATGTGCCCGCGGCCGCGGAGTTCCACTGAGATGACACCGGAAGCCAGGAGAAAAGAGATCGCTCTTCTGACGGCAAAAGAGATATTTGAGCTTGTGCGCGAAGACCTGCTGCTGGTGGAGCAGGAGCTGATGCGGCAGAGCGGCGACGGCGTTCGAGCCGGTGTCCGAGATTACCAGTTATTTGCTGGGGGGCGGGGGAAAGCGGATGCGCCCGGCGTTGCTGCTGATCGCCAATCGTTACGCGGGCCGGCGCAGGGAAGGTTCGATTCGGCTTGCCGCCGTTGTGGAATTGCTGCACAGCGCGACGCTGATTCACGATGACGTGATTGACAGCGCCGATACGCAGGCGCGGACGTCCTTCGGCCAATTCGCGGTGGGGAAATCATCGCAGCGTTCTGGCCGGCGATTGGCTGTACATGCAGTCGTTCCAGATGGCGCTCGAAGAGCGGAATTTCCGGATTCTCGACGTTCTGATCGATCTCACGCAAAAGATGGTCGAAGGCGAGCTGATCCAGCTTGCCAAGATCGGCCGCATTGACGTGACGGAAGAAGATGCGCTGAAACTGGCGACGCACAAGACGGCGTGCCTGTTTAGCGGATGCGCTCGATTGGGCGCGGTGCTGGGCGGACTGGAAGGGGAAGAAGAAGAGGCGCTTGCGGATTACGGGAAGTACGCCGGACTGGCGTTCCAGCTGGTAGACGATCTGCTGGACTTTACCGGTTCTGCGAAGCAACTGGGCAAGCCGGTGCTGAGCGATTTGAAAGAAGGCAAAGTTACGCTTCCGCTGATTTACGCCATGGAAAACGGCCATCGCGAAGCACGGGAACTGGTCGCGCGAGTTTTAGAAGAGAAGGAATTTGTAAGCGTGAAACCGGAGCGGCTGGTGGCGCTGGTGAATGAATCGGGCGCGTTGGACCGGACGCGGCACCTGGCGCAGGAGTATGCGGCCAAGGCGAAACAATGCATTAACAACGGGCAGCGGGATTCAGAGTACGGACGCGCGCTGTTGACGTTGCCGGATTTTATTCTCGAGCGCGAGAATTAGACGTAGCAAGAGCGCCCGTCTTGAGGAAGGCGGCCGCTGCATCAGCTATCCTAACGGCCGAGCGTATGCTGCCTTTCAAGGTTGTTTATCACCCTAACTACGATTTAAATCTTGGCCCGCACGTATTTCCTTCGCAGAAATTCCGTTTGATTCAACGTATGCTTTTGAAAGATGAAATTGCCGACCCGGGGGATTTTGCTTTGCCGGATGAAGCGACGGATGAAGATTTGCTGCGCGTACACACTCCGGAGTGGATTGAGAAATTGCGAAAGGGAACTTTAACGGCGAGTGAAATCATGAAATTGGAAGTGCCATACTCTCCGGAATTGGCGGAAGCGGTATGGCTGGCGGCGGGCGGATCGATTCTGGCGGGACAGCTGGCGCTGCGCGATGGATTTGGATGTAATCTGGGCGGCGGATTTCACCACGCGTTTGCCGAATTACGGCGAAGGGTTTTGCGCGATTCATGATGTGGCCGTGGCGATCCGGCGATTGCAGGCGGACGGGGCGATTCGCAAAGCGATGGTTGTGGATACGGATGTGCATCACGGAAACGGAACGGCGCATATTTTTCGCGATGACGAGTCGGTGTTCACAATTTCGATCCATCAGTTGAACAACTATCCGGCGCACAAGCCGCCTTCGGATGTGGATTTGAACATGGCGGATCGGGCGGAAGATGGCGAATATCTGGAGAGCGCTGATTCCAGTGGTTGCGGAATCGCTGGAGAAATTCCGGCCGGAGATTGTTTTTTATGTGGGAGGAGCGGATCCCTACTGCGAGGATCAGCTTGGCGGATTGATGCTGACGAAAAAAGGGTTGAAGGAGCGCGACAAGAGAGTGTTTGCGGAGGCGCGGAAGCGCGGTGTTGCCGTGGCGACGACGCTTGCGGGCGGATATGCGCGGCAGGTCGAAGATACGGTGCGGATTCATGTGAATACCATTGTGGCCGCGAGAGAAGTGGCTAGCGGGGCACAGTGAATTCTCTCTTCCTCGTTGCATAAGTACACTATGCAAATATGTCGCTTGATAAAAAAGCGTTCGGGCGATGCCCGAAGTCGCTCGGGGCATTTAAGGGTGTCCCGCCCGCCCATTTCCTTCGGTCACAGCGGCGGAAGACAAGGCGCGGTGGACGGCGGCGGATAGTTCAGTAGAGAAGGCCTCGTCGCCGAAGCCGTCGGTGCGATAGGAGACGCGGCCCGTGCGGTCGAGGACGATGACGGTGGGGAAAGCTTCGACATGGAAGAGGTCGTCCAGGCCATCGGCAAAGACGACTGTGGTGCGGGGTTTTACTTCTTCGAGGTAAGGGGCGACGAGGGATTCGTCGTCGTCGCAATCTGCAGAAATAAATAACACGTTTGGATCGCCCTGAAATTCGGCGGCGGCTTTTTCATAGAGCGGTTCGAGGGCGCGGCAAGGGCCGCACCAGGTGGCCCAAAAATTTACGACAACAATTTTTCCTTTTTGCGCCGAGAGCGGGTAATCGGCTCCGGCGGGAGCCGTGCGGAGCATGAATTCGAAGGGCTCCTTTGCGGCCGCATTGCGCTTGGGCTTGGCGGCGGCGTTGGTGGCGATTTCATCGAATGTGGCGAGAAGAAAATCGCCGAGGCCTGCTTCAGAGCCGTGGGCGAGGCGCCAGACATTGCCGATTTTCTGACGGAGTTCGCGGCGGGTGTCGTTCTTAGCGCTGAGGTCGGCGAGGGCGAAGGCGCGAGAATATTGCTTGATGGCGGAAAGGTAGTTTTTGTCGAGCTCGTCGAGTTCGGCGATTTTTTGCGCGGCGCTGGAATTAGGGACGAGGTTGTAGCTGGCTTCGAAATCCTTGCGGGCGGCGGCAGTGTCGTGAAGTTTCGATTCGAGGCGGCCGCGGAGGAGCATGAGGGAAGATTCGTCGCGTTTTTTCCCGGCGGCCCACTCTTCGGGGGAGACGCGCGGGGATTTTTCGTCAGTGGAAGAATTGCGGACGTATTCGATCACGCGGGAGGAGTAATTGACGGCGCGTTTGAGGGCGGCATCGTCGCCATTTTTTTCAAGGAGTTGGATGGTGAGCAGCGTGATGGACATGTCTTCGGGAGCTAGGGAGACGAGGCGTTCGGCGTAGGAGGCGGCGCGCTTGTTGTCGCGGAGTTGAAGGCACGCTTCGACAAGGGCGCGGAAGATTTGCGGGCGTTCGGGGGCTTGAGGATATTTCTCAAGGAAATTTTCGAGATTGCGGACCAGGGCGGCGCGGTCGTTTCCGGCCGATTCGATGGATTGCTGGAGTTCGTCGGAAGGCGAGAGCTGTTTGGGGGAGGATTGGGCGGGGGATTTTTTGGAGGTGGGGGTGTTTTGGGCGAAAAGGGGCGTGGCGAGAAGGAGGAGGAGTGCGGTGGAAGGGGCGGTGCATGTGGGGATTTTATATGAAAGGGCGGAAAAGTGGGCGGGGAGAAAGAGTTTGCACGCCAGATCGCGCAGAGGACACACGGGGGGAGAGATGGAGATCGGGAGATTGAGGCGCGATTCCTCCCTTCGGTCGGAATGACAACCAAGGAGCGAAAATTAGGAAGAGGGTTGGATGCGGATGCCGCCGGAAGCGGTGCGGACTTCGACGCGGCCGCCTGGAGTGCCGACATGGGCGCGGAGCGAATGCTTGCCCTGATCTTCGATGACGATGGGCAGATCGGCGTGGATTTGCCCGGAGATAGCTTCGGCAGTGAGGTTGAATCCGGCGGTCTTGGGCACGGAGACTTCAACGCCTCCGGAAGCGGTTTTCAGGTGCCAGTAGCTGTTGCCGACGGGATTGCC
Organism: uncultured Acidobacteriota bacterium; assembly: GCA_963794175.1. GTDB lineage: Bacteria > Acidobacteriota > Terriglobia > Acidiferrales > UBA7541 > Acidiferrum. The sequence goes on along the minus strand of CAWCCV010000005.1, from coordinate 80,008 downwards.
TTCGACATTGATGGCGCCGGACGCGGTGCTGGCTTTGACGTCGTTGTTTGCACCGGCGACGTTGACAGAACCGCTTGCGCTGTCAGCCTCGACCCGCGCGCCGGGGCCCTTGATCGTGATGGATCCAGAGAGCGCCCGTGCGCGAATGTCGCCTTTGACACCGAATGCTTCGATGCTGCCCGATGCGGCAGAGAGCTTTGCATCGTCGCCGAGACCACGGACGCGAATGGCGCCGCTTGCGGATCTAACCGTGACGCGAGCGCTCGACGCTTTCAACGATGACTTCGCCCGAAGCCGAGTCAACGTTCACGGGGCCGCGAACATTCTTGATTTCCTGGGAACCGCTGGCGGCGGAGATGGAGAGTTCCGTATCCTGCGGGACTTCGATGGTGTAGGAGATGGAAGTGTTGCGGAACGCGCCCATGTCCTTGCCGATGCGGAGCAGGCCTGTGCGCTGCTCGATGGGCGGATTGTCAATGACGCGCTTCAATTCGTCTTTCGCGCTACCAAAGAACGAGCCGGCGTAGACTTCGCCGTGAATGTGAACTTTGCCATCCGCGCTGCCGTTGATTCTGACAGAGCCGGAGCCGGAGGAGAGCTCGAGGCGCGTGGGGCCGGAGACGGCGTAGTTGCGGTCAAACGAGCCGCGTTCGCCCGGGCCGAATTCGCAGCCGACCAGGGCGGCCGACGTTGCCAGAAGAGCAGAGAGACAGAGTGTACGAGTGTTCATGCGTGTCCCCTTAAGAATACGCGGTTTTGGGGCCTCCTGGATAGATACGGAAATTGGGAGGGGAATGTTCCGCGGGCGTACGGCACGCTCCAGCATTTGCCGGGCGGGTTGACTGGGGGAGGGCACGAGTCCATCAATCCCCTGCTGGAGGCCGGAGAAGGCGGAATGCCAATCAGGCGATTGGCATTCCGGGGGATTTGAGGGCCGCGTTTAAAGAGCCTTGGCGATAGCCTTCAAGGTCGAGCGAGACGTAGAGGAAGCCGGCGGATTTGAGGCGAGCGTTGATGGCGGCGGCCATTTCCGGAGTGAGCGCGCAAGGGAGTTCGTCGGGCGCGATTTCGACGCGAGCGAGTTTGTCATGGAAGCGGACTCGGAATTGGCGGAAGCCTAGATCGCGGAGGGCGGCTTCGGCGCGGTCAATTAGAGCGAGGCGTCCGGGCGTGACTTCGGTGCCGTAGGGAAGGCGCGAAGCCAGGCAGGCCGAGGCGGGGCGATCCCAAGTGGGAAGATTTGCGCGGCGAGAGAGTTCGCGAATTTCGGATTTGCGGAGGCGGACATCGAGAAGCGGCGCGAGAACTTTGTGTTCGGCGGCGGCTTTGTGCCCGGGACGGAAGTCTAGCGTGTCGTCGGCGTTGACGCCGTAGGCAATGGCGGAGATGTTGCGGGCGGCGGCGAGTTGGTCGAGGACGGCGAAAAGTTCGTCCTTGCAGAAGTAACAGCGGTCGCCGGTGTTGGCACGGTATGCGGCGTTATCCATTTCGTGGGTTTCGACGAATTCGTGCGCGATGGAAAATTGCTGGAGGAAGGAAGCGAGTTGCTCGCGGTCGTAGGTGGAGTAGCTGGGAGAAATGGCGGTAGCGCTGAGCGCGCGGTCGCCGAGAGATTTGCTAGCGGCCCAGGCGAGGTAGGCGGAATCGGCTCCGCCGGAGAGGGCGATGACGAGGGAAGGGAGTTTTGCGAGATTGGCGAAGAGTAGCGATTCCTTTTCGGCGGCGGAAAGGGAAGAGGGTTCGTCGAGGCGGATTTGGACTACGGGGCCCACGCGGAAAAGTATAGCGCAAGCACAAGACAAGAGAGAAAAGAAGGCGGTGAGCTGGGATTCGGCATCGAGCCTCAACGATTTGTGTTCGCCGGGATGTTGCCGCGATCCCCCTTGGTCGGGATGAGCATAGGACAAACCCCTGAAACTGAGGTTAGGCAAGCCTATTTGAAGTCGAGGAGGACGTCGACGGTGTTGTCGGCGGGGTTGGTGCGGAGCCAGTGGCCGACGTTTTCGTAGTGGACCGGGAGATCGCCGAAGATTAGGGCGGGCTTGCTCTGGAGTTTGGAGAGATAGGTTTCGAATTTTGTTTTGTCGAAGAGTTCGCCGGTTTGCATGGGGAATGTTTCGTGGATTTTGCGGTCGGCGGCGGTGGAGACCCCGGTTAGAACGAATGTGCCCATTTTGAATTGAGCGCGTTCACTGATTTTGACTTGATAGGAGACGGTGTGCGCCGCCTCATCGAAGGATTCTGCTGGCTCGACTTTTGTTTCGAGATAGCCGCGGCGGCCGTATTCGTCCTGGACGCGATCCCAGCCTGAGAAGATTTTTTCGCCGTCGGCGATGTCGTTGGCTTCCATGTCGAAGGCAGTGTTGAGCACGTCTGTTGTGAGAACGGAATTGCCGGACCATTGGACGCTTGCGAAATGATAGACGGGGCCGGCTTCAACGGGGACGTAGACCGGGATTTGGTCGGGGAGCTTGTCTGTTGGCGCGCCAGTGAGGCGGACTTGCGGTGGGCCGAGCTTCAGGCGAAGGTAGCCTTTCTTGATGTAGGTCGGGCGAACCTGTTCGGTGAGAAAAATATCGATGGCGAGGCGCGAGTAAGGTTTGCCGCGGAGCTCGCCGAGGTGGGCTTGCACGGCCCGATCTGAATCGAGCGAAGGATCGCCGAAGCCGATCGATGCGATTTGAACGGCAGCGCCTTCAAGCGTGAAGGATTGCACGTTGCCATCGCCGATGGGATTTTGCATGACTTGATGTGTGACGACGACGTCGAGCTCTGCGCGAAGCGAGAAGGGATTTGATGGTGTCGGCGGCCTGATCGACGAGCGGGCCGGATTCGGGCAGGGTGCCGTCGTAAGCGGGATTGGCGGCCTTGATGGCGGCGTTTAGTTCGGAATCGTCGAACCAGGGAATGTTGTCGAAGAATGCCGGGAGGAGAGAATTTTCTTCAACATGGAAATTAACCGTGACCTGGTCGCCCTTGGTGTGGAAGTCGTATTTGACGTGAGCGAAGAGGCCGGAGCCGACGAGTTTGTCGGCGGCGGCTTGCAGGGATTCACGGGAGGCGGGGGAGTCCAGTTGGAGTTCGGTGAGGGCGATGATTTGGGACTCGGTGAGTTGCTTGAAGCCGTCCACATGGATTTCGTGGAGCGTGGGCGAGTTGGAGGCGGGGGCTTGGGCGAGAGACAGAGCGTTGGTAGAAGAGGAAGAGAAGCGAACAGGACGCGAGGATGCGCAAGACCGGGGTGCGGTGGGGCATACCGGTATTCTAGCAAAATGACAGCGGGTGAGATGGGTGTGCGGGCGTTCGGTGGTGTACAGCGATTGTAGCGTCGAGTTCCTGCCACGATCCTTCCCTTCGGCCTGGATGGCAGTTTCTGGGAGTTGTGGTGCGGGATCGTGTTGAGTGTGACCGGGGGAGTTGGTCGTCGGAGCACAGCCAAGAATGTGCCGTGCCACAAACTATTCGACGGTGACGGATTTGGCCAGATTACGGGGTTGGTCTACGTCACAGCCGCGGCGGACGGCGATGTGGTAGGAGAGCAATTGGAGCGGAATGATTTCTAGGAGGGGTACGAGGAGTTCGGGCGCGGGCGGGAGGGTGATGACGTGGTTGGCGGCGGAGCGGGCGAGATGGTCGCCCGCGGTGACGATGGCGATGACGATGCCGTCGCGTGCGCGGACTTCCTGCATGTTGGAAACGGACTTTTCGTAGAGCGTCACGGAGGCTGGATCGGTTTCGTCACGGGTGGCGAGAACGACGACGGGAAGGTTTTCGTCGATTAGGGCGTTGGGGCCATGCTTCATTTCGCCGGCGGGATAGCCTTCGGCATGAATGTAGGAAATTTCTTTGAGCTTTAACGCACCCTCGAGCGCGATGGGATAGTGGATGCCGCGGCCAAGGTAGAGAAAATCGGTGCAGCGGAAAAACTGGCGCGCGAGCGATTCGAACGCGCCGGATTCTTCCATTTGAAGAACCGTTTCCATTTTGTGCGGAATGCGCGCGAATTCATGAAGAAGTGCTTTTGCGGCGTCGCCAGACAAGGCGCCGCGCGTTTCGCCGAGGTGCATGGCGAGAAGAAGAAGGGCAGTGAGCTGCGAGGTGAAGGCTTTTGTTGAGGCGACGCCGATCTCGGGACCGGCATGGGTAATGATGGAGCCGGCGGCTTCGCGGGTGATCATCGAGCCGATGACGTTGCAAATGGCGATGGTTGGGGAGCCTTTTTGTTTTGCTTCGCGCTGGGCGGCGATGGTGTCCGCGGTTTCACCGGATTGGCTGATGCAGACCGTGAGAGTTTTTGCGTCGAGGATGGGGTCGCGATAGCGGAATTCGCTGCCGTAATCCACTTCCACGGGAATTCGCCCGAGGCGCTCGATCATGAATTTTCCCGCAAGCCCCGCGTGCCAGCTTGTGCCGCAGGCAACGATTCGAACTTTGTCGAATGCTTTGAATTGGTCAGCGGTTAGGCCGAGATCGCCGAGATAGGTTTTGCCGGTGTCGCGCGATATGTTACTGAGAAGCGTGTCGCGGACGGCGCGAGGCTGCTCGAAGATCTCTTTCTGCATGAAATGCTTGTAGCCGCCCTTTTCCGCCATGATGGGGTCCCAGGCAACGTGGTGTGGCTTGCGATCGACGGGTTTTCCACCGTGATCCATTACGCGGACCCCGGATTTGGTTAGAACGGCGATGTCGCCATCCTGCAGGAAAAAAATGTTGCGCGTGTGTTCAAGCAGTGCGGGAATATCGCTGGCGACGAAAAATTCGTTTTCGCCGAGGCCGATGACGGCGGGTGGTCCCATGCGGGCCGCAACGATTTTGTGTGGATCGCGCGCAGACAGGAAGACGAGCGCGTAGATGCCGCGGAGTTGCTTCAGGGATTTGCGGACGGCGTCTTCAAGAGGTACGCCGCCTTGGGAATTTTTTTCAACGAGGTGCGCCACGATTTCCGTATCGGTTTCTGTGAGGAACTTATGGCCTTCGTGCTGGAGCTGCTCTTTTAGCTCGAGATAGTTTTCGATGATGCCGTTGTGGACGACGACGATCTGGCCGGTGCAATCGCGGTGGGGATGAGCGTTTTCTTCCGTGGGACGGCCGTGGGTGGCCCAGCGAGTGTGGCCGATCCCGTACGTGCCTTCGAGCGGCGATTTCTGAAGCACTTCTTCCAGATTGCGGAGCTTGCCGGAAGCGCGCCGGATATCGACTTTGCCGTCGGCTCCGACGACGGCGATACCGGCAGAGTCATAGCCGCGATATTCAAGTTTGCGAAGGCCCTCGATAACGACGGGCACAACTTTCTTGGGGCCAATGTAGCCCACGATGCCGCACATTTAACGAACTCCTCGAGTCGATAGGAAAGCGTAGCACGGGGCTGTCGGGGACGTGTAAATCGAAAGAAGTGATGACGCGAATGTGCACAAGCGGGGCGGGACAAAAAATCGCGCTTGTCTTGATGACCGAAGCCGGGATCCCTCCCTTCGGTCGGGATGACGCGGGGTTAATTCTCGAGCGGGCTATTCCACGATTTCGAAGCGAAACTCTTCGATTACGGGATTGGTGAGGACTTCTTTGGAGATGCGCTCGGTTTGGGATTGAGCGTCTTCGCGGGTAAGGCCGTCGAGGTTGAGGACGAAGAATTTTCCCTGGCGGACATCTTTGACGGCGCTGTAGCCGAGTCCGGACAGGGCGTGTTGGATGGTTTGACCTTGGGGATCGAGAACGGTGCGCTTCGGCATGACCCAAACGTGTGCTTTCATGCTGAAATTATAGCAAAAAGAGCGGTTTCAGAAAGTGGCCACTACAACGCCCTCGATTTTTGCGCCGGTTTGAATGCAAACGCGTGATCGAAGCTTGTTTGAATGAGGGAGCGGAGTTCGGGTTCGGAAAGTCCCATTCGATGGGCATTGCGGTATTCGGTGGCCAGGTCGGTGTGGAACATGGTGGGGTCATCCGTAGAGAGGGCGACGGGGATGCCGTGGCGTAAAAGTCTTGGCAGCGGGTGGGATTCGATGGGGGCGTTTTGTCGGGAGAGTTGACCTGCAAGAGCCCCGGTGAGGACGTTGCTGCCTGGGCAGATCTCGAGGGGGATGCGACGATCGGCGAGGAGATCCATTAGGGCTGGTCGTGGATGGCCGAGATGCCGTGGCCTATGCGCTCGACGCCGAGGAGTTCGATGGCTTCGCGAATTTTTTCAGGGCCGCCGACTTCTCCGGCGTGCATGAGGCGATGGAGGCCAAGGGAAGTTGCCACATCGTAGACGCGGCGAAAGTCTTTTGTGGGAATGCTGAGCTCGTCGCCACCGATACCGAAGGCGACAATTTTTTCTGAAGCCGCATTGCGTGCCGATTGCACGACGGCCATTGCGGCTTCGGCTCCGAATTGGCGGACGGCGTCGAAAATCCAAAATAATTTCAGACCGCGGGATTCGAAAGGCTCGGCCGCGCGAACGATGGCTTCGAAATTCTTCTCGGGTTGTTGGTTGCGGCGCAACATTATGCCGACGGACAAGGTGACCTCGGCATAGACAACATTCTGGGCGAGGAGTTGTTCGGCGAGATCTTTCGTGATGAGTGCGTAGTCGTCTGGCGTGCGGAGAAACGAAGTGACCCACTTGAAGGCGTCGAGAAATCCGAGAAAGTTTGTGTAGGAGTAGCGGGCAACTACCTCCTGCTCCGTGACAGGCGAACCGTGGCGCGCGGTGAGTTGCGAGACGATGGCCGGGCGGATGCTGCCTTCGAGATGGAGGTGCAGCTCTGCTTTGGGGAGAGAAAAAATGTGTTCCGGGAAAGCGCTGTCCGTCATGGCCGGGAAGATTGACGGGGGAGTTGAGGCGCGCCGGCGTTCTTCCATGCGGTGTACCAGAAGGAGCCAACGTCGGTAGAAGCATCCGAAAGCTGGCGAATCAGGAGCGCAGCAGCCTGATTGTAGAAGCGGTCGTAGTATTCGTCGTTGTAAGAGTTGAGGCCGCGGCGGGAAGTGCGGTCGGCGAAAAGAATCGTTTCAAGCCAGCTGTGCGAACGGAGGCAGGCTTCGAACGCGTAGTCGGTCGGGTCGTTGATGAACATGGCGTCATTGGGGCGCATGGGGAAGAACGAAGAGTAACGGTCGATAAGGGTTGTGCCGAAGCGTTCGTTGACGCCAAGCTGGCCGGAGAGGCGGCCGTCGTTGTTGTCGGTTGTGTTGAACGGATCGTGGGAGGCAGCGACGTAATTTGCGAGGATTGCGGCGTTGAGGCGCGCTTCGTCCCACTTGCCGGCGCGCAAGGATTCGGTTAGCTTTTGGCTATAGACGCCGATTTGCCAGGGGAGGAGGCCGTTGGCTTCCAGTTTGGCCCGGCCGAATTTTGTGACGGCGGCTTTATAATCACGGGGAATCGCTTCAAACGGGAAGCGGCCGTATTTTTCGAGAATGAGATATTGCGTGCGGCGCTCGGTGGGCGTTTTTTGTGCAGACGGCGAGGGGATCGTTGACGTGGAGCAGCAAGAAACCGCGGCTGTTTTCGAAGAAAGAGCGGAGATCCGGCGGAAGGGTTTCGATGGCGCGATTGACGACGAGCTTGTTGGCGTTGTCGCCCCAGGCGCGGGCTTGTGGTGGCGCGAGGAGCGACACAAGAGCCAGGGCGCAGCCCAGCGTGAAGACAAGTTTCAGATTTGGAATACGAATAGCGCGGAGCACCACGCGATAGCCTCGCTCTATCTGGCCGGAGGCAGGTTCAGCGTACTGCGCTTCCGGCTGTACAGAAAATAAATCACAAGTCCGATTGCAAGCCAGCCAAAAAATCGGATCCAATTCATGATAGGCAGACCGGCCATCAGGAGCAAGCACGTAACGATGGTGAGAATCGGGGCAAGCGGACCACCAGGCGCGCGGAAGGCGCGCTTGCGCTCGGGTTCGCGGTAACGAAGGATGAGAACGCCGGCGGCAACCAACGCGAACGCGAAGAGCGTTCCGATGTTGGAGAGGTCGGCGAAGGTGCCGATGTCGAGCAGGCCCGCTGGAATGCCGACTACGAAGCCCGCGACCCAGGTGGAGAAATCGGGCGTGAGATATTTGCGGTGGACGCGGCTGAAAATCTTTGGGAAACAGGCCGTCGCGCGACATGGCGAACCAGACGCGGGCTTGGCCGATTTGGAAGACGAGCAACGAAGAGATCATGCCCATCAACGCGCCAATGAGGACGATGAGGCGCAGATTCGAAATGTGAAGCTTCTTGAGCGTATTGACGACAGGTGCGGCGTCGTCAAGGAGCGTGTCCCACTTGACGAGACCGGTGAGAACGACGACTACGCCGATGTAGAGAAGAGTGCAAACGATGAGCGTTGCGATGATGCCGCGGGGAAGGTCTCGCTGCGGGTTCTTACATTCCTCGGCGGCGGTGGAGACCGAGTCGAAACCGATGTAGGTGAAGAAAACGATGGAGCCGCCGGTGAGGATGCCGGGCCAGCCGTTGGGCGCGAAAGGGTGCCAGTTGGAAGTGTGAATAAAGCGCGACGCAAAAGTGACGAAGGCGAGAATCGCAATGATCTTGACCATCACCATAAGGTTGTTGGTACTGGCGGATTCACGGATGCCGCGAACGAGAATCACGGTGAGCAGCATAACGATGATAAAGGCGGGCCAATTGAAGCCGAAATGCCAGCCGGGGCCGTAGATCATGTTGCCTTGTAGATCGGAAAGGCCGCTGGGAAGATAGGCGGGGGAAATCCATTTCGGATCGGGATGCAAGCCAAACCAATCGAGCAGATCGACGAGATGCGCCGAAAAGCCGACGCTGACGGCCATGTTGCTGACGGCGTACTCAAGGATTAGATCCCAGCCAATAATCCAAGCGATGAGTTCGCCCATGGTGGCGTAGGTGTAGGTGTAGGCGCTGCCAGCAATAGGAATCATGGCGGCGAGCTCGGCGTAGCAAACCGAAGCGAAGCCACAAGCGATGGCGACAAGAATAAAAGAGAGCGCGATTGCAGGGCCGGCACCCGGGCGGCCGAACGAAGCGTTGTGATGGACGAGATATTGGAGGAGCGGGGCGTTGAGGATAGAAGAGGTTTGGAATTTTTGGCCGGCGATGGCGGTGCCGACAATGGTGAAGATGCCGGAGCCTATGACAGCGCCGATGCCGAGAGACGTGAGGCTAAGCCAGCCGAGGGATTTTTTCAGACGGAACTCGGCGCCTTCACAATCGGAAATGAGTTGGTCGATGTTCTTGCGACGGAAAAGGGATGAAGGCACTCAGACTCTCCGAATGAGGTGTTCAGTGCGAGCCACACTCTATCGTGAGAAGGGGTGTCGCGCAACTTTGCTGATGTTTGTGAGCGGCGAATGCACCGCCTTAGAAGACGGCCACTACACACGGCTAAGCGGGTTGGAGCTGGGCGTAGCGCTCGATGAATTTCTTGGTGCCGCGGCCCGGGAAGCTGACGGAGACGCGGCGGTCATCTTCGTCGCCTTCGACGCCGACGACGGTGCCCACGCCGTATTCGGGGTGGCGGACTTTTCGGCCGAGCATGGGGTCGGCGTGGCGCCGCGGCGCGAGGCAGAGCGGCCGAAGCTCGGTGTTTCAGAACGTTGGCGAAGCGGCTGGGGAGCGTTGCGCGGACGCAGGTCCGCCGCGGACGCGGCGAATGAATTCGTCGGCGGAGTAGGAGTATTCGGGATCGGGTTCGTAGCGGCGAGTCTCGCCGATTTCCGCCATGGAGCCGCGCGCAGTGTCCACGAGTTCGCTGGGAATTTCCGAGAGAAAGCGCGAAGGCTGGGAAGCGCGGAGTTGCTGTTCGTTGCCGAAGATGCGGCGATAAACGGCGCGCGTAAGGGTAAGCGTTTTGCGGGCGCGCGTCATGCCGACGTAAACGAGGCGGCGCTCTTCTTCGACGCCTTTTTCTTCGTTGACGGAGCGGCCATGCGGGCAGATGCCTTCTTCCATCCCGGTGAGAAAAACGTGATCGAACTCGAGGCCCTTGGTGCTGTGCAAGGTGATCAGCGTGACGCCGGGCTTTTCTTCGAAGGAGTCGGCATCGCTGACCAAGGCGGCGGCGTCGAGAAAATCGGTGAAGGATTCGCCAGCATCCATGCTTTCGGCGACGGCGCGGGTCAGTTCTTCCAGGTTTTCGATGCGAGCGACGTCTTCGGGCGTGTTGCGGTCCTTGAGCATGGCCATGTAGCCGGTTTCGTCGAGGACGAAGCGGAGGAAATCGGCTGGTTCGCGCCCGGCAAGTTCTTGCTGTAGGCGCAGGATGAGTTCGTAGAAGGCGCGGACGGGGGCCGTGGCGCGGCCAGCGGCGCCGCCGGCAAGAAACACTTCAATGGCGGCCCAGAGCGCGGTGCTGCTGGTGCGCGCGGATTCGCGAAGAGCGTCGAGCGTGGTTTTGCCGATGCCGCGCGGCGGGACGTTTAGCACGCGCAGCAGGGAAATATCGTCTTCGGGATGCATCGCCAGGCGGACGTAGGCGAGGGCGTCTTTGACTTCGGCGCGATTGTAAAAGCTGAAGCCGCCGACCAGTTTGTAGCGGAGGCCGCGGCGGCGGAAGACTTCTTCGAACGCACGGGATTGAAAGTTGGTGCGGTATTCGACGGCGCAAGTTTGGTCGGAATCGTCGTCGAGAATTTTTTGGAGTTCGCCGGCGACGAATTCGGCCTCGGCTTGGGCATCGCGAGCTTCGAAATAGCGAAGATTTTTGCCGGCCGGAGATTCCGCGCTTGAGCGTTTTGCCGAGGCGGTCGGTATTGTTTTTTACGACGGCGCCTGCGGCGTCGAGGATGTTTTGCGTGGAGCGGTAGTTGCGTTCGAGGCGAATCACGCGGGCGGCGGGAAAGTCGCGCGAAAAGCTAAGAAGGATGGAGACGTCCGCGCCGCGCCAACGATAGATGGACTGGTCTTCATCGCCGACGACGCAGATGTTTTGCTTTGGGCCGGTGAGGAGACAAAGCAGATCGTACTGGACGCGGTTGGTGTCCTGATATTCGTCGACGTGGATGTATCGGAAGCGCTGCTGCCAGTGGTCGCGGACTTGCGGCGCTTCCTTCAGGAGGCGGGCCGAGCGGAGCAGGAGATCGTCGAAATCGAGGGCGTTACTTTGGGCGAGGAGTTTTTCGTAGGCTTCGAAAATGTCGGCGACTTTGCGGCCGTCAGGCCTGAAGGCTTCGCCGCGCATTTGCGCAGCGGACTGGCCGTGATTCTTGGCGTGACTGATTTTGCTGAGGACATTGCGCGGCGTGAGGGTATCGTCGCTGATGTTGAGGCGTGACATGGCCAGTTTTACTGCTGCGAGTTGGTCGTCGTCGTCGAAGATGGCGAAGTTGTAAGGAAGGCCAGCCGCTGCGGCTTCGCGGCGCAGAAGCCGGGCGCAGAGCGAGTGAAACGTAGAAAGCCAGGGACGCTCGGGAGGGATTCCTGCGCGGAGGAGCAAGTCGGAAACGCGGTTTTGCATCTCTTCCGCGGCTTTGTTAGTGAAGGTGACGGCGAGAATATTTTCCGCGGCGACGCCCTTCGAAATGAGATTGGCCATGCGAAAGGTGATGGCGCGCGTTTTGCCGGTGCCAGCGCCGGCGAGGATAAGCAAAGGGCCTTCGGTTGTTTCCGCTGCGAGACGTTGTTCCGGATTTAGTTGTTCGAGGAGAGAGAGCATTGCTTCCGATCAGTGACTTTTTTGTGGCGAACTGATTTTAGCCGAGCGAAATGAAGCGCGCAAATCGACTCTGTGGAAGGAAATCTGCGCGGAACGGGATAAGGCTGGTCAGCGCGGCGCCGCTCGGCTCAAATCGATGTCGAAAAAGAGCAAGCCATGATTTTTCTCGAGGGCGACGAGCTCTGGAATGTAAAGGCGTGCGTTTGTGAGGAGATCGAATTGGCCTTGCAGGTCGAAATAGAGCAGGCCTTGGGCCGTGCTATGTGGCGCGATGACGCCGTCGCGAAAGCCAGCTTCTTCGGCTTGCTTGGAGAGTTCAGTCCAATCTTTGCCGCGGCCAGTTTTTGGTGTAGTGGGAATTGGGAGCGGGAACGCGCACTCGCTTGCTGGGGTCTTTTGCTTTTGAAGCGAAGACGACGTCGGCAACGTCTTCGGATGTCAATGCCGGGATCTCCTGGCGATTTTCGTCGGCAAGTTGCAGCGAGAGGCGAATGCGACTGATGTTGACGCGAATGCTGTCGGCTGTTTCGTTGCGGAATACCACGCGAATGGCGAGGACGCCGGAGGAGAAAGGGTTTTTCTTCGGGAATGAGGGTTTGTACTGCTCGGGGCTCGTGAGGGGCTCGGCGCCGACGGTCATGCCCTCGTGAGAATCGAGGGCCGAGGTCCGCATCGGCGCAGGCTGGGCTTGCTGCTGCGGAACGGGCGCGTTTGTAAGCAGAAGCAGGACGGCGCAGGGAATAGTGAAGGCGGCTTTTTGCATGCGTTTATAATAAACTTTTCCCATCACGACGCCTTCGATTCCTTCCGGTGCAGTGCAGGGTTGCCCTGCATGGACGCCAGAGTGCGGGAGCGAGGCAGACCGGAGCCCGAGTTCGTGTATTTCTCTTACAGCTTGTTGATGGCGATTGCCGCGCTGTTGCTCACGCCATATTGGATTTTCAAGGGAATTAAGCAAGGAAAATATCTTTCGAATCTGAGCGAGCGGCTGGGATTTTCTTTTCCCGGACTGGAAAAGCTGTCCAAGGAGCAGGCCGGCGCGATCTGGTTGCATGCGGTGTCGGTGGGAGAGGCGCTTTCGAGCGTGCCACTGGCAAAAAAGCTGAAGGAGCGATACCCGGAGCGGCCGCTGGTTGTTTCGTCGACGACCATTACCGGGCATGCGATTGCGCGGGAGCGCATGCCGTTTGCGGATGCAGTGATCTATTTTCCGCTGGATTGGGCGTTTTGCGTGAAGCGGGCGCTGGCGGCGGTAAAGCCGGCGATTGTGATCGTGCTGGAAACGGAAATCTGGCCAAATTTTTTGCGAGCGGCGGGGCGCGCCGGGGTGCCAGTGGTGTTTGTGAGCGGGAGGATTTCGGACCGGAGTTTTGCGCGTTATCAGAAATGGTTTCGCCTTGCAGGGTCCTATTTGCGGCCGTTGATGAAGAGCGCGTTGGGATTTGCGTCCGCATTTCTGATGCAGAGTGAAAAAGATGCGGAGCGAGTGCGCGCGCTGGGTGCGCCTGCGGAGCGGGTATTAACCAGCGGAAACGTGAAATACGATCAAGAATTGCCCGAGGCGACGCCACTGGCGGAATGGCTGGAAAGGGATGTCAGTGAAAACAAACGGCGGCCATTGATCGTGGCGGGAAGCGTCGTAGCAAACGAAGAGCCGCTGGCGCTGATAGCGTTTGGTGTTTTGCAGGGCGAGTACCGCGATGCGTTGCTGGTGTTGGCGCCGCGAAAGCCGGAGCGATTTGGGGAAGCGGCGCAGTACATCGAGGACTCCCACCAGAAATTTATAAAGCGTTCGCAACTTGCCGTTGCATTGCCGTCTGGCGCGCAGACCAAAGGAGAATTTTCAAAATTGCCGCCGGGGATTGCAGTGGTGCTGCTGGACAGCATTGGGGAACTCGCGTCGCTTTATCGGATTGCGGATGGAGTGTTTGTAGGCGGGTCGCTGGTGGAATCGGGCGGGCACAATATTCTGGAACCGGCGGCTTTTGGCAAAGTGCCCGTGTTTGGAACTTCGATGGAGAATTTTGCCGGAGATGTCGCAGCGATTTTTGGCGGCTGAAGCGGCGATTCAGGTCGACAGCCCGGAGGATGCGGGTGTGACATGGATTGAACTGCTGCGTCAGCCTGAGCGAATGGCGCGGATGGGAACGATCGCGAAGCGGCTGGTGGAGGAAAGCAGGGGCGCGACGTTACGCGCGCTTGCCGAGATCGAGAAGCAATTGGCAAAGCAGCCGAAGGGACTAGATGAATTTGCCGCTGCCAATTCGAATCTTGCTTTGGCCGCTTTCGCTGATTTATGGAGTTGGGGCGAGATTCCGAGTTTGGCTCTATGAAAAAGGAGTGTTCAAGAGAAGAAGATTGCAGGCGCCGGTCGTCAGTGTCGGGAATCTGACGGTGGGAGGAACTGGCAAGACGCCGATGGTGCTGTATCTGGCGGAGAGATTTCTTGCGGAAGGCAAGCGAGTAGGAATTTTGAGCAGGGGATATCGCGGGGTCGGCGGGACGAGCGACGAAGTCGAGATGTTGCGACAGCGACTGGGGGATCGAGCCGCGTTTGGAGTGGGCGCGGACCGCTTTGCGGAAGGAAGAAGGATCGAGCAGGACAGCCCGGTTGACTTGTTTTTGCTAGACGATGGATTTCAACATTTGCAGCTTGCGCGGGACGTGGACATCTTGATGGTGGATGGTTCGAAGCGCTTGGAGAAATGGCTGCTTCCGGCGGGAAGTTTGCGGGAGCCGTACTCGGCCTGCAGTCGGGCGGATGCGCTTGTAATTTCGCGAACTGTGGAAGCGCAATCACCGGAAAGACCGCCCGCCGATGCGGTATTTCATGCGGCGACGAGACTGCTCGGATTTCGAAAGCTCGGACAGAGTGGCGCACTTGTTGGCGCCGCGGACTTGTCTGAGAAGTCGCTTTATGCCTTTTGCGGGATTGGCAACCCACAAGGATTTTTCCGGGATTTGAAAGCGGTGGAAACTTGAAGTTGCCGGGACGATGGCGTTCCGGGATCACCATGGCTATCAGGAGCAGGATATTGAAACGCTCGCGGCGTCGGTCCGGGGTGCCCGAGCCGCAGCGCTCGTGACGACGGAAAAAGACGAACAGAATCTTCGCGGGGCGAATTTTGGCGACTTGCCGGTTTACGTAGCGGTGATCGAGTATTTCATCCCGAATGAGAATGAGTTTCTTGCATTGATAGCGCGTCGGTTGGCCGAGCGAAAGGAATCAGCAGCGTGAAAATCCTGATTCGAGCAACGAATTGGGTGGGCGACGCGATTATGGCGATGCCGGCGTTGCTTGCGGTAAGGGAGAAATTCGCAAACGCGGAAATTGCAGTCGTGGCGCGACCGTATGTTTTGGACATTTATCGCGAACAGGGAATCGCGGATGATCTGATTGCTTACGATTCGGCGGAAGAGCATGGAGGGTTTTCCGGACGGGAGAAACTGGCAGCTCAGTTGCGCGAAAAAAAGTTCGGTGTTGCGCTGCTCCTGCAGAATGCATTCGATGCCGCGTGGATGGCGTGGCGAGCGAACATTCCAGAGCGGATTGGCTACGCGCGCGATGGCAGGAGCTTTTTGCTGACGAAGGCCATTCCAGTACCGAAGGCCGGGGAGATCCCGGCGCATGAGAAATTTTACTATCTGGAATTGCTGCGACGCGCTGGATGGATGGAAAAGCTGCCGGAAGTGGATTGGATTGAGCTAAAGGTTTCCCGCGAGAAATCTGAGAAAGCCGAAGCGTGCCTGACGGCGGCCGGCGCGCGGTCGGATGTTACGCGAATCGCGGTTGGGGCAGGGGCTTCCTATGGTTCGGCAAAATGCTGGCCGCCGGAGCGATTTGCGGCGGCGTTGAACAAGTTGACCGAGGAGCGCGCCGCGGATGTCATCCTGTTTGGAACTCGCGGCGAAGCGGCGGTTTCCGCCGCGATCGTGTCGGGATTGAAAAAGAAACCGGTGGATTTGACAGGGCAGACCGCGATCGCGGATTTACCGGCACTGCTTTCGCGGTGCAACCTGTTCCTTGGGAACGATTCGGGAGCGATGCATGTGGCCGGGGCGGTGGGATTGCCGATTGTTGCAGTATTCGGACCGACGGATCCGAACGGGACTGTGCCTGTGACGCCGAAGTGCACGGTGGTGCAAGAAAAATCGTATTGTAGTCCATGTTTTTTGCGGCGCTGCCCGACGGATCATCGTTGTATGAAGGCGGTGACACCAGAAATGGTCGTTGGCGCGGTGCAACTTCGGTTGTCGGCGGTGACTCCTGCCTGAGATGAACGCATTGCGAGGCGCGGTGTTTTTGGATCGCGATGGGACGATTCTGGACGAAGTCGGATATTTAAATCATGCGAGCCGGTTCCGCATGCTGGCGGGGGCGGCGGAAGCGATCGCGCGATTGAATGCAGCGAACTATCCAGTGATTGTGGTGAGTAATCAATCGGGCGTTGGTCGCGGATATTTTCCCGAAAGCGTGGTGACGGACGTGAACTCGCTGATGCAAATGGCGCTGGAACTCGGAGGAGCCAGGCTGACGGCGATTTACTATTGTCCGCACGCAGCTCCGGTGGATTGCGATTGCCGGAAGCCGAAACCGGGGATGGTTTTGCGAGCGGCGAAAGACCACGGGCTTGATTTGAAGCGGTCGTTCTTTGTGGGAGATAGACATTCCGATATTGAGCTTGGACACGCAACGGGCGGAAAGAGCATCCTGGTGCGGTCCGGATACGGCGAAGGAGAATTTTCTTGGCACGTTGCGAAGTGGCCGCGTCAACCGGAGCACATCGCAATGGATTTATCGAGAAGCCGTGGATTGGATCCTGGGAAAACAGCGATGACGAGAACAAAAGCTGGCACAAAAACGGAGCAGACAGTCGATCTGGTGCGGCTGGCGGAGATGGTCGAACAATTCCGCGGGAAGAAGATTGTGCTGTATGGAGATTTTGTCGCGGACGAATTTCAATTTGGCGATATTTCGCGCGTTTCTCGGGAAGCGCCGGTTTTGATTTTGAAACATCGCGAGACGCAAGTTGTTCCCGGGGGCGGAGCCAATGCGACAAATAACCTTGCCGCGCTGGGCGCGAAGGTTTTTCCGGTGGCCGCAGTTGGCAATGATGCCGCGGGGGAGGCGCTAACCGCGTATTTCAGGAAACTGAATTTGGACACGACAGGTATCGTGCATGCGAGCGGCTGGACCACTCCGAGGAAGACGAGATTTCTTGCGGGTTGGGCGCACACGACGGCGCAACAGGTTTTACGCGTTGACTGGGAGCCGGATGGGCCGCTCCCAGAAAAAGCAGAACAACAACTTGCCAGAAAGCTTTCCGCAAAGTTGGGAAACGCCGATGCTCTGGCGGTTTCCGATTATGGATTTGGCTCAGCGAGACCAGAGAACGTTCACTCCGCGCTGAAAAAAGTAAAAAAGAAGATTCCCGTGACGCTGGATGCGCGGCACGGGTTGTCCCGCTATGCGGGGAGCGGAATTGGTTCCGCTACGCCTAACGAGGCGGAACTCGAAGCGCTGCATCACGCCATGATCGGGAAAAACGTCGCGGAACTTGATCGCTGCGGGCGGGCGACCCTCGCCCAGATGAAGATGGATTCGCTGCTTGTGACGCGCGGACGCGATGGCATGGCGCTGTTTGAGAAGGAAGGAAAGCGAGTTACTCATATTCCCGTGCATGGAAGCGACGTAGCAGTAGACGTTACCGGCGCGGGCGATACGGTTCTCGCCGCGTATACGCTGGCGCTGGCGAGCGGCTCATCGGCGCTCGAAGCCGCTTACATTGCGAACATTGCCGGCGGGCTTGTCGTGATGAAGCGCGGCACGGCAACGATTTCGCAGGCCGAGTTGCGCGAAGCGATTCGGCACGAGAGTTCCGGTTCTTGAATTATGCTGGACACACACAAGAAAATTGTGAGCCGCGCAGCATTGCGCGAAATTGCGCAGGGCCTGCGGCAATCTGGAAAGAAGATTGCTTTCGCGAATGGCTGCTTCGATACGCTGCATGTGGGACACGTTCGCTATCTTGAGGGCGCAAAGGCGGAAGCCGATGTGCTCATGGTTGGCGTGAATGCAGACGCCGGAGTTACCGGATTGAAGGGGCCAGGGCGCCCGATTCTTGATGAAGAAGCTCGCGCACGGCTTGTAGCCGCGCTTCGCGCAGTGGATTTTGTTGTGCTTTTCCCGGAGTCGAACGTAGAGGCCTTGCTAGGTGAATTGAGGCCGCATGTTCACGCCAAGGGGACCGACTATACGCAGGAGACCGTGCCGGAACGCTCAACTGCGGAGCGGTTGGGGATCCGCATAGCGATTGTGGGTGATCCGAAAGACCATTCGACGCGTGAATTGATAGAGAGCGTTCGCAAGGCGCCGCATGGCTGAGCAAAAGTTTCTGGTGGTACGGCTTGGATCGCTGGGCGACATCGTTCATGCGTTTCCGGCCGTGGCCGCGCTCCGAGAGCAATTTCCCAGTTCGAAAATTGTTTGGCTGACGCAGCAGCGCTGGGGCGCGCTCGTGGAAGCTGCGGGCCTTGCCAATGAAGTGTGGGAAGTGGACACGCGTTCATTGGCGTCCGTCCGCTCACTTCGCAAGAGAATTCGCGACGAACAGTTTTCGGCAGCGATTGACTATCAGGGATTGTGGAAGTCCGCTGCTCTGCCATTCTTGGCTGGTGTGCCGCGGCGGATCGGCTTTTCGTCAGAAAGTGTCCGTGAGTTCGGTGTGCCGCTTCTCTATACCGACAAAGTGACAGCCATCGGCGCGCATGTTGCGCAAAAAAATGGCGAGCTTTCGCTGCGCGCGGGCGCGGCAGAGGCGATTTGGAAGTTTTCGCTGGCAGTCCCAGATTTGGCAAAGCAGGCGGTAAGCAACATGTTGCGCAAAGCGGGCATCGAGGAATATGTCGTGCTGAGCCCGGGTGGTGGATGGCTTTCAAAATGCTGGCCTGCCGAGCGCTATGGGCAATTGGCCCTGCGACTGCACGAGGAACATGGAATGAAGACTGTGATCAATTTCGGGCCGGGGGAAGAATCGCTGGCGGAGCGAGTGGGCGCGGCTGCTGGAGAAGCGATGCCACTGCTTCATAGCGCAGGTTTCGGCGATTTGATGGCGCTGCTGCAAAGGGCGCGGTGCGTGGTTGCCGGAGATACGGGGCCGATGCACCTTGCCGACGCGCTTGGAACGAGAGTAGTGGCCATTTTTGGTCCAACGGATTTGGCGCGAAACGGGCCGTTTCTTGCGAAAGGACTTGTGCTTCGCTCAAGGAATGTTAAATCAACTTACAAAAGAGAAGATGCGCCGCATCCTTCGTTGCTGGAGATCAGCGTGGATGACGTGATGAAGGCACTGCGCGAGTCGCACGTGATTTCATGAGTGGTGCGGCAAAATGGATTGCGCGCTGGCGCGTCCGACTCGGGTATCCGCTCGCGGTTGTAGTGCTTTTCTTTGCGCGCCCAAATCCCAAAAGCGTGGCAATTGGAGCGGCGATCGGCATTTTCGGTTTGTGGCTTCGCGCGTATGCGGCGGGATATCTAAAAAAGCAGGAAGTGTTGACGACGACGGGCCCATACGCATTTACGCGAAACCCGCTCTATTTGGGAAGTGCGATTCTGGCCGCGGGGGCAGCTTGGGCGATGCACTCCTGGATTTCGACGGCAATTTTGTTCGTTTATTTTGCGACGGTCTATTTCGTAGTGATGCGCAGGGAAGAAAGCGAACTACGCGGGCATTTCAGCGAAGCGTTTGAATCGTACGCGCGAAAAGTACCGCTATTTTTTCCGCGGCCGACTCCGGCACGGATCGAAGGAAGTAGCCCGGGCGCATTTTCCTTTGCGCAGTATAGAAAAAATCATGAACATGAAGCGGCGCTTGGATTTGTATTTCTGCTTGCGCTCTTATTGGCGATTTGGCGGCTGCGCGGCGATTGAATTTTGCTGCGCCGTGACCTGACTGCAATCCACAAAGCAAGAGATCTCGATTTGATCTACGTCCGTAACGGTGTGAATCGCGCCGTTTCTATCCGTCACCGGGAGCTTCACCTGGCAAGCCTCAGATGGACGAGCGTTTCGATGTGATGCGTTTGCGGGAAAAGATCGAAGATCTGGATCGTTTCAATTTCGTAGCGCTGGGCGTTTGGTTTTGCGCCGGCGGGCATGCGCTCGGTTTGCAGAAGAATGGCAAGGTCGCGCGCGAGGGTTGATGGATCACAGGAGAGATAGATGATTTGCGGGGCCTGCAGATCGGCGAGTTTTGCGGAAACTGCCTGACCTAGGCCCGAGCGCGGCGGGTCGAGAACGACGAGGTCCGGCTTTTCGCTGAACTTCTTCAAAAACTCTTCCGTGTGGAGATTGTGCGAAGTGAGGGCAAGGCCTGCCGCTTCGGCATTTGTCCGCAAATCTCGAATTGCGGAGAGGTTTGCGTCCACGCTGATGACGCGTTCGAACGATTTTGCAAGCGGCAGCGAAAAAAAACCCACTCCCGCGTAGAGATCGAGCGCGAACGAGCCTTTCTTGCCGGCGACTACTGATTGCAGCAGGTCTTCGATCAGGAAGCGGTTCACCTGGAAAAATGAAAGATGGTTGACATGGAAGTCAAATCCGCCTGCCTTGTGGATGAGAAAACCCGGTCCGGAGAGTTTGAACTGGTTTTTCTTTTGGTCGAGCAACAGCAAGCTGTCGAGCTGCGGAAGGGCATCTCTAAAGAACTTGAACAAGGCCTCGGGGTGCTGCTCGAATTCATGAAACGCTACGTTGAGCGCGAGCTTTTTATCGTCGGAATCGGCAAAGGCCTCGATTTCTTGAATTTGGCCGGGCAGGGAATTGGAGCGCGTCAATTCCTGAAGTTGATGAAAGGCGCGCGCAAGAAGTGGCGATAATACGGGACATTCGTCAATCGGAACGATCTTCGAACTCCCGGGAAGAAAATAGCCGATGGCGCGAGGGTTGGCGGAGCTCACAGCCCACTGGGCGCGGTTACGGTATTCGTAGGGAGCAGGCCGTGTGCGAATGGATTTCATCTTCCCATCGAATGCCGCCGAGCCGCGACAACGTCTCCTTCAGGATTTCCGCTTTGAAGCGCGTCTGCTCCGCCGGCTCAATGTGCTGATACTGGCAGCCGCCGCAGGTCTTGAAATGTGCGCACTTCGGCGCAATTCTGGCACTCGCAAGCTTTGCGATCTCGACCGGGTCCGCCCAGACCAGCTTTTTCTTTTGCGATTTGAGCGCGACGCGAACTTCTTCGCCTGGCAGCACAAATGGAACGAATACCGTGCGCCCGCCTTCGTGGGCGAGACCGTCGCCGCCGTAGACAAGTTTCTCGATTGATACCATGAACTCTTCCGACATTCTGCGGACCCCGATTCTGCCCTGATTTGCCATGAAAGTGCAGCGTTGATCGCCGGGCAACGCGCTAGTGTTGCAAATAAAACAAGCTCAACCGCGGCAGGCTAAATTCTTCCAGCAGCCTCTTGTGAAGGTATTGCCGCTCGACCAGCGCAATCTGCTCCGCGCGCATCTTCCCTCGATACAAGGCGAGTTGGCCGTCCATCTCCCGTCGCAAGCGCAGCAGCAGTTCGTCACCTGCATGCTGCAGAAGCGCTGCGTGGATTTTCTCGTCGAGCACGGTGAGCCGGCGCTCGAGATCTTCCAGGTCAATCGCCGCCGGAGACTCCAGTATGGCAGAACATTGGCCGAGCGATTGGGCAGATGAGCTCAGAAACGCCGCAAGTTCCGGCTGAGCCGGCGAGGCCTTGGTTGCGACTTGTTCGATCGAAGCCCGATTCTTCTGAAAATGCAAACGGAGAGCGTCTCGAGAAAACGGCTCGGTCTTTTTGGTAGCGGCAGCTCCCAAGTGACCTCCGGCCGCGGCTTCCTGTGCTTCTTCCGCCGCCTCCAGTACCGCGTCCGTGCAGTAGGCGAGACTCTTCATCGGCCGGCCGCCTCTGCGCGAGCGGGAGTGGCTTTCAAAAGCGCGGTCAATTCCCTTGAGAGCTGCTTCGAGCGGCACTCCCGCCTGTTGCCATGATTCCATGATGGCCCAATCAAGAGGCGACACCAGTAGGTTTGCCCCGCGTCTCTTCCAGAAATATTCTTCGATTTCCGTGAAGTAATTGAAATAATTCCAGCTGCTCATTCCGAAATTTACTGGCCCGCTTTCTTGTCGGCCTTCTTCAGGCCGTCCATCGGCTGGTTCTTTTCCCAGATGAGACGCAACCCGGTCAACGTCAGAAAATCGTCGGTTTGTTCAATATGTTTCGAGCCTTTGGCGACGAGGTTCGCCTGGCCGCCCGTTGCAACGACTCTTGCATTGCCGCCCAGTTCTGCCTTCATGCGTTGCAACATGCCGTCTACCATGTCCACTGCACCGTAGTAGAGGCCGGCCTGCATATGCGTTACCGTGTTTGTGCCAATCACTCTTCCCGGGTCTTTGATTTCCACGCGCGGCAATTTTGCTGCCCGTGCAAACAGCGCTTCGGAAGAAATGCCAATCCCGGGCGCAATTACACCGCCCAAGTACTCGCCCTTTGACGAAATCGCGTCGAAGGTAATCGCAGTTCCAAAATCCACCACGATGCACGGCCCGCCGTATTGGTGGAAAGCGGCGACCCCGTTCACGATGCGGTCGGCGCCCACTTCCATCGGATTGTCTACAAGCACTGCCATTCCGGTTTTCACTCCCGGTTCGACGAATAGCGCCCTTTGCCCAAAATAGATCTTCGCCATTTCGCCGAGCGTCCAGTTCACCGGGGGAACAACGGAGCTAATGATGATGCCGTTCACGGATTTCGGATCGAGATCTTTCAACGTGAAAAGGTTCCGCGTCAGGACGCCGTACTCGTCGACAGTTTGCAGGCGCGCCGTTGTCAGTCGCCAATGTGCGATCAACTCTTCGCCGCGGAAGACACCCAGCACACTGTTTGTGTTTCCGACGTCAATCGTCAGAAGCATTTAGCCTGCCTCTCGCACATCGCCTGCAATTACCGTCACCATTTCTCCGCCTTCGCGCTCCACGCGCAGCAGGCCTTCGGGGCTCAAGCCTGCTGTCACGCCCGAATAGCTTTCCGTCCCGTTCGAAACGCTGACGCGCTTGCCGCGGGCATAGCTTGAAACCGATTCAAACCGCTTGGTCACGCTTGCGGCTCCTTCGCGCAGAAAACGATTGTAATCGGTTTCGAATTCGCGCAGCAAACGGACGAGCAATTCCATGCGCGATTGAGCGCGCCCGGTTTGCGCACGCAAGGAAGTGGCGGTAGAACCGAGTTCCGCTGGAAATTTCTCCTGATTCGTATTGATGCCGATGCCAACGATTACAAATCGCACCTGGGAAGGCTCGGCGTACATTTCCGTAAGAATTCCGCCAAGTTTTTTGCCAGCCAGCATCAGGTCATTTGGCCATTTGAGATCGACGGTTTGGCCTGTCTGCGCTTGAATCGCCGCTTGCGCCGACAGTCCAGCCATCATCGTGAGGAGCGGCGCTTGCACGGGAGAGATTTTCGGGCGCAGCAGCAGCGTCATATAAATGCCCGTGCCGCGTTCGGAATGCCATGAGCGGCCCGCGCGGCCGCGGCCAGCCGTCTGCTCTTCCGCCAGAACGACCGCGCCTTCCGGTTCATTGGCGTTGCCAAGTTCCATTGCGACACGATTTGTCGAATCGGTCTTCAGGTAGTGGTAGATGTGTTTGCCGAAAATGCTGCCCTTCAACCGCACCTTCAGCATGTCGGGCGTGAGCAGGTCCGGAACTTTTTCCAGATAGTAGCCGGTGCGAGGGTGACTTTTGGCGCGCACACCGAGTTCGCGCAGCTTTTGCACCCAGCGCCAAACCGTGGAACGCGATACACCGATTTCGCGAGCGATCCGGGCACCGCTAATGACAATTGTCGAATTTTCCGCGAGCAGCGTGACCAGCGCCGTAATGCGGCGGTCCGTCGTCCCGGGCAAAACTGGCTTCGATTTCGGCATGCGGGAATTCGCGCGCGTCCGAGCTTACTTGTCTACGATGCTATCTACAAGGAGGCTCAAGTCCACGGCAGGCGCGGAGTGGGTAAGGGATCCGGAGGAGAGAAAATCCGCACCGGTTTCTGCGTAACCGCGCGCGTTTTGCAGGGTGATGCCGCCGGAAATTTCGATGAGCACGCTGGCACGCAAGTTTCTTGCGAGCTCGACCGCTTCTCGAGCCTGCTTGACGCTCATGTTGTCCAGCAAGACCGAATCCGCCCCTGCTTCGACCGCCTGTCGCAGCTCATCCAAATTGCGAACTTCGATTTGCACGGGCAGCGGTGTTCCCACGGTGCGAGAAGGCGGCTCGGTCTCTTCGTAGGCGGTCATCGGGGCAGGGCGCGCATGGAGCGCGGTGTAAGCATGCGCCTGTCCGAGGGCTTGTTGAACTCCGCCTGACAACGAAATGTGATTTTCCTTCAGCAGCACAGCGTCATAGAGACCGATGCGGTGATTGGTGCCGCCGCCCATTTTGACGGCATATTTTTCGAGCAAACGCAGGCCGGGAGTGGTTTTGCGTGTGTCGCGGATGCGACAGTTCGTTCCGGCAAGTTGTTCGACGAATTTCTGAGTCAGGGTCGCGATGCCGCTGAGGTGGGCCAGAAAGTTCAGTGCCGTGCGTTCGCCTGTGAGGATGGCGCGTGCGCCGCCGTCCAGATGCAACAGATCGCTTCCCCTTGTCACGGTATCGGAATCTTGCGTGCGAAATTCGATTTGCATGGTTGGATCGAGCGCGCGGAAAACCGCCTTCGCCAGCGGCAGACCCGCGCAAATCAAATCCTGCTTCGCCATGATGTGCGCGTGCCCGATGGCGGACCCGGGAATCGTGGCTAGCACTGTGGCGTCGCCCGAACCGACGTCTTCCGCCAGCGCGTGCTGCACAAGCCCCGAAACGTATTCCGAATCCCAATTCATGGTTGTTTGGTGGACTATGACTCAACTGCCCAGTTGAGACAAGCGGTCTTGCAGTTTCCCAAGCTCGATGTTCTGCTCGGCCAGTGCGGCTTCCATGCTTTTGATGATGTCCTCTGGCGCGCGGCTGCGGAACGTTTCATTCGAAAGCTGTTTTTCCTTGGACTGGATCGCTTTCGCGAGCCCTTCGATTTCCTTTTTCAGTCGAGCCGATTCGCCGGCCACGTCAACGACTTCCGTATACTCAATCCGCAGGTCAAACTGAGCCGTGGAACGCACCGAGCCGCCGGTCTGCTCGAACCGGTTCGCCGATATAGCCATCTCGGAAAGAATTCCGAGGCGCGAAACGGCTTCGAGATTTGCGGTTAGCGACGCGCGCAGTCCCGCTTCCGCGCTCGAGAACTCCGCCTTCACCTTTTTCTTCGGATCGAGCTTCATTTGCGCACGTACCTCGCGCAACGTCTTGATCACGTCTTGAAGGAAAGCGAATTCCTTAAGCGCCGCCGCGTTCTTCCAGTGTTCCTTCGCAACGGGATACGTATCGAGCGCAATCGACTTTGCGCCCGTCTTTTGCGGAAGCCGATGCCAAAGCTCTTCGGTCAGAAAGGGCATTACCGGATGCAGCAGCCGCAGACGCCGCATCAAATGCTGCAAACAAATTCTTCCACGCAACTTCGGCCCGTTCCGCATCGGTGTTTTGCAATTCCGGCTTTACCCATTCGATGTACCAGTCGCAGAAGTCGCCCCAGAAGAATTGGTAAATCTGCTGCGCGGCTTCGTGAAAGTAGCAGGTTTCGAGAGCTTGATTCGCGGCTTCGCTTGTCTCCGCCAACCGCGCAAAAAGCCAGGCATCCGCCAGCGGAACTTTTCCGGCGCAGGCATACGGCGCACCCGCTCGCACGTCAGGCGCAGCCAGGTTCTCCAGGCAAGCGCCGGTCTGTTCGTATTTTTCCAGGTTTACAAACAAGAACCGTGCTGCATTCCAGATCTTGTTCGCAAACGCCCGCGCCCCGAGCAAACGGTCCTCAGAAAGGACAATGTCCGTTCCCGGCGCAGCCATGGAAGCCAGGCAGAAGCGCATCGCGTCCGTTCCATATTGTTGATTCAACGCAACTGGATCGAGCCCCGTGCCTTTCGATTTCGACATCTTCTCGCCCGAGCCCGTCCGCACGAGGGAATGCAGATAAACTGTGCGAAACGGCACTTGCCCCGTAAAGTGAATCCCGAGCATCGCCATGCGCGCTACCCAAAAAAATAAAATGTCGTAGCCGGTGATGAGCACGCTCGTCGGGTAATAGCGTTCGAAGTCCGCCGTCTTTTCCGGCCAACCAAGCGTGGAAAATGGCCACAAACCCGAACTAAACCACGTATCCAGCACATCCGGGTCCTGCTTCAGCTTCTGAGATCCACAAGTTGCGCACCCAACCGGATCTTCGCGCGAAACGGTCACATGCCCGTGTTCTGCGCAGTACCAGGCGGGAATTCTGTGGCCCCACCAAAGCTGCCGCGAAAGCGTCCAGTCGCGAATATTCCGCATCCAGAACAGGTATTCCTGGCGCCGATTCTCCGGAACAATCTGAATATCGCCGCGCTCGACCGCCGTCAGCGCCGGCTCTGCCAAAGTCTTCATCGCGCAAAACCACTGCGTCGAAACGCGCGGCTCAACCACCGTTTTCGAGCGTTCGCACAAGCCCACCGCGTGCGTGTGGTCCACAATTTTTTCCAGCAGTCCCTGCGCCTGCAAATCGGCCACAGCCTTCTTGCGCGCTTCGAAGCGGTCCATGCCCGCGTAAGCGCCCGCATCGGAGTTCATGCGGCCGTCTTCGGTCATCACGTCAATCAACGGCAATCCGTGGCGTTGCCCCACTTCAAAGTCATTTGGATCGTGCGCCGGCGTAATCTTCAGCACGCCGGTGCCGAACTCTTTGTCCACATAGGAATCGCCAATTACGGGAATCTCGCGGTTCGTCAGTGGCAGCTTCACTTTCTTGCCGATCAATTCCCTGTAGCGTTCGTCTTCCGGATTTACCGCCACCGCCGTATCGCCAAACAGAGTCTCCGGCCGGGTAGTGGCCACAACCACGAACTCATTCGATCCAGTAACCGGGTACTTGATGTGCCATAGATGTCCCAAGCGTTCCTCGTGCAAAACTTCCAGATCGCTCAGTACCGTCAAACACACCGGACACCAGTTCATCATCCGGTTCGCGCGGTAAATCAATTTATCTTCGTACAGCCGCACGAACACTTCGCGCACCACGCGCGAAAGATCCGGCGATAGAGTGAACTTCTCCCGCGACCAGTCGCAGCTCTCGCCGATCTGCTTCATCTGCCGCTGAATCGTCCCGCCGCTTTCTTCCTTCCATTTCCAAACGCGCTTGACGAACTCTTCGCGGCCCAGGTTGCGGTAATTGATTCCTTGCTCCGCCAATTGTCGTACCACCACGCGCTGCGTCGAAATGCCCGCGTGATCCGTTCCAGGCAAATAAAGCGTGTTGTAACCGCGCATACGGTGCCAGCGGGTCAGGATGTCAATCTCGGTGTGGTCCAGCATGTGGCCAATGTGCAGCGAGCCGGTCACGTTCGGCGGAGGAATCACTATGCAAAACGCGGGTCCCGGGGCGGCAGGATCCGCTTTGAACAAATCGTCGTTCGACCAAAATTCGGCCCACTTGCTCTCAATGAGCTGCGGGTCATACGCCTTGGCGATTTCGCGAGCCATTCCTCGTAAAACTCCTATCCTAAGTGGGGCACACCGCCACAGCGGAAACAATCGTGAAAATGCAATTTTCAACTATACGGGGAGAAAAGAGAGCACGTCAACGCAAGGCGCCGAATCCCAAGTAAATGCAAATTGTAAAAAGGGAATTACTTCTTGTTGAGTTCTTCGCGAACGATGGACTCGATGACCGGCTTCATTAGTTCCTTGGTCATTGCTTGAAAGACCGACGGGTCCATCCTGGCAAGAACCTTCGCGACCATGATCATCCACATCCGGCCCGGGAACCGCAGCCACTTGTGGCGCCGCCGCTGCGGAACAACCGGCGCGGCCTGTTCTACGACGTGCGCCGCTTCTTCACGAATTTCTTCCACCGCCTCAGCCGGCAAGGCTGCTGCAACTTGCTCAGGAGTCGGATCCGGTACCGTTTCATGAATCACAGTTGCGGTCGGAGTCGGCTCGGTTGCAACGGCCACCGCCGTATCCCAGGTAGCCGCAAGCTTGCTCGCCTTTGCCACTTCCGCATCCCACGGGCTCGGCGCAACGCTCATCCACGAATTATTCGACGGCGCCGAGACTTCTGCAGGTGCCGCGGGCACAGGAGCCGGCGCAGAGACTGTTGCAGGCACTTCGACTGGAACTGATTCTTGGACCGGAGTCACCGAAATAATGTCCGGCATCACAATCGCTTCGGGAGAAGAAACGTCGTCGGTTTTCGGCGAAGACCAGGAATTGCCGCTGGAATAGGCAGAAGGCGCAGGGCTCGAATTCTGTTCCGCCCCGACCAGTTCCGCCGCAGGCTCTTCGTTCTTCCGCCACGCCGTAGGCTGGCTGAGATGGGTTGTCTGGAACGCCAGCAAATGCCGCTTCTCGCCAATCCTTTTTGCCGGCTGGAATTCCGTCTTCCTCTGAATCGGTTGCGCCTGGACGCCACGATGGACCGGATTCTTCCTGTTCTTCTTCCACGTCCATCTCTTCGTCTTCCGACCCCGACTTCCAATCTCGTTCCATGCGCACCGGCGAAACAAGTTCGGCAACGTCCTGCTCATCCTCGGCAGTTTCCAGCAAATTGCCAAACGCCAAAGGCTGCGCTCCGCGATCAATGCTAATCGGCGCGGGCCGCACGGGAATATCTTCGAGCGGCGCTTCTTCCACGATGGGTCGCGGCGCGGGGAGGGTGCAGTGCCAGCGGCTTGAACGGCTCTGCCTTCACTGGTTCCGGCTCCGGTTCCTTTTCTTTTGCGCCAATCGAAACACCCGCGCGTGCCAGAGCGGATTTCACCATCGAAATCAGCGGATCGGGCGGAACGAAGGGCTTTTTCAGGACGCCGTCAGCGCCAACTCGCTGCGCTTCCTGCTCATCCAGCGGATCGAACGCGCCCACCAGCAAAATCACAGGAATATGCGAAAGCGTGGAATCGTCCTTCACATACTTGCAAACCTCATATCCATTCCGGACCGGCATGAAAACGTCGGCAAGTACCAAATCTGGCTTTATATCGGAAATTTTGCGAACGGCAGCCTCGCCATTGCCCACGGCAACGACGTCAATGCCCTGATCCTTCAGGGCGAGTCCAACCATCTTTTGGATGTTGCTGTTGTCGTCCGCAACCAGAATCTTGGCCACCGAAACATCCTCCGGGAACCCACACGGCATGTCGCGGCACAAGCAGGCCGCAGACACGGTACCACTCTTGTATTGGAGCACCCAGGGAGGGGTGCGTCAACGAAGTTGGAACTGTAGTGTGTCGGAAGTAGACACGGGGCGTGCCTAGTTGAATAACTGGCCGAAGTTCGACCAACGTAAAGGCGCAAGCCGCCCGCGGCCAGTCTGACTACCAGGGGATGATCTTCTTAATCCCCTTTTTCTTCTTGCTGGTCGATTCTTTGCTGCTGGTGCTTGCAGGGCTTGTTGCGTGCCATCAGCCGGTTTCGTTGCGTCGGCGGACTGCGCATTCGCAGGCTGTGTGCCATCGGCTCCAGCAGCCGTGGCATTTGCCGCGCCCGTGGCATCGGTGGAAGTTCCCGCTGCGGGAGGCGCTGCATTCGGATCCGACGGGGCAGCGTCGGTCCCATTCGGGTCCGTGGTCGCTCCCTGAGCGTCCGCCGGAGCTTCAACAGTCGACCCGCCGCTTGCTCCGCTGCCCGGCGTTGCGACTTCTACCACCGCCGTATTTGTTGCCGGTGTGGAACCGCCGGTGCCGCCCAAACGCGCCTGCCCACCGCCGCCCGACAGGATGTCGCCACAGAGACCGTATCCGTATCCGGCTGCATTTGCGGCGGTCCATTCTGCGCCGCCATCCGTTTCTCTCGCTCGGGGTTGGATTTAAACAACACCATCGATTTACCCACCATGCTTGATTTCTGGCGCGGCGCGCTCTGTTCGGCCTGCATCCATGCCAGCGCTTTCGGATCTGGTTGCGGAACGGGCACGCCAAACTTCACGAGCTTGTCCTTGGCATCCGCCGCCAGCGGGGAGAGTGGATAATCCCGCACGATGCGCGAAAGATAGATCGCCGCAATCTCCTTCTTCTCGCTCTTTTCAAAAATGTCGCCAAGCATCCACAGCGCTTTGTCGGACTGGCTGTAGAGCGGATACCGCTTCGTCAGCGAAATCAAACGCCCTGCAGCGGCGCGGCGGTCCGGCTTTACGTAATAGTAGTAAGCGATGCGGAACTCACCCTCGGCCAGAATCTCCTGCACTTCGCGCAATCGTTGCGTGGTCTCCGGAACGAGCGGATCGTTCGGATATTTGTTTAGGAACGTCTGAAACTCATCTTCCGCCGCGCGCGCTTCGCTGCGGTCGCGATCCGGCTTTTCCATCTCCTTGTAATGCGTCATCGCCACTTGCATTTGCGCGTAGGGCGCTTCCGGCAGGAAAGGGAAGAACACGATAAAGTCTTTGTACGCGGCGATTGCCTGCGTCAGATTGGCCGTGCCGCCTTCCTTGTAATAGGAATCCGCAATCGCCAGCTTTGCTTTGGCGAGATATTCGCTGTCGGGGTAGGTGTTGATCAGCGTTTGCAGTGTCAAGCGCCCGACTTCGTGACGGCCCTTCTTGATATCCTTTACCGCCCGGTCGTAGAGAACTTTGTCCGGCGCCGCGGAACTATCCGTATCGGCCGCCGGAGCGTCCTTCTTTTTTTGTGCTGGGTTTCTTCGTACTTTTCCGGTGTTTTGGGCAGCTGCGGTGACAGCTAGCAGGAGGGTTACAGCCGTGGTGCATGCGAACAGATTGCGGCGCAAACTTCACCTCACCATCTGAAATTTGGGTTGTCGCGCCGCCTTCAGGACCCCGAGTCCCCCACGGGCAGGTAACAGTACCCCGCGCGCAACGTCTAAGTATAGCCTGAACGGTCGGTCAGGTGCTCGCCTAAAGTTGCCCTTTCAGACAGGTCTGGCCAGACTACCCCCTTGCTGGGATGCACGCGGCGGCAGCTTCGGGTTGCCTCGCCGTCTGCCTCTGCAGGAACAGAACAGTTATAAATTTCCGGGGCGGGCTCGCCGGACGTTACTCAACCGGCACTTTTGCAAGAATGTCCCCCAATGTCGCAATCCATTCGGCGGGCTCCGGTCTATCCTGAGTCATTCCTGATGGAGGACGAAACAATGTCACCCCGCCCGTTCCCCAATTTCTCGTCCCTGGGGCCCAACTTGTGGCTCAAATTGGCCGTCGCAATTCCCGTATTGCTGCTTTTCGCTTCCTTCGCTCGCGCCCAGGGCAAACAGGTGTCCGCGCAAACAAGCGCTGCTTCGAGTCAGGAAGCGGCTGACGTCGCGCACTTGTTCGCCAAGGCTCTTGCTCTCAACGCGAAGTTTCAAGGCAAAGTGAAGCTTCCCGCTCCTCGCACGGAGAGCCGCCTTCTACCCCTTTTGCCCGAATCCACTGTAGGATTCGCAGCCATTGCAAACTATGGGGACGTCGCCCACCAGGCCATTCAATTCTTGGAAGAACAGCTGAAAGAAGACGACGAGCTCCGCGCCACGTGGAACCGCGGCGAGATGGCTACCCTCGGTCCGAAAATAGAAGAAAGCCTAGAGAAATTTTCCCAGCTCAGCCAGTTTCTTGGCGATGAAATTGTCTTCGCTGCTCCCATGGAAGTAAAGGATCCGAACTTCCTGGCCGTTGCCGAAGTTCGCAAACCGGGCCTGCAAAAATTTCTCTCGGATCTGATCGAGCAATACGGCGGAGAAGCAAAAGCCGGAGTCCACGTGATGGACCCGCAGAAGCTGGCAACGGTGCTTGGCACGTTGAAATCCGGCGATCTCCTGGTGCTCGTGCGCCCGGATTTCATCATTGCTTCCGAAGATCTGAAACTATTGCGCAGCTTCAGCGCGCAGCTCGACAAAAAATCGAACGCAGGCCTGTTGTCCACCCCGTTTGGCAAGCGGGCGGCGATGGAATATCAAGGTGGTCTGACCATGCTCGCGGCCGTGGATCTTCAAACGATCTTGCGCAAAAGCCCGTCCAGCGTGAAAGACGATATCGGCTTCAAAAACAGTGGTTTCGAGGATGTGAAATACTTTGTTTGGGAACACAAAGAGCTTGGCGCAAAAACAATCAGCGAATCGGAACTGAGCTTTAACGGACCGCGACACGGTTTTGCGGCGTGGCTCGCAAAGCCCGGCCCGCTTCGCAGCATGGACTTCGTTTCGCCGGACACCATCCTCGCAGCGGCCTTTACGCTGACCAGCCCCGCGCAAATCTTTGAACAGGTAAAAGCGATGTACCCCCCCGGCCCCGCGAACCCCTTTGACTCGCTACCGCAGGCGGAAAAAGCGCTGGGATTGAGCATCAACGACGATTTGGTAGGCCTTCTCGGTGGCGAACTTGTGTTCGAACTCGATTCATTCACTCCGCCGAATCCTGTCTGGAAGACGATGGTCAGCGTGAA
This sequence comes from uncultured Acidobacteriota bacterium, assembly GCA_963794175.1. Taxonomy (GTDB): domain Bacteria; phylum Acidobacteriota; class Terriglobia; order Acidiferrales; family UBA7541; genus Acidiferrum. The sequence continues at coordinate 47,872 of CAWCCV010000005.1, read as the reverse complement.
AGACGCGGCTCATCTTCAGAAAACAATCTCGACCTTGCTCGCCCTTGCCCAGATCAAGTCCGAACAAGCCGATGAAGCCGGCACTACCTATTACACGCTACAGGTTCCATCCACCCCGAAGCCTTATGAAATCGACTACGCATTCGTGGACGGTTTTCTGGTCGCGGGGCTAGCCACTCCGCCGTAGCGGAAGCCGTAAGACTGTACACCTCCAGAAGCTCACTCGGAGAGTCTGCAAAACTCCGCGATGCGCTTCCTCCCGGCCGTTCTTCGCTGGCTTCTGCAATCTTGTACGAAAACCCTGACAGCGCTTGCAGCGCTGGAAATGCAGCGGTTCGCGTTTCACCCTGCCACTCTGCTTTCACAAGCACGAAGGATTCACCCGGCGCGGTGTTCTGTTTTTATGGAGAAGATTCCGCCATAAGCGAAGCCAGCGGCAACAGTACCCTCGATATCGGCGGCCTGCTGGTCGTAGCCGCCGTCGCGATCCCTAATTTGCTCAAATCCCGATTGGCAGCCAACGAGGCAAGCGCTGTTGGAAGCCTGCGGACCATTACCGTCGCTCAAGTTACTTACGCAAGCGCTTACCCCAACAAAGGCTACTCGCCAAACCTATCCAATCTCGGTCCTGATCCCGAAGGCGGCGAAGCGGAATCGCCAGAACACGCAAACTTAGTTGATGCCTCGTTGGGTGGTCCCACATGCAAAGGCGACGCCTGGTGCACAAAATCCGGCTACCAGTTCCGCCTTGGCAGTTTCCCTTGCAAGGAAGGGAATTGCATGCATTTTGTTGCCATGGCCAAACCGGAGAGCGCAAGTACGGGATCCCGGAATTTTTGCGTTACCGACGACGGTGTCATTCATTACAAGGCGGGCGAGTTGGTGGCCGGGCGACTGACCATCGGCGAATGCAAGAAATGGGACGTTTTGCAGTAGGCGCAGCGCCTTCACTTGGGGTTTTCGCCGGCTCGTGGGAAATAGCCGCTCTTCGTGCGAATCTTGACGCCGTCTTGCTTCGGCTTCACCACGATGCGCCGGAAGCTTTCATCCTTCATCGGATTTGTCGGGTAATAGGAAAGCGTGTACGACCTCCGCAACTCCTCGGCAATCTGCTGAAAATATTCCTGCGGGTTCATGGCTCTGGCATCAATGTGCGCTCCGCCGGTATCTTTCGCAAGACGGTCCATCACTTTCATACCATACTTGTTGCGTGCCGTAAGCTGGCCGTTCTTCTCCGGTTCGGTGTACCGAATGGTGTAAAGCAGGACATTGGCGGTTTGCGCCTCCTCGACCGTCGTCATCATGTCGTTCGCGCTTGAATTGTCTTCCCCGTCGCTGAAAATCAGCAAAGCCTTCCGCCCCGGTTCGCTTTGCAGCTTTTCCACAACCGAATAATAAATCGAATCGTAGAAAGCCGTCCCCAGATCGCGGTCTTCTCTCGGCCCAAGCTCCGGGAATCGCCCGTAACTCTTCTCGTACTCTTTCAAATGACGAATCACCTCTTCGCCCGACTGCGTGAAATCGCTCACCAGTCGCAGATGATTGCCAAAGCACAACAAAAATACGCGATCTTGCGGCCCAAGCACCCGCTTCAAAAAAACTTCCAAATCTTTTTCGTGTTTCTTCGAGAATTTCTCCTGGCTCCCGCTCGCGTCCACGATGAGCCCGAGCGTGAGCGGCATATCGCTGCTCTTGGCAAAAAACGAAATCTTCTGCGGTACGGAATCTTCCAGCACTTCCACGTCGTCCTGCGCGAGCTTGTCCAGCAACGCGCCGCGCGAATCCCGCGCCGTAAAACTCACGCTCACCAGATTTACGCTCGCGCGAATCGGGGTCGCATCCTGGCTTCGCGCGCAAGACATCCCCAGCAATAACGCCAATGCCAAAGCCGCCGAAATCCTTCGCACTCTTTTCACAGCGGTTTTTCGTCATCCATTCCGCGCGTATCAATAAAGATCATCTGAAAAACGCTTCCTTGCCCGTTCGGTTGAACCTGCACGATGTGCTGCTTGTTCTTGCTGCCCGCTTTGTACAACATTCGACCCGCTTCCGGCTTTTCATCCTCACAGGTCAGAATATTCGCGCTCTTTGCTCCGTTCTTCGGATCCGGTTTTGGCTCCCCGTGCGTGCAATCGACAACCTTCCCGTACTTTGCCAGCGCCTTCTGGTAGAACGCGGCAACTTTCGCCGGACTGTCCTTTGATTCCATCTTCAACACCACTAACTTGAAGCCAAACGAACTTCCCCACAGACCAAGATTCGCGGCCGAAGAGTCTCCCTTATCGTCGTGGTGCGGCGTTGCGCCAGGATAAATCTGGCAAGCCAATCTCCTTTTCTGAAGCCTGTAGCTTGAACCGGAATGCCCGCGTCGGAATCCTGCGTGACCGGCCTTGCGGGACGCCTTCGCAAGCACCAGTCCATATCCGCCAAATACAAGAAGTAAAGGCCACCACACCAGTCGTGAATCTACGTGCAAACACGCGAGACATGGGCACACACCTTTCTGAGGTTAAGTACGCAGCCATCCCATAAATGTTCCCTTCACCCCAATGGAAATCCTCCTTCTCTTGCCACTCCCCGTGCGATACAGTTCTCTTCGCCTTTAGAAAGGAGGCCATTTTGCAAATAAGACGTGCTGTTGCTTCACTCTTCTGGCCGCAGCTCTGCCAATTTCGCTGGCCCTGCCAGTCCACTCCCAAAACGCGGACCAAATCGCCAAGACCACGCTCAAAGTTGGCGATCACGCTCCGGACTTCAGTCTGCTCAGCGACAAATGGGAACCCGTCAAGCTTTCGGACTTCCGCGGCAAGAAGAATGTCTTTCTCGCCGTATACGTTCTCGCCTTTACCGGTGGTTGAACGAAACAACTTCAGGCGGTCCAGGCTGGACTCGCTTCCGGTAAGATCGATCACAAATGAAACCGCAGTTTTCGGCGTCAGTATGGATTCCCCCGCAGCAAACGCAGCATTCGCCAAGCAGATTGATGTCAAATTTCCCCTCCTGAGCGACATGAACAAGAAAATGCTCAACGACTACGGCATCCTCAAGGGATACGACGTCAAGAGCGAAAATACCAGTGGGCGCAGCGGGCGAACATCGTCATCGACAAAGAGGGAGTCATCCAACATGTCGAATTTGACGACAGCGCCATCAATCCCAACAACGCGCTGGACGTCTGCACCAACCTGCACAAAAAGCAGTCGGCCAAATGAAGTAATTCTTATCGCCGCTGTCTCGCGTTACAGAAACATGAACGATTTGTAACACCCGAAGGCGCGGTTGCCAGTTTACACTGTGAAAGCCGCGCCGCTCGGAGGGCGCGTTTCGTTCATGGACAAAAAGAAATTTCTCTTCGCCTCGCTCAGCGGCCTCATCGGCGATATCGCCTGGCAAGTCCTCAAAGAAGGCCACGACGTCCGCTATTACATCGACAACGAAAAAGAACGCGACATCGCGGACGGTTTTGTCCCCAAATCCAAAGACTGGGAAAAAGACGCGAAGTGGGCCGACATTGTCGTCTTTGACGACACTCTCGGCCAGGGCGCGAAAGCGCAAGCGCTGCGCGCGACCGGCAAGCCCGTCATTGGCGGCACGCCGTACACCGACAATCTCGAAGACGATCGCTCCTTCGGCCAGGAAGAACTGAAAAAAGCCGGCGTCAACATCATCCCCTACGAAGATTTCGACTCTTTCGATCCTGCCATCGAATTCGTCAAGAAGAATCCTGATCGCTACGTCATCAAGCCCAGCGGCGAAGCGCAAAACGTCAAGCGCCGCCTCTTTGTCGGCGAAGAAGAAGACGGCGAAGACGTCATCCGCATGCTCGAAGCTTACAAAAAAGCCTTCTCCGACGAAATCAAAGTTTTTCAACTCCAGCGCCGCATCAACGGCGTCGAAGTCGCCGTCGGCGCATTTCTTCAACGGCAAAAGATTCGTCACGCCCATCAACATCAACTTCGAACACAAGAAGCTTTTCCCCGGCGAAGTCGGCCCTCCCACCGGCGAAATGGGCACCGCGATGTTTTGGAGCGAGCCGAACGCGCTCTTCAATCGCACGCTACTCAAAATGGAGCCAAAGCTCGCCGAAGAAGGCTACGTCGGCTACATCGACCTCAATTGCATCGTCAACAGCAACGGCATCTATCCGCTCGAATTCACCTCGCGCTTCGGCTATCCCACCATCAGCATTCAGCAGGAAGGCATGCTCACGCCCATCAGCGATTTTTTCTGGGAGTTAGCCACCGGTGCCGAACCGAAATGGCGCACGCGCAGCGGCTTTCAGATCGGCATTCGCATCGTCGTCCCGCCGTTTCCATTTGACGATGAGCCAACGTTCGAATCTTTTTCCAAAAACAACGCCATCGTCTTCAAACGCGGAACGCCGGACCAGGTCCACATCGAAGACGTAAAACAAGTGAACGGCCAGTGGCTTATTGCCGGCACTTCCGGCGTCGTCCTTGTCGTCGTCGGCCTCGGCCAAACCATGAAGCAAGCCCAGGCGCAGGTCTATTCCCGCATAAAAAACATTCTCATCCCGAACATGTACTACCGCACCGACATCGGCGACCGCTGGGCCGAAGATTCCGACAAGCTCCACAACTGGGGCTATTTGCGCTAGAAGTCTATGCTGCTGTTCGACTGAAATTGAACGGGACTCCGCCGGTCGATTCGGATAGTCTTTTCTGGCGAAATGTGGAGGGAATGAAGTGTCGATTAATCGCCGCAAATTTATCGAAGCAATGTCCGCAGCGGGAGCCGTCGCCTGTGCCGCGGGAAGCTTTTCTTTTGCGGCCAGGAAAGCGCAATCGCCGCAAATTGACTTTCCCGCCGCCCTCGCGCCCGCCTCGCCATTTCCGCCTGGGCTTTCCGCTTCATCATCGACGCCCCACAAAACGACGAGCGCGATCAGAAACTTCCCGCGATGGAGATGAAGGATTTCGGAGGCTACGTACGTGACAAATTTAATGTGGTAAACATCGAACCATACAATCGCTACTTCAAGTCACTCGAACCCGCGTATCTCGATCAATTTCGCAACGCCCTTGAAAAAAGTGGAACGCACGCCGTCAACATTGCTGCCGACATGGACACCAGTTATTTCGACGCTGAATGCCGCCACCCGCGCCAAATCCGTCGCCGAAGCCAAAAAGTGGATCGATGTCGCCGTCGCTATCGGGGCGCCCAGCGTGCGTACGTCCATGTCCTCCGTGAAAAACGCTCCCAATCTCGATCACGCTGCAGAAAGCCTCGAGCCCGTTGCCGACTACGCGGCTTCAAAAAACGTCGTCGTTCATCTTGAAAACGACAACCTGGTCAGCGAAGACGCCTTCTTTATCGAAAGGCTCGTTCGCAAAGTAAATCATCCCTACGTCCGCGCACTGCCCGACTTCGGCAACTCCTACGGCTCCGGCGATCCCGCTTTCGCTGCCCGCGCGGTCAAAGCACTTTTCCCGCTCGCCTACGCCATTTCGCACGTCAAACCAACCGCGACAACACAGCAAGGCAAGGAAATGCAAGTAAACCTCGCCGGCAATTTCGCCACTGCCAAAGCCGCCAATTACAAAGGCTATTTTTCAATGGAATACGAAGGCAAAGAAGAAATCCACGCTGCAACGCAAAAGCTAATCGACGAATCCCTCAAATACATGGTGTAGCCAGGCCGCTCCGCCATCGGCACTCACTGCTAGGCTGTCCGAAGCGAGGATCGGGACAAGGCGTCAACATGACTCGGCTGGTCAATCCGCCGTAGTCAACTCCACTTGCGCTGCAGCACTCAATCGCGCCCCGGCCATTGGCGTTTGATCAATCACCATCCCGTGCGGCCATTGCGGCGCCGAAACGCCATTCACCTTCCGCTTAATTCCGCTCGCTTCCAGCCGCCGCTGCGCTTCTTGCTTCATTCAATCCAACCAGATGCGGCATTACGTAAGACGCTTCGTGCGGCCCAGCCGAAACCAGCACATCGACGCGCGGCGTTGCCCCGCCCGGCCCTGGTTTCGGATTCTGGATCACGACGGTGTCCACCGGCTGCTCCGCTATCGCCAGATTCGAAACCTCGCCCACCTGCAATCCGCCCCGCAACAATTCAATCCGTGAAACGCGCAGCGAATTTCCTTCAATCGCCGGAATCTGCAATTGCCGCTGCCCGAGACTCAGCACCACATGCGCCTGCTGTGCCACTTTCATCTGCATTCCCGGCGACGGTGTCTGCCTTACCACCACGTTGATCGGCAAATCCGAATAAACATGATCGGCCACACGCAACCCCAGTCCGGCCGACCGCAGCAGGCCTCCCGCTTCGCTCACATTTTTCCCGACAAGGTTCGGCATGCTCACTTCGCGCCCGTGAATCGCAATCCGCATCGCGGTAATCGCGCTCAAAAACGCCGCTGCTGCCAAGATGAAAACGAGCAGCGACATCCGCGCCGCCCACTGAAGCCTCTCCTTCACTCCCTCAACAAAGGACTGCTGGCGCGGCCTATCTTCTGGCGGTTCGCTACTTTCTATGGTCTGCGGTTCGTCGCTCATTTTGCTTGTCGCAACCGGGGTTAGTTCTTTATCAGCGGCGGCGGCGGATATTCCGGCAACTTATCTTTGCTTGTATCCGCGCGCTTCACTTGCAGCTCATCGAACAGAAGCGAAGGGCAAATCACGGTAGTCGCCACGCCAGCCAGCGCGGTTGCTCACCAGCGGATCGTTTCCCGCCGCGCTCAAATCGCTTCGCAGCGCGCGAATGTCCAATTCGCTGAACACAGCCCCGCGCACCAGCTCTTCGCGCCCATCCTTTGCATACACACGATACAGCAGCCGCGGCGCCGAACCGCCCATGCGTCACCACGCGGTATCCAAACTTCTGTCCTTGATTGCTCACGCGATCCAGCATCGCCTTCTTCAGATCCTCCAGCGACTTCGGCTCTGAACTCTTCAGCAGCAGCACGCCGAGATTCGGTCCGGGCGGCGTCGCCGGCGCGGCCCGGCCATGTCCGTTCGAAGCAGGGAAGTCCCGAATCGGCTGCCGTCCCAACAGGTAGTTCATCATCACGCCTTTATCAATGATGTTCACCGCTTGCGAACGCACGCCTTCCGAGTCCACGTCATAACTGCCGACTACGCTCTTTCCTTGAAACTCCTTCATTGTCGGATCGTCAATCACGTCAATGAACGTCGGCAGCACGCGCGATTTGTAGCTCGTTGCGAAGCCGCCATTCGTCCGGTTCGGCGCGCCCAATTGCGGTTTGCGCCCAAGCACATTGCCGCCAATCAGTCCCGCGACCACATCGTCCGCCGCGTCCGCTTCAAACAGCACGGGCCCGCGATACTCTTCGTCCACGATCGGTGCCTGGCGCAATGCCTTCAGCGTCTCCAGCGCAGCCTTTGAATCCTGCAGCAGCTTTTCCTTTGCTGGCAGCTCTTCATACTTGCCCACGGTCCACGCCGGCGAACGCGCCAACCTCATCCCGTCCGGAGCCTGCGTAATACGCCGTCAGCATCACGTTGTACGTATTTCGTCCCGTGCGCGTAACGGTTCCTTCCGAATTGATGAAGTATTCGTTCAGCAGCGAAAACCTCGCTAGCGCCGAAAGAGATTGAATCTCGGGGTACAGGCGATAAAGATTCGTCGTTTCTTCTAGTGTCTTCTTCCAGCCTGCTTCATCCACTTTCAGGGAAGCGAGCGGCTGCACAAGGGTGACCACCGGCGCCTTTGCAAAATCTTCTACCGGATGTTCGTCCGCAGTGAACTGCTTCAGCGTGGCCTGCTTCTGCGTCAGGGCTTGCCCTGCTTCTTTGTATGCCTGGTCCGTCGCCAGCCAAATCTGTCGCCGCAGCGCAATCGGATCGTTATCGAGCGGCAGAATCGTCGTCTGCCCCATCCCTTCGCCGTAGTAGCTGTCTTGCTTGTAATCTCCCACGCGCACAACCACACGCAGGAACCGCACGTGCACCTTCTGGTTCTCGCGCAGCGCGCCGAACGCCGCCTCGGCGAGGAATTCTTCCACGTCGCTTACGCGGTATTCGATGTAATACGGCGCCGCAACCTGGTCCATTTTCAATTGGTCTTTGGATCGTTCCAATTCCGTCAACAGCGCTTCCAGAAGCGGATCGCCATTTGCCGCTGCGTGAGCCGCGGCCAGCGATTTTGCCGCTGCCGCATCAGCGGCGGGTCCCGCATTCACGCGCGGAGCAATCGAAACGGCCAATGCAATTCCAAGCAGAGCGCTGCCCATCCTTGGGAAGGGTTTCATTGCTTCACCTCCGGCTTGGCTGCATCCGCCTTCATCGTCTTATCTTCAAACCCAGGCGCCGGAAGCAAAGGCGGCCGCTCGTGTTCGTGCGCACGTTTCTGCACTTCCATCTCCGAAAACAGCATCGCCGGCGCCACGGCCGAAACCGGAACGTTCCCGCTCTCTGCTCCGCAAACGCCGTTGAATACGTGTTGCTGATCGCCAGTGGCCATAATCCGCGTTAGCGCGGCTAGCGGGGTTCCCACGATGTCCACGCCCCGCACCAGTTCATCCGGACGCCCATCGGGATACACCTTGTAAACGATGACTGGCAGCACCTGAAACGCTTGCGGCAGCGACCGCGTCGTCAGCGTGAATCCGCCCTGAATATCGTCAAAATAAAGGCCGTAAGGTTTGTTCTGCTTCTTCACCTCGTCAATCAGCTTCTGCCGCAGTTCTTTCTCGCTCACGCTCTGAGTTGAAGTCACGATCAGATTTCCCTGGCGTCCCGTCGGCATCAACCCCGGCTGATTTCGCCCGTGCCCATTCGATCGTTCAAACCCCTTGATCGGCATGCGCGACAGTCAGAAAACCCTTCAGCACGCCGTCCTTGATCACTTCCACACGTTGCGCCGGCACTCCCTCGCTGTCGTATTCATACGTTCCGGCCAGCTTCATACCCGCCACTTCCGCCAGCGTCGGGTCGTCGGTCACGCTCAAGAATTTCGGCAGTACTTCCTGCCCCACCTTTTTCGTAAACGTCTGCCCTTCGTCTTCATCCTTCTGCCGGTGGCCTTCGAGCCGGTGTCCGAGTACCTCATGGAAGAAAACCGCTGCCGCGCGTCCGCTCAACAGTGCCGGTCCATCGTAGGGCTCCGCGACGGGAGCTTTCCGCAGCGCGTTCAAATCCGCTGCCATTTTTTCAATCTTTGCCGAAAGTTCTTTCTCGCTCGGCAATCCAGGAGCCGAGGGGGCCTGAAAAGTCTCCACACGCAATAAATCCATTCCATCTTCCGCGCGTGTCTGAGCTTCCATCACCAGGCGCGTCGAATTGCTCGGCGAAATAATCGCCGTCCCCTCGCTGTTCACCATTCGTTGATTTGCGTTCTGTACCTGCAGCACAACCGAAGCAAAGTAGACATCTGGATACTTCCGGAACTCCGCCGAGAGCCGCCGAATCTCGCCTTCCCATCCAGCTTTGTCAAACGCAAGAACGGCCGGTGACTCGCCCGTATGCTGCACCGGCGTCTCTTTTGAAAAATCTGGCGACTTGTCTTCCTCTTCCGCACGCACCGCAGTATTCGTCTTCACGTTCAGAAACGTCGGGGCCGCACGCTTGTACTCGCGATCCGTCAATTCCCAAAGCACTCGCGCAATGGCATCCTGATCCTCGCCGAAGGGAAGCGTACCCGAACTCATTCCGCTCGCACGCGCCTGTCCATGTGTATTGTCCAGCGCTGCCGAACCAACGCGCATCGTCACGTCGGCCTGCCGCCGTTGCACCGCCGTGTCCGTCAGCAAGCTCCCATATGCACCCACCAGAATCGTCACGTTCTGGTCGTACACCGTGTAGCTCAAAAAGTAGGGTGCCGGATCGCCCTTCGCGAGCCCCGAAGTCGCCCGCACCAATTCCGTCTGCATCGTCTTCAGCACCACGTCCGAATGCGGCCGCAGCGCCGCTGCCGGAATTGTCCGCCTTCGTGTCCGGGTCCGGATCGCTCCCTAGCGCTCGGGGAGTCACCACCAGTTGCGCTGCCAGGACAAAGCACGCCGCCGCGCGCAATACCTTCATCCCGCGGCGTATCTCACCCGCGCCTAAAAAGTTCCTGTCTGTTCGGTCATGAAAGGGAGGCTCCATTACTGCAGTACATGATTTGATGCGAAACGCGATTATGAATGACGGGAACTCGCCGCGCAATTCAGACTTCCCCGAAGCGTTCTCCAGGCGCGATACGCGCTCCGTTGCCAAACTCCTGCGCGGTCACTTGATTGCGCCCTTCCAGTTTGACGTATTCCACACGAAATAGGCTGCCCCCGCCGCAAACGACACTCAAATTCCTTTTGTCCCACACGAGTTCGCCCAGCGCCAGGTCCGGCCGTTTCTCTTCAATCTGGCTTTCCCGTCAACTGGCAGGTCTGCTTTCCAAACCTCGTATGAATCCCTGGCCACGGCGTGAACGCCCTCTGCCTGTTAAAAATCTCCATGGCGTCCATGCTCCAGCGCACCAACCCATCCTCCTTCTTCAACATCGGCGCCATGGTTGCAGCCGCATTGTCCTGCGCCCGCGTCTTCAAAGTTCCGTCCGCCAGACCGCGCAGCGTTCTCTCCATTAGCGGCGCTCCTGCTGCCGACAATCGCTCGCTCAACTGCGGCGTCGTCTCCATGGGCCCAATCGTCCACTCTTCCTGCAACGCGATCTCGCCAGTATCCATCCCCGCATCAATGCGCATTGTCGTGACGCCCGTTTTCGTCTCGCCGTTCGCAATTGCCCATTGCATCGGCGCCGCCCCGCGATATTTCGGCAGCAGCGAAGCGTGCAGATTGGTCCAGCCCAATCGCGGAATATCCAAAAGCCGCGCCGGAATAATCTGTCCGTACGCGATAATCACAATCGCGTCGGGCGCAATCTCTCGCAGCAGCTTCTCCGACTCCGGTGTTCGAATCTTCTCCGGCTGGTGCACCGAAATCCCCGCCGCAAGAGCTACTTGTTTCACCGGAGGAAACACCACCTCCTGCGCGCGCCCCTGAGGACGGTCCGGCTGTGTAATCACCGCAGCAATCTCGAAATCCTTCAGTGTCAGGAAATGCTTCAGGCAGGGAACCGCAAATTGTGGCGTCCCGCAAAAAACGATCCGCATTGCCGGCAAGGGAGAAACCTTTCCGGCGTCTACCACTCGCCTTGTTTGCGCAGCTTCTTGATTTTGCGCCTGATCAAATCGCGCTTCAGCATGCTCAAATGGGTCAAAAACAGAATCCCGTTCAAATGATCGATCTCGTGGCAAAACGCCCGCGCCAGCAAATCTTCTCCGCGAATTTCAAACCACTCGCCCTTTGCGTTCTGCGCTTTCACCGTCACAAACTGCGGCCGCACTACATATCCCCGAAATCCCGGAATCGAAAGGCATCCCTCTTCTTCTCGCTTTTCGCCTTCCGCGTGAATAATCTCCGGATTCACCAGCACGATTTTCGCTTCGGGATTTTTTCCGCCGGTCACGTCCACCACCGTCAGGCGGACGCTCTTTCCGATTTGCGGCGCCGCAAGTCCCACGCCTTGTGCCGCATACATCGTCACGAACATATCTTCGACGAGCTCTTCCAGCTCGGCGTCGAATTTCGTCACCGGCTTGCCGGGCTTTTCCAGCACCGGATCGCCGTATTTCACCACTTCATAAATCTTCCGCGGCGGCGCGGCTGCCTCCGGCGGCGCTGCCACTGCTTCAGAACTGGGCAATTTGTTCGGCATATCCCTCGAAATTTCGCTTCATCTCCTTCAGCGAATCTCCCCCAAATTTTTGCAGAAAAGCATCGGCCAGCACAAGCGCGACCATCGCTTCGCCTGCCACACCCGCCGCCGGCACCACGCACCAATCCGACCGCTCGTATGCTGCCGCCACCGGCTCCTTCGTGACCATGTCCGCCGTCTTCAGCGCGCGCCGCAACGTCGAAATCGGCTTCAAGTACCCGCGCACGATCACGTCTTCGCCGTTCGTAATCCCGCCCTCAAGTCCGCCCGCGCGATTCGAACTCCGCACAAACTTCTTCGCGCCCTTGTCGTAGGCAATCTCGTCCTGCACTTCACTTCCAAACGATCCCGCTGCCAAAATTCCTGCGCCGATCTCCACGCCCTTCACTGCTTGAATGCTCATCACCGCCTGCGCAAGCCGCCCGTCCAGCTTCTCATCCCACTGAGCATGCGAACCCAGTCCCACCGGCACGTTGTGCGCCACAACTTCAAACACTCCACCGACCGTATCGCCCGCTTTTAGCACCGCATCCACTTCCGTCTTCATCTTTTCCTGCAACGCCGGATCCAAGCATCGCAGCGGCGATTCCAAATCCCCACAAATCTTCTTGATCTCGTCCCAGCCCGCCTGACGCTCCAGCTTGTGATGACCTACCTGAATTGTATGGCTCGCAATCTCAATCCCGAACAGTCCGCAGCAATTGCCGACCAAACGCCCCCGCCGCGACCCGCGCCGCAGTCTCCCGCGCCGAAGCCCGCTCCAGAACATACCGCGCATCGTGAAAATCAAATTTCTGCGAACCGGCCAGATCCGCATGGCCCGGCCGCGGTGCCACGAGTCGTTTCGCGGGCGCATCGTCTTCGGTGTCGTCTTCCACCGGCAGAATCTTTTCCCAGTTCGCCCAGTCCCGATTCTCAATCCTCAGCGCAATCGGCGCGCCAATCGTCTTTCCGTGCCGCACTCCCGCAAAAATATCCGCGCGATCCTTTTCTATCTTCTGCCGTCCGCCACGCCCATAACCCAGCTGCCGCCGGTGCAATTGGTGATTGATCGCGTCAACATCCACGGGCATTCCCGCTGGCAATCCCGACACAAAAGCCAGTAGCGCCTGCCCATGCGATTCACCCGCGGTGTAGTACCGCAACATTTCTCCGCACCCCTCCTGATTTGTCCCGGCGATCTTGAATCGCCATTCTCACGCGAACTCGCTTGGGCCGCTCTCACCCTGCGTAAATCATTGACCCTGAAACCATTCAGTCTATCTTCTCCTCTCCCGCACCGTCCACCAAAAGCGCATCGCTCCGCAAATTTTTCTTATCGCACCTGTTCTTGACGCATCCCTCATCCCACGGTTACGCTTCTCCCGAGCTTTTCTGCGTGCACCTCGTCCCGGCAGAGAATCTTTTCCGGATCAGGTACAGAGTGGCAAACTTGCCCCTTCAGGTGTCCGAGCAACCGAGATGGGAAGACAATATCTCGGTTTTTGACGTGCTCACCGATAGCGCGATGCAGTTTGTCGCCAGCGTGCAGGAATATTCCTACCTTGCCGCCCAATCGCTCACCAATCTCCTTCGTGGCCCGCACTACTTCCAGGATCTTCTCGACCAGATGGATGATATCGGTGTCGGCTCGCTCCCCATCGTCTTGCTCACCGGATTTTTCATCGGCGTTGTCATGGTTTTGCAGACCGGTTCCCAGTTCACGCGCTTCGGCCAAAGCGCACTCACCGGCGACGTCGTCTCCATCGCGCTCGTGCGCGAACTCGGCCCCACGCTCACGGGGGTCTTTGTCGCCGGCCGCTGCGCCGCGGGCATCGCTTCCGAGCTCGGCTCGATGCTCGTCACCGAACAAGTGGACGCCATGCGCGCCATGGGCACCGACCCCAGCCGCAAACTGGTGACGCCGCGTGTCCTTGCCGCCATTCTCATGCAGCCGCTTCTTACCGGCCTAGCCGATTTCGTCGGCCTCCTAGGGGGTTGCGCCGCTTCCGTTTTTTCCCTTCGCCTCAGCGCCGTCGAATTCTGGACGCGCGCCATTGACGCTCTCGATTTTGGCGACCTCATGCAAGGCATGGTGAAGCCCGTAGCTTTCGGTTTCATCCTCGCCACCGTCGGCTGCTACAAGGGCCTCACCGTACGCGGCGGCACGCAGGGCGTCGGCAGAGCAACTACGCAAGCCGTCGTCGTCTCTTCAGTCCTCATCATCATTTCCGACGCTTTCCTCACCAAACTCGCGCTCTATCTCGCCAACAAGGTGTTTTGATGGCAGCTACCGTTCCCATGGAGCCTCAAGAAAGTCCTGCCATCGAGTTCAACTCCGTCCGCATAGGTTTCAACGAAGGTGACGTCCTCCACAACCTCTCTTTTCGCGTGATGCCGCGCGAAACGATCATCCTCCTTGGCGAAACCGGCACCGGAAAGACTCTCTGTCTCAAACTCGCCGCGGGCCTCCTCAAAGCCAATTCCGGCTCCGTACACGTCCTCGGAAAAAATCTTGGCGAAATGTCTGAACTTGAACTCCTCCGCTTCCGGCGCGAAATAGGTTTCGTTTTTCAGGAAGGTGCACTGTTCGACTCCATGACCGTCGCCGAAAACGTCGCCTACCGCCTCCTAGAAGAAAAAGCCGACCCCGAGGCCGTCGAACCGCAAGTCCGCGAAGCCCTCCGCTTCGTCGAACTCGAACACACCACCGAACTCGTTCCCTCGGAACTTTCTGGCGGAATGCGCCGCCGCGTTTCCATTGCGCGCGCTCTCATCACTCGCCCTCCCATTGTTCTCTACGATTCGCCCACTGCCGGCCTCGACCCCGTGACTTCGCAAACCATCATCACGCTCATCCTCCGCCTCCGCGATATCTACGGCGTCACCGCGCTCCTTGCCACCCACCGTCTGCAAGACGGCTTTGCCCTCGCCAATTTCCATTTCGACCAAAATTCCAATCGCGTTCTCCCCAACTCCAAAAACGGGGCGTCCGCAAATTCCAGCGCCTCTTCAACGCGCTTCCTTGTTCTCCGTGATGGCGGCATCTATTTTGAAGGCCCGCCCGAGCAACTTGCCGCTTCTTCGGACGCTTATTTGAAAAGGTTCCTGGTCTAAATACATGAGAAATTGTGCGATAGTGGAACTCATCTTTCGGAGGGAGTCTTAGATGCCGCATCGAAAACAGCTCACCTGGGCGGAACTCCGTGTGGGACTTTTCGTGCTTGTCGGCCTTACCGTTCTCGCCGCCGGAATTTTCTACGTCACCGGCGCCGGCATTCTCGGCCCCAAATACCGCATCAGAACCTTCCTCCCCGAAGTTTCCGGCCTAGCCAACGGCGCCTCCGTCAAACTCGACGGCGTCGAAATCGGCAACGTTGAATCGGTCAAACTCGTCCCGCGCGTCGCCGGCAAACTGCTGGACAAGAATCGTAACGTCGAAGTTGACATGCGCATTGACCGCCGATTTCAAAGCGAAATTCTCACCGACTCCGTCGCCAGCCTCGTCACGGAAGGCCTTCTCGGCAATCGTTACGTTGAAATTCAACGCGGACTCACGGGCACGCCGCTCAAGGAAAATCAGGAAATCCCCGGTGCGGAAGAAAAGGCCATCAAGGAAGTCGTCGAACGCAGCGCCGAACTTCTTGGCAATCTCAGCGCTCTCACTGACGACGCGCAAGACATGCTCGCCGGCGTGAGAGCTGGCCACGGCAACCTCGGCAAACTTCTCTCCGACGAGCAAGCCTACAACCATCTCAACAGCATCCTCGCGCGCGGCGATCAAATCATTGCCAACATTCAGGCGGGGCAGGGAACTCTTGGCAAGGTCGTCGCCTCAGACGAAATGTACGGCAAAGCGGACAAAGCCCTCGACAACTTCAACGGCATCATCAGCGATGTCCGCGCCGGCAAAGGCACCATCGGCAAATTGCTCACCGACCCCACTCTCTACGACCAAGCCAAGGAAGCCATCGCCAACACCAACAGCCTTGTCGGCGATGTTCGCGCCGGAAAAGGTTCTCTCGGCAAACTCGCCACCGACGACACCCTCTACAACAAACTCCGCGACTCAAGCATCAACCTGGCTGCTGCCACGGCAAAGCTCAACGACAACACCACCACCGCCGGCAAATTTTTCTCCGACCCGCAACTCTACGACAATCTCACCGGCCTCACCGGCGACCTTCGCCTTCTCGTTGGCGATTTCCGCCAAAATCCAAAAAAATTCCTTCACATCAAAGCCGGCATCTTCTAATTCCACCGCTCACTTCCTGGGGCCACAACGCAAACATCAACCCCCGCCGGAAACCATGCCCGAATCGCCACCCCGGCGCCCGCGGCGGGGCCGGCCAGATCCCGCATTGTATTCCCTCCGCCAAACCGGTTTCGATTCGACTGCAACCCCTTGCATCTTTAGATTCACTCAATACAAGCGGGATGCACCGCTCCTGCAACTATCCCGGAAATCCCTCCGCCGCCTTCACCCGCTCCGCCTGCAACAAATGCCGTCGCTCATGCCCGCTGATAATCTCCAGTCCCGTTCCAACCGTGAACCAAATCACTGAAATCAGCGGATTGCGAAACCGAATCCGATTTACATCGTATTCTCGCGCCCGGCCGATTACTTCCCGCGTAGCGCTGTTGCTGGCCAAAAATCTCTCGAGCACGGAAGTCTCCACGCGCGAGCCCGGCACGATTTTCTTCGGGGCCGAAACCCTTTTCTGTTTCGGCGAGGGCTCCACAAATTTCTCGATAAACAACCGGCCAAACCAGCCGGGCGTGACTTCCTCCACAAGCTTTTTCGGCTTCCCTTCGAGGGCTCGCGCAATCGCTGGCAGATACACTTCGTTCGTTATGCAAAGATGTTCCAGGCATTGCCCGACGCCCCACCCGCCATCCGCCGGTTGCCAGTTCAATTGCTCCGCGCTTAGCCCGCAGAATAACCTACGTGCCCGCTCGTCAGACGCGTCCAGCTCAGAAACTAGTCGTTCAGCCCACATCGCCGCGACACCTTCCCTCTGACTGATTCCAATCTATACGGACACCGCCTGCGACTGCAGAAAAGTCCTTAGCAAGCGGCAATTCCGGAGTATATTCCCATTCAGTTCTCTCCCTCCCCCCGGAAATTTGATTAAGGAGCGCCCTGATGTTCTCCAAACGTCTTCCTCTATTTTTTCTTGTCTCTCCATCTTGCAATTTGCTCGCTCAAGGTGCAGACCAAAAGCCGATCGTTGCTCCGGCCGCCGCTGCCAAATTTAGCCCCATTCCTAACGCGCCGGAATGTTTCACCGTCGCGGTGGAACAAGGGGATCCAACGAAAGGGCCGTCCGTGATCCTTGCCAAATTTGCACCTGGTTGCGTCGCCCCGTTTCATTGGCACACCCCAAGCGAGACCGCGATGATTGCTGGCGGCTCTCTGCAAACGCAGATGAAAGGCGAAGAGGCATTCATTGGTCACAAGGGTGACTATGTATTTCTGCCGCCCCACCACGCTCATCGCGCGACCTGCCTCAGCTCTACGCCTTGCCTGGTATTTCTCGTTTCAGACGGCGCTTTTGATGTCCATTGGATTGACGCCGCCGGCAAGGAAATTTCTCTCGAAGAAGCGCTGAAAGCCGTGAAGACCGCAAAACCGGCTCCGGCTGCAAAACCATAAGCAAGATATTGATACTAGGTCGGATGGGCCCGGCTCTTTGAACACCCCGTTACAAGTGTGGTGTAATGCCTCTGTAACAATTGCCACCTACTATCGCGGGCAACAATGCGAGAAAATGAGCCCATGGACACGCAGGAAGTTCAAAAGCCGCGCCCCGAACCAGCAAAATCTACACTCCCTCAACCTGGGCGTCCCATCCCCAGCCGCGCCTATCCCGGAGCGCTCATCGTCGTCGAAGGCACCGACGGCTCCGGCAAAAGTACCCAGCTCTATCTTCTAAAACGCTGGCTAGAAATCGGCGGTTATCGTCTCCACTTCACCGAGTGGAACTCCTCGCCGCTAGTCAAAGCCGCCACGCGTCGCGGCAAACAGCGACGCCTTCTGACGCCCACAACCTTCTCCTTGCTTCACGCCGCTGATTTCGCCGACCGTTGCGAGCGGCAAATCATGCCGCTCCTGCAGGGCGATTATCTCGTTCTCGCCGACCGCTACGTCTATACCGCGTTCGCACGCGACGGGGCGCGTGGCTGTCCACAAAAATGGCTCCGTAATCTCTACCGTTTCGCGCCCGTGCCGGACATCACGTTTTATTTTCGCGCCCCGCTCGAAGTCGCCGTACACCGCATTCTCAGCGGACGTCCCAAGCTCAAATATTACGAAGCCGGCATGGACCTTGGTCTGTCTTACGATCGCGCGGAAAGTTTTCGCCTATTCCAGGCGCGCATCCTCGAGGGCTACGACAACATGGTCGAAAGCGACAATTTCGTCGTCCTTGACGGAACTCTTCCTGTCAACAAATTGCAAAAACAGATGCGCGACATCGTCGCTTCCAAAATCGATCTGAAGCGCTTCGCCCCGCGCGCGGCGGAGGCTGAATAAAAATGCCTGACCAGGAAAAAAACGAGAGAGAAAAAGCGCCGGTCATCTCCGAACCGCAGCAGCCGGCATCCTCCGTGGGCGCAAAGCCCCCCTTCGCCGCGGCCACTGAAGAAGAATCTGCGCAGTCTTTCTTCGGCGAACCGCTCGTCGGATTTGATCCCAATGAAATCAGTGGCAGCCTCATCGTTATCGAAGGCATGGATGGCTCCGGTCGTTCCACGCAAATTTCGTTGCTCCAGGAATGGCTCGAATCCGAAGGCTTCTCCGTCCAGACGAGCGGCCTGCGCCGCTCCAATCTCGTCGGCCTCGACATCGATCAGCTGCTCGCCAAAAACGCCGTTACGCGCTTAACGCTTTCTCTCATGTATGCCACCGACTTCTTCGATCAAATAGAACATCGCATCGTTCCGGCGCTAAAATCCGGTGCCGTCGTTCTCGCCGACCGCTATGTTTTCACGCTCATTGCGCGCGGCGTCGTGCGCGGAATCAATCGCGACTACCTCAGCGGTCTCTACGCGATGGCGCTGCGCCCGCATCTAACCTTCTGGCTCAACGTACGCCCCGAAACCGCTTTCGGCCGTGAATTTCGCAAAGCCCAGGCCATCAGCTACTGGGAGGCGGGTCGCGATATGTCGCTCTCCCACGATTTGTACTGGTCTTTCATCCGCTACCAGACGATGATCAAGCGCGAATTTGAAGCGCAAGCCAAAAAGCACAGTTTCATCGAACTCGATGGCGAAGCCAACGTGCCCACCGTCAACAAACTTTTGCGTCAGCGGATCGCCGATCACCTCGGCATTCGCGGCACAAAATACACTCCATCCTCTGCCCTCGCGCATCTCTGGCGATAATTCTCTAAATGTCTGAGCCGGTTCACATCGCTGCGATTGACGCCGGTTCCAATGCGGTGCGGCTTACCGTTGTGCGGGCGCATTCTGCAGTCGACCTCGAACCGCTTCACGACGAACGCTATCCGCTTCGTCTTGGCGAGAGCGTTTTTGTTCGCCACAGATTTACCGAAGAGATCTTCAAGAAGGGCGTAAAGGCGTTCAGCCATTTTCAGGAAGTAATGAAAGAGTTCGGCGTCACTCGGTATCGCGCCGTGGCCACCAGCGCTTCGCGCGAAGCGAAAAACCACGATGCGTTTATTCGCCGCATTCGGCAAAAATCGAAAATCCGCCTCGAGGTCATCAGCCCCCACGAAGAATCCCGCCTCGGCAGGGAAGCGGTTTTTGCGGCACTCGGTCCGGAGTCGCCGCTGAGCTCGGTGGTGGACCTGGGCGGCGGAAGTTTGGAACTCAGCATTCTCCGCGACCACAGCGTCGTGCAATCCGCGCAACTTCCCGTGGGCACGGTACGCTTGATGACCACCCTCGGAATCACCGGCGTCGTCTCTCCCGCGCAAGCCGATCAAGTGCGCAAATATCTGCGCGCGCTCCTTGATTCAAGGCTTACGCCGCGTCCGAATCTCGGCGGCGAACTTGCCGTGGCCCTCGGCGGCAACGCCGAATCGCTCGCCGATCTTGCTCCCGGCCCGCGCGAACACGGTCTCAGCACGCTGGAACTCTCTCTGCTGCGTGAACGCTTGCCGGATTTGCTGCGGCGCGACATCGATTCCCGCATGAAAGTCTACGGCGTGCGCCGCGATCGCGCCGACGTGATGGGAATTGCCGGACTAATTTTTCTAACACTCGGCCGCTACTTGAATCTGCGTACGCTTGCAATTCCGCGCGTCGGAATTCGTGAAGGGCTTCTCCGCGAAATTGCGCGGGAAGCATTTTCAAGAAAAGAGCCGCACCGTTACGACGCCGATTCTCGTCAAATGCTGAGCGGCACGCGCGTTTTTGCCCGCCGTCTCGACAGCGATCGCCGCCACGCCGAGCACATTCGCGAAATTAGCTTGCAGCTCTTCGATCAGCTGCAGCCGGTACATCATCTTCCCGCCGATGCGCGCGTGCTTCTTGAATCGGCAGCGCTGCTCCATGACGTTGGGCACACTGTGAGCAACAAAGGCCATCACAAGCACGGAGAATATCTAACGCTCAACGGCGACATCGCCGGACTCGAAGGCCGCAAGCGTAATCTTGTTGCCGCCGCAGTTCGTTACCACAATCGAAAAGCAGAGCCCTCCGGCAATCATCCCGCGTACGGCGCGCTGAATAATTCCGATCAGCGGCTTTCGCGGCGCCTGGCTGCCATCCTGAGGATTGCGGAAGGGCTCGATCATTCGCATCGCCAGCGCGTCAACGCGATTCACGCGAAGTTCCAGCGAGGCGCAGTCGGTCTGCAAATTGTCGCGCGCGGCGATGCCGCGGAAGATATTCGCGACGCAACGCGGTGCGCCGAACTGTTTGAACATGAATTTCATGTCCGCCTGTATTTTCGCGCAGTTGGCGCATAGCAAAATCGTTCTATTTGTTATGGGAGAAATTATGCAGCTTTTTCTGGTACGCCACGGAATTGCAATCGATCGCGAAGATCCGAAATGTCCCGCGGAAGCGGACCGCTACCTGACCGAAGAGGGAATCAGAGAAAACCCGCGACGTCGCCCGGGGTGTCGCGGCGATTTCGGAGAAGCCGGATTTGCTTTTGAGTTCTCCGTACGTTCGCGCGATGCAGACTGCGGAAATCTTTGCTTCTGCATTCAAATGTGCGAAGCAGAAAATTCGCAAAACGGATTTGCTGCTGCCCGGCTCCGATGTTGCGGCGCTTTTTCGGGAACTGGCACGCGACAAAAATTTCGAGTCGGTTTTTTGCTTCGGACACGCGCCGCAGCTCGATGAGGTGATTGCCGCGGTGCTTGGGAGCAAGCATGATGCCACGAGTTTGAAAAAAGCGGGCGCTGTGTGTTTCGATTTGCGCCGCATTGCGCCGCCGGCTGGAACGCTCGTCTGGCTCGCGACCCCGAAGATGCTCAAAAAACTCTCTTAGTCGCTCCGGTTCATTAGCCTGCCCCTGTAGCCATTGCTTTGGCTGGGGTGGACGGAAATTCCAGCGGGAGCATGGGTTCTGATTTTTCAAGAGCGCGGAAGGAGATTGTTTTCCCGAGGGCGCTTTCGAGCAGGCGTTTAGCTACGATTAGCGTCTTTGGAGCCGGCTGCGATTCGGAAAAATCTTCCAGGGAAATCGAGATTGTGTCGGGTTTTGATTCCACCTTGATTTTTGTTGCGGGTTGCATTCCTGCTTTGCGCAATGCTCTGGCGACCCGGAGGATTCCTGCGATCAGCAACAGCTTGGTCTGTTGCGCTGCTTCCAATCTGGAGAAGCGGCCGCTTTCGGCAGAGGGCGCTGCGCCGCGGTGATAGCGAATGGCGAGAGCGAGCAATTGCCAATCGTCGGCTTTCCAGCCGGGAGGCGGGGGAAGTTCGGAAAGAAGTTTTCTCGCGTCCTTGTGTGCTTGTTTGCCGGAATTATCTGGATCGATTCCGTGCAGCAGGCCGGCGGCGTTCGCTGCTATTTCCACCTTTTGTTCTTTGAAGATTGGCGAGACGGCTGCGCGCTTCAGTTCCTTGAAAAGTTTTCTGGCCAGGCGGGCTGTGCCGGAAGTTTTGGCGCGGTTGGGATCGGCGGCTTTTGCGGTGGCTAGCAGGCGGGCCCGCGCGCTTTCGGCGACGTGGCTGTTGGTGGGCAGGCCCAGACGCCACTGATTCCAGAGGCTGGTCGTGCCGAGCGTGAGCTGGCGATAGGTTTCTATGCGCTCGGTGCGTTCGCGGGCGATGGTTTCTTTCCAGTGCTCGAGCGCGGGAGATTCAGAAGCCACGCGGCGAATTGTTTCGAGCAAAACATCGAGGTCGTGCACATCGCCGAGCAGATCCTGCACGCGTTTTAGGTCCGAGCTCCAGGATGCGTGCTGTTTCGGCAAGAGGTTTTCTACGGTGTAGCGGAAATGTTTTACGCCGATGCGGAGTTCGTGCCACGGTTTTGGTTTTTCGGTGCGAAGGGCGCGGCGGTGAAGCTCGGCTGCTTCTTCTAGACGTTCAAGAGCGAGGCATTGCGCGGCCGGGCCGTCTACGGGAATCAGTTTTAGACGGGGACGCAAGGCGCGGGCGAGTTTTGCCCAAGTCTTTTTCATCGAATTTGGCAGCGCTCTTTTTTGCGTCGCGTTCCTGGCGGTCGCGGCCCGCTTTTACGGCGTAGAGAATTTGCCCACGAAGGGGATCGTCGGCGGTGCCGAGTTTAAGAACCCAGGTTTCCTGTACTTGCGAATCGCGGATTAGGCCGAGGCTGCGGAAGAGTTTGCGGCTGGTTTTGCGCAGGTCGCGCCACGAGGAATGGGGATCTACTTCTTCGAACACGGACGCGAGCGAACGGCAACGGCGCAGCGCGACGCGGAGATCGTGAACGGCTTCTTCGTCGGGAGATGCCAGAACGCTCGCTCGTTCTTTAAGGGCGCGCTCCATCCAGTACAAAAGCCCCTTCAAGTCGGCGGTTTTCGCCGGGAGGGGAATGACCGATGCCATGACTACCTCAACGCTGCCGTTCCGAAGCCCGTGGGTGGCTCCCCTGTGGAACGGTAGAGGAAAGAGCCTAGCGCCGCGGGAAGCGCTTGTCCAGACGGGGGGATAGGATTGTGGAAAATGGGAGCTGGGAGGTGGGAGAACGGGAGATGGGTGGAGTTCTGGTTTACGCCGGCGTTCTGACAATAATCTTGTAAGTTTAAGACAATAAAGGAGATGAATTGCCACTCGTCCTGCAAAGGATACGCCCTGCATTTAGCGCTGGCGATGGCCAGTAAGCCGATGCTCGCCGAGGAGATTAGCGAGAATCCACATTGCCCCAGCAATCGCAAAAGTCTCGGCGCTTTGGCTCCAATTCGTATGACTGTGGGGATCTGAAACAACGAGCGGTACCCACACGAATATGCCAAAGATTAGGATCATGATTGTCAGGAGGCGAGTCGCAAGAAGGGTCACTCGATTCATAAGAAGAGCCAAAGCCGCGAGTGCGAACAAAACAGTCGTCGTGACCGCCCAAAACATTTGACTTGGCGGAAACCACTTCGGAACAAGACTGGTGGTGGCGTCCAGATAAATCGCCTGTTCGAAGGTGAAGGAAGCGGCACAAATGCCCAAAAGAATGCGGCCGGAACGAATGAGCGTTTCCGGTGAGCACGCCGATGAAAAGCGCGCATAAACGATCGCCGCTCCGGTCGCGAGAGAGAACTGTTCGAAGAAGTTGCCCCAGCTATTATAGATATGCGATTCCTGGCACACACAGTAGGGCGAAGACAAGATAAGCCGTAACAAGGATGGCTGCGCCAGTTTTCGCAGTACTGCGGAACTGAATCGCTGCGCCACCGAAGTTCTGGGCAGCGGCTGCGCCGTAGACAATGTAACGCAGTGGATGCGAGTCGTGGTTTTCGTGCCAGGCGAGCGTGATGAGGCCAAAGGCCAAAGCCGCTACTCCAAACACATGACGGCCGAGGTTCGAACTAGACGTTGATACGGTCATTTGCTTTCAATGCCGTTTCGCCAGGTATAGTGCCACAACGCTGGAGTGTGAAGGAGCGACGCGATCTTGAAGCGTCGCGAAACGGCTTGTTGGTTTGAGGCTGTTCCACTGCCGAAAACTGCCAGTGTGTTGCTAAGCGGATTACTTGCGTTATACTCGGGGAAGTCAACGGTACTGGTTGGAGTTTGAATTTCAACTCCTCGTGTCGCGATTCCGGAAATTTAAACCGAACCAGCTGGCAACACACTTGTTGACATCGGCGTTCACGCCGAGAAGGAGGTGATCCAGTGAGGTACGGTTTACGTTGAAGTAGTAGAGGGGGCGCTTGTGAGGCTACCGAGCGCCTCTTCTTTTTTCTCGCTCGCTTGAACTTCCTCCCGTGCTTTCCTCGGAACGCAGCTTCTTTCAAGGCAAAAAAGCGTGACTGCGCTTTCCGGACCTCACCGCGATCGAGGTCCGATCTTGCTCAGCGCTGCTCATTCCTTCTGATCGAAAAGTCAGGTATAGGCTAAACTCACGCAGAAGAAAGCGATGAGAATTTTCCGAGGCATCGTCACGAAGGGGTACGGAGTCGCAACCCAGAATTTGGCTCCCGTTATGGCCCTGATCGAGAGCAGAACGGGGCTCTTGAATCTTGTTGAAGGCACACTCAATGTGAATATTCCCGAGGAGTACATCGTGAGGGGTGATGCGCTCATTTGCCCTGACGAATATCCCTTGAACAAGCAGGCGGACAGCTGCGAGACGATCAAATTTCAACGCTGTCTTGTTGCCGGCTTCAAAGGGCTGATCATGAGACCCGATTCTCACGAGCTTGGAGGCGGTCAATACCACGGAAAAAGCCATCTCGAGCTGATGGGGCAGAAGTGTTTTCGAAAGGAACTCGGCTTGGTCGATGGAAGCGTGGTTGAAGTGGAGGTCGAAGGAGACGAAGCCTGGTGGAGCTCCGGCGCCTGAGCGCTCCCGCTGGGCCAAAGAGCGGCACGGTAATGCTTGGTTGCCTGGAGGCGAAGCGGTTGAGCGCGAGAGAAACGCGTGTTATGTTGGAGGAAGCCCGGAGTGGCGGAACTGGCAGACGCGCTGGACTCAAAATCCGGTGGCCGCAAGGCCGTGTGGGTTCGACCCCCTCCTCCGGGACCATATTTCCTTATTCCTGCGAATTTATTTCTGATTTCTGCCGTGAAACTCGGTTTCGTGTCGGCTCTCATGGGGCTTCTTGTTACTCTCGGGCATAGTTTGGGCAGACCGCTTCAGGCAGAGTGCCATCTATTTTCTTCGGCTCAAAGACATTCCGTGGGGAGGAGTCGACCTGGCCCCCTCACACTTCAAGGCAATGAAAATGATTCTCCGAGGATACCTTCCCGGCCGTGTCAAACGTCTTAGACACTATCCACAACGGTAGGAAGAGTGTTGCAAAATATGCGGTTATGACTTTTTTCGTATCCTCAAAAGCTGGTTTATCTCTGCGTTAGTTCACTTCTTAATGGATATTGGTAAGGTTTTGGGGCAAGTCGTGCGTCCTTTAGTAAGTTATGCAAATGGCTGGATATATTGGGCAAAGTAATTCTTAATTCGCGGTGGAGTCGCCGGCAGAACGCCCTGCAATCCATTTTTCAGCCGTGGGATATTTTTAACTCAAAATGCAGCTAGGCCCCGGGCTTCTCACGCTTGCGCTCCGTTATTTCTATTGATGCGTATTCTCCGCATATCGGGCTTCCGATTTGATGTACCAAGCGTAGTTGCCATTCTGACTCCGCTGACTCACGCCCCCGCAGCGTAAGGCTTTTTTCAAGCACCCGACACGGAACTAGCGCCACAACATGATTCTTGCAACTAGGGCATTTGACACTTTTTTTACGGTTCGACTGTCAATACAACGCTCACAACTATACCCGCGCGACAAGCAAGGATTCCACCGTCTTAAAAGTTTCTGTCAAAGTGTTGAGCATTGCACTCCTTCTGATTATTCGGAGAAAGAATGTTCTGAACCGGAACATGCCCGGAAGGGAGCAGGGCCTTCGACTTGCGCAACCTGCCCCATCCCAAGCCACTTACAGAATAGGCCGCCCGGCACGCGCTCGGAACTGTCAAAAGCAACAGTCTGCCCACATGAAAATGGGAATTAATTGTGGTACTAGTCCAGGTGCTGGAATTTCAACAATCAGCAGAAAAGCTACAAAGCACTCCCGTGGGGCGGGGAGAATAATCGTGAGTCTTCTAGCGCACTGGAAAGCCAACATGATGCTTGGCATAGTGATTTGGCTTAGCTGGAAAGGAAAAGTTCTGGCGAGAGCCACTTTACCGCTTTACGTTCCCGCTCCCCTCATTGGCTTTGCTCCTACCCTGGTTTTCCGATTTCATTGAGTATTACCGCAATAAAGCAAACATCAAGAAGTGACCGAAAAACAATAAGGAGGACCATAGGTCAACGTTGACCGCGCTTGCCCTATTTTCTGGACGTGTCCATCGTTAGACTACTAACGGCACGTGCCCGGTAAGGCGACTAAAACCACGTGTTGACTGGCTTTTTACAAACAGGAATAAGGCAGCCCACGCTATCCGACGACCGGCCTTCCAACGGGCCAGAGCTTCGGCTCAGCCAGCGGCTCGGTCGGCCATGTCCGCTGATTCGTAGCCGCGCACGAGGTAATATAAAGCCCGGTCGAAGAAGTCTCCCACCAAGTAGTTCAATTCCTGGATCGCGTAAAGTTCCAAGGAACCAACTCGCCAGGTGTCACATGATCTCCGGAGAAAGTTACAAGACCGTGTTCGCGGATGAACTCCCGCAAGTGCTTCTTGGTCAGTATCAACACGTAAACGATCTCGCTGAACGGGATTTTTTGCCGGAATCTGGTCCGGCCCCAGTATTCGTACTCCTGGCGTATTTCGTCGTCCTTCGGATCGCCAATCCACTTCCCCAGATTCTGATAAAGTGCCGCGATACGCGGTTCTAGCTCTGCTTTAGGTACCCTTCGCAAGGATGTGGTGTGCTCGTTAGTTACTACGTCCTGAATAGCCTCGCGTGTCAGAGACTCGGCATGATTTTCGATGAGCTGGATGAGGCGAAGCGCTAGCATGCCCAGATGCTAGCTCGCAGTCCAGCCAAGAAGCAGTGCATATTGTCACACGCGTCGGTGACCGGCGTTACACTCCGGATCGTCCGACGCGCTTTGATTCCAATCAGTGGATCACCAGGTAAGCCTTCCCATTCTGGCGAGTGATTGGCATTACGGGAGTAGGTGGGCGGTGGCACATACCGGCAGACTCGTGCGGGAAGACAATGGAGATGGGACTAAAGTTATGCGCTGCAAGTCGTGCGGATCAACCAACCGGAGGAAGTTCACCGGAGAAATAGGCATCCATTTTCCCGGACTGAAAAACATTGACAAGCCCGTCTTGTGGGTATTTCCAGAGTTAGTCGTCTGTTTGGATTGTGGCACCTCGGAATTTGCTGTTCCGGAAGAAGAGCTGCGCCAACTCGTAGCCTTCTTTCCAACCAAAGTGCTTTCCCAAGAAGCAAACTCCTAATTAACGCCGCCGGCTCAAACGGTCGACGCAACACTTAGGTCGAACGCGACTTGCACTGAAAACAAAGGCCAAATCGCTGGCTAGGGTTAGATCAACCGGAGCACTACAATGGCTAGCTTTTGACCAAGAACTGTCAAACAGATCGCTACTCCCGGAAGAGCAGTGTCGAATCAACATATTGGATGGTGTTGCATCGACCGTCTGAACCGACACGACTTATCAGGCAAGTGAAATTGAATCGGAAACACTAGCGCATTTTCATGATTGATGTTGCGTTCGGTAAACATTGGTCGCTGAGCGCATTGGCCTGAAGGCAACAGTTGAGCCAAGGGTCACTTAGCCGGAAATGCGAGTATTCCGCCAAGCGGCGAGAGGCCCGTTCTAACTAAGCCTCCGCCGCCAGCCTTAGCTGTATCTCGCGCATGACGATCATCAAAGCTTCAGCTTCTTATTTCAGGAACTCACCGATTACGACCGCCAACGACGGGCTAGCAATGATGTTGTAGTGAGTCGTGCCGGGAAGGATGGCTAACTGTGCCATCGACCTCATCGATCCGTCTAGTCCGGCGTCCCGTTGCGCGCCACCGAGAGCCTTGTAGAATTCAACGATATGCTCGGCGCGAACGGCATCTGCATCGGCAAAGACCAACAGTGTCGGTTCCTTGAGAGCCTTGACCTGCGCTGACCAGTCAAATGGCGTGCTGGCCAGTTCGCCCATCTTTTTGAACGACGTTTCCCAGTTCGTCTTTGGGTACATCGTCGCAAGTGGTGACTTTTTGACGCTGTCTGCAAGCGTCGGTGCGTTCTTGCTCATCTGTGCGAACGCGGCAAGCCCTTCCGGATAGAATCCGGTTTGGGCCATGGCAGAGGAAATCACCACCAGGTGATCGACGACTTCGGGATGTCGTATAGCAGTTTGCAATGCGACACCTCCACCGAATGAATAGCCGACCAAGTCAATTTTCCCCAGCTTCAGGTACGCGACCAGCGCGGCTACATCATCGGCCAGTGCTTCAAAGCGGTAAGGACGATCGATGTCGGCGGTGTTTCCATGTCCTTGCAAATGAACCGCAATCACCTGACGGGACTTCGCCAGAGCATCGATATTAGTGCCAAAGCCTTCGAAAGCGGTGATTCCGCCGTGGAGCAGAACCATCGGCTTACCTTGGCCATGAATCTCGTAGTAGAGCTGCATGCCATGAATCGGTGCGTATCCAGTTTTACTTTCTGCGTTCCTAGGAACTCCTGACGCGCTAACTTCAGTGCCAGCGAGACTCAAGAGCAGCACGGTTATGAGTGTCTGCATCACATATTTCGGGTCTGTCCACGCCTTCCAAACCAACTCGCGTGGAGCATCTAAGACTCTAGTGACAACCATTCGCTCTTTCTCGTTAACCGTGTTTTTTGTCATCTCTGACCTCCGCTTTTTTCATTTGATTCACAACCACATCCAACTTGTCGAAACTCTCTTCCCAGAATCGGCGATAGCTAATCGCCCAGTCGCTGACTGTCTTTATCGCCTCTGGCCTAAGCGTGCACACGCTCTCTCTTCCACGCTTGGTCTTGATCACAATCCGCGCCCGCACCAGGTAGGCAATATGTTTTGAAATCATCTGCTGCGAGAGTGCAAACGATTCCGTCAATCCATGCACACAGGCAGGCCCATGGGAGAGTCGTTCGATCATCGCCCGGCGGGTTGGATCAGACAAAGCCGCAAATGTTGTATCTAACTTACCCACAACCATATGGTAGTGAATTATCCGTCGATGTCAAGTGTGAATTTTGGAGTACCCAATTCCTGTTTCCTGATCTCCTGATTAACGGACTGTTTTTCAGGGCAGCTACACCAAAGAGCTTCTTTGAAGCAACGTCGCAAGTCACGCCCTTGCAGGCCCACTCGGAATCACGATGTTGCTTTCCTGCGATTTTGGTATTGCTACTCATTTGAAACGGTTTAAGATTGAAGAACCAGGTATGAACGTCAAAATTCTGAGGCTACGAATGATCCCCTTCCGCAGGTTTGTGCTGGTTTTCCTGGTGGTGACCCTCCTTTTGGCTCCGATGAGTTTGCAGGCAGCAGATGGTGCTGCGGGCGCCGCCATGACTGTTTCGTTGAATGAAGGATGGCAGATTCAGTCTTCGTGCGAGGCGAAAGCCGGGGGCGAGCAGATTTCTGCGGCGGGATTTGCGGCGACGGGTTGGCACAAGACTACGGTGCCGAACACAGTCGTCGGAACGCTAGTGGATGACAAGACGTATCCGGACCCGACGTATGGAACGAACCTTAAGAATTTTCCGGGTATGAATTATTCGAGCGCTTCGTTCTTTGCGCTGCAGGATATGCCGGAGGGGAGTCCGTTCAAGTGTTCGTGGTGGTGGCGGACGGAGTTTGCGGTGCCGGCCTCGGCGGCGGGCAAGCACCTGGCGCTGCATTTCCCGGGCATCAATTACCGCGCGAATGTGTGGGTAAACGGGAAGAAGATTGCGGATGCAAAGGATGTGGTGGGGACGTACAGGATCTTTGAGTTTGATGTGACTTCGGGGTTGCAGGCGGGCACGAGGAATGTGGTGGCGCTGGAGATTTTTGCGCCCGGGAAAAACGATCTTGGGATTACCTGGGTGGACTGGAATCCGACTCCTGCTGACAAGGACATGGGGATCTGGAAAGAAGTTTCGCTGACGGTGAGCGGGCCGGTGGCGATCCGGCATCCGTTTGCGAGTTCGAAGCTGGATTCGGAGTATAAGTCGGCGGAGCTGCTGCTGAGCGCGGAATTGCGGAATGATTCGGGCACTGCCGTGAAGGGCGCGCTGGTAGCGGAAGTGGATGGGAAAGAGTTGAAGCAGGATGTGGAGTTTGCGGCGGGCGAAACGAAGGTTGTTCGATTTGATGCGGCGGCTTACCCGCAACTCAAACTTGCGAGCGCCGAAACTTTGGTGGCCGTTTACCGTGGGCACGCCGAATTTGTATACGGCGAAGTTTTCTTTTGAGACGGCCGGCGCAGTTTCGGATTCGGCCAGCGTGAAATTTGGGATTCGCGAAGTGACTAGCGAACTTACTGAAAAAGGGCACAGGCTGTTCAAGATTAATGGGCACAAGATTTTGATTCGCGGGGCGGCTTGGGCACCGGATATGTTTTTGCGGCCGATGCCGAAGAAGCTGGATGCGGATCTGCGGTATGTGAAGCACATGGGGTTGAACACGATTCGGCTGGAAGGGCGCATCGACCGCGACGAATTGTTTGACAAAACCGATGAGCTGGGAATTCTGGTGATGCCCGGTTGGACTTGCTGCGACGCTTGGGAAAAGTGGGAAGACTGGACGGAGGAAACGCGTGCGGTGGCGGGCGCTTCGATGAAGGATCAGGCCCAGCGCTTGCGGAACCATCCGAGTGTGTTTGTTTGGCTCTATGGCAGCGACAATCCGCCGCCAGCGGATGTGGAGCGGATGTATTTGAGCATTTTGAAAGCCGCGGAGTGGCCGAATCCGTCGGTTTCGTGTGCCAGCGAGCAGCCGACGCCGGTGAGCGGGGCTTCGGGCGTGAAGATGACGGGGCCGTATGAATATGTGCCGCCGGTGTATTGGTATGCGGACAAGGAAGCTGGCGGGGCGCATGGGTACAACACGGAGACGAGTCCGGGACCGGCGATTCCGACTTTGGAAAGCGTGAAGCGGTTCATTCCGAAAGAGCATTTGTGGCCGATGGACGATGTGTGGAATTACCACGCGGGCGGCGAGCGGTTTACGACTGTCAATGTTTTTACCGATGGGCTGACGAAGCGGTATGGCGCGGCGAAATCGCTGGAAGACTACGAGCGCAAGGCGCAAGCGATGACGTACGACGGGCAGCGCGCGATGTTTGAAGCCTATGGGCGGAACAAATACACTTCGACGGGCGTGATTCAGTGGATGCTGAACAATTCGTGGCCGTCGTTGATCTGGCATTTGTATGACTACTACCTGGTGCCGGGCGGCGGGTTTTACGGAACGAAGAAGGCGATGGAGCCGCTGCATGTGCAGTACGACTACGCGGAGCGGGCGGTGGCGATCGTGAACGATACCTACGACGCGCATCCGGGGATGAAGGTGGTGGCGAAAGTTTTCAATTTGCAGGGGAAAGAGCTGGCTTCGCACGAAGAGAAAATGGATGTGGCGGCCGATGCCAGTGTGAAGGCGTTTGATTTGCCGAAAGCCGACGGGCTGACGATGACTTTTTTTGTGAAGCTGCAGATGTTCGACCCGGCGGGAAAATTGGTAAGCGACAATTTTTATTGGCTGTCGGGGAAGGAAGATACGCTCGATTGGGCGCACCGGCAGGATACGGTGTATACGCCGCAAGCGGAGTTTGCGGATTTGACGGGGCTGGAATCTCTTTCAGATGTTTATGTTTCGAACGCGAGAACGTACGAACATGGTGTCAGCGGCAACAAGGTCAGCGTCACGCTGAAAAACACGGGGCCAGTTGTTGCGTTCATGGTCCGTGCGCGGCTCTTGAATGCGAAAGGCGAGGAAATGGTGCCGGTGTTTTGGAGCGAAAACTATGTTTCGCTTCTGCCCGGTGAGTCGAGGACAATCTTCGCGACGTACGGCGCTGGCTTGAAGGGCGCCAAAGAGCCCGCTGTTGTAATTGATGGTTGGAACACGGACGGCGTGGCTATGCACGCCGATCCGAAACCGGTACGCCACTAGGAATCGCGTTACAATCTGGCGCTGGAAAAATGGGGATGGGCAGAGGTGCGTCTTTGCGACGAGTAGCTGTCGTCTTGTTTTTTATGAATTTTGCTTGCGCGAGCAGTTTTGCGCAGGGCTCTAAGTTGGAATTGGCGGAGAAAGCGGCGCTTGCGCGGATTGAGAGCTCGGGCGCGGAGGTGGGGATCGCGTTTCGAACCCTGGACGGGAACACAAGAGTGGTATTCGCGGGCGGATGAGCGTTTTCACGCGGCGAGCACGATGAAAGTGGCGGTGCTGATTGAGCTGTTTCATCAGGCGAAGCTCGGGAAGCTGAAGCTGAGCGACGGGATTGAATGAAGAACGAATTTCACAGTATCGTGGATGGATCGGCTTACAAGCTGGATGTGGCGGACGATTCGGAAGCGGAGTTGTACAAGGCGGAAGGTCAGACGCGGACGCTGGCGCAGCTGGCCGAGCTGATGATTACCGTGAGCAGCAATTTTGCGACGAATCTGATCGTGGAAAGGCTTGGCGTGGAGAATATTCGTACGACAGTGCACGCGTTGGGGGCGGAAGGCGTGAATGTGTTACGGGGAGTCGAGGATGGAAAAGCGTTCGAAAAGGGATTGAACAATACGACGACAGCGCGCGGGTTGGCGATCTTGCTGACTGCGATTGCGGAGGGGAAAGCGGTGGATGCGGAGTCGTCAGAGCAGATGGCGGCAATTCTGAAACGGCAGAAATTCAATGAAGCGATTCCGGCGGGGCTGCCTGGGGGGATGATTGTGGCTCACAAGACGGGCGACATTGCGAAGGTGCATCACGATGCGGCGATTGTGTATGCGAAGCGGCCATTTGTGCTGGTGCTGCTGGTGCGGGGAATTGCGGATGAGAAAGTGGCGTACTCGCTGATGGCGGAGATTACGCGAGACATTTATAGCGCGACGAATTGACGCGAGGTGGTTTCCGCGGCGGCACGCGGGGAAACAAAAAGCACAACCCCGCGTTGCTATGTATCATCAAACGAAAAGGCGGAGCAGATCGGCTTGTTGGCCGAATCGGGGCAAGGAGCGGGCGCATGAGGAATTGGTCGAACTTTTTGGGTGTGGCATTGTTGAGTGCGGCGCTGGCAGGGGCGGCTGCGGCAGATACGCTGGAATTGAAAGATGGGCGCGTGCTGCAGGGGAAATATCTTGGCGGGACGCAGGCGATTTTGCGGTTCGAATTGAATGGGGAAGTGCAGACGTTTTCTACGAATGACATTGTGGCGCTGACGTTTACGCGCGGTTCGGGCCAGCCGCAGGCTGAGGCTGCGCCTCGCAGCACAAGCTCCTGCGGCGCAGAATCATGTTGCACCGGCGCCAATGCCGCCGAGTTCGGTGGCGGTGAGCACGGATGCGGGCGCGGGGAATCTGGTGACGCTGCCGGCGGGGCAATCGCTGCTGGTACGGATGATCGACGGCGTTGACTCGTCGAAGAATCACGTGGGTGATATTTTTCATGCGAGCCTGGAGACGGATTTGACCGTGAACGGAATGTTGGTGGCGCGGAAGGGCGCAGACGTTTACGGGCGGCTCGAGACGGCGGAAGCGCAGGGAAAATTTGCCGGGAAGTCGGAGCTGCAATTGGCATTGACGCGACTGGTGATTGACGGGCGCGACTATTCGCTCCTGAGCAGCGACTACAACGTGCAGGGCAAAGGGCGCGGCGGTGACACGGCGAAGAAGGTCGGCGGCGGCGCGGTGCTGGGTGCGATTATCGGCGGGATTGCCGGCGGCGGAAAAGGCGCGGCAATTGGTGCGGCGGCAGGCGGCGGCGCGGGAGCGGGTGTGCAGATTGTTACGAAGGGCGATCAGGTGAAGGTGCCGAGCGAATCGCTGCTGGAGTTTCGTTTGCAGCAGCCGCTTACGGTGGTGCCCACCGGCCAGCAGTAGAAAGCGCGGCCGGCTGTGAAGGGCAGGCCGTTGCTTTTCTTGTAAGCACATAACCAAAAAATCTTTCTTGCCACATCTACTGTTAGTGACTAAGCTAACAGCGAAGTAGGGAGACTCTCGTGCCAAAAGAAAAGCCCAGAGTGAATATTGGGGAAGTGATCAAGACTTACCGGAGCCAGCGAGGACTCTCGCAGGGGGACATCGAGCGGCGGACCGGGTTGTTGCGCTGCTACTTATCGCGCGTGGAAAACGGACACACGGTGCCGTCGCTGGAAACGCTTGCGAAGATCGCGGAAGCGATGGACATTTCGCTGGCGGACTTTTTCCCGGGGACGGAAACGCCGCGCGACCGCGAAACGCAGAAAATGCTTGGCGAGCTTTCGCAAGACGAGATTCGATTTCTTGTGGAGATCAAGCGGTACAGCAGTACGCTGTCGGACGGCGACAAGCGGCTGGTGCTGGCGATGATCCGCAAAATGGCGACGATGCTGCCGCCGCCGGTACGCAAGCCGGTGGTGCGGAGACCCATGGCGTAAAAGTGAACTTGGAGTAGTCCAGTCGGAACGGGACAGGCCGAGTGCCTGTCCTTTTTCTTTTTGCGCGTATTTTCTCAGGCCTTGCAAGTCAACGCGGCTTGTGAAGGACGAGCGTGCTGGCGAGGAGATCGTGCACGGCCTGCTTGCGCTGGGTGAAGCCGGCAACAAAGTAGCCGATGCCGAGCGGGATCATGTCGGTGACGAGGCGGCAGAAAAAGCGGCCCGTGGCGCGCCAGAAATCGATTTTGGCTCCGTTCGTGTCCGTGACGATGATGCCAAGGGCTCGTTTTCCGATGGTGCCTTGCCATGGCGAACTCTCCATGGCGGCGTGATAGAGCCAGCTGATCAGGATGAAGAAGAGAAAGAAGAACGCGGTGGGGCCAAAACCGAGGGTTGCGAACCAATTGTCCACGTCGTCGATGGGATCGAAACCGCTGAAGATGCCGGATAAACGCGCGAACGAGGCAAGGCGGCCAAGGATGAGGAATCCGCTGCCGACTAGCATGGCTTCATCAAAGATCCACGCGACGAAGCGGAGCCAGAAGCCAGCGTAGGTGATGCCAGTTGCGGGCGCAGTGGAGCCTCTCGATGGGGAAGAGGTTGGCAGCGCGACCGGACGTATTCCGGTGTCCCGACCGCAAGCGGGGCAGGCTTGCGTGGTCGCGTCGAGCGCGCGCCCGCACTCTGAACAGAACATGAAGCCTCCCGCAAAAAGAAACCGGGAAGGGGAAATCGTAGCGATTGGGCGAACGGTTGGCAATAGGCTCTTCGGTTTGCCGCAAAACGGGGAGGCCGCTCGCGGAGCAAGCCCTATCTGCGGAGGACTAACGTGCTGGCGATCATGTCGTGGAGCGCTTGTTTGCGCTCTGTGAGGCCGGCAAGAATGAAACCGATGAGCAGAGGGATTAGCTGGGTGATGTACTTGGAGAAATATCTTCCGGTGGCGCGGCCGAAGGAGACCGGGGCGCCGTTGATGTCCGTGACAAAAATGTTCAAGACTTTTTTGCCGGGTGTCGCTTGCCAGGAAGAGCTTTCAAAAAGGGCGTAATAGAGCCACGAGCCGAGCAAGGCTACGAGGACAATCAGGCCGATGCCGACAAAAAAGGCGGCGCCCACTGCATTGCCGAAGGCTTCGGTTGGATCATCAGGGGCGTTCGGAAGATTCTTGATAAAGGAGCCAAAACCGGAAGAGAGAACAAGAATCATGACCACAATGGTGACGGGAAGGCCGATGATGAGGCCATCCAGAATGTGCGCGACAAAGCGGAGCCAGAAGCCAGCGTAGGCCACGACGGGCATGGGCTGCCAATGCGCAGTGACTTCAGCCGGGCCGCTGGGTTGAAGCAGCGGGGGTTGTATCGGCGCATATCCTGCGGCCTGCGACTGGCCGCAGACGGGACAAAAGGTGACAGTTTCCGCGATGGTGCTACCGCACTTTGAGCAGTACACGCTGACTCCTTCACTCACTGCTAGATACGCAAAATCTCACAAAATTGTTCCGGACATCGAAGAAGCAGCAACCGCCCTTAGCCGGGCGCTTCTACCAATTTTTCGAGCAAGCGGATCTTGCGTCCGAAGTAAATTCCTGTGAGCAATTTCCAAGGCAGGACGAGAATGTAGGCAAAACCCGCGTCCGCCGCGTGGCTGGCAGGAAGAAGCAAACCAAGAACGCAGGAAAACAACCCGACACCGGCGATGCCGACGGAATCGACCACAACGGCCATGGTAATGAGGCGCTCGGTGCCGCTGAGTTCGAGTTTCTCGCGCTGGCGCCATGCGTTCACGTGCATGGCAGCGATGAGCAAAAAGGAGGCTGCGAAACCTACGCCATAGAGAAGAACAAGTTCCGGGATTTCGCCGGCGGAACGGAATTGAGCGGCGAAACCGCCGCTGGCTTCGCCGAGAAGCGCACCGAACAAGAATTTGAGCGGATTAACATAGAAAAGCACGACGAAGAGCAGAACAGAATTGAGCGCGAGTGTGACGCGATCCTGCATTGCGTAGCGGCGAAAGAATTGATAGTGCGCGTGCCAGAGGAGGCTGAACAGCGCGAAGCAGATCGCGAAGGGAACAAAGCCGCGGATGGAGACGCGCAGCTCGCTGAAGTCTTTTGGCAGCTTGAGTGACGCAACGAGAAGAGTGAGGGCGACGCCGAAAATGACGTCGCTGAAGACTTCAAGGCGCGTGAGTGTTGTTCCGCGGTGGCGGAAACCGTTTTCCGTGCGTTGCTCAGGATGCGAGAGGAGCATCGTTGCTTCGAACAGTCTCCGTAATCAAGGCACGGGCACGCTTCTGGGCCGTGCCTTTGCGCTTGCGTTCGTTTCCAGATTTAAAACCGACGACACAAATTCGCTGAGCGTCATGCCCATGTGGCCCCAGAGGCGTTCTTTGAGACCCGTGTAATCCTGCGTACCGCTGAAAATGTCGGCCATGAGCTGGCGGAAGACAGGGCTGCGGCGGAGGAACTGCACCATTCGCGTGGTGACAGCGGTACCGAGGAATGTTCCGCGGTAGAAGCGGCGAACGATGCGGGCTGCAAATTCAAGTTCCGATGCGAACGCTGCGCCGACCCAGTCCGTGTAGACTTCAGGCTTTCCTTCGGCCAAGGCTCTGCCGAGCAGTTCGCCGGAGCGCATGGCGTAGAAGAGCCCTTCGCCTGTGAGAGGGTCTACCCATGCGGCGGCGTCGCCGACGAGCGCCCAGTTTTTTCCAACGACGGTGCGCTGTTGAAGCGTGCGTTCCTGCGGGGAAGGCAGGACGTGCGAATAGAACTGGCCGTTTTCGATGGGAATATTGTGTTTTTGAATAAAGGTCTGCAAATGTGTGCGAAGTTCGTTGCTGTTGTGGGAAGCCATGCTTCCGCAAATTCCGACGGATAAATGGTCGCATCGGGGGAAGGACCAGATATAACCATCAAAGTGGGGCAGAAATTTTATCGTGATGGCGTCGGCGACGGTTGGAATGAAATAGCCCTGGGTTATTTCGAGTTCATCGCGCTGGAGTGGACGAGTCTCCGGGAGCAGGTGATTGCGCGCGCCGGCGGCAAGCACTAGAAAATCGGAACATTGCCATTCGCCGTCGACGCAATGGCGCGGCTTTACGGTGGTGGTATCGACGGAACTCACATGGGATTGCTGCACCTTGCAACCGGCGTTTTGCGCGCGTTCAAGGAGCATGCCGTTCAGAACTTTTCGGGAGTAGATGACGATGGGGTTCGGCATGTCGAGAATGGCGCGCTGGTCGTTGCTGGCAATCAGCTCGACGGAATGAATGAACTTCTTGGCGTAGGAATTCTCGGCGAGAAAGGGATATTTGAGGATTGCTTTGTGCGTGAGGCCGCCGCCACAGGGCTTTTCCCAGGCCAGATGTTCGTCAAAAATTTGCACGTCGTGGCCGGCGCGGGCTAGTTCGGCGCCGCACATTGCTCCGGACGGGCCGCCACCGACAATCGTAACCTTGGACATGGTCGACCCTCTTTGTTCCTCTGGCCAGTGGAATCAAGGCGCGAACCCTCAAGCGAGCGGGAAGATCGCCAGGGCAAAACCGGCACTCAGTATAGCACCGAAGAGTGAGGCGGCCAGCGGGCTGTGTGTCTCACGGCGCACAACATCCATTGCCAGACGCTGCAATAGCGAAACGAGAACGAAGTAGAGGACGAGGAGAAACATCAGCACTTGGCCGGAGTGGAGGACGAAGAGGGCGGCGACGATGACGGCCCAGGCGACAGAACGAAAGGCGAGGGTAAGAATCACGCGACGGAAGCGGGACATGGTCTCATGAGCACCGAGGAAGAGTTCTTCGGACAGGAGCCATGGGAAAAATGCAACGAGCAGCGGGGCGAAGCGAGCCCACTTGGGGGCGGTGAGCAGGGCTTCATAGAAGCTGAATTCGAACCAGAGACCGAAAACGAGAACGAGCAAAAG
The DNA here is from genome assembly GCA_963794175.1 of uncultured Acidobacteriota bacterium. Lineage (GTDB taxonomy): Bacteria > Acidobacteriota > Terriglobia > Acidiferrales > UBA7541 > Acidiferrum. The sequence continues at coordinate 9,631 of CAWCCV010000005.1, read as the reverse complement.
CCCGCCGACGGTTGAAGCCGCAATCGCACCCCAAGTGAAGCCCAGGGACTTTTTTAGCTGCCGGAAATTCATGGCTAAGAGCAAGAGACCCTCGATTAGCGCGAAGCTGGCCAAGTAGTCTCCTTGGAAAAGGCCGAGGAACTTGAGCGGAATCCAGAATTTAAGAACGAAGACTGTGATTGCGCAAGCCAATATGAGCTGGCCCAAGACTAGCGTGGTGTTGATAGGCTGTGCTTCGTCGGGGAGAACCTTGCCCGCTCCTCCCAAAATGTCGCCGACGAAAGGAATACTGAGAGAAATCAGTCCGACCAGGCCGCAGAAATAGCCGTAAAGCGCATGGTGTGTCGCCTGAATGACGTCGAGATCAGTACCCAGGAGTTTGTGATTCCACTTACGGATTTCGGTGAGGAGGTTGCTATCGAAAATCAGGCTGACGTGCGTGGCATGCAGAATCTCGACGTAGGAACAGGTTTGTCCGTGCTTCTTTCACTTTTGTTTCTGATAAGGCGCGCAATTGAGCTGGCTCGCTTGAGCCCATGAGGATGAGCGTGTTGTTTGCCAGCGGCAAATCTTCTGGATAAAACAGCATTTCTTTGGAAAGCAATTTTGCGGTGCGCGTAGGCGCGGGAGAAATAGCAATAACACCGGCGACGGGAACGTGACTGCTCGCACGAATGGCGATTGCGCCACCCATGGAATGGCCGATGACAATCGTGCGTTCCGGGACGATGGCGTGGCGGTCGATGAGTTCTCTGACCAGCGCTTCGCCGCAATCGCTTGCGTGGACCGGAGTGAACGGGCCGGGAGTCTTTCCATGGCCGGGAGAATCTGGAACAAAGACGCGAAAGCTCTGATTGGCGAGGTCCTGCGCGATGTAGGACATGATGCGGCGGTTGGCGGCGACGCCATGGAAGAGGATTGCGTAGCCTTGCGGGGAGCCAGTAATGGGTTCAACGACGTCCACGGCCATGCGGCAACTTGCCTGGCTTGAGATGACTTTCAGGGGGCGGTAGGGCTCGAAATTGAGAAGGAAGAAGCCCAGCGCAAGTAGCGTGATTCCCAATAGAGCGAGCCAGAGTTTTTTCTTCATGGAGCGAGCGGTCTCCCCCAGAACGCGTGCTTGCGAGGCCAATTTCCCGCGCGTGTTAAAATACTGGTTAGTCGCCTTTTGTGCAAACCTGCCTTTGGTTCGCGTGGGAGAGCTTGTGCATTCTGGAATTCTTGGATTGGAAGAAGCGAAGCGGCGGTTTGGCCGCGCGAATCGCGATGGAAAGCGCGTTGTGTTCACCAACGGCTGCTTTGACTTGCTGCATCCCGGGCACATTCAGAGCCTCGAACAGGCGCGCGCGCTAGGCGATGCGCTGATTGTTGGTATTAACAGCGATGCGAGCGTTCGCGAATTGAAGGGCCCGGGCCGACCGATTCTTCCGGAACTTGAACGGGCGGAGATTTTGGCGGCACTGGAGTGCGTGGACGCCGTAGTGATTTTTGGTGAGCCGACGCCGCGCGAGATTATTGCCGCTTTGCTTCCGGATGTGTTGGTGAAAGGCGGCGACTGGCCGGGAGATCAGATCGTGGGCAGAGAAGAAGTGGAAGGGGCGGGCGGGCGCGTGGTTTCCGTTCCTGTGGTCGCGGGATATTCCACCACGGCGATTCTGGCCAAAATGCGTGCGGCAGGCCCCGGAACGAGCAAGGACTCGTAACCATACATGCTGCTTCCTGTAGTTCGCGAAAGACTGGAAAAACTGCTGCGGCTCGCGCCGGTCGATGGCGCGTTGACGGCGTTGCGCGCGGGCGAAGCGCAGGTTTCGCTGCGCGGTTTGCAACCGAATGCGAAGGCGCTGCTTGCGACCTTCTTTGCGGGCGAGCTGCGACGGCCGGCTTTCTACATCGTAGCTTCCAACAAGCAGGCGGAGGCGATTGCGGAGACGCTTCGTTTTTTTGCTGCGGTGTTTTCAGCCGGGAACCTTTCTGTGCTGCCCGCGTTCGATACGCTTCCGTGGGAGGCGCGGAGTCCGCACGCGGATATTTTGGAGCGGCGCGCGGCGACGTTGTACCGGATTGCTTCCGGCCAAGCGCAGATCCTGATTGCGCCGATTTCCGCGGCGCTTTGGCGCTACCGCCCTTATTACAACTACGAGTCTTTAACGCGGACGCTCAAACCGGATGACGAGGTGAGCCTCGACGGGTTTATCACGTATTTGGGAGCGGTGGGCTACGCGCGGACAGAAATGGTGGAGATGCCCGGGCAGTTTGCGCAGCGCGGCGGAATTGTGGACCTGTTTTCCCCGGAAGCGCCGCGGCCAGTTCGCCTGGAATTGTTGGGAGACACTGTCGAATCGATTCGTGAATTTGACGCGAGGACGCAGCGGTCGATTGCGCCCGTGGTGAGGACAACGGTGCTGCCGCTCACAGAATGGGCGATTCCCACGGACGAGACGCAATCCTGGGATTTACCTTCCTATTGGGGACCGAAAGAAGAATCCGCGCAGCACACGCTGTTTGAGCTTTCCGCCAGCGCTTTGAAGCCCATCGTTTTTCTGGACGAGCCGGTGACGATGATGGAGACCGCGCGGAAATTCTTGATCGATGCGACGGAGACGTACGAGCGGCATGGTCATGCGAACTCGCCGACGCCGGACCATTTTTACTTGCGAGAAGAGAATTGGCAGGCGGCACTGGGGACAGCCTCGCAAATTCGGCTGGAAGAACTTGGGCTGGACGGCGGCGGAGGCAAATCATTCAACGTTTCCTCGCGGCCGAGCGGACGGTTTCATGGGAATGTGGTCGCCTGCGTCGGAGCGATCAAATCGCAACTCGCGGAAGGAGGGACGGTATATCTGTCTGCGGCGAGCACGGGGGAACTCGAACGACTTGCGGACATTTCGCGCGAGTTCGAAGTGCCGTACGTGCTCGGGGAATCGGAGGATGCGGCGGCCGGATTTACGGCGGAAGGAGCTTTGGAATCGGCGGCGCTGGTGCTGATTCGCGCGCCATTTTCGGATGGCATCGCGTTTCCCGACGCGGCGCTCACGCTGTTCGGCAATTCGGATTTGTTCGATGTGACGCCGAGCCTGGAGCGGCCGAGCAAGAAGATTCGGACCTCCGGATTTTTCAGCGATTTTGCGGATTTGAAACCGGGCGATTTTGTAGTGCACGTGGATCATGGGATCGGGCGATTCGAAGGTTTGCGGCAGATCGAATCGGATGGGCGGCGCGGAGAGTTCATGCTGCTGCGCTATGCGGAAGAAGCGCGATTGTATGTGCCGCTCGAACGAATGGACCTGGTACAGAGCTATCGCGTGGTGGAAGGCGCCGAACCCCCGCTCGACAGACTGGGCGGGACGGGCTGGACGACGCGCAAAGCGAAGGTGCGCAAGTCGCTGGAGGACATGGCGGATCAGCTTTTGGATCTGTACGCGGCGCGAAAGGCGGCGAAGGGATTCACATTTTCGCCGGATGGAAATTGGCAGCGCGAATTTGAGGATGCGTTCGAGTTTGAAGAGACGAACGACCAGAACCAGGCGATTGCGGACATCAAACGCGACATGGAACGCGAAACGCCGATGGACCGGCTGCTGTGCGGCGACGTGGGCTACGGAAAAACCGAAGTGGCGATGCGCGCGGCGTTCAAGGCAGTGAACGACGGCAAGCAGGTTGCTGTGCTGGCACCGACGACGGTGCTGGCTTTTCAGCATTTCGAATCGTTCAAACGGCGGTTTGCGGCGTTTCCGGCGCGAATTGAAATGCTGAGCCGTTTCCGGACCGCCGCCGAGCAAAAAAAGATTCTTGCCGAACTGGAAGCGGGAAAAGTGGACGTGGTGATTGGGACGCACAGGCTGCTTTCGAAGGACATCGTATTTCCCGATCTTGGATTGCTGATCGTGGACGAAGAGCAGCGGTTTGGCGTGGCGCACAAAGAGCGGCTAAAAGAGATGCGCAAGAACGTGGACGCGCTGGCGCTGAGTGCGACGCCGATTCCGCGGACGCTGCATATGTCGCTGGTCGGACTACGCGACATGTCGTTGATTGAAACGCCGCCGCGCGACCGGCTGGCAATTCAGACAACGGTGGCTTCCTTCAATGAGGAGCTCATTTGCAAAGCGATTCAGACGGAGCTCGACCGCGAAGGGCAGGTGTATTTCATACACAACCGCGTGGAGTCGATTTATTCGCTGGCGGAGCTTGTCGGGAAGCTGGTGCCGAAGGCGCAGGATTGTGGTTGGGCACGGGCAGATGGGGGAGAAAGAGCTGGAATCGGCGATGCTGAAGTTCATTCGCGATGAAGCGGACGTGCTTGTGGCGACGACCATTGTGGAGAACGGGCTGGACATTCCGAGAGCGAATACGATTTTGATCAATCGTGCGGACAGATTGGGGCTGGCGGAGTTGTATCAATTGCGCGGGCGAGTGGGCCGTTCAAATCAGCGGGCGTATGCCTATTTGCTGGTGCCGCCGGAGACTGTGTTGAGCGACATTGCGCGGAAGCGATTGAGCGCGATGAAGGAGTTTAGCGAATTGGGCGCGGGATTCCGCATTGCGGCACTCGATTTGGAGCTGCGCGGGGCGGGGAATTTGCTGGGGCGGCAGCAGCATGGGCATATCGAGGCGGTTGGCTTCGACATGTACACGCAGATGCTGGAGCGCGCAGTGAGCAAGTTGAAGGGCGAAGAAGTTGCGCTGGAGATGCGAACGACGCTGAATCTGGGGCTCGATTTGCGCATTCCTCAGGAATTTATCCCGACGGAGAATTTGCGATTGCGAACTTACAAGCGGGTGTCTTCGATCCGCTCGGAGGAGGAAAGGAACGATATTGCGCGGGAGCTGGAAGACCGTTTCGGCAAGTTGCCTGCGTCGGTAGAAAACCTTTTGGATTACGCGGCGCTCAAAGCCATTTGTGAACGGCTGCGCATTTCCGCGGTGGAGCGCCAAGGGAACCGGCTGGCAGTTCGATTCCATGCGGAGACGACGCTGGACCCGGCGGCGCTGGTGAAGGTGGTGCGGTCGAGGGAAGGGATCAAGCTCGACCCGAGCGGGGTGTTGTGGATGGAGACGATTCGCGGGGAATCGGTCCCGGTGGCGCTGAGAAACGTATTGCTCGCCCTTGAGGGGCGGGGCTAAACTGGTGGGTGAGAGGAAATTCATGCGAAAAGTAACACTTTTGGCGGGGCTGTTTGCCGCCTTGCCTTTGGCTGCGCAACAGCCGGCTCCCGCACCTGCGCGACGGGCAACAGCCCAAGCTTGAGGCACCGGAGATGGCTGCTCCGGAACCGGAAGCGGCGAAACCGAAGACCGCCCCTCCACCGGTTGCGAAACCGAAAGCGTGCCTGCCGAAGAAGGCAGGGTAGTCGAAGAGATCATCGCGCGGGTGAACAACGAGATCATTACCAAGTCGGAGTACGACAAGGCGCTGGCGACGGCAGAAGAGGACGCGAAACAGGATTGCGAACAAGTGCACGCCGCAACAGCTCGTGGCGGCTACCGACGAGCGCAAGAAGAGTGCACTGCACGACTTGATTGATCAATCGCTGCTGGTGCAGCGCGGCAAGGATTTGGGAGTCAGCGTAGAGACCGAAGTTATCAAGCAGCTCGATCAGATTCGTATCGCCAACAAGTTACCGGACATGGAAGCGCTGGAAAAGGTGGTCACGGCGCAAGGATTGAACTGGGAAGACTTCAAGAACAACATTCGCAATCATCTGATTACGCAAAAAGTGATCGGGCAGGAAGTCGGTTCGCACATCACGATTGCGGAGTCTGACGCCAGAAAATTCTACGACGACCATAAGGGAGAGTTCATCGGGCCGGAAAGCGTGGCGTTGGCGGAAATCGTGGTGAGCACGGAAGGGAAGAAAGAAGCTGAGCTTCCGGACTTGAAGAAAAAGGCGGAGACAGCGCTGAAGCGCGTGCAGGATGGGGAGAACTTCGGCGAAATCGCAAAGCGCATGTCCGACGGCAGCACTAAGGATCAAGGCGGGTATCTGGGGACATACAAGCGTGGAGAACTGGCGAAGCAGATTGAAGATAAAGTTTTTGCGATGAAGCACAACCAATTGACGGATGTGCTAGAGACAAAGCAGGGCTACTTGATCCTGGAGGTGCTGGAGCACTACGACGAAGGGCAGCAAGCTTTCGAAAAAGTGAAAGAACGGATCATGAATCAGCTCTATGAAGAGCACATGCAGCCAGCGATGCACGACTATTTGAAGACGCTGCGCGAGCAGAGTTACGTGGTGATCAAGCCGGCCTATGTGGAAGCCGCGGGCGGGGCCGGAAATTCGGAGATTCAGGAAATAAGCGCCACGCCGGAGCAGGAAAAAGCGAAGAAGAGCGACAAAGGCGATAAGGGCTCGCGGAAGTGGTACTTCCCCTTGAAACACTCCAACCCTTCATGAAGCAGTCTTTCGTCAGCGATTTAACCAGCGAGCAGAGCATTACGACTTTCCTTCTTGTCTGCGAGAAAGAGATTCGCAGCACGAAAGAAGGCAAGCCGTATCTGCGTCTGGAATTGGGCGACAAGACCGGCACAATTGAATCGCGAATGTGGGATCAGATCGACGCTGTCTCCCGCGAAGTGGAGCGCGAAGACATCGTAAAGGTGCAAGGCCGCGTAGAAATTTATCGCGGCAAGCCGCAGTTTTCCGTGCAGCAGATGCGGAAGGCGAAGCCGGAGGAAATTGACCTTTCTGACTTTTTGCCTTCGACCAAAGAAGATGTCGAAAAGCTTTACCAGCAGCTTCTTGCCGAGGCCGAGTCGATCAAGAATCCGTGGTTGAACAAGCTGAGCGCTTCGATTTTGGGCGATCCCAAGGTCGCTCCCCGGTACAAGCGAGCGCCAGCAGCAAAAGTGATGCATCACGCGTATCTAGGCGGACTCTTAGAGCACGTCGTGGGGCTGTGCGGGCTGGCTCATCAGATTGCGGGGCATTATCCGGAACTGGATCTGGATTTGTTGCTGACTGCTTGCATTTTGCATGACGTGGGAAAGCTCGATGAGCTTTGCTATGACCGTGCGATCGGGTACACGACACAAGGGCAGTTGCTTGGCCACATCGTGATGGAGATTGAAACCGTTGCGAACGCGATCGAGAGAATCGAAGGCTTTCCGCCGGCGTTGAAGATCGTTGTGCAGCATCTTTTGATCAGCCATCACGGGGAATATGAATTTGGTTCGCCGAAGCTGCCGATGATTCGGGAAGCACTCGTGTTCCACTATATGGACGACCTCGATTCCAAACTCGCAGCGGCTCGTGCCGCGCTGGCTACGGAATCGGGCGACGAGATGTGGTCCGCCTATTCCGGGGCTCTGCAGAGAAAATTTCTGAAACTTGATCAGTTCCTTAAGTCGTCCGGATGACGAGGGCGCCGCTAATCGCAAGGAAATAACGCTGTTTGCCCACAAGGGAGTATCATGGTTATTGGGGTAGGGAGGTGTTATGAGAACTCTCGGCCAGTATACAAACGCGTTTATAGCTCCCCCTGCGCCGCGCGCTGACGAATTGCATCCCAAAGACGTGGTTCCGTTCGGAAAATATGGCGCGGGACGCTGGACGGGGCACCCCGTTGGATTTGTGATCACACTCGGAATCGTCCTAATCGCCCTGATCGGCATACCTGAATCTCGCTATTTTCTTGCCGCCGCGATTCCGCTAGGGGTGTTGTTTGGGTTCATCCTGCGGCGAGTTCACTCTTTTGAGCCGATCGCACTGCGGCGACGCCGTTAACGCTACGCCAACTCCGTTGCTCCCGGCCCTTTTGCCCCGTAAACTGGTCTAGGCATTGAAATCCATATGGTTCCGTCTGTCTACAATCTGCGCGATTTGGAGATCCGGCCAGCGGCGATTCTTGCGCCTATGGCAGGAGTCACCGACACGCTTTTTCGGCGTGTGATCCGCGGGCTTGGCGGTTGCGGCCTGCTGATGACGGAATTCACGTCGTCGGAAGGGATTACGCGCAGCGCGAAGAAGACGCTGCGGTATCTCTATTTCCAGGAAGACGAGCATCCCATTACGGCGCAGCTTTTTGGCGCGAATCCCGCGGTGATGGCGGACGCAGCGAAGATGGTGGAAGACCTCGGCTTCGACGCCGTGGACATCAACCTCGGGTGCCCGGCGAAAAAAGTGGTGAAATGCGGCGGGTCGGGATTGTTGCGAGACATGCCGCTGCTCGAAGAGATCTTTAAAGCGGTGCGTGCGGCTGTAAAGATTCCGCTGACGATCAAATTGCGGGCTGGCTGGGACGAGAATTCCATTGTTGCGGTGGACGTGGCAAAGATGGCGGAGTCGCTCGGCGTGGAAGCCGTGGCGGTACATCCGCGAACTCGCGTGCAGGGGTATTCTGGTGCCGCGGACTGGAAGATTATCGCGGCGGTAAAGCAGGCAGTGAAGATTCCGGTGATTGGAAACGGCGACATCAATAGCCCGGAGGATGCGGCACGGATCGTGCGCGAGACGAATTGCGACGCTGTGATGATCGGCCGGGCGGCGGCGACCAACCCGTGGATTTTTTCACAAATGCTGCAATATGCCGAAAAAGGGGAGTACGATACCCCAAGTGAACAGGATCGGCACCGTTTACTCTCCGGCTACTATAGAGAGATAAATGCAGCCAATCAGCCCGATGCTGTGGGAAAAATGAAGCAGTTCGCATGCTGGTTCACACATGGCGTGGGGAGCGGCAGCGAACTTCGCAGAACTGTACACGCGGCGAGAACGCCAAACGAAGTGCTGGAAGCGGTCGAACGCTTTTTTGAAGCTTCGCAAAGGCAGCCTGCCGCCGAGGAAGCAGCCCACCCAGGGGATGCTTCTGGAAAGGACCCGGCCCATGGTCCAAGTGAGCACGCTTGCTTCGAGGCAACGCTCGGAACGTAGAATCGCAGTTCGCCTGCCAATGCAGGTGAGCGGGCGAGACAGCCGCGGGGTTGTCTTCACCGAAGATACTTCCTGTGAAAACCTTTGCCGCAGTGGAGCCGCGTTTCTGACGCGCTTTGAAGTGGCCATTGGCAGCGACCTGGAGATCCGCATTCCGCGGACGCAGATGATTGCGCGCCGCACGGAGCCTGATTTTTCAACGCGTGGGCGAGTTGTGCATGTTGCAGAGTCTGCGACCGGCGGGCGGCTGGTTGGCGTGCAGTTTACCGGGCCCAGGTTCCAGAGGATGTTCCGGTCGGAATCTGCGGCGTAGCTTTCTCCCGTTCTTCCAATCAATTGTTGGCCAAGCTGTGGTGCCGGGGGCAAGCTTCAGCGCGTTTTCTTTATTACGCAGCCCTCGTGTTTGCCTGCCTGTTGAATCCGCAGGAACTCAATTCATCCTTTTTCCATCCCATTCGGCGAGTGTTGCTAATGCAATCGGCCTTTGAACCGCGAGTGGGACACCGAGGAAAAGGAAACGGCCCCGGGCGAGTGCGCGGGGCCGAATCGCAGAGTTGGAAAAAGTGGTTCGGACTACTTCTTCATGAGCTTGGCAGCGGCCAGGCCGAGGATACCAAAGCCCATCAGGGCGAGGCTACCCGGTTCGGGAGTTGCCGTTGCTGGCGAGCCAAATTCAAGGTTGTCAGCAACCCAGAACGGTCCGCCTCCGGTGCCGGTCTGCGTAATTCGGATGGCATCAAAAGTAATGTTGTCGAATCCGT
>CAWCCV010000004.1:0-41740 GCA_963794175.1 uncultured Acidobacteriota bacterium | reverse complement strand
TGGAGCGGGCGACGGGAATCGAACCCGTGTCCGAAGCTTGGGAAGCTTCTATACTGCCATTGTACGACGCCCGCTCTGTCGTAACGGTAACAAAACGCCTACCTTACCGCAAGGTGTCTCGCGCGAGCCGATTTAATGATTTGCTCATCAATCCCCTCTCGCGCAGGGGGAGTTTCCCTTTGCACAGCACTACCTGCTTGGTTCATTGACTGCGCCGCACTCGTCCGTTAGCGTCATTAGAGTAGATTTGCGGGAGTTGCGATCCGGCCGTGGGCGCTTGCTGAACCAACCCAAGGCGGCAAACTCTCTAACGGCATCTCAAGATTCATCTTCAAGGCGGAACAAGGTGGCCAATTCCATCATTACCCTGACGACCGATTACGGGACCAACGATCATCTCGTTGGCACGATGAAGGGCGTCATTCTGAAAATTAACCCAGAAGCTACCATCGTGGACATCACGCACAACGTCACCGCCTACGATTTGCTCGACGGCGCGCTTGCCATCGGCGCCGCATACTCCTACTTCCCGCCCAAAACAGTTCATGTTGTCGTCGTAGATCCTGGTGTAGGCACCGAGCGCCGCCCCCTGCTCGTCAGCGCGCAAAATCAATATTTCATCGCCCCGGATAATGGCGTGCTCTCTGTAATTTTCGAACGCGAAGACAACGTCGTCGTGCGCCACGCCAACGTCGAACATTATTTTCTGAGCCCCGTCAGCAAGACTTTTCACGGGCGAGACATTTTTGCTCCCGTCGCCGCGTGGCTCACCAAAGGCTGGCAAACTCCCAGCATGGGCGATGAAATTTCCGACTATAAGAAGTTCGCCATGCCAAAACCCAAAGTGGCCGAAGGTGGCCTCAAGGGAATCGTTCTTCGCGTTGACACGTTCGGAAACCTGCTCACCAACTTCCGCGCCGAAAACATTCCGGAAAGCGCGCAACAGAACGGGAACTTCCAGCTTCAGGTCGGTACGCACACGGTAAGAAAACTTGTAGATACTTTCGCGCGCGGCGCGGCCGGCGAACCAATCGCCTACATAGGTTCCAGCGGCTACGTCGAAATCGGCATCAACAAAGGTAGCGCGGCGCGCACTCTCGCCCTCGGGCGCGGCACACCGGTCGTTCTCCCCACAAAATAAGTCTCGAAAAATTCCCTTATCGAGTGGCTTCCAGCGCAGCCATCTGCGAACGCGTCCGCGGATCAAGCCAATCCCGCCAGGCATCTCCTAGTAGGTTGAACGCCAGCACTGCAGCCATTACCGCGAGCGCGGGGAAAATCACCATATGCGGTGCGTCAAACAAATGTCCCCGCGCATCGTTCAGCATCGACCCCCAGCTCGGAATGGGCGCAAGAACTCCCAGTCCAAGAAAGCTCAGCGTAGACTCCGCCAAAATCGCTCCAGCCATTCCAATCGTCGCCTGAATCAAAACCGGCTGCAGAATGTTCGGCAATAGATGACGGACTAGAATCCGCAAATGCGACACACCAAGCGACCGCGCTGCCAGCACAAACTCAAACTCCTTCACTTTCAAGACCTGAGCCCGGGCAAGTCGCGCATAACCCGCCCATCCAGTAATAATCAGAGCCAGGATCACCTTTCCAATGCCCGGCCCCAAAAACGCGGCGAACGCAATCGCCAGCAAGATTCCTGGAAACGAAAGAAACGCATTGATCAGCAGAAGATTAACGATCCGATCAAACCAACCACCAAAATAGCCAGCCAGCGTCCCCATAAATAAGCCTGCGCTCCCGCATCCAAACACCACGCAAACGGAAACCAGCATCGAAACGCGCGCACCATAAATCACGCGCGTCAAAACATCCCGGCCCAGTTCATCCGTGCCGAACCAATGCGCGCGTGAAGGCGCATCGAGCCGCGCAGGAAGATTCTGCGCAGCAGGATCGGCCGGCGAAATCCACGGAGCGAGCATTGCCGCAAGCAGCAAAACAATCGCCGCAACCAAACCTACGCGCGCAAGAATGCTCTGTCGCAAGAATGTGCGAAGGTTCGCGCCAGCGCTCATGCCAGTCGCACCCGGGGATCAACGAAAGAATAGAACAGGTCCGTAATGAAATTAACCAGTACGTAGGAAACCGAAATCACCAGAATGCATCCCTGCAGAAGTGGATAGTCACGCGCGGAAATCGCTTGCACGGTCAGCCGCCCAATTCCCGGCCACGCAAAAATCGTCTCCGTAACAATCGTCCCCGCCAGCAGCGTGCCAAACTGCAATCCAAGTATCGTGATAATAGGAATCAGCGCATTGCGCAACGCATGCCGAAACAAAACAGCGCCCGTTCCCAACCCTTTGGCGCGCGCAGTCCGCACATAATCGCTGGACAGCTCTTCCAGCATCGCTCCGCGCACCATGCGCGTCAGAATCGCGGCAAGCGCCGCTCCAAGCGTCGCTGCGGGCAATAGAAAACTCAACGGGCCAACGCGCCCGGAAACCGGCAGCACTCCAATCTCAATCGCAAACACCAGCATCAACAATTGTCCGAGCGCAAAATTCGGAATCGCCAGCCCAAATAAAGTGACCACGCCAACCGCGCGGTCCGCCGGCCTCCCGCGCCGGTGCGCCGCAAGCACTCCAGCGGGAACCGCAATCAACACACAAACCGCCAGTGCCAAAAACGCCAGTTCCAGCGTCGCGGGATATCGCTCAAAAATGATCTTCCTCACCGGCTCGTTGAACTTGAACGATTGCCCCAAATTCCCATGCGCCAGATCTCGCCAGTAGTGCGCGTACTGCGTTCCGAGAGGTAAGTCCAGTCCCAGAGTTTGCCGAAGCTGCGCTGCCGCTCCCGGCGCCGCTCCTTCGCCGAGCATCTGCTCCACCGGGTCTCCCGGCACAATATGAATCATCAAAAATACAAGGGTCAGCACAAGCCAAAGCGCAGGGAGCGTGAGAAGAAATCGCTGGAGAAGATGTCTCAGCATTCGTCAGAGATTATGAACCAGAAGCAGGGAAATTCGTTTCGACTTTGCGAATCGCATCTGCGGAAGAGGGACTACCCTGCCCCGCACCCTGTTGCGGCAACAATTGAATCTTCACGCGTGCCACGCGCCGCCCATCCATCTCTACAACAGTGAAAAGAAACTGCCCATATTCAAAACTCTCTCCGCCTTTGGGAATGAAACCCAGCTGGTCTAGCACGAATCCTCCGACCGTAGCGTAGGCTGCATCTTCGGGGAGCGTAATGTTGTACTGCGTATCCAAATCCCGCACGCTCAGCGCCGCATCAAAAATCACTGCTCCATCTGCCAGCGTCAGCGGCCGCTCCACCACATCAAACTCGTCGTGAATCTCGCCCGTCAGTTGCTCAAGAATGTCTTCCATCGTCACGAGCCCAAGAATGCTACCGAACTCATCCACAACGACGGCCATGGCCGTATGCTTCGCCCGAAACTCGGTCAGCAATTCGCCCGCGGGCTTCGTCTCCGGAACAATCAACAACTCGCGCAGCACGCGTCGCAAATCAAATGGACTCGCCGGGGCGCGCTCTTCCATTCTCCGTTCCCGGTCTAGCAGCACCCACAGCATGTCCTTACTGTGCACAAACCCCAGCATGTGGTCGAGCGTTCCGCGATACACCGGGATTCGCGATCGCTGCGTCGTTGCAAAAACCCGCATCACCTGATCGAGCGGCGCCTCGATCGGCAGCACATGCATGTCCGGCCGCGGAACCATAATCTCGCGCACCTGCACTTGCCCCAATTCAATGGCGCTCAGAATAAATTTCTCTTCGCCGGGAGCCAGCAAGCCACGTTCGCGCGCCTGCTGAATCTGCACCTGCAGCTCTTCGGTCGAATGGGCGACGCCATGCCCTCCCGGAGTCGTTACTCCCAGCGCCTTAACAATCGCTCCGGAAATTCCGTCGAGTAGATCAATCGTCCACCGGAACGTATTCAGGAACCAATGAAATGGCCTTGCGACCAGCAGAGCAACTCGCTCCGCCCGCGCCAGGCTTACCGTCTTCGGCACCAGTTCGCCGATAACCACATGCAACCCGCTCAACAGCACGAACGCGCAAGAAAGCGCAAGCGCATGCGCCAGAATTGCGGAGCGTGTCCCCGACGTTCCCGGCCATACACTCAAAAAGAAATTTGCAAACGTAGCTTCACCCAGCGCGCCCAAAGCCAGGCTGGTAAGCGTAATCCCCAGTTGCACGCCCGACACAACGCGGTGCAAATCGCGCAGCAAATCTTCCACAATTTTTGCACGGGAATTTTCCTGCGCCACCAGTTGCCGCACGCGCGAGATCCGCACCGCCACAAGCGAAAACTCCGCCGCGGCAAAAAAGCCGTTCAGCGCCACAAGGGCGAAAACCCCAACCAGGCGGACAAAGAACATTCGCGATTCGTTTCCCTTGGAAATTGTAGCAGTACTCGGCCTGCCCACCGCCCTTTTCGCCGCTTTAGGCCGAAGTTGCACCGGCAGAGCCCCTCCACTACACTGATTTTTTCGCTATTTGCGAGTGGGAGCTTCTTTGCTGCGCGCGCTTCGAATTCTTGGCTGGTTCCTCACTATCCTACTTCTCATTTTCGGTTTTGGCCTTTGGTGGTACATCTACCGTCCGCTTCCCCAAGTGGACGGCACAATTTCCCTCCCCGGCCTAAAAGGCGAAGTCACCGTCGAGCGCGACATCTGGGGCGTGCCTCACATTCGTGCCGCTTCCTTCAACGACATGGTAGAAGCGCAAGGCTATGTCATGGCACAAGATCGCCTCTGGCAAATGGACCTGCTCCGCCGCGTCGCCCGCGGCCAAATTTCAGAAATCTTCGGCCCGGAACTGATCCCCGTCGATAAACAATTTCGCACCCTTCGCCTTGGCCCAGCTGCCGACCGCGATGTCACCTTGCTCGACGAAGAACAGCGGGGCGCCGTCGAAGCCTACGCCCGTGGCGTCAACGTCTTCATTGCTCAGCACCAGAACAATCTCCCTATCGAATTCAATCTCCTTCGTTACAAGCCCGAACCCTGGAAACCGTCCGACTCGCTCGCAATCGCTGGTTACATGTATCAAACGCTTTCCAGTTCCTGGGAATCTGAAATCAATCGCGCGAAAGTCACCGAACGTGTCGGCCCGGAACGCGCCAAAGAGCTTTTCTCAAGCGAAGCCGCCATGGATCATTTCGTCGTCGGCGATCCCAACGCCGGCGGGAGCGACCAGCAATCCGGCCGCAACCCCGATGACGAAGACGACGATGACGATATGGTTCCCGACACGGTCCTCAAAGCTCGGAACAATGCGCAACAAATTCCGAATTTCGCCGACTTCTCTTCCGCGCTCGCACCTGCGATAAAAGACTGGCTCCGTGAATCCCAGGACGACATTCGCCATGCCCTAGGCAGCAACAATTGGGTCGTCAGCGGCGCATACACGGCCACCGGCAAGCCACTCCTTGCCAACGACACCCACCTCGAACTATCCCTTCCTCCCATCTGGTACGAAGCGCATCTCACCGCTCCCGGCTACAACACAAAAGGTTTTACTCTGCCCGGCGGCCCGCTCGTCGTCATCGGCCACAACGATCGCATCGCCTGGGGCTTCACCAACAACGGGGCCGACGTCCAGGATCTCTACATCGAGACCCTAAATCCTGCAAACGCCGGACGAATACCGCGTCAATGGCAAATGGCAAAAAACAGGAATTGACGACGAAACAATCCACGTAAAAGATCATTCCGACGAACATCTCCGCATCGTCATCACGCGCCACGGCTCCATCGTACGCAGCGAAAACGATAAAGCTTACGCCCTTCGCTGGACCGCCACTGAGCCCGGTGGCCTCGGCAACACTTACTATTTCCTCGGCAAAGCGCAGAACTGGAAAGAATTCCGCGAGGTCCTGAAAAAAGTCTGGGGCCCGGCGCAAAACGTGGTCTACGCAGACGTAGATGGCAACATCGGCTATGTCATGGGAGCGCGCGTTCCCGTTCGCAAAAAAGGGTTCGGCGAAGTTCCCGTACCCGGCGACACGGACGACTACGAATGGACCGGCTACCTTCCCTTCGAGCAGCTCCCGCAAATCTTCAATCCGCCGTCGGGATTAATCGTCACCGCCAACGCGCGCGTCGTCGGGCCGAAATACAAGCCCTACCTCACCGATCATTGGGAAGAACCCTACCGCACCGCGCGCATCTACGATCTGCTCCACGACAAGCACGATCTCCGCCCCGCCGACATGATGAAAGTCCAGGTGGACACCTTCAGCTACCCCGAAGTCTTCATCGGCGAACAGCTCGTCGCCGCATCGCACAACGCAACTCCCGAAAGACGACCGCACCAAGCAACTTGTCGCACAAACGAAGGACTGGAGCGGCATTGCAACGCCCGACTCGTCCGTAGTCTCCTTTCTCGAAGCCACGCGCCAGGAAGCGCTGCGTCTGATTCTCGAACCATATCTCGGCAACGACACCGACTTATATCGTTGGCGTAAAGTCGCGTTCCTCCAAAAAATTCTCACCGAGCATCCGCCCAAATGGCTGCCGCCCGCGTTCAAAACCTACGACGACCTGCTAGTCGCGGCAGCAGACACGGCTGTAAAGACTCTGGAGAAAAGAGCAAACAGCCCGCGCATCGAAGACTGGCAATGGAAGAATTTCAATCCGCTGCAACTAAGCCATCCCATCGGCAAAAAGGGCCCCCTAAAATTCTTTCTGAGCCTTTCTGACCGCCCGCAATCCGGCACGCGCTACAGTCCGCGCGCCGCCACAAGGACGCACGGCCCCGCCATGCGTTTCGTCGCAAATCCGGCAAATTGGGATGAGTCTCTCATGCTCATTCCCGGCGGCCAGAGTGGCCAACCCGGCAGCAGCCATTACACAGACCAATTCCCCTACTGGTTTGATGGCAAATCCATCACGCAGCCTTTCACCGATGCCGCCGAAGCGAAAACAAAACGCCACAGGCTCACGCTGAAACCTGGGCTCATAATCCCGCACACGCAAAATGCCCGAACTCCCTGAAGTAGAAGCCGTCGCCCAAACCTTGCGTCCGCTCGTTCTCGGCAAAAAATTCGTGTCGTCCAAGTCCTGCACCCAATCGTCACCAAGCCGCAAAAGCCTAGCCAGCTTGCCCGTGCCGCCCAAAACCAAACCATCCGCGCCGTTACTCGCCACGGCAAATATCTTCTTCTCCAGCTCGATCGCGGACTCCTCTCCTTGCATTTCCGCTTCGACGGCCAGCTTCTCTGGTTCTCCTCCACGCGCGATTTCGAAGCCAAAGCCAACCGCCCTCCCCACAACGTCCACGTTGACGTCGCCCTTGAACTCAATCGCGGCGTCCTCGGTTTCGCCGATGGTCGCCACTTCGGCCGCGTCCACTTCTTCGAATCCCGCGAAGCCTCGAGCGGCCTCAAATCGCTCGGCATAGACGCTCTCGCAAAAGAATTCACCCCGACTCTTTTCGCCCAACTCCTCGCCCAATCCCGCCGCCCTCTCAAAGAATTTCTTCTCGATCAAACCCGCATCAGCGGTATCGGCAACATCTACTCCTGCGAATCCATGTGGCACGCAAAACTCGATCCCCGCCGCCGCGCAAACTCGCTCACCACACGCGAATCCGCAAAACTCCACAAAGCAATTGTTTCCGTTCTCCGCCGTGCCTTAGAATGTTGTTTGCATCCTGCGCCGGATTTTCGCGACCCGAGCTGGTGGTTCCAGGGACTCGAAAAAAACCTCCGCGCATATGGCCTTGAAGCAGCAGCCATGTAAGCGCTGCGGCGAGACGATACAGCGAATCGCGCAAGGTGGCCGTTCCACTTATTTTTGCAGTCATTGCCAAAAGTAGTTTCTCCAGTCGCACTGAAATATCGGAGAGGAAAAGCGCACCGCGTGAACAATCCAGCGCCCAAAAAACCAGAGCCGCAAAAGAAGCCGGAATTCGAGCGCTCCCTCGCGCGCCTCGAAGAAGTCGTTCGCAAACTCGAAAGCCCGCAGCTCTCCCTCGACGAAGCGATGAAACTCTTCGAAGAGGGCGTGGCTCTGTCGCGCGAATGCCAGAAGCAGCTCGAAGAAGCCGAAGGCAAAGTTGAAATCCTGCTCAAAAAGGCCGACGGCAAGCTAGCCGCTGAACCCTTCGACCCGGAAGGCGATGAATCCTGATGCGCCACCTGCAATTCCCTTCTCAACTCAACGCACGATGAAACTTCCCTCTTTTTTTGAAGAAGACCTGCAAGCCGTCGACGCCGCGTTGCAAAAACTCTTGCCGCCGGAAGAAACTCCTCCGTCCTCCATCCACAAAGCCATGCGCTACAGCGTCTTCGCCGGAGGCAAACGCGTCCGCCCCATTCTCTGCCTAGAATCAGCTCGCATTTTCGCAACTGATGTCTCCGCCGCAATGTACCCCGGCTGCGCCATCGAATTCATTCATACCTACTCCCTCATCCACGACGATCTTCCCGCACTCGATAACGACGATCTCCGTCGCGGCAAACCCACCTGCCACAAACAATTCGGAGAAGCCGCCGCAATCCTGGCAGGCGACGCTCTTCTAACGCTCGCATTCGAAACCATCGCAGCCGCACCCGTAGACGCCGATCGCCGCGTAAAAATGGTCACCGAGATTTCCACCTCCGCCGGAACCGTGAACGGAATGGTCGGCGGCCAAGTCGCCGACATCGAAGCCGAAGGGAAAACCTCCAGCCCGGCAATGCTTGAATACATTCACCGCTCAAAAACCGCCGCCCTCATCCGAGCTTCCATTACCGCGGGCGCAATCTGTGCCGGCGCGCCCGAACATGATGTTGCTTGCCTCCGCAGTTTTGGCGAAACCATCGGTTGGGCCTTTCAAGTCACCGACGACATCCTCGATGTCGAAGAATCCTCCGCCGCTCTAGGCAAAACAGCCGGCAAAGACATCGCCCAGCAAAAGACCACGTATCCGTCCGTCTTCGGTCTCGAACGCTCTCACCAAATCGCCAAAGAGCTCTTCGAAAAAGCAATCTCCGAACTCGCCGCCTATGGGGAAAAAGCTTCCCGCCTCCGCGAGATCGCCGAATTCCTTGTCTACCGCCGCACGTAACGCATTTTCATGAAAGCCAAATCCCAGAAAAAACGCCTCGACATCCTTATCCTCGAGCGCGGCCTCGCCGAATCCCGTCAAAAAGCCCAAGCCATGATCCTCGCCGGAGAAGTCAGCGTCGACGGCACAAAGCAAGAAAAAGCCGGCGCCCAAGTTCCCGACTCCGCTCGCATCGAAGTGAATAGCCGGCTTCAAAAATACGCCAGCCGCGGCGGTTTGAAACTCGAAGGCGCCGTCGCCGATTTCTCCGTCAATCCTGCAAACCTAATCTGCCTCGACCTCGGCTCCTCCACCGGCGGCTTCACCGATTGCCTTTTGCAAAATAGCGCAGCGCGCATTTATGCAGTCGACGTCAACACCAATCAACTCGCCTGGAAACTTCAGCGAGACCCGCGCGTCATTCGAATCGAATGCAACGCCCGCGAACTCCAGCCCACCGACCTTCCCGAGCTCGTTGATCTAGTCGTAGCCGACGTCTCCTTCATCTCGGTAACAAAAATCCTCGCTCCTGCAGTCGCCGCCGCAAAACCAAACGCCATTTTCCTAATCCTCATCAAACCCCAATTCGAACTCCGCCGCGAAGACGTCTCCACCGGCGGCATCGTCAAAGATCCCGCCCTCCACGAAAAAGCCATCGCCTCCGTCAAATCCTACGCGCAACAATCCGGCCTCGAACCCCTCGCCGTCGCCCCCAGCCGCATCACCGGCGCCGAAGGCAACCAGGAGTTTTTTCTCCACGCTCGCAAAATCGGCTAAGGTAGAATCTCCAACATTCATGTCTGCCATCAAAAACATTGGAATCATCTCCCGGCCGCGTCGCGTGGACATCTCCGCCATCGTCCCGCCGCTCCAGAAGTGGATCGAAGCGAAGAACCTTCACGCTCAATATGACCAGGAGACTGCCTCCTCGCTGGGCACCGAAGGCCTCGGCAAAACGCGCGCCCAACTCGCCGCCGAATCCGATCTGCTTCTCGTCCTCGGTGGCGACGGCACACTCCTGTCAGCGGCACGCGAAGCCGCTCCGCATGGCATTCCAATTTTGCCGATCAATCTCGGCAGCCTCGGCTTTCTCACGAGTTTCACGTTGCAGGAAATGTATCCCGCGCTCGAAGAAACCCTCGCTGGCCATCTCGCCGCCAGCGAACGCGTCATGCTCCACGCCGCGCTCATCCGCGACGGCAAAACGCTCGACGACCAGCTCGTCCTCAATGAAGTCGTCATCAACAAAGGCGCCCTTGCCCGCATGATCGAAGTCAAACTCAGCATCGACCAGGATTTCGTCTGCCGCTACCGCGCTGATGGCCTCATCGTCGCCACGCCCACCGGTTCCACCGCCTATTCCCTTTCCGCTGGCGGCCCCATCGTTCATCCCAACGTCGAATCCATCATCGTCACACCCATCTGCCCGCACACGCTCAGCGATCGCCCTCTCGTCGTCGGCGACAAATGTTGCGTCGAAATGAATTTGGTCGGGCCTGCTGATTCGGTCTATCTCACGCTCGACGGGCAAAAAGGCGTGCCCATGCAATCTGGCGATCGCGTCCGCATTTTCCGCGCGAAAGAGCGTCTAAAGCTCATTCAGCCGAAGCGGAAATCCTATTATGAAATCTTGCGGAGCAAATTGAAGTGGGGCGAAGCCTAACTCAGGCGAGAACATCTCCACGCAGCAAATCTTTCAACGACTCGCGCTCTCTAATCACGCGCACGCGCTTTCCTTCCACCAAAACTTCCGCCGGGCGACATCGCGCATTGTAATTCGACGCTAGCGACATTCCATAAGCTCCCGCCGTCCAAATCGCCAGTACATCGCCCGCTTTCACCTCCCCAATTGGCCATCCGCGCAAAAAGCAGTCGCCCGTTTCACAAACCGGCCCAACTATATCCGCAACTTCACCCGAATGTGCTTCGCCAGAGGCCCGCGTAACCTTCGTAATTGCGTGCACCGCTCCATAAAGCGACGGCCGCATCAAATCGTTCATCGCCGCATCCACCACGACGAAACGTTTCCGCCCGTTGTTTTTCACATACCGCACCCGCGTCAACAAAACTCCCGCCGGCGCAATGATACTTCTCCCCGGCTCCAGCAGCAGATGAACGCCCAAGGGCTTCACCAAACCAGCCACCAACTCTGCATAAGACGTGCGCGCTGGCACCTGCTCGTTCGTATATCGCACGCCCAAACCGCCGCCAAAATCCAGGTACCGCAGATTGATTCCTTCCGACCGCAGTTGCGAAACGTATCCCACAATCCTTCGCAGCGCCTCGCGGAACGGCTCCAAATCCGTAATCTGCGACCCGATATGCGCGCTGATCCCGTCCCAGGAAATCTGCTTCGCGCCCGCATATTTCTTGTACAGCGCAAACGCCCCGTCCCAGTCCAGTCCAAATTTGTGTTCGTATCGCCCCGTCGCAATATGGGGATGCCCGCCAGCCTGCACGTCGGGATTCACGCGAATCGCAGCGCCCGGCACGCGCCCGCCGCGCGCTACATGCTTTGCCGCTTCTTCCAGCAGTACTTCCAGCTCTTCTTCCGACTCCACGTTGAAAAGCAAAATCCCCGCCGGCTTACCACGCTTCCTGCTGTTGTATCGCAATCCAACTCGAATCTCTTCCCGCGTTTTCCCCACCCCTGAAAAAACAATCTTGTTCCCCGGCACACCCAAATGCTGCAAATGCAGCAACTCATTCGCAGACACCACGTCGAACCCGCTGCCCAATTTCGCCAACGCTTTCAAAATCGTCAAATTTCCGTTTGATTTAACCGCAAAGCAAAGCGTGTGCGGCACCGCCCCCAGCCCTCGATCCAGCTCTTTGTACGCGCCTTCCATCGCCGCGCGACTATACAAATAAAGTGGACTTTCAAATTTCTCCGTTGCGCTTGCAAGCGAAACTCCCTCGCAAAACACCGCTTCACTTCGTCCGGATTTGCTTTTCTTCCAGGCAAAGAACGGCGTGAACTCCGCCGGATCAACATACGTGAGTGGTTTTGACGAAACCGCCGTCTGTGCGCTCATCGAACCTTCAATATCACCAGTGTCCGGTCATCGGAAAGCGGCGCGCTCTGCGCAAACCAATCCACCTCGCGCAAGATCAAATCCGAGAGCTCCGTCGCAGGAAGCTGATGATGCGTCTCAATCAATTTTCGCAGCCGCTCCGTGCCAAAAAACTGCCCTTCGCTGTTTGACGTCTCCGCAATTCCGTCTGAATGGAACACCACAACGTTCCCGGGCTCCAGCGTCACGCCCCACTCGTCGTAGCTCACATCCTCAAAAATCCCCAGCGGAAACCCGGTCAGTTCGACTTTCCCGCAACGCCCATCTTTGTATAGCAGCGGTTGCGACTGCCCCGCGTTCGCCAAGCGCAACTTCTGCCGCCCTTTTTGCCACGTCGCATAGCACGCCGTCATGAAGCGCCCTTCAATCTTTCGCTCGCCGATAATCTGATTCATCTGCCGCAACATTTCTGACGGCTGCAGTTTCTGCGGCGCAAGGCTGCGCATGATTCCAATCGCCACCGCGCCATACAACGCCGCCGCCGTTCCCTTCCCACTCACATCGGCCAGTGCAATTCCCAGCTGCTGCGGCCCATACCGCAAGAATTCGTAAAGGTCGCCGCAGACCTCGCGCGCAGAAAGGTACCGCGCCGCGATATCCAGCCCAAAATCTTCCGTAGGCACGGCGCGAATCAGCGCGCCCTGAATCCGCTTCGCCGCCTGCAAATCCCGCTCCAGCCGCGCCTCATCGCGCGCCACTTGCTCATACAGCCGGGCATTTTCCAGGGATACCGCCAGATTCGCCGCCAAGATCGAAAGCGTCTGCACATGATCCTGCGTGAACGCATTCGGCTGCGGGCTTTCCAAATCGAACACGCCGATGATCCGCCCCTTGTGCAGCATCGGAATCGCCAGCTCAGACCGCGTCTCCGGATTCACCATCAAATACCGCGGATCGACCGTCACATCCGGCACCAGCACCGGCTCTCGCAAAGTCGCAGCAGCGCCCGACAATCCCTTCGCTCGCCGCAACACGCAGTTTCCCCTGCACGCGCTGCCCATGCTTCACGTCGAGCCGGTGCCGGAAAATCTTCTGCTCCTCGTCATAAAGCATGATGCTCAAAATCTGGTAATCAATCACGCGCTTGACCTGCTCCGCCGCCCGCCGCAGCAAGCTCTTCCACGTCCAGAATCGAGCTCATCTCGCGGCTGACGTCATTCAAAAGCAGCAGCGTCTCAGCTTGCGCCCGCACTCGCTCAAACAGCCGCGCATTCTCAATCGCCACCGTCAGCCGGCTCGCCAGCAGCGTCAAAATATTCTGCTGATCCTTTGTGAAGTAATCGAGGTGGTTGCTCTGAATATCCAGCACGCCGACGCACTTCCCTTGCAGCATCAGCGGCACGGCAAGCTCCGACCGCACGGAATCAATCGCGTTGATATATCGCGGATCTTTCGTGACATCGCTCACGCGCACCGCGTGGCCCGTCGCAGCCGCCGTTCCGGTAATTCCCTGGCCCAGCGGAATCACAAGGTTCGCCGCCAAATCCCTGCTGTACCCGATCGAAAACCGGTGCTTCAGCACCTGCAGGTTTTCATCCAGCAGCAGTACGCCAAAAATCTCGTAATCGATATGTCTCTTGATGAGCGCAGCGGTTCGCGCCAGCACTTCGTCCAGATCCAGCGAAGCATTCACCTCTTCGCCGATCTGCGCCAGTGTCGCCAGCACTTCCGCGGATACTTCCGAGTGTGTCTCCTGCAATGACGGGACTTGTCTGTGGGTTTGGAGGATTCATTCTTGCTTCACATTATAACAGGCGGCCGAGCGCGCCGGTTTGCCAGTGCTGAGTTATTCTGAGGAGGGAATTGCAAAATCCCGACGTGCGGCAAATTCCGGTAGCGCTCCGCAAAATCCAGCCCAAATCCAACCACAAACTCATTCGGAATCGAAAACCCCACATAGTCCGCATGCACGTTCGCAATTCGCCGGCTCCACTTTGTCCAGCAGCACGGCAATCCGCAAATGCTTCGGCTTTCGCTGCTGCAGATATTCGCAGCAAATACTGCAACGTCAGCCCGGTATCCAAAATATCTTCCACTACCAGCACCGTTTTCCCTTCGATGCTCGAATCCAGGTCCTTATTCAGTTTCACTTGCCCCGACGAGTGGCTTGCCTTCCCGTAACTCGACACGGCGATAAAATCGAACGTCACCTCTCCCGGAATCTGCCGCGCCAAATCCGCCAAAAACGGCACCGCTCCCTTCAAGACTCCGAGCAACAAGATCGGCTCGCCCGGAAAATCCTTCCGAATCTGCTTTCCCATCTCCCGGATCCGCTTCGCTATCCGCGCCCGCGTGATCAGCGTCTTACCTTCTCCTTCTTCACAGCCGCCATCCCACTCATTTTTTTCTTGCTCATTCCCTCTTTCTCCGAGCCGCAGACTCTACTCCACCTTTCCACGGCACACAAGGCACCTTAACTAGGCCTTCTCACTTCTTTAACACGATTGAAACAACATCGCCTCTACCATCTTCACCAGAAAACTGTGAGTCGCGGCAGGCATTGGCTTTAGCGATGCTTTGGAGCAATTAATTTCCACAGGGTAAGACTTTAACAATTGCCTTTCCTGTGTTAATGATTGTTCACATTTCTTTTGGGCCTTGGTGCTTATGAGTGCTGACGGAACGCGCTCTGAACTTCCGGTTGCTGTCTCGTCGCAGCTGCGATTCGGCTCCCAACACCCCTTTCGGATGCAAGCGCACGGGCTTTTCCCGTGCTCGTATTTGAATCACAACTCCTAGGAGGCTTTTGATGAAAGCGAGTCGCACTCTGACTTGGTTTGCGGCGTTTTGCTATTCCGCCGCTCTTGCTTTGTGCTTGTGCACTTCCGTCAACGCGCAGTCAACTACCGATGGCGCCATTACCGGCACGGTTATGGATGCTTCGGGTGCAGCCGTTTCCGGTGCGAAAGTTACCGCAAAGAATATCGGCACCAACGCCGAGGCTTCCACGACATCGGACGATACTGGTTATTTCCGCCTTGGCAAGCTCACACCTGCAGAATACGTCGTGACGATTGAGGCTACCGGTTTCGGCAACTACACCGCCGAACGTGTCGTCGTTCAAATTGGCAGTATCACGGAAATCTCTCCCCGCCTCAAAGTCGGCTCCGCTGGCACAACGGTGGAAGTTAGCGCCGAGGTCCCGGTCATCAACACCATCTCGCAGGAATTCTCTAACGTCATCGACGAGAGATCTGTCGCAACGCTTCCAATCAACAACGGCCGTTGGTCGAGTTTCGCTCTGCTCACGCCCGGCGCTGTCAACGACGGCAACGGTTTCGGCTTGATCAGCTTCCGCGGCATCAGCCCACTTGCTCAACAACAGTACCGTTGACGGTGGCGACAACAACCAGGCTTTCTTCTCGGAAGAACGCGGCCGCACCCGCATCGGCTACACGATTTCTAAGGCTGCCGTGCAGGAATTTCAGGTCAACACTTCGAACTATTCCGCGGAATACGGTCGCGCCGCAGGCGCTGTCATCAACACCGTCACCAAGAGCGGCTCCAACCAGTTCCATGGCGAAGGCTACTTCTATGACCGCAATAACGATTGGGGCGCAATCAACCCATTCACCACGCTCACAACGCAACAGGCTGATGGCACTTTTGTCGACAAACCCCTATAAGCCCGAAGACGATCGCAAAATCTACGGCTTTGGTATCGGTGGTCCGATCCTCAAGGACAGGCTTTTCTTCTTCTTCGCCTTTGACCGTTACGACAAGAACTACCCTGGCACCGCAAAAGCCTCCAACCCAACCGCCTTCTTTGCTTCCCCTGTCGCGGATCTAACCGCTTTCGGTGGCTCCTGCGCCACTCTGAATGCTCCTGCCATTACCAACCCAAATCAGCGCGCCGCAACCCAGGGCGCCTGCACTCTTTTCAACAACCTTAGCCTGCCGGACTACGCTACAGCTGTGGCAGACTACAACTCCGGTCTCAAGGGATTGCTTTCCGAAACTGGCGCGGTGCCCCGCAAAGGCCAAGCCACCATTTTTTTCCCCAAGATCGACTGGACAATAAACTCCAGGAACCACGCTACATTTGAAGTGAACCGCATGCGCTGGGCTTCGCCATGCCGGCATTCAGACCCAGGCCAGCAACACGTTCGGCATCGCCAGCTTCGGCAATGACTATGTTCGCGCCACTTGGGGCGTCGCCAAGCTCTATACCACCATCACCAACTCGCTCACCAATGAAGCCCGTTTCCAGTACGGTCGCGACCTTGAGTTTGAATCTCCTCAAGCGCCTTCCGCCTACGAGCAGGCAAACTTCGTGACGTCTCCCAACTTCCCGAGCTATAGCAATCCACTCGGTTTGCCGCCGGACGTCTTCATTACCAATGGCTTTGACATGGGCGTTCCCACATTCCTTCAACGCCCCGCTTTCCCGGATGAGCATCGCACCCAGTTCGCCGACACTGTCTCCTGGAATAAGGCCAAGCACAGCTTGAAGTTCGGTGTGGACATCGCCCACTCCAACGACGTGAGCGAAAACCTTCGCTTCCAGTTCGGGTCGTTCAGCTACACCGACATTGGCAACTATCTATCTGACTTGCTGAGCCCGAATAAGTGCGGAGCCCCCGCTCATACCACTGCCTGCTACTCCAGCTATCAGCAGGCCTTTGGCCCGCTCGGTTTCTCTCTGAGCACCAATGACGTTGCATTTTTCGCGGAGGACAGCTGGAGAATTCTCCCCCGTTTGACATTGAACCTCGGCGTTCGTTTCGAATACGAACAGTTGCCAAAGCCGTTCTTGCCGAACCCGACGGTTCTCAACACGCAAAAAATGCCAAGCGACACCAACAACTGGGGCCCGCGCATCGGCTTTGCCTACGACGTCTTCGGTGACGGCAAGACCTCTGTCCGCGGAGGCTACGGTATCTTCTACGGCCGCATCATCAACTCCACGATCTACAACGCCCTCATCAACACCGGCGTAAACGGCGGCCAGTTCTCTTTCCGCTTTAATGCCACTTCCGCGGGCGCTCCGGCTTTCCCACAAATCCTTTCCACGCAGCCGACCAACTTGTCCGCGCTGGCCATTACCAACTTCGATCCGCAATTCCAAGCTCCGTCCGTTCATCAGGCTGACCTCACCATTGAACGGGAAATCTGGTGGAAGACCGCCGTTTCCGTCAGCTACCTCGGCAGCTTTGGCCGCAGTTTGCCAGACTTCGTTGACACCAACATCAATCCGGCTACGGCAGGAACCGTTACCTACAATGTAGGCACAGGCGGCCCGCTTACTGGCGCAACTTACTCTACCGTTCTCTACAAGGGCCCAAGACCAAACACTGCTTTTGGCTCCATGACCGACATCTTCAGCGGCATCAGCTCCAACTACAATGCCTTGGCCGTCCGCGTCACCAAGCGTTTCTCGGACAATCTCCAGTTCAATTACAACTACACCTGGTCTCACTCCCTCGACTTCGGTCAGAACAGCACAACGTTTAGCGACACCAACGACCTGCTCGATCCCTTCAACATCCATAACGAATATGGAAATTCCAATTTTGACATCCGCCAGCGCTCCGTCTTGAGCGCCATCATCGGCACGCCATGGAAAAAGGAAGGCGCCCTCGGTTACCTAGTCAATGGCTGGCAAATCGCTCCTCTCTACCAGGCGCAGAGCGGCCTCCCCTTTTCATTCATCACCTCTGGCAGCGCACCCGGTGGCCTCTCGAGCGGCATCAATGGTTCCGGTGGCAGGGCGGGTATCGACATAATTGGGCGCAATACCTACCGCCTGCCGCGCACTCAAGTCGTAGACCTGCGCATCTCCAAGCGTTTCAATTTCACGGAGCGGTTCGCGGCCGAAGTCATCGGCCAGGCTTACAACCTCTTCAATCACGTGAACGACACCAGCGCCAACAACACGGGCTACATCATCTCGACCAGCGGCACAACGACTACTTCCGGCGGCACGGTCGCTTGCTCCACGGCTTCTCCATGCTTGAACTTCAACGCACCGTTCGGCAGCATCACCAACGCCAATTCCAACTTCGCCTATTCCTCCCGTCAGGTGGAAATCGGCTTCCGTTTCCTCTTCTAAATAACTCATCCCGGCAGTTCATTCGCCGGCAAAGAAAAAAGGCGGGCCGCATTTCGCAGCCCGCTTTCTTCTTTTCTCCAAGTACTTTCCCTGTTCCCTACTCCACCCAGTCCGCCAAAAACACATTCGTCTCGTGCGGCTGCGTCCCATTCCGGTTCGAAGCCCACACCAATCTCTTCCCATCCGAGGTAAACATCGGAAACCCATCAAAGTCCGGATGGTACGTAATCCGCTCCTGCCCCGTCCCATCCTCATTGATGATGTACAAATCGAAATCTCGCCCGTTTTTCGGATCCGCCATATTCGAGGAAAAAATAATCCGCTTCCCATCCGGATGCCAGTACGGCGCAAAATTCGCCGCGCCATTCTTTGTCACCTGATGCTTCCCGCTCCCATCCGCATTCATTACCCAAATCTCTAAATTCCCCGGCCGGATCAATCCCTTTGAAAGCAAATCCTTGTAATCCGCGATCTCCGTTTCTGTCTTCGGATGCTCCGCGCGATAAACAATCTTCTTTCCGTCGTATGACCAGAACGGCCCGCCGTCATAGCCAAGCTCATGCGTCAACTGTTTCACGTTCTTCCCGTCCGTATCCATCGTGTAAATGTCCAAGTCCCCGTTCCGCGTCGACGTAAACACAATGTGCTTCCCATCCCGAGCAATCGTCGCCTCCGCGTTATATCCAGGTGCGTCCGTCAGCAATTTCAAATTGCCCCCATCCGGCTTCGCCGTATAAATCCGGTAGGTATCGTAGATCGGCCAGACGTATCCTTTCGAGTAGTCCGGCTTCGGCGGACACTCCGCGCTTGCCGCATGGGTCGAAGAAAAAAGAATCTTGTCATTCGAAGGGAAAATGTAACTGCAAGTCGTCCGCCCTTTTCCCGTGCTCACCAGCCTCGGCGTATCCGGTTTGCCATCCGGGGTATCCACCGCAATCGTATAGATCTGATCGCAGGCTACTCCCTCGCCCTGATGCTGAAAAATCAGCTGCTTGTCATCAATCGAAAAATACGCTTCCGCATTCTGCCCGCCAAAAGTGAGTTGCCGCACATTGCGGAGATGCTTTCCCTCCTCCGGCGGAAGCAAAGTCGCGCGCTTCGCATCCGCATTCTTTTCCTGAGCAGCGATAAGATATCCGCACGCCAAGATCGCAGCAGCCACTACTCCAATCAACGCAGCAAACTTTCGCATGAATTGTCCTCGACTAGTTCCTTTGCTCAAGAGTCACCGACGCCTTCAGCGCCTTCCCATCCCGCAAAACCGTCACTTCCACCACATCGCCCACCTTGCTCCGTCGCAACGCATCCGTGAAGTCATACAAATTGTGAATCGCCTTGTCGCCAAACTGCGTCAGTACATCCCCCGCCTTCAATCCCGCCTTCGCCGCGGGAGATCCGGGCCGCACATCCGAAAACTTCACGCCATCCTTGTTCTCCCCAAAGTCCGGTACCGAACCAAAATACGGCCCATACCCGCCGCCGCTAGAAACGCCACCCGCCGCATGCGGATTCTCCGCCACCGCCACAAACGCGGGCCGCTCGGCCGCTTCTGCCAGCTTCACATCCACCCGCCCAATCAAATCCAGCAGCTGTGCCGCCGCATCCGCATCGATCTTTTCCCACGTATCCGACGGCTTGTGATAATCGCTGTGCAGCCCGCTAAAGAAAAAAAGCACAGGAATCTTCTTCGCCACAAACGAAGTATGATCGCTCGACGAATACCCGCTCTCGCTCGGCTCAATTGCAAACTTGGTCCCGCTCTTCGCCTCATCCAGCGCGGATTTCAGCGTCGTCCCCGTTCCCACGCCGCCCACAAACACTCTTCCATCCTTGATCCGCCCAATCATGTCCATATTCAGCATAGCCGCCGCTTTATGCAGTGGCTTGGTCGGCGCATTTACCCAGGCCGCCGAACCCAGCAACCCTAATTCCTCTCCAGCAAAATTCGCAAACAAAATCCCTCGCTTCAATTCCCCTCGATGCGCCGCAAATATCCGCGCCAGCTCCAAAACCCCTGCCGTCCCCGACGCATTGTCATCCGCCCCAGGATGGATCGTCCCAGTCTGCGATGGCGCCAGCGAATGTGATCCTCCCCGCCCCAAATGATCGTAATGAGCCCCCACAATCACATACTCATCCGTCTTCCCCGGCAAATACGCCAAAACATTATTCACAGTCGCCCGTATCGTCTCAATCCGGACATCAAGAGTCGCGGTCACCTCTGACTTTGTCGCCTTGCGCACCGGCAGAGTTCCGGATTCTGCCGCGGTGTCCAATTCGTGTTGTAAATCTGCGATCGAGGCCCTGCCGGTCGGGAACCAGTTCTCCTCGATTTTCCTTTTGGCTTGCACACACTGAATTCCGACGTCCTCTGGCCCCTCTAAATCACCAAACGGAACTAGTAAATCCTCTTCCCCCTTGCTCGTCGCTCCGTTCACCACAATCATTCCAACCGCCCCATGATTCTTCGCATTAATTGCTTTGGTCACCAGCTCTGCGTGCCGTGTATGCCCGCTGTGCGCTCTTCCTGTAAGAGCAAGTGGCTCGCCTCGAAGCACCAGCACAATTTTTCGCTTCACATCCAACCCGTCGTAGCTGTCATAGGAAAACTCCGGTGCCGTTATTCCGTAACCCGCAAATGCAACTTCTCCGCGCGTCGTGCCGCTGGCTGAAAAACTCAGCGGAACGTAGTCTTCTCCCAGTCTCAGGCTTCTGTCCAACTGAGAAAGACCCCGCTTCGATTCAACGAACTTGTTTCCACTCTTCAGTTTCTTGCCAATCGCCACGGAAAACGCCTGCAAGTATCCCTTCGCCCCCGCAGGCTCTAATCCCAGCTCCTTATACCGCTCCACAATTACCTTCTCCGCCCGCGTCAGCCCCTTCGTTCCATCGCCGCGCCCTTCCATCTCCGGAGCCGTCAGTGTCTTAATGTCCGCCAAATATTTCTGGGAATCCGCGGTCGCAAGTTGCGGCGCCGTCTGCGCTACGCAAATTCCTGCAAACAGCAAAACTCCAGCCGAAACAAATTGCGTCTTTCGCAAAACAAAAAGTTGGTTTAAAAATGGCAGTAGTCCCGGAATGAATTTGTGAAGCAAAATCGTATGTGCCGCAATGCAGCGTGTCAATCGAAAGGAAAGGACGAGGCCAGTGACACATTCCTGGCTGTGCAGCTTAAGTCCTTAAGGCGGCGGCAAAAGCTCTTGTCCATCGCCGGAACAAAACAAGAAGGAGCGCCATATGCTTGAAAAACGGCAACGCGAACCCTGGCTCCGCGGCACCCTCCAAAGTATCCCCGCTGTCGAACGCGCCGTCCTCCACGCCCTCGAACTAGCCGCCGAGGATCTCCACCACTGGTGCGCCAATCTCGCTGAATCCGAGATCCATGCTCGCCCTTCCAGTCTCCCTTCCATCGCCTTCCATCTCCGCCACATCGCCCGCAGCCTCGACCGCCTCCTAACCTACGCCGAAGGAAACCCACTCAACGACCACCAACTCGGCGCCTTAAAATCCGAAAGTGACCCAACCGGCTCTGCCCATTCTATTCTCGAAGAACTCCGCATCAGCCTTGAACACTCCGCCACCCGCATCCGCGCATTCGAATCCTCCTCCCTCGAACTCCCCCGCACCGTCGGTCGCCAAAATCTCCCCACACGGTCGGCGGCCTCCTCGTCCACGTCGCCGACCACACCCAGCGTCACACTGGCCAGGCCATCACCACGGCCATACTCCTCCTCGCCCTCCGCGACCAAAAACAATCTACCTAGGCGCATCCTTCTGTTGGAGCCTCTCTCCTCTTCTCTGCGCCCTTTTGCCCTCTATTAAGAAATAACGCGCCCGGCAGCAGACCATCCGTTGAGCTCCCAACTGTCGCCCGCACAGCCCCCTCATCTTAACTACTTATACTTTATCTATTGAAATAGTACTCTCTTTATGCTAAGCTCTCCTCCACGTGAACAGCTTGTTCGAACCAGCGCGCCCCGCTTTTCCCAACCGCTCGGCCTTCAACTCTGCCGCCGCTAACCACCTTTAGAATCAACACATACATACGCAGGCCTACCCCCATTTCCGTCTCGGCTATACTGTTGTTCCGGAGATTTTCTTGCTCGAAGTCGCAAAAAGCATCCTTTTCATTGTCAGCGCTCTCTTCCCCATCGTTAATCCGATCGGCGGCAGCCCCGTCTTTCTCGCCCTCACTCCCGATTACACTGAACCCGCCCGCCGCTTGCTCGCCAGCCGCATCGCCCTC
Organism: uncultured Acidobacteriota bacterium; assembly: GCA_963794175.1. Lineage (GTDB taxonomy): Bacteria > Acidobacteriota > Terriglobia > Acidiferrales > UBA7541 > Acidiferrum. The sequence goes on along the minus strand of CAWCCV010000004.1, from coordinate 19,356 downwards.
AACAGTTTCCTTCTCATCGTCGCCTCCTACTTCGTCGGCACGCACATCCTCGCCTTCTTTGGCATCTCGATCCCGGTCGTGCAAGTCGGCGGCGGCCTCGTCGTCATTTCCAACGGCTGGGCCCTCCTGACGCAAAAAGATTCCGACGAGCGCGGCCAAATCCAGAAGAACATGAACCCCGCCGACATTCTCCGCCGCGCCTTTTATCCGCTCACATTGCCGCTGACCGTCGGCCCGGGATCCATCTCCGCCGCCATCACGCTTGGAGCAAACTCGCCCCACCATCTAAACGTAAGTCTCCTCTCCATTGTTACCGCCGTTGTCGGCGCCGGACTCGTGGCGCTCAGTGTTTATCTCTGCTATGGATTTGCCGATCGCCTTGCCGCTGTTCTCGGCCCAAACGGGATGAACGTCATTCTCCGCCTCACTTCTTTTTTGCTCGTATGCATCGGTGTGCAAATTTTCTGGAACGGCGCTGCAGCGCTCCTCAAGATTTTTCTGGATTCGCGCGTATGATAAATTTGTTCTTGTACTTCACAATTGCAAATCGCCCGGTCAAACATGGCTGAAATCCTCTCTCTGCGCGAAGCAATGGCTTCTCTCCTTCACGACGGCGACACCGTCGCTATGGAGGGTTTTACTCATCTGATTCCCTTCGCCGCAGGCCACGAAGCGATCCGCCAGGGCCGCAAAAACCTCACGCTCATTCGCATGACGCCTGACGTCATCTACGATCAGATGATCGGGGCAGGCTGTGCCAAGAAATTGATTTTCTCCTGGGGCGGAAATCCCGGCGTCGGCTCGCTGCACCGTCTTCGCGATGCCGTCGAAAAAGATTGGCCCAGGCCGCTCGAAATTCAGGAACACGGCCACGGCGATCTTTCCAACGCCTATGTCGCCGGTGCGGCCAATTTACCCTTCGCAGTGCTGCGCGCGTATGCTGGCTCCGAATTGCCTCAGCACAACAAAAACATTCGCTTCATCGAGTGCCCGTTCACCGGAGAACAACTCGCGGCCGTTCCCGCAATTCGTCCCGATGTCACAATCATTCACGCGCAAAAAGCAGACAGCAAAGGCAATGTCCTGCTCTGGGGAATTTTGGGCGTGCAAAAAGAAGCAGTCCTGGCCGCAAAGCGCGCAATCGTTACAGTCGAAGAAATTGTGGGTGATCTAAGCGCTCCGCCAAACGCGTGCGTCCTTCCTTCGTGGACGCTCGCCGCCGTCTGCCATGTTCCCGGCGGCGCGCGACCCAGCTATGCGCATGGCTACTATGATCGCGACAACCGCTTCTACCAAGCCTGGGACGAAATCTCCCGCGACCGAGAAACCTTCTCGGCCTGGATCAAAAAGCACATTCTCGACACTGACGATTTTGCCGCTTTCCAACGGGTGCTGAAGGGAAGCGCAAAGGAGCAACTCGTTTGACCGCTGCAAATTACACAACGACCGAAATGATGACGATTGCGGCCTCACGCCTCCTCAAGAACGGCGCGGTCTGCTTCGTCGGAATCGGCCTGCCTTCCACCGCGGCAAATCTCGCTCGCCTCACGCATGCTCCAGACATCGTTTTGATCTACGAATCCGGCCCCATCGGCGCAAAACCGCAAGTCCTTCCCCTCTCTATCGGCGATGGCGATCTCGCCGAACGTGCAGACACCGTCGTTTCCACGCCCGAAATTTTTCGCTACTGGCTGCAAGGTGGCTGGGTCGACGTCGGCTTTCTGGGCGCCGCGCAAATCGACAAATTCGCGAACATCAACACGACCGTCATCGGCGACTACAGAAAACCTTCTACTCGGTTGCCCGGTGCAGGCGGCGCTCCCGAAATCGCAAGCTGCGCTAAAGAAGTTGTTTTGGTTCTGAAACAATCCGCGCGCGCATTTGTGAAGAAACTCGATTTCCTTACCTCCGTCGGCTATCTCGATGGCGGCGACGCGCGTAAGAAACTCGGCCTCCCTGGAAAAGGCCCTTCCGCTGTCGTCACGGACCTCTGCGTGATGCGGCCAGACGAAACAACAAAAGAGCTGACCGTAACGCAGCTGCATCCCGGCATTACGCGCGAACAGGTCCAGAAAGCGACAGGATGGGAAATCAAGTTTGCCGCAAACATTCAGGAAACGCCTGCACCAACGGAAAATGAGCTTCGCGTGCTTCGCGACTTGCTGCATCGCACCGCAGTCGCGCACGGACAGGCACCGGCGGCATAGCAATATGACCAGACCCGTTTTCATCTGCGACGCGGTACGAACGCCAATCGGAAGATTTGGAGGCGTTCTCTCTTCCGTACGGACCGACGATCTCGCCGCGATTCCCATCCGAGAATTGCTCAAGCGCAATTCCAAAGCCGATTGGTCGCAACTCGATGAAGTAATTTCCTCGGCTGCGCCAATCAAGCCGGCGAAGACAATCGCAACGTCGCCCGCATGTCGCTTCTTCTCGCTGGTCTGCCGGATTCGATTCCCGGAGCAACCATCAATCGACTCTGCGCTTCGGGAATGGACGCAGTCGGCACGGCCGCTCGCGCCATCGCCACAGGCGAAATCGAATTCGCCATCGCGGGCGGTGTCGAATCCATGTCCCGCGCGCCATTCGTCATGCCCAAAGCCGAAAGCGCGTTCCAACGCGCCGCCGAAATCTACGACACCACCATCGGCTGGCGCTTTGTCAATCCTCTGATGAAAAAACAGTACGGCATGGACTCCATGCCCGAAACCGGAGAAAACGTCGCCGAAGATTTCAAGATTTCCCGCGAAGATCAGGACGCATTTGCTCTGCGCAGCCAGCAACGAGCGGTGAAAGCACAAACCTCCGGCTTTTTCGCGTGAAGAAATCGTTTCCGTCGAAATTCCTGGAAAGAAAGAAACCGTCATCGTCTCGAAAGACGAGCATCCGCGAGCCGATACTTCGCTTGAGGCTTTGGCAAAACTGAAACCGGCGTTTCGGACTCCCGGAACAATCACCGCCGGAAACGCTTCCGGTGTAAACGACGGCTCCGCAGCAATGATTCTTGCTTCAGAAGAAGCTGCGAAAAAACACGGCCTCACGCCTCGCGCGCGTTTCCTCGGAATGGCAACGGCAGGAGTTCCGCCGCGCATCATGGGAATCGGCCCTGTTCCGTCCACAAAAAAACTTCTCGCTCGCCTGGGATTGAAGATTTCCGACTTCGACGTGATCGAACTGAACGAAGCTTTTGCGAGTCAATCGCTGGCATGCTTGCGCCAACTCGGAATTGCCGATGACGCGCCGCACGTCAATCCCAATGGCGGTGCAATCGCCCTGGGCCATCCGCTCGGCATGACCGGCGCCCGTTTGATTTTGACCGCCGTTCACCAATTGCAAAAAACAAACGGCCGCCGCGCGCTTGCCACAATGTGCGTCGGAGTCGGTCAGGGCGTTTCCGTCGCGCTGGAGCACGTCTAACCCGAGGAATTCCGTGAGCCACTCTTCTGAAGATCGCCGCGTGCTTCTTGCCTCGCAGCCGCCTTATCTTTGCCCTGCGTATGTCAGCTCAAGAAAACGCGCTCCGACAAAACCTCTCATCGCGCTTCCCACTTCATTGGCAAATTTCAATGGCCCTGTCTTCGGCCACGATTCCCTGCAACCGAGCGATGGCGATCTAACGAAGCAACACGCCGGCGAACCACTCGGCGAGCGAATCATCGTCACGGGACAAGTTGTTGATGACGAGGGTCATCCCATTCGCGGCGCACTAGTCGAAATCTGGCAAGCTAACGCCGCTGGCCGCTACAAACATAAGAACGACAATCACCCCGCACCGCTCGATCCAAATTTTTCTGGTTGCGGCAGAGTCATCACCGACAACGAAGGTTGCTACAGTTTTGTCTCGATCAAGCCCGGCGCCTATCCGTGGAAGAATCACGAAAACGCCTGGCGTCCCGCGCACATTCACTTCTCTCTCTTTGGCGCCGGAATTGTTTCGCGGCTCGTCACGCAGATGTATTTTCCCGGCGATGCGCTTCTTCCTTTCGATCCGATCTACAACAGCATTCCCGACGAAACCGCCAGAAAACGATTGATTTCGCATTTCGACTGGGCCACGACCGCACCCGAACACGCGCTCGGATATCGCTTCGACATCGTTCTGCGCGGCAATCGCTCGACGCCAATGGAGACCAATCGCCCATGAAATTTATTCCAACTGGATCGCAAACAGTCGGCCCTTTTTTCTCGATCGGTCTTGCCCCTCTCTGCCAGCAGGCAATGCCGCGAGCATCCGCACCAACCGGGACAATCACCGTGGAAGGAAAAATCTTCGACGGGGAACAAACGCCGATTCCCGACGCCGTATTTGAATTCTGGTCGAACGCAGAATTTGTCCGCGTCGCCTCAAACGAAGACGGCAGTTTCTCGGCCCTCCTGAAGCAACCGACCGGCACGCAGCATTTTGATGTGCTCATCTTCATGCGCGGCCTGATGCGTCCGGTGCTCACCCGCCTCTATTTCGGCGAAGCAACCCTCGGCAGCGAAACATCCCTGCGGCAGGTCCCATCAGAGCGACGAGCAACATTGCTCGCCCGGGCGAGCAAAACGGCTCGCGACTTTTTATGGAACGTCCACATGCAAGGCGAACACGAAACCGTCTTTTTTGATTTTTGAAAAAGCAGCAACACGCGAAGAACTAGAACGTCACATCCCAAGTCGCCGCTGCGAGTTCCAGCGCAACCAGAGCGTGCGCGTGATCGACGAACGCCTGCGAGTACGCAAGATAAACTTACAATCGCGCTCCCAGCGCTGCTGTCTTGCAGCAAATCGCTGCGTGCCGAGGCGCCATCAACAGCCTTCTCGTTGAGATTATTGACGGAGAGATTCGCTTTCACGTTCTGAGCAAGAACTCAAAATTGGACTCTCGCGAAGCCCGCGCAGCGGAAGGAGTTCTTCACCGTTACGTCAAGTAGGCGCTGGAGCCTGTAGAAGCTCGCTTGACACGCGGTTCTTTGTACAGGAAAAGTGGCTGTCTCAGGCACGTGGTAAAAATCGACCGCTCCCTGCCCGGCTTTGTATAGAGCGTCGCCGTGTTACAATTGAGGTTTCTCACCATAGGGGCGTAGCTCAGTGGTAGAGCAGCGGCCTTTTAAGGCGCCCTAACCTGGATTATTCACGATTTTGCTAGCGAAAAAAGAAAAGGTGCTCTAAAAGATTGATGAACACTGGGTTTTAGCAGAACCCGGCATTCTCTTTCGGAGCACCCAAAAGTGACATCTCGTTATATACCACAGCTTTCCTTTTCCTTCTACAGACACCGAGCCATTCGAGCTGATTTCTCTGGTGGCCAGATCACCAGTGATGCCGGCCTGCTGCCTTTGCGGGCCTTTGATCAGCGGCATGGGCTCACTCGCGATTTGTCTAAGTGGCTTCGTGATCCTCGCGAAGATGAGCGGGTTCGTCATTCCGTGTTGTCGCTGTTTCGGCAGCGCCTCTACCAGATCATCGCTGGTTACGAGGACGCCAACGACGCGGATCGCTTACGTCACGATCCGGCGTTCCAGATTCTTGCCGATCAACCGCTGGGTGCGCCTCTCGGCTCACAGCCGACGCTCAGCCGCTGGGAGAACTCGCCCGCACTTCGCGACCTCCTCAAGTTGCAGGATGCTCTGCTCGATTGGTTTGTGAAGATCTGCGGAAAACAAGTCCGGAAACGAGGGGAGATCCTGCTGGATGTCGATTCCACCGACGATCCAACGTACGGGCAACAGCAGCTCAGCTTCTTCAATGGCGGTTATGACCAGCACATGTATCACCCCTTGCTGATCTTTGAGCGTCACACCGGTTGTTTGTTGGCCGCCCGATTGCGTCCCGGCAAGGTCGCTAGTCACGCCCGCATCATCCCCCTGCTGTTACGCATTGTCCCGCGACTCCAGAGAGAATTTCCCAAGGCTCGCATCAAGTTGCGCGCTGACGCTGGTTTCGCAACGCCCCTGCTGTATGAATTCTGCGAGTTTTTTGGCATCCAGTACGCCATCGGTATAGGCAACAACTCACGGTTGCAAAATGGAGCTCAGCGGCTGCAGCGTCGTCTGGCGAAACGTTATCGTCGAACCGGCGTGCCACAGCGCTCCTTTTCCAGTTTTCTCTATCGTGCTCACCCCTGGTCACATCAACGGCGCATCTGCTACAAGGCTGAACACACCGCTGCCGGCACCAACCTGCGTTTTCTGGTCACCAACTTGTCCGGTCCCAGCCGTTCCGTTTTTTCTTTCTATAACGATCGCGGGGAATGCGAGAACCGCATTGAAGAATTCAAGAATGGTTTTGCCGCTGACCGCTTAAGTTGCCACCGCTTTCGCGCCAACGCCTTCCGGCTGTTGCTCCACAGCTTTGCCTACAACCTCGTCAACCTGTTTCGTTTGCAGCTGCCTTTGCCGATGCGCTCCGCACAAATCGAAACGCTGCGCATTCAGTTGTTCAAGATCGGAGCGCGCATCCGAGAAACAGCTCGTTGCATCCGGATTCATCTGGCCAGCGGCTGGCCCTTTCGGGATCTCTTCCAAGCCGCATCGCTTTGCAACTCCTCTTAGTCTGTCTCGCCTGTTCGACAACACATTCTCGGAAGACAAGGCGGAGCTATTTCAAAAAACTGCCCTTGAAGTCAAAAGAGCGGCGGCGCAAACCTACGGCAGGGCCAGCAACGGGACGCGACCCTTTTCTCCTTCACCAATCTGCATTCTGCGCTACGATTCTCGCTTCTGATGAATTAACCAGGCTAGGCCCTCTCGGATAACCAGAAAAAGCTATGGGCCACGAGTCCCGGATAGACCTATGATCGCTAAATTTGACCGAGGTTCCGCTCCGCTGGTTTCGGAACTGACAGGCTTCGTTGCAAAGAAGCGATGAAAACCGCCGATAGAGAAAACCCAAACCGTTGGGCCAACGCGTCCAGCAACCGAGCACATGGGCGCGGCCGTTCAGAACAGATCCTGCTCAATCGAGTGGGCTGCGAAGCAAGAAAAATTCCAGCCAGCGGAGAAGTGTTTTTTCTTGACTTCTCCTTTTATAGAACTTAATCGGGACTTTGCCATCTACACTTGATATGGAAATAGCACCGAATCGCTGCCGAACGCGTACAAACTCGACCCTGCGGGATACGCTGCATTTCGCAAGAATTTTGCTAAATCCATCGCACGCCAACGCATAAACGACTGTCTTGGTTTCGACAACTGCGGTGAAATGAATCATGATGCCGTTTTCACACTTTTCGGACTCACGCTGGACTTCTCTTAGATGAATTGATAGTGGTTTAGGCTTCCCTCGTGCCGGGCAATGACAAAGTCAAGATGCATTTCATTCTTAGGGTGAGTAAGACAGCGCTCCGCATAAACGGTCATTTCTTGGTTGGTTGAGGGTTGCCTCCGGAGCGGATCGAAAGCACTTGAAGGATGGCGCTATCGTTGCCCGTTTCCACAGAGAATTTCACTCCTGCCGGTACGACGAAAAACTCTTCTGCTTTGCGCTCGCGCCGGTCTGCATTGATTACGGTCACCACATCTTCCCCACTGCGAATTTGGATCAGCAGAAAGCCATTCTCAGGAACCTGCTCAATGCGCTGGCGGTTTGGAATAATCCAGTTACGTAGCGCCACTTGCACTTCCGCTCCCTTCGCAGCCGGTTTCGCGCTGTGCAACCTGACGGCTGCGTTGAACCGTTCAATCGGCTGCAACGCCACCGGCTCGTCAAACTTTGTGGCTGCAGCGCCTTCTGGTGGTTTTTGAATTTGCGATTGCGCGCTCCACCCATGAATCACAAGCATCATGGCGACAAGCGTTCCTGCTGCGCGCCATATCCAAACCGTCATCACTCGCTTCATCTTTGTTTCTCCTTCCGCTGCCTTATGGGGCTAGCATGTAGATGTTGTTGCCTTCCGTAGCCACGTAGACCTTCCCGTTCGCTAGCGCCGGCTCGTTGTAAACCATCCGGCCTGACAGCACGATGTCTTTTAGCACTGCAGGCTGAGGCACAAACTTGTAGCCGGCGGCCAAGCACGTCGCGCTCGGGACGTCGGGATTGCTGCAGCGGAAGCCGGCTGCGGGCGCCAGGCTAGGATCTGCAATCACAATCAAGTGCCCCAGGTCGGTTCCGATATACACGACTCCATTACTTACCGTTGGATGTCCGAGCGAGTATGTCGCGCCTGATGCATTCGGGACGTCAATAAGCCACCTCAGTCGATCCGCCTCTGCCGCACAAACGTTAAACGCATGCAGTCGTTTATAACCGCCTGCTACTCCGGACACCGTGAGGTTCAACCCGCCATTCATGGCGATAAAGACATCGCCCCAGGCAGCTCCACCTTTCATATATCGGGTATCACCGTGAATCGTGCCATCGCCGGGCACGAACGGGATCGCGTGCGGAGGAAAAGACCATCTGCGCGAAGGCGTTGACGCTGCAACATCATCGAGTGCATGTGTCCAGCCGTCTTTTTGCGTTGAAATCACAATATCTCCACAACTGGTAGGCATCACCGTTGCGCCAGATGACCAGTCAGGATCGCCATCCATGGCCCACGGCACAGGTTGGAACTTCCAAGTGATCGCTCCAGACCCTCGATCCAGCTTAATCAGGCTCAATCCGTTGTTAGGCGAAGGCTCCGTCGGAGCGCCAGCCTTTGTGTTCCCGGTGGTGATATAGACGCTTTCTTCCGCTGCGGCCACGGGACTCCACACGCCTCCTCCTCGAGTTGTGTCGCTGCAGGTCCCCGTGCTGCAGTACGTAAATCCCGTGTCGATTGCACCCGTGTCAAGATGAACGGCAGCCACTCGACCCTTTTGAATCGGACTGTCGCAGTGATCTCCAATTCCCACATACACCCGATCCTTATAAACCACGGGTGAAGAGTACCCGAGATTTTCGTGAAACTGGCTGGTATTGCCCGGCGTAAGTCCCGTCAAGCGGGCGATGACCGGAGACTTCCAGATTTCTGCTCCGGTCTTGGCATTCAATGCAAAGAGCCGCCCTTCGCCAAGATGGGTGCCAATCGATTGATCCGGCGCCGCGAAGATCACCGCATCCGTGCCCTTGATTTCAGTAATGACCGCACTCGAGGCAATTCCATAGCTGGACGGATTGCATTGAAACTGACTGACAAGCGCAGGTTGACCTGCCGCCGGATACTGCCACAGCAGCGCTCCTGTTTCCGCATTGAGCGCGTAAAAATATCCGTTCCCGTTCCCGATATACAGAATTTTGTCGTTTACCACCGGCGACGCACGGAACCCAGCCCGGCCCCCCGGTCCAGGCGGAGGAGCAGTCCAAGTCCACCGCACCGCAAGCGACGCGACCCTGGCCGGGTCAGACAGCCCCGTGGAATTGGGCTGACTCGCCATTCGTCGCGCGTTGTAGCGAAATTCCGGCCATTCCTGCTCTCTGCATCCCGCAATACAGCTCACCGCTAATGCAATCACTACAAGCAAAGTTTTTGAATGATCGAATCTCATTAGCCCGCTCCCTTCGCGCCTACGGCATCCTCATTACGTACGCTCTCAAAGTGACCGCGGTTTCGCCTTTGACAGCTAGCTTGAGGGGTACTCCGTCAGTTACAGAAAATGTCGCGCCTTCGGTCAGTTCCTGAGCTTTCTCACTCACGATCGCTGTCCCGCTTCCGCCGCGCACCTCAAACACCGCCGTCCCTGCGTGTGGTATTTCCACGGGCAGTTGATTCGGTGCAATCAGCAGGTCTAGCACGTCCACGTGGTAGGGCGTCGCCGGCGTTGTCTCGACAACGAAAACGGTACGCGAAAGCACACCGGGTGAACTCTGGACAAATGGATTGTGTGGCTGGTAGTCCGATGCTCTGATCTCTTCTGGCTTCGGAGTCGGCAACGGACCTGTATTTTGGCTACTTCGTTCGCAGCCAGATTGGACTGCAGCAACCGCAAATGAAAGCAGAAAAAAATATTGGGGCGATAGAGATCGCATAGCGATACCCCTGCGAGACTTCATTTGATTGTCTTGGGAGAGTGAGCGAACTGTAGCACTGGACGAAAGAATGTCAAGTGTTTAGATCAAAGCTCCTTCCACCGAGAACAGCAGGGCCAACGATTTGAGGAACATGAAATCAACTAGGAATGCCCCCACATGGCGAACGCGGCTGAGTTATGCTATTTCTCTTTGGATTCCTTCCCTGCTTATTCAAGCTGCATGTGACTTTTGTTTAGTGGCATCGCTAAATTCAGGCACCAGACCGTCCAAGTGCCTGATTAACGCAAACCGGAGAAGTAGAATTTCAAATTTGCGGTGAGCCGGCTAATCAGGACCAGTGCTGTCTCCCCAATTAAGTGTTATAAAATCGACTCGCCTATCGTGTGAGGTGGACGTTTGAGCGCTGTATGCAATTGCAGAGCCGTCGCGATTATTGCGGCTTTCACTCTGATAGGAGCGTGCGACGGGCCATCCCTGAACGCGCAAGATACACTTCATTTCGCCAATTCACCTTCATTAAGGCTTACTGGTCCCAGCGTTGTCCGTGCAGGGGACTCGCCACGCTACCGAGCGTTTCTCATAAACGACACGAAAATCGATATTCAAGTGCTTTCGCCGTTGACTGACGGCGGAGCTTTACTGGAGTGGAAGGTCGTTAACGTCGCAACACAAGAGCCTTCGAGCAGCCCTGTGGCTCAAACGTGGTGCGGTACCAGAAAGAAGTTCGACCCGCACCTCGGATTATTTATGCTTTTGAAGCCCGGCCAAAAGCTGGAGTTGACTGGCATCGAAATCCCAGACCTTTCTCTCCGCCCAGGGCTGTATAGAATCTCACTTCGATATGCCTTGAGCTGGGTGGTTCAGCCGAGCGATATTCTTACAGAGCAAGTCCAGTACAGTGTAACGTCAAACCAGTTGACGGTCCTTTTCCCAGAACATTGAAGAAATTCCCCAGCTCAATTGCATATAAACGCCGAAACAAGAGAAGTAGAGTTCGGGTTGCGAAAGCTCGGGTGACAATCTACGCCTATCATCATGTTCGGCTCCTTCCTCCCGAGTCTCTGGTCGTCAAGCAACCAAGTTTACTCAGGTCGAGGGAGCCGACACTGCTATGCAATCACATGTTTGCGGCAAGCGGTTAATCAGGCACATTCCCATTTTCATGTGGACAGACTGTTGCTTTTGACAGTTCCGAGCGCGGACCGGGCGGCCTATTCTGTAAGTGGCTGGGATGGGGGCAGGTTGCGCAAGTCGAAGGCCCTGCTCCCTTCCGGGCTTGTTGTGCTTTCGATCTGCTACTTCTGACAGTTCCAGCGGGTGCTGTCCGGATATAGATTTTCCACAACATCTCCGAGGCAAAAACCCCGAGGCGGCTTCTCCGAACGAGGCCGCCTCTTCTTCACAAAAACTACAAATTAGTGGCAATCAAATCGGCATGAATCGAAGTTCGCTCGTCGGCATTCAGAATCGGGCGGCGGCCGGTAACGGCGTTACGGGTCACCCTGACCGCCGCGAGACTAAAAGACGAGCCAATTCGTACACCGCCGACGCCAGTAGAGAAGCAGCTAGGACAATGGCCACCCAGCCAAATGCTTCTTGAAATTTGAGGACTGCCCAGCTCGTCCAACGAGTTCAATGCGCTGGTCGATTCTCATGTATTGTTTGGCTTCAGCGTTCAGCTCTGCGACTCCAGCACCAGTACGGATTGGAGCGAAAGGTGACAGATTCATTTCATATTTTCCAGTGTATGTAGTTCCTGCGACGCAGTATTCGTAACAGACTTCAAGGTGAGCCCATGCGACTTCAGCAGTCGTCACGGTGCCCACCGTCTCCGCCCAATTCAGACTCTTTTCGTCCTGTTTCTCATCTCGCCGGTCGCGCGTTCCGGCTCAAAGGAGGAATTGGCCTATTCCCTGATAGTTGCTTAACCGGAGATTCAAATGGCCGCGTATTTGAAATGAGGCGTTCGGTTGGGCCGGTTTTCTCGGCCAGAAGCAAACGGATTTTGGCGGGGCAGCACCCTCACCCACCACCAGTTAATCTTTCGGTGATGGGTCCGGTTGCTTCTCAGGGATCCGTTTGAGTGTTTCCGACCAAACTTGATGCACCCTTTTGACGTGCCCAGAATGCGATAATGTTCGAAGTACTATGGGCGGACAATTATTCCGTCGAATCTCCTGGCTCCTCTGTCCCTTTGGCTTTGTGTGCCTTGCAACACTTCTCTACGCGCAAGGAACCCCGGTTCTCCAAAATGCCGCTGGGTTAAGGCTAATGGTGGCACAAGAGAATACAGCCCCGACACTGCGAATCGTATTGCCGGGGCATCTCGATTCTGATCGCGCCATTGAAGTAATTTTCCCCGAGCATGTCACTGTACGGAAACACGGCAGTGAGGAAGGTGAACATTTGTACTTGTTTCAGCCGGGATTGGCGGGAAACCGGCCCGATTGGAAACGAGCAGGACAATCGCTGCAGTACGAAAAGGATTTCACGAGCGGTATCCACATGCTGGCGAGGGCCACCCTCGACGAGGATGGCGTCCTCTTCCACTTTGATTTAGTGAATCGATCCAATATCGCCTATGACCTTGTATGGGCCCCCATTGACCCGCGGTTAACGTCGATCTTCCATGATGTTCGCCTTGAGCGGACTTACGTTCACCGCAGCGACGGATTTGATCTGCTCGCTTCAGAAACTCCAGAAAGGCTCGACGATGCCGTTGGGCGAATGGCTGCCAGCTCGCTATCTGGCTTCCTTCACGTGGCCTATACCACCAAAGAGAGTGGAGCGCCGGGCAGATGGCATCACTTATTACAACAAGTCGCGAGTGGTCGATGAGCCGCTGGTCGCTACGATCTCGAAAGATGGCAAGTGGATCGTAACCAGCTTTACAAAAACAACCGGAAACGTGTGGAGCAACCCGGAACTCACCTGTCAGCACGTCGATCCGCAATCGTCACTTGCGCCGGGTCAGCAAGCGATTTTGGAAGTGAAGGTCTTGATCGCCTCAGGCTCTCTTGATGACATGTTAAAAAAAGTGATCTCGCAACGCGGCACCTTAAAATAGCAACTGATGCGAGTACGGCCTGAATCAGGAGTTGCTTGGAAGCTTGGATTTCAGCCCGACCCGTGTTCTCATGTGTACGAACTGATGTAGACCCAACCTTCGCGAAGTGTCAGAACTATTTAGGCATCGGGATAGACACAGCCTTACCCGCACCACGCTCCGCAATCCAGATTGTATCGCCTACCGGTTCGACTCCGGTTGGTGTGTCTAGTCCATCTTTGAGTACGGTGACACTTGCCTTGTCACCATGTACGGTGAGAGCAGAAATTTTGCCGCTGCCATTCTCTGCGAGGATGAGCTTACCGTTCGCTGCGCGCATGCCGTCTGGCCCTTTTACCGGCTGGTCGATCCAGATATCGACCGGTATTCCCGGTTTGCCCGTGGCATCGACTGGAATGCGATAAAGCTTGTTGAAGATCACGTTGTTCACATAGAGCACGCCATCGAGGAATGTAATCCCATCGACGCCCCTGAGCGTCGGATGCTCTAGATAAAGCTCCGCTGTCGAGGCGCCAGCCGGCAGCCTAAAGATTCTGCCGGGGATAGTGTCCGTAATATAGAGCGCCTTATCCGGTCCAATCGTGAAATCGTTGCAGACATTGCTGTCGCCTGGCAGGTTCCAGCGGATCTTCGGCGCGCCAGTCGTGAGATCGAAGCTTCGCAGCGCAGTATGCCGTTGGGGCGGAGTAGTGTTTGGTACCGGCGTTAGTTGGCATGTCCACAATGTATTGGTGGAAGCGTCCGCCAACATGCCGAGAAAAAACGTCCCCGGACCTTCCGTGCTGACGTCGATAAACTGCTCCGCGGTAGTAGAACCCGGACGCACCTTATACACGAACGGCGAACTCGCGCTTCCGACAATCAACACGCCGCCTGGTGCTACGGTCAAACTTTCCGGCTGTGATTTTGCGTTCGCGATCAGTATGTCATCGGCGAAGGCGGCTTGGACAAAACTCATGACCAGGGCAACGGAGACAGCGAGGCGTAGAACATTCAATCTGGACATCGTCAAATCTCCTCAGATTTGATCTATAACCTCGGAGGCAAGATTAGACCACAGTTCTGAAGATCCCCGCCGCATTCCTCGGCAGCGCCATTCAAGCAAGCCGGTAAGCGAAGCGAAACAATCCCGAATCAGTGCTTCATCGCCGAGCAACTCGGCCGCAGGGCCAGATCGAAGAACAGCCGTCTTTCCGACGGTCGTAACATGAAATAGGGAGCGTTGTTGCCGCAATGGCGATTTGTCGCCAGGCGTTGCCCGCCACGCTAGAATATCCCCCGTGACTAGAGAACGCTGGGCTCAGACAGGAATCACGGCTCAATTCCTCATCGTGGTAAGGACGCTAGGTGAGTTCTTCCGGCTCAGGCACGTCCTTGGCACCAGCTTCTCGGCCGCAGTAGCTGTGCCGTATGTTGGTGGCGCCTTAATAGCTGCTTGCTTCTGCTGGGTAGGAGTGACTTTGTACTTTTTCCGACGCTACACGCTGACTGTCTGGATCGCGCTGGCGGATGTGGTGATTCTGCTCGCGTATAAAATTGCTGTGATTGGTTGGTAAGGAATACTGGGATTAAGGTCGCAGTTTCCGATTTCCCGCGTTAATCAGCCACTACGCGACAAAACCTATCCCCTTGCGCAGCAAGTGCGTAGAGGAGAAGATCATCACATGAAAACGATTTGGCCTGGGAATTTCGCGCAGATTACGGCTGCAGTTTTGACCTGTGTGCTTCTCACCGTCGCTACCGTGCGGGCCGATGAGATCAAGGTCGTGACTTCCGCGACTTTCAAACCTGCCTATCTGGAATTGGTCCCGGAATATGAACGCGCCACGCACGACGTACTTGTCACGGAATATGGTCCCTCCATGGGAGCGACGCATAACGCCATTCCGATGCGCCTCAATCGCGGTGAGGAAATCGATGTCATTATCATGGCCGCTCCCAGGCTTGATGACCTGATCAAAGAGGGTAAGGTCCGAGCGGAAGGCCGGTTCGACTTGGCCCGTTCGAATATCGCTATGGCCGTCAAGGCCGGAGCGCCCAAGCCTAACATCAGCACCTTGGATGCACTGAAGAAGACCTTACTCGCGGCAAAATCGATTGCGTGTTCCGATAGTGACAGCGGCGTCTATCTGACCACCGAGTTGTTTCAGAAGCTGGGGATTGCCGACCGTATTAAGGGTAAGGTCATAAAAATCGAGGCCACTCCCGTAGGCGAGGCGGTCGCGTCGGGAAACGCCGAGATCGGCTTCCAACAGATCAGTGAACTTCTCCCCGTAAAAGGAATCGACATTGTTGGACCGCTGCCGCCCGGAGCGCAGCGGGTCACCTTCTTTGCCGCAGGTATCCCAGTAACCGCAAAGAATCCGGAGGCTGCCAAGAGGCTCATTCAATGGCTTGCGTCGCCCGCCGCTTATGCAGCCATCCACAAAAGTGGCTTGGAGCCAGCCAAGTAATCCAATTACCGGACAGATCCGGACGTGTTTTATTTCAATGAACTGACCGGCATGAGCGGTTCGGAGACCTGCGAATCACTTCGGTATCATTCCGATTGTCCCAAAGCGACGCCTCCACTAGCTGAAGCCATCCCGTTATCGGGAACTCCGTGCGACGCAGCCCAACCGCATGCCCACCATGCGCATACAAACGCATCGCCACCGGAACCACAGCCTTCTTCAGCCCGGTGTAGTTGACGAGCGAGTTGTTTACGCTAGCAACCGGGGGTCACCCTCGCCCTTGCAGCAAAAAAGTGGGCGGCGTCTGGCTGGAGACAAGAATATCGCGATTCAACGCGAGACGTTTATCGGCGTTCGCGGGATGACGGATCACAAACTTCCTCGTGCCTTGCCTGTTTGGATCTTGATGTCCAAACTCCTGTGCTGAAGCACTGTAAGTTTTGCCAGTTCGATCTTGCGCGCAATCCCACTAGTCTGATGTAAGTCCATCTAAGCGAGGAGCACTCACCTTGAGGAAAAGTATCTCCGCAGTTCTGTCCTTGTCGTTCATTTTGACAATCTCCACCGGCATTGCTTACGCACAACAGGCCGCACCCGAACGCAAAGTGACCGCCGATCAAGTGGCTGACGACAGCGTCCAACTCATGCGCCAGGACATCCGCTCTGAAAGGAAAAAAATAGTTGCCGCTAATCTGCCGCTAACCGAGGCCGAAGCCGTCAAGTTTTGGCCGGTGTATGACCGATACGTCGTCGAACACTCCAGGGTCTATGACATCGGCTACGGCCTGATTAAGGAGTATGCGCAAAACTACAACACGATGACCGACGAGCAAGCCACCCGTTTTATCAAGCGTTGGACTGCAACCTGGCAACCGATGGCTCAACTTCGCCTAAATTAGATGCCCGAATTCGAGAAAGTAATCTCCCCAAATAAGACCGCCATGTTCTACCAAATTGATCGGCGTCTCGGCCTCATGGTAGAACTGCAATTGTCATCTCAGATTCCTTTGGTCCAGCCATAGGCCGACACCATCCCATGAACTCGACTTCCGAGGAAGGCGGGGAACGCCATCCGTTCTCCGAGTCAGCTCTTTTGGGGAGGCTGTTATTTTTGACAGTTCATGGCGAGGCTGGATGGCACTATGCTTCCCTCGATCCGTGGGGGGCGTGATGATGTACCACTCCAGGAAGTCCGAATTGATAACGAGATGATACGTTGGTTGAGTTGTGCGTACTGATAAACGATCAGTTTCGCATGCTTCAAGGCAGGTTGTCGGACGCCGATCTCGTCCAATGCAATTCCCGCGCTGAACAGATCAAGCAATTACTTGACGCGGCGCGCCACTCCATCTGGCCAGCCTTTGATTGTCTCCGAAACCGCCAACTACTGGTTAGTGCTTCCAAGAAAAGGTTGTTCCCATGAACGAAACCACTTCACGCGATAATGGTCTTAGCTGTCCCTATTGCGGCGGCAAACAATTCTTCCGATCGAGAATGAGGGGCCTCAAAGATTGGGTGCTTCACCATGTGCTGTTTCAAAACGCTTATCGCTGTGCGGCCTGCGATGGGCGGTTTTTTCGCACTAGTTTCCACCATCACAGGCAACACCTGCACCACCACGTCTAAACTCTAACCCGCCCTCCGAGATCAAGTCTCCTTGCCGGATAGGTAGCCCGTGCAATCGCTCGCTTACTCTTCACGATTGTAAGCGTTCGCTTACAGGAGAAGCCGCATGAGAATCCGGACTCCAACTGATCTTGGCGCCTTCAGTTCGCAACACCTGCAAAAATCTTGCTTGCTAAGAAGATCGGCGCAAGCCGCCTTTGGTGTGCCGGCGCGGTCCAGTTTTGTCCGCCCAGATCGGTTGGATGCCGTTCGATCAGAAGCAGGGCAGGAGAGCCAGTTGTCAATCGAAGCTCGCGTGGCCTGGCGGCTCCGCGCGCCAGGGACCTCATCGGGGCACGTCTGGGAATCCAAGTCTTGCGCTTGTGGGTAGCGGGAGCGACAGTTTAGCGCTCGTCACATTGGTGTCCCGCTAGGTTCCTTCCTGGCAGCGCTAAGCAGGCTTAAACCAAGCGAAGAAGTAACCCTGTTGCTAGATTCGGCGAAACAAGCTGGGGAGTTGGTTCTCATTGGGCAGTACTCTGTGGCATGATGAGCGTGCCTAAGTCATTCTTCATAGGCGCATGGGACTGAGGAAGTTCGCGCGCAACTGATTTGCACGCATGGTGTTCTTATGAGAAAGTTGCACGAACGGAGTAGCGCCTGTTGCCTTCAATTCGCATTCTCGTAGTGGATGATTACAAAGATTGGCGAAACCAAGTCCGCTTGCTGCTTCGTGAGCGGCCAGAATGGCAAATCATCTGCGAGGCGTCAGATGGATTAGAAGCCGTCCAGAAGGCGGAAGAACTGAAACCCGATTTAGTTTTGCTGGATGTCGGTCTTCCCAAGGTAAATGGAATAGAAGCCGCCCGGCGGATACGACAGCTTTCGCCGAACTCAAGTTACTCTTCGTGAGCATGGAAAATTCTGCTGACGTAGTGCAGGAAGCTTTGAGCACTGGTGCTCAGGGTTACGTTCATAAGCCAAGGGTTTACAGTGACCTGCTGCCCGCTATCGACGCGATTCTACGAGGTGAACAATTTGTCAGCAACAAGTTGGGCCCGGAGTAACTGATGCCCAAGAAGCGGGAGCGCTTCGATGCCATGAAGTTCTGTTCTAACGAGGCGGTTTTTGTGGACAATTTTGTTCGTTTCGTCGCTGCCGCCCTGGAAGCCGGTGATGTGGCTATTGTTCTTGTGACCCAGACACACCGAGATGTCCTTGACCAGAGATTGAAGGCACAGGGCCTAGATATCGATGCCGCGCTTCGAGAGGGAACATACCTTCCGTTGGATGTTGCCGAGACCCTCTCCACATTCATGATCAATGACATGCCTGACTCAAGTCGATTCGTCACGGCTAGAGATGTTCTCATTGGGAGAGCCGCCAAAGCCGGAAAAACAGAGCATCCCCGGATTGTAGCTTGCGGAGAATGTGCACCTCACTTGCTGAGGGAAGGTAAGGCAGACGCTGCGATTCAGGTGGAACAACTCTGGGATCAGCTAGTCACAAAGTACGCTATTGTATACTCTCTGCGCATATCCGTTGAGCAGCTTTCGCGGCGAAGAAGACCAACACGTTTTCCAGAGTGTCTGTGCGGAACACTCAGCCGTACATTCCGACTAGAAAAGGGCAAACAGCTCTTGGTGCGCTCGAAGAATAGTTATCCTGCTGCAGCAGCTCCGCCTTCTTCAAGCTGGTGCAATTCATCTTCCGGCACTACGAATTCGGCGGTGCCACAATCCAAGCAGACGAAGAGATCGGGGGAATACCCAAACAACTGGCTTGTCAATATTTCGTAGCCCAGGGAAATGAATGCCCAACTCCCTCGGCTCTGAACTTGTCCAGCATGGCTGATCCGCACGACTTACAGGGCATAGCACTGTCTCTCAATGCGTTAAGTCGCAGTTTAAGAACATCACTATAAATGTAACTCGTCAATATACGTGGGCGTGACTAGGCGTTGCCGGGACAATATTTAGGTGAAGTGGTTGGGCGGGTGAAATCGGCCGCCGGGCGGGCGAATCCCTATGACCATGCCCGCTGAGAAAGCTATGTCAAGACGCTGAAGGGAGGAGGAAACAAGCTATTGACGATATACCGCGCAAAAACGGGAGGCCTGACCTAGGAAAATGCTAAACGAACCAACTCACTTAGCGTTTTGTGCTCTTGCCTTCAGCAGAGAGTCGCCCGTTCGAGGTCGGGCCGGGCGCGGGTGACAAAATGGCGACACCCCCTCAAGCTCACCTACGGCCTTTTCCCTCGCCTTTTGGCACACTGGAAATAGAATGCTGCCTG
>CAWCCV010000003.1:0-99405 GCA_963794175.1 uncultured Acidobacteriota bacterium | reverse complement strand
GTTTTTCCAGCTAGCCCAAAACCTCAGTTAACAAAACAGGGCGGTCCGGTTTCCGGGCCGCCCTGTTTCTTTTGCCAGAGTTGCCTCACCCTTGCTCCTCCGCTACACTGCTCCCGCCTCATTCACAGACTCTCCAGAGGGAGTCAGACAACATGCCAGGACTTTTGCAGCGGTTTATGCCGCGCGAAGAGGATTTTTTCCACCTTTTTGTGAAGCAAGCGCAAAACATCGAAAAAGGCGCGCGGGCGCTTGTCGAATTGCTTTCCCATTACACCGGCGTACCCGAGCAAGTGCAAATAATCAAGGCCATCGAGCACGACGGCGACGAGATCACTCACGGCATCCTCACCAAACTAAATCAGACATTCATCACGCCTTTTGATCGCGAGGACATTCACTCCCTCAGCAGCACCCTTGACGATGTCATTGACCTCATTGACGCGGCCGCAAGCCGCTTCGTCCTGTATCGCGTAAGCTCCGTCAAGCCGGGCACGCTCGAGCTCACCAAAATCCTCCTCCTCGCAACCACCGAAGTCACAGCCGCCGTCCGGGCGCTCGACACTCCCACGGAAGCCCTCGCCCATTGCGTCGAAGTCAATCGCTACGAAAACGAAAGCGACCGTCTTTGCCGCACTTTAATCGCGCAACTTTTCGACGAAGAAAGAGATTCCGTCCAGATCATTAAGTGGAAAGAGATTTTCGAAGTCATCGAAACCGCCGTGGACAAATGCGAAGACGTCGCCAACGTCATCGAAGGCGTCATTCTCAAGAGCGCATAGCCCGTGAATAGCTTCCATCTCCTCCTGATTGTTATTGGCCTCACGCTCGCCTTCGAATTCTCTAACGGCTGGCATGACGCTGCCAATTCCATCGCTACCGTCGTCTCCACTCGCGTTCTCACGCCGTTTCGCGCCGTCGCATGGGCCGCGTTCTGGAATTTCATAGCAGCTTTCTTTTTTGGAACCGCCGTCGCCGGCACCATCGGCAAGGGACTGGTCCGCCTCGACCTCATCAACCAGCAAGTCATCCTTGCCGGTCTCCTGGGTGCCATTACGTGGAATCTCATCACCCTCCTCCTCGGTCTTCCAAGCAGCTCTTCCCACGCCCTCATTGGCGGTTACGGCGGCGCCGCCGTCACCCACGCAGGCATCAAAGCCCTCGTACTCGCAGGCTGGGTCAAGCCAATTCTATTTATTTTTCTTTCTCCCGTAATCGGAATGATCCTCTCGCTGGTCTTGACGACGATCGCGAGCTGGATTGTTCGCAACCAGCGCCCGCAAAAAGTCGATCGCTGGTTTCGCCGGCTGCAACTTTTTTCGGCGGCACTGTTCAGCCTCGGCCATGGCACCAACGATTCGCAAAAAGGCATGGGCATTATCACCGCCGCCCTTGTGACCAGCGGGCTGCTGCAAACGCAATCTGGCAAGCTTCCCGTTCCCTTCTGGGTCGTGATTTGCTGCCACCTCGCCATGGCTGGTGGCACCATGGCTGGCGGCTGGCGCATCATCAAGACCATGGGCCAACGCATCACAAAGCTCACCCCTTTCGGGGGCTTTGCTGCAGAGACTGCCGGAGGCATTACGCTCGTCGCCAACGCGATCTTCGGCATTCCGGTCAGCACCACCCATACCATCACCGGCGCCATCGTCGGCGTCGGAACAGCAAAGCGACTCTCCGCCGTGCGCTGGGGCATCACCCGTCGTATCGTATGGGCCTGGATCCTTACGATCCCGGGTGCCGCACTCATCGGCGCAGCTGTGTATTATTTCGTTGCTCCGCTCTTGAACCTGATCCGCTAAACGAGGTCTCTCGATGAATCGTCGTGAATTTCTCGGCGTATCCGCCGCAACCGCACTCGCCGCTTCCCCAAAATTCTTCGCACTGGATTCGCTCGCCGAAAACTCCTCGACCATTTACAAATCCACGTTCAAACCGCTCGACTCCTTCGCCGAAAAATATCTCAGCGCCATGAACGCGCCAGGCCTCACGCTAGTCCTCGCCGACCGCGACGGCGTCCAACGCGTCGTCACCTACGGCTTTGGGGACGTCGAACAAAAAGCCCGCGTCACCCCACGCCACCTCTTCCAAATCGGTTCCATCAGCAAGAGTTTTCTCGCAAATTGCCTCCTGCAACTCCACCAGGAAGGCAAGCTCGACCTGCAAAAGCCAATCCTCGACTATCTGCCCTGGTTCCGCATCGAATCCTCCTTCGAACCCATTACCGTCCACCACCTCCTCACGCACACTTCCGGTCTTCCCGGCATTCCCAACGTTTTCCTCACCGACCCCGCCGCAAAACATCGCGCCGCCTACGCCCCCGGCAAACTGTTTCACTACAACAACACCGCCTTCCAGCTTCTCGGCCACCTCCTAATGACACTCGACGGCGGCCTTCTTCCCGATATCTTTCGCAAACGCATCCTCCAACCGCTCGGCATGTCACAAACCGAACCCGTCATCACACTCGATGCCCGCGACCGCACTGCAAAAAACTACAGCGCTTTTCAGAACGACCATACGTTCCCTCGTTTCGGCCGACTCTGCGAAGCCCCCGCCATCATCTCTTCCGACGGCGCCGGCTGCATCGCATCTACACCGCACGACATGGGTCTGTACGTTCAAATGATTGCGCGTCACGGCGAAGGGCCAAATTCCCGCCTGCTCGGCGAAGCAAGTTTCAATCTCTTCTCGCAGGCCCATATCAAAGCCGAAGAGTTCGGACCCACCGCAAGCTACGGCTACGGCATCGCCGTGGACACGCTTGCCGGCCACAAAATCCTGCGCCACACCGGTGGCATGATCTCCTTCGCGTCCTCCATGCACGCGGACATTGACGAAGGTGTCGGCGCATTCGCTTCCATCAACGCGATGCAAGGTTATCGCCCGAATCCGGTCGCACAATTCGCCATCCAGCTCATGCGCGCGCAGCGTGAAAAGAAAACTTTCCCGGCATCACCCGAAATCCGGCCGGCAGCCTTCGTTGAAAACGCCGCCGACTTCGCCGGCGCCTATCAATCCATTGCTGGCAAAGAGTTGCATTTTCTCGCTGAAGGCGACCGTTTGTCACTTATCCACAAAGATCAGAAGATCGCACTGGAGGCATCTGGCGAAGGTTTGTTCGTTGTACCCGACGGAGATTTTTCTAGATTCTCTTTGGTGTTCGGCCGTGCCGACGAAAAAGATCCCAAATCGCCAGTCGTCGAAGTCGGCTGGGGCTGCGATTGGTACACCAAGCCCGAATACAAGGGCCCAAAGACGTTCGACACTCCCAAAGAGTGGGCCGCTTACCTGGGCCACTATCGCAACGAAAACAATTGGGTTGGCAGCATCCGCATTACCCAACGCAAAGGCCAGCTCCTCGCCGACGGTACCACGCTTCTTCAGCACGAAAAAGATACCCGCTTCCGCATGCGCAGCGAAGAAGCCGACACCGAATGGATCGAATTCCACGACATCGTCGACGGCCTCGCCCAACGCATCAAGCTCTCCGGCGAAGACCTCTGGCGCGTCATCGCCCCCTAATTCCCAACGCCCTCCAAGCGGAGCCTTGGCGGGTGACTCATTGCCCGACAACCCTTATCCCGTGCACGCCCCGTGGCTCGCCCAAGCCTTTGTTTGCCCATATCTTCTGCGGTACCCTCCCATCTGGTTAGATCAGCTGGGCGGAGTGCAAGTGAAAACTTTCCGGCATCGCTGGATACTAGTAGTACTTCTCTTTGTGCCGATTTCCAACAACCAGGCTACCGCGCAGAGCGCATCCATCCATTCCGAAATCCAATCGGTCTATAATTTCCAGCCCCATCTGCTTACAAAGCAACTAATCAATGAAAAATCTGGCTTGCTCGACAAATTCTGGGAAAAAGCAAAATCCCAGCGCAGTGTCTACATCCCTGGCTTGCGCCAGGAACTGACCGATTTTTCGAACAATCCGTTTTTTCTCTTCGATGGCAGCCAGCTTCTCTTGAGCCTCTCCGACACTCCCGCCGATCGCAAAATCGTCTGCGCCGCCATCGCCCACACGGATTTGAGAGATCTCCAGGTGAGAGACTATTTCCTGCTCGTTCAACACATGGCCGCGCAAGACGAAGACACAACCGCCGCAGCATTTCACATCCTCGCTGAACCAAAATTTCAGATTTTCATTCCCGAGCACTCTCTCAGCCTCGCGCAGGACTACTGTGTCGTCTACATGCTTCTGCCCACGAGTCCGGATTTCTGGCTCAAGCCCGTGATCGAACGCCTTCACACCGAACCCGATGCGACTGCGCAGCGCACCTTGCTCCTGGTCCTTTGGTACGCGCAAACCCCCGAAGCCGACAAAGCCATCCAGCAATTTTCCGCCGACGCGAGCAAACCCCTAGACAACAAAGGGTTCGCAACGGAGCTGCTCCACCGAAAAGACATTATTGACGCGGCAGCCCGCACGGCCGCAGCCACCAATACAGAAGAATCCCTGCGCCAATCCCGCCGCGACCGCCTCAAAGCCGTCAGCGACGAAGCCCTCTACGATCTCGACACCTTCACCGAACAGATCATCGCCAAGCGCAACTAATCCAAAGGCCGAACTTCCCCAGATCAATCCGTTGCTATTTTCCCTCTTTGGCTTCCGGCTTACAAAAACCGGGGGAGGGGATATCCCCAGGTACTAGTCCCTTCTCGGCAGTGGCCTTTCGCCCTTTCTTCCGGTGTTATCATTGAGGTGAAGCAAGGATATTCCAATGACTGACTACCACCCTGCATTCGCAACCGTCGAAGAAGCGGTCGAAGAAATCCGCAACGGCCGCATGATCGTCCTAGTCGACGACGAAGACCGCGAAAACGAAGGCGACCTCACCATGGCCGCCGAGAAAATCACGCCCGAAGCCATTAACTTCATGGCCAAATTCGGCCGCGGACTCATCTGCATGCCGCTTACGGAAGACCGTTGCGACGAGCTTCACCTCCCGCTCATGTCCCCCATCAACACCAGCGTCCACGGCACCGCGTTCACCGAAGCCATCGACGCGCGCGTCGGCGTCTCCACCGGCATCAGCGCTTCTGACCGCGCCATCACCATCCTCACTGCCATCGATCCCAAAACGAAGCCGCAGGATCTTGCTCGCCCGGGCCACATCTTCCCTCTTCGGGCGCGCAACGGTGGGGTCCTCGTTCGCGCCGGACAAACGGAAGCCAGCGTGGACCTCGCGCGCATCGCCGGGCTCACTCCTGCCGGAGTCATCTGCGAAATCATGGGCGAGGACGGCACCATGTCCCGCGTCCCCCAGCTCATCGAATTTTGCAAGGAACACAATCTGAAGCTGCTCACGGTCGCAGACTTAATCCGCTACCGCATGCAGCACGAGCGCTACGTTCGCCGCGTCGCGGAAACTGTCCTGCCCACGCGGTTCGGCGATTTCCGAATGATCGCTTATGCCAGCGATGTGGACCACGACCAGCACATCGCGCTTGTCCGGGGCGACCTTGAAGGCGGCACCCCCCCCCTGGTCCGAGTTCACTCGCACTGTTTGACGGGAGACGTCTTCGGCTCAACGTCCTGCGATTGCCGCGACATCGTCGAGCGCTCGCTGGAAACTATCGCAAAAGAAGGCCGCGGTGTTTTTCTCTATCTGCATCACACCGGCCGTGGCTTCGGCATTGACCAGCCCGAAGAAGCCGGAAAACTTCCGCAGATTCATATTCACAAGCGCGGCCAACTCGACCGCGAGCCCGCCCGCCAGCGCATGGTCCAGCACGAATCCGGTATCGGCGCCCAAATCCTCATCGATCTTGGCCTAAAGGACATTCGCGTCCTAACCAACCATCCCAAAAAGGTCGTAGCCCTTGAAGGCTACGGTATCACCATCGCAGACCAAGTCCCGCTGAACATCGGCAAGCCCAAACCGACTCATCAAACTCTATAAACGGCGCGCCACAACAAATCAATAACAAGAAGAATCGGGGCAAAGCGTTACGACACCCGGCTCCCTTGCGCGTCGTAGATTTCCAGGTCGCCGAAAAGAGAAGCTTGGGCTTCGATTTTGGTGCGGTCCCCGACCACGACGATTTGCATGTTTGCAGAGTCGAAATATTCCTGTGCGGCGAATTGAATGTCCGCAGGTTTCAGCACGCGGACTTTTTCGCGGTATGTTTCCAGATAGTCGTCAGGCAAATCGTTCAGCGCAACCACGGCAATCTGCGAAAGCAATCCATCTTGCGTCGCGAGGCCCATCGAGAACACGCCGCTCAGATAATTTTGCGCATCGGCGAGTTCGGCATTGGGAACGGGCAGCGAACGCAGCTTGTCGATTTCGTAGAAGATTTCTGTCAGCGACGCGGCGACAACTTCGTTGCGCACCGCTGCGGAAACGGAAAAGTAGCCGTACTGCTGCAACGCGTTCACTCCGCTGCGCGGGCTATACGTGTAGCCCTTTGCTTCACGGATATTCATCACGAGTCGCGAATTGAACGCACCGCCATAAAGACTGTTCGTCAGGCTCAGCTTGACCCAGTCCGGATTCTTGCGTGTGATGGAGTGGCAGCCGCAAAGAACCTGCGTTTGCACGGCGCCGGGAACGTGGACCAGATAAACGCGGCGACTGTGCGGCTTTGCGGGCGCGGCATTAGCAGGAGTAACTGGTTTCTTTCCCGACCAGTTGCCAAATATTTTTTCAATCGTCTTCGAGCATTGCGGTTGGATCGAAATCGCCGACAAGGAGCATCAACCCATTTTCCGGGGTGTAAGACTGGCGATAAATCGGCTGCAGGTCAGAAATTCTGTAAGCAGCGACTTGCGATTCGCTGGGTGAAACTTTCGCGTAAGGATGTTCCCCGAACAAGACTTTGCGCAAACGTTCGCCGGCCAGAAATCCGGGTTGCGTGCGTTCGAGTTTTACTTCTTCGAGTTTTTGGCGGCGTTCGCGCTGAAATTCGGCTTCGGGAAAAGAGGCTTCGCGCGCGAGTTCATTGACGAGCCCGAGCAACGGCTCGGCAAATTCGCTCAGACCGGCAAACGAGATCGCGCGCGTGATCCTGTCCCGCGCTGGAAGAAAGATCGGAGCCAAGCCGCCGCAAATCTTCTTCGATTTGGCGGCTGGCGCGTTTCGCAGTTCCGGTGCGAACCATTGTCGCCGTCATATCCATTAGTGCCGGGCGCGAGATGCGAAACAGCGGCACTTCCGGAGCGGAAATAAAGCTGGCCGTGGAATCGCGGAATGGAATGTGATTCGACGAGAACGATTTCGAGGCTGTTCGAGAGTTTAGCTTTTACGCGCTTCGGCCAATTTACGGCGCGTTCTGCGGCAAGCGCTGGAACAGCGTTTGATGGAGCAGTGGTCGGAGTTGCCATTACGCAGCCTCCTTCGACGCAAGCGGCGCGCGAAAGACGATGGCTCGATTCTGTTTGACGAGGTATTTCTTCGCCACGGCTTGCACCTGTTCTGGAGTTACTTGCAGGAAGCCGTCGAGAATCGTGTTCACGAGTTGCGGTTCGCCGTCGAAGAGCGAGAAACACGCAAGAAGATGCATCAAGCCGTATTTCGGCATGTAGCCGCCGCGGCCACCTTCGAGCATGGCGTAATAATCCGACCGCCATTTCACTTTGAGTTGTTCGAGTTCGTCGGAGGAGATTCCCTTCTCCTGCACTTCTGCGATGATGGCGTCGAACGCAGCGACGGTGGCTTCAGCGGAAATCTCGGGCTTGTGCAGAATGCGCGTAGTCATTTGCGAAGGGCCGTTGTAGCCGAAAATGTCGTCTACGCCGCCATCGGCTTCGACGGCGATCTGCTTTTCCAGTACGAGGTCGCGGTAGATGTGGCCTGCGCGGCCCCCATGCAACGCCTGATCGAGCAGGGCCATGGCGCACCACTCTGAGCTGCGGCGCGGCGGCATGACATAGCCGATGGCCATGGCGGGCAGGGTGCCGAATTTCTCTTCGACGTTTCCGCGACGCTCTTCGGTTTGCGCAGGTTCATGGGGATCGCCAAAAGGCGGAGGGGCCCCGGCGGGGATATCGCCGAAATATTTTTCGGCAAGTGCAAAACCTTCGGCGGATTCTGCATCGCCGAGGATTAGCAGGACGGCATTGTTCGGCAAATAGTATGTTTTGAAAAATTCTTGCACGTCGGCGAGACTGGCGGCGTCGAGGTCAGCGAAATCGCCGTAGAAATTGTGCGCGTTGGCCCAATTGCGGAATGCGACGGGCGGCATATCGAGCCAGGGGAATCCGCCGTAGGGCTGATTCAAAACATTGACGCGGACTTCTTCTTTCACAACGTCGCGCTGGTTGTTGAGATTTTCGTCATCCACTTTTAGCGCGCGCATGCGGTCGGCTTCGAGCCACAGCACGCGATCCAACGCGTTCGACGGAACGGCTTCATAATAATTCGTGACGTCGTACATCGTGGAGCCGTTCAGAACGCCGCCGCTCGAATTGATGAGCTTGATGTGCTCCATTTTTGGAGCGTTGGCCGAGCCCTGAAACATCATGTGCTCGAAGAGATGAGCGAATCCGCTGCGGCCTTGCGGCTCCAGGCGAAATCCAATTTTGTAGTAGACGCCGACGGTGACCACCGGCGCGGCGGAATCGGGCGCAATCACCACGCGCAATCCGTTGCCGAGATTTTTGCTTTCAATCGCGATCTGCGGTCCCTTCACCCTTGCCTCCCCATGCCTTTTGACATCGCTTTTGCTTCCGTTTGCAACCTATCCAATTCTGCGAGCGTGTGCTCCGGATTTTGCGAAAGAACTCTCGCCGCCAGACGATTCAATTGTTCGTACGCACCGCGAAATTCAGCCGGGCTGTTGCGAAGCGCGTTTAAATGCGAAGCGACTACGGAAAAATCACGTCGCGCCAACGGCCCTGTCCAAGCAGCACGCGGGCCAATCCTTTCAAAATTATCGAGCACCTGGCGCGTCAAAGGAAGCAGGGCCCGGACCGCGTCGCGGCGCTTGATGCCGAGCGACATCATCACCGTTGTGGCCGCTTCTATTATCGCAAGAACTTGTCCTGCCGCCATGGCAGCAGCGGCGTGATAAGCCGGCTTTCCCGACGCCGGCAATTGCAGAACGTAACCACCGAGCGCCCGAACCATTAGCCGCGCGAGCTTTAAAGCGGCGGGATCGCCTTCGATGGCAAACACGCGCCCTTCGAGCGGGGGAACGCCAATGCCCGAAAAAGTCTGCAGGGGGTGCATGGAACCGGCCGAGCCGCCGAAGGCACGCAAAGGAGCGAGGACATCGGATGCAAGCGCTCCGCTCGTGTGCAGGATGGTCTTCCCTTTCAATTCCTCGGCGGAAATACGCGCCAGCTCTTCGGCAAGATCCGGGACCGCAGTGTCGGGGGTCGCTATCAGGATATTTCGAGGACTGACGGCATGCCGGGATAAGCCGACGAACGCGTGGCCCTGCCCGATGAAACGCACGGCCCGCCGCGCGCTTGGCCTGTTTCGCGTGACGACGCCGAAAATATTCCAGCCCGTTTCGCGCAGTGCTCTGCCCAGTGCGCGACCTACACGCCCGGCTCCTATGATCGTCAGGCTGCCCCTCATGTTCCTGTTAGAATACAGTGCAGGCCGCATCAAACCCAACTTATGCAGACTTTTCTTTCGATCTTGTTTGGACTGATCGCGTTTTTCTGGCTGGCGCACGGACTGCGCGTACTGATTGGAGCACTGCAATTGCCGCGATTGCGAAATTTTGCTCCAGCCGAAAATGAGAATTGTCCAAGAATTTCGATTCTTTTCGCGGCACGGGACGAAGAAGAAAAGCTCGGGGCGGCTCTCGAGAAGTTGCGCGCGCTGGACTATCCCAAACTGGAAATTATCGCGGTGGACGACCGTTCGACGGATGCGACACCGGATATTTTGGCTGGGCATGCGGCCAAGGATTCGCGGCTGCGCATGGTGCGGGTAAACGAACTGCCCGCGGGATGGCTGGGGAAGCCTCACGCGCTGCAAATGGGGTACGAGGTTTCGAACGGCGAATTGCTGCTTTTTACGGATGCCGACGTGCAATTTCAGCCGGACACTTTGCGGCGCGTGGTGACGCTTTTTGAACAGAAAAAGCTGGATCATTTGACGCTGCTGTGCGGGCTGCAGATGGAAGGCTTTTGGGAAAAGGTGGCGCTGACTTTTTTTGGATTGGTATTTCAGCTTTCGACGGACCCGAAAAGCGTCGGCAATCCGAAATCCAAGAACTATGTCGGGATCGGGGCGTTTCAGCTTGTGCGGCGAAGTATTTATGAAGCTGGTGGGACACACAAGAAGCTGGCGATGGAGGTTGTGGACGACCTGAAGCTAGCGAAAATCGTAAGACAAGCCGGTGCTCGTTCGAGCGTAGGCGTTGCGGACGAGCATGTCTCGGTGCGATGGCATGCAGGGCTTGGGAATATCGTGCGAGGTGTAACGAAAAATTTTTTTGCGGCGGCGGGATACAGCCTTTTCCTGGTTACGGCGCACTGCGCGATTATTTTTCTGGTGAGTTTAGCGCCTTTTCTGGCGGTTGCGTTTCTGCACGGGTGGGCGCGAGGATTTGCGGTTTTTTCAATTGTGATTGCGATATTTTTTCAGGGGAGCGTCGCTTTTGTGTTGAAGGCGAATCCTCTTTACGGGTTAACACATTCGATTGGCGCGGTGGTCTATTT
This sequence comes from uncultured Acidobacteriota bacterium, assembly GCA_963794175.1. Classification (GTDB taxonomy): domain Bacteria; phylum Acidobacteriota; class Terriglobia; order Acidiferrales; family UBA7541; genus Acidiferrum. Next base: position 88,787 of record CAWCCV010000003.1, on the reverse strand, counting down.
GTATATGGTGTTTCGTTCGACCGCAGTAACGCTGTGGCAGGGCGGCGTCAGATGGCGCAAAACGTTTTACTCGCTGGAGGAATTGCGGCGAGGGAAGGTTTAGGGGGCAAAAAATTGCCCGCCAATGCCTGACCCTGTGGCTGGAGTCGGGCGAGCCGATTGAGGCTCTTGCTGCGATTGAGTTGCCCGTAAGAGTCACAGGCAAGAATGGCTGTGCCACGGAGTTACTCGGGGGCTGCGGCGGTTTGTTTCGAGAACAGTCCTGAGAGATCTTTTTGTTTCAGGCCGCGGATGCGGTCGCGGAGCTGCGCGGCTTTTTCAAACTCGAAATTCTTGGCCGCTTCGCGCATTTGGGCTTCGAGCTTTTTGAGAAGTTCGGAAAGCTGTTCTTCGTTGCGCACGTTTGCGGTGGCCGCGTCGAGTTCGGATTCGTTGAGCGCGATTGTGACGTAGTCCGCCTCGACAATGCGCACGAGATCCATGTCCAACCCCTTGATGATGGATTGCGGGGTGATGTTGTTCTCCGTGTTGTAAGCGAGCTGCTTATCGCGGCGGCGATTGGTTTCGCTGATGGCCTGGTTCATGGAATCCGTTCGGCGGTCGGCATAAAGGAGGGCACGACCTTCAATGTGGCGCGCGCAGCGGCCGATAGTTTGAATCAGCGAGGTGGTGCTGCGGAGGTAGCCTTCCTTGTCGGCATCGAGAATTGCGACGAGAGATACTTCAGGCAAGTCGAGGCCTTCGCGGAGCAAATTGATGCCGATGAGAACGTCGTACTCGCCGCGGCGGAGGTCGCGCAGGATTTTGATGCGGTCGAGCGTTTCGATTTCGGAGTGCAAATAGCGGCAGCGCACGCCGATTTCGGTGAAATATTCGCTGAGATCTTCGGCCATTCGCTTGGTGAGTGTGGTGACGAGGACGCGTTCGTTCTTTTCGGCGCGGATGCGAATTTCTTCCAGCAGATCGTCGACTTGTCCCTTTACGGGGCGGATTTCCACTTGCGGGTCGACGAGACCCGTCGGACGAATGACCTGTTCGACGTAGGTGCCACCGGAGCGAGTCAATTCATACGGGCCGGGCGTGGCGGAAACATAGACAACCTGATTCAAGCGATGTTCGAACTCTTCGAAATTGAGCGGGCGATTGTCGAGCGCAGACGGCATACGGAAGCCGTAGTCCACGAGCGTTTGCTTGCGTGAACGATCGCCGTGATACATGGCGCGGACCTGGGGAATGGTCTGGTGCGATTCGTCCACGAAGAGAAGAAAATCGTTAGGGACATAGTCGAGCAGAGTGGGCGGCGCTTCGCCGGGCAGGCGGCCGCTTAAGTGGCGCGAATAGTTTTCAATGCCGTGGCAGTAGCCGATGGTGCGCATCATTTCTATATCAAACATGGTGCGCTGCGCGACGCGCTGGGCTTCGACGAACTTTCCCTGCTTTTCAAGTTCTTTTTTCCACCACCCGAGTTCTTCCTGAATGGTGACAATGGCGCGTTCGCGCTGATCCTGCGGCATGACGTAGTGGGTTTTGGGATAAATGGTCACGCGTTGCAGATCTTCCTGACCGGGCCGGACAGCGCCCGTCAGCGGATCGATTTGCCTGATGACGTCAATTTGATCGCCGAACATTTCGAAGCGGTAGCCGTTGTCTTCGTAGGTTGGATAGATTTCAATGATGTCGCCGCGGACGCGGAAGGTTCCGCGGCGCAGATCTTCGCTGCGTTCGTAGAGGACGTCGACGAAGCGGCGGAGCAGCGCTTCGCGCGAAGTCTGATGACCTTTTTCAAGCGGCACGAGCATGCCGAAATAGGCTTCGGGCGAGCCGATGCCGTAAATGCAGCTGACGGAGGCGACGATGATGACATCACGGCGCTCGAACAACGAGCGTGTGGCGCTCATGCGTAGCTTGTCGAGTTCGTCGTTTACCGTGGATTCTTTTTCGATGTAGACGTCGGCGGCGGGAACGTAGGCTTCCGGTTGATAAAAATCGTAATAGCTGACGAAATATTCGACGGCGTTTTCCGGAAAGAAATTCTTGAACTCCTGGTAGAGCTGCGCTGCGAGCGTCTTGTTGTGCGCGAGAACTAGCGCGGGACGATTGGCATTTTCAATGACGCGCGCCATGGTGAACGTCTTGCCGGAACCGGTGACGCCGAGGAGAACCTGATGCTTGTCGCCGGCTTCAAGACCGCGCGTCAGGTGATCGATTGCGGCCGGCTGATCGCCGCGCGGCTCGTAGTTGCTTCTGAGTTTGAAGTTCACGTAAGGCTTCTCCGGCCAGTTCGGCGAGGTGCGCTGAAACTTTCATTATAACGCCAACAGGAATTGTGCGTAGCGGCGGCGCGGGCCGGACATTTTGGCGATTTCTAGTTGCCGGATTTCGGTTGAAGCATGAAAGGGAGATCGATAACAAGTTCAACGGTAGAGCTGGCGTCGGCATTGATGGCGTAGCGCACAAAGCGGCTGCCGTCGGCGAGCGTGATGGTTACATCCATTTGCTGCTTCGCGCTTTGCGTGGCGCGGATAAGCTTGCCAGTCTTGCGGGAGATATAAAGGATGGTGTCGTTGTTCCCTTTTGCGGTGCCGCTCGTTTTGAGGCCTTTGAGCTTGTAGTCGGAAGGAGTGGAGTCTTGCGCGGAGGATTCTTGCAGAAGAGCGGCGGTGGAAAGGATGACGGCGCAAGATTCCTGGGTGGCGCTGCGCTCGAACAAGCCGCCGCGCGCAAATATTTGCGCGGCACAGTTTTCGTCTTTCGCATACTGGGATTTTTGTTGCCAGTGAAGCCCGGCGATGGGTGAGGGCGAATTCTCCGGCTCTTCCGAGGACCATTTTTCACCCCGTTTGCGGGATTGCAATTCAAAGAGGAAGGCGGCGGCGAACCGCTCGGCCCATTCGTGCCAAGCGGTTTGTTGTTCGGAGGCGAATTGATCGAGACCTCCGACCTGCGCAATTTGACCGTCGGGCTGCAGGGTGCAATCGACGAATTTGCCTTCGGCGGGAGTTTTTTGGGATTGCGAGAGAACGGGTTCTGGTTTTGAGCCGCGGGGAAGAGCTTCGACGTCGCTGACAAGATTCAGAAACCAGGTGCGGAAGCGAGTGCCGCTGGCGGGTGATTCGGCGGAGATGACTTCGACCTGGAGGATACCGGTGACATTGATGGTTGCGGCGATGGGCTGCTGGGGAAGGACGAGTGCGCTTTTTGTTTTGATGTCGCGATTCGATTTCAAGTGGACAAGGTAGAAAAAAGTCTCGCCGGATTTGAAGGCGTGCGCGGGAATGTTACTTTGCGCAGCCGCGATTGGAAGGAAAAGTGCGGCAAGAAGAATCGCGGGGATGGCGGGCTTTGCGTTCATGGCAAGCGCTGCATGGTAACCGTGACAGTGAGTTTGGAGCCGAAGGTTGGCGCATCGGGTAGGCCGGGGACAGGATCGAGGACTTCTTTTGTTTCGCGCGTTGCGGAACGCGAGGCTTTGACAAGACTGCCATCTAGAAAAGAGACGGTGTTGAGCGAATCGCCGTAGAAAAACTGGCGCGTGCTTGTCTTGTCGCTGGCGGTGCTGGCGTCTCTTTTCTTAGCTGGATCGATCCAACTCAAATTTTGGGAGACGTGCAGCGTAGCGGCGGGGGCGTCGGCGGAAGCCTCGATCCATTCCATGGATTCCTCGCCTTCGGGATTTGAGGCGACGCCTGACGGATTGGCAATTTTGTGCGCGGTGCGATCGCCAAAGTGAAGCGGCGTTTGGGGAAGGATAACGCTGGGCCGAAACGCGCGGCGAACCCAGAGCGACAGGAGCGGCGAATCGGGGCCGGTTAGACTTCCGGTGGCGGAGGGAAGCCCATGGATGAAGCCGAATTTTTCTTCTTCGTAATTCATGCGAACGAGAGTTTGCCAGTTGGCGCAGGTGTCTTGAACTGATTTTTGCAGACCGGAGCTGGCGTTTGGGGCTTGTGGGTCGGGGCTGCAGTTGATGCGAAATTGATCGAGGGATTCGGTGATGCCGGCGGTGCCGGCGGCGTTGATAGTGGTGACTTTGCGCGCGGCGCGCCAGGAAACCTGGCCCTCGGCCTGGTGCGTGAATGGCGTCGCATAGGTTTTTTCGCCGATTTTTTCTGTGGTGATACCGTGGGTTTCGACGCGGATGGTTGCGGTGACCTGGTAGCGTTCTTCGGCGCCTGCAATGAACGTGCGAGTAAGTGGTTCTTGCTGGGACTGTTGGGCGAAGGAGTGAGCAGATGCACAAAGGTTCAGCGCGGAGAGGAAAAGTGCGCTGGCCATGGAGAGATTGCGCATGGGCGAATGAGACTAGTGTACCGTGGCGCCGGCGGGGGCTTTGCCGCCGCTGAGTTTGCGATCGAAAAAGTCGGAAGTGGCGCGATAGGCGGCGAGCCAATCCTTGTGCAAAAGAAAATCGTGAATTTCGTCGGGGAAGATGAGTTGTTCGATTTCAACGCCACGGGTGCGGAGGCGCGCGACGAGATCGACGGTCTGCGTGAAGTATACGTTGCGGTCATCGTCGCCGTGAATGAAGAGGACCGGAGATTTCCAGGTGTCGACGGAACTGACGGGCGAAGATTCGTGCGCAAGTTTGGTGAGTTCGGGAGAAATATTCTTGCCGTCCCAGTTGTCGGTGGGCCAGTCGTGGACGCCGTGCATATCCACTCCAGCAGCGAAAATGTCTGAGTTGCGGCCAAGGCCGAGTGCGGTGAGATAACCGCCGTAGCTGCCGCCCCAAAGGCCGACGCGTTTTCCATCGACGTCTGGCCGCGATTGGAGATATTTTCCGGCGGCAACAATGTCCTGATATTCGCTGGCGCCGCGTCCGGCGCGATTGGGCGCTTCGCGGAAGGCGCGGCCATAGCCGATACCGCAGCGATAGTTGACGGCAAGGACGATGTAGCCGCGATTGGCGAGATATTGGTTCATCGCGTAGGCGTTCGCGTAGTAGTACATGTAATGCCAGCCGAGGAGCATCTGGCGCATCGAGCCGCCATGAATGAAGATGAGCGCGGGGCGCTTTTCGCCGGGCTTGAGATTTCTGGGAAGAAAGAGCTGGCCGTGGATTTCATAGTTGTCAGGGGATTTGAAGATGGCTTGCTGGGGCTCAACCAGATCCTTGCCGGGAAAATCTTCCGGCCAGCGCGGTGAATTGTCGGCTGCAAGTTCTTTGCTGAAGAAATAGTGTTGTAATTCTGGCGGATGAATGCCGTCAGAACAAAATGCGAAAAAGTCGTGATTGGTTGCTGCAACAGGACTCCATTGAACGCCCGGAATCATTATTCCGGGGCGCTGCATCCAGCCTTGCGTTAGCTGCTTATTGAGACCTCCTTCCAAATCGCTAATCCAAATGTGGCGACGATCGATGTCGCCGCAGTTGGAGTTGTACAGGATCTCTTTCTTGTCGGGTGTGAAGGACCACTGCTCGACTTCGCATTTGCCGGGGGTGAGGAGTTTTGGCTCGCCGCCGCTGGCCGAGAGCGCGTAGAGATGCAGCCAAGTGTCGGCTTCGCTGGCCATGACGATGGTATCGCTTGCGGCGTAGCGAATGACGCCGCCGCCGGTATCTTCGGCCATGTAGGGAAAAGAATCGTCGGGCTTGTTGCCGCTGTGCCAGATCTCTCTCGCAGTGGCGGTCGCTATGTCACCGATCCAGATGGCCCAGGGATGGGGGCGATCGGGCTCGATGAAGTAGCCTTCGGGCGTATCGCGCCGCGTTGCCGGCTGGCGAACGAAGGCGATACGTTTTCCGTCGAGGGACCATTGCGGCGAGGAATCGCTGTCTACACTGGGCGCGAGGAATTTCACAGATTTTGTCCGGGCGTCGTAGAAGCCGATGAAACTGTGATCGTCGCGAAAGGAAGTGAAAGCGAGAAGATTGCCGTCGGGCGACCAGGCTGCATCTCGGTTGCGACCGCGCGTGACGATTTGCAGCGGCCTGGCGCTGCCATCGAGTGGGGCGAGATAAAGCTGGCCGTCGCGAGCGAAGGCGACCATTCCGTTTGCGGAAATTGTGGCGGAGTGTCCTGCGTCGATTTTCTTCGGTTCACCGCCCCTCCAGGAAATTGTCCAGACGGCTTGTTCGACGCCGGCAGGATTACTGGTGGGATTCTGAAATTGTCCCGAGGAGTTTTTTCCACCGCCGCGCGTGTAGACGAGCGTGTTGCCATCAGCAGAAAAGGTGAGCGAAGAGAGTTCCTGGCCGTCGTCGTCAAGATAGCCGGTGATGCGTCGTGCTTTGAAGTCCGGGCCCTCGGCGACCCAGACGTTGCGCTTGCCTTGTTCAGCGAGCGTCCAGGCAATGCGATTGCCGGTTTTGGACGCGGCAAGGTCGGCGGGAAATGGTGCGCTGAGGATTTGCTCGAGCGTGAAGCGATCTTGCGCTGCACAGTTACACGCGGCAAAAAAGATGAATAAGGCAAGGCTGGCCAACGGTCGCTTCATTTCATACTCCTTGGAAATGCAACTACAAAATATTTAGTCGCCCGGCTGCTGCGCGTTGACTGTTTGAATCGCAACTTTTGGCCCTTCGAGCGGGCCGCTGATTTGCATGACGCGTTCCGGGCCCGGCGTTTTGGCTTTACCGCTGCTGTTGGACGCGTTTTCGAGTGTCAAATCCGCCTGGCGGCCAAAGGTCACGCTGCCTTTGAGGCTGATTTCCTGCTGCGGCGCGCGAAGGCGCAAGTGATTTACTTCTAAGCTGCGGTCGCTCACGTGAAAAAAGCCTTCGCCTTCGCTCCAGCGGCTCGCGCCGGCATGTGGCGCGCCGGATGCGAAGCTCGCTTGCAAATCCCAGCCGTGAAATTCGATTTTCTTAAGTTGGATGCGACCTTCGCCCTTCAACTGATCCAGCAATGTTTCGCGGCCGACACCTTCCGTTTTCAATTCGAGCGTGCCGCCGGCCGTTCCAGCTATACGTTCCGCGACTTTGCCTGCGAGCGGAACTTGCGCCAAATTCAAGCTGGTTGCCTGCACCTTAAGATCGTAGACGGGCTTGTCGCCGAACTCGGCTTCGAGGCTCCCCTGCAAAATTCCGCCAGCCCATTGCGCCTGGCAATCGTGAAGATCGAGCTTCAAGTCGCGCAAAGTGAGTTGTCCGCGCAGTTGTTTCAGCTTGAGTTTGTCGAGAGAAAATTCGACTACCGTTAGCTCGCCCGCGACGTTCACGCGGCGAAGAAGATCGCTTACGTCGGAGCCCTGGTCGGAATTTCCTCCGAGCATGGCAGGCAAAAGGCGCTGGAGCCAATTGGGGCGAGCGCGCGGGCCTGCCCAGAGATCGAGGTCCGCAGCGCTGAGGGAATCCGCGTAAAGATGAAAAAACCAGCGAGGAGCGTTTTCAGAAGCTGCGGAATTTTCCGTGAGGTCGCCGCTCCAGCTGCCACCAATGGCCTCTACTTGTCCAATGGCGACGCTCTTTTGACCGCGAACCCAGCGAATGGAAGCGTTCTTCACCTTTACCGGCCGATTGAGTCCGGCAATTTCCAGATCTCCATCGGCAAACTCAATATGGCCGTTCCAACCGGGCTGCGAGCCTTTGCCCCAGTAGGAGCGCAGATCCGCGCTGGTCTGCCCTTTCCACTCCCAACCTCGATTGAGTTGTTTTCCGAAGACGAGTGAGGCTTTCAAAACGTCTTCGGTGGTTTCGGATTGCCCAGAAAGACTGAGGTAGCCTTCGTTCGCATTGAAGTCGTAGCGCAGACCGATGGCGAGCGAATTGGAAATTGGTTTTGCAGTGGCCGCTTTGTCTTTTTGAGAATCCCGAGGTTTGACGGATGCGGCTCCCGGCTGGCCCCAGGAAATGGTCACGGGATCCATCACGAAGGAATTATTCTCCATGCCGCCGCGCGCGGAACCGATGCGAGCGGGCGCGGAGAATCCGGGAAGGGAGAGTTTGCCGCCGAAACTGGAAAATGCCGCGTTTTCAAGTTTGATAGGCCAACCGCTGAGCCTTGCTCCGCCGGTGAAATATTGCTCAAAGGAAACCCCTTCCGCGACGCCGGGCTGAAATGCGCGATACCAGGAGAGCAGGTCCGAGGCCTGAATGCCGGCGGAATCGATGCGAACGCGAAAGTTGGTTTGCGGGACGGTCGTGAAAGTTGCAGAGCCACGGAAATTCGATTTCGGAGCTGAGACGAGCATCTCCTCGACATTGATGGTGCCGTCGGCGGGAAGCCAGTGTCCTTTCGTGCGCAAATCGAGGCGAGGATCGTCCGCTCGGCTGGCCATATCCCAGCGATGAATTTGCGATGCACGCGCGTTCAGCGAAAACGTCCACTCGCCGGGCGCGGCCTCGGCGTAAGACTCCTTCGTTCCGCTTTCGGCGGTCGCGTCCAGATCGAATAGTCCGCGCACGCCGTCATCCTGTCCGCGCGACAAACGCACCATATCAGCAAGCGATGCCTGCGACCAGCGAATCTGTAATCGCGCAGGCCGCAAACGGACGGAGGTACCAGCAACCTCTCCGCGCACCTGAATGGTTCCAGCCGATTGCAGCTGAACACCGCTACGCCAGGGCTGCGCTTCCAGATTGATCTGCCAGCGGCCGAATGCGACCTGTTCGATGCTTCCTTTTACATCGGTAAACGCGAACGGTTTCTTGTCGTCGCCCAGTTTGAAATTCAGGCGGCCTTCAGAAATGTCAATTTTCGCGAGGTGGTTTGTGGGGACGTCGTCGACCGGCGGACCGTAAGGTTTGCTTTGGCCGCTCGCATCCATCGAAGCGGGAGGTAGCCAGCGTTCCAGATTCCAGCGTCCCTCTTGATTCTTCACAAGAATCAGGCTCGGTTTTTCAAGAGAGAGCGTGCCAAACTCGAATCGCCCCCGAAGCAGTCCGATGAGGCGAAGCCGCGCCGACAAGCGATCCGCGCGCAAGAAATATTCATTTCCAAACGCAGGGTCTTCGCCAACCGTGATTCCATCAGCGTCAAGGCTAGGCAGCGGCACCAAGGTGAAGGCGAAACTCCGCACTTCCACGCGGCGGCCAAAAGTGCGTTCGAGGCGCAGAATCATGGCCTGGCGCACGCGATTTGTGCCCAACACAAAGTTGACGGCGACCTGCGAGCCGACTGCAAGCAACACCAGCGCAACGCCCAACTTCCAATATTTCCTGAGTCTGGCCAAGAGTTATGCCGTCGCTTTCGCGGGAACTGCCGGCAAAAGTTTCGCAGAGTCCGCCGGAAAAAGGTAGGGGCACGGCCGCACGAAAGTTTTTTAGTGCACGGTGTGCAGCATGCGGTTCCAACGCGTGCGCGCCGGAAGGTGCCGCAGAGTATCCAGGATGCTACCGAGGCGCTGCGGGAAAGTCGATTTTGCGTAATCATCGCTGGTCGCTTCCACCGACCAATAGATCAAGAACGGGCGCCCCATGATGGCGTCGCGGTCCACAAATCCCCAGTAGCGGCTATCGGAGCTGCGGTCGCGGTTGTCGCCCATTGCGAAATACTTGTCCGGTGGTATGACGATCTCATCGCCTTGGATGTACTTGTGCACCTCCTGCATCCACTCGGGGCGCGCGGGAGAGCCAAGAAACTGGTTCCCAACCGGAGGGAATTGGTAATTCAATACGTCATAGCCTGTAGCAGGATTCGGCTCATGCAGGACGTACGGCTCGAACAAGCGCTTTTCGTTGATGTAAACCTCCTGGTCCACCATTTTCAGATGATCGCCCGGAAGGCCGATGACGCGCTTCACGAAATGCTGGTGGTCATCGTAGGGATATTTGAAGACGATAATGTCGCCTCGTTGAATGGGACGATACGGAAGAAGTTTCTCGTACCACGCATCGCCGCGACCGCCGAACACAAATTTGTTCACGAGCAAGTGATCGCCAACCAGGAGCGTTTTTTCCATCGAGGGCGAAGGAATCTTGAATGCCTGCACGATGAAACTGGTTCCAAAGAGCGCGAGAATAACCGTGACAAGCAGAGATTCCATGTATTCGGAGAGCGTGGTTTTTTCGCGGGGCGTTGCTTTTTCGATGGGCGCGACAGAATCCTCGCCCGCTGGCACGTCTTGCGCTTTGCACTCCGGCGCGGGCGCGGCAATCTCTTGCTGAGCGTTTTCTTCCGTCATTCCCTAGGATTCCTTCGGAGTTGCCGCTTCCCATTGTAGCAGCGCCGCGCGGGCCGCTTGCTGCTCTGCTTCTTTTTTTGTTTTGCCCTCGCCCTGACCGAGTCGTTGTCCTTCGGCCCAGACTTCGACGAGGAAAAACTTCTTGTGGTCGGGGCCGGTTTCCCCAACCAGCTTGTACTCCGCGGGCGGACGGCCACTTCTTTGCAGGTGCTCCTGGAGCGCGGATTTGCGATCGGAATCGGCGATACGCTCGCCGCGCTCTTCAAGAGCCTGATCGAACAGCAGCCGCTTTAGCATCTTTCCCGTGATTTTGCAGGCCGGCATCGAGAAAGACGGCTGCCACAATAGCTTCAAATCCGTCAGCGAGCAGGGCCGGCTTATCGCGCCCACCGGTCTTCTCTTCCCCGCGTCCGAGACGCAGATGCTCACCCAGTTCCAGCTTGCGGGCGGCGCGTTCAAGGGAACGGGCATTGACCAGACGAGCGCGACTTTTGGAGAGCTGGCCTTCACTCCAGTCGGGAAAATTTTCGAGCAGATATTCGCTAGCGAGAAGATCGAGAACGGCGTCCCCAAGAAATTCGAGCCGCTCGTTGTTGCCGATTTCGGCAGCGCCGGACTTGGCGTCGTCATGCATGGCGCGCAATTCCGGAACCGCGGAGCTATGCGTCAGCGCCTGCTCAAGCAAGGCACGATTTTGGAATCGTACCCCGAGTTTTGCTTCCAGCCGCTCTAATCGTCACTGCGCTTCATGAAGTTTGCTTCGCTTCAAGCCTCGCGGCGCTCACTTCGGCGTGCTTAGTTTGGTTGCGGCCAACTTCTTGGCAGCTTCGGCGCGGCTTTTGCATATTTCCGCCAACTGACCGGGAATTAATGCGCATTTCGTAAAGGCGCTGGCGGCATCGTCAAAATGAGAAGTGTTCTGATTGACGATGCCAAGGATGTACCAATTCACAGGGTCGGCGATCGGGTCGAGCTTCACCGACTGCTCCAGCTCCGGAATCGCGTCAACAAATTTACCGCGGCGCCACGCAACGAGCCCGATGCCGCTGTGTGCCATCGCCAGGGTTTGATTCTTGGAATTGGCGAAAGCTTCGTCTGTAACACCTTCGGGTTTCGCAATCGTCGGAATCACTTCCACGGCGCGCTTGCCGAGGGTTTCGGCTTTATCGAGCCGCTTGGCGGCATCGGGGGAGCCTGCGTTATAGACGCGGGACATCGTCTGGCTCATCACCGCCATCGTGGCGACGTCGTTCGGGTTCAGCTCAAGTTCCTTGTCGCCGAACGCGAGCGCCTTTTCCGATTGCCCGGCCTGGACATAACCAATGGTCAAGAACGGATAGACGATAACCCTGTACCGGCTCTCCGGATATTTCTTGAGGAAGTCTTCCGCAGCGGTAAGTTTTGTCTGAAGATCCCCGGGCGAGCCTTCTGGCATCGAGGTCACCGCTCTTAGCGCCGTTTCCTCCTCCGTGGCAGCGGCGGGGCCTGCCGCATCGAGCGTCAGCGTGGTGCCGGAGTTTTGCGGTTGCTTGTCTTTGTTGAGGGTGGGGGGGGCATCCTGAGCAGACAAAACGGCGGCGCCAAGCAACAAGACCATCGCGGCTGTTCCAATTCTTGAACTGATTTGGTTCATCTTCGTGTTCCTCCAATTTCCTGAAAAAATCGCGGCTGGATTAAGGACGTTGCTGCTTTTCTAACGCCATGAAGGCGAGGCCTTTGCTGGCAGCCTGCTTGGCCTGTTCCGGGCCGCCTTCGACGGCAAGGGCTGCTTCAAACTCGGCTTTGGCGCGGGCGTGTTCGCCTTCGCTGTCGAGAATTCGCGCGAGGTAGACGTGCGACCAGGCCATAACCATTGGATCGCTAGTTGCGGCGTGTTCACCGGCGGTTAAACGGCCAAAAACTTCCTTCGCCCGGGAGCCATCGTGCTCGAGCAAGGCGACCATTCCGAGACCGTAGAGCGCGCGAGGCTGATCCGGATATTTCACAAGAACCCTCTGAAACGAGGCTTCCGCGGCGCGAGGATTTTTCTCCGCAATGCGCCGTTCGCCTTCCGTGAGCGCGGCGATTGCTTCGGCATCATTCGGAATGGTCGTAGGCGCGGAGCGACGGCGCGCCACGACTTCTGCTTCGGTGGCGTTCACGCTTTGGGCGGTCATCGCGTCGTAGAATTTGACGGCCGCGACACGTTTCTGTTCCGTCGGTGTATCAATCGCTCTCACCAGATCCGGAAAAAAGAGCTTCATGCCGGGTTCGGAGTGTTCAAATTTCGCGAGCGCTGTGAAAAGCGGATGAACGAGGACGAGACCCGCTGCGTCGTCCTGATCCATGGCCGCTTCGCGCTCGCTGGGCGAAAGGCGCTTCAACTTCAGTTCGACGGCGCGGACAAGACATTCGGCGAAGTAGGAAGAAAAATCGTCCTGCAACTCGGCCGGAAGGCGGGGAGCTTTTGCGGCGATGTCATAAATGGGGCGCTTTGCCGCAACGATGTGCGGATACATCAAAGGCAGCGGGTCGAGCAAAAAGTGCAGAAAAGCGTGGCGAACAATGTCGATGGGAAGCGCGTCCGATCCGCTCAGCACGAGCTCATAGTGATCGCCAAAGTTGCGCACGTTCGTGATTCGACCGACGAGCGGCTCCACGATGATGATGAAGGTCCGCGGATTTTCCGGTGCGAGGATTTCGCGCAAGTAACCGGAAGTGACGAATACGATGTCCGCGATCTGGTCGTGCAGTGTTTCTATTTCGCGGGTGTAAAGTGGCTGAACCTGGCGCCATATTTCGCCGATTTTCTGTTCCTTGTAATAGCTGGAGAGGATTTCCTGGAAGCCTTCAAGCGCAATCACCTCCGGCGGCAATTCATCGCGGCGGAGCGTGGGTTTGAAGTCCGGCGCGGGACCGCTGACGAGACCGAACCAGATGTAGCGCGAAAGCATCGCGCCCGGGTCGGCCAGTTCGTGCTGTTGGTAAAAATTGCGAAGGACTTCGACGGCGGGACCTTGCTGATGCTGCAAGCGGTCGCGCAGCTGCGCGCGCATGGGCGCCCACCTTTCCGAGCTCACGTCGGCTTCATAGCCCGCAGCCAGGAGCGCGCACATCGTGGTGAACATCGCTTCGCTGCCGTCCACGGTGACGCGCGTTTCCGGCAATTTTTCCCATTTTATGGGAGGCGGTTTTTGCGCGGACGCGACAAACGGCGACAGTAAACCCGCGCACAGCAACGCCACGAGAATTCGAGATCCACTTTTCATTTTCGGCCTTATGTCCTACCCAGACCTTCCCTGGGGCGTTTCGAGCGGTCCTGTCAACTTCAACTTATTAAGTCTGCAGGCTCTTGCGGCGCTTGGCCAGACTTTTCGGCTTTCTGCCAATCTACAAGCGCGTTTCCCTTGAGTCAAGGAAACGGCGGCACGTGCTTGCGCTCCAACTCTTGCAACCCTGGCCTGCATCTGTTTAAGTGAGGATGCTTCCAATGCGGTTCGGGATGGCTCGCCCTATGTCGAAAGTCTCCGCGGTTTTTTTGCGGCTCTTGGCCGTGTTTGCGCCGATTTTTCTGTGCTTTCCGCTTGCGCTTCGCGCGCAATTAGTTGGCGACGATGGGCCACCGTCGCAGGCGACGCGGGTGGATGATTTTAAGGCGCAATCCGGCGCGCAAGTTCCCGCTGGCAAGAAACGTTTGTCAAAAGATTTCGCGCTCCAGGGCGATTCGCATTGGACCGACACGAATATCGATCTGCAACCGGGTGAACACGTTTTGATTACGGCTACTGGTAAAATGCGTTATGCAGATGCGAAAGCCGAAAACGGGCCGGAGGGCGTGTCGCGCGGATTCCAGGATTTGCTGCGCGTGTTGCCATTTAATGGAGCGGGACGTGGGGCGGTGATTGGCCGAATCGGCGACGCGGACACGGCGGAGGCATTGCTGATTGGCGCGCAGCGCGACGTGCTGGCACCTGTGGCTGGCCGGCTGGCGATCGGCGTGAATCAAGGAAAGAACGACACGGCGGACGGATCGTACGCAGTACACGTGGAAGTGTATGCTGCAGAAACTGGAGCGGGCGGGGCGCCACGCGCTGTGGCGCAGCAGGTATCTTCCCTGCCAGGGATTGACAATGCGCTATTTGCGAAAATTCCGCGGCGCATCGGCGACAAAGAAGGCAATCCAGGCGACATGGTGAATTTACTGATTCTCGGCGACGAAGCCGGGATGCAGCGCGTGTTTACGACCGCCGGCTGGGTAAAAGTGGATGCCGACGTGAAAGACACGGTGCTGCACGGAATCATCGGCAGCCTTTCAAAAGAATCTTATCTAACCATGCCGATGAGCCAATTGTATTTGTTCGGCAGGCCGCAAGATTACGGTTGGGCGCACGCGGAACCGATTTCCGTGGTCGCATCGCGCAATCACCTTCGTATCTGGAAAGCCCCGTTTACCGTGCATGGCGAGACGGCGTGGGTCGGGGCCGCCACACACGACATTGGCTTTGAACGTGACCAGCGCAACCACGGCATCACGCACAAAATTGACCCTGACATAGATCTCGAACGCAACTACGTCGAAAAAACTTTGTCGAGCACGGGGCTCGTAGTGCAAGTGATGCACTTTTTGCCGCAGAATCCGATGCAGGAAGCCAAGACTGCAACGGGCGGGTCGTTTCATTCGAACGGACAAGTTTTGATTCTGAAGCTCGGCGAAACGGGCAAGGACCTTTCCGCGCCGTTTGCAAGTACCTTCTGTAGTGTATTGCAAAGTGAGAATCCCGATAGCGGTTCATGGGGTGCTTGCTCGTCGTATCTGAACATTCCGGCCGACGCAACCATCGCCGGCTGCGGAAATTGTCCCGTTGTCAAGCAAGGCGCCACAGTCGATCTGAACAAATATCGTGTCCTCGTGATCCCGGGCGTTCTTTCATCCTGCCAAGCCAACACACAGGCGTTTCAGGATGGACAAAAGCACCTCCAGGAAAAGCATGGTATGACGGTGGAGTTCTTGCAGGCTGCGAACGATACTTCCACAAACAATGGCGCAAAGATCGCCGCGTATCTTCGAGAGAAAATGGCGAGCGATTCGCGCAAGTACATCGTCGTGTCGTACAGCAAAGGTTCGCCCGACGTACAGGAGGCGCTCGCGAACGATCCACAAGCGCACAACGCCGTTGCTGCGCACGTCACGATTGCGGGCGCGATCGGAGGTTCTCCCATCGCGGAAACCATGCCGGAGATCGCGCAGCGTTACGCGGGAATGCTGAAACTCGGCACCTGCGATGGAAATGTTGCCGAAGCGTTCAAAAGTCTGCGCCAGGACGTACGCAAGCAATTCCTGCAAGATCATCCCGACTCGCTGGTGCCGTCCTATTCACTTGCCGCCGTTTCGGACGAAACCACGACTTCAAAAATGCTGCTTGAAGCGTGGAGATTGCTGACCGCCTACGATCCGCGCACCGACAGCCAGCTCTTGCAATCAGACGCGCTAGTCCCTGGCGGAAATTTCCTCGGCACGCTTCGCGCCGATCATCTCGCTGTTGCGCTCAACTACGAGTCTGTCACAGAGGCATCCATCAAGGCTTTCGCGAATCACAATCACTATCCGCGCGTCGCTCTGTTTGAAGCAGCAGTGCGTTTCGCAGTGGAAAATCTCGCGTCGATTCAGCGAACAACTCAGTAATAGACAGAAGGAATATTGCTTTGAGGCCTCGGCAGCAACGCAAAGGTTTTCTCGCAAAGTACGATAAGAACGTCGCGGCGACGGACCGAACGAGCGGTTGGGAGACTTCGCAAGCTCATCCCACCGGCGTCGAAATGGTGTACTACAACGCGCTGGTCTTTGCGTTTGGACCAACGGAGAAAGCGTCGGAAACGGTCTTATCCATTGTGCTCTATCCGCGCTACGTCACGCTGTTCTTCGCACAAGGCGCGAGTTTGCCCGATCCGCACAAGCGCCCCGGCGGCGGCGGAAAAGTCTTCGTCAGGTGCGACTTGCGTCGGAGAAAACGCTCGACGATCCGCAAATCCTCGAACTCGTCAACCTTGCCTTGCATCGCGCCAAAGCGTCGTTCCCTGCGAAAGGCCACCGGAAGCTGGTCATCAAATCAATCTCCGCGAAACAGCGTCCCCGCAAACCGAGTGCGGCCATGAAATGATCGAGGCAAAACGCATCGGCCTGATCTCGGACACTCACGGGCTCCTGCGTCCGGAAGCCGTAGAAGCGTTGCGCGGCTCAGAACTGATTCTTCACGCAGGCGATGTGGGCAAAATGGAAATTCTCGACGAACTCAGAAAAATCGCGCCACTCATTGCCATTCGCGGAAACATTGACACAGCATACTGGTGTTCACCGCTGAAAGAAACCGAACTAGTGGAAACCGTCGCGGCCACAATTTACATGTTGCACAACTTGAACGGCCTCGACCTGAATCCCGCAGCAGCCGGCATTCACATCGTCCTCAGCGGCCACACCCACCAGCCCAAAACATTCGAAAAGGACGGCGTCCTCCACATCAACCCCGGAAGCGCTGGCCCCCGCCGCTTCCACCTCCCCATCACCGTCGCCCGGCTTGATTTGAGCATCGCTCCGTGGAGCCCAGAATTCATTGCGCTAGAGAAATGAATCTCCGCCTGGCGATTTGCATCCTGCATCAAGCGCGTGAAACTTACTGGCTCATTGCCTTCAATCGCATCTTCCTCAATTGCTAGGAAGATCCACAGGCTTCATCACAACAACAAGGGTCAATTGATTTTTTAAAATCAAGAAGTCAACTGCTGTTGCGTGTTGTTTGCGGATGTTGATTTTTTCGAATCGGGAGAACTTTTAAGCCGCGCGTGAAAGAAGATCCGGGAATCATCAAAGGTTTCTTGGGTTTTTTCACGCGTTTAACAGGAGCAAGAATCCAAAAGCTAACGCGACAGCGATGGTGTCGGAGAATCCTCTGCGCATTCTGGCAACCCCCGATCGGAACGATTTCGCCCGTAAACCAGTGCGCTAAAGGTCATTCACTAGATACGGGCTACTTGTCTCGCTCCACTCCTGGCTTCAATTCGAATCCCTCAAGTGATATAAATGCGGCCACCGTGCCCATCCAATTTCGCCGCCAATTGCGTTTTTTTCTTTTCGCATTTTCCGCGACCGTTGCCTGCTCGTCTAGTACCGCTTCGGCCTCAGCCCAAGGCCTCTCAGAAACCGTGCTTCTGCCGGGTTTCACTCTTCGCCTCAGCTCGGAAGACAAATGGGGTATCACGAGGCCGCCGGACCTCTACGCAGGTCTTGGCGGCATGGGCGTGCCCAAAACTCCCAACTGGTTTCCGTTCTCTTCTCACGAAATCCCGCTGCCCATTCTGCCGTGGACGTCCACAATCAAATGGGACAACGTCGGCTACGATCAAATCGTCTTCATGAAAAAGCTGGGCAAGGGTGATCGCCGCGGCGCCTATTTTGTGCGCGCGGCTTGGTCCGATCTTCCGTTCACCGACGCCATGGGATTCTTGCAGGAAATCGCCGCACATAGAAAAGAAGAGATGTCCCGCTCCGCGCAAAAGCTGGTCAGTTTTGCCGCGCATCCGGCATCCGCAAAAAACCTCAACGGTTGCCTTCAAGTGGATGCCGTTTTTTCCGCTGACCTGGGCGAAAAGAGCTCATCGCCGGTCGTCACCACTCGGCGCTACGTCTGCTCTCATCCGGACATCCCGGGCTATTTCGTCGAAATCGGCTACGGCCAGGAGACTTCAGGCAACGAAGAGACCGTAAATCTGGAAACGGAGCTCGCGCCATTTCTTGAAAGCCTCGCCTTCACGCATCAGGAAGATCTGCTCCAGTTTCCCTTTTTGAAAACCGTCATGATTCCTGTTGGCTTTCGGCCCGCTTCGCTCAGTTTTTTGAAGAATGAAACCTGGCTTCGTGTCGGCGATTCCTGGCTTTTGCGTCTCGATCTGCGTTCCAACAAACCCCTCGGTACAGTTCACCTGAAGAGCCCGACCGCTGACTCACTGGTGGCTGCCGATGTACTCTGGCTGGCCAGCAACGAAGTGCTCAAGAAATTCCCCGACTCCCTGGATACTGGCGCTCTCCACTTCCTCGATAAGATGAGACCCAACGGCGAGCAAAACGTTGCCCTCACTGCGACATCTCGCTGGCTTGCGCTACCGGGCAAAGGTATCGTCGAACGCCAGGATTTGCAGTCGGGAAATCCTGTCACGACCATTGAACTTCCGCGGATCGAAACCGACCCCAACGCAAAGAAGAAAGATCCCAAAACGGTTCCCACCGGCGTCGGAGCCGATTCTCTTCATGTCTGGGTTTTGAGCGATCGCGGCATCGTCATGCACATTGATCCTGCGAACAATCAGGTCACGCGCAAGATAATTTTACCCACGTCAAGGCCTCTGAACATCTCCCTCACCCAGGACGCAGCCTGGGTCGCGGATAGTTCCCAACTCTGGCGCATCGATGCCACAACCTTCGAGGCCAAAGCTTTCAGCATCGCCAGTTTCAGCCACGAATACTGCGAGTGGGAAGGCGATCTCTGGGTACTCGAATTTTCAAGGGCCAATGATGAAAAGGAGAAAACCGTCGCGACACCAAGAAGTGTTCTCCTGCATCATTACGATTCCCATTCGCTGAAAGAGACCTCTACGCCGCTTTCTCTTGGCACTTCCGTCGAGAGCAAAAAGGCAATTTCGCCTTCAGGAATTCACTTTGCCGGCTGCCGCGATAGTGAATTGTGGCTCTATGATCGCAGCGGCGTCCTGTTCCGCCTCGACATGACCGACGCCATGCATCCGCCGCAATAAAAAAACGGGCGGCGACCAGTTTGGCAGCCGCCCGCTCGAAAATGAGTCATTTGCGCCGATCGTTCTCCAGAACTACTTGTGCGTCGTCGTTGTGACTTTGGCCAGAGTGTCGCGATGTCCGGTGTCCGCAAGCAGTGACCGGAAAGCAGCCAGCGCAGCCGGATTGTTCTTTCCCATGTCGTCCACGGCCGCAGTGAATTTGTCTAGACCTTCTGGGCCGTTAGTGACGAGCACCACGAAAAATGCATTCGCGTCCATCGTGTGGATGATTTCACGATCGATCGAATACGCGTGCAGCGCTCCATCGGCCATCAATTTGTCCAGCATCGCGACCATACTGGCTTTCTCAATTTTTCCACCGGGATCGTTCGCGCCTTCTTTCCCGATCCAAGTAGCTACGCGCAGATAGCCATTCGTAAATGTGCCCGGGTGGGCAGCATAATCCCCGCTCGAAAGTAAAAAATCCCAATGCTTTGAAGCTGAAATCACCGGCGAAGTCGCAGTCGGCGATGCGCGCAAGACGTCGAGCACTTTCATCAAGCTCGCGACAGAACTGGCGGTCATCCAAACGCCATGCGTTGCAGCGCCTTCCGTATGTGTAACCACCGAAAACATCCCATAACCAATCAGCGTTCCATCTTCCGTGCTTTTCTTGAGCGTTTCACTCGTCGTTGCAATCTGCTTTTCGTAATCTGCCCACATGGCCCGGGGCACGCCCCATTCCATCACGTAGGTATACACTACTGGCTTTTCCGCAGCTGCCATCTGCGCCGAAACACTCTTTTCACTCAATCCGATCCCGACTGCCGCACACAAACAAACGACCACACAAAGCCGCAAAATCTTTTTTCGCATTCCTTCTCCATTTAAACGTGAAATTACCCGATCTGTCCGGGGGGAAGAGCTAACTTGGCCTAAGGTTCTACGAAGGGGGAATCAACTGCGGCGAGACTATGCCCGCGGCACCCGCGTGTCAAGCGCCGAGCTGCAACGCACGCTGGAGAATTTCGCGCGGCACATTCGCGCCAGTGACCAGCGTGACCGCAATCTCGCCGCTCCCTGATTTGTTCTTGAGCAATGCAGCAGTCGCCGCGGCTCCGGCCGGCTCCGCAACAATGCGCTCTTCCAGGAGCAAGATCTGCATGGCTCTCAGCATTTCCTGGTCACTGACGAGCACAACATCATCGACGAGTTCGCGAATCGCTTTCACGTTTCCAGCATCCGGCGTGCGCGTGGATAATCCGTCGGCAATCGTGTCGCAAGTAGCCGTCCCCGTCGCGATGCCGCTTTTCCAGGACAGGTAATAAGACGGTGCGGTCTCCGCCTGAACACCAATAACTCTCGCGGAAGACTTCTGTTGCTTGACCGCAGCGGCCACGCCACGGATCAACGCCGTATCTCCCATCGGAACGTATAGCGCTTGGACCCCAGGCAATTGTTCCAGAATTTCGCTGCCGATCGTCGCCGGGCCCGCGGGTAAAGCGTGGTCCGTCGCGTCATTCAAGAAATAGGCGCCCGTCAAAAGCGAATACTCCAAGGCCGCTTCAGACGCAGCCGCCAAATCCTCGCTCCCCTTTTCCACAATGTTCGCGCCAAGTCCAGCAATCCTCGCTCGTTTCACCGGATTGTTCTTCTCTGGCAAGAATATCGTCGCTTTCACGCCGAGCTTTTGCGCGGCATATGCGACCGCCGAACCGTGATTCCCCGTGCTCGACGCAACGACCTCGCTGAGGGCTCCCTGCTTCAATTTTTCCGCCAGCGCCCACATCGCTCCTCGCACCTTGAACGACGCCATCGGCAATTCCATCTCCAGTTTCAAATAAGCACGGACGCCCGCAGCCTGGCTCAACGAAGCCGCTTCCACGAGCCGCGTCGGCGCAAAATGCCCCGCAAGGAACTTCCTCGCCGCGGCAATTTCCGCAAGGGTTGGCCGAATTTGTCTTGTGCTTGCCTGCATTGCCATGGCGCTCATCTATTTTCCAATGGGGGCCGATTCAGCAGGAACCTTCTGCAAAAGCCCTTCTTTTCCCATCAGTTTTTCGATCGCATCCAAATCGGCCGGAAGAAACTCCGTAAAGTTTTCCACGCCTTTTTCTGTAACGACAACCACGTCTTCACTCCGGATGTACAGATTCTCTTCCAGTACGCGCAACTGCGGATCAATCGAAAATACGTGACCCGGCAAAAGCGGCCCAGGGCCGTACTCGCCATCGTCGTGAACTGCCAATCCCACGGGATGAGAAAAAACCCCGCCGCCAGTTTCGACAAGTTTTCTCGCTGCTTGTTCGTAAATCGTTTTCGAGAATTTCGTTCGGGCAAATACGGGCTCCATCGCAGCTTTCGCTTCGTCCTGAATTTGCGCTGCAGTCACTCCCGGGCGAATTCGCTTAATAATTTCGTTGCGATACTGAACAACAAATCCCAGGAGTTCCCTTTGTTGTGCGCTGTATTTTCCATTCACCGGCCACATGCGCGTGATGTCGCTGACGTAATAGTGATAGTCGGGCGCGTAGTCGAGCAGCACAAGGTCGCCTGACGTCAGCTGTCCCCCATTGCGAAAGTAGTGCATGTTCCAAATCGTTTCTGTTCCGGAAGCGATGATAGAGCGGTATCCCTCAAGCTTTGCGCCGTTTACCAGATAGATGTATCGCGCTACGGCGTCCAATTGATATTCGTATTGCCCTGGCCGCGTCGTCTTGATCGCTTCCAAAATCGCCATTCCGGCGATTTGCGAGGCGCGCCGAATTAGCGCAATTTCGCGCGGACTCTTCACACCGCGTAGCTCATCCAGGATTGGACTCAGATCCGAGACTTTTGCCCGCGGATATCTGGTTCTGAGTAAATCCACAAAATGCGTCTGCCGCGGAATTCGCCCATCCCAGTGGTCGGCCGCAGCGGCTGCATCGGCAGCGAGGATTTCGTAGCGGCTCTGTTCCGAGCCTTCCGGCGGAGCAAACAGCGCGTAGATTTCGCGAGGGGCGCCGCCTTCGCTACTGCCAAGCCAGTCGGCTTTCATGGTATCGGTGCTCAAAACAGCGTCCGCGCCGGTCAATCGCTTCGCCAGCTCTGCGTCATCTGCGGAAAGAACTTTCCCCTCAGCGCTCTCAAGCCGCGCGTTGCGCGGAGGCAGGTACAGAACCGCTTTTTTCTTTCTTCCGTCGAGAAACAGATACGCGCCCGGCGTTTCGATTCCAGAGAGATAGTAAAACTCATTCGTCTGCCGCGGCATGATGAAGCCGTTCGTTTGCGGCATTCCTTGCAAAACGGCAACAGCTTTGTCTCCGATTTTGTCGAACAATTTGGCCCAGCGCGCCTGAAACTCTTCGGCTGGAAAATCCGTTTGGCGCCAGGGAATTTCCTGAGCAAGAGAGGCGGCGGGCGAAACCAAGATCGCCAGAAGAATCAGATATTGAATGAATCGGATGGGTTGAAGTCTCATGGTTCTCCCGAAGTACATGTAGTGCCCGGAAGGGTACAACATCCCGGCCAAAAGCGATCAATGTTGGAGTTCGGTCTTTCGCTTTTTAGTGAGTTGCCGCCGCGGCAGCCGACGGCCTTGTCGCTTTCCACAATTCCACATACGGCTTCAACTCGTTCATCATTTTTTCAAACTGCCCCAAATCGAGCGATTGCGCTCCGTCGCTGATTGCCTTTTCAGGAGCCGGATGCACTTCCACAATCAATCCATCCGCTCCAATTGCCACGCCCGCCCGCGCCAGCGCCGGCACGAGCGACCGTTTCCCTGTCGCGTGGCTCGGATCCAGAATCACCGGCAAGTGCGTCAGCTCATTCAGCGCAGGAATCGCCGTAATGTCACAGGTATTCCGCGTCACCGTTTCAAACGTGCGAATCCCGCGCTCGCACAGCATCACTTCCGAATTTCCGTGTGCCACGATGTATTCCGCGCTCATCAGCAGCTCTTTCACCGTGCTGCTCAATCCGCGCTTCAGCAAAATCGGTCGCCCGCATTTTCCCAGCGCTTTGAGCAGCACGAAGTTCTGCATATTCCGCGCGCCAATTTGCAACACGTCCGCATATTCCGCCACGAGCGAAACGTCGCGATCGCTCATCACTTCCGTCACAATCGCCAGTCCTGTTGCCTTCTTAGCTTTCTGCAGCAGCTTCAGCCCTTCTGTCTCCATCCCTTGAAAATCGTACGGCGAAGTCCGCGGCTTGAATGCGCCGCCGCGCAGCAATTTCGCGCCCGCCTTGGCCACACCTTCCGCCGCCTTCAAAATCTGTTCTTCGCTTTCGACAGAACACGGCCCCGCCATCACAACAAATTCGTTTCCGCCGATCTCCGTGCCGTTGATGCGAATCCGCGTCTTCTCTTTGCGAAATTCTTTGCTCACAAATTTGTAAGGTGCGCTGATCCGCGTCACCGCTTCCACCTGCGGCATCGCCTCCACGCTCTCCAGGCAAGCCGTCACGTCGCCCACGCCCACTACCCCGATCACAACGCGCTCTTCGCCCTCAATCGAGTGCACTTTGTAGCCGAATCGCTTCACTTGGTCCGTCACTTCGTCTATCTCCCCGCGCGTCGCGTGCCGCTTCATCGAAATAATCATCGTGGGTCTTCTCCTCGGGCCTTGCCCAAAAACAAAAAAGCCCACTCAGTGCGAGTGGGCCGAATCTCTTCTCGTCTTGCTTCTGTTTACAGCGGTGCCCCTCGCCACAATTGTGAGTGGTCCGTAAATCGCCAATAATATGAATAAACGAGAAACTTCATAGCCAGAACTCTACAACAGGATTCTTTCCGTGACAACTGCCTCTTTTTCAGGCATTCCTAGCGCGATTCCACCAACACAGCCGTTACGCGCAGCCGATTCAATGGGCCGCCAGCGGTATCATCGGCAAGGTCAATAAATAGGAACAACCCTCTAGAAACCGCGGTCTAAGTGAATAGATCGGGGCCGGGGCGCCAGTCACCGTCGGCCGTTCCATATGGGCTGGCCACCACGACAGTGTAGCCATCCGGGTCGCGCATCCAACACTCCCAGTGGTTGGGGCCGCCTTCACCATCGGGAGGGTTGCGATGGCGCGGCAGCACGATCTCGACGCCCATTTCGGCAGCGCGCTGTACTACCGCGTCGAAGTCATCCACCTCGAACCAGACCAGCACGCCATTGCCATAGGGTCTGTCGGCGCGATTGCCGATGGGGCCGTGATGGTGTTCGACTTCAAAGCTGTGCAATTGCAGGATGAGCCAGCCATCCTTCACCAGTTGCTCATATTGTCTGCCGCCGTGAGCAGCGCGGCAGCTCAGCAGGCGCTGATACCACCGGCTGCTGGCTTCGACATCCGTGACACAGATGAGTGGCTGGGGCCGCACGGCTCCTACCCTAACAGAACTCCTATTTGGCTAGCAGACATAAAGAAGCTTAAGCAACAGCAGACTAGCGAGCCAACTTCCTATCAAAATACTTCGCCATGATGTTCAGGCACTCGGTCGTCTCCGGCAATTCAAAGTGATACCAAAACGCATGCGGCAGCACCTCGAACACAACTAAATCTGCGTCATCACCCGCCGCCAGGAGCGCGCGATGAAAGATCGTCGTCCCGCTCAGTAGCAAGTCTCGCGAACTCGTCACCAGAAGAGTCGGTGGCATCCCTTTCAAATCCGCAAACAGCGGCGAAAGCACTGGGTCTTTCGGGTCTGTCTTCCCTACATACTCATCAATATGAGGTTTGCGCGGGATCAATGACAGGCCAATCGCCCGGAAAGCCGCTTAGTGTGTACATGAGATAGGAATCCCCTACCCGGCTGTAATCCGCCAAGCCTGAAAAAATCCCCAGCGCTCCGGGCAGGGGCAATCCGAGCTGCCGAAACTTTGCCGCAGCTTCCGCTGTTAGATATCGCCCCAGCCGAAGTCCCAAACATTCCCAATGTTGTTCGGCTTGTAGGTCTTCAACAATTCCTTATATACCGCCACCACGTCATCCACCGCCGCCGGAAACGGATTTTCCGGCGCGAGCCGGTAATACACGGACACAACTTTGATTTTCGCCAGATTCGCAATCGGATCGCCCTCAATCAACGATCCCGAATCTGAATTGAATCCCCCGCCATGCAAATTAACCAGCACACGGTTTTTGTTCGCAGCGGGCGTTTCAAGTGGAGTAATCACATCGCAACGCACACCGCCAATCGTCTGCTCCTCTATATTCACAGGGAACAGCTTCTTTGCTACCGCTGACTGCCGCGCACGCCATTCATCTGTCCGCTTCCGCCGTTCTTCCAAAGTGCTATCGTGCGCCAAATTCTTCCGCAGCGAATCCATCCACTTCTGCGCTTCCGGACTAATGGTCGCTGGTGGCCGAATCACCCGCGTCAAATGCGCCGTCCCATCCGCATCAAACGTCGCGCCGTTCTTCTCCTGCGCAAACCCAGGCATGGCGGTTGCCAAGACTCCTACGGCAAATGCCAGCGTCGCAATCGGAATCATCTTTCTCAGTCTCACGAGTCCTCCATTGACAAAAAATCACTTCGCAAGCCCAAACCCGTTCGCACATAATGCCACTGTTTGGGCACCAAACCTTTCGGCAGATTCGAGCAAGGAGGCTCCAAATGAAACGAACTTTCCATCATTTCTCGACTGGCTGGGTCTGGGGGGCAATCTCGGTAATTCTCTTCTCCGCCTCCGGTTGCAAACTCGGACCTTCCCCGCAAAAGAAAGAGCAGACGTCGGCTTCTCCCTCCGCCGCAGAAAAAACGCTCGCGATCCGAGCATCGATCTAAATTGCATCATCGACCACATCCAGAACCCGCCGGAAGCGTTTCACTATTCCTACAAGAAGGACAACGGCGACGACCATATCGTGCAGGAAGCCGATCTCACTCCGGATACAATCGACGGCATCTCCAAGAACAAGGACATGTCGCGCGTGCTCAAGGGTGTGCGTTCCGACCGCGAAAGTTGGCAGTCCGCCTGGACCGGCTTGACCGGAATTTCGGGCATGTCCAGTACAATAGCTGTCATCAGAAACAGCTCCGCAATCGTTCGTGAAGCCGCGGAAAGAATAAACGGCTACGAAACTGTCCGCTATTCAATTGATACTTCGCGTGCAACGCCGCCGAAGCCGGCCTCTATCGCATCACTCTCGGCGATGGCGGCTTTGAAAAAGGAACGGCCTGGGTCAACTCGCAAGGCTGCCCCGTAAAACTCATCCTCGACACCGAAATGCACTTCAAAAACGGCACCGCGGACAAAATTCGCTACGAAATCGAAATGATCAAGAAGTAAAAGTCTTCGTCCGAACTCAAACTACTCTCGAAAAGTAGTATTGCGGCACTAAGCGTTGTAAGGCATTCGCCAAGCTCGCATATTACAAACATGGGGCCCCTCGATTCATGAGCGAAAACGGACAATCGCACAGGATGGCTCTCGTCCCATGCTGTAACGCTGCAGAGTACGGATCGTTCCCTTTTGAAAATATTTTCGCGAAGTACGAAGATTTTCGTTGACAATACGAAATCCTTCGTAGTAGCCTCCTTTTCATGAAAGCTACGGCACAAAATAACCCGACTCCTTCCGAGCTGGAGATCCTGCACGTTCTCTGGTCTCGCGGGCCTTCCACGGTCCGCGAAGTCCACGACGCGCTGAGCGCCACCAAACAACTCGGCTACACCAGCGTCTTAAAGCTTATGCAGATCATGATCGCAAAAGGCCTCGTCACCCGGAGCGAAACGCAGCGCGCGCACGTCTATGTAGCAGGGGAGCCTGCGGAGAAGACCAAGCAGCAATTCGCCGTGGACATGATGCGGCGCGTTTTCCAGGGCTCCGCCAGCGAGCTGATGCTCCACGCTCTGGCCGGGCATCGCAGCTCCAGGGAAGAACTCAAGGAACTCCGCCGCTTGCTCGACGAGTACGAAAGGAAACAGAAATGACCGGCCTTTTGAACATTTTTGCTCCGGAAACGCTGCGCACGCTCGGTTGGTCACTTCTTCACTTCGTGTGGCAAGGCTTCGCGCTCGTAGCCATCGCCTCCATCGCTTTGACGCTCTTGCGCCGCGCTTCGGCCCGCTACGTCGTCGGCGTGCTCACGCTCGTCGCCATGGTCGCGTCCCTGGCAATCACGTTTGTCTTGCTCCTCAATTCGCAGTCGGCAATGCAGGCCACAGAAAATGCCGCCACACCGGTCATCGTTTTCGCGCAAAAAACGTTCTTCACACAAACTGAGCAACCTGTTCTTGCCGGAGCGCCCGCCGCCAAATCCTTTTCCGCACAAGCGCTTCCCTTGCTCGTCGAATTCTGGCTCGTCGGCGTTGTTTTCTTCACGCTCCGCACCGCCGGCAGCCTGGTCTATCTCGAACGCCTCCGCCGCGCCGCTTCGATTTCCGTTACACCAGCTTTGCTTGCCAAGTGCCGCGAGCTGCAAACGCGTCTCGGCCTGAATCGCGTAATCCAATTCTGCGAATGTCGCTGGCTCGACGCGCCCGCCGTCATCGGCTGGTTCCGTCCCGTCGTTCTACTTCCCGTCCGCGCACTCACTGGCCTCACCGAAGACCAGATCGAAGCCGTCATCGCCCACGAACTCGCGCACATTCGCCGCTTCGACTCTTTCGTCAATCTTTTCCAGGTCATCGCGGAATCGCTTCTCTTTTTCCATCCGGCGGTTTGGTGGCTGAACAAGCGCGTGCGCATCGAACGCGAAAATTGCTGCGACGACGTTGCTGTCGCCGCCTGCGGCAATCATCTCGGTTACGCACGCGCCCTCACGACCATGGAAGAATGGCGCGCCACGCCGACACTCACCGTCGCTGCCAATGGCAGCCCACTCGCCGCCCGCATCTCCAGAATTCTCGGCTTGCGCCACGCCACGGAAAATCGCACCGCAGGACTTGGCGCCGGATTCATCTGCTTCGGCGCTGCCCTCATTGCCGCTTCCCTGCTCTGGGGCGTTTCGCATCCGGCCGCGGCAGCGCGCATTGAAAAAGCGTTGCTCGCTCCAGTCGCCCAGACTGTGCACGCGGCAACTCCCGCTCCCCTGCCGGCGCCCAGAACTGTGGCAAGCCTGTCCGTTGCTCCCGATCCAGTTTCTGCCCCTGATGCTGTACCGGATTCGCAAGCTCAATCCTCGGGCAAATCTTCCTACATAGATGAAATGAAATCCGTCGGCCTCGATCATCTCGATGTGGATCAACTGGTTAGCTTGAAGATTCAAGGCGTCACTGCGGAATACGTGAAGGAAATGGTCGCGGCTGGATTCAAACCAGATCCGGACGAACTGGTCTCGATGAAGATTCAAGGCGTCACCGCGCAATACATCAAGTCCATTCGCGACATGGGCTATACGCCAAACGGCGATGAAATCGTCGGAATGAAAATCCAGGGCGTCACACCGGAATACATCAAACAAATGCGCGATCTCGGCTTCAAGCCGGACCTGGACGAAATTATTGGCATGAAGGTTCAGGGCATAACACCCGAGTACGTGAAGCAGATGCGCGACCTCGGATTCAATCCCGACGCCGATGAACTCATCGGCATGAAAGTTCAGGGCATCACGCCGGAATACGTACAGCAAATTCGTGCCCTTGGCTTCAAACCGAACGGCGACGAAATCATTGGCATGAAAGTCCAGGGCGTGACTCCGGAATACATCAAACAGATGCGCGATCTCGGATTCAACCCGAACGCCGACGAAATTATTGGCATGAAGGTTCAGGGCATCACCCCGGAATACGTGAAGTCGCTTGCAGCGGAAGGTTACAAACTCAACGCCGACGAAGTTGTCGAAGCGAAAATCATGGGAATCACTCCCGAATTTATCCGGGAAGCAAAGAGCCACGGCTTCAGCAATCTGAGTCTGGATAAGCTCATTCAGCTGAAGCAAGCAAATATTTTCTAGCCCGAACAATTATCTGGAGGAATAGTCATGAGTCCTAAAAAACTCGTTGCAGCTATCGTTGTGTCCGCAATTGGAATGGTTTGCGCGCTCGCTCTCTTCGCGTCCGAAACACAGCCGCAAAACGGAAGCTGGACCGTCCAACCTTCCGACGAGCCCGGTAAAGTCCGCTTCGCCTTGCTGCAGCATTGGAAGGGCCACAACAGCAATCACGAATCCGATTGGCCGCCGAGCGCTTTCGAGGGACTCGACCTTTCCATCAAGGCCAAGCACGACGTCAAATTCACGATTCGCCGCGACGCGGGCCGCTTCGAATGCGAAGGCTACATCGGAGATTCGGAGGGAGCCGGCGTGTTTCATTTTTTTCCCGATGGGAAGTACGCGGACGACATGGCCGCCGCCGGCTTTAAGATCGACACCGAAAAACAGATGAACATGGCGATTTTTGATGTGAGCGTGAGTTTTGCTCGCGAAATGAAGAACCTCAATCTCACAAATCTCGACACCGACAAACTCATGGCCTTCCGCATTTTTGGCGTCGATTCCAAATTCATCAAGGACATGGCCGCCGAAGGATTGAAATCAAACGACAGCGACAAACTCGTCGCGTTCCGCATCCACGGCGTAACACCTGAGTTCGTTCGCGCCGTCCGGAGCGCGGGTTACACCCCGGATCAGGACGAATTCATCGCGATGCGCATCCACGGAGCGACTCCGGAATGGATCGCGCAGCTTAACAAAGACGGCTACGACCGCATCGCACTCCAAAAACTAATCGCTTTCCGCATTCACGGCGTCTCGCCGGAGTTCATCGAAAAAGTGGAATCGCTCGGCTACAAACATCCCGAACCTGACGAGCTCATCGCCATGCGCATTCACGGCGTAACGCCGGAATTTATCGCCAGCATGAAATCGCGTACCGGCAAAGACCTCACCATCGATCAGCTCGTCAGCCTGCGCATTCACGGCATAGATTAATTCGCCGCTCCGTACAACAAAATCGCAATCCGAAAATGCGAGAAGCCGTCGGCGCGATTTGCGCTACAAGCGCCGGCGGCTGCTGATTTGTAAGCGCCTTTCTTGATGGTGGCGGCGACTTGGTCCGGCAGCTGATTTAAATCCGGCCCCTCGAAATGCAGAATCGCCAGCGGCCGCGCTCCGGAATACCCGGAATTGGAATCGCAAGCCTTGCGCGCATCCTCGGGACTTGAAGCAATCTTCAGTCCCTGCTTTTGCAGCAGCAAGCCGACCTGTTTTTCCTGTTCTTCCCTGCTCAGCGCGCCGACTGCCCTGGAAAAATCCTGCACGGCAAAATACTGCGAGCCGCGAAGTTCCACAGCGATTCCAATCGCGGTTAATTTCGGATTCATGATGTTCGAGCGGTGTGGCAGTGAATTCATCCAGCCGATGTGGAGTTCGCTGACCGTTGGGGCTTCCGCGACGTTTTCAGCGACCATGCTGAAATGGGCGCCAGCGTCGCTTGCGCGCGCAGTCAAATCTGGTTCGCCGGAGAATTGATGCGAAAGGCGGTTGCGATCCGCCATTTTGTGAACGTGCTCGCGAGCCGCCGCCGCGAGATTTACGTCCCACTTGAGCGGCGGAAGTTTTTCTCCGGCGCGTTCGTGGTTGACCGCGTCGAGAAGAAATTTCTCGTCGGGGCCGGGAGCCTGTTGCGAAAAAAGTCTCGCGGGAAAAATCAGAAAAGAAAAAAACAACGTCAGAAAAATCGGCCGGAACAATTTTGCGGTCATCTTCGATTTAGTCGACTGGAATCAAACCAACTAGCCGCGAACGTGAACCGCGCTGAAGCTCAAAATCACGTGACCACCCGTGGCCGGCCGGCCGAAGCTCATCATCGGCTTGAAACGCGAGAAGATCAGCATCTGATTCAGCTGGTGGCGCATGTCCTGGCTGTCTGGCCCGGAAAGAATCTGGTAATCGAGCATCTGGCCGTGCTGGTCAACCGTTACGTCAACAAGCAAGCCATGCGGCAGAGAAAGCTCCATCTCATGCTGCTCCGGCGCCCAATTGCCGGGGTTATCGGAAAGTGTGATCAGTTCAGCGGGCTGCATCAGGTTCAGCGGCACGTCATTCTGCACGGCCTGCACAGAAATTCCGGGAACCATCATGTGCAGCATCACGACGAAAACCAAAATTGCCGAAACAAATCCGCCGGTCGCGGGAACGGTCAACGGACGGAAAACATTGTCGCCCAGAATTTCCATCCGGTCGCGCATTGCGACAAAGCGCTGCTTCAGCGTCATTGCCGGCTTCATTTGCGCGGCGGCTACTTTAATGCGAACGGCAAGATCCGCGGGCGGTTCAACGCGCTGGGCACGCGACAAGAGCAAGGAAAGCTTGCGGTAGCGCTGTAACTCTTCGCGGCACACTGCGCACGAGTCAAGATGCTTGCCCATTTCCAGACGTTCGGAATTGCTCGTGGCAGCAGCGAGCGCGTCGTCCAGATACCCTGCCAAATTAGATTTCACCGTGGCGCACTTCATGATGCTTCCTCTTTCGCTCCGTTGAACAAGGGCTGCAAGCCATTGGGAGCGACAGCGTGGCTTGCCTCCCCGTGAGTCAAACTCCGGCCATCCCCCAAGAGCGGTTCCAACAAATCCTTCAGCGAACGGCGTCCGCGCAAAATGCGGGACTTGACTGTGCCGACGCTGCACTCCAAAACTTCGGCGACTTCTTCGTAACTCAGGCCTTCCAGGTCGCGCAAAATCACTGCAGTGCGAAACACCTCCGGAACTTGCCCTAGCGCGGCCTGCACAGCGCCCTGAATTTCCAGCGAAGCCAGCTGGTCGAACGGTGTCGCCCCTCCGTCTTCAATTTCGAGCGGCGCGTGGCCCTCTTCCGCTTCGGCGTCAATCGAAACGTTTTTCTGCAGGTGGCGCTTGAACCAGCGGCGATTGTTGAGCGCTTCTCGAATCGCGATGCGATAGAGCCAGGTCTTGAGAGAGCTGCCGCCGCGAAATTTTCTGATCCCCTTGAAGGCCTTGAGAAAAACTTCCTGCGTCGCATCGGCAGCATCGGAGGTGTCTCCTAGCATGCCCAGGATCAGATTGAACACGGCGGCGTGGTAATGCGTGACCAGCCAGTCGAAGGCGGATTCAGAGCCTGCCTGCAGCTCGCCTACGAGCTCGGATTCGTCACGACCCCACGATAGAGCGCTCGCCCAATCGGACACTGGATGCCTTTCCGGAACGGCGTGGAGAAGATGAAGCCGGGTGCCGTTCCCTGATGGCTAGCGGGCCTGGCCTGCGATCCCTGACCGACTGCTGAATCACCCTTGCGGGTGAGCCCGTTGTCCGCTCTCTGTGGGGTTAGACACCAGGTAGAGCGGGAATGTTTCCTCGCCAGAATGGATTGTTCCACTGTGCGAGAGTGGATGCAATGGCCTCCGAGGGTTAGTACGTATCGCGAGAAGAAACTTGCGCCCAGGGGAGACGGGATTGCGGCATTGCCGACACCCCGGGCTTTTTTCTGAAGGGTTCGCAAGGACTTGAAAAGACAGGATTTGAGTTTGCCGGTGACGGCAAAAGGAGCGACAAGAGAGCCAAAGAATGCAAGGGGCTTGCAAGGGTGAGAATGGCGCCCCGGGGGCTAAGTCTGCACGCTGATCAAAAGAAAAGGGTTTGGGGTGGGGATCCGGTACAGACCGGGCCGATGGCCGGCAGACTAGACCGATCTTTATCAAAACAAAGGGGATGGGAAACGGTATGGGGGAGCGGCGCGCGAAGCGGGCCACTACTCGTAGGCTAGGCTGATCTCTAAGGTCTTGTGTTGCTTCACTTCTGGCAGTACCCGGCCTACTTGATATCGGCGGTCTGCCGGTTCTTTTCCGCAACCTCGTTCATCATTTGGAGAGAGTCGGGCTCTAGAACAGGCCAGTAAGCGATGATCCACAAGGACCCAGTTATGCCGAATTACGCCATCCACTTCATTGACGGGTTCTTTCGCTTTTTCGCGCAGTCGGAGAAGGTAGAGATCGATCAACTAAAAAAGTGTAGACTCGGCCGAGCCCACGAACTTGAATTTAACTCTGCAGGAAAATTTCCAGGGGAGAAGATAACGCGATCAACCAAGTGCGTGTGGTTCGATGCGGTCTAGTCGTTCATAACGGCGGATCGTCTGTCGTTGCAATTAACTTTTGTCTCTGGTGCGGGACGGAGCTACCCGGAAATTGGCAGCCTGTCCGATTCCTAAATAAACCGTTGTGACAATTCATACCCGCCATTGGCTTGGATCATCTTGACGCTGGCTCCAGCAAGAGTAAGGCAAAGGATTGTCAGGAGGAAAGGTAATGGAATATCCGCAGTTTGGGTTGAGTGGGCGAGTGGCGCTGGTAACAGGAGCGGCGCGAGGATTGGGACGGGCAATCTCGCTGGCCTTGGCGCACGCAGGTGCGGACGTGGCGCTAGGTTTGCGCGATGCACAAGCGGACTCGGGATTAGCCGTAGAGATAGGAAAGATGGGGAGAAAAGCACTGCCGCTGCAGATGGACATGAGTAATAGGGAGCAGATTTTTCGCGCCGTGGACGAAACCGCGAAGGAGTTCGGCCGGATTGACATCCTGGTGAACAATGCCGGGATTGCACCGGAAAATCCGGCAGAGAATGTGCGCGAAGAAGACTTTGACGCGACACTTGGCCGTGAATTTGAAAGGGACATTTTTTGCGAGCCAAGCCGCAGGACGGGTAATGATCCGGCAGAAGAGCGGGACGATCATCAACATGAGTTCGCAGGCAGGTTTTGCGGCTTTGCCGACGGAATCGATTTATTGCATGACAAAGGCGGGGATTTCGCATCTGACCAAATGTTTGGCAGTGGAATGGGGCAAATACGGAATCACGGTCAACGCCGTAGCGCCGACCTTCATCCGCACACCGGGAACAGAGAGTGCGCTCGCAGATGCGGCATTTCACGCAGACACAGTAGAACGGATCGCTGCGCTGCACCGTATTGGTGAGCCGATGGAAGTGGCAGGAGCGGTTGTGTTTCTTGCTTCCCCGGCTGCATCCCTGATCACGGGTGAGACGATTTTGATTGATGGCGGGTGGACGGCCCGGTAAGCGTTTCACGACCGTACTACTAGGGCGGGAGAAGACGGGTCCGGCAAACGGTTATTTGGGCAAATTGTGCAACAGCGATGGGCATGTTTCCGCAGGGTGGAAATCGTGAAAGCACGGGCTAAAGCCCGGCCATGCCCCAAGCGAGAGCACCGGTCTGAACATCGGCCACTGCCGAGAAACGGAAGGTCGCGAAGAAAGGGTTAAACCCCGCACCTGCCTAGGATCTTCCGGGAGACCAAGCAGAAGGCGCGCCTTGATCCGAAGGGTGCGGCACCCGGCGCGCGGGTCCGCCACTGCAATGATGTTTACCACGTGCCGATGCGGACGACGGCCTGAGTGGAAATCTTGAATCCTTCTTGGGGATGGATCTGACCGACATCATTCATCCACGAATGCGTGTACTCAACATTCAGGATGCGCCAGGCGAATGGTCGTGTGACGACCATATCGAGCCCTCCGCCTACGGCGATGCTGGGTCCGTTCTCGGCGTACTGGACCGAATAGTCGCTCCGCTTGGGCTCGTGCGCGAGTGTTCCGCTTCCGTCGCCCCATTCCTTCACCAATTTCTCGCGCAAGGCCCGGTCCAAGATTTCCATCGTGACTTTTCTTCCGCCAAACATGAGCTGAGCAAAGGGGGAGAATCGGTCAGCCGCTCTGGGAGTCCATCGAAATCCACCACCGTAAAAAAGCGAATCGGCGCTGTAATTGGAGTGCGGCATGTTCTTGATCAGGCAGCCACTCACTTCGGTAAGTACCTGGAACTTGGGGTTCACTCGCGCGGCGCCCGAACCTCCCCCACCGATGCAGGAGCCGCCGCCAAGGAAGCTCTCGTAATAGGGAAAGGCGGTGAGTTCGACGGGGGCTTCCTTGGGGTGCGGATGGGTGAATTCGACGCCTTTCGGCATCCAGGCGTTCTTCACAAATTGGAAAGGCTTTTCGCCATCACCGTTTCTGTAGTCTTCAAGAAGCTGCTTGCGAAGCTCGTAATTTGCGCCGGACAGACCGAGGCGGGTATCGCGGGCCCAAGGAACCCGGAAGGCCATCATGTTGGCAGTGGTGCGGCCGGGATTAAGGAAGCTCCTTGCAAAGATGATCAGGAGGCGATTATTCGTCCGATTCTCGAGCCCCATGATCAGATAGCGATCAGCGGCGTCTTCGGCAAGCATGGTACAGAATCCCAAAGTGGGAGTATCAACCAGGGTGATAAAGCCGGGGGAGGCATGCAACATGACGTTGCCAATGGACGCCTCGCTGACGGGGCCGATTTTCCATTGCGTGTGCCAGATTGCGCCGTAGGCCATCGAGCGCAATAAGCTGACCCAGTATTCGCGGCCATCACCCCACTGCACATAGCGGTACTTGGGGTCATTCTGGCGCTCAATGAACCCAAAGATAGAGCCCTCGATGGGATGGCCGACGTAGGGAGCCATAAACTTGTCACTGTCGCTCCAGCCGCGGAGTTCAGAGACGGATTGCATATAGTGATTGAACCAAGGCCCGTTGAGCGCGTCACGAGTTCCAGGCTGTGAGGCCAGGTCGAACGCGTGCATGATCCCGGTGTACAGGAGCGATTGGCCGATGGCCGGCCCCAAGCGAAAGCGCTGGCTGGATTCAGAGTGAGGTTTCGAATAACCAGGAGCCAGGCCACTGGCTGCATCCATGGAAGATTTAGGAGACGGTTCTTTCGGGAAGACGACTGGAAAAGGGCTTGTTCTGGGGTTATCGCTGGGGCTGTCTGAGGTGCGTGGGGCAGGCGCGGACGGTAACGGGGAAGGAAACTGAGCCTTGATCCACGACGAGCAATTGCTGCCACTGGCCATGGAGATAGAGCGCATCCGGGGGCAGATAAATAGTATCCAGAGGTCCCTGAGCAAGGAGGACCATGCCCGGCGTACAGAAGCAAGCCAGCAGCAGAACAAGAAGACATTTCAGACTTACTCTCAAAGCAATAAGGCGCCACCTGTGTATTTGGCCATGCTGGCCATAAATGGGCAAGGCGCGAGATGTACAAATGACGCTACGGGGCGTTTCGCTCCAAGTCGAAAGCTCTCGGCCCGCCATTGCACAATTGTGGTTATTGCGCCGCAGATCACAACTGTCACTATTGTCAGTGAGGGTCCGCCAACACCGCTTGAAGCATCAAGCCTGCCAGCTTGACCGGTCGAGCGTTCCTAGGCGATGTACAATGCCAGCTGTTTTCCCGCACAAACAACACAGACTTAGACCCGGGGTATTTGAGGGCTTTGCCCGCGAGGTAGAGTTCTTTTAAGAGAGGCCCGCGAAATGACCTTTCCCCAGAGGAAAAAGCCAAGTAGGTCCGCTGCATCGGGGCTGCGCAAGTTGATCGAGGGAAACGAGCGATTCGTGCGTGGCCAAGCCCGTTTTCCGACAGTATGCAAGGATACCCTGGCCGACCTGGCCAAGGGACAACAACCCTATGCAACGATCCTCGGCTGCAGTGACTCCCGAGTCCCACCGGAATTGATTTTTGATGCCGAGTTTGGAGAGTTATTTATCGTACGCGTTGCAGGGAACCTTGATCTCGCCCGAGGTGATGGGCAGTCTGCAATATGCAGGGACGATTCTAAAAACCTCCCTGTTCGTTGTACTTGGTCACGAGGGATGTGGCGCAGTAAAAGCCGCGCTTGAATTCAAAAAACATCGCGTGAAGCAACTTTCGCGAATTCACATTCTCATTGAGAATATCGTGCACGGCTTGCCCAACTTTGACCGGAGACTTTCGAAGGAAGTGCTTATGGCGGAGGCGGTGGCGGCGAACGTACGCTGGTCCATGCACCAGCTGCAGAAGACTCCCGAAGGCAAGGCTGCATTGAAAAGAGGGGCCAGATTAGTCGGCGCAGTCTACGAGATCGGCACGGGGCGCGTCCGCTTTCTCTCTTGAGACTTCCCCATCAATCGGCGCGAAAGGAGCTTTGCGGATAGAACCGGAAAAAACTAACCAATTGGAACAATTGTCGGGCGTCCGAGAACCTGAATTCCCTCCGCACGCTATGCTTGTTGCAATCCCAATACCGGGTCGTCCCTTTCTGAAAGACGTTCGACGCGAGGCCAACATGATCATCAAACGATTCCCCAGGACGATTGCAACTTTCCGTGGATTGATCATGTCTCGAGATCAATTCTCTTTGCGGGCTATTCGAAACCTTGGCCGCGCGACGATGGCCATCTCCTTTCTATTCGCTTTCGCATTCGCTTTCGCCACTGGCGCTGCTGACGGAGCCACTTACACTGCGACTGTAATTCCCGCAGTGTCCATTTCCGGAGGAAGTACCCCGCTGAGAATACAGATCACGGCCTACACTTCGGACGCAGAGAAAAAACAATTGAAGGACGCATTTTCCCCGGGAGGATCAGACAAAGGCCTCGAACTGCTGCGAACCATGGTCAAAGGCTACATTAATATTGCCGGTCAATCCGGACGAAAGGTCTTGGCCGCTTTTACAGTGGATCGCCAAGATGGTAAGCGCCTGATCTTGATCACCGAGCATGTCCTGTCCGCATACGAGAAGCAGCAAGGGGAGAACGCGGAGGACTACCCGCTGACCATCATGCATATTCAATTCAACAACGTGGGTCATCCGACGAGCGGCGAAGTCTATCCTGCCACACGATTGAGTGTCACCAAGGACGGCTTTGTTGATGTAAATACTCAAACAATCAACACGGCAACGTTGGTTAATATAACGCGCATAAACTGAACTGACTACACTTCACAAAAAAATCAAAATCGCGCGGGCCCATGGGATCTATGGGGAAAAAGCTGGACATTGGCGAGGGATGGGAGCCTAATCGGGAACACACAGGCCCAACCCAAAAAATGTTCACTAAGGAGAGGAAAAGGATGAAATTCAAGAAATTAGCGAGTGTGTGTGCAGTGGTGTGCGCGGCGCTGATGCTGAGTGTTGCGACGAAAGCGGCGGATGTGCATTCGGGAACCTGGAAGATGGACGCCGCGAAATCCACGTTCAGCCCGGGACCGGCGTTGAAG
The DNA here is from genome assembly GCA_963794175.1 of uncultured Acidobacteriota bacterium. Classification (GTDB taxonomy): domain Bacteria; phylum Acidobacteriota; class Terriglobia; order Acidiferrales; family UBA7541; genus Acidiferrum. Next base: position 51,005 of record CAWCCV010000003.1, on the reverse strand, counting down.
AGCGTGTTGTTGAAGATCGAGGCGACCGACAAGAGCTACAAGGTTGTTTCGGACAGCGTGGATGAAGCGGGGAAAGCAACGACGCTATCCTTTACGGCGAACCTGGACGGGAAGGATTATCCGGGAACCAATTTGCAGAGTGGCGCGGACACGGTGACCGTGGAACGCGTCGACGACCACACGATGCGCGTGGTGATGAAAAAGGCAGGCAAAGCGGTGATGACAGTGACGTCAGTGGTTTCCGCAGACGGAAAAACGCGGACGTCGACGTTTGTCGGATGGGATGCCGCCGGCAAAGATGTAAAGAATGTGGTGGTGTACGACAAGCAGTAAATTTTCTTAAATTTTGGCTAGAAAGGCCCTCCGGCATTCCCCGGAGGGCCTTTTTTTGTGTTGCCTGGTGTTACAGCCCAATGAAGAAAACAGAGACGTTCAAGGCTCGATCGAGGGTTTGTCTCAGCAATTTTAGTGAAAGGAGAGAGCATGCCAAGCCCCTTCTCTTCGCTTCGGTAATGATAGCGTTCGTAGGCAGGAATAAGGCTGGACATTAACGTTTATAAGGTTCCTAATCGAGCCTAACAAGGCCCATCCAGAGACAGTCCAGAGATAGATCACTGAAAATAAGAGGAATACAATGCGGTTCAAAAAAGTAGCGGTAGTGTGTGCCGTGGTGTGCGCGGCGCTTATGTTGAGCGTCACGGCCAGGGCATCAGATCCGCAGACAGGCACGTGGAAATTTAATGCGGCGAAGTCGCTCTACAGCCCGGGACCAGCAGCGAAGAGCGTTACGCTGACGGTCTGGGCGGAGGAAAAGAGCGTCAAGATCCATTCCGAAGGAATCGACGGAGAAGGCAAAGCGACGAAAGTTGACTTCACGGCGAATTTTGACGGGAAGGATTATCCGGCAACGGGAATCACAGCAGGAGATATGGTCTCTGTCGAGCGCGTGGATGGCAACACGCTCCGCGTGAGCATGAAGAAGGACGGACAAACGGTGATGACCGTGACGTCGGTGGTTTCGATGGATGGAAAGATGCGCACGTCCACGTTTGTGGGCAAGGATAAAGAAGGCCACGACGTGAAGAACGTGGTCGTATACGACAAGGAGTAGTTCTTAGATTTTGGCCAGAGTGGCCCTCCGGGGGAATGCCGGAGGGCCACTTTTTTTGGGATGGAAGGCCGACTCAACATGCACGTAAAGGGTGTAATTTTCGGCAGAGTATGTTTTATGAAGTATAGAATGCCGGGGCGCGAGGAAAAGATTCGGCAGGCACGGTCGTGCGGCGCGGATTGGAGTAGTAGGAGCGGGAAATGGATCACTCGTCCTTTCGGCGCGTCATAGACATCATCAAGGAATACTGGTTCCTGATCACAATCATCGGGTCGGCAGCGCTGTCGATTGCTTACATGGTCGTCTTCCAGGTAAATCCCTGGGACAAACAACGTTCTGCGAAACTCCGACGCGAACGAGTTCGGTTTCACAACGCAGTCGGCAATGCGCTGCTAGAAGCTGGCAGCTTCAAAGTGGCAAAGAATGAATTTAACGAAGCGCTGAAGCTTGCCGCTGTGGATCATGCCGCGCTGAATGGCCGCTATTTGGCGGAGTTATTTGTCGGCTTGGATCAGCCAGACTGGAACCCCGCCGTGGGCCTGGCAATTCAGAACCACCTCGCGGAGACGCGGGCAATCGGGGCCGAACAGCTCCTCCACGTAATCGACAAATACCTGGGCGACCTGCACGCTCGCATCTCGAATAGTGATCTGGCGAAGGAGTACTACGAAAAAGCGCTGAAGCGCAAACCCGAATATCCAGACGCTTTGTACACGATGGGGTGGCTCCACTATTCCGAAGGGCCCGATATCGACCGGATGGAAGCGGCTTTTCGAAAAATGACGGAAGTAAGCCGCTTCGACTATCGCGGGTTTCATGGCCTCGGATACGCGCTCTACATGAATGCTATCCGAGAGGCGGATCCCAAGCGGCGCTCTGCGCTGATCGCCGATGCCGCGAAACAGAGCGGATCGGCCAAGGATCTTTTCTTCAATCAACTCAACATCATCATGGACTTTGGAGAGGTGGCTCGCTCAGTCGACCCTGGCCTTTCCCTATATTTTCATGAACGCGGGAAGAAAGTCCTTGAAGATCCGGTACTCGGTCAGATGGGCGAGAATCCAATGGGACTGTACGCGCGGCTGCTCACGAGCGAAGGAAGCGTCTACTTGGACGGCAAAGACCAGAAACTGGTTTGGGTTGAATACCAAATAGCTCTTGATCACCTCGCACTGCAACGCCTGCTAGCTCAAGAAGATGCCGAGAAACAGTACAGTCGCCGACTAGCAAAAGCGCTGAGCATGGACCCAGACAAGGCTATTCACCCTATCTATACAGATCAGCTGGCCGTGCTGGACATTTTCCTGCCCGCGCTAGGGGGCTGAACAGCTAACTTTCCTGTCTTTGCCTAGTTGGGATAGAGAAGAAACCGAGAGCACGCGCGGGCCGTGGGGCGAGAAAATATGAATTTGGAGTATGTCCGGCCACAGGCTCCAAAAACTAAATTACCATTGACGGAGGCGGGGGATTGGCCGGAAACTGTATAGACAGCAACTGACGGCCAGGCGCATGACCAAGTAGAAACTACGAGGCTAGAAACACGGCCGATGCGCATTTTCAGAACATTTTACCTGGTAGTCCTCTTCTCGCTCAGCATGGGAGTTTTCTGCGGCGAAATCCCGGAAGACTTGCGTCTGCAGGACGACACGACGAACGACTATGTGAACGATTCCTGCACAAAAGCGGCTCGCGAAGTAGAGCGCGATTGCAAGGGCTCCATTCCGGTGCAGCGTGTCGCTTTGAAGCAGGCTCCCGCCGAGCGCACCGAAGTTGCCGATTCGGTTGAACCCGTTCCCCCTGCCGGCAAAGAACTTCTTCCCATCCTTTCGATCAGACGAACCTAGCGCCTCTCTGCGCAGCGTTGCCCGACCTGCATCCGGCCGGTTCGTTTTTCCGTGCCCGGAAGCGTTGACGGAGCCAACCGCGCAGACGCGCACGCTGCGAGTAACCCGAAAACCCAGGTCCTGACTCTGCCTTGAAGGGGCGGAGAAGCCAATGAGCGAGTTCGCGTACAAGGAATGCGCGAACTCGCTGCTTCTTGTGTTTGTTTTGGCGATTTATTTGAACCGATTGAATCGTGCGATGGATTGGCGATTTTCGAGCTTGAGTTGGCGGAGGTGGCCAATAAGAAGGGCGGGGTCGTGTGTTGCACTGGCCAATCCGCCCGCCCTTCTTACCGCGCCCCACGGGTGGGGCGCCATGCAGGGTCCCGCTCCTGTCCTTTGCAAGACCAGAGGACGGTTGAGCGGGCCCTGCAACCTTTAGAACGGCAAAACTTGTGCAGCGTAAGCGCGCGAGCGGAAATTGCTCAGCGCGCTTTTCTCTTTTTTCCTTTTTTCGCTTCCGCTTTCGTGGCGTCAATCGCCAGCCGGTGTTTGATAATTTTTCGAAGGAGCGAAGCAGGAATCGGTTTTTCCTCGGTAAAGCGAATCGTACCTTTGTCCGTATCGAAGTTCTTCAGTTCCTTCTTGAATTTCTCGGTCGTCGCTCCGCCCATGGGAAAAAGCGAATAGTGATTCTTGAAGGCGGCGAACGCGACAAACGGACGGTTCAAGCGAAAGCCGGGCATGGAGTAGGTGATACATTCCTCGGCCTTGGGCACGATGGAGTGAATTAGTTTGCGAAATTTTTGCAGAAAGGCGCGCTGCGGCGGAGCGAGCGTAGAGAGATATTCGTCAATTGTGGTGACCCTAGGATTCATCTTGCCGAAGGATAGCAAAACCCAGCGAAAAGCGTCAGTTTTTTGCCGCGGGACTCGGGGCCGCGAGAGTCGGTGGCACAACGAATTGTGAAAGATAGGCTTCGAGTTGGTCGCGGTGCCGCTCACGATAGGGGACGTAATCGTTGAGAGCGATGTCGCGATCGGGAGCGCTGATAAGGACGTAGGGCTCGATCATTTTTGCTTCATAGAGCTTCAGAAGAAGAGTAACGTTGGGATCTTTTTCGTAGTCCTTATGATATTTCTCCTGATTATGCTTCTCGGCCAGGAAACTGGCAGCACTGCGCAAGGATTCAGATTCCTCTTTCAGAGAGTGCCGGTAGTTTGGTTCGTTGGGGAAATTCTCTTTGAATTTATCTTCCATCCATGTGGCGCGCGACAAGCTGTATCCCAGCCAAGCGGCGTTGATCCCCGTGGATCCTTCTGGATTCACAGTGATGTTGATGTGCGTTTCGTCCTTGCGTTCCGTGCTGCCAGGAACGTTGATCTTTGGCTGGCCAAGGGCGGCTTTGTTTGATGTGGCCCAATAATTGAGCGCGCGCCAGGTTGCTTGTGTGTAAGGATTGGCCACGACCGCTTGAATGGAGCGCTTGCGTGCCTTTTCCATTTCTCCTGACTTGATGTAGAGGTCGGCTTCATAGCGGTAACCCGCTTCGATGTTGGGATCGAGGGCGATGGCGCGGTCGTACCATTCGACTGCTTTCGGAAATTGCTTTTCCGCAAAATAGGAGTCGCCGATAAAAAGTATCGCGTGATAGTTTTTGGGATCCAGTTCCGCGGCGCGCGTGTAATTCTTGATGGCTTCCTCGTAGTCGTTCTTGGCGAAGGCGGCTTCGCCCGCTTTCATCGCCGCGTCAACTTCGCCCGCCACCGAGAATGTGATTGCACCGTCGGCTGGAAGCATTTCGAGCAGGTTGTCGAGCAGGTCACTTTTTTTGCCAAGTTCTCTGGAACGAATCAGCAGTTCTCTGGCGCGAACCCTTTCCTGGCGGGCGGCCGCGGTGTCAGTCACGGTGGCAGAATGTTCGAGGAGGCAGGCACCCCAGCCAAAAATGACCTCAGGGTCGTTGGGATTCTGTCTGGCGAGAGATTCGAAGACGGGCAAGGCTTCGAGATATTTCTTGCCATTTTCTAGCGCGATGGCAAATTTCCGCTGCGCTTGGTAAGGATCTTCGGCGGCGGGCAGAGGAGTAGAGTTTTCTTGGGCAAGGAGAGGAGTTGCGCGGATCGAGACAGACATTACAAAGAACAAAAAGGCGCGGCGGAAAAGGCGATTGGGCATGCTTCCTCCGACAAGATCAGGGAATTCTAAACGCACCGAGCGAAGAAACCCAGATGAAATGTAGGATTCCGGATCGGCAGAAAACGTACGCGGATGAAACGGCAAAACTTGAATTCGATGAGCGAAAAGAAACTCGGGGCTGGCGCGGGCGCTGTCGAAAATGGGGTTTTGCTCGCGCTCGGAAGCCGCCGGGCTGATCCGGGCGGGGCGCGTGAAATTGAATGGGGCGGTTCGGACAGATATAGAGACCCCGGTGCGGCTGGGCCGGGATCGGATTGAAGTGGACGGCAAGGGAGTGCGCGCGGCAGGGAAACTCTATTGGATGGTGAACAAGCCGCGCGGGATCGTGACTACGGCCAAGGATGAGAAGGGGCGCGAGACGGTTTATTCGTTATTGCCGAAGGGGCTGCCGTGGATAGGGCCGGTTGGCAGGCTCGATATGGCGAGCCAAGGATTGTTGCTGCTGACGAATGATACGGAGTGGGCGGCGCGAGCTGACCGCACCCGACAGCCATCTCGACAAGATCTATCATGTGCAGATTCAAACAGTTACCGATGATTCCCTGCTGGCAAGATTGGAGACGGGAATCGCTGTCGATGGGGAGAATTGGAAAGCGAAGCGGGCGAGAGTAGTGCGAAAGGGAGAGAAAAATTCGTGGCTGGAGATTGTTCTGGACGAAGGAAAGAACCGGCAGATTCGGAAAATGATGGAAGCGTGCGGCGTAGAAGTGTTGCGGTTGATTCGCGTGGCGATTGGGCCGGTGGGGCTGGGAGATTTGGCGAAAGGTAAGGCGAGAGAGCTCACCAGAGAAGAAATTCTAGCGCTGAAGATGGGAATTCGCGGCGGTGATCGCGTCAGGAAAATTTATTGCGCGAATACAGGATTCGACGTATAGCGAGCGAGAAGCCGACTGGCGAGAATGTGCGTGTGGGGCAACCCGCAAACGATCGGGAAGAGAGAAGGCGGGCGCTCCGAGAAATCGGAGACATCTGGGCTGGGACGACTTCTCTCTTCTCAAGATCGTTCGAAAGATCTACGCCGAACACCGATTGTTCGATCGGGCCAAGCATTAAAGTAAATGGAGTTGTCACCGTCGGGAGGCGCTCCTTGCGTTCACTTGGAATTTGCTGGATTTTTTATGGCGTTTGGAGATTGGTGCTGGCGGCTATGCTGGTGCTAGGCTCCGGAACTGCAACCATGATGTTTGGCGCGGTGCTGACTCGCGTGGCGGATCCTTACAGTTTGATGGCGACGTTTCATGCGCTCTACACCGGCGCCATTTTGCTTTCTCTGTTGTGTGCCGTGCTCGGAATCTTGGCGGGACTGAGCCTGCAAGGCCGCGAAGAAAGCGGCCGCAGGATGCACTGTGCTCGCTTCGCTGTTTTCGCTGCCAGAGTTGCCGCTTGGCGTGATGATTGGGTGTTACACGCTGTATCTGCTCGCGCGCGTTCCTGCTTCGCTCGGACGGAAATAGGCGGCAAAGCGCAGGACTATTGCGGCGGCGCTACCGTACCCACGCCGATTTTCGTAGTGGACCCGAAACGCTTGTAATTGGAGTAGCGAACCGTTGCCAGAAGGTGGATGGGGCCTTCTCGAAAGCGAAGAGTATCGTCCGTGCGCGTATAGGTGGGGAGCCAGAGATCCCCAAAAAGGTTTTCGCGATAGGTAGTGAAGTGCGGGAAGAGATTTTGCTGATTTTTCTTGATAATGTCAGGAACGGCCTTGCCGTAAGTTTTGACTATTTGCAAATCATGGTCGTCTACCCAGAGCCTTCCCTGAAAGTACCGTTCGTTTTTCTCAATTACTTTGGGCGCGACATCGAAAACATATGTGGAGAGCTCGTCGACCTTCTGCCGGCCAACGTAGGTGACGTTGTACTTGTGCAATTCATCGCCGGTGAACGAAAAAGGCTGAATTTTCTTCATGTCATCAAGATCCTGCTGCGTCAGCAAAATCCGCTTGAGGGTATTTGCGGGGGCGTACGTCACCTTGTCAAGGCGCCTCCCAGCGGCGTCGAAGAGCACGTCGCTTTCAATCTCGTATTCCCCGTCGGGGACGTCGTCCGAATCCAGAGTCTGCAACATGAAGTGCTGCGTCCAAGTATAGGAGTTCAGAACGTCTTTCAATTCGACTTCGCGTGCAGCAAATCTCTCAATGATTTTTTCGGGAGGCATCGCGGGCGGCTCACTGGTGATCGGAGCTTCCCCTGGATTGTGCGACATCGGTCTGGGCGCGGCAGCACGTGGAGCCCCCGGCGCGGGGCCGGTTTCAGGCGGTGGGGTAAGCGGGCCTGTGGATTGGGCAGACAAGCTGGTTGCGAAAAGAAATGGAGCGAAGGCGAAAAGCTTGAGAATTCGTCGAGACAATTCTGTAAGCCTGGGCAAGCTACAACTCCAGCAAACATTGAGATGGTCAAATACTAAGAGCATAAAAATATCATGACGGTTGCATGGGGCGCAGTGATTTGACCAACGTGAATTGGTGGAGCCGAAGGGATTCGAACCCTCGACCTCCTCGATGCCATCGAGGCGCGCTCCCAACTGCGCCACGGCCCCACCGGACCACAACAAAACCAGTTTAGCATCGGCCAACCGATGGCGTCCAGAACCTGGCTGTAAAGCTGCGAGCTTCGCGTGATAGATCTCGGACGTGATTAGGCCGGCCTGCAAGGAGACTGGACAGGCTGTGCTCCATCAAGAGACCTGGGGGAAAAGCGAAGGCGCGGGGACTTTAGCATCAACCCGGCAAAACGTGGACGAAATTGGACGTGGCAGAATTAAGGTATTGTTAAGCGCAAATTCGTGGAGGACGAATGGACGGCGAGATTAATGATGAACTGCTGCGGCGGCTTGGGCGAGAGCTCGATTAGAGGGAGAGCAACTGACTATCGCCCATGTGGATGCAAAACCAGGGGCATAGTTCTGCGCGCGGCAACTGCGCCAGCTCGCTCCCGGGCGTGAGGAGCTAGGTCAACAGGTTGAAGATGTCGGCGGGTTCAAGGACAGGCTTGGGAGCGCCGCGCTTGGCGGCGAGGATCATGGCTTTTCCGACTTCTTCAGTGGTTTGGACATATTGCGGGGAGAATTTCCGAATTACTTTCATAAGCGGCGTGCCGACAGCATAGAAAAAATTGTAAAGGGGAGTTTTGGATTTGATGCCGTCGAGCGGCAATACAGCGCCGCTGCGGAACATGTAAGCCGCTTTGAACGGCAGGCGCAGCAGCGCGTTTTCGGTCTGGCCTTTCACGCGAGCCCACATGATGCGGCCCTTTTCGGAACTGTCCGTGCCGCGCCGGAAACATAAATTAAGGTCATTGGCGGATTCAGCTTGACGAGCAGATTCGCGACGGCGAGGGGCAGATCGTAGTTGATGCAGCGATAATCTGCTTCTTTGAGGCCGGCGGCGGATGCGCCGAGGGAAAACAGACAGGCGTCAAAGCCGGTGAGTTGCGATTCGAAAGCGGAAAGGTCAGCGAGATTCGGAGCGCAAGTTCGCGCAGTTTCGCGTGCTTTTGCGGAAGCGGCGAGCGGCCGACGGCAAGAACGAGTTCCACATCGGGGTCAGAGAGGCACTCGCGGAGAACGCCCTGGCCGACCATTCCACTTGCGCCAAATAAAATGATTTTCATGCTTTGACACTAGCTTGATGCCGCCAGAGCGAGCTTCGATACACAGTGCAGCATGAGGAGGGGGGCAATGGTGCCCAAAAAGAACCCGGCTGGCTCTCTTTGTTTTGCGGCGGGGGAATGAGGTAAGGTTTAGAGCGTTTGCAGTCACGGGGGAAACCGGATGGCGAAGCTGACGTTTTTGGGGGCGGCAGGGACGGTAACGGGATCCAAGTATCTGGTGGAAGCAACGGGGAAAAAGCTGCTAGTCGATTGCGGCATTTTTCAAGGTTCGCGCGATCTGGAAGACCGGAATTTCAAACCGCTGCCGGTCAGCCCCGCCGCGATTGACTATTGCGTCTTGACCCATGCGCACCTTGATCATTGCGGCTGGCTTCCCTGCCTGACGCGGGATGGCTACAAGAACAAAATCTATGCAAATCCAGCGACGATCGATTTGGCGACACTGTCGCTGAAGGATTCCGGACATTTACAGGAAGAAGACGCAGAGCGCGCGAAGCGCAACGCGAAGCGCAGCAATCCCGCGGACATCAGGCCTTTGTATACGACGGCGGACGTAGAGCCGATGCTGAAGCAGCTTGCGCCGATGCCGCGCAGCGGAGGATTCGACATTTCGCCGGAGTTCCATCTGGAATCGTATGACGCGGGGCACATCCTCGGGTCGTGCAGTTTTCAATTGACGATCAAGGAAGGCGGCAAGAGTACGACGCTCATTTTTTCCGGAGACATCGGCCGGTACAGCCAGCCGATTCTGAAAGACCCGCAGACGCCTCCGAACAGCGACTACGTTATTTGCGAATCGACGTATGGTGACCGCGAACACGAAGCCGGCGATCCTCTTCAGATGCTCGCCGATACGGTGAATCGCATCGTGAAGCGCGGTGGCTCGATTGTGATTCCCGCGTTTGCCATTGGAAGAACGCAGACTTTCATGTATTTGCTGCGGCAATTGGAAGACGAACAGCGAATTCCGAAAATCCCCGTGTATGTGGACAGTCCGATGGCGCTGAGCGCGACCGATTTTTACGCGCGCCACAAGGAAGATCACGACCTGGATATGGCCAAGCTGGAACAATCCGGCGACAAGGATCCGCTGAACTTGCGCGAATTTCATCTGACGCGCACGGTGGATGATTCAAAAAAAATCAACGACGTAAAAACGCCTTGCATCATTATTTCGGCGAGCGGAATGGTAACGGGCGGGCGCGTGCTTCACCACCTTGCAAATCGTTTGCCCGATCCGAAAAACGCCGTCCTCCTCGCGGGCTTTCAAGCCGAAGGGTCGCGAGGCCGCGCTCTGCAGGAAGGCGCAAAGATCATGCATCTTTTCGGCGAAGCCGTGCCGGTGAACGCAGAGATCATCACCATGGGGCAATTTTCCGCGCACGCGGGAAAGAGCGAACTGCTCCGCTGGTGCAGCGGGCTCACTACAGGACCTAAAAAGGCTTGGCTGACGCACGGCGAGCCGGCAGCGGCGCAGGCTCTTCAAGCCGCAATAAAGAGAAGTTTTCCTGGGATGTTTCTGTGGCCCGGTATCTCGATACCGTCGAGTTAGTTTAATGCCAGTAGATTTATTTCAGTTCCCAAGGAAACTTTTTAAGGGTTGGTCTCGTCTATACAGGCAAGACCACTCGCGGGGTAGGGGGCTAACCACCACAGGGCAACCGACCGTCAGTTCCCTACCCCTAATATTTTAGAAGTACTTGTAAATAATGGACTTACTATGAAGCGCGCTCCCGTGGGGAGCGCGCTTTTTGATTTGAAATTGAGGCCGAATTTAGACTCTGAGTTTGCTGAAGCGTTCTTCGGCTGCCGCTAGGGTCTCTTCTTTCTTGCAGAAAGTGAATCGCACCTGCGAAGCGCCGTCCTGGGCTTCGTTGTAAAAGCTCGAACCGGGCACGCAGGCGATGCCGATCTCCTGGACGAGGTATTTTGCGAAAGCGATATCTTTTGACTCGGAGGCGAAGCGCGGGTCGTTTTCGGGAAATTTGAAGCGCGAAATGTCGGTCATGATGTAGTACGCGCCGCGTGGTTTGTAGACGGTGAAGCCGGCAGAGATCAGAATCTTCAGCAAACGCTCGCGCTTTTTCGCGTAGGTCGTGGCAAGCCCGTCGTAGTAAGTCTGCGGCGAGCGCAGGGCCATAGCGCCGGCCTGTTGCAGCGGCGCCGCCGCGCCGACCGTCAGGAAATCGTGGACCTTGCGGATGGCCTGCGTCGGCTCCGGTGGAGCGATCGCCCATCCGACGCGCCAGCCAGTTACGCTAAAGGTCTTGGACATGCCGTTGATGACGATGGTGCGTTCGCGCATGCCGTCGAGTCGTGCCATCGTTATGTGTTCTGTACCGTCATACAAAATGTGCTCGTAAATCTCGTCGGTCACACAGTATGAATTCCACTTGATGCAAAGATCGCGAATGAACTCCAGTTCGCGCAGCGTGAAGACTTTTCCCGTCGGATTGTTCGGCGTATTCAGGATGATGGCCTTTGTGTGCGGTCCGAACGCCGCAGCCAGTTCATCAAAATCAAACATCCACTCAGAATTCTCGTCCTTCGGCGGCTTCATCTTCACGAAACGCGGCGCCGCGCCCGAAAGAATCGCATCGGGCCCGTAGTTTTCGTAGAAGGGCTCGAAAACGACAATTTCGTCGCCCGGGTTGATGATCGCCAGCATGGCGGACATCATCGCTTCGGTTGACCCGCAGCAAATCGTAATTTCGCGTTCCGGGTCGATGCGAATTCCCTGCGTCCGGTCGAATTTCTCCACGATGGAATCGCGCAGCGCCTTCGCGCCCCAAGTGATGGCGTATTGATTGATGTCGTCGCTGATAGCCTGGCGCGCGGCCTCTTTTACGGAGTCAGGCGCGGGAAAGTCGGGAAAACCCTGCGAGAGATTGACGGCGTTGTGCTTTAGCGCCAGGCGAGTCATCTCGCGAATGACAGACTCTGTAAATTGTTCGGCCTTCGCCGAAATCATGCGGCGGGAAATCTGCGCCATGGAGGATTCTGTTGTCATCCGTCACCTGAAAGAGTTGAAGGTTGAAAGTTTAAGGTTGAATGAGGAAAAAGCAAAGCTCGCGCTCAGACGGGCGGCGTTTTAAAGGGGTTACGCGATTCCGGAACTAACGATGGCCCTGGGAAGAAGAGCCGGCGGCGGCGGCCGTTGTTGGCACAGGAGTCGGGCCGCTTCCATAAATCACTCGATAGAGCTGGGCGTTGCGGAGAACGATTTGGACATATTCGCGCGTTTCAGTGAACGGGATGGATTCGACTAGTTCGGGAATCTCATCGTATTGGCGTTCGGACTTCCACAACGCGATGCGGTCTTCGCCGGCGTTGTAGGCGGCGAGCGCATATTCAGGCGCGCCGGTGAGCTGCACAAGCCCCTTGAAATAGTATGTGCCGAGCTGAATATTGTAGTCCGGCGAGTACAGGAGATTCTTGTTGTACCTAACGCGAAGCTGCCTAGACAAAATCTTTGCCGTTTTGGGCAACAACTGCATCAAGCCATACGCGTTGGCATGAGACACCGCATCGGCTTGAAATGTCGATTCCTGACGAATCAGCCCGGCGACGACAGCTGGATCGAGATCGTTCCTGCCGGATTCCCTGCGCACAGGCGATTCGTAAGGAAGCGGATAGAGCGCTTTCCAGACCGGCAAAGGAATTTCATTGAAATTTCGCGAATCGAAACTCGGCACGATCGTGCGCGCATAAGCCATGCCGGAGGCGTAGTGCCCTTGATCGAATGCGGCTTGCGCAGCCCCGAGCAAAAACTGTGGCGAACCGGTTGCGAAGAACGCGGACTTCAGCTCTTGTTCAGCCGAAGAATCGAATGCAATCGAACGCAGCGCCTGCGCGCGGGCCCAGCGGTCTTCCGCGGCGGCGGGAATTGGTTCGTCGAACGAACGCAGCGCCGGCGGCGGGGGAATTTTATCCAGAAATTCGACGGGGTCGGGATCGCTCTGAGGCAGCTTGGCAAGACGGGCCGCTGCGGCGTAACCAAAATAGGTTTGCGGAAAACGCTCTACGGCTTTCGTGTAGAACGCACGTGCACGCGCGGGATTGTCGGAGGTCTCTGCGTTGCGGCCAAGCCAGTAGAGCGCGTCCACGGTATTCGCGGAGACAGGATATTTCGACAGGAAAACGCGGAAGCGGTCGTCAGAATCCGCAGCGCGATTCAGATAAGAGACCCAGGCAATGCGCCATTCAGCGTTGAAATCATTCTTGCTGCTGGGATAGGTGTCGAGCACGCGCTGGTAATAGGAAGCGGCTTTGTTGCGGTTGAGCCCGACCCAATAGTAGTTCCCTGCCGCCATTAAGGCTTCATCGGCCCATTTCGAGTCCGGATATTTCTGCGTGACCTGTTCGATTGCGGCGAGCATTGCGGATTCGTTCTTTGCGCTCCGCTGGAATTGTGAAATGGCGTAGAGACGTTCTGCATCCACTTCCGGATCGGCGGTGGCGAGAGACGAGATCAGCGAAATGGACGATTTCAATTGTACGCGGCATTGCGCAACGCGGAGTTGAGCGCGTTGCCGGACTGGATTTGATGTTTCCTTCAGCATGGAAACGAGTTTTTCAAATTCCGGCTTCGCTTCGCGCCATTTGTGGGCGTCGAAAAATGCTTGCGCGCGCTGTTCCTGCATTTCCCCGGTGCCATATGGAAATTCCGATCGAAGCAGCTTTTGCAGCCCGGGCAAGGCGCTGCCCGCAGCTTTCGCTTCGTCCGTGAGCGAATACTTGTAGAAGATCGTCTGGTAATCCTTCACCGCACGAACGGGCTGGCCGGAGGATTGATACGCGTGCGCGCGATCGAGCAGCAGAGCGGGCTTGCTGTTTGTAGGCGAATAGCCGTTCAGGGCATCGACGGCAGCCTGCGCGTGACCGAGTTCCATGGCCACCGGTGTGAACGCATCGAGGACCTGTTCCTTGATCGCCGTGTTCGGAAATTCGTTGAGCAATTTTTGCAGATCTGCATAGGCATCCGCGTTGCGCCTCGCAGCGCGATTGGTTTGCGCGCGCCAGTACAAAACATATTCCTGCAGGACGGTATCGCCTTTCGCCTTGTTCAGCCAAGCTAGTGCATTTGCCGTGCGGTTTTTCTGATACTCGTCGTAGCCCAGGGCAAGCGCGGCTCTGGCGCCCCAGACGTCATTGGCATGTTTCGTAGCGAAAGCGGATAGCTTCTCGTAGGAGCCGGGAGCAGCGTTGTGCAGCGAGCGCGCGAGGTCAGAAAGCTGTGTCAGCGCGTCCGCTTCTTCCGCGGAAGAAGTTGCGATGTCCGGAGCAATCGTCTGCGGCTTGCAGCCGGAGCATTGCGTCTGCGCCGGTTTTTCGACTTTTTCTTTTTCGTAGTCTGCGCTGAGCCAGAAAATGCAAGTGCGAGCACGACAAAAAATGCGAGCACAAACGGAATCGCGGAGCGCAGAAATCTTCCGAATGGAAAATTAGTGGTGCTTAACGGGCGCGTAAGGATATTCACCGAGCGCGCTCGCGTCGCCTTCCGCCAAAATCTCCACCAGCCATTTGTAAAAATAGTCGACTGGGTGATCCATGATCGGCTTGAAGCGGCGGTCGTATTCGCGATGAGCTTTCTCAATGTCGTCTTTCAATCTGATACAGATGTCTTTGTTCTCGCGGGCCAGGCGTACCTGTTCCGGTCTCAACATTTTAATATCTTGCATAGAAACTTTCGCTACCCGATTTGCACGCCTGTGCAATTCCTGTTCCTCAGCGGAAAGGTGGTTGACGTCGAAGTCCGTGGCGGTTTCCGGGGCTTCGTCCACGGGCAAGGGCGCCGGTTCAAATTCGACCGTGGAGCGAGCCGCTGGGGCTTCGACTGCGGGGCAGGGGGCGGAGGAGCCGCGACGGGCACCGCAGCGACCGGGGCCGCGGCCATCGGTTTCGGCAGAGACTGGTCCGGGCGAACGGGTTCAGGTACGGCAGCGGGCGCTTCAACGGCCACAGCAGCGCTGAGTCGGGCGATTTCGGCCTCAAATGGCGTACGCTGGGACGGCTGAAGCGCAACGGTAACAAATCTCGATAGAACTTCTAAGGAAGCGTTAAGAGAAGCGGCGGCCGTCTGGGCACGCAGGAGTGGCGGAAGCGCATTCGTGGGCCGGTTGCTGGCGCAGGCCGACACCACGTCATTGACGGCATGGTGCATCTCCTCGGCGGAGCGCTGAAGGCGTTCAAGATTGTCGCGCAAAGCGCGTGCAATCGCTTGTTCAACGGCTGTAGGTTCTTGCGCCATACCTGTAAACGGGGCCAATGTCTCAGAAAGCTCCCGTTTTGCCATTGTGGAAGGGGTCGGAGCGATCGTCAACGGTGCTGGGGTACTTGTGTGCCCAATTGTTGCAGGTCGGAAATGCTTGATAGGACACAGTTTGAAGGGGTCAGAGGGAGGGCTTGAACGGAGTTTTTTGCGCCTCGAAGCCAAAGTTTCTGCTCTGCCGTGGGATACGCCAATGGTGATACTCTCCGCACCAAGTGACGGGCCAAGACGAGGGACCCGGGTGAGAAGAGAGGTTTGCAATGGCAACCATTGCGCAGGTCGGGCCGGTAAGCCAGCAAGAACGGATTTCGTCCATAGACGTGGTGAGGGGATTCGCACTCCTGGGAATTCTGGTCATGAACATGACTTCGTTTGGATTGGCTGACGGGATCGACAGCAATCCGCACGCGCTGGGGCACGTCTCACAACTGAATGAAGATATCTGGGGTATACGCTTCATTTTCTTTGACGGAAAGATGCGGGCTCTGTTTTCCATGCTGTTCGGTGCCGGCGCGATTCTGCTCACGGGACGCGCGGAGAGGCGCGGAGAGGGGTCGAAGTCGGCTGATATCTTCACGCGCCGCAACATGTGGCTGGTGCTATTTGGCATCCTGCACGGTTACTTCATCTGGTGGGGGGACGTGCTGTACTTCTACGGAGTCACTGCACTTCTTTTCCTATATCCATGCCGCAAGCTGAGCGCAAAGAGGCTTTTCGTGAGTGGCTTTGCGGTCCTGGCTGTGGTGCTCACATTCCGAATCGTAAAGTTGGAAGATTACGCACATATGGCGCGGCGCGCCGTGGCGACCGAGCAAGCGCAAAAGACGGGGCAGACTTTGACGGAAGAAGAGAAAGAGGACGTGAAGAAATGGCATGAACTGGAAAAGGAGGTCAAGCCGGAAGCGCACGATATCCAAGAGCAAACGGCCAAAGCATTGGGAGGTTTCTGGTCGGTCGTGAAGAGGAACGCAGAAGGGACATTCGTATTCGAGAGCACTTCTTACTACAGATTCGGATTTTGTGACGCGTTGGGAATGATGCTGATTGGAATGGGCTTGATGCAGTCAGGATTCCTGGCAGGCGAACTGGCGAACAAAATTTATGCGAAAATTGCCCTTTGGGGCTACGGAATTGGTGTGCCCCTGGGTTTGCTGATGTATTGGGAGTACAGGCGCAGTGGCTACACGCTGTTGAGTTATCACATTTGGGGATATTTGCCATATGACGTGCAAAGACTTGGAATTGCGATTGGAAACGCGGCGCTCGTGGTTTTGGCAGTGAAGGCTGGCTTGTTTACCTGGCTAACCAAGCGGCTTGCGGCGATTGGGCAGACCGCATTGAGCAACTACATCGGAACAAGCATACTGTGCAGCTTGCTATTCAATGGGTACGGATTTAAGTTGTTTGGGAAACTGCAGCTTTCGCAATTGATGCTGGTGATGCTGGCCGTATGGATCGTAAATCTGACGGTAAGCCCGATCTGGCTGAAGTATTTTCAATTTGGACCACTCGAGTGGGTTTGGCGGTCACTGACCTACTGGAAACGCCAGCCGATGCGGCGGAACCAAGGAACTGGCAAGAGTGTAGCGGCAGCCGCCGAGGCTTGATTCAGCGCTAGGCCAATGGAAAGTCCCGCAACGAAAGACGCGATTCGAAACTAGTTCACATTCAAATTGATGGTTGTTGAGCGCGTGGCGGCTGTGTTTGTTGTGGCGGAGACAGTGATTGTGTAGTTTCCTGCCGGCGTGCCATTAGGATTGGTCTTTGTGCCACCGCCGGGGCTGCTTCCGCCGCTGCAACTTGCCAACAAACCACAGACAACAAGGACGGCGAGGGCGGCCCAGGAGTGCTTGGCTCAGCGAACTGGCCGGAGAAAGATCAGACCAGAATCTCCAGTAGGCGTCGGTTCGGGTTGCGGGCCAAAACTCCGCCGTTTGGCAAGATGCAAAGCGGGGGAAGTGGTAAAATGAGGGGTCAAATGGGGGCGACACGGTTTCGACGGAAGCTGTCGCGTCCCGAAGGCATGCCGGGGGCCAACCACCCGTAATCGGCTGGAAACTAGAACTGCCAACAACAACTTGGCACTTGCTGCTTAATTAATTAAGCGCACGCTTCCCCGGGCTTTGCTCATGGGCCCGGTAAGAAGCGTCAAACAGTGAGCTGGCCAGAGCCTTTCGGTCCGTAAGGCTTCGGCGAGAACCATCGGACTAGCTGGATGCGTTTCTTGCTCGTTCTGAGCGCGACCGGCGAACCAAACTGAACTGAGATAAGCATGTAGGCTCCGTGGCGTAGCGCTTTTCGGACGGGGGTTCGACTCCCCCCGCCTCCACCATTCTAACTGCATTGTAGTTTGCAAGGAAAGCGTCGTCTATTTTTTCGGTGTCTTCGATGTAGTCCACGGGGTGAAATTGTTTTCGCTCCCCAATTTGGCCAGCCAAGGTTTGGCCGCGTCGACAAAGGGCTTATGAATGCCGCCGTGCTCGGCCAGGGCGAGCACGCGGAAGCTTGGGGATTTGGTTTGCGCTGCGAGTATGTCATTCATCAAGCATGCTGCAAGCGCGAGCAGCAGAGCGCGCGCCACAAAATGATTGGGCAAGTTTCGCACGGGCGTGAACATATTAATGGACGTGAACAGCTCCTTCCTGTGCTTTTATCTCTTGCGCGGGCATCGCTGCGTCAAACCTTAGGTTGAAGAATCCCACCATCATTTCATCCCAACTTTGTTGTCCCCATATCACACTTTTGGTCGGGTCTGGATTTTCGGGATTGTTGGGCGAATTATCAAAATGGGCGGTGCATTCTATTTTCGTGCCTTGCGGGAGTGCGATTGGTTCCGCGAGGTTGTACCACAACTGCCAATGCCAGTTGAAAGCCGGCACACTCAGGATGGTCTCTTTCCTGCCGTCCGGAAATACCAATCTGTATTCGAATGCTTTCCCGCGCGAATGCATGTGAGGATGCAGGGCCACCAGCGTGACGTCCTTGCGCACTTCAAAGGTAGCATCCACCTTATAATCAGGAGCGCCGGGTGGAATCTTGAAGGTTCCGTTCGAAGCCGAGAGAGTCAGCACACGGTCTCTAGGGGGCGCCTTGGCGAAAACCAGACCGAGCTTAGTCTGGTCCGTAGTGGGTGTTCCGTTCGGCGTGTAATGAACTTCAAAAACGATATCGGAGCCGGCTTTGATGAGCTTGCCCTCGCCGGGATGGAGAATTTCGGCGGGCTGGCCTGGAGCGTAGCCAACGAGAAAATCGCTTGGCAGCGCGCTGGTGTCGGTCTTTTCGTCCACTTTGGCGGGCGGGGCCAGAAAAAAGACGCCTTTCTTTTGGTCCTTGAAGTAATTCGATCCAGGTTCGCGGAGGTAAGCGATGATGTGATGAACGACGGCGCGGTCCGTTGGGCGAACCTCGAGCATCTGCACCCATTTATCTTCGGTAAAGCCTGTGGGCACGATTACGTATTGGTAGTCGATCACTCCAGCAGCCGGGACAGGGAAAGGCTTTGGCAGCTGAAATACCACGTCTGGCGTGGGGATGCCCCAGCCCTCGACAAAATCTCTTATTGGAGGCGGCATATCTTCCTCGGCTCCTTTTTGCGCGCCTGCATTCACCCACGTCACCAAGGTCCGGATTTCGGCCGCGGATAATGACCGTTCGTTTGCAAAATGTCCGTACTGAGGATCGGCATACCACGGCGGCATGATCTTATGTGTAACCACCATTTTGATCGTGGTCGCCCAGGGCTTCGTTTGCTCATAGGTGAGCATGGAGAAGGGTGCAGCCTCGCCAGGCCGATGGCAGGTTTGACAATGCTTCTGCAAAATCGGCGCTACGTCTTTGGTAAACGTCGGCGGAGGATTATTCGGCTCCTGTGCAAGCGCGTATCCGGCGGAGCAGAGCGTGACCACCAACAGAATGGAGAGATATTTCATGGATTTTCCAACCTCACGATTTGGACTTGCCAGACAAGAACGGGACAGAACAGCAAAATCTGGGCGTGTGTGCTGGATATTTCCATTTGTCCTCGCCTTCGACAATGGTGATATAGCGATTGATGGGAAGATCGGTGATGCGCTTGGACGAGCCCGCTGGGCTGGGGCCATTTGATTCCAGTGTGTCGAGTCTTTCGTGTTTGCCCAGACCCAGAACGACGCGGGGGGCGTGAGAAGAGAGATAACTGCCGCCGCCTACTTTGAACCGCGTTTGCTTCAGCAAGGCCACTTCCGGGTACACTTCCTTGGCGATTTTCTCTATCCGTTCGTCGTATTCCTGGATGCGTTCGTTCAGCGATTCGATCTCATTGAGCAACGGTTCCAGAACATCCCGCAACTCTGTGCTCAATTCGGCGGCCAGCTCCCGGCTCACCTGCTACGTACCACACTTGGGCAGCCGTTCACCAAAAGACTTCACCAACCCGCGTGCTGCATTCACCAGGGCCGTTCGTGCACTGACCAGTTCGGCTCGCGCCCGGATCACCGTTAGATGGATTTGCGCTCGCACACTGCGATGCCGCACCGGCCCCAACAACTCGGGATCGATCGCGCCAGTCGCGCCAGTGTCCGCGCGTCGTGTCGATCATCTTTCCGATTGCTCTTGGTGATCAATTCCACTTTTTGTGCGTGCGCCACGATCACTTCGTGCCCCAGCTCCGTGAACAGCCGGCTTACCCAGGGCGAATGTGTTCCTGTCTCCAGGGCCATCAGACTCTGCGGTATCTTTCCAAATGTCTGCTTCATCGCTTCCGGTGTTGTCGCTACTTTCTGTTCCAGAATGATCTTGCCTGCTTCATCCAAAACACAGTAGAACGACCAACGATCTCCCAGATCCACACCGATCGTCAGCTTTTGCTCCTGCAAAATTTCGCTCCCAAATACCTGCACAGTGCTAATCTTCTTCATCGCCGGTCTCCTTTTTTGTGCCTTGAGCACGTCGAACATTGGGAGCGTATCGCATCCCGCTGGAGACCGGCCTTCAAACCTGATCGGACGTGTGACATGGCCCGGCCTCTTCATAGCTATCTCGGTGGTTCAAATCTACTCGCCCGGTTTGAGATTCTTTTTTCCTTCTAGAAAAACCTCACAAAATTGGCAGGAGCACTGAAAATCCCGCGTTCCAGATACGTTCCAGTTAGGCGCAATTTTGCCGTTTTCTACGTTTTTGAGCGTCTCGAAAAATCAATAAGTTCCGTGTTTTCAACAGCCCTGAATATTCCGACTCCCCCCGCCTCCACCAAATCGATTGGTGTCTTCTTTAAGGAGCATCCTCTTTTTCATGGCGCAGAATCCTGAGGAATCCGTGGGCCGGCTCACCGCCAGTGCCGCATAATGTCTAGCGGCTCAGATGAACTTCACCCTGAATAGGGGCAGGTATGACAAACTCCGTGAAAGGGCCACGCTCGACCGGAGTCAGGTAATGACAACATCCTCCATCGGGCGATTCATAGCGAATCGATGAGAAGTGACCCTTGATTTGCACCTGAACCGGTTCGGCTTCCAAAGCGTAGTTCACCAGGTTTACAATCGTTTCGTCGTTGGAGTCTTGATGGTCAGCAACAGCCACGCTCGTCAAAGAATTCCACAAACCAAGGGTCGTCCGCTGAACACCCATCAGTCTTCGAAGATCCCGCGAAAATGCTTCCGGATCGATGACCGATTCCGCGAGTTCGACCACTTGCCCGGCGCCCACGTTGTAGGCGGTCGCCTGCTTGTCTTTGTGAGCGGGCTCCAGAGAATGCCAAGGGAATTCCCCGCGTAGATTCACAAGTACGACGATTCCACCGTGCTTCGCGAAGTCGCCCACTAAGGTAACCGCAGCACTGTTCGGAGCGCTGAAGACAACCAGAGTGTCGAACGATTCCAGGAGTTTTTGCTCTAAATCTCCGGGCCTTAACACCACAAACGGAATATTGTGCCGCGCCATCAGATTCAATCCTTCATAACTCGGGGCCACGGTGTCCATAACGACGCATGTATTCGCCACGGGTCGCAGCTTGCTCGCGGCGCCCTCCGACTGCTCAAAAGCAAGATAGCGCTTTACGTTGGTCCAGACTGCCCAAGCCGAAGATTCCTTGCGGAGCAAACCCTGCAGCAGGTTTTCGTGTAGATCGAGAATCACATCGGCGTGGAACGCGTTGGCTTCGGAGATAGCGAGGCAATAGTCTTCGGCGGCCGGCCCCAGCTTGTTCCGCAACGCGTCGGATAAATCCCAGTGAAAACTGTAGAGTGGGGTCACATTGGGACGAAAGGCGCGCGCAAGCTTCACCAAGGCGAGGTTCGTATCCACCCAGGGTTGGGAAGTCGGACTGGAAACCTGCAAGATTCCGTTCCGCTCAACGACCAACCGCCCTCTCATTTGAGGCTCTTTGCCGCCGGGATTGAGTAGCAAAAATGAGAGGCGAGGATGAGCCGCTGTCACGAGTCGGAACAATTCGTTATCGCCGGGGCCGTCCACATTCCCCATCGCAAGAATGACTCCAGCGATGTTCATCTTCTCCGCATTTTCGGCGGCTGCTGAAAGATCGCCGGGCGGCGCCTCAAAAAATACCTGATAACCTTGCGCTTGAACCTTACGCACCGCCGAAACGTCTGCGATTGGCCAGGCAAAAACCAAATTCTTCACACCCATGTCCCGACCGGCAGGTAATTCGCTTCCCGAAATCCGCAGGAAAACCATGGCTGAAGCAAGTTGCGGCACGAGCAAACCGCCAAGGATCAATGGCCGAAGAAAGTTTCTGAGTTTCATCCGATTCATTTCTGGTCTGGACTGCCGGAAATCTTCGTTCTAGCGCTGTTCCCATCCGTTTGCGCACCAGCACGATTTTCCCGAAAGATTTGTACTCCGTTGTCAGCAACTGTTCTTTCGCCGTCCTTGGAAATCCACATTGCGGCCACGTCTTTCCGCCCTTTGATCATCACTGCGCCATTCTCCGGCCCAACCAGCAACAACGTCGTCGAAAGCGCGTCCGACTCCGTCGCCGACTTTGCGACAACGTTCACAGCATACTTGGTCCTCAAAGGCTTGCCGCTTGTCGGCAGAACGATGTGTCCAGGCGACTCCCCTCCAAGCGCGCTGTCGGCTGTTTGCTCCGACGTGGAAATGCTGTTGTCCATCAACATCGCTTCGGGATTCAGGCTGCTCGAAGGATCCCGGAGATGCACGGTCCAGCCCTTTTTCCCCGGCGGCGTCCCGATTCCGTACATGGTGCTGCCCCCCGCGTCGATGTACGCGCTCCGGACGCCTTGAGCTCGCAAATTTTCAGCCATGCGGTCAACCGCATAGCCTTTTCCGATAGAACCCAAGTCGAGGCGCATGCAAGGCGAATGAAATTCGATCCGGTTCGGAGGGATCAATTTGATTTTCTTATAGCCGACACAATCCCGGGCCCTCGCTTCCTCTCCCGCAGTCGGCATCGGTCCTCCTCGCATGGCCGCTTTCCATAAGTCCACCAGAGGGCCGACGCTGATATCGAAACGCCCATCAGAAAGTCGCGAATATGGCAGGGATTCCTCGATGACTCTGTACAAATCAGGAGGAATTTCCGTGGTCTGAAACTGTGCGGTACGGTTCATCCGGCTCAAGTCACTGTCGTCTTTGTAATTGCTCATCACGTGATCGAGTCGCACCGCTTCGTCGAGGGCTTTGTCAATCGCCGCGGAAGCGTGATCCGCCGGGAGTCCATAGACGACAACCTCAAATACCGTCCCCATAATGTAGCGCTTCTTATAGACAGGTGGCTCCGTCTGCTCACACAAGTGGGAAAAAGATACGCTGGCTATGAGGAAAACAATGAGTAGATAAGGCCTAGGCCAGTGCATAAATGTCGCCCTGCATGCTCGCAAGGTAGACTCCGTCTTCGGTGACTACCGGCGCCGACTGCACGCCGTCCCCAAGCCCGGCACGCCAAAGAATTTTTCCGTCCGTCGTGTTTAAGGCGTGAATAATTCCTGACTGGATCCAGATCGTCGAACCGCTAACGACGGGCGGCGCGGTGACTACCTGGCCGACACGGGTTTTCCAAGCAAGTCTTCCTGTTTGAAGGTCCAACGCCTGCAAGATACCGTCCTTGCTTCCGAAAAAAACGAGATTGCGGGACACTGCCGGGGCGGAACTGATGCCCAGTCCGGCTTCGTACTTCCACTGAATGGATCCGTCACAGACGTTGAGTGCGTAGAAAAAGAAATCATTCGAGCCAACCAAAACCGTTTCCCCGACGACTGCAGGAGAGGAATCGATTCCATTTCCCGTCCCTGTTTTCCACACGATTTTTCCGGTCTTTGCATCGAGGCCGTAGACATAGCCATCACCGCAACCTGTGAAGACGCGCTGCTCCGTCGCATATGCGGTCGAATAAATTCGCCCGCCGAGGGATTGTTTCCACTTGAGGGCGCCTGTTTCGATGTTGACGGCGTATGTGATTCCATCAGCGCTGCCGAGATACACGACATCGCTCCTCACGACCGGCGACGCCCAAACTTCGCCGGCGGTGGTGAAATTCCAAAGTTTTGTGCCGGCTTCGCTATCCACGGCGTATACGTTGCCGTCCCCACAACCAAATAGTATGCGCTTGCTACTCAGCGATGGCGTCGAATGAATCGCCGCTCCCGCTTTGTATTTCCATCTGAGGCGTCCTGTCGCGATATCGATCGCATGTAAGTAGCCTGAAAAGCCACGTCACGTACAAAAAATGGTCCCTCAATATGGGGGCGGTGCGCACGTTCCCATCCACTTTTGCTTGCCATCGCGCCCCTGCAGGTTTTTTGAACGATTGCGAATTCTGTCCACCGGTGCGCGAACTATCGCGCAGCAATGTCGGCCAATCTTTTTCGGACAGCGTCGAATCTCTATTCGAAACAATCCTCAGACATAATTTATCCGCGAATACGGAGGAGGCGATGGTCAATTTGCTTCAAGTCGGAAACACCCAATCCCAGTTTTCCTGCTGCCGCGATGTGGTGAGGCTGCCGATAAAATAAGTTCTTCGCTGCGTCCTGGTAAAACTCCGCCCCATTTTGCGTCAGGCTATTCGGATCGCGCGACCAGACGGAGGGCGCTCCTTCCGCGCTTCTCTTGGCTTCAATCTTCTCCAGCTCGATGGTATCCATCGCAACTGGATCGGTCCCCAGGAGCATGACGCCTGCCTGATGGATAAAGTCTTGATTCTGCGTCAACGGCCCTCCGTGCCAGACCATGCGTGTCCCGTCCATAATATGAAGAACTGCCTTGGAGCGGAGGGGCTCCACCGAGCACATCACGCCAATCAGCGGGTCCGTGAAGGAAAACGGCATCCGATGCGACCGGTGTACGTTGTTGAAGGTGCCGTATCCGAGATTTTCTTCAGACAGCCCGTCACGCCCGAAGCCGAATGATCTTTCATGGTGGGCACATTGATGATTTTCGTCACGCCAGTTGCGACAATGCTGGCCATATACGAACGCGTTTCCCACTCGCCAAAAAAATTGGCCTCGCAATAGATGTTTGCGTCGTAACCTGAGGCGTCCAACTTGTCCTGCTCAACGCCGACGACACGCACTCCTGCTGGAACCAATACGTGGTAGCTACCGATGTCCATTTCATAGGCATAGCGATCGTAAACAACGATGTTTCGCGCAGGAACTCCGACAGATTGTACCGCCGCAACAATTTCCCGCACAATCTCCGGCGAAGAACAACACGCTGGCGCGCCGGAGGGATTGATTTTTATTCCGACGACGTCCTGCGGTCGAACGAATTTAGCCCAGGACTCGCGCACGGACTTCTCGCCTGTCAGCTCCCGCATCGCTTGATCGAGCATCTGGCGAATCGTCGGTTGAGAGACACGGTTCCCGACAATCGAGCGTTCGTCCGCAATCTCGATCACGCGACCCGGATATAGCCCGGGCATTCGAAGCGGAGCAATGGAAGTCGACTGGGGCTCATTGACGCGAATCGGTGGTGCCTGTGGAATCAAGTCTTCGCTATAGGATGGCGAAGTGCCAAAGTGATCCAGAAAGAGCGCCACGCTCCCGAGGCAACTGCGCTTGACGAATGATCTCCGGTCCACGGTCTTATTCCCTTTGAAAGAGCGTTTGCGTCCTCCAGGTCTTCCCTGGAAACCTGTCGCAAGCCCGATTATAAGGGGAACTTCCCGCGGCTCGCAGGCAATCTCCTGTACTAAGAAGCTCGTCAGAAATTTTCGCCAGATGAAAAATCTGGCTTCGGCAGCATTAGTACAAATGTCCTATCTCTCTGCTCGCTCAACAGAGATGACAATCCTCATCCTGGCAGTTAGACTTGCCGCGGTCTGTGCGGCGTCGAGCCAGTATTTCTTTCTCCGCGGCGGAGTCTGCCCTGGCTTGGTGCGCAAATATCCTGGGCCGGAAAAGAAACAATCGTGGATACATTGTTGAAGTTCGCGTTGAAAATATCACTGGTGTTGGCGGGAGTTCTCGGTCTCGTTTCTAGCGGAGCGGCGCAAGCACCGCGGTACGATCTCTTGCTAAAGGGCGGTCGGGTCATTGACCCTGCCAACGACTTGGACGGAGTTATGGACGTGGCGATCACTGCTCAAAAAATCGCCGCCATTGCTAAGGACATACCCACTTCCGAAGCGAAGAAAGTTGTGGACGTCACCGGGCTCTATGTCACCCCTGGCTTGATCGACATTCACTATCACATCGGCCACGGGGGCGCTCCCTTGGACTGGTTTACACCGGAAGCGCGCCTGCGCCTTCAACCACTCGGTATTCCTGCAGATTGGGCCCTGACCTCCGGTGTAACCACGATTGTTGATGCTGGCACCGCCGGCGCCGATACCTTCCTGCTGGAGAAAGAAGAGGTCATAGACCGCGCACAGGTTCGCGTTCTTGCGTTCCTCAATATTGTCGCGAACGGTATGGATGGTGGACTTGAGCAGTCCGTCGACCAGATGGACGTCAAGCTCTGTGCCGAAACGATCCAGAAGTATCCAGAGATTCTCATCGGAGTGAAAACCGCACACTACTGGACCTCAGGCCCGTGGGACGACGAACACACTCCTTGGGTTGCCGTCGACCGCGCGATCGCCTGTGCATTCGCCACAAAAACTCCGGTTATGTACGACTTCTGGCCTCGACCGGACCGCAGTTATTCCGATCTGATCCTGAAAAAGGCTCGTCCTGGCGACATCCACACCCACGTCTTTGCGCAACAGTTTCCGATTATTCTCAACGACGGCAAAATCAACCCGATTCTGGCGGAAGCCCGTCGGCGTGGTGTCTACTTTGATGCTGGCCACGGTGCCGGCAGCTTTTGGTTCCGCAATGCAGTTCCCGCCATGAAGCAGGGCTTTATCCCGGACTCCATGTCCACGGACCTTCACACCGGCGACTACCGGACCGTCAGCATGACCAACGTACTCTCCAAATTCCGTGCAATGGGTGTTCCATTGAACGACCTCATTCGCCGCTCCACAGTGAATCCTGCGCGCGAGATCCACAGGTCTGAACTCGGCACCCTTTCGGTTGGCAAGGAAGCTGATGTGGCCGTACTTGAGGAGCTTCACGGAAAATTCGGTTACATCGACTGCGGCTACGCGAAGATGAACGCCGACGTCCAAATCGTCGCGCGAATCACGATTCGCGCTGGCAGCATTCTCTACGATCCCTCCGGCCTCACCATGACCGAGTGGGAGAAAGCGCGGCCGCAATACTTCTTGAGTCCTGCGGAAGGTCGTTCCAGTCCGGCAACAGCCGACGATTTTCCGCGTCACTGAACGATTTAACGGCAAATGAGGAGCTGCTATGGCAGAGAAACTGAGTCGCCGCGGGTGGTTGCGCAAGGGAACGCAGGCGCTGGTCGCTGGTGGGGTTAGTGCGTACGCGGCTTCGGCCGCGAACGAACTGGTAGCGGAAGCCTCCCTGCCTTCCATGCCGAAAGGCGTCGACTACTACGAGAAACTTGGCGTCTCCACGTTCATTAACGCCGCCGGAACCTACACAGTCCTCACGGCGTCCACGATGCCGCCGGAGGTGCAGGCTGCCGTCGCGCTCGCTGCGAAAAAACCCGTTCATTTGATGGAACTTCACGAAGCAGCGGGAAACTATCTGGCTGGGAAGCTCCGCTGCGGCGGCGCTCTGGTCACATCGGGGGCGGCGGCAGCGCTCACACTCGGAACAGCCGCCTGCATGACGCTGGGCAACAAGGAGGCGATCGCCAGTATTCCCACGGAAATCGCGGGACTTGAAAAACGAAGTCATTGTTCAAAAATCGCACCGCTATGAATACGACCACGCGATGAGAAACTGCGGTGTCAAAGTCATCGAAGTCGAGACGACGGAGCAGTACGAGAACGCCTTCACGGAAAAGACCGTGATGACTAACTTCTTCAACGCTGTTGAAGCTCCCATCAGCCGTGAAGACTGGATTCGCATCGCACACAAGCATGGCGTCCCGTGTTTCAACGACGCGGCCGCGGACGTTCCTCCCATTTCTAATCTGTGGAACTACACGGAGATGGGCTTCGACCTCGTGGCGTTTTCCGGTGGCAAAGGTATGCGTGGACCTCAGTGCGCTGGTCTGCTTCTCGGTCGGAAAGATCTAATCGAATCGGCTCGCTTGAACAATTCGCCAAATTCAAATGCGATTGGCCGCGGCCTCAAAGTTGCCAAGGAGGAAATCGTCGGTATGGTGGCTGCGGTCGATTCGTTTTTGACTCAGGACGACGCCGCCATGGAAACCGAATTCCGCAAACGCGCGGACCGCATCGCCGAGCAGCTAAAGAGAATTCCGACTGTCGAAACGAAAGTCTTCATTCCTTTGGTCGCCAATCACGTTCCGCACCTCTTGATCACCTACGATGCTTCGCGTATCAAGACTACCGGTCGCGAACTCATGCAAAAAATGCGCGAGGGCAAGCCTCGCATCGAAATCAATCCTGCCACCGGTGGCGGCCCTGCAAGCGCAGGCCTTCCCGGAGGGGAAAATACCATTGTCATCGGCGTGTGGATGTTGCAGCCCGGCGAAGATTTGATAGTCGGCAAGCGTCTTCGCGAAGTTCTGGAGAGTGCTGCCGTCTAGGTGGGACGCGGCTTGCCAGACGAGATGTGATTTCCCCGCCGCGAGTACGGCAATCAGGGCCGTAGCCGTCTCCTGACCCAGCAGGAAAATGTGCTAGACCACTAGCTTGAGACCTGCCGCTTCGATAAAGGCACGGAAATCTCGGTCTCGGGTGAGGAGAGAAATCCCCCCATCGATGCAGCTTTGAGCGATCAAAGCGTCGCCTAGACGTGCTCTTCTCCGTCTCGCCAGAACTTTCGCTCGCAACTCTCCGGCTCGCTGCCAATAGCCGGTTCCAAGTTCAATCGATGGCACATCGCAAAGAGTTTTCGCGACCGAACCAGAGAGCTTCGGATCACTCAACAGCTCAATGAGCACCACCGGAATCATCACCAATTGCCGGTTCACCCAACGCCTGATCGAGAAGCTCGGTGTCGGGCGCCGTTTCTCCTTCAAGAAATGCTATCCACGTACTTGTGTCGGCGGCGATCACCGATCATCCTTTAGCGTCGCGGCCGTTCGCGAAAATTTAACTTTCCCTCGTAACTCTCGCAATCGCGCATAAGTCCGTGAAGCTGCGACAAGCTGCAATCCCGTTCGCACGGTTTGCGTGATACCTTCGCCGCTGGCCTGCTGCGCTTTTTCCAACAGCTCTTCTGATACTTCGACCGTAATTTTCCGCGCCGTGTTCATGACCATCACTCTACCATACTCACACCAGCATCAAATATGGTATTTTCTTGACCTGCTTGTGATTGAGTAGCCGGAGCGTCTCGATTTTTCAATAACTTACGTGTTTTCAATACTCGAATACTCGTGAATATTCCAACTTTCCCCGCCTCCACCATTCGCGGTTGACCCTCCTTGGAATAATTTCCCCGCCGTCAGACGAACGCGCAAGGATGCGGATCCGGTTGGAGATTGCGTGGTTTTTGATATTAAGAACAACGAAGCCAGATTGATATCCTAATAAGCTACGAGATGGGGACAGTTACGGTGTTGGCGGTGTTGACCCATAAAGAGTACGAAAAGGAGGGTGGAAAAGTGCGTGCAATTGCTGAACGACTGCCAGCCAAATTTTGTCAAAGAAAGGCTCCGAAGATCATTGCGTCTCGCGAGCAGCACGAGGCCTATGTTTCCAGGCTTCTGGAACTGCAGCGCAAGGCACATCGAAGCTCGGAAGAAACAGAAACGGCCAAACTGCTGATCGTCTTGATCGCGGACTACGAAGCGAAGCAGTTCACTATCGAAAAGGCTTCGGGCGTCGAGGTGCTGAGGGAACTAATGGATGCCAACGGACTCCGACAAAAGGACCTTGCGGACGATCTGGGCGGCGAGAGTATTGTGTCCTTGATTTTGAAGGAGAAGCGGCAATTGAACAGACAGCAGATGGAAAAGCTAAGTCACCGCTTTCAGGTCTCTCCGGCCGTGTTTTTCTAAGCGATTCACTGCGGCACGCTCGATCACGAGCTGCAAAGCTAAAGCGGGCCACTTGATTGCACACAATTTCCCGGAAGGCGAAACAACGAACGTATCGATACAGATCAGTCCAAATGTCATGGCGACTTTGCACACTCGCCTGTCAGATAGTCGTTGGAGCGACGGGCCGTCCGGCAACGATACAGAGGTTGCAAAGAAGTCTCGCGTCGCCCAAGCCTATCGAGAGAACTTGATTGCAAGTTGCAGGGTCTGCGCTTGGCTTGCCGTGGCGCAAACCTACTTAGAAGACTCGATAGACATAGACACCGGGATGCAGAAGAGCTCGACAAAAGGGGAAGCTTCTAGGCCGTAGCGGGCTTTGCGGGGAATCGCTCACCCTTAATCCAAAATCGTTGTCCCGTCCGTCAGAATTGCATTCCTGCCGTCAGGAAACGGCAGAATGTGGCTAAGGATTTGGGACGGATGATGCTGGTTTAATAGCAAGCGATCAATGACTCAAGGCGGCAGAAGCAAGGCGTTTTGTTCCATGGGAGGACGGCCGCCACTTCGTTCGCAAGGCTGTGCGCGTGAATCGGACCTCGAAGCGCACACCTTCCGCATTCTGCAAATAGGCAACGATCTCAAACAGATTGTTAGCGGTTGGATTCCCATTTGTGCCAAACATCTGGTGAAGAGCGTTTTTGCTCGGCTCTTCCCCACCAAATTCCAAGAGTCATTAAGAGTGCTGGATCGAGTGGAGATCAACTCCAGAGCCTGTCCCACGAGCGCTCGTTGTCCCATTGAGGCGTTGGTTCAAAATAGCCGGTCCCCGGCGCAAGATGCTGACGGACGACGTCTTCGTTGAGAGTTACGCCTAGTCCGGGACGATCCGGCACTTCAATAAATCCGTGCTGAACGATTGGCGTGCTCGCGCCTTCCTGAGTGAGCGCAGACCACCACGGCACATCGAGCGAGTGATGCTCCATAACCAGGAAATTCTGCGTCGCTGCGGCGCAATGCACATTTGCCATACCGCAAATTGGCGTTCCCGCGAAGTGCATTGCCATCGGCACGCCAAATTCTTCCGCAATGTCGCCGATTTTGTGCGTTTCGAGAATTCCGCCAGATGTTGCAAGATCCGGATGAATTTTGCCGACCGCGTGCCTTTCGCACAGGACACGAAAAGGCTCCTTCAAATAGATATCTTCGCCAGTGAGAATTGGCGTTGGACTCTGCTCCGAAATCTGTTTCAGCAAATCGGTGTAAGTCCACGGGATCACATCTTCCATCCAAGACAAATTGTATTTTTCGTAAGCCTTGCCAAGACGAATGATGGACTTCACGCCGAGATGCCCCAAATGATCCATCGATAGCGGAATTTCCATGCCGACAGCATCGCGCACCGCGGCAACATACTGTTCCAGCATGGCAATCCCTTTGTCCGTGACTTCCATAGCCACCAGGGGATGCGGCAGCGCATTTGCCCGCCATTGATTGATGTCGGTCGGATTTGTGACGGTGCCGGGTGTGTCCGCAACCATTTCGACGCCCAAATCCATCTTCAGCCAAGTCAAGCCCATGTTTTCTTTGCGCTCTTTCATTCTCTGGGCGTAAATTTTTGGATCTTGTGATTCTTCCGTATCGGCATAAAGCCGGATCTTGTCGCGGAACTTGCCTCCCAACAGCTGATGGACCGGCGCGTTGTACACTTTGCCTGCAATATCCCACAGCGCCATTTCCACCGCGCAAACTCCCCCGCCTTGCCGCGCGTGACCGCCAAATTGCTTGATCTTTCGAAACAAGCGATCGATTTGAAGCGGATTTTCGCCAAGCAGTCTACTTTTCAGAAAAAGCGCGTACGTTGGGCTAGCGCCGTCGCGCACTTCGCCCAGTCCGCTGACACCCTGATTTGTATCAATGCGAATCAGAGGACAAGGACTGGGACCGGGCTTTACAACGATTGCCACTCGCAGGTCGGTGATCTTCAGGTCGGACGGCTTTGAATTCGTGTTGACGTTTTTGGGATAGATCTCGAATTCGTGGCTGTCGAACAGCTGTGGCGTTGCCAAGTAAGCCGCGGAATATCTGAGGAATTCACGGCGGTCACGAAGAAACGGGCGATGGTGTGCCACTTCGCCTCCAAAACTTTCGCGTTCGGCAGACACAATAGCGAGATTGCCTTCTACACACAAGATTTTGCTTTGACAAACGTTGCTGCTTCTGAGAGTTTCAGGCGCGATGGGAGGAATTCCATGGACAGATTGATTTGCCGGAAAATTCTTCGTGTGAGCGCCGCGTCTATTCTTTGCCTGCTCGGCACCGCATTGAGCAAGCCCACAACCGTTAGCGCTCAATTGAACACATTTTCGAAACAAGACCTGGTGGATTACACAGCGAAGGAGCCGTTTGAACGACTCCCCGATGGCCGCCCGAAGGTTCCGAACGAACTACTGGAGCGCGCTCGCGATCTCGACTCAGAAGAGATTTGGGCGACGCTTCAAGAAAAGGGCTACAACAATCAATTCGCAGACGGATTCCAGATCTTGCACCCGGCGAAACCGCTGGTCGGACGCGCCTTCACACTACAGTTCATGCCTTTGCGGCAGGACGTGGACCAAGTGGCCCAACAAAAAGCGAAGGAGCACGGCCTTGGGCGACTGATGAATCAAACCGCGATTGACATGCTGCAGCCGGGCGACGTCCTCGTCGTGGATATTTTCGGAAAGAAAGTGGATGGAACGGTCGTTGGCGACAACCTTTTCTATTACGTGATGAAAGCCACGAACGGCGGCGGATTGGTCGTGGAAGGCAGCATTCGCGACCTGAACGGGATATCCGCGATTGATATGCCCGCCTATTTCAAATCTGCCGATCCAACTCCCATAGGCAACGTCATGCTGACGGGAATCAATGTGCCGATCCGCATAGGCAATGTGACCGTTATGCCCGGCGATCTCGTCGTTGGCGATCGGGAGGGCGTCTATTTCATTCCACCGCAATTTGTAAAAGAAGTCCTCGACCGTGCCGATGAGATTCGCATCCATGATGAATGGACGAAGAAGAAATTCGATGAAGGCAAATACAAATCGAGCGAAATCTACTCCACGCCGAAAGATCCGAAGCTGCTTGAGGAATATCGCGAATACCTTAAGAAACGCCTCGCAGAACTCAAAAAGCAGCGAGGCGAAAACTGAGCGCTGTGGCTGGAACCCCCTCTATGGCCCTTCTACCAGGCTGAAGCGTTTGTTGGACGCGAGGCGGTAGCCCTGGATGTATTCGTAGGCGACGCTCCAGACCGCGCCGCCGGATGCGGCGAACATGAGTTCTTCAATGGGCACGCCTTTGATGGAAATGCCGAGGAGATTGGAGACGTTGTAATACTTGCCGATGAATTCCGGGTAGAAGGCGAGGAAATAGAGGAAAAGCAGCCAATAAAGAACCGTGAAGAGCGCACTGCCGACGACCATCAGGAGCATTAAGTCCGGGCGAAGAATTAGGACGAGGACGGCCCCGAAAAGGAGCGACAAGATCATGTTGTACATGGTCTTGTCGGGGTGCCAGCACTCGACGACGACGAAGAGAATCGTCATGACGACGAAAGGCGCGAAGTGGCGCTTGCGCTTCTGGCCGCGGCGAACGGCGAATCTTTCCTTCAGAAAAGCTTCCCCGATGACGGAAGCGATTCCTCCGACGGCAGCTGCCCAAAGAAAATCCTCAATGCCAACCTTGAAGCGGGCGTCCAGATTAAAAAGAGACGGCGGCGTCCAGTATTGCGGGATGAACAGGATACTGGTGAGCGCGAATGGAGCGGAGACGATGGTGCCCCAGATCATCTGTGGGCGATAACTCTTACAAAAGATGTAGCAGACGACCCAGGCTGCGTCGTAGATAAGCGCACCGACAAGATAAGCGTAATGGTCATTCATGTGGGCAGGCCTCCCGGCAGATAGATCCGACGCACGGCAGATTCAGGCTACGGACAGGAGAGAGGATTTACTGCTGCAAGACTTCACGTTGGGGGGACTCTAAGCTGCAGGAATGATGGCGTCAAGCGAAACAAGCTTGGCGGCAAGCAGGACCCGGGATGGCACTTGATTTCGATGCGCAGGCTTGTTGGCGCCGAAAGTGGAACTGCGCTTTTGGGAATGTCCACGACCTCGATGGGTGTGCATGGGCTCGGCGTTCATCCAATGGATCTGGACAGGAATTCGTAGTCGATTTTAATCGCATCCATTACGGGGTGATCCTTGAAGGGATCTTCTTGTTCAACGAAGTAGTGTTTGACGGAAGCCTTTTTTGCCGCGGCGAGAACCTTTTTCCAATCGACTGTGCCGTGGCCGAGTTCAGTCGAGCCAGTTCCCTCCCCTTCAGTCGTTGGCGGGCCGGGTTTGATGTCTTTCGCGTGGAGCAATTCGTAGCGCTGCGGAAATTTCTCCAAATAGGTCGCGGGGTCATGACCAGTGGCGGCTACCCAGCCGATATCCATTTCCATTGTGACGAGCGCGGGGTCGGTCAGGCGGAGCAATTCGCCGTAAACGAGGACGCCGTTCGGTGTCCGGAATTCAATGTTGTGGTTGTGGTAGCCAAACTTGATGGCGGCCTTGTTTGTTTTTTCGCCCAAACGGTTGAATTGGTCAAAGTTCCATTTCCAATCATCGAGCGTAATGCCGTGGCTGATTTCTTCATAGATTTTTTCGGCGTGGAAGCGGCCCGGATTCGCTACGAACGGGAAAGAGCAGACGATGTACTTGAGGCCGAGCTCGTGGGCAGAAGCGAGCTTGGCGTCGAACCCGTCCAGCAAGTCCTGCAGGGAATAGTGAGCAGAAGGGATCGTTAGTCCGGCGGCTTCGATCGATCTTCGGAATTCGGAGGCGGGCTTGCCATAGAAGCCGGCCGCTTCCACTTCCTTATAGCCGATGGCGGCGACTTTTTTCAGGGTGCCGTCGAAATCCTTGGCGAGCTCCTCCTTGACGGTGTAGAGCTGGATGCCGACGGGAAGACCAACCGGGCGCGCGGACGGCCAATTGGGCGAAAAGGCTGTGGCGGCAGCGAGTGCGGCACCGGTCTTTAGAAACTCGCGTCTGGGGAATTCGGACATGCATCACCTCGGGCCTATTTTTCGATTCGAATTCAGTATGGCAGACACTTTATACTTGCCGGGCACACCGGGAACAGGATTTTTGCTGCAGGAGAGAAACATGGGCGACTTTTATTTGATGAAAACGGAACCGACGGAATATTCGTTTGCGGATTTGCAGAAGGACAAAGAGACGGAATGGGACGGAGTCTTGAATCCAGTGGCGCTTCGAAATATGCGCGAGATGAAGCCTGGGACGAAACTGATTATCTACGAAACCGGGGACCACAAGACTGCGGTAGGAACTGCCGCGGTCGTCTCCGTGAAAGTGACCGATCCGAACAAGCCGCAAGTAAAGATCAAAGCTGGCAAAGCTATCCCGAAGCCAACCACGCTAGCGCAGATCAAAGCGGACAAACTTTTTGTGGACTCGCCACTGGTAAGGATTGGAAGATTGTCGGTGGTGCCGTTGACTGCGGCGCAATACAAAAAGCTGGCGGGCGAGTAAACGCGCTGGTCGCGTGGTTCAGGGGTACAATTTGCCGGCATTTTGGCGATTGGGAAGAGATCGAATCGGGCAAAAGGGACAAGAATAATGAGGAAGAGCATGCTTACTGCAATCGGATTCCTGACGCTGGTGGTGGTGGTTTTTGGTGGTGTGAAGATGTTGCGCGGGGCGGACAACGCTCCTGCCGCGGGAACGGTAGCGCCGGTGTTCACGCTCAATTCGCAGGAACACAAGCCCGTGAGCCTGCTGGAACAGAAGGGCAAGTGGGTGGTGCTCTATTTCTATCCCAAGGATTTCACGAGCGGGTGTACGGTGGAAGCTCACAATTTTCAGCGCGATTTGGGGGAATACGAAAAGCGCGGGGCGGTGATTTTTGGCGTGAGCATGCAGGATGAGAAATCACACCAAGAGTTCTGCGCAAAGGAAGGGTTGAACTTCAAATTACTTGCGGACACGAAGGCTGAAGTTTCTGAGAAATACGGCTCGGTGATAAACATGGGCGTGACCAAGCTCTCCGCGCGGCACACGTTTTTGATCGATCCGCAGGGAATGATCCGGAAGGTTTGGACTAGTGTGGACGTGAAGGTGCACAGCGGGGAAATTCTGACTGCGCTCGACGAACTTCAGAAAGCCCCAGCAACGGCAAAGTAAACCGGCGGGGAAAATGTACATTCACATGTTTGCGTTCCGAATGAAGCCAGGAGTGTCCGCAGAGCAGAAGCACCGCATGTTGACGGAAATTCGCGAGCTTCAATCGCAAATTCCGGAGATTCTGGAGAGCTGGATCGGAATCAACGAATCGCCACGGGGGGGCGGCTATGAACTCGGTGGCGCGATGAAGTTTGCGAGCAAAGAAAGTTTCAAGGAGTACGGTCCGCACCCTGTTCACCAGAAACTGGTCGGCTGGCTGATGCCGCTCATTGAACCGGTAGAGATCGATTTTCCCTGTTGAGCATTCTCCAAAAAGCCAATCAGCCCTTGGCGTGCTCGCGAATCTGCTTGGCCATTTTTTCGATGGCTTGAGCTTTCTTGATAAAGGCTACCGAAAGCGTTTCGCTAGGATTCGCTTTCATCATGTCTTCCCTCAGCTCGCTGGTCATAAGCCAGAGTTTGTCCACTTCCAATCGAAGCGCGGCCTGCAATTGGCGGTTGGCCTGACCAGGGGTAGTTTGATTTTGGGGCATTTGTGTCCCGTCAAGGCCCATGGGAGCGTTCTGGTTTGTGGGGGCGTTCGGCGAGGGCTTCGGCGCGGGCGCCGTAGGCGGAGTGGGGTGCTGCGCGGCAAGAGCTGGGGCCAATCGGGCGGTCGTGCTGAAGCCAACAATTGCGCCCAAAAGTGTCAGGACTTTGCGCCTGGACTGGATCATGAGGACCTCCTGAAGAAGACCTGGAACTTCTGCAAGGCGGTTGCAGATAAGACCCTTATACACCCGATAGTCGCAAAGTCACAGAGTCGAAAAAGCCTCCCCGGCAGAGCGAAAATAGCGATTCAGGGCTTGTAGAGCTTGGAAGAGTCCTGGGGCAGGTTCGGCGAGGCAGGATCGGCTTTTATGTAGTGGTTGTACCAGGCCAGGTAGCGGGCAAGGCGGTCGGCGATGTGACTGGGCGTCGAGAATTCATGGTATTCGCCCGGGTAGACGACCAGGGCCGATTCCTTGCCGAGGGCTTTGAGCGCCTGGTACATCTGCTCTCCTCCAAGAACCGGCACGTTCCAATCGATAGCTCCGCCCATGAAGAGGGCCGGCGTGGTGATGCTGCGAACTTTATAGAAGGGCGAAAGTCTGTCCCAGAGCGCTTTGTTGTCCCACGGATAGCCGAGCTCAGTGTAGTAGTCCTTCTGGTAGTGGTCGTGGCCGTAGAGGCTGATAAATTCGGCTGCGCCGGCGCCGGAGATGGCCGCTTTGAAGCGAGTGGTCTGGCCGATGATGAAGTCGGTGGAGATGCCGCCGTAGGACCAGCCACCAACGCCCAGTTTGTCCGGATCGGCGATTCCCTTTTCGATGGCGTAGTCCACCATGGCCATGTCGTCCTGATAATCCTTGTTGCCCCAATCCGCCCAAATGGCCTTGCAATAATCCTGGCCGTAGCCGGACGAGCCACGGGGATTGGGCAGGAGGACCACGTAGCCATTGGCTGCGAGGAGTTGGGCGAGGTGAGTGAATTCGGCGTAGTAGGACCAGACCGGGCCGCCGTGGGGGCGGAGGATGGTTGGATATTTCTTGCCGGGAGCGTAATCGAGCGGCTTGTAGAGATAGCCGGCGACTTCTGTGCCGTCCTTGCTCTTGAACTTGACGTATTCGGCCTGGGAAAGCTTTAGCTGAGCAACCAGGGCATCGTTCGAGTGGCTGATGCGCTCGAGTTTGCCGCCAGCGGATAGATAAACCTCGTCGGGTCGGTCTGCAGTTGTGATTTGGGCGGCGATTTCGCCGGATTTGGCAACGGAGAAGGCGTAGAGAATGAAACGGCCTGAGACGGGGCGCGTGATTTTGCCGTCGGCGAGATTGGCTCTGCAAAGAATTTGGGTGCCGTCATCGTCGGCAATGAAGTAGACGGATTTGCCGTCGGGAGCAAAATGCGGATTGGTGGCCATACGATCGAGGGAGAGAGTGAGAACTTTTGCTTCGCCGCCAGAAGCGGGAGAAATGGCGATGTGTTTTGTGGCGTATTGGAAGAGCTTGGGATCGAGCTGTGTAGAGTAAGCGATCCACTTGCCGTCTGGTGACCAAGCAGGCGACTCGTCTTCACCTGGGTTTGTGGTGACTTGCGTCAAGTGAGCGCCTTTGTCTATGTTGTCAGCGGCTACGGTCCAGATGTCCTTGTTGTATGTTGCGTCGGGGTCTGGCTTGGAGCGATTGCTGGTGAAGGCGATGAGTTTGCCGTCAGGCGACCAGTCGGGCTCGTCGTCGTCGAAATCGCCGGAGGTAATCTGCTTCGGAGACTTCCCCGACAGTTCGAAGGTGTAAATGTGCTTGCGGCGACGGTCGAGGTAGCCGATTTCGTCCCATTTAAATTGCAGGCGGTCGATAACCCAGGGTTTCTGGGTTTTGGATTTCTTGGACTTGCTTGAATCGCCGTCAGAACCCTTGTCTTTGTTCTTTGCGGCCGCTGCAAGTTCGTCGTCGGTGGGATCGCGCAGGACAAGAGCCAGGCGCGTCGAATCGGGCGACCAGGCGAAGTCGTCAACGCTTTGAGCAGTGTCGGTAAGCTTTTGGGCTTCGCCACCGAGGCGGTTGAGGAGCCAGACCTGTGTTTCACCTTCCTCGCGGGCGGAGAGGAAAGCAAGCCACTTCCCGTCGGGACTCCAGCGGGGATGGCTGGAGCTGACTCCTTCGGCGGACAGAGCGATGCTGTCGCCGCCAGTTGCAGGAACCATCCAGATGCGGGATGCGTTCTTGTCTTCGTCCAGGTTCGGAGCACTTACCGTATAGGCGATCCACCGGGCGTCGGGACTGATCTGCGGGTCGCTGACGTCTTTGATCTGGAAATAGTCGGCGATGGTGATGGGCCGGAGAGCTGGGGAAGGCTGTTGCGCACGAGTCGACCGGGCGGCCAAGAAGAGAATCAGCAGAACGAGCGGACGAAACCGATTCATATAGTGAGTGCTCCAGAAGAATTGAAGGGTGAAAAGAAACAGCGGGAGTTTACCACAGGAGAAAGGGGAGCCGAGACGATCGAAGCCTGTCTAGGAGGCGAGCCACGCCGGCCGGAGTATCTCTTCAGAAAATGTATTTTCTTATTGCGCGCAGGTGCAGACCTTGTATTCTTTCTTTCGCGAGTTCCTTCAACCGCCGTGACGAGATCGAACAACGCTTAGGAGGACGATCGTAAAAATTGAGTAGCATATCGGTTCCCGCCCAAATTCCTTCCCAGGTACTTTCCGCAAAAAAGAGAGCAGCGAAGCTGACGCTCTGGCCGTTGGTTGCGGCGACATTTTTCATGGTGTCCGGCGGCACGTACGGGACCGAAGAGATTATTCACGGAGCGGGATATGGCCGCGGAATTCTGATTTTGCTGTTTTTGCCGGTGCTTTGGTGCCTGCCGACGGCGTTCATGATTGGCGAACTTTCCAGCGCGCTGCCGCAGGAAGGCGGCTACTACGCTTGGGTACGGCGCGGACTCGGAAATTTCTGGGGATTTCAGGAAGCATGGCTTTCACTTGCAGCCAGTATTTTTGACATGGCGATTTATCCGACGCTATTCGTGATTTACCTGAAGCAGATGGCGCCGTGGTTTGGCGTGGACAATCATGGAATTTATGCAGGATTGTTTGTCGTGGCGACGTGCGCTGCGCTGAACGTTGCAGGAATTCGCGTGGTGGGAATCACTTCGCTTTGGCTTTTCTTCCTGCTGTCGTTGCCGTTTGCGATTGTTGTTGTGATGGCGCCGTTTCAGGCTGGAGTTCTAGCCGAGCCGCAGACTGCGTCGGCCGGAGCCGGCGTGGGGCTGCTGGGCGGCGTGCTCGTGGCGATGTGGAATTACATGGGTTGGGACAATGCTTCGACGATTGCGCAAGAAGTGGAGCGGCCGCAGCGGACTTATCCAAAAGCCATGATCGCCGCGGTGATTCTCGTGGCGCTGACGTATGTCGTTCCGTTCTTGGCCGTCTATTTCACGGGCATCCCTGCCTGCGAGTTTCACGGAAGGCTCGTGGGCGGCGGTGGCCGGAGCCATCGGCGGCAAAATTATGGGGTTCGAATGGCTGCGCTTCTTTATCGTGCTCGGCGGCATGATGAGCGCGTTCGGTATGTTCAACGCGCTGGTGATGAGTTATTCGCGGCTGCCGCTGGCGATGGCGTGGGACGGAATGTTGCCGAAGATTTTCGGAAAGACGAGCAAGAGAACGAATGCACCATGGTTTTCGATCCTGGTGTGCGCAACCTGTTGGGCGCTTTGCCTGAAGCTGGGATTCAGCCGGCTGATCACTCTGGACATCATGCTGTATGGATTGAGCTTGTCCCTGGAGTTTGTGACGCTGGTGGTCTTGCGCATTCGGGAGCCGAACCTGAAACGCGAGTTTAAGGTACCTGGCGGATTGGCCGGCGTGATTCTTGTGGGTGTGTTTCCCCTCGCTCTGCTTGGCATTGCACTTGCGAAAAGCCAGAGCGAAGAGATTCTGGGGATGAACGGCTTGGTGTTTGGTGCGCTGATCATCGTGGCGGGCTTTGCGATGTATGGAGTGACGAGGCGGTTCCGGCCTCGGACGACAGTGACGCCCGCAGAGTTGTCCGAATCAGAATCGGCGTAGAACCGAAAAGTTTGCCATGTAAGGTCTTGTTGCCGGCGGCGAACTGCGCTTCACTGTCCACACTCAAGTTTTGATATTCTGCTTGGCGTGCTTCGCATGAGCGGATTCACCCGAAAGACAGTCTTGAGCCTGTTTGCAGTTGCGCTGCTGGGAGGGTTTGCTGCGCGGCCGCAGAGTTCGGCGCCGAGCGCTGCTCAAGCTCCCAGTCCTGCTTCTGTCGTGCAACCAATGGCGCAGCGGACTGGATTGAACATGGTGATCCTCGACCCCGCGCACGGAGGAACAGACCCTGGCGCACGCGGCACTGGCGGCGTTCGCGAGAGCGACATTGTGCTCGACCTGGCGGCTCAGGTGAAACGCGGCCTAGAAATGCAAGGGTTTCAGGTGCTTCAGACGCGGACCGGAAATGAAGACCCAACCTTCGATGACCGTTCGGCGCTAGCAAATGCGCAGACAAGCGCGATCTTTCTTTCCTTGCATGTCTCTTCGACGGGGCTTTCGGGAACGGTTCGGGTTTATACGATGCCGGACATGACCTTGCCGGGCTCGAACGGTGGATTGATTCCGTGGGAGCAGGCACAAGCGGCGTATTTGCCGTTGAGCAGAAAACTGGGCGAAGCGGTGCAAGGAGAGCTGGCTCAAAAATTCAAGGGTTCGCCACCCGAAGCGCAGGGGGCTTCGATTCGGCAGCTGCGCACGACGGCAGCGCCGGCGATTGCCGTAGAAATATCGAGCGTTTCGATTCCCGAGAAAGCGGATCTGGACAGGATGCTGCCAGGAGTTGCGGAGGCGATCGTGCGCGGGGTGGTGACGTTTCGGCCGTCGTATGTGACGGCAGCCCCGGCTAGTGCCCCGGCAGCGGCACCTGCGGGGGCGAAACCGTGAGCCCGAAGTGGCGTGTTCGTGTTTTGGTGGGACTTGTGGCGGCCGTGTTTGCGGCCGCGATCTATTTCCCGGTTTTGAAGAAACGCGTGAAGCGGCAGGCGCAAGTTCAGCAAAAAACCGAGGAGCAGGCACGCAGAGAATTGACGCAAAGCCTGAACGCAAACTCGAACGAGCCGAAAGTGAAAGCGAAACTGTTCTGGGCGGCCGACGCGGAGGATTCGGGACTGGCCCCGACCGCGGTTGAGCTGCCGCTTTCTGACGAGCCCGCTTTGCGAGCGAAACAGGTGCTGAATACGCTGCTGGCGGGGCCGGTGGATTCTGAACTGAGGACGCTGCCTTCCGATGCCGCGTTGCTGGCGTTTTACATTTTGCCGGATGGCACGGCCGTGGCGGATTTTTCCGAAGCGATGGCAACTTCGATTCCTTCCGGCGTGCAGAGCGAACAGCTGGCCGTGGATTCGATCACGCAAACGCTGGCGGAAAATGTGCCGCAAGTAAAGCGGCTGAAAATTCTGATTCACGGGCAGGAAGTGGAAACGCTGGCGGGGCACCTCGATTTGAGCAGCACATTTTCCGTCAACACGAACGTTCCCGGAACGAAGTAGTCGCGCGAGCGGCGGCCTCAGTTCCGTGTTACTTTTGCCGATGGCGATGGAGGCATGGTGAGAAACGACGGACGTGGTCCGGACCAACTGCGACCCTTGAAAATGACTCCGGATTTTATTTCGACCGCCGAAGGAAGCGTGTTGATCGAGTTGGGTAAGACGCGCGTCATCTGCACGGCGACTGTAGACGATGGAGTGCCGGGTTTTTTGAAAGGCTCCGGCAAGGGATGGGTTACGAGCGAGTACGGAATGTTGCCCCGCGCCACGGAAGAACGCACTGCGCGGGAGGCGGCGCGTGGAAAGCAATCCGGACGCACGGTGGAGATCCAGCGGCTGATTGGACGTTCGTTGCGAGCAGTGACGGATCAGGAGACGCTCGGCGAGCGGACGGTTTATCTGGATTGCGACGTGATTCAAGCAGACGGGGGAACGCGCACGGCTTCAATTACCGGAGCATTCGTGGCTCTGGCGCTGGCCATGGAGCGGCTGATCGCGGCCGGGATTTTGAAGACTTCCCCATTGATTGACACGGTTGCCGCGACGAGCGTGGGCATTGTGGACGATCGCGCACTACTAGACCTGGCGTATGAAGAAGATTCACGAGCGGAAGTGGACATGAATGTGGTGATGACTGGCGGCGGCCACTTTGTGGAAATACAGGCGACGGCGGAAGGCCGCCCCTTCTCGGGAAGCGAAATGCAAGATTTGCTGGCGCTGGCCGCCGCTGGAATTCGGAGATTGAACGAGGCGCAGCGGCTGGTGCTGCCTGCAAAATCGATTGCCCGTGGCCGCTAAGCTCTTTCTTGCCTCCTCGAATCCGGGAAAGCTGGCCGAGTTTCGTGTACTTACCAAAGGCGCGGCGGTTTCCTCAGAGCTAGAGTTGCTTCCCGGATTTGATTCCCTTCCCGCGTTTGAAGAAAACGCCCCTACGTTTGCCGAAAATTCATTAGGCAAGGCGCTCTACTATTCGCAACTGACGAACGAAGCGGTGATTGCGGACGATTCGGGGCTTGTGGTGCCGAGTCTCGACGGCAGGCCCGGCGTACAGTCCGCGCGTTACGCCGGACAAAATGCGACCAGTGCGCAGCGGATGGAAAAACTGCTGGGCGAACTAGCCGAAAAAGAAGGCAAGGAACGAGCAGCCCATTTCGTTTGCGCGCTTTCTGTTGTTCGGCAAGACCGCGCCCTGGCTGTGATCACGTCACGCGTTGATGGAGAAATCCTGCAGTCTCGGCGGGGTGCGGGCGGATTCGGATACGACCCAATCTTCTTCTTCTCTCCCCTGAGAAAAAGTTTTGCTGAGCTTACCGCGGAAGAAAAAAATCAACATAGCCACCGCGGAAAGGCGTTCCGGCGCTTGCTGAGCGTTCTGCCGGACGTGTTATAGTCTCGGACTTATGCCCCAGAAAAGGAAAACGTCCAAGAAAAAACCGGAAAAAGCGAATAGCAAAAACCCGGCTGCAAAGCCAGCGGGCGTAAAGACCGACCCGAAACGAATTGCGGCGATTCTCCAAGGTCTGGACGAAGCTTATCCGAATGCGGTTTGCGAGCTGAACCATGAAAGCGCATTTCAACTGCTGATTGCGACGATTCTTTCGGCGCAATGCACGGACGTGCGTGTAAATCAGGTGACGGCGACGCTCTTCAAAAAATATCGGACGCCAGAAGCGTTCGCCCGCGCAAATCCGAGCGAACTTGAACAAGAAATTCGCCCAACCGGATTTTTTCGAAACAAGACCAAGTCCGTGATCGGGGCAGGCAAGGCAGTTTTTGAGCGTTTTGGCGGGCAGGTTCCGCGGACGATGGAAGAGATGCTGACCATCCCCGGCGCAGCCCGGAAGACTTCAAATGTAGTTCTTGGCACCGCGTATGGAATTGCCAGCGGCGTCGTGGTGGATACACACGTTCTGCGACTCTCCAACCGGCTCGATTTGACCCACAACGAAGATCCGAAAAAGATCGAACAGGATTTGATGAAGATTCTTCCGCAGAAGAGGTGGATTTCGTTTTCGCATCAGCTCATCTGGCACGGGCGCCGCGTCTGCCATGCGCGCAATCCGAAATGCATGGATTGCAACCTTGAATCGCTCTGCAGTTCAAAAGACAAAACCATTAGCCTCCAGTAGCGAGACCCGAACACAGAGAAAAGAGGGAAGGTTTTTTGCCGCCCCTCTTTTCTTTGTTGGATATTGCAGTGAACTACTGAACGGTACTGGTTACAACGACGCCGGCCGTTCCGCTCGTGCCTGCCCCCGTTGCAAACGGGGAGCCAGCCAGGGCGGTAAGCGTCCCGTTGGGGTTGATCTTGTAG
Organism: uncultured Acidobacteriota bacterium; assembly: GCA_963794175.1. Classification (GTDB taxonomy): domain Bacteria; phylum Acidobacteriota; class Terriglobia; order Acidiferrales; family UBA7541; genus Acidiferrum. The sequence goes on along the minus strand of CAWCCV010000003.1, from coordinate 6,935 downwards.
GCGGCCACGCCGGAAGCGACGCTGCCACCATTCCCTTTCACAGCAGCGTACAAATAGGTGCCGCTGGCATCGACGGAGACGCGGCCGGTTCCGGTTGCGTCCACGGTAATTGGTGCACCAGAGGCCACAAGTGCGCCGCTAGATTCAGTGAACGTAAACACGGCGACTTTGCCAGCGGTAGCGTCAGAAACGAATACGAACCGTCCGAGCGGGTCAAAAGTAACGGAAGAGGGCGAAGCAAGGCCAGTTCCTACAGGGGCACCTTGCGCCGTCAGAGTTCCGTCTGGGCTGGTGAACAAGTTTAAGATCGGGGTAAACGCAATCGTCTGCAGCGTTTTGCCCGTGGAGTCAAGGGCAACAACCCAAAGCCCAGTCGGATCAACTGCACCGGCTGTCCAATTGCCGGCTTGCGTCAAGCCAGCAGGGCAAGGAGGAGCAGCGAAATTTACGCAGCCCAATGTTCCTGTGAACCCGCTGATGTTGGCGGAAGTGATCGAGCCATTGCCGAAGGCAATGACATAGGTGCCCTGAGGGTCTACGGCAATGTCATTCACGCTGGCAAAAGTGGTTGTTCCAGTCGATGCCGGGTTGTTGCCAGTCGAAAATGTTTCGACCAGGCTGCCCGTTGTGTCGGCGGCAAACAAAGTCCGCGAACTTGGCTCCGTGGCGACGTCAGCCGGCACGTCACTCGCAGTGGTCAGGGCAAACGGAGTCCCGGCTAGCGGAGACAGCGCCGCAGTGGACTGCGTCACCTGAAATCCTCCGATAGACTTGGCACTAGTGCTGGTCGAATACAGGAAATTACCCGCGATGTCCCCCGCCAGCGCCGTGTTGCCACTCTGGCCGGAGGCCGGAACGGCAGTTCCGAGCGTGCCGGTCGCGTTGTTCGCAGTAAATCCGGAGATATTTGCAGAACCGCTGTTCGCTGCGAATACGCTCGAAGGTCCAATCACAGGGGCTGAGGCGCCGGCATAGAAGGCCACGAACTCCGGAATGGCGCGGCAACCCGAAGTGAATTTCGGAGTCAAAACCCCGGTAGCCAGCGTGAAGAGTGTGGTCGTGTTCTCGGAGGTGTTGACAGTCGCGGCGAACGACCCAGTCGGGTCGATGGCGATTCCAAACGGACTACTCGCTGAACTCATGCCCGAATTGTATTTGGCTGTGCCGGTCAGTGCTCCAGTGGGGCCGATAGAGAATGCCGCAACTGTTCCGTCGCCGGAATTCGTGACAAAGAGGAAGGCGCCGGCCGGATCGGTTACCGCTTGAAACGGCGTGTTCAAGTTGGTCACGATGTCCGATGCTCCGATTCGCGTCAAATCTCCATTGGTACTGTTGATTGAGAACGCGGTAACACTACTGGTGGCATTGTTGGGAACGAACAGGAATTTTCCCGCTGGATCGATTACGGGGACGACCGGAGTATTCAAGGTGGTCAATTGGGTCCCAGTGATGGCGATCGCGGTAAGTCCACCGTCGGCTCCGATTTTGTAACCGGAAATCGAGCTCGCAGCTGAATCGGTGTCGGTAACATATAGATATTGACCGTCGGGAGTGATGGCGAGTCCAAATGGGAACGACCCGGTCGCAATCGAAGGGGAAGAAGCAATCGCGGTCAAGTTGCCGTAGTTGGCTGAAGTCGTGTCCAGATTGATCGAAAACGCGTTTACGAAATTGGTGCCGAAGTCCACAACGTACAGATACCGTCCGGATGGATCGACGACCGACTGCCCAACGCTCGTTACGCCAGACACGAAGGACGGGAGTCCACCGGCAGGAATTCCCAGGCTAGTCTGGCTCAGTATGCCCGTAACAGGGTCTATGGAATAGATCCTGATAGACCCATCAAACCCGGCGGCATACACAAAATGTCCGCTCGGCTCAAAAACCAGTTGCGACGAAGCTCCGGGTTCAAGAGCCGAAGGTATCTGCGCAAGGGCAAGCGCCGTGCCATTAATCGCATATCCAGATATCACGATGTCGTTCTGACTGGTCGTGTAAGCAAAACGTGGCGCCGCAGCAGCGATCGTCAGGAGCGTATTGCCGTTCAAACCAGAAAACGAAGCATTGATGGTAGACGTTCCTGTTGCGAGACCTTTTGCAATGCCCGCGTTCGGGAGAATCGCTGCGTTTGCTGGACTTCCAGAAGTCCAAGTTACCGCGCCAGGCACCGGTTGCGTTGAGCCATTGCTCATCAGTTCAACAGCGGTGAAGTCCGCGGTGCCGCCAACGATAATCGTCGGATTTGCAGGCGAAATCTTCAGTGAAACTGGGACTACTGCTCCGCCAACGGCGAGGACGACTCCCGGGGAAACGACCGCGCCCAAAGTTGCCGTGATTGTGCTTGCACCGGCTGCGACACCGGTCGCAAGGCCCGCAGCAGAAATCGTGGCGTTCGCCGGCGTGCTGGAATTCCAAGTGACCGTGGAAGTGATGTCGGCTGTACTGGCGTCGGTATAGGTCCCAGTCGCCGTGAATTGGAGAGTCGCTGTCAGTGCAACAGTTGCGGGGTTCGGAGTAACGGCAATCGACTGCAGCGCAATCACAGTAAGAGTCACTGCGGGAGCAGAAGTGACAGTGCCGGAAGTAGCCGTGATAGAAGTCGTTCCCGCTGCAACGCCCGTGGCGAGGCCAGCCGTCGAAATCGTAGCCGTGGCCGGCGTACCAGAGATCCAGGTCACACTGGCCGTGATGTCGGAGGTAGTGCCATCGCTAAATGTGCCGGTGGCGGTGAACTGTTGCGTCGCAGCGACCTTTAAATGCGCGGGAGTCGCCGGTGCGACAGCAATGGACGTCAGCGTTTTAGTTGAGGGGGGACCGCTGCAGCCACCAAGAACGCCCAGCGCAAATACCGACAACATGATCGCCGCGAAAAGACGTGGCACGGACTTCATATCTCCTCCTCGAACAGGACACCCTGGATTTTTGGAGGCACACCGACCATCGGGGACGCCGCTCGCTTCCGCCGCGGTTCGCAGGCCTGGCGATCCCTGCGAACTCAGAACCCTTCGGCCCGAACCACTGTCTGCCTCGTGCCAATTCAAAATACTCGCACTTGAACGCTTGGGCAACGTATTCCTTGCGGAACGTAATTCCAAACTAATATCCGAGACGCGTATGTTACCCATAGATAAGTGTAAGAAAGAGCATACAAGGTGACCAGTTAAAAAATTAAATCCCGCGGGCCTGTTGCAGGAAATGCGGACGAAGGCAGCACTGGAAAGCTCCAGACGATCCTGCACAAGGGGCCAGGAACAGGAAAAGCGCTCTTTGCCCTATAATGAATATGTACATCGTGTCGGGGCGTAGCGCAGCCTGGTAGCGCGCCTGCCTTGGGCGCAGGAGGCCCCCGGTTCAAATCCGGGCGCCCCGACCAATAACTTACTGAACTAGCTGACTTTTTTTCCGCGATACTTCCGCAACTCTCCAACTTGGGAACATTTGGGAACAATTGCTCTTCGAGCAGGTTCACGGCGTCTCTTTGCGCACTCCCACTGGCGTGTGTATAGATCTCCAAAGTCGTCGCCATATGTGAATGCCCAAGCTGAGCCTGAGCAACCTTCAACGGAGTTCCTTGCGAATGCAACAACGTGCCGTGCGTGTGCCGGAGAGTATGCCAATCGATTCGTTGCAGACCAGCTCTCTTGCACGCGGTTCGTAAGGCCTTTTTTCTTAGATTGTCCGCCGCGAGCGGAACGCAACGGTATCGTGAATTCGAAAATAAGGCGTTTAGCTGTCGCCAAGCGAGTTTCGCTGATGACAGCTATCTAAAGCCCGGCTGTCTTAAAGAAAGCGTCACCATGACAAGCTCGAGATGGTTCAGCTCGATTGCGGCTCGGTATGCGCCGCGAAAAGCGAATCTCACGAAGTTAGAGGCGCACACGCCAAGTTGGTTGCTCCGGTGAAGGCGAGCGCTCCGCTCTAGAACATGTTCCAGAGGAATTGGTTGTAGACTTCGTGATGGTATTGCACTTCGTGGGCTTTCACGAAGGTGCCGAGCGCGCGTGGGCAGCGATCGGCCGATGCGCGTTTCAGTTCCGCGAAGCGTGCTTTGACGTCCGCTCCGAGCATTTTGGTGGACCAGTCGGACTCCTCAAAATTCTTAAGCGCGGTGTAAATGTTGTCGGGCAAATAGCGTTCTGCCTGGCGCAGATTCTTGATCTTCGCGGTTTCGCCGTCCAGCCCGGATTTGAAAATCGAGTACATCACGAGATATGGATTGGCGTCCGGCGCGACCGAGCGTACTTCCACACGCGAACTTTTCTCGTTGCCGATCGGAATGCGAATCATCGAGCCGCGATCCACCGGAGAAGCCTTGATCTGATTCGGCGCTTCAAAGTGCGGATCGAGCCGGCGATAAGCGTTCACGCTGGAATTCAACAGCAAACAAATGTCGTTGGCATGCGTCAGAATGCGATCGATGAACGACCAGCCCAGTTCGCTCAGTTTTTCCTCGCCTTTTGGATCCCAGAAAAGATTTTTGGCGCTCTTCGAGATGGATACGTTGGTGTGCATGCCGTTGCCGTTTACTCCCACCACCGGCTTGGGCAGGAAGCTGGCCGTGAAACCCATTTTTGTGGCGACCTGGCGGCAGATTAATTTGTAGAGCTGAATTTGGTCGGCGGCCGCAACCACTTCGCCGTAGCCGTAATTGATTTCAAATTGTGACGGCGCCACTTCCGGGTGATCCTTTTCATTCTGGAAACCCATCGCGCGCTGTACTTCCGCCGAAGTGTCGATGAACGTGCGCAGCGGATCGCTCGGCAATGAGTGGTAGTAGCCACCGGTGTTTACATAGGCGAATTTGTGAGTTTCATGATAGTGACGTTCCGCGTCCGCGCCTTGAAACAGGAAACCTTCAATCTCGTTGGCGGCGTTCAGCGTGTATCCTTCCTTTTTGTGCAACGCTTCGGCGTAACCCTTCAGCAGCCCGCGAATGTCCGCCGAATAAGGAGATCCGTCCTTGTCAATCACTTCTCCGAAGACCAGCACTTTTCCGGAACCAAAATAGTCCGAAGGCGCCCAATAAAATGCGCCCAGTCCATCGCCAAACGCAGATCGCTTTCGCGCTGCGCGGTGAAACCGCGAATCGACGAGCCGTCAAACGTCAAATTGTCCCAGCTCTTGATGAGAAATTTTTTGTCGTAGTCGAGCATGTGCAAGCGGCCTTCCAGGTCGCTGAACAGCACCGTGACCGCCTTGATGCGCCTCTCATCGGTGAGGTACTTCAGACGGTCATCCTGAATTTTGTGCGCCGCGACGCGGTTCTGGCGCTGCTCCTTGGCCTCCAGGTTCAGTTGCTCCAACTCTTCGTAAGAAAGAGTGAGGAAATCGCGTAGATCGTTGAACATGAAACTCCTTCAAGAAAAATTTGCCAAAATGCTGGATGAAATTCGCACCCCGTGGCCGATTCGATAGGCTCAGGTTATCGCCGCCGCCGAAAAAGCGCCAGACTGAAAAATTGCGGCGATAAATGAGAAAAATCGATGATTCACGGGAGGCGATGCGAGCGCGGTTGCGTGGATGATCGGAATTGAACTCTGGGCAAACAAAGATGAGAGATCTGGAATTGTCAATTCGAGCAGATGGGGCGGTTAGATGGTCAGGCCTGGCAAATCAGGGTACAGCATACGGAATACCATCGAGGAAAGACGCCGATCTGGAGATCGGCGTTTCCGGGGGTGAGAAACACGGGCTAAACTTCGACGGGTTCGAGGGCTGGTGTGCGAAAAGCGATTTTCAGGAGCAAGGGAGTGACGAGCGTGGTGCCTACGGCCATGAACACTACGACGCTGTAGACTTCCGAGCTGATCACGGCAAGGCTCAAGCCGATTTGGGCCACGACCATCCCCACTTCACCGCGCGGCACCATGCCCAAACCGATCTTCAAGACGTTTTGCCAACCGAGAGAAAGTGCTCCGAAGCCGCAGCCAATGAGTTTGGTTAGGATGGCGGCGGTCAGAATAAGCAAACCAAGAATCAGAGTTGAACGCGAGCGGAAGGCAGCAAGATTCAGATGTAAGCCAATGCCGACCAGAAAAAATGGGACCAGCAGTTCGCTGACGCCGCGAGTGAGAGTACGGACACGAGCATCCGCAGTGTCGGAGAGGGCCAAACCCGCGAGAAACGCTCCGACGATGGCGGCAACACCAGTGTATTGAGCGAGCATCCCCATTGCAAAAAGAAAGACCAGGGCGAGGTGAAACTTGGCGTCGTCGGCTTTTACTCGGGAGTCAAAATGCGGCATCAGGCGATTGGCGGCTCTGGTTCCCCACATTCCCATAACGACGGTGAATGCAGTGGCCAAGCCAGCGGTGAGCGCAAACTCCCAAAAATTTACCCGGCCTCGTGCAACGCCACTTACAGCGGCAAGAACGATTAAACCGAGGACGTCATCAATAACCGCAGCGGCCAAAATAATCTGGCTAGCAATTTCGTGGAGCAACTTTTTAGCCGACAGAACAGAGGCTGTAATGCCCACACTTGTGGCCACCATAGAAGCGCCAACAAAAATAGCCTCGACTTGCGGAACACCCCATGCCCGCATGATTCCCCAGCCGGCGAAAAAGGGGACGATGACCCCGAGGGTCGCGACGAGAGTTGCTTTCGCGCCGACTTTGAGGAGTTCCGATGCTTTGACTTCCAATCCAACCCCGAAGAGCAGGAACATGACGCCGAGATCGGAAAGCGCCTTCAGCGTATCGTTCGGAGTGATCCAGCCCGAGACGTGGGACCGACGAGAACACCGGCGAGAATTTCTCCTACGATCCCGGGCTGTCCGAGACGTTCGCAGATTTCGGCCAGCAATTTTGCCGAACCGAAAACAACCAACATGGCGAGAGGGAGTGGCAAGGCTTCATGCATGGGATTCAAATTAAGCCTTTGGCGGAGCCGCGCGCGATAATTTACGCCAGGTGGCCAGTGCAGCCAGACCGCAG
>CAWCCV010000002.1:0-175242 GCA_963794175.1 uncultured Acidobacteriota bacterium | reverse complement strand
AGACCATTACGGCTAGGCTGGAGCGCATACGGCTGTCCTCCGAGTGTTATTTTTCAAACAGGTGGCGCTACAATCAACGCATCTTATAAAGTTGTCAAGTGAATACCGTTCGAGGTCCACCTTGATTCGAGCCACTATGACAAACCACTACAAGGTTGTTCTCGCCCTTGATCGCCCTGACGGTTTGTTTGTTCGTCGGGGCGAAGACTCTATTTGCCGCGACAGGTACGGGTTCAGACCCCGTCATGCCTGCAAGAACTGCAAATATTGTAAACACTGCGCAAAACTCTGGAGGAAAGTACGGGGTTTGCAAATAGTTCCCTCTGGTTTGCCTGTCTGTGCCGCCCGAGAGAAAAATGGGGTAGATCAACGCTCGGGCCGCTCCAGAATTCAAACTCACGCGCTTCTTATTTCCCCTAGTCCACAAAATCAATGATGGCGCCCTCATGGCGGTACTGGAAGCCGGCAAATTCCCCGAAGTTTGGTGAAGCAACGTTGTTGTATACGGCGTTGTAATTTCGGTGATTTGTGACGTTGAGTGTGTACACCCCGAGCCGGATGTGGTGCTTTTTGCCGCTTCTGTTTCCTAGAAATGGCACGCGGAACTCCCGATACAGTTTTAAGTCGAGCGAGAAATACGGTGAGAAGCGGTTGCCGTTGGCAACCCCCACGTATTGCTGCCCGACATCCACCGCCGAATAGGGAAAACCCGTGTGAACGTCTGCAAGCGGGCTGAACGTCATCTTCCAGGGGATCGCGATGATTCCCCAAGCGATCATGCGGTGCGGAACATCCGAAGGGAGAATTCCATAAACATTGGGTCGAATCACCGGCGCGGCAAACGGAATTGCAATATTGGAAAGACTGTTTAGATCCCCGCGCGCTCGGCTCCAGATATAAGAGACATTCGCCTGATCGTGTTCCCGGAACGCATAATTTGCCGTGGCTTCAAACTCGCGATAGTGGGACGAACCAGTATTGGTCAGTCCGATGAAAGACTCTGCGCCGGGTGCCGCCGTAAACGGTTCCACATCGAACAGATACGTTGTGTGACTGTCAAGGTAGGCCGCTTTCAGTTTCAAGTTGCTGCGCAATTCATGGTCCGCTTCACCATTCCAGGTGACGTTTCGCGGCGTTGTCTCAGGCCGCTTTGGCAAGCTTGCACCGGATAGGGGGTCGACGCTACCCGTATAGACGCTTGTATAGGTGATCGCCGGCCCCGAGGGAACGCCCGAAGTATCAAAATCCGTGATAGTACGGCTGGGATTTGACGCAAAATCTCCCGCAAGCAGTGGAAGCACTCCATAAAACATCCCTGCCCCTGCCCGAATCACCGTCTTGCCCGATTTTCCGGGGGAATACGCTACTCCTCCACGCGGCGCAAATGCCGCCGACCACCCGTAGGATTCCGTAGACAATCTCGCGCCCAGATCAAGGCTCCACTGTGAAGTGATTACCCAATGGTCTTGGACGAATTCAGCCACGGAACTGTCCGACGGCACCTGAGAAGGCGCCGTGCCAAAGGTAATCTCTTCTGCCAGGGAAGCGTCTTCACGAAGCAGTTGAATCGGATGCGACAGCGTAGTTCCAAAAAAAGAACGGTAGTCCACATCGGCCCCAACGCGTATTTCATGGTCACCGTGCCAGTGTTTCTTGGAGAATTGATAGGAAGGCACGGCCTGAAATTCCTTGCCCCTTCTTGACCACCGGTTGTAGAAGTTGCCGCCCCATCCTTCCGGCGTGATCAGCATATCTGCGTCTCCTTGACCGTGCGCATTGCTGTCAAATCGCATGTACTGGGCGACGAGGCCGATGATCGCTCCTGAATCGAATTGGTATTTGTCGTTAACCCCGATTGCCCACCCGCTTTGATTCAGATCGTTGGACGCCGGCTGTGGCACCAGCGCGTTAATGTCCACGTACCTCTGGCGCAGCGGAAACGCATTGATATTGATCGTCAGCACATGATTCGGTGCAAGAATCGCTTCCAGAGTCGTATAGTTGTTGAATCCCTGCCGTTTGCTGATATCGTCCGGCCACGGCAGCCCCTGAACGGTCGTTTTTTTCATTTCGTACTGAAATACTTCGGACAGAAGAAATTTGTGAGGCAAGAGAGGCGCATCGAAAGCGACGCCCGGGATGGCTTCGGAAATGCCGACCATGTGGCCTTCCTTGCCGAGAACCGAAGGTACAATTCCGCGGAGTTTGAAGCCCCATTTGTCGTCCGGAGGTCTTGTCTCAATCGAAGTGAGTCCACCAGAAAAACTTCCCAGGCTCGCGTCGTACGGAGTCTTATACACGGAGAAGGATTCGACCGCATCGGTCGGAATCGGTACTCCGAAACTCCCCGTAACCGGATCGGTCGTGCGCGCAGAATTGACAATCAGCAGGCTTTGATTTTCATCTGCGCCCTTGAACGTTAATTTGCTGTCGAGTGTACGGATAACTCCCGGCGTAATGGGAAGGACGTCCTTCACCTTTTCCTGGGGCGTCGGAATGGAGGTCAGCTCGGTTTTCGTAACGGTTGCCGGCGGGACGGACGCACTCTCGGTCGTAATATTGCCGGCGGTCTCGTTCACTTCCACTTTTTCGGAAACGCTTTCGAGTTGCAGCGTAAAGTCCTGCACATTCTGCTGGCCCGCACTCAGAACGACCGACTTTGTGATTGCTTTGAATCCCTGCACGCTGATGGAAATGATGTAGGTGCCCGGCTGCAGATTAGGGAATTCGTATTTGCCGGCTTCATCCGTATCCGCGCTCAGGGGAGCGCCCGCGGCCGGATCCTGCGCCAGCTTGATGGTGATTCCCGAAAGCCCTGCCGCCCCATTGTCTTGCGCCGTCGAAATTGTCCCGCGAAGTGCGGCCAATTGCGCGCCGCCAGTTTTGGGCGCGGGCTTCTGCGCGAAAGCGGCATTGGTCGCGCACAGCAACAGAATGGCCGCCGCCAATCGCCAACAAAATGCCAAAACGCTCCTCTCGCCAAGCAAGCGTAGCGCTGGCTTTATTCTCAGATTCTTCCAAAGACTCAGAATTGTTTCTCCCAGGGCAGGACTTCTCAAATTCCTGCGACGATTCCAGGTCACTCACCGGATATGTTCGGATGCGCCGATCACGAAGGCCGCGTACAGAAATAGGCAGGTCTGCCGTTTCAATACCACTGCGCAAAACGTGCTGCGCCCAACTATTTATGGTAGCAGAACCGCGCTCGCAACTTATAGGATGGCCATTTGCTGTTCCCGGTTACACAAGCCGCCGTCCTATTTCTCCGTCCGTATGCTCCCAGAAACAGTTCCCATCCTCATTCCCGTTCGGCGGTGCGTGCGGTGCGGCAAGACGAATCCAAGAATGTCTCTGGACGCAGAATCGGTCACCAATCCTTTCCGGAGCAAATCGGGCAGTGGCGAGTTGCTGAAGAGCCCGGTTCGCTGATCTCTCCGCGGGTGCTTGCTATCGCCTTTCCTTCGCCAGAAAGTTTTCCTCAGCCCAGTGAATTGAATGTGTAATTTCTCGCTCGCCGCAAGTACAATTCCGCAGATACGATGGCTTCTCCCTCGAACACGGTCGTCATCGCCGTAGGAAGCACACGCAAGCCGAAGCTCGGCGCGGTGCAGGATGCACTCACCTCCTTCGGCGCAATTCTCGCTCCGGAAAAACAGATTGAAGTTGTCGGCGTGGAAGTGGAAAGCGGCGTGAGCCATACGCCGGTGAGCCGTGAAGAATTGATGCAAGGCGCGCGGCAACGCGCAGAAGCCGTTGCGAATCTCGCGGCAAAAAATCGCGAACCCTGGAATTATTTTGTCGGACTCGAGGGCGGTCTTGACGTGGTTGAAGATGCAGGGCAGCGGCGCGTTTTCCTGGAAAGCTGGGCGTATGTGAGCAATGGCGCGCGCGGATTTTTTGGCCGCTCGGGCAGCATCGAAGTTGCGGAAGCGATTGCGGAAGAAGTTGTCGATCGTGGCGTGGAACTTTCCGTCGCGATCGATCGGTTTTCCGGAGAAGTGGGAATCCGCGACGCGCAAGGCGCCTGGGGAGTGTTGAGCGGCAATCTTGTGACGCGGCAGGATTCTTTTCGCATTGCGGTGATTGCGGCGTTTGCGCCGTTCTATAATGCAAAGATGTATCGCCGGGCTGCGATAGCGAGATAATTTTCACGGGGAGGGTCGAGCGTGGACATCGTCAAAGGAAATATGGGCTGGATCGAAGTTGTGGTCGGGCCGATGTTTTCGGGCAAGAGCGAAGAGCTGATTCGCCGGCTGCGACGCGCGGAATTTGCGCGGCAGCGGGTGCAGATTTTCAAGCCCGCGATTGACGAGCGCTACTCAGCAGACGAAATCGTTTCGCACAATGGGCTGGGAATTCCTTCGGAGTGCGTGTCGAAAGCATCCGAAGTGATGGAGAAAGTTTTGCCGCGCACGGAAGTGGTGGGAATTGACGAAGCGCAATTTTTGGGCGAAGAGATTGTGGATGTGTGCACGAAGCTTGCGAATTCGGGCAAGCGCGTAATTGTCGCGGGACTCGACACGGATTATCTGGGACGTCCATTCGAGCCGATGCCGCGATTGCTGGCGATGGCGGAAGAAATTACGAAGCTGCTGGCAATTTGCGTGCGCTGCGGAAATCCCGCGGTGCATACGCAGCGCTTGATTGAAAGCGACGAATTGATTGTCGTCGGCGCGCAAGGCGCATACGAAGCGCGGTGCCGGCGCTGCTTTGAACCGAATCCAGCTCTGGCGAATGCGAAAAAAGAAGGTCCGCGGCTGATTGTGCGCAGCCAGGCGGCGGGAGCGGCAGGGAAATAGCTCTTTCGATTTTCTTGCCAACGGGCAGTCTTTAGCAGCGGGACACTAAGTTTGTAGATTTCCGGCGCTCGACTCTCCTGAAAAGCTATTCTCGATGGCGGCTCGAAAACGAGTGCGAGTTTTGACTACCTGAAAGATTTCTGCCGAAAAGGAACTGAATTGCGAATCGAATCGAAAGCACCCACGCGCGTGGATCTTGCCGGCGGAACGCTGGACATCTGGCCGCTGTACTTGTTTCATCCGGGGGCGCTGACGATCAACGCGGCGATTACGCGTTATGCGAGCTGCGTGATTGAGACCCATGCGGTGGGCGACAAAAAAGTGCAGCTTGTTTCGCGCGACACTCATCGCGAAGAGAGTTTTTCTTCGTTTGCGGCGATGGTGAAGGCGAAGCGGTACAAACTGCCACTGCTGGCGGAGATTGCGAAATTTTTCCGTCCGGAAAACGGATTCACGCTGACGACGGATTCGGAAGCTCCAGCTGGAGCGGGAATTGGCGGATCGAGCGCGATGGCCGTGGCGATTTGCGCGGCGCTCGACCGGTTTACTTCCGCGGGAAAAAGCAAAGTGGACTGGATCCACATCAGCCGCGACGCGGAAGGAATTGTGATAAAGGTGCCGACGGGAACGCAGGATCACTATCCGCCCGCGTTTGGCGGGGCGGCGGCGATTGAACTTCCTCCGGGCGGCGAGCGGCGAGTGGAATTGCGTGTGGACATTCACGAACTCGAAAAACGGATTGTGCTTTGCTACACGGGAAAGCCGCGACAATCGGGCATCAACAACTGGGAAGTGTTTAAGGCGCACATTGACGGAAAGAAAAAAGTGATCGGAAATCTGGAAGAGATTTCCGAAATCGCGCAGGCGATGCGCGGCGCTCTGGAAAAAGCGGACTGGAAAGAGACCGGGCGATTGATGCGGGAAGAGTGGATCTTTCGGAAAAGAAATTTGCCGACGATTTCGACGAAGACTGTTGACAAGATTATTGAGAACGCGCGGAAGAAGGGCGCGCTGTCCGGAAAAGTTTGCGGGGCGGGCGGCGGAGGTTGTGTGGTGCTGCTGATCGAGCCCGATGCACGCGAAAGCGTGGAGAATGCGGTCGCCGCGGCGGGCGGGCAGTTGCTGCCGATGCGGATTGACCGATCGGGCGTGCAGGTAAATGTGACTTGAGGAAGAAAAAGAAGCAGCCGCGTAATGAAATGACAAGTAAAGAGAGTGAAGGGTCAGCGATCGAGTCCGAGTAGGGGGCGACTCGGCGGGTTCGGCTGATTCCATGATTTCTGGATAGATGTGGACGGGAAACCTCACAGACTTAGCAATGAAACAGTATCCGGCGCATTGTGGGGGAGAGAGGTATGTTGGATGAGTGATTGGGTTTATTTGCAGGCGAGTGCGGGGGAGCAGTTGATGCAGCTTCATTATTTTTCGATTGTGAAGCAGCAGGCGGCGGGGGATGTGACGTTTGCGATTACGGTGAAGGAGTTTGCTGTGCCGCCGGTGGGGCAGCGGGTGCGGTTTTACGCGGAGGCGGACAAGGCAGTGAACCAGAAAACGGCTTCGTTTGTGCCGTGTGGGTGGGGCGATTCGATTTTTTCGGCGCTTGGGGATTGCGTGCGATTGATCCGGCAGTTTCCTTATGAAGCGGAAGGTGGCGGTCATGATCCTGGAATTCCGGAAGCGACCTTTGGGTGCTGGGGTGACGTCGCTCGAGATTATAGGAAACATTCATTGCGGGCCGGAGTGTTCGCGGCTGGAGCGGGAAGTGGATGCCATGATTGCCGCGCAGGAGACGCTTGTGGTCTTTAACATGGCGGAAGTGAAGCACGCGGACAGCGCCGCGATTGGGACGATTGTACGGTGCTTTTCGAAAGTGAAGGGCGCCGGCGGAACGCTGCGGATTGCAGCGGCGCAGCCGATGATTGAGTACACGCTGAAACTGACGAAAGTGGACAAGGTGATTGAGATGTTGCCGACCGTGGAACAAGCTGTGAAGCGGTTTTCCGGGCCCTCGGCGGGGACTGGGCAGCAGGCTTAGGCCGGCGATAGGCGCGATCGAACATGGCACGATGTTTCGTGCCCAGACTTTGCGTGGTTTGGTTTCTCATCCGGCAGGACCAGCGACGGCATCTGTTCAGGAGGCCGGTTGCATCGTAGAATAGGGCGTGAGTGGGCGATATGGTTGGCGCCCAGTTTCGGTGCTCGGGAAAGTAGTTTGAAGATTAAGAGCGCAGGCATGAGTGCCTGCGCTACTGGGCTTAAGACCAAGGGAAAATGTCCAACTGGCTTGCGATTGCGGTGACGTTGGCATTGTTTGCGGATGCGGACGTTCCGCGTGTGTACAACCTGCGACAGCCGGCTCAGCCTGCGGCTCCGGTGACGTTTGGGGAAGAGATTCCGACTTTTCCCGGCTAATCCCAAAAGTGATGGGGACCAGACAGTTCCTGCGAGTTCGGCGCGCAAAGGTGAGACTCTGCGGGAAGAGTCGAAGCTGGCGTTGATCCGGTTTGTTTCCGGGGAATTTGCAAAGGCTGCGAAGTCATTGCCTGCCGGCAAAGAAGGTTTTCAGGTTTTTGCCGAGAAGCCGCTGAACAACGAGCAACTGGATCATACGGTTTCCGTGCATGGGGCGGCGATTCATGCGGGCGATCATGTGCAGATCACGAAGCTGGATTTCCGGGATCACACGATTGTGGTAGACGTGAACGGCGGCGGCCGAGGGAAGAAGCGCTTCTTGGATCACGTGCAAATTGGAATGGGCGGGACGCAGGTGCCGACGAGCACGACCACGCAGGAGAATCAAGGGCCGCCAGGATTGCAGCCGGGAATGGGGAGCACGATTTTTCTGGAGTTTGGAAAAGCTGTGCCGGATTTGACGCCGGAAGAATTGAAGCAACTGCTGGCGCCGGTTCTGGATTTTTCGAAAGAGCGGTCGGCGTCGGTGCAATGGTTCGATACGCTGCCGAAAGAGATCAAATCCGCGATTCAGGAGCAGCGGCCGTTAATTGGGATGGATCGGGAAATGGTGGTTGCGGCGATCGGCAAGCCCGGACACAAAGTGCGCGAGCGGGACAACGACGGGAACGATATCGAGGATTGGATTTACGGGACGCCGCCGTCGAAGACGATTTTTGTGCGGTTTACGGGCGAGCGGGTTAGCAGCATTAAGCAGTTTCCAAATTGAGGCGAGGTAGTTTTGAGTCGTAAGTGAAGCGAAATCTTCCTTCAGGGGCTAAAGCTCATTTCTTGCGCCATATTTTAACGTCTGAGCTAAAGCCCCGTCCTCTTAAAGAGGCGGAGCCCGAGAAAATCTCGCCCGTGAAAATCTCGATAGTGTTGAGAGGCGATGTGTTCTTCCCCCACACGACTTTCGTTCACTGACCATAAGAATTATTTACAGGCGCATTGCGTTGACAATTTGCGCTGCAGCCCATAGCATTTTCTGTTCCACACGTGTCGCTCGTTCCGACTGAGCGCCGCACCGGAATACAAATCTCACCGGAGGCAGCATGCCCATCAAGGTAGCAATCAACGGCTTCGGCCGTATCGGCCGGAACATCGTCAGAACGGCGATTGACGACAAGGAAATTGAATTTGTGGCGGTGAATGACGTCACCGACGCGAAGACGCTGGCGCATCTTTTGAAGTACGACTCGATTTTGGGGAATCTGCCGCACACGATTACGCACACGGAGGATTCGATTTCCGTGAACGGCAAAGCGTTCAAGGTGTTCAAGCAGAAGGATCCTGCGGCGATTGACTGGCCGAGTGTTGGCGCGGACATCGTTGTGGAATCGACGGGACTCTTCACCAAGGGCGAACAGGCGAAGGCGCACCTGCGCGGGACGGTGAAGAAGGTGATTATTTCGGCTCCCGCAGACGGGCCGGATGCGACGTTTGTGCTGGGCGTAAACGACAAGAGTTACGATCCGGCGAAGCACAATGTGGTTTCGAACGCGTCGTGCACGACGAATTGCCTGGCGCCGGTGGCTAAGGTGATTCACGAGACGTTTGGAATTCACAGTGGCACGATGACGACGATTCACTCGTACACGAACGACCAGAAGCTGCTCGATTTGCCGCACAAGGATTTGCGGCGTGCGCGTGCGGCGGCGATCAGCATGATTCCGAGCTCGACCGGCGCGGCAAAGGCGCTGCACCTGGTGATTCCGGAGTTGAAAGGCAAGCTGGACGGGTATGCGATGCGTGTGCCGACGCCGAACGTCAGCGTGGTGGACTTGACCGTTTTCGTGGACAAGCCGGCGACGAAGGAAAGCGTGAATGCGGCGTTGAAGGCTGCGGCGAACGGGCCGATGAAGGGAATTCTGGGCTATACCGAAGAAGAGCTGGTGAGCGCGGACTTCAAGGGCAATTCGAATTCGTCAATCGTGGATTCGGAGTACACGAAAGTGGTCGGCGACAAGTGCGTGAAGGTTCTGGCGTGGTACGACAATGAGTGGGGTTATTCGTGCCGGTGCCGGGATTTGATCAAGTTGATGGCGAGCAAGTTTTAAGCAGCTGTAGGTAGTCGAGCAGTCAATGGCAATTGCGCGGAGGAGAGTATCGGAGTGTGGCGCTCTCCGAGCCTTCTCAGTAATTCAGAGCTGATCTCTATGAACTCGATAACTGAAAAAAATATGGACAAACTGACGATTAAAGATTTGGAGTTGCGCGGGAAGCGTGTATTTATTCGCGTGGATTTCAACGTGCCGCTGAAGGAAGGAGTGGTGACGGATGACACGCGGATTCGGGAGACGCTGCCGACGTTGAAGCTGGCGATTGAAAAGGGCGCGAGGCTGGTGCTGGCTTCGCATTTGGGACGGCCGAAGGGCGGGCCAGATCCGAAGTATTCGGTGCAGCCGGCGGCGAAGAAGTTGGAAGAGTTGCTGGGCAAGCCGGTTGCGTTTGGGAAGGATTGCGTTGGGCCGGGGGTTGAGGGGCAGAGCAAGGCGCTGCGCGATGGAGAAGTGCTGGTGCTGGAGAACGTGCGGTTTCATCCGGAAGAAGAAAAGAACGACGAAGCCTTTTCGAAACAACTTTCGGCGTTGTGCGATGGGCTTTTTGTGTGCGACGCGTTTGGGTCGGCGCACCGGGCGCATGCGAGCGTGGTGGGGATTACGAAGTTTGTGCAGAAGGCGGCGGCCGGCTTGTTGATGGAGAAAGAGCTCGCCTATTTGGGCAAGGCGGTTTCAAATCCGGCGCGGCCGTTTGTGGCGATTATTGGCGGCGCAAAGGTGAGCGACAAGATTGAGGTCGTCGAAAATTTAATGAAGATTGCCGATGCGATGCTGATCGGCGGCGGCATGGCGTACACGTTTTTGAAGGCGCAGGGCTTGGAGATTGGGAAGTCGCTGGTGGAAAACGACAAGTTGGATCTGGCGCGCCAGCTTCTGGCGGATGCCAAGGCGAAGAGTTTCAAATTGTTGATTCCGGTGGATCATGTGACGGCGCCAGAGTTCAAGGCGGATGCTACGGCGACGATTGGCGACGTGACTGCGACTCCGGCGGATCAGATGGGGCTGGATATTGGGCCGAAGACGATTGCGGCGTATTCGGCTGAGATAGCGAAAGCGAAGACGATTGTTTGGAACGGGCCGATGGGCGTGTTTGAGATGCCAGCATTTTCAAAGGGCACGCTGGAAGTGGCGAAGGCGGTTGCGGCGGCGACTGGTGCGGGAGCGATTTCGATTGTGGGAGGTGGCGATTCGGTGGCGGCGGCGCATCAATCGGGAGTGGCGGACAAGATTTCACATATTTCTACAGGCGGCGGCGCTTCGCTGGAATTTTTGGGCGGGCGCGAGCTGCCGGGCGTTGAGGCGCTGACAAACCGATGAGCGAACGTAAACGACGCCGGATGATTGCGGGCAATTGGAAGATGTACAAAAAGCAGGCGGAGACGCGGGCGTTTTTTGAGGCGTTTTTGCCGCTGGTGGCGGACGTGACCGACGCGGACATTGTGGTGGCGCCGCCGTACACCTCGCTGGGCGTGGCCGTGGAGCTGGCGGATGGGACGAATGTCGGCGTGAGCGCGCAGAACCTGGATTGGCGGAAAGAGGGAGCGTTTACGGGAGAAGTTTCGGCTGCGATGCTGGCGGATGCCGGATGCAAATTCGTGATCATTGGGCACTCGGAGCGGCGGCAATTTTTTGGGGAGACGGATTCGGGCGTGGCGCAGAAAACGAAGGCGGCGCTCGAAGCGGGGTTGACGCCGATCGTCTGCGTTGGGGAATTGCTGAGCGAGCGCGAGGATGGGCGGACGGAAGCAGTGCTTTCTCAACAGTTTATAGGTGGGCCGGGTTCGTTGACCGCGGACGAGTTCTCCCGTATTCTAATTGCATACGAACCAGTGTGGGCGATAGGCACGGGTAAGGTAGCCACACCGGAGATTGCGGCTGCGGCGCACCGGTTTTTGAGGCAGTGCGTGGCCGAGCAGTACTCCGCCGAGCAAGCCGCTGCGGTGAGGATCCTCTACGGCGGCAGCGTCAAACCTGAAAACATTCAGGGATTGCGGGCGCAGGAAGATCTGGACGGCGCACTTGTGGGCGGAGCGAGTCTGGACGCGAAGAGTTTTGCGGATATTGTTAAGTGCAAATAGTGAAGTGCAAGTAGGCCGGAAGCTTTCGGCAGCAATTTTGAGATCGAACGGAATTGAGGAGTAAGCAATGCCTGGTTGGGTGAAGTGGGGAATATCGCTGCTGGTCGGATTCGCAATTATTGCCATTGGATTCCGCTATGCCGGATGGCTCCTGAAAGTCCTTTTTCGTGATGAACTGCCTGGTGCTGATCATCGTGGTGCTGCTGCAGAGTGGCAAGGCGGCAGATTTGGCGGGAGCCTTTGGCGGTGCTGGTAGCCAGACGGCTTTTGGGCCGCGCGGTGCCGCGACGATTCTTTCGCAAGCAACAACCTGGTGCGCCGTGATGTTTATGGTTTGCGCCATGTCCCTGGTGTTGCGAGTGGATCGCGAGGTGGGGCAAGGCAACTCCGTGATTTACAACACGACGAAGCCGGCTTCGAAACCGGCAACGACGCCTGCACCGGTGAGCACCGGCTCCGGCTACACAAACTCCTGCGACGCAGACGCCACAGCAACAGGCGCCGGCACAAACGCCCGCTCCTCAGAAGAAGTAGATTTGATTTGGTTGCGGGCTACGCAGGCTCGCGGCTAGAATGAACAAGCAACACCTGTGCGGCAGTGGCGGAATTGGCAGACGCACCAGCTTGAGGGGCTGGCGGTAGCAATACCGTGGAGGTTCGAGTCCTCTCTGCCGCACCAAAAACTCTCCGTGCTTTTCCTTCCTGCAGGGACTCTTCCTTTTTCTTGGCGTTATTTCGCGCTTTGCTTTGCGCGGATGTATGCTAGCGGACGATTTCGATTGGGCTAGAGCCTCTGACTTATGGATTCGCGCGAACCAGAACCCGACAACCCATTGGCGCAAGAACGAGGTCAAGTTTGGCGCGCGGTTTTTGCCACGGATCACAAATCCGTGGGGGCGCGGTTTCTTTGGCTGGCTTTGTTTTGCGTGGTGCTGGGGATGGTGCTCTCGCTGGCGATGAGGCTGCAATTTTCGCACCCGGCTGCGGGATTGCCGGGAAACGGCACGGGCGAGGTTGGCTATGCAGCGATTACGCTTCTGCACGGTTCGCTGATGGTATTTTTTGTGCTGACGGCAGCGCCGCAGTGCGGGTTTGGATATTTTCTGCTGCCGCTGCAAATTGGCGCGCGCGAGATGGCGTTTCCACGGTTGAGCGGAATTTCGTTTTGGATGACGGCCGCTTCGCTGGTGGGAATCGCGGGTTCTGTTCTGATTGCCCCTCAAAAGGGAGCGACGGTTTGGCTTTTGGGAGTGGCGTGTTTTTCTGGCGCGATGCTGCTGGCTTCGCTGAATATTTGCGTAACGACGATTGAACTGCGAGCGAAGGGGATGACGTTGCAGCGGCTGCCGATCACGGTTTGGGCGTGGCTGGTGACCGCGATTCTTAGCTTGCTGATTTTCAGTGTCTTGCTGGCCTCGAATGCGCTGCTGCTTACGGACCGGTTGGTGGGCACGCAGTTTTTTGCGGGGACTTTGCATTCCCCGGCGTCATTGCCTGCGCTGTGGCAGAGATGGTTCTGGTTCTTTGCGCAATCGGAAGTGTACGTGGCGATGCTGCCTTGCTTTGGCGTTGTGACGCACGTACTTTCGATTTATTCGCGCAAACGGCTTTGGAGCGAACGAACGGCGGTGCTGGCGCTGTGCTCCGTCGGGCTATTCGGCTTCTGCATTTGGGGCGAACACACGTTCGCGAGCGGGCTGAATCCGTATACGCCGCTGGTATTCTCGATGCTCGCGTCGTCGTTAGGAGCTCCGGCGTTGTTGTTGGCGGTTTGCTGGTTTGGCACGATTTGGGGCGGCAAGATTCATCTAAGTACCGCGATGCTTTTTGCTCTGGGTTTTGTCTCGCTGTTTTTGAGTGGGGGGCTTTCCGGGATTTTTCTGGCGCGGCGGGATTTTTCCAGCTCGGGGACGAACGACGCGTTTGTGACGGGGCATTTCCATCTGGTGATGGGAGTGGCGGCGACGTTTGCGATTCTGGCGGCGCTGTTTTTCTGGTTCCCGAAGATGTTTGGACGGAGGCTGAACGAGACGATCGGCAAAATCCATTTTTGGGTGACGTTTGCCGGCGTCTACAGTCTCTTCATGACCATGCATTGGGCTGGATTGCTGGAGCGGGGGAATCCTGCGACAGTGGCCACTTTGCTGGGCGTGCTGCGAAGCGTAATTCTGTTCGCGACGATTGTGACTGTTGCCGGGCAGGTCTTGTTCTTTTGCAATTTCTTCTGGAGTTTCTGGCGGGGAGACAGAGCAGGGAGCAAAAACCCCTGGCGAGCCACAACGCTCGAATGGTTTGTGGATTCGCCGCCGCCCAGCGAGAATTTTGGAGGCGGAGAGCCGGTGGTGTTTCGCGGAGCATACGAATTTGGGGTAGTGCTGGCGGGGGAAGATTTTGTGCCCCAGCATCTGACTCCAGAGCGGATGGCGAAATTGCAGTAGTCAGGAACGGGAAAAGAACATGGCGGAAAGATCAGTACTCGATGATTTTGAGCTGATTATTGAGGACATGGGCGGAGGCGGGAAGCCGCCGTCCGGCCGCGACGGCGGGGATTCCGACGATGGCGGCCGACGCACGCCCGGCGGATCGTTTGCGCGGAAATATGCGCTGGCGATTGCGCTGGCGATGGTTGCGGTGCTGATGTTTTTCATGGCGATTGTCGCGGCGTTTCTTGTTTTGCGAATGACGAGCGCGAAATGGGTGGAGTTCTCGATCCCGAATTTGCTTTGGGTGAATACGGCGGTGTTGCTGGCGAGCAGCGGTACGCTGGAACTTGCGCGGAAACGGTTGAGCACGTCCGACGAGGCGGGATTCAAGAAGCTGTGGACGCTGACCACCATTCTTGGCGTTGGATTCGTGGCGGGGCAGGGGATTGCGTGGAAAGAACTGCTTTCCGCGGGCATTCATGCGAGCACGACGCTGGCGGCAGGATTTTTCTATGTTTTCACCGTGGCGCATGCGGCGCATTTGCTGGGCGGGATTTGCGCGCTGCTTTATGTCGGGATTCGGAAGTTTGGCAGGTCGGAGATGACGCGGAAAGCGGCGGCGGAAGTCGCTTCCTATTACTGGCATTTCATGGACGCGCTGTGGGTGTTTCTGCTGGCGCTGCTCTACTTCGGAAAATAACAGGCGCTACTGGCGAGCAAACTCTGCAATGGTTGCTGCGACGCGCTCGATCTTGTCGGCGGGCAGTTCCGGGTACATCGGCAAAGAGAGGATTTCGCCGGCGACGTGTTCGGCGTTTGGGAATTCGCCGGGTTTGTGGCCGAGGTTTGCATAGAGCGGCTGCAAGTGCAGGGGAATTGGATAGTAGATGGTGCTGCCGATTTTTCGATCGGCGAGGAATTTCTGCAGGGCATCGCGACGGTCGGAGCGAATCGTGTATTGATGGAAGACGTGCTCGTATCCTTCGGGTATGAACGGGGTGCAAATTCCCTTTACAGACGAGAGCAGACTTGAATATTTCGCGGCCTTTGCCTGGCGGGCTTTTTGCCAGTTCGGCAGGTGGCGAAGCTTTACACGGAGAATGGCGGCCTGGATTTCGTCGAGGCGGCTGTTCCAACCAGGTTCCGTGCTGATATAGCGCGAAGCCTGACCGTGATTGCGCAAAGTGCGGAGGCGCGCGTCGAGTTCAGAGGAATTTGTGACGATCATTCCTCCGTCGCCCGCGGCGCCGAGGTTCTTGGTGGGATAAAAGCTGATGCAGGCGATGTCGGCGAGCGAACCGGTACGGCGGCCCTTATAGGAGGCGCCGATGGCTTGGGCGTTGTCTTCGATGAGCGGTAATTTGAACGCTTTGGCGATTTCCCGGAGCGGATCCATATCCGCCGAGAGGCCGTGAAGGTGAACGGCGATGATGGCTTTGGTTTTTGGAGTGATGCGGCGACGCGCTTCAGCGGCGTCGAGATTCAGAGTGACGCGGTCTACGTCGGCAAAAACGGGCCGGGCTCCGAGGACGTTGACGGCGCTGGCAGTCGCAACGAAAGTCAGCGTCGGGATCAGGACTTCGTCGCCAGGGTAAACGTTGCAAGCTCTGAGGGCCAGGATCAGAGCGTCGGTTCCGCTGGCAACGCCAACGCCGTGGGCGACTCCGCAAAAGGCGGCCAGTTCGCTTTCAAGGGCTGCTCCCTCTTTTCCGAGGACCAATTGCTGGGAGGCGAGAACGCGATCGATGGCTTCGCGGATTTCGGGGCCGATCTGCGCATATTGGCCGGAGAGGTCAAACTGATTGATCGGTTCGAGAGTGGAGGATTGGGTCAGGGATGCCATGGGAAGAATAAAGGGTAAGTATACGACAGTCGGACGGAGGGGAAAGAGAGCAGAGAAAGCAAAGAAAGTGGAACCCACGGAATAGCTGCCTAGATGGTCTAGCGCAGATGTGCGTCGTCTCCTTCTTCTAAATTTGATAGAAAGTCCATAAACCCGAATATAAATTCGCTACCAAGGTTGCGCGCAAAGAATTTTGCCCTTCCAAGTACTGCAAAATCAGACACATGGTAAAGCGTCGGCGAAAAATGATTCTTGTGGCCGTGGTTGAATAGTTGCTGTAGGACAATCAGCCGTTCATCAGCAGCGCATTGTTTGCAGGCGTTTTTGGAGGATTCATGAGGAAGTTTCTGAGGGCAATTTGTGTCTTGGCGTTGAGTACTGGAAGTTTAGGTTGCGTCGCTAGTGCGCAACAGACTTCTGGTGTCAGCGGGGTGGTTACAGATGATACCGGTGGAGTCGTGGCAGGAGTGACGGTAGCCATGGACAATGCGAAGCTGGGTATCCATACAAGCACGACAACTAACGATGTTGGGAATTACCAGTTTCTGAAACTTACGCCTTCAGAAGGCTATGAGCTGAGTTTTACGAAGGATGGATTCCGCAAGTTAGTGCTGAGCAACGTGACCTTGGGAATCAGCATTGTTGAGACGCGGAACGTCGCACTTGAACTTGGCAGCGTAACCCAGAGTGTGGAAGTTCAGGCTAGCGGCGAAGCTACACTCAACACTTCTGATGCTTCCGTGGGCAACGTAATTAGCACGCGTTCGATTGAGGATCTACCGATTCAGTTCCGGTTGGACGCAGCCAACCTGATGCAGTTGCAGGCCGGCGTGAACGATGCAGGGTCGATCACGGGGGCGAGGAGCGACCAGGGGAACATAACGCTAGACGGAATGGACATCAACGACCAGGCCACAGGTCAGGCGTTTACCTCCACGATTCCGGTCTCTATTGATGCTCTACAGGAAGTGCGGACGGTAACTGCCGGAGAGACTGCGGATTTTGGACGAAGCAGCGGTGGCATGATCAATTTGGGAACAAAGAGCGGAGGGAATGCGTGGCACGGAAATCTTCGCGAATATAACCGGAACACGGACTTTGCGGCGAATGACTGGTTTGCGAACCGCGACGGTGTTCCTCGCGCGGCATTGATCCGGAATCAGTTCGGCGGAAACTTGCTTGGCCCGATCAAGAAGGACAAACTTTTCTTCTTCTTCGACTATGAAGGGTTGCGTCGCGCTTCTTCCCAGCAGATCGAACGCGCGGTTCCAACCGCGTCGTTCCTTGCGGGCAACCTTGGCTACATTAACAGCTCGATTGATCCCGCGACGGGCCAGACGTGCTCACCCAATTCGCGAATCAACCGAAATCCGACTTGCATCTCCTTCCTGACCCCTTCGGACATCGCCACACTCGACCCGCAGCACGTTGGAGTAGACCCAGATATACTCTCGATGTTTGCAAGCCGGCCTTATCCTGCTCCAAACGATCCAACGGGCGGCGATGGTTTAAACTCGCAGGGATTCAGATTCACCGCGCCCGCGCACGAAACGGATAACCTTTATACGGCTCGTATTGACTACAACCTTTCGGACAAGCACAAATTTTTCTTCAGCGGAAACGTAGCGCGGGAAGGGGTGGACGACGATTTCAATACATCCATCGTTCAATTTCCTGGGGACACAGCGCCAAACAGCAGAGATGCATTTAATAGCTATCGGTTTACAGTCGGATGGACATGGACGCCGTCGGCTAACATAACCAACCAGGTTTCGGCTGGTCTTGTTCGTGCCATTCTTTCTTTCCCCTCGCTGGCAAATCCGACGTACCCGAATCAGTTTGGGTTCTCCGGACCGTTCTCAAGCCCATATCTCAGCTCTTCGTCCCAGTCCCGAAACGTGCCAGTCCCTGAATTTCGGGAAGGGCTGACCTGGACGAAGGGCAAGCACACTATGGATTTCGGTACAGACGTCAAGTTGATCCGACAGATAAGCGCCTTAAAGAACGATTTCAATTTCGTCACGGTCGGACTTGGAGGGGCGAACTTATCCTTGGACACCGCAGGGGACGTTTTGCGGCCATCCGATTTAAACGCTGACCCCTCGGCCGTTTCCGCCTACGACAACGCGTTCCCGTTCATTTTGGGACGTTATGCGGATGTTTTCAGCAATTTCAACTACAACAAGTCAGGACAAGTATTCCCGAACGGGACGGGCAAGAACCGCGATTACAACTACAACGAATTCGAATTCTATTTCCAGGATTCGTGGAAGGTAAGAAGCGACCTGACGCTGATCTACGGTCTGCGATATTCATTGCATACAACGCCCTATGAAGTGAATGGATTTCAATCGGTTCCAAGCGTGAACGAAGATGTTTACTTTGGGACGCGCGTACAAGACGCACTGAACGGAGTGAGCGGCGTCAGCGCAGTGCCTCTGGTCAGCTACAACCTGGGCGGCAGTGCGAACGGCAAGCGCGGCTACTATGACAATGATTTCAAGGACTTGGGTCCGCGGCTGGCCCTTGCTTATAACCCCGGCTTCCGGTCCGGCCTCCTGAATAGCGTTTTTGGAGACCGGAAGAGCACGATTCGTGCGGGCGCGGCCCTCCTCTACGATCGAATTGGTGGTGGAGCCAGCTTCGGCCTGGATCAGAACACATACCTGTTTGATTCCAGTGCCGACAATCCATTTGGAGCACAAGGCGACCCGGTTGGTGCCCTGCTTTCTGATCCGCGCTTCCACGGTTTCAATTCTTTGCCTACATCTGGATTCTTCCCGACTCCTCCAAACGCCACGCCACCGACGACGCCAAATACGCTGCCGGACGGTACGCCCATCGGCACGTCCGCGGGAGGATTTCCACCTTCCTTCTTCCAGTTCGATCAGCATGCTAAGAGCCCTTACGCGATCCTCCTGAACTTTGGCTTCCAGCGCGAATTGCCGGGCAATTTTCTCTTGGAGGCGAACTATGTGGCAAGGCTCGGCCGCCGGCTGCTAGCAGTCGGAGATGCTGCAACGATTACCAACTTCAAAGATCCGACTTCCGGTCAATTCCTGCGCCAGGCGTTCGGGCAGTTGCAGAATGAGCAGGCACAAGGCTCGATCGCGCCAATTCCGTGGTTTGAGAACCAGATCAATCAGGATCTCGCTTCCAAATTCGGGCCTGGCACAACTTGCGCGGACTTTGGGTTCGTGAATTGTGTGGATCTGACACAGCAGTTTTTTGGGACCCTGATTTCGAAGGGAGACTTATCCGACACAATCGCGGGGCTCGCTTCGGTCGGCGGCGTTTCGCTTGGAGGCATCATTGATCCAAACGTCGGGTTGCCGGCCCAGACTGCGGCGAATGGCTATATCGGTAATTACGCGAGCTCGAATTACAACGCTTTGCTGGTAAGCATTCGCAAGAGGCTCTCTGCAGGCTTGCAATTTGACTTCAACTACACCTACTCGCACTCGATCGACAACATGTCTTCCATTACCAACAGCTATGTCACCTATACCGGTGGCGGAACTGGATTGGTTTGTGAGTTGGACAATCTGAGGATTTGCCGTGCAAGCTCTGATTTTGACGCTCGCCACACGATTAGCGCCAACTATGTTTATGACCTGCCTTTCGGCCGTGACCGGCACTTCGGACGCAACTCTCCGAAGGTTCTGGATGCGGTGATCGGAGGTTGGGTCTGGTCTGGAATCGTGACGTGGAGGACCGGTTATCCGTTTAGCGCGAGCACCGGTTCTTTCCCGACGCATTCACACTGGATGCTCCGGCCGTGCTCACAGGTTCTCTTTCCGATCTTTCAGCGCACCTTCACACTGACAGCAGCGGCAGCTTGCAATACTTCAAGGACGTGAATACGACCCTGAATGCGCTCTCGTTTCCGTTTGCAGGAGCCGTCGGCAACCGCAACGTATTCCGCGGGCCGGGTTTCTCGAACATCGATATGGGCGTAGGCAAAGTCTTCCACTTGCCTTGGGGAGAAGGCCAGACACTAAAGTTCCAGTGGGATTCGTTCAACGCCTTCAACCATCCAGTGTTCAACGGGCCATCGTCCGCGTCGCTGAGTTCGCTTGGGAATTTCGGCGAGGTAACTTCAACGGCGAATGCACCACGCGTAATGCAGGTCTCCCTGAGATACTCTTCTAAGCCGCAGAACACCTTCAAAACGAAACGGGAGGCTGCATTCAGCCTCCCGTTTCGATTTTGGTTTTCTAAATTTTTCGAGGGAGTCAACCTAGGTGGTCTGCAGGCTCTTGAGATGCGCCAAGCGGAACGGGGAGCCGAGGCTTTCGCGGAGGTCCATCCAGTGTTGTTCGGGGATGGAGAGGAAGACGTCGACGACTTTGGGGTCGAACTGGGTGCCGGCACAGCGGCGAATCTCTTCGCGGGCGTGGCCGATGGGAAGTGCTTTGCGGTAAGGGCGGTCGCTGATCATGGCGTCGAGCGAATCGGCGACGGTAAATATGCGCGCGCCGAGCGGGATTTGTTCACCTTTTAGATTGCGGGGGTAGCCGGTGCCGTCAAAAAATTCCTGGTGAGCGAGAACGATCTCGGCGGCGTCGCGCAAGAAGGGAATTCGAATCAGCATATCGTAGCCGATTTGGCAGTGGCGGCGCATGACCTGTTTCTCTTCGTCGTTGAGCGGGCCGGGCTTGCGGAGGATGCTGTCTGGAATCGCCATTTTGCCAATGTCGTGCAGGAAAGCAGCGCGCGCGAGGACGGGGAGATAAGGATTCGGCACGGGCATGGTCTTCGCGATCGAAATCGTGAAGGCGGTGACGCGCTGGCAATGGCCTTCGGTTTCGGCGTCCTTCAAGTCGAGCGCGCTGCCGAGGGCTTCGAGCGTATCGTCATAGGATTGTTCAAGCTGAGCGAGCGTTCCGCTGAGTTGTGCGGTGCGCTCTTCGACGAGTTGCTCGAGATTGCGCTGATAATTCCGATTCTCCATGATAAGGCGGCGGTGTTGCAGGGCGCGGCCGACACCAAGAAAGAGCTGATCTTTTTCGAAAGGCTTGAGGATGTAGTCGTAAGCACCGCGGCGAATCGCTTCGAGGGCGGTGGAGATATCGTGGATTGCGGTGACCATGATCACCGGGACTTCTGGGTCGTACTCGCGGAGCCAATCGAGGAGCTTGATGCCGTCCATTTCCGGCATGATCATGTCGCTGAGCACGAGGTCCGGAGTGACTTTTTTGACATACTCCTGCGCAGCTCGGCCGTTGTTGACGGCGGCGCAGGAGTAGCCCTTGGCCTGCAACATGGTCGAAACTACTTCGCGAATCGCTTCTTCGTCGTCAACGACCAGGATCTTTTCGGTTTCCACGGGTGGGGCTCCCAGTCGTCATTATACGAGAGGTCACACCTCTGTTGGGGCAGCCTTGCCCATTCAGAAAACAGCATGTTAGCGTCAAGATTAACGGTTCTCTCAGAAGGCAATGCGCCGAGGGTAGTCGGGGCCTGCGAAAACGAGCGCGCATGCTTACAGCCGTGAAATCGGGAGGCGGCGCATCGGCTGCAAAATCAGGGCTTGCCAGCCATCGCTTTCTTTGAAGCGACCGCCTATGTCGTTCTCCTCGTACTATTTGCTCTCCTAAAACGGGATCACCTGGCTGCCTATTTCCGAACGTGGCTGGCAGGATGGCTTGCGCTGACCGGGTCCGCGATCGCGAAGCTGTTTTTTCTATCTTGGCCGTACCACACACTCGGAACGCTGCAGCTTTGCCTTCAAGTCATTGGGTATTTTGCATTTCTGAGTACCGTTCTGAATTTCAGAATAGGGACGAAGAAACAGTTCCTTGCGGTGTGGCCGATCTCGGTCGTTTCCGTAGTGACCGTGATTTATTTGGAGCGATCTTCGCCGGCGTTGTTCGGAAATATCCGGTGGGAGAGCTCGATCCTGCTGTGCTTGCTGAGCCTTTTGTGTGGATGGCTGCTGTGGCGGTCGGCGGGCAAGGCGTACGGCGCGTATTTGCTTGCAGGAATGTTTTGCGCGAATGGATTGCAGGGGATTGACCGTCCGCTGTGGCCGGCGAGCCCATACTTCTTGTTGCGCGTGGCGTTCGACGATTTGCTGGGCGTGACGTTGGGAATCGCGATGATCGTGCTGGTGCTCGAAGGGGCGCGCACGCGAAACGAAGAACTGAATGCAAAGTTGCGAAAGCTTACGCTGCTGACGACGGCGAGTACCCAGACGCTTTCGGCGAAGGAACTGCTCGACAATGTGTTGAAACACGTTGTAGAGAGCGTTGGGGCCACGCATGGATTGGTGCGGCTGTTGGAAGGAAAAGGCAGCGACGCGAAGCTAGTTGTTCATGCGGCTGTTGGATTTCAAGAAAACTATTTGAAGCGGAACCACATGATTTCCGCGGATGAAAACTGGGCGAAACGGATCTTGCAGAGAGACTTTCATATTTTCCGGTATCAGGATGAACAGGATGAGCAAGAGCGCCGGCGGATGTCAGAAAGCGGAGTGCAGGAAATTATTGCGCTGCCGCTGCGGGGCAAGGACGGGGTTCTGGGGATATTGGCAATCGGCTCGAACCGGACGCTGAACTACGAAGGCGATGAGTCGGCGTATTTGACGAATATCGCAAATTTCCTCGGATTGACGCTGCAGAATGTGCGCTTGTTCGAGCAGGTGGACAGCGTGCACCGGCAGTGGGAATACACGTTTGACTCCATCGGCGATCCGATTCTGGTGCACGATCAGCAGTTCCGAGTGGTTCGTTTGAATCAGCGTTTGCGGCATCTGACCGGGCGCGATGCGGCGGCGCATATTGGGCGGACGGTGGCGGATCTGTTTCCGCAGAAAAATCTTGCCTATAAAGACTGCCCGTATTGCGAGGGCCGCGCCGGCGAAGGGGATGAGCCCGATCCGTGGCTGCCCGGGTATTTCCTTGCGTCCAATTCGACATTTTCTGATCCGAGCGGACGCGCGCTTGGAACAGTGCACGTTCTGAAAGACATTACGGAGCGGAAGCGGGCGGAAGAAAAGTATAGATCGCTGGTTTCCAACGTGCAGGAAGGCGTTTTTATTTCGACGCCACAAGGTCACTTTTTGGATTTCAACGAAGCGTTCCAGAGGATTTGCGGGTATCCGACACGCGAATCGCTGCTGGCGCTGGAAATTCCAGCGCTTTACGTCAACCCGCAAGACCGCGAGCGACTGAAGAAGCTGCTGGAAGATCACAGTGCGGTCGCGGATTTTGAATTCGAGCTTCGGACGCGGGATGGGGAAATTCGGACGGTGATGGAGTCTTCGATTGCCGTGCGGGAGCCTTCGGGAGTTGTGACGGCTTATCAGGGATTTCTGCTGGACATCACGGAGCGCAAACGGGCCGAGCAGGAAATTCGCCGGCGAAACCGCGAGTTACTGGTCCTGAACTCGATTGCCAAGACGCTTACGGAGTCCATGGACCTTTCCGATTCGCTGCACCGAACGCTGCGGCAGATTGCGGAGCTTTTCGGATTGGATGCCACGTCTCTTTACCTTTTTGATGAGAACGCGGACACGATCCGTCGCGTAGCCGCGGTGGGGCACCGATCGGAATACGCGCGGAATTTCCCGCCCACGAAAGTGCCACAGGAAATGCTGCATCACATTAAGGCGGTGCATGCGACGTTTCTCTCGGCGCAGGGTTTGCCGCTTCCGCAAGTATTCCGGGATGCACAGCGCAGGGAGCAGATCGTCACGGCTTACGTGGTTATTCTCTGGTCGAAGGACCGCGTCATGGGCGCGCTGGTGGTAGGCTCGCGGACGCCGCGAGAGTTTACGCCGTCGGATGTGAACCTGCTGATCGCTGTAGGCAGTCAAACTTCGAACGCGATCGAACGGTCGCTGTTGTATGAGCAGACCCGGCAGGCTTATGACGACTTGAGAAAGACGCAGGAACAACTGCTGCACAGTGAAAAAATGGCCGCGGTAGGACAACTGATTTCCGGTGTGGCGCACGAATTGAACAATCCGCTGACGGCGATCCTGGGCTACAGCCAACTGCTGAGTTCAAGCGGACAGATGAGCGCGCAGGGACTTGAATACTCGGAAAAACTATACAAGCAGGCGCAACGGACGCATCGAATCGTACAAAATCTGCTGAGCTTTGCGCGCCAGCACAAGCCGGAGCGCGTTCCGGTCTCGTTGAACAAGATCGTGGAGGATACGCTGGCACTGCGCGACTACGATTTGCGGATGCACAACATTCGAGTGCACCTTGAGCTTGCTGAAGATTTGCCGTCGACTGCCGCCGACCCGCATCAGCTGCAACAAGTGTTCCTGAACATGGTGAATAACGCGGTGGACGCCATTCTGGAAAAGTCCACCGACGGCGACATCTGGGTTTCCACAGGCAAAAGGGAACAGAAGCTGTTTGTGGAGTTTACAGACAGTGGGTCTGGAGTAAAGGATTCAACGCGCGTGTTTGATCCGTTTTACACGACGAAACCCGTGGGGAAAGGCACCGGGCTTGGGCTGAGCATCTGCTACGGAATCATTACGGAGCATGGCGGATCTGTTCGCGTGAAAAATGCAACACCCCGGGGCGCCTGCTTCACCGTTGAAATTCCTTGCCAGGAGATTGCAGCGGCGAAGAGCGAGGTAGTGCCAAAAACGGCAACGAATGGAGACAAGGCCAAAATACTCCTGGTTGACCCGGAGACCTCCGTGTTGGAAGCAGTTCAGGCAATGCTAAGGAATCGGGAACATCAAGTATTTCTGGCGAGAAGCCTGGAAGAAGCGCAGGCTTTGCTGCGCTCGCGCGAGTTTGATCTGGTGCTTTCTGACGTTGAGGTTGCCGGCAGAAAAGGGAACAAAGGCCTTCGCGAATGGATGGAAAGAGAGCGTCCGGAACTGGCCGAAAGGATGATTGTGATGAGCACGCTAGACGGAAATCGCCCAAGCGACCGGGCCAGCGGACGAGATGGTTTTGCAAAAGCCGTTTGACGCGTTGCGATTGATGACTACGATTGAAGGCGCATTGAACCGGGCCAAATCCTC
Source organism: uncultured Acidobacteriota bacterium (assembly GCA_963794175.1). Lineage (GTDB taxonomy): Bacteria > Acidobacteriota > Terriglobia > Acidiferrales > UBA7541 > Acidiferrum. The sequence goes on along the minus strand of CAWCCV010000002.1, from coordinate 150,587 downwards.
AACGACCCGATAGCGTTCGCTCGCGAGCGAGCAACGAAGCTGCTCCCGACTCATTTACAGCACGTTCCAGATCCATTGCCAGAGAGCTGACGAGTGCGGCAAGGTTGCCCAGGCTTGGGAATTGGGCCGCTCCAAGAGCAAACTTTGCTTTCAAAAGCCTGTACTTCAACTGGAATTCCATATTTAGATGAAAGCGTTTCCATTCCTGATGAGCCACAACTTCAGGCGAGAGTGCCGCGACAAGCTGCGCGGCGCGCATAAGGTTTGCAAAGTCCTCCTGAATGGCTTCTAGATAGGTGCGGGCGATCCGGTTGCGTTCCCGGCGAAGCCTGCGGGCGGTGCCCGGACCGAGATGATTCCTTACAAATTCAAAATCGGCGGAGTCCAGCGCCTGACGCAGCTGGGAAAGATTCGCCAGATGGTTACAGGAGAAAGAAAAAGCCGCAAGGCTCCCTGCCGAGTCTGGCGGTGCCGGCTTTCGCCTTCCAGCCGAATATACGAGCCCTGCCAGCAGGGCTGCGACCGCGATCCCGGCAGTGAGCAGGAGAATGTTCATACTTTTCCGACCGCGCCTGATTTCAGCAATTCGTTGAGTCGCTGATTGAGAGCCGCGAGCCTGTCGTTGGTAAGAGGCACGATTTCACCGTAGGCGCTGCGGGGAAGGAGATTTATCTTGCGCGCTGGCCGCTCCCGAAGAACATAAATCGCGCTGCCAATGAGAACAAGAGTCGCGATATAGGTCACTTGATCGACGAGATTCCATGTGGTCGCATAACTTCGCAGAAACCTCTGAAGAATAAAATCATTAAAAGCGCGAAAGCAGGAATAGAGACAAAACGCAATTCCGATGGAAGAGAGGGATGGTTCGACTCGAACGTTGTAGAAGCGCGTAAACAGAAAAAAACAAACAAGAACGGATGCGATGGAAAGCTCGATCCCCAGGTCGAACGTGCTGATCAAGCGCATAAAATCGTGACCGCCAAGGAAAATGGTAGCGACGAGAGCGACGGCGCCTACCAGGGTCAGAATTCTCCAAGCGAGCGCCCAAATTCCCCGAAACTGTCCCAAAATGGCATGACACAGCTCGCAGACGGCAAGCCACCTCGCCAGGACGATGATGGCCTGAGAGGCCCAACCCGTATAGAAAGCGGCCCAGGAGGAGAAACCTTTCACCGAATAGACCCAATAGAGGATCGGAAACTGGAGCAGATTAAGCAAAAGGTAGACGTAAAAGGCAATGAAGTCGCGGTATTGCTTTTTCCACGTCATAACGAAGACGGTGAGCGAAGCCAGAATGAGAGAGACTGCCCAAAGGGCGCGGATGATGGTCGCCATTTCAGTCATTTAGGAAGCGCATCCTAGCATTCTCTTGGAATGCAGTAAATCGTCAGGATGCGCTTCCATGTTGGACAGATAGTACTGTAACTTGTGAAATAAAAGTGAATCCTTAAGTATAAAATTGCCCCAACGCCCTTTCAGAAGTTCGCTTATACCAGTGCAGCGTCGTCCTGGGCGTCTCCACCCTTGGGAGGCGGCAACGGCGGAATCGGATTGGCGTCTGCCCGCAGTTCCCGAGCAACGACACCTGGTTGCGAATTGGCACCGAAATGATTGACCCGTGAGACGAGGGGAACTAGGATTGCAACTGCTACGAGGGAAAGGGCTGCTTTTTTGGATTGCATGATGGACGCCTCCTGGGGCCATCATGCAAAGCGCTGCTGGTATCGCTAACGGATTAGTAGAAAACGTTCTCCGTTCGGAACAACTTGTGAGCATTCACACTCAACTAGAGCAGAACCGGCACATCATTCACGATTTCGCAGTAACGACGCTGTCGGCGATTCCGAACGATTTTGGGCGGCTTACCTACATTGCTTCTTTGAGGGATTTGTCGTCTGGGAGATATGAACATGCCGGGCTGGCAAGCCTTTATCCGGCGGAAGCAATTCAGCAGGCGTTAAAGCAATGTCACGAAGAGGTGTTTCAAAGGATTCTGGAGACGCCTCTTGTGTTGCAGGAACCGGATCTCAAGAGATGTCTGGAAGGAATGGACGGGCCAGTGCAAGAGACAATTACGCACTGGCGGCAGATGGAAGCGTATAGGATTCTGATGCCGGAGGATTCTCCGGAATATCTCAAAGAGCTCTTTTGCTCGAACCTCCGTGTGCTCCTAGAGATTCTGAAAACCTGAACTGCCAGGGTTCATTGAGGCGCATGACAACGCCGACGATCCTTCCGACAATTTCGGCTTCCTGAGGAAGTCTCCAGGATTCCTGGAGACAGCGGGAAAGTGTGTGCGGCTGCATCACGAGAATCGAACCATCCTGGTGAAACCATCCGCAGCGATAACCGTTTCTGATATCAACAAAGTACATCGGCCGGTCGTATTCGCTTGTCCAACGGTCTTCTTCAATTTGACGAACTAAACTGTCCACCAGAACGACGCTGCCTGGACGAAGAAGCGGGACCATACGCCGGTCCTCCAGGCCGACGAAGCCGTAGCAATAACGTCCGTTGCCGTTTGTCAGGGCGCCCTCAAAATGTCCCCAGCGTTCGACCATACGGGAAAGAAAATCGGTTCTGCGAGGATCGAAAGCGGGATCGAATCGCAGGGGAACTTTGAGGGCAGCAGGAGCGGCCATGCGATGGGTCTGCGGAGAAGGGAAATTGACGCCATCCTGAAAGCACTCCTCGACCGGGACGTCGTACCAGGAAAAAAGTTCGAGAGGATTCAAATGGTATGCGACGGCGAGCGCGTACAGTTTGTGGAGGCTGGGAACAGCATTGTGATTTTCGATATCCGCAAGCCGGCTCAAGTGAAGGACAAATTCAGGCCGCCCGCGCTGGGCGGCAAGTTCGAGACTGATGCGCTCTACGTCCCGGTAAGTTAAGCCTAAATTCTCGCGGATTTGTCGAAGTCGCAGGCCTGGAAGCATTTGCTCCTCAAAAGAGTCGCCGCACCGGAAGGGGACAGTTCGATTACCATTTTGTTAAGAATTCAGAACATCCTACCCAAGCCTATCTCAAAATTGCCGAAATGTCTCCGGTCTGCGGGTTCCTTTCGGTGGAGAGCTTGAGAACAAATCTGACAACGGCCCTTCCGAGAAGGGCTACGAACAGGAGGTGTTCTGCTATTCTGCCTAGATGAGACACAAATTCCGCCGGATTCGTTCGTTTTTCTCTCTTGGCAGGCTGACCTGCCTTCTCTTCATCTGCTCGGTCGGAGTGGCGTTTGGCCAGGATTCGAAAGGGGTGGCCCCGGCTCCCTCGGAGAAGAGATCGACCGAGGAGTTTGCGGCAGCGGCCGATGAAGTTCTGGAGCAGATGAGCCAGATTACCGGACTGAAGCTGCGCGAGCCGCTTAAGAAAACGCTCAGGTCCCGCGACGACATCCGGGCATACCTGATCCGACAGCTCGATGACGACAAGAATCCGCAGGAGAGGTATGCGGACACGCGAGCCGCGGAAGCGTTCGGGCTGCTGCCCAAGAATTTTGATCTGGATACGTTCCTGCTCGATCTCATGACGGAGCAAATCGCCGGACTGTATGACCCGAAGGTAAAGGAGTTCTACATTGCGGACTGGATTCCCGTTTCCGAACAAAAAACGGTGATGGCGCATGAGCTGACGCACGCACTGGAGGATCAATACTTTCACATCGAAGCGTGGTCCAAGGCCGTCAAGAACAACGGGGACGCGACATTAGCGCGCGAAGCGGTTTTGGAAGGCAGCGCGATGGCGGCGATGTTCGATTACATGTTGCAGGGGACGGGTCATACGCTGAAAGAGCTGCCCGATTTTGACCCTGCCATGCTGATGGGCGACATGGCGGGTTCGCCAAAGTTGCAGGCTGCGCCGCAGTTTATTAAGGACACGTTGATGTTTCCGTATTTGTCCGGAATCCGGTTTAATGCAGCGGCGATGAAGCCCGGAGGGTGGAGCTCGCTCCGCCTCCCTTTTCCTGAAGCCTCCGGTTTCGACGCAGCAGATACTTCATCCGGAGTTGTACAAGTCTGGAAAATCTCCGAAGACGATTGCCGTGCCGTCGTTTGAAAAACAGATTGGGGCAGATTGGGTCAAGCTGGAAGACGACATCATGGGCGAGTTTGGGTGGCGGGAAGTGCTGAAGCAATTCATTGACGCCAAACTTGCGGTTGCACTTGCCGAGAAATGGGAAGGGGACCACTACATCGTCTACGAGCACAAGCAGACGAAGAAGTTGGTGCTCGCCACGCGGATTGCGCTTGCGAGCGAAGAGGCGGCGGCGAGATTTCTTGGGCAGTATTCGGAAGCGCTCGAGAAGAAGTATTCAGAGCGCAAGAATCTTCTGCGCCGGCCGGACTATTTTTCCTTTGATACGCCGGGCGGAGGAGTTTTCCTGCGCTGCTTGGGAAGCGAATGTATCACGCTGGAAGGAACGGACCGCGCCGTGTTCGCCTGGTGGAACGGCGAACTGAAATGGCCAGCGCTGCCGGAGCAGCCTCAGAAACCCGTAGCCGATCCTACAAAAGTCGCCCGGCGGTTGCCGCCGTCCTGCGTTCCGGTTGCAGCGGAGGCTGTGAAGTAGCCAGGCGTTGTTCGAGGCGGGCCTGGCGGTGGCGGAGGCTGGTTTCCCAGCGCACGAAGCGCGCCTCGGCGTAGGGGTCGCGCAAACGCTGACCGCCAGAACAAAGCTTGGCCAATCCCAACTGGACATACTCGACTGCGAGCTGGAGATTTTTCTCGCGGTGTTCGAAATGAATCGCCAATTGCTCGCAGGCTTCGATTGCATTCTGGTTTCCCTCGAAGCAAACTTTTCCAGAGTTCGGCGGCGGCGGCGTGGTCGCCGCGACGCTTGGCCATGAGCGCAAGTTCTCGCGAAGCCTGTTGGTGATGTTCGGCCGGCAGGCCGGTTGCAATCGCCTTCGCACAAAGTTTTTCAGCTGGTGTTTCGCCGCGACGGTGCAAAAAGCGCGAGAGTCCGAACAGGTCTCGGCCGTCGGTTTCGGCGGCTCTTCCGCGGCGAGCACTGAATTAATTTTTCCGAAAAGGGCGGCCAAGCCACGCAGATCCATTTGGTTGTGCCGGACGACTCCGGCAAGCTGGGCTGCCGAGCCACCCCGCAAATAATCGAAATAAAATTGCGGGATCAGAGCGGAAGCGACGTCGTCTTCGCGGCGCCAGCCAAGGCGCTCGGCGTCGAGAACCAGGCGTTCAAGGTCCGTGAGGCGCACGGAGCCGAGGCGCAATTTCCAAAGGGCACGAGCGGGGTGAAGAAGATCGAGGTGCGTGGCGAGTTTCGGTGCCGGGATGCGGCGGGTCATCGTGAAGCGGCTTTGGAGCAGCGGCCAATCGAACGTTTTACCGTTGAATGTGACAAGCACGGGACGTTCGGCGATACGCTCGGCGAGTTCGCAAAGGACGGAATGTTCCTCAGTGAAATCCCGCATGAAGAGTTGTTCGACTTGCAGGCCGCCGGCGTCCCACCATGCGATGCCGGTGAGAAACGCGTAAGTGCCGGTGCCGCCGGCAAGGCCGGTCGTTTCTGTATCGAGGAACAGCCATTTCCCTGGGTTTTCGAGGGCTGCACGAGTTTTGCGCGAAAGTGCTTCGTCTTTATTGCGGGTGAGGAGATCGAGCGCGGCGGGAGCGGGATCTGCAAATTCGGGCGACGAATACCAATTTCGAATAGTCAGATGCTGGCCGAATTTTGTTTTTTGGCAGAGGCCGCCGAGAAGATGCGAGATTTCGTCGCCTTGCATCGGCTCGTTCGATGGCTCGGCCAGCGGCACGGCGAGCCCGGACCGGCTTGAGCGCGGCTAGTTGCGAGAATTTGTCCAGGGGCTCACCCGCACACTCGGTCCAGGATAGCTAGTGCGGCTTCTTTGGCGCGGGGCACCAAGTTCGCCCGCCGGGCCCACGCAGGAAGGGCAGCCGTCTGCACACGGGCAACCGGAGATCAGCTCGCGAGTTTTGGCCAGCAACAAGTCGTGTGCGCGGAACAATGGTTCGCTGAATCCGATTCCGCCGGGATAGGCGTCGTAGAGATAAAGATTCGGCTCAAAGAATTCTTTCATTTTTCCAGACGCCACTTCTTCATAACGCACAGGAGCAAAGCCGGAACTCGCTCGAACTTGCGGCAGGCGGGCGCTCGCCGATGGCGGTTTCAAGGTCACGGCCGTCGCACATGAGAAGCAACGTAGCGACGGAGGCCATGGCATGAAGGAGGCCGAACATTCCGCTTTGGCGTTCACTGACAGAGAAGGGAAGAGATTCGACGAACGCGCGTTCGAGCGTCAGCCAGTAAGAAGTTGTGTGCATCTCGTTTTCGGGAAGCTCGAGTTTTCCGTCGCCGATGTTCTCGTTGGTGAAGAATTTTATTTTCTTGAAGCCGACGACCTGGGAGCGAACGAGGACGTCGCCGTGTGCTCGAACGTGCGAAAGATTTCCCTGGCACCGCCCGGGGAAACTTTTTCCGAGTCTGCGATTTCGAGCACGCGGACTTGCGTATATTTCACAGCGTCGGTGTAGTAGTCCGAATCGACTTCCTTCACGTACGCTTTGCGCTCTTTGAAGTCCATGTGTTCGACGTGATATTGCTGGCCGCCGTGGAGGTAGATCGCTTTCTCGTGGATGGTGGAGAGGGCGCTGGCGAAATCGACTTCGCCGATGACGCGTGGCTCGCCGGTAATGTCCGCGATGATGAAATTGTCGCTGGTGACCGAGCGCAGGCTCACCGTGTCGGCTGGATAGGCGTCCTGCGTCCAGTGATAGAAATCGCCCGCGCGATGCAGGTATCCGGCTTCCAGCGAGCTTTGGGAGAAGTTCCGGGAGATCGGCCCCGCCCATTTTTTCGGTGGCTTCGATTGGCAATTCAAACGCCGCGCACTTCAAGTGGTTCAGCAGGATTTCGAGATTATCCGGCTGAATGTAGGCATGTTCCGGCGTGTTTCCGAAGAAATAGTCCGAATGGCGGACGATGAATTGGTCTAGCGGAGAAGACGAGGCGACCATCACGGCACAGGAAGTTCCGCTGCGTCGGCCTGCGCGACCAGCGCGTTGCCAGGTGGCGGCGATTGTTCCCGGGTAGCCCGCCATGACCACGCTGTCCAGCGAGCCGACGTCAATGCCCAATTCCAGAGCGCTCGTTGAGACGACGCCACGAATTCGCCCATCGCGAATGCCGCGTTCAATTTCGCGGCGTTCATTGGGCAAATAACCGCCACGGTAGCCGCGAATTGTTTCCGCTTTTCCAGGCGGTTGCGGGTTTGCTTTTTGCAAATAAGTGAGAAGCACTTCTGTTTGCAGCCGGGAATTGGAAAAAACCATCGTCTGCATTTCATGTTTCAGGAATTCCTGAGCGACGCGCGCCGATTCGTTGATGTAGCTCCTGCGGATGCCGAGGGCTTTATTGACGACGGGCGGGTTATAGAAGACAAAAGTTTTTTCGCCGGCGGGAGCGCCATTTGCACTGAGCACTTCCACCTCATCCTCAATCAGGCGAGACGCGAGTTCGCCAGGGTTTGCGATAGTCGCCGAACAGCAAATAAATTGCGGTTTGCTGCCGTAAAACTTTGCTATGCGCTGCAGGCGGCGAAGAACGTTGCAGAGGTGACTGCCAAAGACGCCGCGATAAGTGTGAAGCTCGTCCATCACGATGTATTTCAGATTTTCAAACAAGCGTGTCCATTTGGTGTGGTGCGGCAAAATTCCCGTATGCAGCATGTCCGGATTGGTCAGAACAATGTGACCCCTTTCACGAATCGCGCGGCGGGCGTCTCCAGGCGTATCGCCGTCGTAGGTGAAAACGCCGAACCGGTTTCCGAGGCGCGTGTTCAGGTCGTGTAATTCGGCGAGCTGGTCTTGCGCGAGCGCTTTGGTAGGAAACAGATAGAGTGCGCGCGTGTCGGGATTTTCGAGCACTTGGTGCAAGACCGGCAGGTTGTAGCAAAGCGTTTTTCCGGAAGCGGTCGGAGTGACGATGACAACGTTGTTTTGTGCATGAACGCATTCAGCGGCCGCGGCTTGGTGGCTGTAGAGGCGCGCAATGCCTTTGGCTCCGTAAGCGGCTCGCAAGTCTGCGTTGACCCACTCGGGAAATTCAGCCCACTGAGCTTCTCGTGCAGGGTAGTGCCGAACTGCGGTCAAAACTTCTCCCGTGGTGTCGCGGTCGGCCAGGGCCTGAAGCGCGGCGCGGGCCTTGGCGCTGGTCCTATCAAGAAGCAGCTCCGGACTTTGCACAAGCCGTGTCTGATCAAGCGCTTGCCGAACTGCGAGCGAATCCCCCATGCGGCCCCTTTCCTTAATTCGCCTTTTCTTCGCTAAGGCTAGCATCCGGTTTTCGCGCGCGCAACACGCTTTTTCAACCAGTTTTCCGGGGCAGCCGCTACGGTCGGGTGGGATTTTGGAGATAATCAACGCTTATATTTACAGGAACAATTAGAAATTAGACTTATGTCGTGGAGAGGGGCTTACTCAAGTGAGGAGCCTTTATGAGTGCGACACCCGATGTGAATCTTTGGTCTTCGGCAGAACATGCCTTGGGCTATCTTCGCCGCGCCGACACCATTCCACATCGCGCCGAGGGGGAAGCGACGCTTCTTGAGTTTCTGCCGGCGAATCCCAAACGGATTCTCGACATCGGAAGTGGCGGCGGGCGATTGCTTGCCCTGGCAAAAGCCGTGCGTCCCGCGGCACAGTTTGTCGCGCTCGATTTTTCGCAAACCATGCTGGAGGCGCTTGAGAATTCATTTGGCAACGATCCAGGCGTTGGCGTCGTCGCGCACAATCTGGACGAACCGTTGCCCGCTCTCGGCAGGTTCGATGCGGTGATTTCCAGTTTCGCTATTCACCACGTCACACATGAGAGAAAGCGCTCGCTATACGGAGAAATTTTCGAGCTGCTGAATCCGGGCGGAGCATTCTGCAACCTCGAACACGTCGCATCGCCCAGCGCCGAGTTGCACGCAGAATTTCTCCGCGCGATTTCCAGTGACGACGAAGATCCATCAAACAAGCTGCTCGATTTGGAGACTCAGCTGAGGTGGATGCGGGAAATCGGCTTTGCCCACGTTGATTGCCACTGGAAGTGGCGCGAACTCGCTCTGTTTGGGGCACTCAAACCCGTTTAATCTGCCGACCGAGTCGCACTGACGCGCGGCACCAAGAATATCGCCCAAGACATCGCCAACGCCACGACGCCCAAAATCAATAATCCAACCGTGAACGTTCCGGTCTTTTCACGCAAATAGCCAAACATGTACGGGCTCGCAAATCCCGCAAGGCTCCCCACTGAACTGATCAATCCAACTGACGCCGCCGCAATCGACGGTCTTAGTATTTCCGTTGGCAGAGACCAGAACACAGACAAGTATGCGTTTCCCGCGGTCACAAGAGTCAGCAAGCCAATCAACGTCCAAATCGAAAACGACTGGCCAATCAAGCCGAACAGTCCGACTGCTGCAATCAGCATCGGTAGGGAAATGTGCCAGCGCCGTTCCATGTATTTGTCGGAGTGCCATCCGTTGATCGGCATCACGATGAAACACACCAGGTAAGGAATCGCTCCCAGAAGCCCGACTCTTGCGTCCGCCAGCCCCGAGAATCGTTTCAACATCGTGGGCATCCAGAATATGAAGCTGTAAAACACGGTGTAGTTGAGGAAGGTCAGCACGGCGAGCAGCACAACTTCGCGCGACCCGAACGCCTGCCAGATGGTCATGGCTTTCTCCCCGACCGGCTTCTGGGCCTCGAGCTTCGCTACAATCCATTCCCTTTGTTCCGGCTTCAACCAATGCGCTTCGCGCGGCGTGTCCGTCAGCAGAAAGTAAGCGGCTACACCGAGTAAGATCGCAGGTGCTCCTTCGACTACAAAGAGCCACCGCCATCCTGTCACCCCTGACCAGGAATGTCCGACAATCCACCCCGCCACGGGTGACCCGATGACGAAGGATAGCGGAATTGCGGACATGAAATTACTGGTTGCCTTGGCCCGGTCTTCGCGAATGAACCAATGGCTCAAATAAACGACCACGCCAGGGAAAAATCCTGCCTCTGCGGCTCCCAGAAGAAGTCGGGCCAGGTAGAGTTGGTTTGGCGTATGGACCAGGGCCGTAAGGCTCGTCAGCGAACCCCACGCGATCATCGTGATGCAGATAACTTTGCGCGCGCTCCAGCTTTCCACCAACATGGCGCATGGAATCTGAAGCGTCAGATAACCGACAAAGAAGATGCCGAAACCCAAGCCGATGACGTGATCTGTTAGCCCCAAGTCTCGCGTCATCCCGATGGCACCGTATGCGAGGCTCGTTCGGTCCAGAAAATTTACGATGTAGAGCAGGAACAGAAACGGAAGTAGCCGCAGCCCAATCTGCCGCCTCGTATGGATCTCCGCGGTTGGAGCAAGAGCTACCGCGACATTTTTGTTCATTACGGCTTGACAGTGACGACGACTGTCTCGTGCGAAGCGACTTTCGCGGAAAAATTGCCCGCCATTTTGCCGAGGTCCTTTGCGGCCCAGAGGTCGCGAACGCTTGCAGAGAGGTGTTCTGGATAGCCTAAGTCGGTCCAGTTCACAGAGATTTCCGTCTCCGCGGTTCCGCGATTGAACAGAATCACGGCGCGGCTGCCGTCTTTTAGTTGTTTCACCCAGACTTCCTTGTCGCCGTCTTTGCGAACGCGCCGCCCTTGCATACCGAGTGGGTCCTGATTGATCGCGATTACTTCTTTGTTCGTCAGGATCGCTTTGATCTCCGGCGTCATCGAACGCAAATCATTTCCAGCAATTAGCGGCGCTGCAAGCATTGCCCACAAACTGAAATGCGAGCGGTATTCGAGCGTGGTCATGCCGCCATTGCCAACTTCGAGCATGTCCGGATCATTCCAGTGGCCAGGCCCGGCCGCTCCTTCGAGGCCGACTTGCAGGTCCACAATGTCCAACATCCCGAGCGAACAGCATCCGCCGTCAGCCCATTTTTTCTTGCCCTCCCAGTGGTCATTAATGTCGCCCGTTGTGCGCCACAAATTTCCGACACTCGGCGCCCACTGCCACGGCTTGGCTGTGCCCCATTCGCACATGCTGAAGACGATTGGCCGCCCTGTGGCTGCAAGCGCGTCGTGCATCGTGGCGTATGCCTCTTGAGCGTTGCGCGTATCCGTGCTGCACCAGTCGTACTTCAAATAGTCGATGCCCCATCGTGCATACTGCAGAGCATCCTGGAACTCGTGTCCCTGGCTTCCGGGACGCCCCGCGCACGTCTTCCGTCCCGCGTCCGAGTAGATGCCGAATTTCAAGCCCTTGGTGTGAACGTAATCGGCAAGCGCTTTGATGCCTGAAGGGAAGCGTTGCGGGTCGGCGACGATGAAGCCGTTTTCGTCGCGGCTCACTTGCCAGCAGTCGTCGATCACGACGTATTGATAGCCGGCATCCTTCATTCCGCTGGACACCATTGCGTCAGTCATGGACTTGATCATGTCTTCGCTGACGTTGCAGCCGAACTTGTTCCAACTGTTCCAGCCCATGGGAGGGGTGAGGGCGACGCCGTTGTCCCAGGATCGCGCCGCGGGGACGATTGCCACAAGACAGATCAGCGCGAGCGAAAAGAGTGGAAATGCTTTTGCAAATAAGCTTTTGTTCACAGCGGCCTCCAGAATCCTACGGCGCGGAATGATACCGGATTTGCGGGGGGTAACGTTAGCGGCGAAAACGGACTAGCAGCGAAAGTTGGCTAAGCTTGCTTCAATCGGAGGATCAACAGAGCCCCGGCGAAGAAAAAGGCCGCGGAAACGCCAAAAGCGGTTTCAACGTTGAATGCGCTCCATAACGCACCGACCAAAAGGCTAGAAGCAAAGTCGCCGACAGCATTTACGGCTGCCAGCGTGCCAAAAGCCATTCCGTGACGTTGTTTCGGCGCGCAACCTGCGGCAACTGCGTCTTCGAGCGCGTCCTTTGCTCCCTCGAACACCCCTGAAAGAAGAAAAATCACGCCTAGCAAATAGAGCGAGTGGGTACCCGTGCAAAGCAGGATTGCCGTCAGCATGGCAAGACCGTAGCTTCCCGCAAGAACGAACTTCCTTTGCGGAAGGCGGTCGCTGAGCCATCCGCTAACGTAAGACGACGCAGCGGAAAAGCAGTTGTGAATTGTGTAAAGCACAATGGCGAGGGTCGCTGCCCCTGCCGCGCCGTGTTCCGCGGTAAGCATTCGCGTCGCGTAAAGAATGAGGAGCGAGTGAGAAAAATCGCCGGCTCCAAAAACGCCAACACCGACCAGGAATTTCCGAAATTCTGCCGGCAGGGAACGCAGTCCTAGAAAGAAACCTTCGGACTCTTTCCTCTCAATCGGCTTTTCTCGGACCAAAAAAAGAAAGCAGAAGGCGGCCAGGAGCCCCGGGACGAGCGACCACAAAAACACTTTGCGAAAATCGTGGTCAGTTTTTTCCAGCAGCCAGAGTGCGGTGACCGGGCCAGCGATTGCCCCGACCGTGTCCATAAGCCGTTCGAGGCCGAAGGCTCGTCCGTAAGCCCACGGGGGCGTGGCAGCGGTCAGCAGGGCTTTCTTGGCAGGAGAACGAACGCCACGGCCAACCCACGCAGCGCAGCGCAGTACGACCAGTTGATAGGCGTGCGTGACGAACGCGAAGGCGCCTGTGGCAAGCGCCGTGACTGCGTAGCCGCATACAGCAAGCGGTTTTCTCTTTTTCAGCCGGTCGGTGTAATGGCCCGCGGCAAGTTTTGTAAAGCTGGAAAGCCCGTCAGAGATTCCCTCGATTGCGCCGAGCCACGCTGGTCCGGCCCCGATTACCGCAAGAAACGCGGGTAGAATTGCCGTTGCTGCCTCGTGGCTCCAATCGGAAAGGAGAGAAGTGAGACCAATGCCCAGAACGGTTCGATTGAGCCAGGATTTTTGTGGCGAAGATTCGGGCATTTATTTCTTCGTGGTGCGGTAGAGGATCACCCGCACTTTTTCGAGCGTAACCAGGCCGCCGCCAATCATTTCATCCAATCGAGGCAAAATGGCTTCAATTTTCTCTGCGGATTCGACCGCTTCCACGACAACCGGCAAGTCCTGCGAAAGCCTTAGGATCTTATCCGTGTGAATCACGCTGGAGCCGCCGTAACCGGACACTCCGCGCAAAACTGTAGCGCCAGAGAATCCTTCGCGCCGGAGTAGTTCGACAATTGCCTCGTAAAGCGGCTTGCCGTGCCATTTGTCTGATTCGCCGATATGGATGCGCATCAACGTGCGCTCACCTTCGAATTTCTCGCAAGTCATGGCGCTCCCCTTTCGATTTTAGAACCGGTTGGCTAGGCGAATGCCTGCGACGGAAAGCAGAAGTCCCGCAAGAACACTCGCGCCGACATAGGTCGAAGCACGCAGCCATTCGCCGTCTTCCAGCATTTTGGCTGTTTCCCAGCCGAAGCTGGAGAACGTGGTGTAACCGCCGAACAATCCCACGGCGATAGCGACGCGCCAGTCGGCTGGGATAACCACGCGATTCAAAGTGAACTGGCCGATCAGGCCGAGAAAGAAGCATCCTGTTAAATTGATGAGCAGCGTGCCGTAGGGAAACGTTGTGCCCATGCGGATTTGCACTACGCCTTGCAAGCCGTAGCGTGCAAGCGTACCGATCGCTCCGAACAAGGCAATCAGAAAGATTTTCAATGCTCACCTCTCGTGCCAGAGTCTGCAGCGCAAACAAAAAACTCCTGGCGCCGCGCGGCAGCCAGGAGTCATCAGAGCTGATCAATTGCATCGGCCCGGTTATGGCGAACTCCATCGCCTTTCAATTTCCGGGAAAGTGTAGCCCGGCGCCCTTAAAAATGAAAGCGATAGCGGATCCCCCCGGAAATTTGGCGAGGATAGTTCCAGTGGGTTCCGCCGAACGTGTTTGAGTTATCTAGCTGATAGCGCGAGTCGGCGATGTTTTGCGCGGTGAAATTCACGGTGAACTTTTCGCCGAAGGATTTCCCGACGGAAAGGGAAAACTCGGAGTGATCGGAAAGGTGTGAGGGGCCATCGCCGTTCAGGAAGCCGGAACCGTACGCAAAATTTCCGGAGACAAAAGTTTGCCACGGCAGGGAAGCGTGAAAACCTGCGGCGAGCGTGTTGCGCTGGTCGTGGTCGAGATAACAGAAACCGCCGCCGTCGCAGAGTTCGCCTGGATCGGCGATGAGTCCGCCGGTGACCACGCCAGAGCCCTCGACCATGAGATTGGAGTAGCTCAGATAGACGTCGAAGCGTTTTGCGATGCGCGGAGAGCGAACTGTGGATTCCCAGCCATGAATGCGCACGCGCTCGATGGTGAGCGGAAGAAAAATATTGGAGTTGCCCAGCGCGTCGTGATCGAAAAAGTTGAGCGCATGGGTTTGAAAATTGGAGAAGTCGAAAGTCCAGCCGCGAATCGGAATGGCGAGCCCGAATTCGCGTTGCTCGTCGGTCTCTCCGCGAAGCGGGAGAAAGCCGGAATCGGTGTCCACAAGCAGGTCACCGGAGATGGTAGTGAGTGGCGGCGCCTGATAATAGCGGCTATAGGAGGCGCGGAAGACCCAATTCAATTTGGGAATGCGCAACGCGGCGCCGAGGCGCGGGTCGACCTTGTCTTCGGTAATGTCCCCGGAAAAATGTGTGTAGCGGAAGCCTCCGTTGAATGTCAGCCAGTTCGTGAGGCGCAATTGATCTTCTGTGAACAGGCTGAAAAGCGCGCCATGCGGCTGGCTGGATTGCGGTGAAGGGGACGGCGTGCCATCCGTGTTGACGATACGGAAAAACGTGTCGTCCTGCTGCGCGAAGCCGTAAAAGCCAACGTGAGCGTTGTGCCGGCCGCGAGTGACGGCGAGACTAGCGAGGCCACCTTCGTAGTGAGAGTCGTTGTGGTTTGTGGTGATGGGCGCATCGCCAAGCGTAAAGCCCGCCGACGGGAGATAGCCGTCGTAGGCTGCGCGATTCCAGTGGAAGAAAGGAGCCACGGTGAAAAGCACACCGGAATTGATGGTGCGTACCCAGGAGAAATTGCCGAAAACGTCGCGCTCGCGTTGCACGTCTTGCATCCCGATTTCCTGTTGCTCGAGCGTGTTCGGAATTTGAAAGTAATCTCCGCGCGCAGACCCGACAAATCGCAGCTGGTCTTTTGGTGTCACATTGAAGATGAGGGATGTGAAAACGCCGAGGCCATTGCTGTTGTCGTGAAATTCCTGCGGCTCGGGCGGCATCAAGCCAACATCGGAGCGGGTGCCGCTCACACTGGAGTACCACGCGAAACGTTCGGAGTGATCGCCGAAGCTCAGTTGGCTGTCGGTCGAATGATAATTGCCGTAAGTCGCAACTAGTTCGGCTTCGCGGTCACGTTCAAAGCCAGAGCGCGGAATTACATTGAACGCGCCGTAGGTGCGATCGCCATATTCTGCGGACAAGCCCCCGCGCTGAATCTCTACCACGTCAATGTCCTTGGGATCGAATTGCGCACCGACACTAGCGGCAATATTTGTGTTTGGCACGGGAACGCCATCCACCAGCCAAGAGACTTGATGGCCGCCGCGAATGTGAAGCTGGTCGTGCACCATATACGCGCCAGGCGTGAAACTCGTAATGAATTCGAGGCTGTTGGTACGCGATGCGCCGGGAAGCTCGGCAATTTCTGAGCGTGTGGCTGTTGCGGAAGAAGTGGACGAAGTTGGATCGATTCGATCGGCTTCTGCCTGCACTTCGATTTTTTGATTTACGCTGGCGAGTTCGAGCGGGAAGTGACGCAGCGGCGCGGTGTCCGCGGCGACTATGAACTCCAGCTCGGAATCGCGGAAGCCTTCGCACGAAATGCGCAGCGTGTAGCCGCCCGCTGGAACAGCGTCAATCTGGAAACTGCCTTCGCCGTCGGTAATGGCCGAGTGCTTCCAGTCGGACAGTTTGGCGCGAAGTTCAATTTGTGCACCCTGGAGTGGGCGATGCTGCACGTCATGAACTATGCCGCGCACCGTGCCGAAAATGCTGGCACGCGCCCTGGCGAAGGGAAAACAGACAAAGGCAAGCGAGCACAAAAACAAAAACGTAAACCTGGGACTGCGGAACATGGAAATTTTCTCCCGAATGGAATGAAGCCAGCAGCGAACGCACGCCGCAGGGTTGGAGGAATTTGGTGATGCACCTGAATCTATTGCGTTAGGACAGGGAAGGCCTCGGAGGAGGGGACTGAGGCCTGTAAAAACGGGAAATCATTTGCGGCGCGAACTGCCGGATGCCTGAAATCCGGTCCTGCCTTTCAAATACGATCGCGGAGTAGGGCAGGACAAACGGCGCAACGCCAATTGCAGTTTCATCCGTTGTCTTGCAGCAGGACATCTTGCATTCCGACATCTTGTTCCTGTCGTGGCCGCACTGCATGGGCGTGTCTTCTTTGGCGGGTTCTGCTTTGTGATGATGATGCGACGGAATCGAGCACTGCCCCGAAGCGCAACAAGCCATCTGCCTCGCGATCCATGCTGCCTGCGCGAACGGCGCCTGCAGCAACACCACCGCCGTCAGGCACAAGATTGCGGCCCATTTGCTTGTGCAGATTTGCGTGCGTTTCGACATTCGACAGAGCCGTCCCAATCCCTCGACAAATAGGATACGACAATCGGCGGGGCGCCGCGACTATTCTTGGCGAGAGTGGGTCTGCGCCCCCCGGTAGCAAACGTGTCCCCTAGGGCAGTCTTGGCGATGGGGATGCGGACCAGCCGGGTAAAAAGATCACAAAGAAGCCGGGCCACGGTGTCGCGCGATGCTCTTGTGAACGCAGCGCCGTAAATGTGGATGATTAAGCTCCGGCCGCGGAGCGAGAAAACCCCCGCGAGATGGTGGCCGCCATGCGCGCTCCAATTGTGGCTTGGTTTTTACGGAAAGCCCGCCACCCATAGGAATTGCGAAGCGGTGTAGTAGACAAAGCGCCATTCAAAAGGAATCCCATTTTGGGAATCGGCCAGTGGTCGAAATCTTGACTTGGCGCGGAGCCCAAAGCAGACTGAATTCATGGCACATACTTATCTGACATTTGAGTTTGGCAACGACGAAGAAAAAGCGCTGCAGGTACGGCACAAGCTGGAATCCTTGAAACAAGCCTTCAAGCTGGACAAGAAGATGCTCCTCAAGCTTGATCGAAAGGAAGAGGATACAGCGGCCGCAGCAGAAGCGCCGCAAGAGAAGTCAGTCGCAGAACCGAAATCCAAAGATGCCAAGAGCCTAAAAGGCAGCAAGAAAGCAGACCCCGGGCCGGCCAAATTGGCCTCTCCCAAGGCTGACATCAAGCTCCTCCTGAGGCTGGCCTTGCCCAATCACGAGAAGCTCACGGAACAGCGCCTACTAAAGCGCATTTCCAGCGAAGAACTACTCACGACCGCCTCTCCCAAGACGTTCCGCCAGGCCGACAAGGGTTTTGCCGAGCTCGATGCGCGTTTCGAACAGTTGGAATAGCGGCACGAGATTTTCCGGGCGAAGGCGCGCTCCGGTATAATCAGTAGCTGGACGGGATGTTGCATTCACGCTAACTGGACGAGGTTGCGCCGAATGGCCGTACAGACCCGCGTCAAGCCCTCCAAGGCTGACGCCCCCAAGAACGACCGGCACGCTGGCCTTAGCCGGGACTCCCTCATCAAGCTCTATCGCGCGATGTATATGTCTCGACGGCTGGACGACAAAGAGATCCAGCTCAAGCGGCAGAATAAGATTTACTTTCAGATCTCCAGTGCCGGGCATGAAGCGGTTACGGCAGCTATGGGGTTACTTCTTCGTCCCGGCGTAGACTGGCTTTATCCCTATTATCGTGACCGCGCGTTTTGTCTGTTGATGGGCGTCACGCCGCTCGAGATGCTCCTGCAAGCTGTTGGCGCGAAGGACGACCCGAGCTCCGGCGGACGGCAGATGCCGAGCCACTGGGGCCATCCGAAATACAACATTGTGAGCAAGAGTTCCTGCACTGGCACGCAGTTCGTACAGGCAGTGGGCGCCGCCGAAGCGACGCAATATTTCGACGCGCATCCTAAAGCAGTAGCCCAGGCGAAGAAAGCACCGCTCGGTGATTTAGCTCGGCACGACGTCGAAGAGATTGTTTACGTTTCGTCGGGCGACGGCGCGACGAGCGAAGGAGAATTTTGGGAAGCGCTAAATGTCGCCTGCGCGAAGAAGCTGCCCATTCTGTATCTGGTGGAAGACAACGGTTACGCAATCTCGGTCCCAGTCGAAGTGCAAACAGCCGGTGGAAGCATTTCGAAGCTGGTGAGTGGGTTTCCTGACCTGCATATTGCCGAAGTGGACGGTACGGACCCGATCGAAAGTTATCGCGTTTGCAAAGAAGCGGCAGAGTACGTGCGCGAACGCAAAGGCCCTGCGCTCATCCATGCGACGGTAACTCGCCCCTATTCCCACTCGCTTTCCGACGACGAAAAACTCTACAAGGTTCCGGAAGAGCGCGAAGACGAAGCGCATCGTGATCCGGTCTCGAAATTTTCGTTGTTCCTGATTCGCGAAGGAATTCTGGATCAAAAGCAGATTGAAGCGCTCGAATCGCAAGTGGATCATGAAGTTCGCAATGCGGCAGACGAGGCGCTCGCCGCCGAGCCACCGTCTCAAGATTCGATATATGTAAATGTCTATTCGCCGGACATCGATCCGACTTCGCGCGCGTTCGAAGCCCAGCCGAATTTGCACGGTGCGCATAAGACGATGGTGGAAATGGTCTCCGCGACGCTGAGCGATGAAATGTCGAGGGACGAGCGCATTGCTGTCTTTGGCGAAGACGTCGCCGATTGCAGCCGCGAAGAAAATTTGAAGGAAGTGAAAGGGAAGGGCGGCGTCTTCAAGGCGACATCGGGCTTACAGCGCAAATACGGCTCCACGCGCGTGTTCAATACGCCCATCACCGAAGCTGCCATCGTTGGCCGCGCGATCGGCATGGCAACCCGCGGACTAAAGCCCGTCGCGGAAATTCAGTTCTTCGACTACATCTGGCCCGCCATGATGCAGATTCGCGATGAACTCTGCGTTATGCGGTGGCGTTCGAACGGCGGATTCAAAGCGCCCGTCGTCATTCGCACTGCCATCGGCGGATATTTGACAGGTGGCGCCGTCTACCATAGCCAATCCGGCGAATCGATCTTTACACATTGTCCGGGGCTGCGCGTGGTTATGCCTTCGACGGCTTTGGACGTCGCCGGCCTCTTGCGTACCGCGATTCGCTGCGACGACCCGGTGATGTTCCTCGAGCACAAACATCTTTATCGCCAGCCTTACAACCGCTCCGAATATCCCGGCCCAGACTTCACCATTCCGTTCGGCAAGGCGCGATTGGTGAGGGAAGGCGAAGACGTCAGCATCATTACCTACGGCGCGTTCGTTCACCGAGCGGAAGTGGCCGCCGCGCAACTTGAGCGCGAAGGCATTTCCACCGAAATCATCGATTTGCGGTCGCTCTCTCCGTACGACTGGGAAGCCATTGCCGCCACGGTTCGCAAAACGCATCGCGTCATTGTCGCCTACGAAGACATGCAAAGCTGGGGCTACGGCGCCGAAATTGCCGCCCGCATCGCGGAAGAGCTTTTTGACGAGCTAGATGCTCCGGTAAGACGCATCGCCGCGACCGATACATTTTGTGCGTACCAGCCCAAGCTGGAAGACGTGATTTTGCCGCAGTCGGACGCCGTCGTCGCGACCGTCAAGAAGCTGGTCGAGTACTAAATCCTCGGATTGGCCCGAAAAAGGGCACGCGCAGACCACCGGCAACCCAGTGGAACTTTTTCCTCAGTTCATGCGTATATATTGGTAGACGGGCGAAGCACGCCTAGCGAGGGGTGGCATCATGATTTGCTCAGCTTGCCAGAAAGTCATCATTGATGGATCCACGTATTGCTACAACTGCGGCGCGAAGCAGCCGGGAAGCGGGTCGGCGCAGCCGCCACCGCCGGCAGCCCATGCCCCGCGGAAATTGATGCGTTCCAGCACGGACAAGAAATTGGGCGGCGTGTGCGCAGGACTTGGAAGCTATTTCGAGGTGGATGTCACGCTCGTGCGCGTGCTCTGGCTGCTGGGATCACTCTGCTCGGGGGGAACCGGTTTGCTGGTCTATTTGATTCTCTGGATCGTGCTGCCGGTTGAGCCTCTGTATTTACCGGTCGCGAGCCAGACCGCCGCGACGCAGTAAGTCGGCCAGCCGGTTACTCTTTCACTTTTCTTGGCGCGCGGGACTTGCGCCCGCCGGAACCCAGCAGACTTTCATCTATAGAAACTAGGCCTGCTCCCACCGTGGCCAGCGCGGCGCAACCCGCAGCCAGTGCAAGCGGAAATTCGTAGAGATGCACGGCCATGATTCCGCCGGAGCTGTGCATTTTCCAGATAGCCACGCCCATTTCGATTGCCAGCAGCAGCGCGGCCGGACGAGTGAACAATCCCACGCACGAGAAGCGCACCGCCGAAGGCTTCCAGCACTCCTGCGACTTGCACAAACTGCGCAGGCAATCCGTGCTGCACGAACATGTGCTGCATCTCGAGGTTCGGCCGCATCAGCTTCGGGTAGCCATGCGTAAAGAAAACGACGCCGAGCGCAATGCGAAGAATCAGCAGTCCAAGCGGTTGCAGACTATCCAGAAACTTCATCTCTTGAACGAGCCTCGCGCATGAAAAATGCCTGCGTCCCAGAGTTTACCAGAGCGCAGGTTTGCGCCGCCTTCGCTTTCCAGGGATTCGGGTACAATTGTCTATTCGAACTTGGCCCTGTGGAGAAAAATGAACGCCGCGGAATGTCAATCCTGTCTTAGCCGCCTGCCCGATGACAGCCCTTACCCGCTGCTTTTGCAGTTCGGTGCGTCTGCATGAAGCGCAAACTTCTGGTCGCGGTGCCGTTGCTCATTCTCGTCGTGATTGCGGCGTGGATTGTCCGGCCGAAACACGAATATATCGGCGAGGCCTATGTCAGCACGAAAAGTACGGCGATTCTGAGCAGCGTGGCGCAAGTGCGGCAGGAGGTCGGCTGAGCTCCACTATGGCGAGCACGTGGTGATGCTCGCAAAGCGCAACGAATTTGTGAAAGTGCGCACGAGCGCGGGAGTCGTCGGGTGGGTGGACGCGCATCAGTTGATGGATCCGCAGCTTTGGCAGCGAAGCATCATGCTTTTGAAAAAGGCGCAGGAATTGCCGGTGCAGGCGCGTGGCCGCACAAAAGTAGCCACGAATTTGCGCGTCGAGCCCGGTCGTACCGAGTCGCGACTCTACCAGTTTGGGAGAGGTATTCCTGTGGAAGTGGTGGGGCGAGCGACAGCCGATTGGGTGCAGGCTTCCGACGAAAAAGAAGGTTCAAGTCCCGAAGATACGAAAAAGGAAGACTGGTTTTTGGTGCGCGGCGTGGCAACGCGTCCGCCTGGAGAGACCACCGCTAGAACCGGGACGACGATTCCCGCTACGACAACGAACCCCGGAGATGGTTCCGCTCCGATTGCCGGATGGGTTGTAGCGCGCTTTGTGGAACTGGACATGCCGGATGCAGTGCGGGATGGCGCGAATTCCTCGAATGTCCGGCCTGTGGGATGGTTTGAGTTGAATCGAGTGCCGGACGATTCCGGCGAGAAGCCGCAATATTTATTGGCTGCGACGCGCGGGCCAGAAGGCCAGGCGTGCGACTTCACGACGCTCCGTGTTTTCACATGGAACAAAAAAAGGACGCGCTACGAAACTGCGTTCATCGAAAATGATCTGTGCGGCGCGATGCCAATTCGCGTGGGCAAAGATACAAAAGGCGATCCCGGGTTCAAATTCAAGGTGCTGGACGGCGGCCAAGACGAACGCACTTACCGCTTGATTCAAACTGTCGTTCGGCGCGTGCGCGATACGGATAACGCCAAGAAAAACAACGCCGCCAAGAGATCCGAGTGATGCGCGGCTGGCTGGAGAGCCGGAAATGACGCTGCATGTCAGCGAAGCGGACGTTCGCGCAGTCTTCACCATGCCGATGGCCATCGAAGCCGTTGAAGAGGTCTCGCGAAAACAGGCGGCAGGCGAAGTGGAAATTCATCCGCGCCGGCGATTCGAATTTCCGGGCGGCCGCTTTTTTCATCATATGGGCGCGGCGGATTATTCGGCGAATCTGGTCGCCACAAAACAGTACACCTACGTAAATGGACGCCTGATGTTTGTGGTTTCTCTCTACTCCATGGAGACGGGAGAATTGTTGGCGCTCATCGAGGGCGATTTTCTGGGACAGCAGCGCACCGGCGCGGCCTCCGGCGTGGCGACAAAATATTTGGCGCGAGCCGGAGCGAAAACGGCAGCAATCATTGGCACCGGTGGCCAGGCGCGAGCGCAACTGGAAGCGATTGCCGCAGTTCGCAAGCTGGAGTCCGTGAACGTCTATGGTCGAGAAGCGGCCCGGCGGGAAGAATTCGCGCGCGGAATGTCCGAGCGGTTGAAAATTTCCGTTCGGCCTGCGGCCAGCTCGAGCGAAGCCGTCCGCGGTGTGGATGTCGTGTGTACGGCTACAACTTCAAGCCAGCCGGTTTTGTTTGGCGCTGATCTCGCAAGCGGCACTCACATCAACGCGATTGGCGCAAATCACATGCGCAAACGGGAGCTCGATGACGCGTCCGTTTTGAAGGCGGACGTCGTTGTAGTGGATTCGATCGAACAATCGAAACAAGAAGCCGGCGATCTCGTCCTCGGCTTTGCATCCGATCCGGCCCGATGGGAACGCGTGAGCGAATTAGCGCAAATCGTCGGAGGAAAAGCCGCGGGACGCGCATCGGATTCGCAAGTCACCCTGTTCAAATCCAATGGGATCGCTGCTTGGGACCTTGCCGCCGCCGCCCGTGTTTATGCGGAAGTAACAAAACAGAAACTTGGTGGCCCCTTGCCGCTTTGGCAGCCTGCTTCTTAGAACACACGCCGCACTGGTGCCGTAACCTGGGATATTCTAGAAAGCATCGAAACTCGCCCATGAAAACCTTGCCTGACTATCTCCGCAAAGGGATGAAACTCGTGATTGTCGGTTGCAATCCGAGCGAATCCTCCGTTCGAACGGGTCACTATTATTCCGGCCGCAACAATGTCTTTTGGCCCGTGCTCTTCAAGAGCACCATCATTCCCGAGCCCGTTGAGTATGGCGATGACCGCCGTATCATCGAATTTGGAATTGGCTTAACGGACCTTGTGAAGCGCCCGACTCGCGGAGTGGAAGAGCTTACGAGGGAAGATTTTGCGGAGGGGCGCATCGTGCTTGGGCAAAAGCTGGAAGAGTTCGCGCCGCGCGTGATCGCATTCAACGGAAAAATCGTCTACGAACAGTTCGCCCAGCGGAAATGCAAGTTCGGCGTGCAGAATGAATTGTTATACGGCGCGCGCGTGTACGTCCTGCCGAGCACCAGCGCGCAAAATGCTGCAGCGCAAAAAGAGCGATCGATGCATTTCCGGAAGCTGGCTCAGCTCGTCCGCAAGACTGAAAAAGCCCGCGACGCGGTGCAGGCCTGAAGGAACAACTCAATGAGCGAAGCTGCATCAGCCGCGCCTGTCCTGCTGGAAACGATTCAAAGCGGCGTTGCCGTGCTGGTGATGAACCGGCCCGAGCGCATGAATGCGCTTAACAACGACCTGGCAACCGCCCTTTTTGGAGCACTCCAGAAAATTGCGGAAGATGACTCCGTTCTCGCTGTCATCTTGACGGGGGCCGGCCGTGCGTTTTGCGCCGGCGGCGATTTGGGGGTCATCGGCAAGGGCAGGGAAGCGAATAATGTGAAGGAGCTTGAGCCGATTCTGCGCGCGGGTATGGCCGCCGTCCTGAAGATCCGCACCATGCCGCAGCCTGTAATTGCCGCCGTGAACGGCGCGGCTGCGGGGGCGGGAATGAATATCGCGCTCGCTGCGGACATTCGAATTTCCACGGAAGAGGCCTTGTTCGGTCAGAATTTCGCGAAAGTAGGCTTGTTCCCGGACTATGGAGGAACCTATTTCCTGCCGGAGCTTGTCGGCCCCTCAAGAGCAGCCGAACTGTTTTACACCGGCGACATGATTGACGCGAAGGCGGCCCTTCGGCTTGGCCTGGTCAATCAAGTGGTTCCAGCCGCCCGACTCGAAGCCGAAGTGAAGACTCTTGCCTCAAAAATCGCCGCCGGGCCGCCGATGGCGATCCGTGCAGTGAAAAAACTTCTCTTCGCGGATCAAAAGGAAGCGTTGGAGCGAGCGCTGGAAGCTGAAGTCGTCCATCAAATGAAGTGCTTCGCTTCGGAAGACTGTCTTGAAGGAATTCATGCATTTTTCGAAAAACGTCCGCCCAAATTCCAGGGCCGCTAGGTAGAATTGTTCTCCCTATGAGCGAACTCGAAATTACTCCCGATGAACTGAAGAAAAAGCTCGACGCGGGGGAAAAACTTCTGTTGATCGACGTACGCGAGCAGTGGGAATACGATACCTGCCGCATCGAAAAGCGCAAGGCTGATTCCCATGCGGACGATTCCGGCGAACTTGCAATCGCTAGACGTGGAAGAGCCCGTAATTTGCTATTGCCATCACGGAATGCGCAGCCTGGACGTCGCCTTGTGGTTGCAAAAGCAGGGAGTCGAGTCGGCGCGCTCGCTCTCCGGTGGAATCGAAAAATGGTCGGCTGAAATCGATCCCAAAGTCCCTCGCTATTAATCGTGCGGCGCTTTGCCCGATTCGTCTCATCCTTCCGACTTGTGTAAAATCAAAACAAGCAGATCAGGACTGCCTCTCATGCCCAAGCCTAAAGTCTTGTTTTTCCAAAAGCCGACTTGAACGACTTGCCGCAAAGCAAGAGGTCTCTTGCTACAACTCGGTGCAGACATAGAATCCCGCGACCTGGACAAATCACCGCTCTCCGCTGACGAACTGGAATCCTTGATCGGCCAACGCGACTACAAAATGTTTCTCAACACATCGCAACGAGCTTTATCGCGAAAAGAAAATGTCAGAAAAGCCGCCTTCGCGCGCCGAAGCGATCGCATTGATGTCAAAGAATCCGAATCTGATCAAAAGGCCAATTCTGTTGAGAAGCGGCAAGATTTTGCTGGGCTTTGATGAAGAGGCCTACCGAAAACTTCTGAAGTAACTTTAGCAAATGAAAATATGCGCTCGTTCAAGGTGAGGGGAGCAGTCGGCATGGATGTAAAAACAATTGGCATAATTGGCGCAGGAACGATGGGCCGCGGCATTGCCTACGCGGCTGCTCTAGGCGGATACCAGACGATTCTGGAAGACGTAATGCCCGAAACCCTTGCAAAGGGCATGGCTTGGATTAAGCAATCCCTCGACGAAAGTGTGTCCCGCGGAAAAGTGGAAGCCGCCGCTCG
Source organism: uncultured Acidobacteriota bacterium (assembly GCA_963794175.1). Classification (GTDB taxonomy): domain Bacteria; phylum Acidobacteriota; class Terriglobia; order Acidiferrales; family UBA7541; genus Acidiferrum. The sequence goes on along the minus strand of CAWCCV010000002.1, from coordinate 125,299 downwards.
CAACACTGCCCTTGCATTGATTGAAACCTCTTCCTCCGTCGAGACCGTCTGCCGCAAAGCCGACTTCCTCATCGAAGCCGTCCCTGAAGAAATGGAATTAAAGCTCGAACTCTTCACTCTCTTCGACAAATTCGCAAAACCCGAAGCTGTCCTCGCCAGCAATACGTCCTCGCTCTCCATCACTGAAATGGCCGAGATGACCTATCGCCCGGAACTCTGCGTGGGCATGCACTTTTTCAATCCCGTGCCCAAGATGCGACTGGTCGAAATCGTCAAAGCTCCGAAAACTTCTGACGAGACAATCGCAATTTGCCGCGAAGTCGGCGCGCGAATGGGCAAAGAAGTCGTCGTCGTAAAGGAATCTCCGGGCTTCATCACCACACGCGTCAACGCCCTCATCGGAAACGAAGCTTTCGCCATGCTCGAAGCGGGCATTGCCTCAGCGGAAGACATCGATAAAGCATTGAAGCTCGGCTTGAATCATCCGATGGGCCCGTTCGAACTCGTCGATCTGGTCGGACTCGACGTTCGCCTGAGTATCCTCGAATATCTCCATTCCAGGCTCGGCGAAAAATACAAACCGAGTCCCCTGATCAAAAAGCTCGTCGCAGAGGGCCGATTGGGCCGCAAAACCGGCCGTGGCGTTTACGATTATTCTTCGCCTCCCACGCCCAAGAAGTAGTCTCCCCGCTCTGCAAGAAATCTCACTCCCGCCGTTCTAATCCCAGGCAACGACTACGCGGGAAATCCAGTCCGCCGTCGCATCCCCGCAGGCCAACTTCGAATTCCGGAGGCCGTTCATGTGTCTTTCTCGTGCACTTGCTTGGACTGTTTGCGTCTCAATGGCTTTGCCAAGCGCCGTAACCGGCGCCGAACAACCGCCGTTGCCCCAGTCGCTCCCCAAAACTGTGGCCGTCGCCGCATTCAAAAACGGTCTCGCATTCCTTGTGCGACAGGGCGCCGTTCAACTCCAGTCTGGCACCGGCACAATCACTCCAATTCCAAACGCCACGCTCGGCACCCTCTGGCTCGCTCCCGGCGAAGCAAACACTTCTCTCGATGAAGTCGTTGCGTATCGCTACAACGTCTCGGCCGAACGCCCGCTCCAATCCATCGCCGAAGTCCTACAAGCAAACGCCGGCAAAACGGTGACCATCACCTACAGCATGAACATGAAAGATTACACCGGCGAAATCGTCGGAGTGCGCGACTCTAAGCCCGCTCCCGGGGATTTGGGCACAGAAAACGCCCCGATTCAGCCGCGTCATTTCTGCCAAGCCGCAATACCTGTTGCTCCGCGTCGACAAAAAGCTCCTCGCCTTCCCCATCGGTTCCATCGCAAACGCGGTCCTCCCCGACGACACCAATTTTCAGGAAAAATTCGAACAACAGCGCAGCCGCCCTCCGCTTCAAGATCAAAGGGGCCGGCGAAAAAACCGACCTTACCATGGGTTATCTCGAGCACGGCCTCGGGTGGACGCCGTCCTACATGATTTCCCTGACCGACGACAAAATCGCGCAGATCACCATGCAGGCCGTGGTGATAGACGACGCCGAAGACCTGAACAACACGGACGTTTTCTTCGTCGTTGGCGTCCCCAATTTCGCCTATTCCGAAACGTCCTTCTCCGATGAGCCTGCAACAAAATCTGCTCTCCTTCATGAAAGACGCAGAGCGCCGCGACGGCGGCAACTATCGCATGTACTCAAACGCGATCGCCGGCCAAATGATCGGAGCCGAGTACAAGGAATTGGACGCAAAAAATGAGCCGTCCTTTGCGCAGACAGTGACGGAACTTTCCGGCTCGCCGGAAGAGGACTTGTTTCTCTATTCCCGCTCCGGCGTAACGCTCGCGCGCGGCGAACGCGCAACTTACAACGTCTTCTCGAGCACCGTCGGTTACGAGCATATCTACGAATGGGAAGTTGTGGACCCGCAACGCGTCGATGCCTACGGTAACGTTGTCCAATACAATCCGAACTCGCCCGACGCTGCCGCGAAAAACAGCATCTGGCATTCGATTCGCCTCAAGAACACAACGAAATTTCCCTGGACCAGCGCTCCAACGATGGTCATCTCCGGCACAAAACCCGTTTCACAAGACACGTTGCCCTACACGCCCAAAGCGGCCACGTCGAACCTGAAGATCACGATTGCCACGGACATCCGTTCAAGTCACGAAGAGCGCGAAATCGCGCGCCAGCAAAACGTGCAGCGCCGCCACGGCTACGAATTCGATCTCGTTACGGTCGAAGGCACCATGAAGCTGAAGAATTACAAATCGAAAGGAGTAAAAGTGAACATCGGCAAGACGCTTCGCGGCGAAGTGGAAACTCTGTCCGACACGGGCAAAGCCGTAAAACTCGGCGAAGCGATTCAGACCGACAATCCGCTCTCGCGCTTGACCTGGGAAGTTTCCCTGAAGGCCGGCGAAGAGAAAGTGCTCACCTATCGCTACAAGATTTTCGTCCGCGGATGACACATACCAACTTGCTCGCCGCGGAATCCTGTGAGATTCTGCGGCGCGTGAGGACGAACCTGGCAATTCGCGAACGCATCGTCATTCAACAGGGCGATATCACCGAAATGGCCGTGGACGCCATCGTGAACGCCGCGAACAACGATCTGCTCCTCGGCGCGGGCGTTGCGGGAGCCATCGCGCGCAAAGGCGGCGAATCCATTCAAAAGGAATGTAAGGCGATAGGTAGTATTCCCGTGGGTTTTTCTGCATTGACCGGCGCAGGGAATCTGAAAGCGAAGCACATCATCCATGCAGCCAGCATGGGGTTGGGAGGCATTCGAACCACCGCAAAATCTTTACAAACCTCCACCACACATTCGCTTCGTTTGGCTGCCGAGCGAAATCTGAAAACAATTGCTTTCCCGGCGATTGGCACCGGCGTCTCAGGCTTTCCCATGGACCAATGCGCGGAAATCATGTTGCGCGAAGCAGCCGCATTCCTGGAAAAAGAAACTTCCCTCGAAACGATCTATTTCGTCTTGTTTGACCCCGCATCCCTGAAGGTCTTCACCAGCACCTGGGAAAAGATGTCTGCCCAGCTCGATTAGCACTATCTTCTGCTAGAATCTTGCGCATGAAAAGACGAACACTCTTACAAACGCTTCCCGCAGCAGCACTGCTCCCCGGAGTAGCCGCCGCAATTTCCAGCTCAGCTTCCGCCGAGCAGTCGGCATCCACGGTTTACGAACTCCGCGTCTATCACACGTTCGAAGGCAAGCTCCCCGACTTGTTAAAACGCTTCCGCGAACACACCACAAAGCTCTTCGAACGCCACGGAATGAAAAATGTTGCCTATTGGGTTCCTACCGACGAGCCCGCGAAATCAAACACCCTCATCTATGTCTTAGCAGCATGCCAGCCGGGAAGCCGCGGCCGCAAGTTGGAAAGCTTTTCAAGGCGATCCCGAGTGGACAGACGTTCGCGACAAATCCGAAGCGGCCGGAAAAATCGTGGAGAAAGTAGACTCGACCTATATGGCGAAAACTGACTTCTCCAATTTCGGAGTCTAGGTCGACGCAGCGATCGTTCTAGCTGGGCCAGGCCTTCATCGCAAGATCAATCACGTTCTGCAAATCGCGGCGAGTAGAGCCGCCCGTAGCCTCCACGCTCATCCCTCGCAGCACAGTGCTGTAAAACTGCGAAAGCGCCGCAACATCAACGCTCGCCGCAAGTTCTCCCTCGCTTTGCGCGCGCTTCAAGCGCGCCCGCATCGCTAAATCGCTTTCGGCCCGTTTCGCGGCCAGCTCCGCTTTGATACAGTCCGATTCCTTGGTGCAGGAAAGCGCCGCCTGCACCAGCAGACAGCCGTGAGGATTCTCCGCGCAGGTCAGCGAATCGGCGGCCGCGTTGAGAACCCTCTCCACCGCCGCGCGAGCGGAAGCCTGGTTGAGCAGGCCATCCCAAACGGCGGCTTGGCTCCTGCACATACCGGTCCACAACCTTGCGAAAGAGCTCCGCCTTATCCCCAAACGCGGCATACAGGCTCGGCTTATTGATGCGCATGGCCCGAGTCAACTCCGACAGGGAAGCTCCCTCGTAACCCCTTGCCCAGAAAACCTTTAGCGCAGCATCCAGCGCCTGGTCCGGGTCAAACACCCGGGGCCGGCCGGGAGGCAGGGGCCGCCTTTTTTTCTTTGTAACCTTTGCCATACCCCGGCATCTTATCAGGTGTTTCGTACCGAATGGTACATAAATTACAACTGGGTTAAGGGAGAACGGACAATGGCAAAGAAACTCGAAGGGAAAGTAGCGATAGTTACCGGCGCTTCCAAGGGCATTGGCGCGGAAATCGCCAAGCAATTCGCGGCAGAAGGCGCTTCGGTCGTCGTCAACTACGCCTCCAGCAAGAGCGGGGCGGACGCGGTCGTCACTGAAATTACCAAGAAAGGCGGCAAGGCCGTGGCCGTGCAGGGCGACGTAGCCAAACAGGCCGACGTCGAAAAGCTACTCGCGGAAACCACAAAGGCATTCGGCCGGCTGGACGTTCTGGTCAACAACGCGGGCATCTACGAATTCTCTCCAATAGAGAACGTAACCCCGGAGCACTACCGCAAATTGTTCGACATCAATGTGCTCGGTCTTCTTTCGGCTTCGCGCGAAGCGGCAAAGCACTTCGGCAAGGATGGCGGCAGCATCATCAATATCAGCTCTGCTCGTCAGCCAGATGGCCGTGCCGAACGCCTCTGCCTACAGCGGCACCAAGGGCGCGGTGGATGCCATCACGAAGTCCCTCTCGAGCGAACTCGGTCCGCGCAAGATCCGCGTCAATTCCATCAATCCCGGAATGGTCATCACAGAAGGAGTGAAGACGGCCGGATTCGAGGGCAGCGACTTCCAGAAGGACATTCTTACCAGGACTCCGCTCGGGCGCATCGGACAGCCGGAAGACATCGCGCCGGCGGCAGTGTTCTTCGCTTCGAACGATTCCTCGTGGATTACCGGCGAGACGCTCGTAATCGCAGGCGGCTTGCGGTAAAGCAGACGGCCGTATCAATAATCAAAGAGGCGCCGCACAAAAATGCGGCGCCTCTTTTTGTTCTGAACTGATTTCTAAGTCTGGCTTTTTTTTCAGTTTTGGCCGGTCGTCGGGCTGCTCGGCGGGTTTCGGCTCATTGGCAGGTTTCGCGCCGCCCGGGTCCGCCGATTGTGGGCCATCACTGTACGCCTTCTTCAGATACCGATCCGCCGCATCTTGCGCGCCGCCCGTATTGTCATTGGTCTGCTTGGCGCGGCTGTATTCGTTGACGGCGCGTTCCCGCTGGCCCAGCGAATCGAAAATCATCCCGAGATAGATGTGGCCCCAGACTTCAGTCCACTTCTCGGAAGGCTCAGGAACCGCTTGCAACGCGTCACGAAATGCGTTCGCGGCCGCCTGATAATTCCGCTGATAGAAGAACGCTTCTCCCATGCGGAAGTTCGCCAGCGGCCGGCCCGGCTGAATACTCAGCGCCTTCTGATATTCCTTGATTGCGTCGTAGTAGTGGCCCGTTTCCGCAAGCTCTTCGCCGCGCGCAATTGCCGCCCGCGAGCGCAGGGAATTGCTGCCCTTTAGAATCACGTTGCCAGGGTCCACGCGAATGCCACCCGGCTTTGGACGCCCGAAAGTTTCGACGGAAAACGGCGTTTCCGTTCCGGCCACCTCAACTGTCTTGGTTTCGGGATTGCCTTCCGTGTCTATTCGAATGTCCACGGGCATCGCGAAAGTGTCCAGCGGCTGCAAAAGTTTTCCGACGATTCGAAATCCTTTGGGCGTACGAAAGATCACATATTCGATCTTGAAGTCCGGAATACCCGTCGAATTCAGCCATTGTGCAAAAAATCCGCGCAGATTTGGCGGAGCCTGGCCGGGCTTCGCTAATTTATTGCCGTACTGCTCCGCCAGCGCCGTAAAGTCCGCGATGGAAGCGTTCTTTTCGGCGAAGCGAACGTAGAATTCTTGCAGCAGGTTCTTGAACGCCGCGTCTCCAAGCTGCGCCCGCAGCATATGGAAGATCATCGCGCCCTTATTCATCACCACGGAGCGATAGTCGCTCGAATACTGGATCAGTCGCGCGGATTGTGCCACAGGCGCGGCGTCGTCATACATCAGCGACCCGACCGCAAAATCGTCTACCGCTTTGAGCCCAGCTTCCTTGCCGGTCGTCTGCTCCGCATAAAGCGCTTCGGAATAGCGCGCAAGCCCGTCGCTGATCCATTCATCGCCCGTCGAAGCCGGCAAAATCTGATTTGCCCACCATTGCGAAGCCACCAGCCGCGCAATCGTGCGCTCATTCACTTTCGGATCCCAAGCGCGGTGGCTTAGCAACAACACGCCTGGACCCGCATATTCGCGCAGCGTGGTATCCGGAATCTGAACCAGTGCCATGTTCGGGTCGGGCAAAGGACCGAAAAGGTCGGTAAACGTAATCACGGCTCGCGCCACATCCGCCGAAAAATCCCCAACCTTCGCCGAAGCCGCTCGGGGCGCATACACCGAAACGCTGACACCCTCCGCCTGCTTCGTATTCAGCTCAAGATCGCCCGCAACGAACGTTCCATTCGGCGCCGAACGAACGCACTCAAACACGTACTGCAGCCGCGAGCCTTCGCCCGGAGCTTTTCCGGCGATTGGTGCGGGCGCAAGCGCTTTGCCCGTTCCCGCCATCGCAAACGTGTCGGGCACGTTGAATCGAAACGTTCCTGTGAACCGGTTCGAAGGATAGCCCGTCAGCGGAAACCACCGAGCCGGCAGCAAGAGAAACGCGCCATCTTTGTAAATCGAAGCGAGCCGCACACCCGGCAAAGGACTGTTTTCTTCGTTGGAAAGAATTCCCGCGTAGCTGATGATCAACGTGACTTTCGAATTTGCCGCGACTGGCGTCGGCAGTTGCACGCGAACATCGAGCGGGCTGCCCTCGCGCTCCGCCTTCAACGACGCCCCTTTCTCCGTCTTTACGTCGGAAATGTTCAAGTTCGGGTGCAGCTCAAATCGCACAACGCCGGAAGCCGCCGTAGCGCGGAACGTCACTTTTGCGGTTGCGTAAATTGATTGCCCTCCGGCATCCAGCGTCGCAGACACGTCATATTGCTCGGCCACAAAATTCAGTCCCAGCTTTTGTTGCGCTTGTGATGCGACGGGCAGGGCAGCAGAGGCTACTGCCATTAAAAGAAGACCGCTCAGACGGAGGGCGTTTCGCAACTGGGCCACCAGATGCCTTTCCAGAGATTTCTGCACACGGATACCCTATATAGGATAGCAGCGCCTCAGGAAGCGTTGCCAGACGCCTTCCCGCCCAAACGAGCGGCTTTGGGGAGCAGATCCAGAATCGCTTCGGCCGCACGCTGAACGGCGCCCGGCGGGCCTAACCGGCGCCGAACATCGGCCAAATCAGCACGAGCCTGTGCCGCACGGGCTGGCTCAAGCAATTTGCGGATTTCCTCCGCAATTTTCCCCGGCTGAAAATCCTCCTGAATCAGCTCCGGCGCGACTTCGCGCTCCGCGATCAGATTCACCATCCCGAAATATTTCGTCCGGATCAGCGGTTTTGCGAGCAGCGCGGTCAGTTTCGAGACTCGGTAAACCACAATCATCGGCACGTCGAGCAGCGCAGCTTCGACTGTCGCCGTCCCGCTGCAAATCATTGCTGCATCCGCAGCCGCCAGTGCGTCGTACGTTTCGCCTTGCACGATGGTCAGACGCGTCTCCGCCGGAAGGAGCGCCTTCACCCGCGCCAGCTCGGTCCCAGCCGAAATCGCCAGAACAAAATTGCACCGCTCCGGCGATTTGGCGCTCAAGTTCCCGTACCGATTCCAGCAGCGTCGGAAGGTGCCGCTCAATTTCTCCCCAACGGCTCCCGGGAAGAATGGCAACCGTCCGCCGCGACGAATCAAGGCCATGCTTTTTCTCAAATTCGGCGCGCGCGACCGATGCTCGAACCTCGCCGACCAGGGGATGCCCGATGAACTTCACAGGCACTCCCGCATCGCCAAAAAATTTTTCTTCAAATGGAAAAATGCAAAGCGCGAGCGCGAACCGCCGCCGAACAAGATTTGCCCGCCATGGCCGCCACGCCCAGAACTGCGGACAAATGTAATAAACGTTCTTTACGCCCAACGGTTTGAGTTTTCGCGAAAGCCGTAAATGAAACCCGGGAAGTCCGTAAGGATGGCCAGCGCCGGCTTCCGCGACCGCGCCCAGGAAACCAGATTGCGCATGGCTCGCCGCAGTTGCGGCAGATGGCTCAGGATTTCCGTTATCCCAAGCACGTTCACTTCGGAATAGTCGGTTACGACCTCGACTCCGGCAGCGCGCATCTCCTGCCCACCCATACCGAAGATTTCCATCTCGGCGCGTTTTTTCATTTCCGCGGCAAGGCGCGCCGCGTACATGTCTCCGCTAGCTTCGCCCGCGGAAAGCAGTATTTGTGTTGGCGGCATAGAAGGGGAAAGTTAATCGCTGGCCGGCTGCGGAGAAGGTAGCGCGGAAATAGAACCCGAATCTGTCACGCTCGAGGGAACATGCAACTCCTGCTCCTTGTATTGGAGCTGATACAAGCGATAGTAAATCCCGCGCTGCGTCAGAAGCTCTTGATGCGCACCCTGCTCGCGGAGCTTTCCTTTATGAAACACCAGAATGCGATCAGCATGTTGAATCGTACTCAAGCGATGCGCAATCACCAGCGCCGTTCGTCCGGTCAGCAGCCGGTCCAGCGCCTCGCGAATCAAAATTCCGTCTTCGTATCCACGCTCGAAGTCGCTTCATCCAGAATCAGGAATCGCGGATTGTGCGCCAGCGCTCGCGCAAAATTGATCAGCTGCCGCTGTCCCACCGAAAGCGTCGAACCGCGCTCATTCACCGGCGTATTTACGCTATCGGGCAGGGAATTGATAAATTCCGCAAGCCCCACCTCATGAAGCGCATGCTCCACATCTTTGCGCTCAATCCCTGGCGTCCCCAGACTGAATATTCGTTTCAATCGTACCGCTGAACAAGAACGGATCCTGCAACACGATCCCAAAGTGCCGCCGCAAATCCTGCAAATTCAGCGTGCGAATGTCTTTCCCATCCAGCAGAATTTGGCCCTTCTGCACGTCGTAAAACCGCAGCAGCAGCGAAATCAGTGTCGTCTTTCCAGCGCCAGTATGCCCAACAATCGCAAACGTCTGCCCGGGCGCCATTCGAAACGAGACGTCCCGCAAAACCCAATCATCTTCGCCCGGCTCGCTGCCGATCTTGTAGCTGAACCAAACATTCCGGAATTCAATCTCCCCGCGCGGATTCTCCAGCCGTCCCGCGCTCGCCGACGATTCAATCGTCACTGGTTCATCCAGCAATTTGAAAATCCGCTCGCTCGCCGCCATCGCCGATTGCAAAATGTTGAACTTCTCGCTCAAATCCTGAATCGGCCGGAAAAATCGCTGCGCGCACATAGTGAACGCAGTCAACACGCCCAGGGTTAGCCCGCCCTCCAACACGCGCAGCCCGCCCGTCCAATAAATCAACTGCGATCGTGGCGAAGCTCAAGAATTCCACGGCGGGATAGAACAGCGCATACGCCAGAATCGCGTCTCGCCACGCCAGCATGTTTTCCCTGTTCCGCTTTTCAAACTCCGACATCGCTTTTTGCTCGCGATTGAAAAGCTGCACCACGCTCATTCCCGCGATGTATTCCTGAAGAAAAGCGTTGATGCGGGCAATGGCAGTCCGGATGCGGCGGTTCGCTTCGCGCACATATTTCCGAAAGACAAGCGTTACGACCGCGATTCCTGGAAGGATTGCAAGCGTTGCCAGCCCGAGACGCCAGTCCAACTTGATGAGCCAGACGGCCAGTGCAGCCAACAGGAAAAGGTCGTTGATCATCGTGACGACGCCGGCAGCGAAGAGATCGTTCAGTGCGTCGACGTCAGTCGTGACCCGTGTAACAAGGCGGCCGACCGGATTCCGGTCGTAGTAGCTCATCGGAAGGTTTTGCAGATGAGCAAAAATCCCTTTCCGCATGTCGTACATCGTTTGCTGGCCTACGCGCTGCATGATGCGAATTTGCACGTACTGCGCCAGAAAGTCCGCGATGAGGACGAAAAGAAAAATCAGTGAAAGCCAGCCCACGCCTCGCCAAGCATCACTTTCCGAAACGACGTGGTTCATTGCCGGGACAAAGTACTTATCTATCGCATAAAGAAAGAATAGCGGCTGCGAGAGCTCCAGCGGCGTAACGATCGCCACCATGCCCAGCGCCAGCGCAACGCTCCACCGGTACGGCTTCATATACGCAAGCAGCCGCCGCATCAAGTGCGAGTCGTACGCTTTACCGAGCGCCTCTTCTTCGTGAATGTTGCTCATGCCCGTTCGAGCTCTTCTTCCAAAAGCTGCTTCTGATACAAATCGGCGTAATACCCGCCGCGTTCCAAAAGTTCATCGTGCGTGCCGCATTCCGCGATTCCGCCGTCCACAAGCACCACAATCTGATCCGCACCCTTCACCGTCGAAGTCCGGTGCGAAATCAGAATCGTCGTCCGCCCTTCCATCACACCGCGCAGCCGCTGCAAAATCCGCTCTTCTGTCTGCGTATCCACCGCCGAAAGCGAATCGTCCAGAATCAAAATCCGCGGATCGCGCGCCACCGCCCGCGCAATCGCCGTGCGTTGCTTCTGCCCGCCGGAAAGCGTGATCCCGCGCTCGCCGACCATCGTCTCGTACTTCTCGGCAAACTCCTGCACATCGCCGTCGAGATTCGCAATCTCAGCGGCTTCTCGCACCCGCGCTTCGGTCAATCTCCGAAAGCCCGAACGAGATGTTCCCGCCAATCGTTTCCCCAAACAAATAAGTATCCTGTGGGACAAATCCAATCGCCCGCCGCAGCGTCTCAAGCGGCCATTCGCGCAACGGCTTTCCGTCCAGCAACACGCTGCCTTCCGGCGCCTCCCACAATCGCGCCACCAGCGCCGCCAGCGTCGTCTTCCCGCTCCCGGTAGGGCCTACAATCGCCAGCGTCGATCCCGCCGGCACCTTCAAATTAATATCATGCAATACCAGCGTGCTTTCCCGCACCGTTCGTGGACGCCTTTCCATTTTTCGAGCCGCCCGCCAGCGTCGTCGGATAAGTAAAATGCAAATTCCGAAATTCAATTTCACCTTGCGGTATCACGTCCTTTGAAAGCTTCGCCGCGCCATCATCAATTCCCGGCTTCGCCGTCAAAATATAATTCAAGCGCCCCATCGAAGCCGCGCCGCGCTGAAAAATATTCGTTACCCATCCCAGCGCGATCATCGGCCAAACAAGCTGTGCCAGATACGCCGTTAAACGCAATCAGCGCCCCCAGCGAAATCTGTCCCGCGCAATAGTTGATGTCCGCCCTGCCACAACACAATCAAAAACGTCGTCCCAATCAGTGCCGTAAGCGACGGCATGAACATGCTCCACGTTCGAATCAACTTTATGTTGCGCGAAACGTATTCGCGGTTCGGCTCGTCGAACCCCCGAACTTCCGCCTCTTCCTGCGCGTAAGCGCGCACTATCCGCACACCCGAAAGATTCTCCTGCACCTTCGCCGTCAGTGTCGCAAGCGCCGCTTGAATCTTTTCGTACAAATCGTGAATCGTCTTGCCAAAGAACCACACCGCAACCGCCACAATCGGCGCCGGCAACAGCACCCACACCGTCAACGACCCCGACAGCGCCACCATCACCCCAATCGCCAGAATCATCGTAACGATCGTCGTCGCGCTGTACATGATTCCCGGCCCGAGCACCATGCGCACCGCGTTCAAATCGTTCGTCGCGCGCGACATCAGCTCGCCAGTCCGGTTCCGCACATAAAACTCCGGTTCAAGCATCAGCAGCCGCTTCAGCAAATCGTTTCGAATGTCGAATTCAATGTCGCGCGAAACGCCAATCAAAACCCACCGCGCATAAAACGACAGCAGCCCTTTGAGCAGGATGCAAACCACAATAAAAATGCAGTAGATCGCCAGGGTGCGCCGGCTGCTCGCTTCGTAATAAGGAATGGTGCGGCTCAGCCACGGCGATCTCAGCGAATGATCCGTCACCACCGACGTCGTCCCAGTCGCGCTCTGCTCAGCCGAATGTTGAAACGGAACCGGATCCCCGCGCAGCGTGTCCGTAACTACGCCCGTCGCCAGCGGAATCAGATTACCCAGCAACGACATCAGGACCACGCAAACCAACCCCCAAAAAATTCCCGAGCGATAGCGCTTCAAGTACGGCGTTAGCCCCCGCAAATCCTTCTTCGGTTTCGGTTTGTGTCGCCGTGTCGTTCATTAGAAGTGAGACCTCGTAGGCCCGAGCGAGGCAGCTTCAGGAAGAAAATGTTCGTAATTTCGGTCCAGCGTCTGGTAACGCTTTACCGCCGAATTCCATCGCACTGCCAGCGGCAGCACGTGCGGATCCAGCGTTCCTTTGATCGGAATCAGATAAACATTCAATCCTTGCAATGTCGGTCTTTTCAAATTGCAGCTTCCAGCCCGACACCGGTTCGATCGGCGACCCACCGAGATAGCCCTTCGCATTTTTCAAATGCTCGTCGCAACGCACCAGCTCGTGCCAGCCTTCTGGGGTGTCCTCGGCAATCACCGCGCGCGTAATGATCGTTCCCGCCACCGTATCTTTCGGCGTCTTTGGCACCAGGTTCACCGCAAGCAGTTGCCGCGTCCCGGTTTTCGCCAGGTCGCCAAAGACAAGCACCGTTGTATCTTTTCCCAGCAGAGCCGTCGCGGCCGCTTGCACGTCGTCGGGAATCGCAGGCTCAGCCGGTTTCGCTGCAGTCTGTGCCGTCTGCTGATCCCCGGAGCTGCATCCAAACGCTCCAGACGCACAGAACACCGATCGCCATGATTCCAAATGTTTTTGGCGAAAAACTTCGCAAAAGTCGGTTCGCACGCCTTCCCTTACTACAGGACGGCAAAACTTCCTGCTCGTGAGCATCTCTTAATACAAGTCGCATGAATTTCATCAAAGGCTGCCTGCTGCGAGGGTTATCTCCACCACTTTTCCAGCCGTCCCGTCCTTTGGAACCGTGCAAACCACTTCCATCACTTGTGGCACGTCCGGTCCCGCCCAGTCAAAGGCGTAGTACAGCAATTCTAACGGTTGCCCGTTCTTCGTGCTAGGACTGCGAGACGTGGGTTCGCCGTAAAGTTCTACCACTTTCCCGGTTTCGGCCCCCAACTCAAGACCGCGACCTGTTGTCCATCTGATCTTAGCCCCTGTCGGTTCAAAGCATTCGGGAGAGGAGTCTTGCGATTGGATTCGCACCGATTGAACTACCCCTTTTTTGTCCGTTTCAAGGGTCAGTTCCCGGTCACTACAAGATCCCCAAGACTCTGTTTGGTCTTTGCCTTCGATCTGTTTAAACAATGGCGCGGATTTTGGAGTTGCCGAGATGATGACTCGAGCCCTCTTGATGCTGGTCACTCCTGGCAGTATCCCAGCAAGCGTTAATTCGTTCCTCTTGTTTAGCGGTAAAGATCTGGCCTTGCGGGCTTGAGGAGGCATGGCGAAACAGCCAATTGCAAACACCAGTCCACTAGTGCAGAGCCAGAATCGCATCAAGGCGCGCTTCAAAGTTCTCCTCCCCTTCGCTCCACAACTCGCTTCGCTCCACCGGCAAAGCCCGCGAAACCGCTTCTACCCAACTCAACAAATGTTGGATGTTCTCCCGCGTCTTTGCGGCATATTCCTTGCGGTTGGCTTCCACGCTCATCCAGCTGCGAAAAGTCTTCTCGATGGGGTGGTCTGAGCTGTCGAAAGGATTTGAAGCCGCGGCCGGCGCAAGGATGCCGCCGTGGCCCGTGAACAGATGCTCAAAGCCGAGGTCGGCGGTGAAGTGGCCTTCGGTCGTGGCAACGCCATTGTCGTAGTCGAGTCCGTGGCAGGTCAGAATCAACGGCTGCGGCCCCCGCTTCCATTTCACCGTATCACTATCGAATGTCCACAGATCCCACTTGGCGTGAACAATGTAGGCGCTGTCTGAATTCAAATGTTGCACTGCCAGCGCCGCGATTTCCGGCGCGGCCAAAGCGCCGTCGTGAACATCCCATTCGGCCGCGGGAGTTTCCGACGGGTCAATTGCCTGTACGATGAGCTCATTGAAATACTGCCGCGACTCCGCCAGCGGCGCGCTCGTCATAAACCGCGCAAACTCCGCAATCATTGTCGCTTCCGAAAAATCGCGTGTCCAAACGCGCAAATACGCTCGGTTTGCCATGGAACGCCAATTATAGCGGGATTCGTTCTTCGCTGCAGAAAGTGCGGGCTCGTTAGGCGTGCGCGTCTTTGGACTTCGTCGGAGGCGCATCCGCGATCTGCTTGAGGCGCTCTTTCAACGTGTCACCCAGCGTTTCAAACACCTGCGAGCACGTTTCGCGCATCTTCGCTTCCGCATCTTGCGCGATCGTTGCCATCATGTCGCGCGCCTGTTTGTCCAGCGTAGTCACTGTCGCGACCATCCAGGAATTCGAAACGTTTTCGAGCCGGGAGCGATATTGTCCGGCGGCCTGGTCGCTCAAACGCGTGTAATTCTTCAGCATCTCCGCCTGATGCGCTTCCGTCATCTGTTTCCAGGATTCGAGCAGCGGCGCAAAACCGGCCTGCACTTTTTCGCGCGCCTCGCCAATTCCACTTTCGAGCGCTCCCGACAGCGCGCCCCGGAAATGATTCAAAAACTCCGCCTGCGCCACCGTCGTCTCTTGCACCATCTCCGTGCGGCTCACCTGCAATTGTGCAAAAGAACTCGACGCCGTTTCACGAACCGCGTCGCTGAAACCATCCAGCTCTTCTCGCCCGTGCCGCTGAATCTCATCCGTAAATGCCGCCGAAGTCGTATCCGCGGCTTCCGCAAACAAAGCCCGCGCGCGGTCAAACGCATCGCGTACCACTTCTTCCATCTGCGTCTGCGTGTGCTGCACAAAGTTGCGGCTCGAATGATCCAGCTCGCTTGCGAATACGCCCGAAATCTCGCCGGCTTTTTCGCGCAGTTGATTTCCCGCGTGCTCCACCGCCCGCTCGGTCAAACCGGAAATCTGCGTCTGCACCTTTTTCTCATACCACTCCGCGGATTTGTGCATTTCATCCACGGCATGATGGCGCACATCGGCTGCCCGGCCCTCGAGCTCAGTCAAATTCTGCGAAGTTATTCTTTGTGAGGATTCGTTCAACAATTGTTCGACGCCGCCAAGATTGTCGCGAAAGCGTCCCAGCGATTCTGCGAACGCCTCGTCCGCCGAGTTTCGTATGCGGTCCTGCTGCAGTGTGAGAGCCGCGTCGAGCAACGAACGCCCGCCCGCCATGCGATGGATGGCTTCGTTGGTCGCTGTCAAATGTGGCTCTACGGCGGCACGAACCTGCTCATCAAAGCGCGAAAGGGCTTCTTGTCCCGCCGTCGCAAAAGACAGATTCACGCGTGTGCTGAGCTCTTCATAAAGTGATCCGCTGCGCCTGTGCAGCTCGTTGCGGTGCAGCGTGAGCACATCGTCGAGCTGCGATTGAAATTCGTTCAGCGCCTGCTGCTGCAGACTCGCCACACGCGGCAAGAACTGGTCGAGCTGTTCAATTGTCTCGTTCGCCCGCGTGATCGCCGATTGCAGTTGCCCGGCCTGCCCTTGCGTTGTTTCCCGCAGCTGGTTCAGCCGGCTCTCAACTTCTGCTGCCGCGCGGCCCGCGGCCTCTTGAATCCCTCCGGCTTGCCGCGTCGCTTCACTCTCCAGATTTTCATGAAGCTTCGCCAGCAGCAGGTTCGAATGCTCCTGCAAGCCCGCCGCAATCCGCTCCTGCGCCGCGGCTACTGCCGCATCCGCGGTCCCTTGCAAATGCGCTTGCGCCCCGCCCAGCCGTTCCGCCACGTGTTGTTCGAGCGAGGATTTCGCTTCCGCAACCGAAGACTGCAACTGCTCCCGAAGGTTTCCGGCTTCTGCCCGCAAACTTTCGTGGTGCGCACCTAGGATCTGTTCGTGCTTCCGCGCCGTCTCTTCAATCGCGCGCGCAGCCGATTCCACGCGTTCGGCCAGCTGCACATCCGATTCGTTCACGCGTTGACCCAACTTGTCGCCGCTCTCTTCGAGCATCTTCAGAAGGCCAGCTACCTTGTCGCCCAACTCCGCCAGTCGCCGATCTTGCTGCGCCATCTGCGTCGCGCCCGTTTGCGTAATGCGATCCGTCAAATCCTGGGTAACGCGCTCTAGTTGCGGGGCTACCCATCCCGGCAGATCGTTCTTTAGTCCTTCCGCAGCCGCTGCGTGAGCCGCTTTCGTGCGCTCTTCTGTCTCGCGCTGAATTCGCTCCACCGCGCGATCCGCTTCGTTTGAAACTTCCGCGCGGGCCGCCGCAAATTTCTGCTCCCACTGTTCGAATGCGTCGCGTTGCTCGGCCGCCACAACTTGCGAAACCGCTTCATGCGCCGTTGAATGAATCTGCTGCTTTGCGTCCGCTACAAGCCGCGTCACCTGACGCGCCAATTGCAGCGAAGCATCCGTCGTGCTTGTCGGGGCAGGGAACTGCCTTACGTTATCAATCCCGACCGCCGGCGGAGGCAACTCCACTTCGCCCGCGGGAACGCCCATCTCGGCGCGCAAAGCCGCCGCGGCTTCCATATCGGTTGGCACGGGCAAAGGCGAGGCAATCTGCCGCTCGCCATGCGGATCGAATCCAAACCAATCCTCCGGCGGAAACGCGATTCCCCACACGTTGCCGGGAATCTCAAGTTCCAGTGCCACCTGGAAA
Organism: uncultured Acidobacteriota bacterium; assembly: GCA_963794175.1. Lineage (GTDB taxonomy): Bacteria > Acidobacteriota > Terriglobia > Acidiferrales > UBA7541 > Acidiferrum. The sequence goes on along the minus strand of CAWCCV010000002.1, from coordinate 108,564 downwards.
AGCTGACGCACCGTCCGCGGCCTCTGAATCCACGCAACGCGTCCTCGCACCGAACGCGGTGCCTGCCCTGATTCCGGATGAGGAATCTCTAGCGTCACCCACATATTCTTCAGTACGTAATGCTTTGATTGGTAACGGCAGCCGTGGCAGTTGATGATCAGGCTGGACGTGCGTTCCACGAAAGGACGTCCAAGAGCGTCTACGCCGGAAACCACCAGCGGGACCGCCTGCACAATGCGCGTACTACGCCGTTTGCGCAATTCCGCGCTCGCGTTCGTTATGCTCTCTGACACCATCTCAGAGGAATTATCGGCAAGATCGTTGCCAAATTCATCCATATTGGGTCGCCGTGACGAGAAATATCCTTATCATTTTCTTGCGTTTACGAGGCCCGCGGTTTCTCGTTTTTGGCCCCTGCCTCGGGCCGGCCCGGGGAATAGGAACGACCATGCTTCTTTTGCTACCCAGATGGGTCCAACTAGGAGATAAATCGGACCTTGGAAGAACGCGGGATTGTTGCCCTCAATGCGATGGCCTAGGAATAATAGTACCCATCCTCCTAGGAAGCTTCCCGCACCCCAACTCCAATGCCGCAACACCAGCAACACGATTCCCGCAAAAATCATCGGGATCCCTACTGCGTGCAGCAGCTTGTTCCAACCTGAGTGATGTTCGTGGTCGTACTGACCCATGTAGTGCGCCAAACCGGGCATAGCGCACCTCCTTGCGGGGGACATTTTTCGCAGAGGTTGGACTCTATACCGGATTGTGTGAATTTACCAGTGGGCCAAAAAACGCAAGCAAGAAATCTCTTTGACTCTAAAATAGTTCTCGCGAATTTTCTGGCAGCGAGATTTTATTGTGGTATTGTTACTTACTAGATAACTTGGCTTTGCTCTTCAAGCCAAATCCCGCGACAACAAATCCCTTTTCTTGTTGAGCTTGCACATTCTTGCTTCGCTCTCTTGTTCCTCTTTGTCCCGGTCAACTCCCCTGGAATCGATCATTTGCGTACTCGCAAACACGCGAAGGCGGCACGCTTTTTAAGCAGGGTCCGAGGCTAAAAGCGAGTACCTGGGCAGGAAACTAGCTAGAGTTCTCTGCGCCCTTCGAGCGCCTTAAGCATCGTAATTTCGTCGGCATACTCTAAATCCGCGCCCACCGGAATTCCCACGCCGATGCGCGTCACGCGCACCCCGAGCGGCTTCAGCAGCTTGGAAAGATAAACCGCAGTCGCTTCGCCTTCCGCTGTCGGATTCGTCGCCATGATGATTTCTTCGATCAGTCCGCTCTTCAAACGCTCAATCAGCGACTTGATCCGCAGCTGCTCCGGCCCGCGGCCCTGCAGCGGAGAAAGCGAACCGCCCAGCACGTGGTACATCCCGCTGAACGTCCGCGTCTTTTCAATCGCCATGATGTTGTGCGCTTCTTCCACCACACAAATCAAATGCTTGTTGCGATTCGCGCCGGTGCAGTAGAGGCACGGATCATTGTCCGTGATGTTGCTGCAGACCGAGCACTCGCGGATTTTTTCCTTCGCGTCGCGAATCGCATCGGCCAGTCCCAGCGCATCTTCCGGAGCCGCGCGCAGAATATGAAACGCCAAGCCGCTGCGCGGTCTTCTGGCCAATTCCAGGCAGGTGTTTCAGTTCATCAATCAGTCGTTCAACAGGAGCGGCGAAATCAGGCATGTACCCTGTGTAGCACACCAGCGCAGCCCGTGCAAACCACGTTATACCGCACCGCTCCACGCAAGCGAAGTGTTCGCCGGATTGTTTGCGGCTAAAATGAAAGTGCGGGTCTATGTCTGATTCTCAAAATGTTTTCCTCTCTGCTGAATGGCTCCATCTGGCCATGCTCAACTATTCCGTACCTTCAACTCTGCTGCTTCCGTACGTCCCTGCAGGAACGACACTGGATTCCTTCGATGGAAAGACGTACGTCAGTCTCGTCGGCTTTATTTTCCGCAAGACAAAAATGTTTGGAAAGATTTCCGTGCCATGTCATTCCGAATTTGAAGAAGTAAATCTTCGTTTCTATGTTTGCCGCGACCACGGCACGGAAAGACGGCGCGGCGTCGTGTTTATCAAAGAGATCGTTCCAAAGCCAGCCATCGCACTCACCGCCCGACTCGTTTACGGCGAGAACTATGTGTCGCTTCCAATGAAACACAAAATTGCAGCAGCGCCGGATGGCATAGAAGTCGAATATTGCTGGAAAAATCGAGGGCAGTGGTCTTGCCTAAAAGCGAGAGCGATCGGCACACCGGAGTCGCCCGTTGAAAGCAGCCTGGAGCAATTCATCACTGAGCACTATTGGGGCTATTCACAGCGGCGCAACAAAAACACGCTCGAATATCAGGTTACTCACGCGCCATGGCGAGTGTGGCCCTGTTCTAACGCCGGATTTGAGGGAAACGGTGCAGAGCTTTACGGCAGGGAATTCGGCGCGATCCTGGCGCGGCAGCAGGATTCCGCGTTCATCGCGCAAGGATCTTCCGTCCTTGTTCTTCGCGCGGAGGAGATTTCATGAGTGAAGCCCCGCCGCACACTAGCTTGGATTCTCTGCGATGGCGGCAGCGGCTTTTGCTTTCGCTGGGTTCATTTCTGGGAAAAGTTCTGGCGCGGTTTTGCTCTCAAGGATTTCGTCTTGCGACGAATTTGGTGGACCTGGCCGTTTTACGCCGCTGTTTTGTCTGCCCGGATTTCACCAGGTTTTCCAAGCAGCCTATTCTTGGTTCACTCGAAGTCGCTATCGCGTCTGCCGCTACTGCCCGCTTCCGGCAAAGCCCGGCATAAGGCCAATCTCCTGTCGCCAGTAACCCTACACGGGGGTCATAGAACCACAAATCGATTTCGAAACATTTTGCTAACGACCTTGTTTTCAATGTGTTGTGATTGGTCTGGCTCTTGCTCCTCCGCTAGTGTGGTTGAGGAGTAAGGCCATGCGGCAACCCAAACTGGACTGGAAACGCGAACTGGACAAAAAGGAGCTGAAGTATGGAGTGATGATTCTGCTGCTATATTTGGCGGCGATCATGATGGCCACTTCCGGCTGTTCCCGCCGCGCACTGTTGCAAGACGCGCATGAAGCCGGCAAGACAGCGCCAAAATCGGTGGCTGCGCAGAAGACGCTGACGCCCGGTGCGCGCTTCCGGCCGGCAACTTACCATCGCAAAGCAGTGCAGAGAAACAGGAAACTTCGCGCCATTTTGAGGACGATATTTATGGCGTTTCGATCGATTTTCCGAAGAACTACGATTTGCGCGAAGGCGATTTGCCGGACATGGATCGCGGTCTCGGCTATTTGGGAAGAATTCCCATGGAATTTTCCGCGGTGGCGGCGTGCGGCTCGCGACTGTTGAGTTCCCGCGCGGCGCGCATCCCAGGCACGGATTTCGTAAACGCATTTGTCACTGTCAGCGTTTTTCCAAACACGACCGAAGCGGAATGTTCCGGATTCCATTCTTTCGGCGAAAAGGATAGACCGAGCAAAGCGCGCGTGATTGACGGGATAGAATTTCAAGTCAAAGAAGAAAACGCAGCCGCGGGCATTCACCAATTCTCCGGCGTCTATCTGCATGGCTATTCCGAAGAATCCTGTTACGAGATCGGCTATGGCATCGCCACAGCGGGCTACGGCGCAGTCGACGGAATCAGGAGAGTGAACAGTGCAGCCGTTCTGCAGAAGCTCGAAAGAATCGTGGATGCAATTTCGATCAGCGCGCCAGACAGCGGACAATAGTTTCTGGCACTTGCAAAGTCTGACCCGTGCGGGCACACGCTAGTAGTAGGCGACGGCGGCGCTTCCGCCAATTTTGTCGCGTCAAACTCAAAACGTGGTGACCCGCGGTGTGGGCCCACATGGTGGTCTGCATCGCCGATCCGAACTGACCACTGTCCAGGTCAAAATTGGCGCAGAGCGCAAATCGCGGGGCGTCGCGCACGAAATATTCGTACTGTTTCTGCGTCTCCGGATCCCTCGTCAGCATTGAGTTTATTTCATTCAGGGTAGACGGGCAACTTGTGCTCTGTACCGTTCCATTTCGCTTTGATTTCTCCGCTGAGCTGAAAAAGCTCCTGCAAGCGCCGCGCATCGGCTCGCATGCGTCTTTGCCGTTTTGGCGGACCGATGTTCAGAAAGCCGAGAATGATCACCACCGTCACGGCGAGCGTGCTTACGGCGGCCATCCACCGTTTGTGATTCCAGGATTCTTCATGTTCCACGTCGTCGGACTTCTTCATTCCACCGTAGTAGTAAAAGAAAACTCCGCCGGAAAGAATCAGGACAACCGAGGCTTTTGTGAAAAAACGGGAAGTTATTTCACCACGAAGCAGATAGGTCAGAATCGTGATCAGATCGCCTATAAAAACACCCGCCGCAATTGCTAGGGCAAGGTATGTCAGCCATTTGCGCACGGGAGAGTTTAGTTTGTCGGGATGCTCCCCCGTATCGCGGACGACGGCGCGGGAAATCAGAAGAAAGATTGGAAAGCCGACGAAAATCGCCGCGAGTTCCGAGGCCATCCAGGAATCGGCTGCCGCGATCTGCCATTGTGACTGAAAGAGATTGTCGGGCATCCATTTGTCTATCAAATCAAACACGAGCGAGCCGAGCGCGAATGTCCACGTCGCGAGCGTTGAGAAAATCAGCAGATAGAAAAACGCATCTCGCGCCGCGGCACCGGAACCCTTGCGCGAGGGATTTCGATGCCGGTGACCTTCTGATAGTAAGCGCCTAGTGCGGCGTAGATTTCCTTCTGCTCCATCCGCGAGATTTCAGCAGGCCTACAATTGTTTCGTCGGAAGCGCCGCGCGACTTCGCGTTCTCTATGTAATGTGCAATTGATTCGGAGGGAAGCACGCCGGGATTCTAACGCACGCCTGTCGGTGGGGAAACAAGAGAATTGCCATACTCTTGTAAGCGCAGGCCGTTTGGACGGAATTCTTAGCAAGGAAATTAGAACAAACCGGGGATTTTCAAGCCCGGAACGCTGGGAATGCTTCCCGCGAGGTTTTTCATCTGATTGGCAACTTCGTCGTCCACCCGGCGCGAAGCTTCGTTGACTGCGGCGCGCACGAGGTCCTGCAACAACTCCTGATCTTTGTCCGCGAATACTTCCGGTTCAATCTTCACTTCCAGCACTTGTTTCTGGCCGTTCATCTTCACGGCGACCATGCCGCCACCGGCCGATGCTTCGACCGCAACCTGGCTCACCTGCTGCTGCAAATCTTCCTGCACTTGCCGCAACCGCGTGAGCATCTGCTGGAGAGCGCCGATTTCCATGGTTGATCACCCCTGCAGTTCTTAGTTGACTGGCCGCTTCACTTCGGAAATTTTTCCACCGAAGCGTTGCAGCATGGACTTGACCATCGGGTCGCGTTCAAATTGCGCGCGCAGTTCCTTCGTGCTTGCTGCTTGCGGCGCAACACTTCCCGCGACATTTTCGATCTTAGCACACACGCGAACCGACTTCCCTAGTACTTTGCTCGAAGCGATACGGACCTTCTCCAAAGATTCGCGCCCTTCGATCATTTCCGCGAACGGACGCTTGTCCGTCGCGAAATAAATTCGCAACTCCATGCCTTCAAGTTCCCAGCGATGGCCGTGCTCGACAAGCTCGCCCAAAAATTTCTGCTGTGACTTGAATCGCGGCGCGAATTTCCAGAACTTGTTCTTCACTCAGACCCTGCGCGGCAACTTTTGTCGCGGAGGTCTCGAGACTCTTTGCAGGTTCAGGCGCTACTTCACGCGCTGGCGGCGTAGGTGGTGGCGTTGTTTCCCGAACGGGAGCGAACGCTGAAACAGGGTGTTCTGGTGACGGCGGTTCAGCAGGAGTGAGCGATGAAAACGATGCGCGCACCGGCGGAGCGCCCTTGCGCGGATCGGGCGAATACGAACCGACTGCGGCAGCGCTTGCCATCTCTCGTTTTGCAGGAATGGCAGGCGCTGCGGAAACCGCGCTGCGTGCCGCTGCGTTTGCATTTCCACTTCCCGCACCGCCTCGCAAGTCCGCGAGCAATTCTTCAAGCGGTGCCAAACGTCCCGCATTGATCAAGCGCAGCAAGCCCATTTCAAGATGCACGCGCGGATCGGGTTTGCGGCGCAAATCGTCATCGGTTTGCAGCAAAATCTGGAAGAAGCGCGTCAGGTCTTCTTCGCTGAAAAGGGAAGCGGCTTTCGCAATTCCCGGCCGCTGATCTGGAGTGGCAGCAATCAAATCCGAATCTGCCCCGCTCACCTTCGCAATCAGCAAATTGCGAATGTGGCGCACCGCTTCGCGGCAGAAGTGCTGCAGGTTGCGGCCTTCCTTTTGGAAGGTGTGAACGAGTCCGAGCGCACGTTCTGCAGAACCCGCAGCAATTGCTTCGACAAGTTCGTTCAACGCGTCTTCGGGCACGACACCAAACAGTTCGCGCGCCGCTTTGTCTTCAATCGAATCGCCGCAGTAAGCGCGCGCTTGCTCCAAGAAAGAAAGCGCATCGCGCAGACTTCCTTCCGCCATTCGGGCGATCACGCTGACGGCACCGTCTTCGATCTTTAGGTCTTCTTTCTTGGCGATTTCTTGAATGCGTCCGGTAATTTCGTTGAACGTCAGCGCGCGAAAATGAAAATGCTGCGAACGCGAGCGGATCGTGTCCACCAGATCTTCCGGCTGTGTTGTGGCCATCACGAAGATCACGCGGTCCGGCGGCTCTTCCAGAGTCTTCAGCAAGGCGTTCGATGCCTCGTCCGTCAGCATGTGCGTTTCGTCGAGGATCACAACCTTGCTGCGCGAGGCTGCCGGCGCGTAACGCACCATGTCGCGCAGTTCGCGAATCTGGTCAATGCCGCGATTGGAAGCCGCGTCAATTTCAATCACGTCGAGCGAAGAGCCCGCAGCGATTTCTTTACACGAATCACATTCGCCGCAAGGATCGGGTGTCGGCCCATTCACGCAATTCAATGCCTTCGCAAGAATGCGCGCCGCAGTGGTTTTTCCGACGCCGCGTGCGCCAGAAAAAATGTATGCATGCGCCACGCGATTGTTCTTGATCGCATTCGCCAGCGTTCCGGTGACGTGCTCTTGCCCGACAAGATCTTTGAATGTTTGTGGCCGGTATTTTCGTGCGATGACTTGGTAGGTCATAAGTGGAGAGTGTGCAGTTTCCGGGCACTGCTGACAACTAGTTCCTGAAAACTTTTCGGCGCGAGGAACTTCGGGTGATCCGGGGCACCCGAGGCGTTCCCGGTACCGTTGCTCCCTTCCGGGCCTGGCGGGGTTCGCGGGACCTCGTTGCACAGAGCCCGAAGTTCCACGCTCCGGCAGTTGCGGCGGAACGCGCAACTGCAGAAGAAAATTCTAGCACAGCGCTGCGAAGGCGAACAAAGTTGCGAGTGTCCGCTCGTGTCGCTCGGAACGATCGGGGACGGCGGCGGGGCGATGGTCGGGGCCATTTTCAGCAACGCGGCGCGGATTCGCCATTGGATTCGCTGGCAGCGCGGTCTACATCGTGGCGCGCAAGGTCAAGGAAGTAAATCTGCCCGCCAAGACAGGAATGGTTCTACCTATGGACAGCGCGATCACGATTCCCGGCGACGGCGCAACGAACGCCAGTCATACGACAATGGGTCGATAATCACTCGAGCAATTCGGGCTGGGGCGCAGGGCAAGCGCCGCCGGTTTTCTCCAAAACGGGACCGCGTTTCAGGCTGCGCCGCATCTGTAGAAAGCAATTTTCTTAATCTTTCAAATCATTTCTTTCGATTGACGGTCCGCTCGCCCTCGCGTTACGCTACCGCCTCATGATTTCTGGCTGTCAACCTCTGATACTGCCTTCACGTTTTGTAATCAAACCTTTCGAGGAGATTCATGTCGACTGAACTGCGTAACTTTCTGTCGTTGTCTTACGACGAGCTCGAGCAGCTCAACCTCAAAGCCAAAGAGCAGCGCAAGAATCGTGTCGCGCCGCACAAAATTCAGGAAGACCGCATCAAGTATTTGACCGACGAGAAGCGTATCAAGGCGGTGACGGTGTTGTTCAGCGACCTTGAAGGCCGCTTGCACATGCTCGATTACGACAAGAAATTCCTCGTAAAGAGCTGGGACAACCTGACGTTTGACGGTTCTTCGATTCGCGGATTTACGGCGCAGCGCGAAAGCGACCTTCGCTTGGGCATGGATTGGGGGTCCTTTTATTGGGCGCCGGCGGATGTGTTTGGTTCCGGCAAAGTTTTGGTGTTCGGCGAAGTGATAGACAAGGACGGAACGCCGTACAGCGCGGACACACGCGGGCGATTGAAAGGCTACGCCGAATCGCTCTTCAAAAAAGAAGGCTACACGCTAAACGCCGCGAATGAAATCGAAGGCTTCCTCTTCAAGGGGGAAAATGCGGAGCGGCATTACCACGAAACGCACAGCTTCGAGTACGTGAACACGGGCGGCTACTATCATTCGCTGCCGGGCGATCCGCTGCGCTCGTTTATTGATACGACAGCCGAAGTGCAGCGCGCGATGGGTTTCCAGAATGAAAAGGATCACCCGGAAGTTGCGCCTTCGCAGTTTGAAATTAACTATGGATATGGCGAAGTCGTCGCGGCGGCGGACCAGATTCAGCTGTACAAATTGATTTGCCGGCAGGTTGCGACAAAGATGGGCTTCACGGCGAGCTTTTTGCCGAAGCCGGTTGTCGGCGTCAACGGCAGCGGCATGCACACCAACGTTTCCATCAGCAAGGGCGGCAAGAATCTTTTCTGGGATCCGAAGGGCGAAGAAAAACTCAGCAAGCTCGGGTGGACCTTCATTGACAAGATTCTTACGCACGGCAACGACATCTGCTTGTTGCTGAATCCCAGCGTGAACGCGTATCGCCGCCTCGACCCGCACTTTGAAGCGCCGAACCAGATTAAGGCTTCGCCCGTGGATCGCGGGTCGATGATTCGCATCCCGATCGGCAACGAAAAAAGCTCGCGTGTGGAAGTTCGCTCGGTTGCGCCGGACGCGAATCCATACCTTGTGCTCTATTCCGTGTTCAAGACGGGCCTCGATGGCGACACCGCGAAGATCAAGAATCTTCGTCAAGCGGAACGCTACTTGCCGGACAACATTTACACGGCGCTGGAGAATTTCGAAAAGGCGGAGTGGGCCGACAAGCTTTTGGGTTCAGACGTTAAGGCGCGTTACGCGGATCTCAAGCGCGCTTCGGCGGATCGCTGCCCGCGCGCGCTCGGTACTTTTGTCAAGGCGCCGGAAGTGCAGTATCACCACGAGGTTTACAACCAGTTCCTCTGGAACCTCTTCTAGAAATATTTTCTGTCCTTCCACAAAAGGCCCCCGAACTCGGGGGCTTTTTGTTTTTGCCAGTGACAAGTTTTTTCTCGCGCCGTCTAATTCCCGTTTTGCGCTTTCCGCGCCATCAATTCAAATCCCTTTGATTTCGCATCCTGCGCCAGCGCCCGCAAAGTGGCTTTTCCTTCGGCGACCTTGCCGCTGCGCGATTGTACTTCGCCCAAGGCGAGGCGCGCTTCGAAGGCCACCTGCGCAAATCCGGCCTTGCGCGCTTCCGCTTCCACACTTTTCAATTTCGCGATAGTAGCGGCCGGGCTGCTCTCCGCAGCGCCCGCCTTCGCGCCGATAATCGCGGCCTCGAGTTCAACGATCTTGTCGCTGGCCTTTTTTGCCAGCTCAATTGCCTGTTGACTCTGCGCGAGTGCACCCGCCCGGTCTCCCTGCAAGAGTTGAATCTGCGCTAGGATCGCGCGTGCACCTGCTTCTCCGTCTTCGTCTTTTTCGGAAGTCAATTCCGCAAGCGCTGCGTCGGCGAATTTTTTCGCGTCTTCCAGGCCGGCCTTCGTCCAGCGAAAGCGTGGCGAGGGACATTCTCAAATATGACGCATTGTTTTTCTGATTCTGGTCGTCCTGGATCGCCAGAGGCCTGTTCGTAGCTCTGCCTTGCGCTGGCGAGGTCACCGCGCGCCCTTTGAACATCCCCTTGATTTGCTAGCGTGCGCGCTAAATCGCTTTTGTCCGCCATCCCTTTGCGCAAGTTCAGCGACTCCAGACAGCTCTGAGCCGCCTGTTGAAGCTCGCCCCCTTGCAAAGCGTAAGCGCACAGATTGTTCAGCGCTCGCGCTTCCGTTTCCTTATCCCCGATCTTACGGGCCACAGCGATTGCTCTTTGAAACATTTCGCTGCCTGTTTTGACGTCTCCTTGCTCAAAGAAAATCACTCCCAAATTCTGCTGGGCCATCGCAACAGAGTTCTTATCCCCACGCTCTTCCGCAATTTCTATGCTGCGTTTGTATGAGACTTTAGCCTGCTCCAGTTCCCGCTGTTGATATTGAATGTTCGCAAGGTTAAGTTGCGCCCCCGCTTCGTCCAGTTTGTCTCCGATAGACTGGGAAATGCTAAGGGCTTGTTCGTAAAGCGGTTTTGCAGCCGCCGCATTTCCAGACTTCCAGTAAGCATTGGCCACTTCATTGGTTGCGCGCGCTAGACCAAGCTGATCACCCGCTTTTTGATTCAAAGCGCGCGCCTCTTCGCACAGTGGCTTTGCCTGGTCTGCTTGCCCAACGTTGAGTAGCGCCCAGCACTGTTGAATTCTCGCTCGCGCCAGTAGCAGATTGGCCTTTAATGCCTGAGCTTTTTCAGCGGCTGCATTCGCCGCAACCAATTGTTCTTGGTGATTGCCGAGAGAATCCTGCGCATCCGCCGTCGCCAGATCGACACGCGCCGCCAGCCCCGGTGCCAGCGACTTTTGCTTCACTTGTTGCAGCGTTGTGAGCGCTGCCTGTGCTTTTCCGCCGCTGGCTTGGCTTCTTGCAAGCAAGAGTCCGTATTCGGGATCGTCTCCGTAAAGCGTCCACAGCTGGGCGTATTGCTGGGTCGCCTTGTCCCAGTCTCGTGTCATTTCGTAAAAGCGTCCCGTGGCAAGACCTTTTCCTTCCGGAGAGAGCTTTCCCGAAAGATCCATCGCCTTTTTCGCTTCTTCTGCGGCTTTCGCTTCAAAGCCGAGGCCGGACCACGCTTCGGCCAAAGCCCCGCGCGCTTGCACGAAATTCTGATCCGCAGTGACCGCTTTTTCCAGCAGGCGCGCCGCACCGAGTAAATCAAAAGAACGTAGTTTCTCGCGTGCTTTGGAGAAGAACTCGAGGGCTTCCGCATTTGTGGAAAGGGAAGCGTCAATGCGCGCTTCTTCCGATGCGCTTAATCGTACGCCGAGCTTTTCGCGGAAGAGCCTTCCCGCGGCTGCCGTCATTTCATTCAGGTTCGATTCCGCCCCGGTTCTCTGGACGGAACCCAAGCTCTCGCCGTCCTTCGTGCGCACGAGATGCACATTCCAATCTACTTTCGCGGGCTTGCTCGAAGCGTCTTTTCGATAGGAGCCGAGTACAACCATATCGCAACCCAGGTACTGGCCGATTTTCGCGAGGGTTTCCTTGGTGAGCGCCGGATCATCGCCCAGATTCAGGTTTTTCTTCATTTCGTCCACCTGGCTCGGCGAAATGAAACGCAATTCGTCGTTGTCGAGTTGCGACCACAGGTTTTCCGCCAGAATGTCGCCGGTAGTGTTTGGAATCTTTTTCTCGGAGATGTCTTGAAATCCCAGAACGGCTACGGAAGTTCGCGCTTGTACCGCTGGAGCCGTCGCCCCTTTCTGAGACTTTGCGGGCGTCCACTTTTTCACAACAAAATATCCGCCGCCGGCAATGATCAGAACGATGGCCGCCGCCAGCGCTCGCACAAACGGCGATTCGGAAATACGCCTCGGCGGGGCGGTTACTCTTTCGCCGCGCAAAGCCTTTACGACTTCATCCGCGCTTGCAAACCGGTTTTCCGGGTTGCGCTCCATGCATCGCAACACCGCCGCTTCCCATTCGCGACGAAGTCCTGGAACAATTTCGCGCGGCGAAGGAGCGGGAGCTGTGAGCCGTTTGAGCGCCATCGATATCGCGCTCTCCCCGGAGAACGGCAGCTTGCCCGTCAGCATCTGGTAGATGACGATGCCCAGGGCGTAGACATCGGTGGCTGGTGTGATCTCTCCACCGTCTAACTGTTCCGGAGCCATGAACGCCGGTGTGCCGAGCATATCCAGCGTTCCCGTGAGAGATTCTCCGCCGGAAATTGCCGAACGCGCCAATCCAAAATCGGTGATGACGGCGCGGGTGGCGCTTCCGGGCGAAGATTGCTCCATCAGAATGACGTTGTTGCTCTTAAAATCCCGGTGGACTACTCCGGCTTGATGCGCGGCGTGCAGCCCTGCCGCCATCTGTTCGATCAGGGGCAGCGCTTCCTCGGGGCTCAGTTGCTTCTGCCGGCGAATGCGATGATCGAGCGTCTCACCGCGCAGCAACTCCATGCTGACGATCAAGGTTTCGCGCGGTGTTCCGTCCTCGTTCGATTCCTGATGGCGAAACACGTCGAACGTTCGACAAACATTTGGATGGGTCACGCGGCGCGCCAATTGAATCTCGCGTTTGAACCGCTCGAGCGCCTGCTCTCTTTGCGCGAGCTCAAAGCGGACTGTTTTCAGTGCGACTCGTTCGTTTAGTTCGCGATCCATCGCTTCATACACTTCGCCCATACCGCCCTGCGCGACGAATCGGATCACTTCGAATCGATTGGCAAGAATTTGCCGGGGAACAAAAGAGGAATCGGAAGTGCGCGAGCGTGGAGTCGCGGAGAGTTCTCCGCTCACGGTGCGCTCAGCGTCACCGAGCGGACTCGCATCCGGCGAGGGCTGATCCGGCCTCGACTTTGAATCGCTCATTCACAATCCCGCAAAGTGGGCACATTATGCCACGCATCCGTCTATGATTTCCCGTGTGGTAACGCTCGTGCGACTTGTGGAGAGCGTTACAGTGTGCAAGCGAAGTTCGGAAGTGTGCAACGGATTTGGTTAATCCCAGAGGTTTTGGCTTGTGGAAAATTTGGAAGTGATGCAAGCAAAGGGATTATTCCGAAGAAAAATCGGCCCTGAAATTGCACCTGAAATACATCTAGGCGTGGCGCGTCCTCGGCCCATGTTCAGCACACCCAAATTCTTATAAAGGTTCTACGATGACAAAACTCCGGCTTGCTCTGGGCCTCTCCTGCCTGTTTGTTCTGGTGCTTTCGACTTCCCCCGTTTTTGCAAACGGCGTTAAAGCGGATATTGGCGCTTCCGGCAAAGGCGTACTCAATGCAGATTGCGCCGGCACTATTCAGACGAATCCGGCTTGTTTCGAATTTTCTCCGATTTCCAGTACAGAAGCGACCTGGGAGGCCTTCAGCCTCACCGATCCCGCCACGTCGACGTTCACCACGCTCGGGCCATTCGATCTTTTCCTGGTTAACGGCGTCGTCAGTGGCACGCAGGTGACCTTCACGCTGCCTGGCACGAACGACGCTTTCGGCAGCTTTTTCTGCGGAGACGATCCCAACATGGCTTCTCCTTCTAATTTGGGAGCTTTTTGCGCGGATCCCGCAAATACACTTTTCGGCGACGCGTCCGGTATCTTCTCGCAGCTCCCCGACGGTACCGACACAGCGAATCAGGCGACATTTATTTTCAACGGCAATGCGCCATCCTCTTGGGTTTTTTACGCTTCCCCGGACGCAACCATGTCCGTTTCTGGCGGGACCGCTTCTACGCCCGAACCGAGCACACTCTTGTTTCTTGTAGCGGGTGCGGGGTTGCTCGCCTTCGCAAAGCTTAGACGCACGTAGACTTCGCTCATAGCATCTTTGCAGAATGGGGGCGCCATAGCCGGCGCCCTTTTGTTTTTTTCACCTGAAGAAAAACGGGCAAACCGTAGAAGTGGCTTGCCCGTTGCAATTCACACAACCCGCTCTTGCTCGGGTTTACTTGATCGGCGCGAACCGAATTACACCGGTGCGATTCATCGTGCGATCAAACACCGTGTAGTAGTTGTTCATCAGGGGCAGGCCCAGAATCGATTGCCGTTCGTTGTTTAGGACAATTTGGAACACCGCTTGCCCTGCCTTCGGTGTATCCACTTGCCAGTAGGTATTCGGGGAGCAGGTGAGTTTCACATCCTGATTGGCGTCGCCCGTCAGGATGAAGCTGATCCCCGGCCACTTGTCCAATCCGATTTGCGCTGCCGCGATGCCGTCCCGCGACGTCGAGGCGGTTTGGATGATCTTGAGAAAGTTCGGATTGAGCTTGTTCAATCCATCGATGATTGCGTTGATGGCTTCCGGCGCCAAGAACAGCGCGTTCGTTCCGCTGTCCACGATGGAGTTGGAAAGCATGCGCCGGCGATCTGAGGAAGAAAGAGGCGCAATAGAAACGGGCGGCGTTCCTTCCACCTGCACCGCTTTCAAATTGGTGTTGTACCACGCGTCGGCGAACACCTGTACGTTGACGAACTCTCCCGTATAGAGGTCTGTATCTGCCGGACCGCCGCCCATAACGAAAAGGCCGTTGTTTAAAGGATTCTGAGCGTGATTGGTTCCTGCAAAGCTCGGAAACGACCGCTTTGTGTAAAACGAAAACCGGTCAGCGACGACTCCGTTTTGTTCCAGCTCGTCAAAGTACGGGGGAATGTCCACTTGCTGCAGGTTCGCAAAGCTTTGGCCAACCTGGTTCAATACGGCCGTGGAATTCCTAACGGGAAATGGCCAAGGATAACTCACAGCAGGGTTAATGTTCCGCTGTTGCAGAAGCGGCGTCAGGTTGAAGGCGTTGTTTAGCGCATTGTAGGCCAGTCCGAGAATTCCGTCGGCATTGCCGAAATTGTGCGGTTGCTGATCGTCCGCAATAGCCATGGGTGATTGTTGCAGGGTCACGTTGTTTCCGGGCACGCCCATACCGATGCTCGTAATCACAACCGGGCCTGCCCAGCCGCCCGTGCCATAGGAAACGTCCTGGGCATACTGCGTCGGCTTCAGATTCTTGTCGGCGGTAGGTTTGTAAGCGCTGTGCTTCACCGCCAGCGTGCTGCTGCCGGTGTCCAGAATCACGTTTGCGGGCACGTTCTGGCTGCCCACGAGGATCTGTGCCGTGTAGTCCCCATTCGCGGGAATGTTGCTGATCGGAATGCGAACGGTTTTGGGAGCCAATCCTGTCTTGGTCGCCATGGTAGTTCCTCCAGTCACACCTCAACTCACTTGTCTTCGTAGGACAGGCAATCAGGCGAGAATGGGCCGCCAGCTGCCGCGTCCGCCGTCAGGGCACTTCGTCATTCCTTGCACCTTCGGGGCTTGCACCGAGGGGTTGCCAGTGCGAAGTCCCGCGTGGCGTTGCCGGGCAAACAAGCCGATTACTTGTCCTGGCTACATAGTGCTGCCGCGGTGAAATCGTTTCAAGCGCCGAAGAACCCCGGGCTGAACTTTTTGCTCTTTTCTGCTTGGCCCGGACTGGCTAAGATGCAGCCATGAAATATCCACCAAATCGCCGCACCTTTCTCATCGCCACGGGCGTGACTGCCCTGGCGTCCACCCGCGTTCTTGGCGCCAATGAGGCGCTTCGCATCGGCGTTATCGGCGCCGGCGGCCGCATGAACGATCTGCTCAACGCCGCTGACAAGGCAGGGAACTACCAGATCGTCGCGGTCAGCGACGTCTATGGTCCCCGACGCGACGCGATCAAGGAGCGCTCCAAAGGCACCGCGACCACGCACGCCGACTACCGCGAAGTGCTGCAGCAGCCGCTCGACGCCGTCTTCATTGGATCGCCCGATCATTGGCATGTGCCGATGGCGCTCGACGCGCTTGCCGCGGGCAAGGATGTCTATCTAGAAAAGCCGGTCACACACACGATTGAAGAGGGCTCGTCTTTGGTCGCCGCAGTTCATTCGAACAAGCGGATTTTGCAATGCGGCATGCAGCAGCGAAGCTGGAGCCACTTTCGCGACGCGGTGGATTTGATTCAGGGCGGGAGCATCGGACGCGTTCCGCAGGTCCGCACTTACTGGTGGCAGAACTATCAGACTGGGTCCAATTTCAAACCGGTGGACACGCAAGCACTCGATTGGAAGCAATGGCTCGGAAATGCTCCGGCGCAGAATTTTTCCGAAGAGAAATTCTATCGCTGGCGCTGGTTCTGGAATTTTGGCGGCGGCGCGATGACGGATCTTTGCACCCACTGGATCGACGTCGTGCACTGGGCCATGAAATCCGATACGCCGCGCCAGGTGCACATGCTCGGCGACAAATTCATTTTCGAACAGTGGGATTGCCCGGACACGGTCCAGGCGGCGTTTCGCTATCCCGGATTTGATGTCGTGTACGAAGGCATGATGGCGTCCTCCATTGACGACGGCGGCCTCGAATTCCGCGGCACGGAAGGCACGCTGAAGCTGAATCGCAACGGTTTCAGCATCTATCGCGAGGGCGTCTCCAAACAGGAAAACCCGGTAGTAAAGGCAGACAGCTTCCGCGATGGAACAATCTCCCACATGCAAAACTTTTTCGAATGCATTAAAAGCCGCAAAGAACCCAACGCCCCCGTCGAAACCGGCGTGGCCGCCGCCCGCGCAGGCCATATCGCCAATCTCGCCTACCAGCGCAGCGGCCAAATCTCCTGGCCGCCAAAGTCATGAGTTCAACAGGAAAAGGCGCCGGACCTGTTTTTCAGGGGTTTAGAAGCGGCGGCCGAGGGACCGCTCTACTTTGGAAATATCACGGTAACAACAGCGAAGCGACGATTGCCTGTATCGGCGGGTAAATGTATCGAAAAACCAAAATCGCGATCAAGAGCCCAATCAGTCCAAAATTTCCGCCGCGCAACCAGTCCAGATACCGCCGCGCCTGCGTTTCGTTCATGAAAATCATGATGGCCGAGCTCCCATCGAGAGGAGGCGCTGGAACCAGGTTGAAAATCCCCAGAAGCAGATTCAGCAGGAAAAACACGAGCAGTATCTGCGCCACGAAGGGGCCCCAACTTTCATTCCCGAAAATCTGGAAGTGTCTGCCGGCGTGAATGCCAGCCACAGCCAGAAACATCAACGTGAAATTCGCCGCCGGCCCCGCCATTGCCATAATTGCGGAGCGTCGCGGATACCTCCGCTCCCAGTCCGGGTCGAACGGAGCGCTTGCCCAGCCAAAAAGGGAACTGCCCGCCGAAATCAGGCAGGAAATAATCGGGACGATGACCATTCCATACGGCTCGCGGCGAATGTGCGGGATCGGATTCAGCGTGACCTGCCCACCTTTCGCCGCCGTGTCGTCTCCTTGCAGCTTTGCCGCAAGCGCGTGCGCCGCTTCGTGACATGTGGTGGAAAAAAGGAAAACGACGTACCAGATAAAGGCGCGAACAATTATTTCCGGTGTAATTTCGGGCATGCGGCTCCGCTTGCGTTGACGAACAAGTAGGGTAGAGGCAGCGGCACCACTTTGCAAGCCGGCTGGCCGCTTTTACCAGAGCAGTTTCAGGCCGAATTGAACTTGTCTGGCTGTTGTCGTCGTGCTCGTGATTACGCCCGCGGTCGGGGAGATTCCCGAAGGAGTAAAGGCAACTTCATTTGGCATGTTGAAGTTTGCGCGATTCAGCAGATTGAAAATTTCGGCGCGGAACTGCACATTCAACCGCTCGGTGATCTTCGTATCTTTTATCGCAGAAAAATCCCAGGTTGCGAGTCCCGGACCACGCAGGGTGTTGCGCCCCAGGTCTCCGTAGAATCCTGCGTTGGCGGGGTTATTCGGTGGCGCGAAAAACGCGTTTGGATCGAACCATTTCTCCGGTGTTCCCAGAATCACCGGTCCAGAAAAAGCCGGATTCACAAACGGCCGCACCGGATTTCGAGTGTCGCCGTTGTTCGATGGGTTGTAGCTCAATTGCGGCGAAAAAGGGAATCCGCCCTGTGC
Organism: uncultured Acidobacteriota bacterium; assembly: GCA_963794175.1. Taxonomy (GTDB): domain Bacteria; phylum Acidobacteriota; class Terriglobia; order Acidiferrales; family UBA7541; genus Acidiferrum. Next base: position 90,776 of record CAWCCV010000002.1, on the reverse strand, counting down.
AACGACAATTGAATTGACCCACCATCCGCTCACGATTGCGTTCGAAAATCCGGAAAGCCCGCTTGCAAAGCGCTGCCCGCTCCCGAACGGCAATTGATACGTCGCGTTGGCGGCAAACATGTGCTGCACATCGTAGGTTGCCAGCCCTTTGTCCGCTGCCAGATTAAAAGGATTCGAAGCGAGTGCTGGGCCGCCGCCGGAAGTTGTCGCGTTCAGCGAATCGCCATCGTCGAGCGACTTTGAAAACGTGTAAACGCCCCGGACGGAAAATCCGCTGCTGAAACGGTGATTCAAATCCACTTGCAGGGCGTGATACGAACTGTCGCCTCTCGAAAACCACGTCCAGGTATTGGCTATCGCGGGATTTGCCCGTACATTTGTTGGAACGTAATACGTTCCCTCCGGCACGGGCGTTCCCGCCAGTGCACCAAATCCCGCCGGATACACGGCCGGGCACGGCGACGCCGGGCAAATCACGGGGAACGGCTCGTTTGCATTAATTCCTATCAGTTCGTGATAGCCGTGCGACCCGATGTACCCAACGGTCAGAGAAGTTCTCAAGGAAAGTTCCCGTTCGATGCGCAGCGACCACGAAATGAGCGTCGGCGTTTTCATGTCCGGCTGCACGCCGCCTGGCACGAGCTTTGCCGTTGCTGGCACGGGCCCGGCCGGATCGATCGGAAAACGCGAAACCGCAAAATTGGGAATCGTGTAGACAGGATTGAAAGGGGCGTTCTGATCCGCGCGATAGCCGAGCGCATCCTGCAGGTCGTTGTACAAGCCGAAACCCGCGTGCATAACTGTTTTGTGGCCGAACGGGCTCCAGGCAACTCCAATTCTGGGCTGCGGCAGGAATTTTGCGTTGTTTGCGGTGAAGAAGGAATCTCCGACGTGCGGAGTAGTATCGATCACACCGTTCGTGTACGTGTAATTCGCGGCGTGACCGTTTGCTTCGTTCCAGCCTGTCGTGAATTCGTCGCGGAATCCGAGCGAAATGGTCAGGCTCGGCTTCAACCGGATCACGTCTTCGACGTACCACGCGCCGAACAGCGACCGCCAATTCATCCGCGTCGGCGCGGGATTGTACAAAAAGCTCGAAGCCGTTCCCAATAGGAACGTCTGCAAACTGGTGAACGTCGCCTGGCCGTACTGGCTCAGCGCGATGTTTTCATTCGATTGGAATCGCTGCAGCCACAGTCCGAAATTGAATTGGTGACGGCCGCGCGTCCAGCTCAGGCGGTCTTCAAGTGTAAAAAGGTTGCGCGCGATGGAAAGATTGCTGCCGTTATTACTGCCGGCAAGTCCCAGAGTAGCGGCCGGATTCGAAGCCGCGCTACCGCCAACGACGACCGCTCCAACCTGAAGCCCGGCAAGGAAGCCCGGTACGTTGACCGCAGGTGTTCCGGGAGTTGGTTGGCCGGTAAAAAAATATCCCGCGCGAGAAAATCCGAAGCGCGCCGCATTCAGCAGGGAAGGAGAAAAGACGTGCGTCTGTTCAAGGCTCACCACCTGTTCGCGAAGCGTCATAACGTCCGCACTGTAAGGATTGAGCGGCGTCGCCGTGAAATCGTCGCCATCATCGATGGTGTAAATCGCGCTCGCCGCGTCCTTCTGCGAAAAGATGTGATCCGCGCGCACTGTGCCAAAATCTTCGCGAATCTTCTGCGGCGGGCTACTGAAGACTTCCGCGATTCCTGAAAAATCGGGGTCGCTCGCCGAGGGGGTTGGCCACAAGTCCAGAAGCGGCTGTACGCTGGGCACGGCCGCGGCTCGCGACGCCAAATCCGGAACGAACGCCACGGACGTTTGATGCAAGTGCTGGCGGAATCCTTCGTAATTGCCGAAGGCGAAGGTTTTGTCCTTCTGAATCGGTCCGCCGAGCGATGCTCCGAACTGATTCCGCTGGAAGGGCGGCGCATCGCCTTGATCAAAAAAGTTCGACGCATCAAGCGCGTTGTTGCGCAAAAATTCAAACAGCGCGCCGTGCAGCTGATTGCTTCCCGATTGCGTTACGATGAGCACCTGCCCGCCCGGCCGTTTTCCATATTCCGCGCCGTAGGAGTCGCGCAGTACGTTGAACTCGCGCACCCCGTCTACGCCCAGCAGCATCCCGCTTGTTCCGCCGGGCTGCATGTTGTTTTCCGCTGCGCCGGTGTACTCCACTCCGTTCAGCAAAAATAGATTTTGCTGCGGCCGGTTTCCGCTCACCGCAAAATTGTTCCCCGTCGTTGAATTGGAGATTCCCGTCCCGCCCGTTTTTTGCGAAGTGAAGTTCACGATGCCCGGATTTAGCGGCATGAGCAAGTCGTAGCTCCGCCCGTTCAGCGGCAAATCCTTGATCTGCTGTTCGCCCACCAGTCCCGAAATGTCTGCCGTAGAAGTGCTCACCACCGGCGCGTCGCCGATCACCTTGATTTCCTGCTTTACTCCCGCGACGTCAAGCGCGAAGTCCACACGCGCTTCCTGACCGACCACCAGCAGGATTCCCGCGCGAACGGTGTCCTGAAAGCCATGCGACTTCACGGCTACTTCGTGATTGCCGACCGGAAGCGAGACAACGAGATAATGCCCGACCGCATCGCTCACGGTCGTCCGCACTGCGCCCGTCTCCACGTTTCGCACGGTGATGGCGGCATTAGCCACAGCCGCGCCAGTGCGGTCCGTAATTGCTCCGGAAATACTTGCGGAGACTTGCGATTGTGCGGCGGGCGTCAGCGCGCAGCACAAGAGAGAAAAAGGCAAAATCGCCCACCCAAATCCAGAAAAGGAAGAAGGAAAGATACGGATAAACCCCATGTGGACTACCCCTCCCAGGCGCGTTTTCGCGGATTTGCGCACCGACCGCGAACGCGGAAACTCAGACGCGACTCCGAAATGTCACTCTGGATAGTTCAATACGGTTCGCATCGTTATGTCAAACCGACTTAATTCGGATAGGGGATAGACGAATTTACACGGATGGCCGCGCGGAAATTCGTCTATAGAGGTTCGGAGAGGGGGTTTGCTGCCATGGCCAGCCGCTATTTCTGCCGAAGTACCTTGCGCCAAATGTCCGGATAAAACTCCGCGGCGATGTTGTACGCGCTGTTAAAAAGCAAGCTCGTTCCCCAGTTCTGGAAAACTTGTCCGGGATCGCGATCCTGTGCTGGGTAGTACGCCGTTGAAATTCCGCTCTGGAAAAGCTGGCCGACCACTTGCGGCGTATTAAATGTCAGCCCGCCCGAATCCTTTTTCGTAATCAGCGTCCGCGACGCCGCGTAGCTCATCCTCGACCAGATCGAGCCATGCTTTTTTCGGAAGTAGCGCGGATCGGTCTTTAATAAATGGGGAAAAAAGCCGTAAATAAAGAAACAGGACGTTAGCTGATCCGCTTCTGCCGCGCCGAAGCGCTGTGCATAGGGGCCCCATCCTTGGCCGTAGTGCGGCTGCGAATCGAATCCCTGCTGGACGGCGGCCTGAAGCACGTTGCCCAAATGGGCTTTAAAATCCTCGGCTTGGCGAAACGCGTAGGAGTATTTCTGGCCGACGCGCAACGGCGGCGCGTTGTCGGGGACTTCAAACGGGGCGAGGTTTGACTTGAATCCAAGGAAGAGTTCCAAAGGCGTTTTCTTGAATATCTGGTCCGGCACGGAAGTTTTCTTTGCCTGCGGCGCTTCTGCGCCAACCTGAGGAGTCGGCGCGTCCGGCTTTACTTGTCCCTGTGCCGTTAACGCTGTCCCTACGGCAGCTAGCAATGCCAAGGCCAGACACCAAGGGATTGTTCGAGTGAAAGGTGTTCTCATCTAGAGGGTCCCCTGCAGGACTTTCCGGCCCGCCGGGCCAGCGCTGACCTTCCTGTCTCGATATCGTTCTAGTTTGATTAGCTTGATGCCTTGCCAAGAAAAGCGCCCGCGCAAGTTAACGAATATGCGCAAAGAAGCAAGAATTTCCCCTGGAATTTGATCCGCTTTTCGCTCGCCGGCCCGCCGACTCCGCGCTTTACACAAAAAGAAATTCTGTGTTACGCTGAATGAGTCGAAGATAAGAGGACAAATTCAGGGGTTTACGGAGAGGGAACTTGAGCGCACCGAAAGCTGTGTTGATCGAACAGTTCCGGACTCATGTGAAGGATACCGGCTCGCCGGAAGTGCAAATCGCGCTTCTGAGCGAGAGGATCAACTACTTGACGACGCATCTCAAGTCGCACGTGAAAGACCATGCATCCCGCCGCGGTTTGATCATGATGGTCAATAAGCGTCGTCGTTTGCTGGACTATCTCAATCGCCGTGACCCGGATCGGTACCGCGAGATTGTTGATCGCCTTAGCCTGCGCAAGTAACTGCTCGAAGTCAGAACAGCAGTTTTTGAAGCGAATCACCCAAATGATAGAAAGCACTAGGGTTGTGTCCCTGTGCCCGGACCGGTTGCGTTAGACCGGCTCTCTGTCTGGTGTGTGCTGTTTTTGGCGATTTCCTCGGTTAACCAGCCCGCTTATCTTCAGCGCGTTTATCTTTAACGATTGTTCAATTTGAACTTGGCCGAGGTAGTCCCCGGCTGTTGCCGGCGAACAGGGGAACGGCTTAAAGCATTCTAGAAGTCAGAAAGTCCCGCGAGGCGGGACCAGGGGAAATAAATTATGTCAGAGAATAAATCAATTCCGGCTCCGCATCAGGTGTCAGTGGAAATCGGCGGCAGGGCGCTCATCCTGGAAACCGGAAAGATTGCCAAGCAAGCCAACGGCGCAATCGTCGCCAAGTATGGCGACACCGTCATCTTGAACACCGCGGTTATGGCGAATAAACCGAACGACAGGGATTTTTTGCCGCTGACCGTGGACTACCGAGAGTACACCTACTCCGCCGGAAAGATTCCAGGCGGCTTTTTTAAACGTGAAGGCCGCCCGACCGAACGCGAAATTTTGGTCTCGCGCCTGATTGACCGCCCGATGCGCCCTCTCTTTCCGGAATCCTGGCGCAATGAGACGCAGGTCAACGCCATGGTGCTTTCCGCGGACAGCGAAAATGATCCGGACGTCATCGCCGTCACCGGCGCCGCTGCCGCTGCTTACTGCTCCGATTTGCCGTTCCCTACGCCTATCGCTGCTGTCCGCGTCGGCTTGCTCAACGGCCAGCTCGTTGCCAATCCGACCGTTGCCGAGCAAAAGACCAGCGCTTTGAACATCGTTATCGCCGCATCCGAAGAAGCCATCATGATGGTGGAAGCGGGCTCGCTCGAAGTCAGCGAAGAGACGGTCGTCGAAGCCCTCGAATTCGGACACGCGCAAATCAAGAAAATCATCGCCGCCATCAAGGAGTTGCACGCCCAGCTGAAACCGAAGAAGGTGGATGTCGCTCCGTTTCCGTTTGACGACGCGATCTACAACGCCCTCAAGAAGACGATTTCTGCCGACCTCAAGGACGCGCTCGATACCGAAAAGCATCCGAAGAAGGAAAGCTACGCGCTAGTCGACGCGCTGAAGGCGAAGCTTGTTGAAGCCATTCCCGAAGAAGACGAAGAGAAAATCACTCTCACCAAGCGCGCCTACGATCGCCTCAAGGAAGAGATCTTCCGCGATGAAATCCTGAACGCGCGTCGCCGTCCCGATGGCCGCCAGTTCGACCAGATTCGCAAGATCACCTGCGAGACCACTTTGCTGCCCCGTGTGCACGGTTCTGCTCTCTTCACTCGCGGCGAAACGCAAGCCCTCGCTACCCTCACGCTTGGTACCAAGGAAGACCATCAGCGCCTCGACCTGCTCTTCGCGCAAGACACCTTCAAGCGCTTCATGCTCCACTACAATTTTCCGTCGTTCAGCGTCGGCGAAGTAAAACCGAATCGCGGACCCGGCCGTCGTGAAATCGGTCACGGCGCCCTCGCAGAACGTGCGTTGACCAGCCTGCTTCCGCCTGAAACTGAGTTTCCATACGCCATGCGCCTTGTCAGCGACATTCTCGAATCCAACGGCTCTTCTTCGATGGCCACTGTTTGCGGCGGTTCTCTTGCCATGATGGACGCGGGCGTACCCCTCAAGTCTCCCTGCGCGGGTATCGCGATGGGCCTCGTCGTTGGTGACGCCAACAAATATTCCATCCTGACGGACATCGCGGGCGCCGAAGATCACTACGGCGACATGGACTTCAAAGTCGCCGGCACTCGCACCGGCATCACCGCTCTCCAGATGGACATCAAGGTTCTCGGCATCAGCATTCCGATGATGCGCGAAGCCCTTGCGCAGGCGAAAAAAGCCCGCCTCGAAATTCTGGACACCATGGACGCCACGCTGAGTGAACCGCGCGCCGCAATTTCCGCTTACGCGCCGCGCCTCTTCAAGCTCAGCATTCCGACCGACAAGATCCGTGACCTCATCGGTCCGGGCGGCAAGAAAATCAAGTCCATCATCGAACAGACCGGCGTCAAGATTGACGTCCACGAAGACGGCACGGTCCATATCTTTGCAACCAGCGGCTCCGGCGGCGACGCGGCTCTGCAAATGGTTCGCGACGTCACGGCCAGCGCTGAAATCGGCAAGACCTATCTAGGCAAAGTTGTTCGTCTCGCGGAATTCGGCGCTTTCGTCGAACTTTTCCCGGGCACCGACGGCTTGCTTCATATCAGCGAAATCGCGGAACACCGCGTCCGCGACGTTCGCGATGAACTGAAGCTTGGCGATCAGGTCATGGTCAAGGTGCTGGCAATCGAAGGCAACAAGGTTCGCTTGTCGCGCAAAGCCCTGATCAAGGAAGCTCGCGACAAGCAACAGCGGGCGCAAGCAGCTACAGCGCCTGCGGGCGGAGCAGAAGCACCGGCAACGGCCGATGTGCCGCCAGTCGAATAGATTTCAGCTGCCAACAAAAAGCCCCCGAGTCGGGGGCTTTTTGTTGGGTTTTCGGTCCGGTTTTCCCAGAAGAAGCCTTCTAGTTGGCGCAGTTCCCGTGCACCGCGCTCAGAGCACCCCATAAGGCATCCAGCGCTTCATTCGTAGTCTTCAAAATTGCGTCTTCATTTCCGTTGGCGTTTGCTTCCAGCCATCCGCGCCATGCAGCGCGATGTTCCCTGTCCGCTTCTTCATGCACCTCAAAATACGCCAGCCCCTCCTGGTCCGTTATGCCGTAAAACTTCTTCAGCCCGTCAATCTTCGTCGCGGCAATCTCGGGAACCTGCGCCTCATAGGCATAGAGCGCCGCAACGGCCTCAGCCACACTCCGGTTCGCGCAAATCTCGCGGAACTTCTGCACCACATGCTGCGTTCCAGGCAGGGAAGGGCTCGCCGTCACATTCTCCTTGCTCAAGCCGAGTGCTCCCGCAAAATCCCGCCACAATTTCGGATGCGGCCGCGCCGAATTCAATTCTTCTTCCAGATTCGCCATTACCACGGGCTTCAACGATTCATCCGCGCGAGCCGCCAGCGCCTGCAAATGCTGTGGAAACGCCTCCACGTGCCGGTAATACTGCGCTGCATAAAGCTGAAGTGATTCGCGCGACAGTCTTCCAGCCTGCCAGTCCTGATAAAACGGATGCTTCAGCAAATTCTTTTCCGCAATCGCCGCGTCAATCTTCCCCAGCAGTTCCGTGTTGGGCATTCTCGCAATCCTCCGCAAAGCTCGTCGCAATCTTTTTTTGCTGCTCAAAAGAATATCAACGAGTTTATCAGAATGACTCGCAAAAATTCGGCGTTCTAAACAGCCCGGAGAGCCACATTCGGCAATAATTCGATGGTGGCTTAGTGCGCGCTTTTTTTCGCTTCCAGTGCCGCGTTCGAGCAAGTAGCTTGCAAATTCCCCTGCAGGTCGGCGCACTTTATAAATGCCTTTGCGGCCTCTTGCGAACGATCCGAATTCTGATTGGCCACACCCAGCAAATAAAAATTGGTCTGGTCCTGGTCGTTTATCGCAACCGCCTTTTCAATCTCAGCGATCGCTTCTGGAAATTTATTCTGCCGCAGCGCCACCAGTCCAACTCCGCTGTGCGCCATCGCTTCCGTCTCTTTTCTTATCCGAGCGAATACATCGTCCGCCATCCCATCCGGCTTTTCCAGCGTGGGCGCGCCCTCCAGTGCTTTCTTTCCGTAGTCTTCTGACATGGTCAGCTGTTTATCCGCGTCCGGCGCCGAGGGATTGTAAGTCCGCGCCAGGGTTTGTGACAGCACAGCCATCGTCCGAAAGTCTTTTGGATTCACTACCAGATCTTTTTTTGCATTCTCAAGCGCTTTGGGCATCTGGTTCAATTGGATGTATCCGACAACGAGATACGGATACACAAACGCCGCCAGTTCGCTCTTTGGGTATTCACTCAGAAATTTCTCGCCGGCTTTGACCTTGTTTGCCGTATCGGACAGCGGAACATTCTTGAACGCGTCGTACGCCTTTGCCTCTTTTTTCTCGGGCGGCTTGACCAGCGCCAGCGCAACCTCAGGATTGGACAGTGACATATCTCTGCCCACGGTCGTGTTCGCCTTCGCCGCAGCTCCGGCCGCCGCGCCGCTTGCAGCTGCGCCTGCCCCCGCTCCTCCACCGCCTTGCGCCTCAGCGGCACAAGTCATAGCTACGCACACCAAACCGACCAAGCCAAGCCTGCAAACCCCCAACCTGCTCTTGCTCAACATAAAAAAAGCTCCCCACGAAGAATAATGGAAGCCGCTCGCTGCAGCACTTCCACTTTGAGTTTAACCAGAACCGTCAGCGGTGAATAGGGCTTACTGATTTTGCCCATGCACGCGCGCAATTACGGCGCCTAGCGCTCGAAGCTTCTCCACGATGCGCTCGTATCCTCGATCGATGTGGTAAACGCGTTCAATAATCGTCTCGCCGCTCGCAACAAGCCCCGCCAATACCAGCCCAGCGCTGGCGCGTAGATCGGACGCCTGGACCGTCGTTCCCGAAAGCGCCGACAGCCCCCGCACTACCGCCCGGTGCCCGTCGATGGAAATGTTCGCGCCCATGCGCATCATTTCGCTGGCATGCAGGAACCGATTCTCGAAAATTGTCTCGTTGATCGTCGAATTACCTTCGGCTTGCGTCGCCAGCGCCATGTATTGCGCCTGCATGTCGGTCGCAAATCCCGGATATTCTTCGGTCGTTACATCCGCAGCCATCAGTTTTCGCGGCGCTCTCACGCGCATGCGATCTGGCCCGGTCATCTCAAACACGCGCGCCAGCTTTCTGCAGCAGCAAAATCGTCGCCCCAAGATGCGCCGGATCGCAATTCAGCAGCGACACATCCCCGCCGGTCATCGCCCCCGCCACCAAAAACGTTCCCGCTTCAATCCGATCGGGAATCACCGTATGACTTGCGCCGCCCAGCTTCTGCACGCCTTCAATTTTCAACGTCGAAGTCCCATCGCCGGAAATCTTGGCGCCCATCTTCCGCAGCAGCACGATCAAATCCGTAATCTCCGGCTCGCGCGCCGCGTTTTCCAGAATCGTTTCGCCGTCGGCCAGCGCCGCGGCCATTAGGATATTTTCCGTGCCAGTTACCGTAATCTTTTCAAACTTGATGCACGCTCCCTGCAGCCGCCCGCGCGTTGCCCGCGCTTCAATAAATCCGTGCGTCGTCGCAATCTCCGCGCCCATCTTCTCCAGCGCGCTGCAGATGCAAATCCACCGGCCGGGCTCCAATCGCGCATCCGCCCGGCAACGAAACGCGCGCAATCCCAATCGCGCGCCAGTGTCGGCCCCAGCGTCAAAATCGACGCCCGCATTGTCTTCACCAGCTCGTACGGAGCTTCTGCGTGCGTAATCGATTTCGCTTCCATCGTGTAATCCGCGGCCGGAAACGAATCCACCGAAACGCTCGCGCCCATAAACGCCAGCAGCTTCGCCATCGTGATGATGTCTCGTACGCGGGGAATGTTGTGCAACGAAACCGCTTCCGCCGTCAGCAGCGAAGCCGCCATTGCCGGCAGCGCCGAATTCTTCGCGCCGCTGATCGCCACCGTCCCCTGCAGCGCCTTCCCGCCTTTGATTACAAATTTATCCATTGCGCTGTGTTTTCCCCGCTTCGCCCAAGGCGGTCCTCAAATTTCCTTTCGCTTTCGAAAGCAGCTTCCGCGCTTCCCCAGCGGTCACGCTTTTCTTTAGCATGACCAGCCCAATCCGCAAATTGTGTCCCGAAGCACGCAAAGCGTGTTCGGCCGAGGACACGCTTTTCCCCGACGCCTCCTGCAAAATCCTGACTGCGCGCCCTTCCAGCTTCTTGTTCGTCAGCACCGCGTCAATCATCAGGTTTTCATACGCATGCCCCAGCTGCACCATCGCCGCTGTACTGAGCATGTTCAGGACCATTTTCTGACGCCGTTCCCGCCTTCAATCTCGTCGATCCGGTCAACACCTCCGGCCCGACTTCCGGCGCAACAAAAATCTTCGACAACTTTCTCAGGTCGCCGGCCCGATTCGCCGCAACTCCGATCGTCCCTGCTCCCACTTTCTTCGCGTACCGAATTGCTCCGAGTACGTACGGCGTTGTTGCGCTCGCCGCTACTCCCACCACCACGTCCTTTTTCGAAAGTTTCGCGCGCCGCAAATCGCGCATCGCATTTTTCACCGAATCTTCCGCTCCTTCCACTGCACGCGTAATCGCCTTCTGCCCGCCTGCGATCAGCGCCCGCACCTTTCTGCGCGAAACTCCAAAAGTCGGTGGACACTCCGCGGCGTCCAGAATCGCCAGCCGCCCGCTCGAGCCCGCACCCACGTAAATCATCCGCCCGCCGCTGCGCAACCTCTTCACGATCTCATCCACGGCACGCGCAATCGCTGGAATTTCGCGCGCCACCGCCGCCGCGACTTTCTGGTCTTCGCGGTTCATCAGCCGGACCATGTCCAGCGAATTCATCCGGTCGAAATTTCGGGAAGCGGGATTCCGTCGCTCCGTCAGCCGGAATTCCTTCGTCGAAGGGGCCATTGCTCCATTATATCTGTCCCTTCTGGGGCGCGGCGTTCTCGCACGCCGCCTTTACCGCGTAATTTGAACTCCCGCCTGCCACCTTCGATGGCGTATTTCTGGGCACACCGCTCCTCCTTCTCGAAATTCGCATTCGCCCAATCGGCTATCCTAGAAACAATCGCGCGCCCTGCACCATGGCAGCGCTTTGGAAAACTTTCAAAAATGGACGTATTGAAACGCCTCTTCGAACAGCATTTTCACGAACCGCCCCAGCGCGTCGTCCCGCTTCATGGCGAACTCGGTGGTTCCGGCCGCCAAATCATTCGACTTGCAAGCGCGCGAAACAAAGCCATCGGCATCCTTTACAACGTCCGCGAAGAAAACGCCGCCTTCCTCGAATTTTCGCGCCATTTTTTCCGCCACGGCCTTCCCGTCCCCGAAATCTACGCCGACGACCTGGACGCCGGTGCCTATATCGAACAAGACCTAGGCGACACGACGCTGTTCGAATTTCTTTCCAAAAATCGCGCCGGAGCCGCAATCGCTCCCGAAGTTGCCGATACGTACCGCAAAGTCGTCGAAATCCTCCCGAAATTTCAGATCGAAGCCGGCCGCGATCTGAATTACAGCGTCTGCTATCCACGCGGCAGTTTTGATCGCCAGTCCATCGTCTGGGACCTCAACTATTTCAAATACTATTTTCTCCGCCTCGCCGGAATTCCGTTTAACGAACAATCTCTTGAAGACGATTTCGAGCGCCTCACCGAATTTCTCTTGAGCGCCGACCGCGACTACTTTCTCTACCGCGACTTTCAATCGCGCAACATCATGCTCCCCGGCGGCAAGCCGTACTTCGTCGATTACCAGGGCGGCCGCAAAGGCGCCTTGCAATATGATCTAGCCTCGCTCCTTTTTGACGCGAAAGCCGATCTCACTTCCGAACTCCGCCAGCAGCTTCTAGATCACTATCTCGCATCCGTCGACGGAATATGCAGACATCGACCGCGAAGCCTTCCTGAAGCACTACTACGCTTACGTCTACGTCCGCATTCTCCAGGCACTAGGTGCCTATGGTTTCCGTGGTTTTTACGAGCGCCGGCCACATTTCCTCCAAAGCGTTCCTTATGCACTAAAAAATCTCCGTTGGCTTCTCCACAACGTCGAGCTTCCCATCAAACTGCCGACTCTGATCGCCGCGTTCGAAAGCATGCTCGGCTCGGAAAAACTTCTGCGTATTGCAAAGGATGCCGACAATCTCGTGCTCCACGTCAGCAGTTTTTCTTTTCATCGCGAATTGCCGAAAGATGAAAGTGGCAATGGTGGCGGATTCGTGTTCGATGGTCGCAGCCTCCCCAATCCTGGCCGTGAAGAAAGATTCAAGGAACTCACCGGCAAAGACGCTCCGGTCATCGAATATCTGAACCAGCAGGAAAGCGTTCACCAATTTCTCGCTTCGGTTTATACGCTCGTGGACGCCAGCGTCAGCAACTACCAATCGCGCGGTTTCAAAAGCCTCATGGTCTCTTTCGGCTGCACCGGAGGCCAGCACCGTTCCGTGTTCCTCGCCGAACAGCTCGCAAAACGCCTCCGCTCGCGAGGCGGCCTCAGTGTTCAGCTCCGCCACATCGAACTCGAGAAAATGGGCAAATGAGAGCTATGATCCTCGCTGCCGGCCTTGGCACCCGCCTCCGCCCACTCACCAACGACCGCCCCAAGGCCCTCGTCGAAATCAACGGCCGCGCCCTTCTCGAAATCACCATCGAACGTCTCAAAACCTTCGACATCCGTGAAATCATCGTCAACGTCCACCATCACGCCGACCAAATCGCCGCTTATCTCAAATCCCGTCAGAACTTTGGCATTCAAATCGCCGTTTCCCGTGAAGACGATCTCCTCCTCGACACCGGCGGCGGCCTAAAAAAAGCCTCCTGGTTTTTCCTCGAAAACAATTCGCGGGAATCGTTCCTGCTGCACAACGTAGACATCCTCAGCACTATCGACTTCAAGCAAATGCTCGAATCTCACAAAAAATCCGCCGCGCTAGCAACTCTCGCCGTCCAACAACGCACGTCTTCCCGCCAACTTCTCTTCGACGAAAACAATCTCCTCGCTGGCCGCCGAAAGGGAACCGTGCCCCGACGAAATCGTGCGTCCCTCCTCTTCCTTGCAACCGCTCGCCTTCGCAGGAATTCACGTCATCTCCCCGCGCCTCCTCTCCCTCTTCACGGAAGGCGGCGCCTTCTCCATCATCGACAGCTATCTCCGCCTGGCCGCCTCCGGGGAAAAAATCGTTGCCTTCCGCGCCGACAAATTCCACTGGCGCGACCTCGGCCGCCCGGAAGACCTCGCCCAGGCCGCCGCCGATATCCACCAGAGACCGTTGTCATAAATCACGCATTTGGGCGCTTCAAAAGAAAACCGCGCCATCATCCCGGACGACCTCAATCAATTTCGGCTTTGCATCGAATCGCCGCCCGAAGCGCGGCAAAGGAATGGATACAAGAAACACTCTTTGCTCCGCACGGAAACCCGCAAAGCAAGAAACCCCGCTGCAAGCAGTTCTTATTGAGCTGGCGGGGGGGTTGTTGCCAGCCCCAGCGATTGCAGCACGGCGTCATGCAGCGCAGGACGTACCTTGGCGATCTTCATGTTTTCGCGCGTTGGATGCACTCGATTTGTCAGCAGCACAACGAAAAGCTGCCTGTCGGGATCGATCTAGATCGAAGTCCCCGTAAATCCAGTATGCGAGAAGGAATGAGGCCCGTAGTAGTGGCCTGTAGATCCGCCCTCGCCCGGCACGGCCCATCCCAGCGTGCGCGTCTTGCCGGAAAGCTCCTGCGGAACGGTGAATTGCGCAATCGTCGTCCGCCGCACAATTCGCTGGTGCCCGTAAACGCCGCCGTTCAATTCCATCTGGCAAAACGCCGCCAAATCTGGCGCCGTGCTGAAAAGCCCCGCGTGGCCTGAAACTCCGCCAATCGCATAGGCATTTTCGTCGTGCACTTCGCCTTGAATCAACCGGTGCCGCAGATTGTTGTCAATCTCCGTCGGCGCAATCTTTGACCACAAACTCTTCGGCGGCAAATACATCGAATGATTCATTCCCAGCGGCCCGAAAATATCTTCGCGCGTTAGCTCATTCAGATTCTTGCCCGTCAGCCGCTGAATAATCTCCGCCAGCAAAATAATCCCCAGGTCCGAGTAGATCATCTTCGTACCGGGCTCGTACTCCAGAGGCTCGGCAAAAATCTGGTCGAGCGTCTCCTGCTTGCTCTTCGAAGTCCGCCAATATTCCTTGAATGCCGGCAAGTCCCGAAGTGTGTGTCAACAAATGCCGCACCGTCACGCGATGCCTCCAGTCCATCTCCACCGGATTTCCCTTGTTCTGTACCCCGCCTTGGGCGGGCTGCGAAGTCCATTCCGGCAAATACCGCTCCACCTTTGCGTCCAAATCCAGCGGCACCGGGAAATCGCCCTCGACAAGTTTTTCCGTAATCGTCGTCGTGCCCACCACCTTCGTCAGTGAAGCGACGTCGTACATCGTCTCCACATTCACCGGCGAAGCGTTCGCGTCATAGGAAACTTTCCAAACGCATGCAGCGAAACTCTTCCTTTGTACCCAATCGCCAGCGTCGCGCCCGGAAACGCTTTGTCCTTGATCGCATTTTCGATCACGTCAAACGCCGGCTGCAGTTGCGCTTCCGTCCGCGCATCCATCGGCGCCAGCTTCATTGGCTCGGCCGGAACTTCCATCCCAAATCCCGCCTTCAAATTGACTCCCGGAATCGTCACCGGCAAATGTCCGCGCACCGGAATTTCTCCGAACAGCGCGCGAGCCATCGAAATCTGCGCCACGTCGCTGATTCCAAACGCCGCCCAGCCACGTCTCCGCCTGCGGAAATCGTTCAATCAAATAAGGACTTCCAAATGCCAGCGTAATTACCGGTTTTCCCGACTTGTAAATTTGTTCCGCCAGCGCCGCTTGCTCCGCCGGCACATCCACATTTCCTTTGCGATCGCTCACGCGCACGAACAATGCGACCATCGCCACGTCGTAGGTATCCGGCGAAGGCAATTTCAAATTTGCCGCATTCACAAATCGCGTGTCCGCGCGAAGCGTCGTCACCGAATCAAATCGCCGCCGCAGTTCGCGCTCCAGATCCTCGCCGGGATACGGTTCCGGGTCGGCATAAAACGCCAGCAGCAGCGCGCGCGACGGCTTCGTCCCATCGAGCGGCAAACGGTGTGGCGTATCGCGCAGCAGCGTAATGCCGCGATCGGAAATGTCCTGCGCTTCCTTTTGCCAGTTCACCGAGCCAAATTTCGTATTCAGCGCGTTCAAATCCACGAAGCGGTTTTTCTCAAGGCCCAGTCGCGCTTTCGCTTCCAAAATTCGCCGCACCGAAGCGTCCAGCCGCTCCTGCGAAATGCGCCCGTTTTTCACCGCACTTGCAGGGCTTCGAACGCCGCATCTGGCACCGGCGGCATCAGCAACGCATCGGCGCCCGCCAACACCGCGCGCACCGCCGCTTCGCCCGGAGCGAAGCGCACCGTGATTCCGCCCATGTCCATCGCGTCGGTGATCGACCAGCCCTTCAAAGCCAAGCTGGTTGCGCAACACACCGGTCAATATATTGTGCGAAAGCGTTGCAGGAGTGTTCGGATCGGGCTCAAGCGCAGGAACATTCAAGTGTCCGGTCATTACGCTGCCCACGCCGGCCGCAATCGCGGCGCGGAAGGGAACCAGTTCCAGCGCATCCAGCCGTGCGCGATCCGCGTGAATCACCGGCAAATCAATGTGCGAATCCGCAGCGGTGTCGCCGTGGCCGGGAAAATGCTTTGCCGTCGCCAGGCCGCCATTTTCTTCTACGCCGCGCACGTACTCGCGACACAAATTCGGAGACGCGCGCCGGATCTTCTCCGAACGAACGCGTGTTGATGATCGGGATTTCCGGGATTGTTGTTTACGTCCGCGACCGGCGCATAAATCCAGTGCACGCCCACGTCGCGCGCTTCAATCGCCGTGATTTTTCCCATCGTGTACGCGTCTTTGGGGTCGCCCGCCGGCCGCAAGCGCCATGTGCGTCGGAAACGAAGTTCCTTCGTCCAGGCGCATCGCCGAGCCGCGCTCAAAATCCGCGCCGATCAGCAGCGGCAATTTTCGCTTTCGATTGCAGCTGGTTGTTCAGCACCGCGGTCGGATAGGCCTGGCTCTTTTCGATTCCCAGCGGCGACATGTGCGTGACGATGATGAATCCGCCGGCGTGCAAGTCGCTCACGTTGTGCAGCATTTGCTGGTATGCCGGAGAATCTGTCGAAGTGAATGTCCCGTGATACGTAGTGAAAAGCAGTTGGCCGATTTTTTCGTCGGCGGACATTTTTGCGAGCGTCGAGTCCACCCATTGCCGCGCGGCGGGAGACAGTTTCTGCAGTGCGGTAGCCGGCGCTTCGCTCGTCGCGGTAACTTTTGTCGCGGCGCACCGCGGTTCTGGCTACGTAATTTTGTGGCCATAAGGAACGTGAGAGGAAGCAGAAGCAGGCACAACGCGGAGCGGCGTTTGCTCAATTCGGAATCTCCCGGCACGACGCCCTGCTCTGATTTGTTGATAACACACGCAACTTGCCGCGACAACGCAGTTGGCGGCAGGGCGTTCCAGAATATCATTGCATGCGAACGTGGAAGGAATGTTTGGGACGAACATTTGCCGCGGAGCAATCGTGTGCGAATGCAGTTGTTTTGGCAATTTCTGCTCTGTCTGTCGCATTCTTGCGCACAGACGCTCCATTTGCGCCGCGCCTCAGAAGAGCGCAGCGAAAACGGCGCCGCCGCGTCGGCCGCGTGCAAACTGGACTCGACGTTCTTGAAGCGCAGAAGTTCGCTGCGCTTCGCGGCAAGCACGTCGGCACTCATCACCAATCACACTGGTCTCGATTCGCAGGGAAAAACGACGATTGAACGCTCTAGCGCATGCCCCGGGGGTCACGCTCGTCGCGCTCTTCATCCCCGAACATGGTCTTGCCGGGCAGCTCGACGAAAAGGTTTCATCCACCGAAAGATCCGAGCACCGGCCTACCGGTCTACAGCCTGTACGGCGAAATCGCACGCCCCACCGACGAAATGCTCAAAGGAATCGACGCGCTTGTTTTCGACGTTCAAGACGCCGGCGTTCGCTTTTACACCTACACCACCACCATGGCTTACTGCATGGAAGAGGCGGCGAAAAAGGGAATTCGCGTTTTACGTGCTCGACCGGCCGAATCCTCTCGGCGGCGAAATCGTCGAAGGGCCGATGCTCGATGCGGACAAGACGAACTTCGTCGCATATTTTCCGATGCCCGTTCGCTACGGCCTGACCATCGGCGAACTCGCGCAGCTTTTCAATGCCGAAAATCACATCGGTGCCGACCTCCACGTGATTGCAGATGAAAAACTGGCACCGCAACTATTTTTTTGAGAGCACGGGCTTGCGCTGGATTCCTCCTTCGCCGAATTTGCGCACGACGAAGGGCGCGATCTTGTATCCGGGACTCGAAATTCTGCAGAACGCAGGAGTTTCCGTGGGGCGCGGAACGGAAACGCCGTTTGAAGATTTTGGCGCGCCGTGGATGGACGGGGAAGATGTCGCGGCGGCGCTGAACGCCAAGCATCTGCCTGGATTGCGTTTTTTGGCGCAACCGCTGATTCCGGTGTCCGGCCTGTACGCAGGACAGCGCTGCGGCGGCGTGAGCATCCGCATCGGAGAAAAATCCGCGGTGCGCTCGATGCGCATGGGACTTGAAATCGCCGCCGCGCTGAAAAAGATGTACCCCGACAAAGTGGATCTGGCGAAGACCATAACGCTGCTCGGCAACGCCACAACGGTGCAGCTCCTGCAAGATGGTGTCGCGCCGGAAAAAATCGTTGCCGACTGGAAAGACGATCTCGCGACGTTCGAAGCCATGCGGCGGAAGTACGTCCTGTATAAGTAGGCCGTGTATCGCCAAGTTGCATGGTTTGCGCGCTTATCGGATCGAGGACGCAGGCAAAGTGCTACCCCAAGGGCGTCCCCCAAGTCTCGACGCGAATCGAACTGCAAAGCCGGTAACGTAGCCACTCCTGGCTGCGCTGCCTTGCATCGTGCGATGACCGCCTCCGCGTGGCATGTGACAAACCGATGTGGTAGAGTGCGCGCATGAGAGTCGTATCCCTCCTGCCTTCGGCCACGGAAATCCTGTTTGCGCTGGGATTTGACCGCGAAATTGTCGGCGTGAGCCACGAGTGCGACTTCCCGCCACGCGCGCGCACGAAGACCATCGTGATTCATTCGCGCATTGATAAGGATGCAGGGCCGCTTGAAATTGACCGCCAAGTGCGGGAGTACGTTGCGCGCGGAGAGAGTCTGTATGCGGTGGACTCGGAAGCGCTGCAGGAGTTGGCGCCGGACCTGATCGTGACGCAGGATTTGTGCCACGTTTGCGCGGCGTCGCCGGACGATTTGGCGACGGCACTGGCGAAATTCGATGCGCGGCCGGAAGTGCTCTGCCTGAATCCGCAGGATCTGGGCGACGTGTGGCGCGACATTTTGTGGGTCGGCGAAGAGACGGGCCGCGGCTGGCAAGCGGAAAAATTGCTGGAAGAGATCGGCGAAAAGCTTGGCGCGCTGCAAGAACATATCGAAGCAGCGCCTTCTGCGCACGAAGACACCCCGCGCGTTGCGTTTCTCGAATGGCTGCAGCCGATTTATGTCGGCGGACACTGGGTGCCGGAAATGATTGAGTTTGCCGGCGGCCACGATGTGTTTGGCACCGAAGCAGACGCCGTCGTTCCGAGTGACGATTGAAGAAGTGATTGATGCCGCGCCGGACGTTGTCCTTGTAGCGCCGTGTGGTTACACCGCGGAACAAGCCACCGAAGAATTTCGCGGAATGAAGCTGCCCAGCGCCTGGCACGACATTCCCGCCGTTCGCAACGGCCAGGTTTATGCGCTCGAAGCGAACAGCTATTTTTCGCGACCCGGCCCGCGCCTCATGACCGGCCTCGAAATTCTCGCCAAAGTCCTGCACCCACGAAGTAAAAGTAAGCCACGAAGCCGAAAGCACCATCCACCCGCTGCAAGCGAAGGCGCACGCTGCGCAGGTCTGAAGAAAAGCAGTAACGGTTCGCGGTGCTCGGACTTTTACGCCTGTATCCCCCTTTTTTCGTACCTGCAGATTGCAAAGAACTTACGGGATTCTTGCGGCAGGCCGGGAAGGCGGGTGACTCACCACGATCAGATAAATCCACTCTATGAAATCAATCGTTTCCGGGCAATGGGAAAGCGCCGAAAAGCCCTCAGCCCCCCACGTCCTTCCAAAAGCATGGGCCACGCGCCACAAGGGCGTTAGCAGCTCGATATGTCTCGCCTCTATTAGACGCTATAGTAATAAACAGAAAGATGCGGTCTTGACAGGATTTGCTGGAGGGAAGGTAAGGTTGCCACGTAACCATTGATCCTGAAAGCGGAAAGGCGAGCAACAATGAGAACGGAATTGTTGCGATTCAACGGCGCCGTCGAGCGGGATCCCGCGATCGATGCCTGGATGAAAGAACATGCGGGCGAATTGGGAGCTATCGCACATCAGTGGTTTGAGATGATGCGAAAGTGCGGGGACGAAGTCCGGGAGCTTTTGCATGACGGCTATCCGACTGCGTGTTTGGGAGATGCGCCATTCGGCTATGTGAATGTATTTACCTCGCACGTAAACGTTGGGTTCTTTCACGGCGCAGCACTGCCGGACCCGGCTCGCTTGTTGCAAGGCACCGGCAAGTTCATGCGTCATGTGAAGCTGAGACCGGGAACGGCCACAAACGCCACAGCGCTAAGAGGACTCATCGATGCGGCGTACTCGAATATAAAGGCGCGTGTCGAAAAGGGGTAGTTGCCCTGTTGTCTTGTTGCGATCAAGCCTTCGGCCGGAGCCCTCGAGTTCGCTCTTGCTGGAAAAAATCGCCTCACTTCAGCATCAATTATCGCCAAATTGGGTACGCGCAGCCGATCTCTACTTGGGTTGTAGTCTTTCGCTGGCGAGTTTTTGCGCGGTGGTTAAGGCATCGGCGGCGGGAACTTTTACGTCTGGCTCGACGCCGGTTCCTTCCCAATTGGTTTTGGAGATGGGATTGATGGCTCGCGCGAAGGGCACGCCGATCATGAAGTGATCGTCAATGCGGTGGCCCGAGACGGGATGAGCGCCCCCGCCGGTTGTTTCACCGATGAGCGTGGCGCGCTTCAGATTTTTCAGGTTGTAGCAGAACTCTTCGCCGCCGGAAAACGTGTCGTGCGACGTGAGGACGTAAACCGGCTTGCCAGCCAGAAGTTTTCCCGGGCACGTAGGGCAGCGTCCAATATTGATGCGTGACGTCGCCTTTGCGCTCCCAGAGGTCGTTCAAGTGGGTGGGCTCGTCGAATAAATACGTGGAGAGAAACGCGACCATCTTTGGATCGCCGCCGCCGTTTTCGCGAAGGTCAAAAATAATCGCATCCACATTACCGAGGAAATTCATGGCGGCGACAGCCGTGGGGCCGCAGACGTCCGGATCAGCGAAGAAATTGAATTTCAAATAGCCGACATTGCCGGAGAGATGCTCGACTTTCTCGAAGCCGCAATTCATTTGTTCGATTTCCTTGCGTTCCTGGGCGACTTCCTCGGGACTGGGTTTCGCGTCCTTGGGATGTTCGGGCATTTTTATGGCGCTGTAATTTACGTGCAGATGCTTGTCGTGGCTGACGGCCTGAAAATCGTCGGTCAGTTTGCGAGGCGAGCACCTTGCCGTCGGTGATGGCGTCGTAATCGCCGTGTTTCTGATGGGCGCGAACGGAGTCTTCCATTTTTTTGGCGACATCGGGGAAAACGTAGAA
Source organism: uncultured Acidobacteriota bacterium (assembly GCA_963794175.1). Classification (GTDB taxonomy): domain Bacteria; phylum Acidobacteriota; class Terriglobia; order Acidiferrales; family UBA7541; genus Acidiferrum. The sequence goes on along the minus strand of CAWCCV010000002.1, from coordinate 70,044 downwards.
CTCGTTGAGATTCTTGATGGCGCCATCAATCACTCGCGCGCGCGCAGCGGCGTCAATTTTGAAGGTCATTTCGGATAGATTCGCGTCCGGCGGAAGCGCCTGCAGGCCGAGTTCGGTGATTTCGGCGGGATCGGCATCCTTGACGTCCAGATTCCCGAGGGCTTTCGTGTTGCTATTGCGTTCCTTGACGATAAATTCGATGTGGAGGCGTTCGGCTTTGATGATTTGTACGAGCTCGAAGCCACCGGTCATGCTGTGGAAAGACATCATGCGATCGAGTCGAGCCTTTGGGGTCGTATTTGTGGACAGTAGGCGTCCATTTGGGCGCGATCGCCGCTGTTGAAAGCGGTGAGCCATGCCTGGAGCGTTTGGCCAGCTGGGGTGGAGGGGATAGTGGCCTGTGGAAAGGCGGCCCGCGGGAGAGGGCGGCGAGGCCCAAAGCGCGACGAAAAGGCTTTGCGGAACATTGGCAGCTCCTGACAGCTCTTAGTCGTAAAGACAGTTCCCAGGGTTGCTCGGTTAGACGCCGATGAAGGGGAAATGTACACCTTTCGAACGGAAAATAGTCAGAACCGTGGCAGATTGCGTGACCTTGTTCGATGCCTCGGCATCGAACCGGGCAGTCTGCCTGGGTAGGGCAGACCAACTTATCCCGAGGTGAAAGCATGAGCGTTTATGGTGGCAAGGAAATGGCGGCCGCATTCCGTACGGTCCGCAGGAACACGATTCTGATTGCCGAAGACATTCCGGAGGACAAGTACGACTTTGTGCCTGCGCCGGGAGTGAAACCGGTTGCAAAAACGCTGGCGCACATGGCGATTTCGCCGAGCATCTGGCCGGAGTTGGCGAAAGAAGGCCTGACCACGCTCGTAGGATACGATTTTATGAGCCTGCGCGAACGCATTGGTGCGGAAGAAGCGAAGCCGCGTACGAAAGCGGAGCTTCTGGAGCTGCTGCGAAGCGAAGGCGAAAAGCACGCAGCGTGGCTCGAATCATTGACCGATGAATTTCTGGCGGTGGGCGTGATTGACGGCGACGGAAAAACCGTGAAGACCCGCTTCGAGCGTGTGCTCGGCGGAAAAGAACACGAAATGCATCATCGCGGCCAGTTGATGCTCGTGCAGCGGATGCTGGGAATTACGCCGCATCTGACACGACAGACCGAAGAGCGCCTAAAACAGTTGCGCGCAGCAAAGGCGTAAGGCGGCAACCACCAGTTTGCCGTTCACCATCGCGTAACAAGTCTATTGTGCCAGTAACGGTAAAACGGAAGGCCGGCGAGGATGAGGACCAGGCCGATGGACGAGCGGCCGGGATCCTGGAAGAGGACGCTGATCGTGAGCGCGAGCGCGCCGAGGACGAAAAGCCCGGGGACGACAGGGTAGCCCGGGCAGCGATAGGGGCGTGGCATTTCGGGTGCGGTTTTGCGCAGCCGGAAGAGTGCCACGACGGCGAGGCCGTAGAAGATCCACGTTGCGAAGATAAAGAGGTTGGTGAGTTCTTCGAAGGTGCCGGTGAGGGCCATGAGGCTCGTCAGGACGCCCTGGAAAACGAGCGCGCGGCCCGGCGTGAAAAATTTTGGGTGGATGCCGTCTGCTACTTGGAAAAAGACTTTGTCGCGCGCCATGGCGTAAGGGACGCGCGCTCCGCTCAGGACGGAAGAGTTAAGCGAACCGATGGCGGAAATGACCATGGCGAGCGTGATCCAGATGGCAGCGCCACGCCCCGAGACTTGTTCGACCACCTCGGACGCGATATGAAGAGAGCCAGCGACTCTGGAAAAAGGAAGCACGCGCAAGCAAGCCGCGCTAAAGAGCAGATAGATGATAGCGACTATGGCGACTCCGCCGACAAGCGCCCGCGGGAAATTTTTCTGCGGATCCTTTACTTCTGAGCCGACGAGATTCAAATCTTCCCAGCCGTCATAGGCCCAGAGTGCCGCGGCGAGAGCCGCCAAAAATGCGCTGAGCAAGCCGCCGTTCACCGCGGCAGGCCAAACCGGATCGGCTCCGTGCGCCGCAGTCGGCGCAAGGAACGCCACCCCAATGATAAGCAGCACGGAAAAAATTTTGATGAACGTCAGAAAAACCTGTACCGCGCCGCCGAATTTCACGCCAATGTAATTGATGGCGGTCATGACGACCAGCCAAACGACGGCCAGCGGTTGCGCCCAAGTGAAAACGAAATCGTACGGTTTGTACCAGTGGGTTAGGCCAGGGATGGCGATGTGCAGCGTGAAGATCGGCGCGCTGATGGACGGAATCAGGAACGCGAGGAAGCGAACGCCCCCTGCGGCGATGGACGCTGCGGAAGCGGGCCGGCCGACGATGGAGTGCATCCAGCCGAAGAGAAATCCCCACATCGGACCGAAGCCACGCCGCAGATAGGCGTATTCGCCGCCGGCTTCTGGAATCGCCGCGCCCAGCTCGGCATAAGAAAGCGCGCCAAAAATCGAAAGAATCGCGCCGACAATCCACGCGGCGAAAACGACGGAAATGCTTTGCCCTTCGCGCGCCATCTGCGCCGGCTTTAAGAAAATGCCGGTGCCAATCATCGTGCCGACAACGATTGCGGCGGAAGCCCATGGGCCAAGATCGCGGACAAGTTCGAGGCGTTTTTCGTTTGCGGAAGAACTCAAGCCGAGTGCTCCTGCGCAGGCAAGCCGTTTGATAGAATTCTGCTCATCAGTCCGCCGACGAAGAATGTAACAGCAGAACCGATCAGGACATACCACGTAAATGCGACGGCAGTGAATCGCCAAATCGAGACAATGACGGCGAGTCCGGCGAACATGCCGATGGTGGCGCCAGTGGCTGACGCTTTCTTATCGAGCGTGCCTAGGAGGAAGAGCCCGAGGAGGCTTCCGAACGGAAGCGAAGCGACGGTAAGGCCAGTTTCAAGAAGCGGCCCCCAGCTAACCAGCCCGAAACCGATGAGCACTGCTCCCCAGACAAGCGTGATGCGCCGCGAAAGCTTTAGAAATTTCGCAGGGTCGGTCTGATGCGCCGCCGTGCCGCGAGAAATCAAGCACAGTGCTCGCGGCGAGAGAGTTGAGCGAGCCGCTTGCGTTGGACATTGCAATGGCAAGAATCGAAGCCAGCAAAATGCCGGCGAGGCCAGTCGGCATTTCACGGACAAGAAATGTGGGAAGAATCGCATCCATGCGCTGGCCAGCAGCGAGCAGCGGCGTGTGTTGCGAGAAAACAAAAAGGAAGAACGCCGACCAGCAAAAATAACGCGAATTGAAAAAGCACGATGAAGCCGGACGCAATCAGCGCGGCGCGGCTGTCGCGTTCATTTTTTGCGGCAAGCAGGCGCTGCACAATGGTCTGGTCCGTGCCGTGGCTTGCCATAGTGAGAAACGCGCCGCCAATAAGCCCCGACCAAAATGTGTATTTCGTGGCGAGGCTTGTGGAGAAGTCGAGGAGTTGCAATTTGTTTCCGGAAGCGGCGGCCACTTGCGCGACTTCATTCCATCCCCCCGGAATTCGGTGCAGTAAAAGGGAAAACGTAATCGCGCTGCCGGCAAGGTACAGCAAGAATTGCGCCACGTCGGTCCAAATGACCGCCTTCATCCCGCCTTCGAAGGTATAAACAATGGTCAGGCTAATCACGAGAAAAACGGCCAGCCGGATCGAAGTCCCGAGCACAACACTAATTACAAGCGCGATAGCCGCGACACGCACGCCTTCCGCAATTGCGCGTGTTATAAGAAATGTAGAAGCGGCAAGCGCCCGCATACGTGGACCAAAGCGCTTTTCAATCAGCGTGTAAGCAGTATAAAACTCCCCGCGAAAATATCCCGGCAGCAGCAACAACACGATAAGAATCCGGCCGATGAGATAACCGAAAACAAGCTGCAGAAAAGTAAGATTGCCGCCATAAGCGAGCGCCGGCGTCCCAATAATGGTCAGCGTCGAAGTTTCCGTCGCGACAATCGAAAACGCGATCGCCCACCAAGGCGCGGTGCGTCCGCCAAGAAAATAATCCCGAACATCGCGCTGGCTCCGCCGAAAATAAATCCCAAGAGCTGTCACGCCAAGCAGGTAGGCAACGACAATCGCGAGATCGAGAGGATGAATCCGCATGAAGTGCGACGAGGATAGAGGCGCGGCTGGCGGCGCGTCAAGAAGCCGATGGGTCTTACGTTACAAATTCAAAATAAGGGACACACGAAGGCGTACGGGTTCGCTTGGCTTTCAGTATCCTTTGAAGATGCGCATCGCCATGGGGCTCGACGGCGGCGGTACGAAGACCGATTGCGTGTTGATGGATGAAAGCGGCCGCGTCATTGCGCGCGGACGAGGCGGCCCATCTAATCCATCGCGCATCCGAATTGACGCTGCCGCAAAGGGCGTGCGCGAAGCCGCCGCAGCCGCGTTGAACTGTGTTGCTCTCAATCTCGAACAGATCACTGACGTGTGCGCTGGACTGGCGGGAGTTGCTGCACCCGAACGCGCCGGGGCGATGAAAAAACTGCTAGCCGAATTGTTTAAAGGTGCTCGCTTCGAGCTGTGCACCGACCTAGATCTCGCTTTGATGGCCGCAGGAACCGCGCCAGCCATTGTGATCGTCGCTGGAACTGGATCCGCGGCAATCGGACAAAACGCCGATGGTCAAACAGCACGATCCGGCGGCCACGGCCCAAACAAGAGTGACCAGGGTAGCGCGTTTGCGATTGGAAAGAGCGCTGTAGAGGCCGTGAAATGTGGCGCCGGAGAATTCACAGAAGAGCAAATCAAGACGTTGCGAGCGGGAATTCTGGAAATCGTCGATGAGAAGGCCATCGAGAATTGGGCAGACCTCAAGGGTGAATCCGCAGAAGCCGTGTTTCCTCGCCTATATCCCGCGGTGGCCCGCGCAGGAGACTGCGGAAGCGAAATCGCACGAAATTTGTTGAACACAGCGGCGCTTGCCTTGGCGGAACTTGCCGGGGAAGTGCAGGAAAAGTTGCAGATGCGCGGCACAAAATTTATCTTGGGAAAGACCGGCGGAATGATCGCGCGCTCCAACTATTTTGATGAAGCGCTCGACGCGCAACTTCGCAAGATTGCCCCGCTGGCAAAACTCGAAATAATACCAACGTCCTTGGCAGAAGTGGCAGCAAGGCGCGCATTGAGCTTATGAGCGAGATGGACGATCCAAAGCATCCGGAACCGCCAAGCCCCGATTCATGAGCTTGCGCGCGAAGCTTCGCCAAAAGCGCTGCGCGAACTCGCGCAAAGCGCTTGTCTCGATGAAAGCCAGGTCTTGCTGCTCCTCGCCCGAAAGGATCTCCCGGCAGAATTAATAGAAGAAATCGCACAACGCAAACCGCTCCTAAGAACATACGCCATAAAAAAAGCCCTGGTCCTGCATCCCCATACCCCGCGCCTCGTCAGCCTGCGCCTCTTGCGCGATCTCTACCTGATGGACCTAGTCCAACTGACCCTTACCCCCGGCGCCCTGGCCGAACTAAAACGCAACGCAGAAGAACAAGCTCATCGCCCGCTTGCCGCAGCTTCCCCTCGGCCAAAAAATCACTCTCGCCCGCCGCGGCCCAGGACGGGTCGCAGGCGCGCTCCTCGTCCGAAGGCCACGAGCAAGTCCTGCGAGTCGTGCTCGACAATTCCAATCTCAGCGAAGCCCAGGTCCTGAAAGCTCTCTCGCGGCCAAAACTGATTCCCCGCGTCATTGAAGCAATTTCCCATCACCAAAAATGGTCCCACAGCTACAACGTGCGCCTCGCCCTCGTCCGTCAACCCGCCACAACGCTTTCTACAGTCCTCTCCTATTTGCCCGAGCTCACCGTCTCCGACCTCCGCGAACTAACCGCCCCCGGCATCGTCCCGGAAAACTTCCGCCGCTACCTCCAGGCGGAAATCCAGCGCCGCATCCGAAAAGGCGAGAAGCTCCAGCCGGAATAACCCCCTTGAAGCTGGCAAACCTGTATTCAGGCAGTACTCCGTCTTGGCGATTTCAGCAATACAGGGAACAAAACAATTCACACCGGCGTCGTATAGCCATGCGCGGATTCGTTGTATTGTCTTTAGGTAAGAGCGGCGCAATCGCCCTTGCGCCACAGCTTGGGAACCCGGACAGGGGGCTTCACCAGGTCTATGGGCACTGGGGATCAGGGTATGCGCCGTTTCGAGCGCCGTTGGGCGCCTCGTTACAGCTTTCACGCCGACCTCGAAATCGAGTGGGGCTCGACGGTCTTGCGTGCCCGCACGCGCGACGTCAGCGCCAACGGCATGTTCATCGAGTCCGTGGACCCGCTTTGGGTGGGCGCTGGATTTTCCGCACAATTAACCTTGGATCGCCCCGTTCGTATCAATTGCTCCGTGAAGCGCGTCGAACCCGGACGCGGCATGGGCGTTTCCATTTCCATTGCCGAAGATCAAAACAACGAGCGCTATCAAGAGTTGATCAACGGTCTCTCCGTGAATCAGCGCTGACAAAGCGATATGCTCTTCCCGATGACTAGATGCATGGATTGCGGGTCGGAACGCGAATCCGACCGGTGCTCGTCATGCGGTCTGACGAGCGCGGCGGCGGAGCTCGTCTTCCGCAAAAAACTCATCTATCGCACGCTGATTTTTCTGGCCGGCTCCCTCTGTTTTCCCTACGTGAGCCAGGTCTTTCCTCCACTCGATCTGGATCTGATGCTGGTCTTCTTCGGCGCGCTCTTTTTCATCGCACTGACGACGCTCGTTGTCCTGGACCGCTTGTCCAGGCGTCACGCGGAAATAGAAATTGCCAAACGAATTTTCATGGGCCTTGTGCCGCTGCCGTGGATACTGACAGCGATGCTTCTCGTCAACGGAAGGTTTGACACGCCCAAAAACATTCAATACATGCCTGCGACAGTACGCGACACGTTCTATATGAAAGGAATCATTCGGGGCAGCCGCAGGTTGATCGTGCCTTCGTGGAGGCCCGGGCGCAAATTTGAACGCATCGCAGTGGATGCGGACGATTTCGACCGGTTTCGCGTGGGTGATTCCCTGGAAGTCGGAGTTGAGCCGGGAGTAGTGGGGATTCCGTGGGTTTACGGCGTCTACCGCAAAGGATCGCCGCTTCAGTAGAGCGGAGTGCCGTTTTGCTTCAGCGGTGTTTGAATGTCCAGGTAGCTGCCTTTTTCTCCAAATCGAAATCGCAGCCGATGTAACGTTCCGATGTCGCGTTCGCGCCAGTCCGTAATATCTGCCGGCCGACTCGGATTATCTTCAAACGAAAACTCGATCTCGTCGCCCTTCGTCACGATTCTTTCCGGGTCCACGTCGAACACCTGCTGCGTGTTGCGATCGATCAGCAAATACCGCTTCCAGAGCCGAAGCAAAAGTACGCCGCGCTTTGAACAAAAATAGAGATTCCAAGACTTCGGCGCTTCTTCATTGAAGTGAACAATCGCAAACGGCACCGGCTTCCACTCGCCTTTGCCCTTTGGCGGTGCGGAAGGAGATTGCGCTGCCGCGAGCATCGGCCAAAGGGCGGCGACGGACAGCACTGCGCCAAACGATTTGCGAAGGGATCTCATGCTTTTTCTTGGATGCTCAATTCAGACCAGCGGATTTCGCTAGCGTTCTCCATTCCCAGAGTCCAAAGATCTTTCAGATCAACCGGAAGCGTTTGCAGGCTCGCCGGGCATGTTTGAATTTCGTGGCGCGCCATTTGCGACGAGTTCTGAGTCTACGATGCGGCCCGCACGCTCGGCAAGCAAGCCTGCTTCACGCTCGGTGCTATGCGCGTATAATGCTGCGCAATGAATCCTGCCATTCGACTGCTCAAGCGCGCTCTGCGGATGTTCCAGCGCGTGTTCCCGCGATGCAGCATGATTTCCCAGGCCATCGCCTTCAATCTTTTCCTCGCGTTTTTTCCCACCCTGCTCTTGGTGGTCGCAATCGCCACAAGTCCGCTGGGCAGCCACACGGACTTGCTCAATCTAATTACGGACTTCACTCGCTATTTGCCGCCGGGAAGCCGCCAAATTGTCTCCGAATTTCTGATTAAACGCGCGCCGCAAGCCTGGAAATGGGCAGTAGTCGGCTGGGCCGGCACGTTCCTTGCCGGCTCGCAGGTCATGAAATTGATCATGGAAGGAATTCACACAATCTACGGCGACGCGGAGAAGCCCGGCTTCTTGCATCGTCAATGGCGTGGCTTGCTGCTATTGGTTGCCACAATCGCTCCGCTGATTGTCGCCTCCGTGCTGGGAGTCTTTGGGCGGCCGATTCGCAGCTGGTTTACGCAGGAATTCGGCGGCGCTCATCCACTCCACAGGGTATGGGCCCTTTTCTTCCCCCTTGCGGCGATGCTTCTTTCGCTTATAGCGCTGACGGTCATTTATCGATTCGCGCGCCCGCAGGAGAACAGTTTGCGCAATGTTTTGCCCGGAGCCGTAATCGCGACCCTCCTCTGGTGGCTCGTGGACGTCCTATTTGGCTATTACGTGCGAACGGTGCCCTACTCGCTCGTCTATGGCGGACTTGCCGCCGTAATCGGATTGCTCATCTGGATGCAACTCTCTGCCGTCGTCGTGTTTCTGGGAGCGGCCTGGAACGCGGAAATTGTCGCCGGACGGGCTCAAGCGAACGTTTCCCATTCAAACGCAGATTGAATCCAGCAATCCGAAGGCGTATAGTCCTCGCAACCAGCGAGTGGTCCTGAGCCCGTCCACCCACCTCGGGCGAAATTCGGTGCAGGTCAAAAAGGCCGGCAACTTTGCAAAGTTGCGAACTACGGAGGGTAAGTCCTGCGAAACCGCTTGCGAAATCGGACATTTTCTCTGGGCGCTGGCTGCGCCCTTATGCTTGCGCTTTTCTTTTCATCCGCGTTTTGCGCCCAAGCCCAGGATGCCCCCGCAACGCCCCCCGATCAATCGGCTACGCCCGCCCCAAATCCTTCTACAGCTCCTAGGCAGGAAACGAAGTCAGCGGAGGTGGAAACTCGCGACACGCCGGCCACATTCAAGGTTCGCGTGAATCTTGTTCTGGTCAGAGTTGTCGTCCGAGATCAACAAGGAAAAGTAATCGAGAATCTGCATCGCGAAGATTTTGCTCTTGCAGACGATCGCAAACCGCAAGTCATTTCCTTTTTCAACGTCGAAACGCCCGCTTCGCGCGCGATGCCCGTCACGACTTCTGAGAGCCACGACTCCGAAATGGTTGCGGCAGCTACTCCTCCGGCTGCCGTGCCGGCGATTCCGCAAAGATTCGTCAGCATTCTTTACGACGACGTGCACATAAGCATGGAAGACTCTGTGAACGTTCGCGCCGCAACCGCGCGGATTCTTGGCTCCATCGCGCCTACCGATCGGGTCGGAGTTTTCACAACTTCGGGCCAGCTTACCCAGGAGTTTACAAGCGACCAGGAACTGCTGTTGCGGGCGATGAATGGAATCATTCCGAGGTCCATGACGGGCGGTTTCGGCGGCGTCCCTTCTTGCCCGGACATTAGCTACTACCAAGCCGACCTAATCGAGAACAAGAGTGACCAGCAGGCTTTTCAGGTGGCGGTGGCGGAAACCGTGGACTGCGCATTTGGCGGAGACCAGTCAAAAATTTCGCTGGCCCGTCCCATGGCTCAAGCCGCTGTGCAGACCGCCCTGAGCAACGGAGACGCGGAATCTTTGTATGCCTACCGGCACGTTGAGGACGCGATGCGGCGTCTGGCGGGAATGCCCGGTCAAAGAGTGCTCGTGTTTGTGTCCCCCGGCTTCATTCTTTCCACGCTGTTCACAGATGCCTCCGGGCGTGATTGACCGGGCCACGCGAAGCAACATTGTCATTGACACGATCGATGCGCGTGGACTCTATACCCCGGACGTCCTCGGAGATATCGCCAATCCTCCCGGTGGTTCCTACCGAGTGATGGGACCGAAAGCGCTATACCGGACTGTTGCGCAGTCGGCGCAATCAGAGATTCTGAACGAATTTGCGAATGGAACGGGCGGCACTTATTTTCACAACCGAAACGATCTGGAGGAGGGACTAAGACAAGCCGTTGCCGCGCCGCCGGTTGCCTACCTCCTCGGATTTTCTCCGCAGAACCTGAAACTCAACGGGGCGTTCCACACTTTGAAAGTGACTATGGCGGTGAAGCAGAAGTACAACGTACAGGCGCGCAAAGGATATTTCGCACCCAGAAAAGCGCAGGATCCCACCGAGACGGCAAAGCAGGAAATTCAGGAAGCGATTTTCTCTCAAGACGAGATTCGCGATCTGCCTGTTGACCTGCAAACGCAATTCTTCAAAACCGATCCCACCCAGGCGAAGCTCTCGGTGATTGCGCATCTGGATTTGAAGTCCGTGCGTTTTCGCAAGGCCGACGGAAGAAATCGCAATGACGTGACGCTCGCGACTGCGATCTTCGACGAAAACGGAAACTTTGTGACCGGCGGGGAGAAAATCGTAGAGATGCGCTTGCTTGACGGGACGCTCGAACGGCTGGGACAAAGAGGCATCAACGTCAAATCGAGTTTCGATGTAAAGCCAGGCTCGTATTTGGTCAGGTTGGTGGTTCGCGACGCCGAAGGCGAACTGATGGCGGCGCGAAACGGAGCGGTCGTAATCCCGTACTAACGAAGACTGGGAAATGATTGGGGCTGGAGGGGCTCATGGACAGGACAACCAAGAACAGAAAATTCTCTCGGGTATTCGTCGGCGCATCCGTTGGACTCTTGGGAATGTGCGCGTTGCCCGGCGTTGGACGGGCGCAACAGCCTGCCCCGCCGGCTCCAGCGCAATCGTCTCCTGCGCCTACCGACGATGCGATGCGCTCGGGCTCTGTAATTCGCAGGGAATCGAAACTTGTTCTCATCGACGCCGTCGTCACGGACAAAAAGGGAAACTACGTCCGCGACTTGACGCAAAACGATTTCAAGGTCTACGAAGACAACAAAGAACAGCCGGTGACCAGCTTCAGCGCCGGCTACATCGCAGACACCCGGACAGAACAGCAATCAGAAACACTACCTCGTCCTTTTCTTCGACAACTCTTCCATGCAACTTCCGGACCAGATGTCAGCGCGCGCGGCGGCGACTAAATTTATTGACGCGAATTCCGGGCAAAACAATCTGATGGCGGTGGTGGAATTTGGCGGAGCGCTGCGCATCTTGCAGAATTTCACAGCCAACGCCGATTTGCTCAAACGGGCTGCTTCCGGTGTGAAAGCGACCTCGGTGGCTTCAAACATGGACTCCGGCAATTCCGGGTTTGTGGCGGACATTCCAGCAATGTCTTCAATCTCTTCGGCAGAAGCGGACTTCGGCGCGCGAACTATGCTGCTTGCGATACGCTCCCTTGCAAAAAATTTGCGCTCCGTTCCTGGAAGAAAAATGCTGGTTCTGATTTCCGCGGGCTTCCCGCTGACACCGGAGACGCAATCGGAATTGACGGCAACCCTTGATGCTTGCAACAAAGCGAATGTGGCGATCTATGCGCTCGACGCAAGAGGATTACTCGCCGGCGCGTTGCAGAACAATCCTGGATTGCGGCCGACGACAGGCGGCCGATTGCACGATGCAAGCCTGCGCGGAAATGCAAACGCCACTTCGCGGCCGAGGTTTATCCTTACTGCCTATCCTGAACCGCAAAGACCGCGGCGGTGGTGGCGGTGGAACCGGGGGAGGAACCGGGGGGGCCCGGAGGAGGAACGGGCGGCGGAACTGGTGGTGGTGGCCGCGGCGGAACCGGTGGCACTGGCGGAACTGGCGGCACCGGCGGCAAGGGCGGAACTGGTGGCACGGGCGGAACTGGCGGCACAGGCGGTAAGGGCGGAACTGGCGGCACGGGAGGAACGGCGGCAAGGGTGGAACTGGTGGCACCGGCACTACAGGTGGTGGCACAACGCGTCCGCCGGTGAACACGAACGCATTCAACAATCCGTATAACCAGCCGCGTTCCATCATTCCGCAATTGCCGCCATCGGCTGTGCCAAATCAGGAGATTTTGTCGGCTCTTGCCGAAGGCACTGGGGGCTTCACGATTTTCAACACGAACGATCTTGTTGGCGGTTTGCAGAAGATTGCCAGCGAACAAAATGAGTTTTATTTGTTGGGCTATGTGCCGCCCGAGTCGGCCGAAGGCAGTTGCCACACGCTAAAAGTGAAGATGAATCGCGGCGGGATGAATGTTCGTGCGCGCTCGGGATACTGCAACGCGCGCACCGCGAACGTGCTGGAAGGCACGCCGGTGGAAAAGCGACTCGAGAGCCGCGCGCAAGACGGCTCTCCAAGCGCGGCGAAAGCTTCGATTCAATCGCCATTCTTCTATTCCGCGCCGAACGTGGCGAAAGTGAACGTGGCGATCGATATTCCGGGCGAAAGTTTTCACTTCGAGAAAGAAAAAGGGAAGTATCACGCAAATTTGAGCGTGCTGGGAATCGCGTACAAGCCGGATGGAACGATTGGCGCGAAATTCAGCGATCAAGTAAAACTCGACCTGGAAAAAGACGAAATGAAGGAGCTTTCCAAAGGGCCGTATCACTACACAAACCAGTTTGATGCGGTTCCCGGCACGTACAAGATGACCCTCGTCCTGAATTCCGGTGGCGAAGCATATACCAAGACCGAATGGCCGTTGAAAATTGAGGAATATGACGGAAAGCATTTGAGCCTCGGTTCCGCGATGATCTCCAATTCGATCCGGCGCATGGATGAAATTGCTTCCAGTGCCGATCTGGATGCGGTGCTCCTTGAAGACCATACGGCGCTGTCGGTGCAGGGAATGGAAATCAAACCGGTAGCCGTGAGCCAGTTCAAGAAAACGGAAAGAGTCGTTCTCTACTCGGAAATTTATGAGCCGCTGCTGCTTTCGGAAAATCCGCCGAAGGTTGTCTTTGGGTACAACATTCTGGATCGCGCAACGAACGCGCAGGTGATGAGCACGGGGAGTTATGCGACGGAAGCGTTCATTCACAAAGGCAGTCCCGTAATTCCCGTGGGACTCGTGGTGAAGGTGAGCGATTTAAAGCCCGGGCAATACCGGCTGGTACTGATGGCGCTCAATGCGGCAGGGCAGCACGCGGAAAATCGCATCGCCGATTTTGACGTAACCGAATAAGAACCTTGCGGCGAATAGCGCCGCAGGCAAGTTCAAGTAACCCGCTTGCAATCAAGGGCTTGGAGGGTGCTGCGTTGGCGGCACTGGCTTAGCCTTTCCGCAACTTGTTTCCTGAATTGGGGTTAAGGTGAAAAGACGGTATTGCCCTGCGCGGCTGCAGGGTATGGAGTGGCTTACCGGTGCGGAACTCTACGAAGCTTTTTGCGAAACGCGTTGCGGCGAGTTTTGTGGCCGTGTCTTTTTTTTGCACGTTTGGAATTGACCTTCCCTCGGCGCTGGCGGTCACGCCGCGCGACAAGAAAAACAAAGAAGATGCTTCGCTGAAGAATTTGCCGATCACGGAGCTGAGTCCGGAAGAGGCGATTCGGCATGCGCTGAATCGTTTGGCGTACGGACCGCGGCCAGGCGATGCGGAACGCATCAAGCAGATGGGCCTGGCAAAGTGGATTGACCAGCAACTGAATCCGAACAGCATTGACGACAAAGCGGTGGAAGCGCGGCTGGACAATTATCCGACGCTGAAAATGTCCAGCGCAAAATTGATTGAGGAGTATCCGCAGCCGAAGCAGGCGGCGAAAAAAGAGGGGCTAAATAAAGAAGAGTTCAAGCAGCAGCAGGCGCAGCAGCGCCGTGCCGATGCGGCAGGGGAACGCGCAGCACAGCAATCGAACGCGGAATCAAGCGCTAGTGGTGATGCAGCCGAAGCGACGGCGGTTCGATGAAAGATGCCCCCGCACCGATGAAATCGGAGCAGGGAAATCCCGTGACGAGCGGGCAGGGCGGCGGAAACAACAAATTGAGCGTGGACCCGAACGCGGTTCCTCGCGCGATTGCAGACGACAGCAAGCGGCCGCAGCGCGTTGTGGAAGAGCTCGCGATGGCGAAAGTGGCGCGCGCGATCTACAGCGAGCGGCAACTGCAGCAGGTGATGGATGATTTCTGGTTCAATCACTTCAACGTGTACGCCGCGAAAGGCGAAGTAAAGTGGTATTTGACGTCGTACGAACGCGACGTGATTCAGCCGCACACGCTCGGCAAATTCAAGGACTTGATCGAAGCGACGGCGAAAAGTCCGGCGATGCTGTTTTATCTGGACAACTATTTGAGCGTGGATCCGCGCGCGCAGCAGCGCCTTGCCGCGGAACGCGCAGCGCGGCAGGCAAGCGCGACGGAGGTTTTGGATGGCCGCCGCCGCCACAGCAACAGCAGAAGAAAAAACAGGACCGCGGGCTGAATGAAAATTACGGCCGCGAATTGATGGAGCTGCACACGCTTGGAGTGGACGGCGGCTACACGCAGAAAGATGTTACGGAAGTGGCGCGCTGCTTTACGGGATGGACGATCGAAAAGCCGCGGCAGAATCCGGAATTCAAATTTGACGACAAGATGCACGATCCCGACACGAAGATTGTGCTCGGCAAGAAAATTCACGCCGGCGGGATGAGCGACGGCAAAGAAGTGATTGAGCTTCTGGCGAAGCATCCCAGCACGGCGAAATTCATTTCGACAAAACTGGCGCGGAGATTTGTTTCCGACAATCCGCCGCCATCGCTGATCGACAAAATGGCGAAGACGTTTCAATCAAGCGACGGCGACATTCGCGCAGTGATGCGGACGATGATCTATTCGCCGGAATTTTGGTCGCGCGAAGCGTTTCGCGCAAAGATCAAGACGCCGTATGAACTTGTGATTTCCGCGGCGCGCGCTCTCGGCACGGACGTGGATACTCCCATGCCGCTCGTGCAATGGACCGGGCGAATCGGCCAGCCGCTCTATCAATGCCAGCCCCCGACGGGATATTCGGACAAAGCCGATGCCTGGGTGAACACCGGGGCGCTGTTGAACCGGCTTGAACTATTCGCTGGCGCTGGCGAGAAACAAAGTACGCGGATCGCACTCGGATGCGGCGACGTTGCTCGGATTGGATATGTCGGCGGATCCGAAAGTTGCGCTGAATCGCGCGGTGGAATTGTTCCTTGGCGGGGAAGCGGCGCGGGGAACCGTGGAGACTTTGGAGAAACAAGTGGAAGATCCGCAGATTCTGCAGGCAAAACTGGACGATCCGGTGAAACGCGTGGATATGGGCGTGGTGACAGGATTGGTGCTGGGTGCGCCGGAGTTCCAGCGGCGATGATCGGTGCGCCGAGTCGAGGGCAAGATATACCGTGCCCTCGGAAAGCGAAAGGCACGGCGAGGCAATCATGAGTTACGAATGTTGCGAAGGCGTTCGCAAGCTGAAATTTTCGAGGCGATATTTTCTGAAGCAGGGCGGCATTGCGATGGTTGGATTGAGCGCGATGCCTGCATTTTTGCAGCGTGCCGCCGCGGCGACTCCGATGGGCGGAAAAAAACAGCTCGTTGTTTTGTTTCAGCGCGGCGCTGCGGATGGATTGAATATCGTCGTGCCGTTTGGCGAACCAAATTATTACCGGATGCGGCCGACGATTGCGATTCCGCAGCCGCGCAGCGGTGCAAACGATGCGGCGGTAGATCTCGATGGATTTTTCGGTTTGCATCCGAGTCTGGCTCCACTGGAGGCGCTTTTTCACAAGAACCAACTCGCGATTGTGCATGCGGCGGGTTCGCCGGACCCGACGCGATCGCATTTCGACGCGCAGGATTTTATGGAATCCGGCACACCGGGATTGAAAGCGACAGAAGACGGCTGGCTGAATCGCGCGATTGAAACAATTCCGGAAGAGCATGCTTCGCCGTTTCGGGCCGTGGCGATGGGACCGAATTTGCCGCGCATGCTGCGGGGAAGCGCGTCGGCGATTGCGCTGCCGGACGTGAAGCAGTTCAAAGTGATGGCACAATCTCCCGGCGCGGGGCAGATGGCCGAAGGCGGATTTGAAGCGATGTACTCGCAGACGGTGGACCAGGCGCTGCGTGGAACGGGCACGGAAACATTTGAAGCGATTGATCTGCTGCGCAAGGCCGATCCCTCGAAATACAAACCGGAGAATGGCGCGGACTATCCGAACAGCAGGCTCGGGCAGAGTTTGCAGCAAGTGGGCCAGCTGATTAAATCGAATATTGGGGTCGAAGTTTTGTTCGTCGATTGCGGCGGCTGGGACAATCACGTGAATGAAGGCGGCGTGCAAGGCCAGCTCTCCAATTTGCTGAAAGATTTGGGGCAGGGGCTTGCGGCGTTTCATCGCGACATGGGCGACCGGATGCAGGACATTGTGTTTGTGACCATGAGCGAGTTCGGGCGCACGGCAAAAGAAAACGGAAATCGCGGCACGGACCACGGCCATGCGAATTGCATGTTCCTGATGGGCGGGCGACGTGAAGGGCGGCCGGGTTTATGGAAGATGGCCCGGGCTTGCTGAGCACCAATTGAACGAAGGGCGCGACCTGGCGCTAACGACGGACTTCCGGATCGTGCTGAGCGAGGTTTTGACCAAGCATTTCGGCGTGCCAGATCTGGCGCCGGTATTTCCGGGCTTTGACAGCAATCCGAAGAAATTTGCGGGCTTGATTCGGTCGTAGGCTTGTCGAAGAATTAGCACGGGATCTTGCAGTTCAATAGCGCCGTGTCGTCGCCAGCCGTTGGTTTTATCCTGCCCGATGGCCGGCCTCCCCGGCAGGCACACAGCTAGTACTGGAACCATCCAGGGCTTCCGCCAGGAAGGTTTGAAGTCATAAGAATTTTATTTAGAAAGGAGGGTCCAATTTGACTTTGCACTGGTATTATTCACAGCTAAATCCATTAAGGGTTAGTTTGTGACGGAGTAAGATAATGCTTTGTAAGATCTGCGGGTCGATTATCGAGCGCAAGTTCAAGGCGGAGATGGGTGTCCGCTCTTCTGAACTGGAGAAACATGCCAAGCCGGCCGTCTGGGTGTTCCCAGAGCTTTTTGTTTGTCTGGATTGTGGCACGACGGAATTCACAGTGCCAAAAACCGAATTACGCCTACTTGCGGAAGGCTACGTGGCTGCGCGGCTGAAGCAGGAAATCCAAAATCGAGTCATTGAGAAGAAGCGGCTGAGTGCACCGCACAGATACTCTGGAAAGCGTGCTCGTCTTGCTTGCCCTGAAAGCTTCTCAATGGATATGCGCACAGGATATCCACCCCATTGGTTGCCGCGATCTCGTCAAAGAGTTGTTCAAGTCGAATCGCGGCGTCCAGTTTTCCCTCTGCCCACAAGAGCGGTGAACATTCCCCGCAAGCCACAACGCGAGAATGCTCCCCCTTCCCCGCTTTGGTGGCTGCTTTAATGAGAACACCCACAGCCTTGAGGAATCTAGCCGTGTCAGGCATGTCATTGACCATGAATTTGGAGAGTGTTTCGGCAACATCCAGATGAATGTATGTCCCCTGTCGAGTGACTGCGTCAACATCCAAGCCGTGTGCTTTTATTCTCCGGACAAGTGCGTCCCGGTGCGCGCCCGTAGTAAAAACGATAGCCGCATCACCGGCCTTGAGGGCAACAGCGACAAAATGTGCAAAGCATTCGAGAAAAACCGCGTCATCAGAATAGAATTGAACCTCATGGCGGTGAGTGGCTTTCTCACCGGAGGCCTCTGTGAATTCGTAGCCTTTTGCTTTGAGGCTGCTGCTGACAAACCGCTTGCCACTTAGAGCCGCATCCATGGCAGACAGTAGTTCGAATGCAGCATCTGTTTTAAGAACATAACCCAAGGCACCCGTGCTCAAGGCTCCCTGCACGACGTCTGGAGAATCGTGCAGACTTAGAAAGACTATCTTGGAACCCGGGGAGAGTTGCAATATTTGCCGTGCGGCTTCGACCCCATTCAGCATTGGGAGACCGATGTCCATGAGAATCAAGTCCGGTTTCAGTTCCTGGGCTTTCTGAACGGCTTCCGGACCATCCGATGCTTCGCAAACAACTCGAAATTCTGGACGCCCCTGGAGCAGTCGGAGTGTCTGGCTCCGCCAGTCTTTATAATCATCGGCTACGAGAATGCGAATTGATGACAGCAGTTGCTCCTCAGACGTCGGAGTTTAATCCCCAGGAAATAGTCTTTCCTAGCTTCTGCTATTCAAAACACGTCGCGAAAAGTGATACAGCAGGGACATAGGGTTGCAAAATCGCCGCTCGATGCATCCAACTACTATCGCACTTTCACGGCTTCTTGCAACGCGGATTTACAATTTCTCACCTGATAAAAAGTAGCGACCGCTAAAAAAAGAAAGATATGCCGATCTGAAGATCGGGCACCTGCGTCGAACTAGAACCCTTTTGATTTTTGGTTGAATGCTGGTTAATGTTTGGCGTCGGAACCGATGCGCATGCTGTAGAAGGAACGGTAGACGAACGTCAAAGAGACGAGGAAAAAGACGGCTGCCATGATGTGCGTTAGCGAGCTGCCTTGCGTGGCGGTCAGTTGTACGGCAAGTTCGACGGCGAGCAGGCCGAACAGCGTTGTGAACTTGATGACCGGGTTGAGGGCGACGGAAGAAGTGTCCTTGAAAGGATCGCCGACCGTGTCGCCGACGACGGTTGCGTCGTGAAGCGGCGTGCCCTTCTGCTTCATTTCGACTTCGACGATTTTCTTGGCGTTGTCCCATGCGCCGCCGGCGTTGGCCATGAAGATGGCCTGATACAGGCCGAAGATGGCGATGGAAATCAGATAGCCGATGAAGAAAAACGGTTCGACGAAGGCGAAGGCAAGCGTAGCGAAGAAGACGGCGATGAAGATATTGAGCATGCCCTTCTGCGCGTACTTGGTGCAGATTTCGACGACCTTTTTGCTGTCGGCGACGGAGGCCTTTTCCACGCCTTCCAGCTTGATGTTGGCTTTGATGAATTCGACCGCGCGATAGGCGCCGGTGGTCACGGCTTGCGTCGAAGCGCCGGTGAACCAGTAGATCATCGCGCCGCCGGTGATCAGGCCGAGAACGAATGGCGCGTGGAGGAGCGAAAGTTTGTCCACGTTTTCGGCGAGGCCGTTGGTGAGCGCCATGATGATGGAGAAGATCATCGTGGTGGCGCCGACGACCGCCGTGCCGATGAGCACGGGCTTGGCGGTGGCTTTGAATGTGTTGCCCGCGCCGTCGTTGGCTTCGAGCATTTCCTTGGCGAGCTCGAAAGTTCGCGTCGATGTTGTAGTCTTTCTTGAGCTCCTCCTTGATGTTCGGAACATTTTCGATCAACGAGAGTTCGTAGACCGATTGCGCGTTGTCCGTGACGGGGCCGTAGGAATCCACGGCGATGGTGACCGGACCCATGCCGAGGAAGCCGAATGCCACCAGACCGAACGCGAAGACGGCTGGAGCGATCATCAAGTGGGCGAGGCCGAGGTTTGCTGATCAGGTAGCCGACGGCCATCAGCACGACCATGGCCAGGCCGAGGTAGTATGCGGAGAAATTGCCCGCGACGAAGCCGGACAAAATGCCGAGCGAAGCGCCGCCTTCTTCCGCGGAGACGACGACTTCTTTTATGTGGCGCGATTCGGTGGAAGTGAAGACTTTCACCAGTTCGGGAATGATGGCGCCGGCGAGCGTGCCGCAGGAAATGATCGTCGCCAGCTTCCACCACTGCGAGGGATCTCCGCCGAGTATTGGAATAATGAGCGAAGAGATGACGTAGGTGAAGCGCGATGGAAACGAAAGACGTAATCCAAACGAGCGAGGTGAGCGGCGCCTCATAGTTCATTTCGTCAGCGGTGCCGTAGCGGCTTTGGCGATAACGCCGTTGATGAAATAGGCCGCGGCGCTGGCGATGAGCATCACGATGCGCATGACGAAGATCCAAACGAGCAGCTGGACCTGCACGGTCGGATCTTTGACGGCGAGAAGAATGAAGGTGATGAGCGCGACGCCGGTGACGCCGTAGGTTTCAAAGCCGTCCGCGCTGGGGCCGACGGAGTCGCCTGCGTTGTCGCCGGTGCAGTCCGCGATGACGCCAGGGTTGCGCGCGTCGTCTTCCTTAATTTTGAAGACGATCTTCATCAGGTCGGAGCCGATGTCGGCAATTTTGGTGAAGATGCCGCCTGCGATACGAAGCGCAGCGGCGCCAAGCGATTCACCGATGGCGAAGCCGATGAAGCAGGGGCCTGCGTAGTCGCCGGGAATGAAGAGCAGAATCAAGAGCATCATCAGCAGCTCGACGCTGATGAGCATCATGCCGATGCTCATGCCGGCTTCGAGCGGCGTGTGATAGATCGGATAGGGCTTTCCCCGCAGGCTGGCGAAAGCGGTGCGCGAGTTGGCGAAGGTATTGACGCGAATGCCGAACCAGGCGACGCCATAGCTGCCGGCGATGCCGACCAAGCTGAAGAACAAAATGATGGGCAGCGTGAGCGCAACGGATTTGCCGGGAACCGGCGAAGCCAGCCGAAGTAGAGAACAATCACGACGGCGATGAAAACCCAGAGCAGCATGAGGAATTTGCCCTGCGTGATCAGGTAAGTCTTGCAGGTTTCGTAGATGAGCTCGGAGATTTCGCGCATCGAGCGGTGCACGGGCAGGTTCTTCAAGCGGCGATAGATCGCCAACCCGAACAGCAAGCCGAAAACGCAGACCAGCAAACCGAAGAGAAGCAGCTTGTGGCCGTTCACGCCGAGAAACGAAACGGTCGATAGATCGGGCAGCTTCAAATTCGCTTCCCCGCCCGCTTCGTGCTTTTCCGCCATTGCTGCGGTGGCGCTGAAAAACAAGATTCCTGCGGCCGTTGCGCTTTTGCCCAGGGAAGTACTTCCGTGTGACCAGGCATTGCTGAGCCAGGTTTGCATCTACGATCCTCCAGAAGATTCTCTTGGGCACACCGGCCCCGAAAGGCCGCACTGCTGCCCACACTCGTTACCGGCTGTCTGCGAAGTTCGCCATTTTTCTTGTGGCGCGGGAACCCGTGCCGGTTGCTGAACTGGCTCCCTGGTTGTGACGGGACTCGGAACGTCTTGCAGCGTTTCCAGGCCCCCAGCCCGGAACCCCGATTTGGCTCGGCTGGAAGCCTGTATAAGCCAAACTAGGGCCGCAACAAAACGCAAATTTATACCATTTCAATCGGGATTTTTCAAATTCGAGGTGAAATATCGGAACAGGCAAGAGTGGCTGTGCTAGGGGCCAACCGTCTGGTAACATGCAGGGAAGTTTCTGGGCGAGTAATCTAACGAAACTCGGGGGTCCATGAGTACCGAACCGCTTGCCGCACAAGCTGTTGTTGAAGGAGAGTCTGCGGAATTGCGCTTCGACTGGACGCGGGCCGAGGTAGAGGCGATTTACCGCATGCCGGTGCCGGAACTGGTGTTCCGGGCGCAGACCATGCACCGGCAATTTCATGCTCCGGACCGGGTGCAGACTTGCCAGTTGCTTTCGATTAAGACGGGAGGGTGCCCGGAGGATTGCGCGTATTGCCCGCAGAGCGCGCACTATGACGCGCCGGTGGACCGGCTGGGGCTGCTCGATCCCGAGCACGTGGTGAGCGTGGCGCGGGATGCGGCCGCGCGCGGCGTGACGCGGTTTTGCATGGGAGCGGCGTGGAGGCAGGCGCCGGAGGGCAGGGAGTTCGATAGAGTTTTGGAAATGGTGCGGGGAGTTTCGTCGCTGGGGCTGGAAGTTTGCTGCACGCTCGGGATGTTGAAAGAGGGGCAGGCGCAGCAACTGAAAGAAGCGGGGCTTTCGGCGTACAACCACAATCTGGATACTTCGCCGGAGTTTTACGGGTCGATTATCACGACGCGCGTTTATGAAGACCGGCTGAAAACTCTGGCTGCGGTGCGGAAGGCGGGGATTACGGTTTGCTGCGGCGGGATTTTGGGAATGGGCGAAGGCGAGGGCGACCGGATTGGATTGTTGCAGCAGCTTGCGGCGTTGCGGCCGCATCCAGAAAGCGTGCCTATAAATATGTTGGTGCGCGTCGAAGGGACGCCGTTGGCGATCATACCTTCGCTCGATCCGATGGAGATGGTGCGGGCGATTGCCACGGCTCGGATTTTGATGCCGGCTTCGCGGGTGCGGCTTGCGGCGGGGCGAAAGCAGTTGTCGCCGGAAGCGGTGACGCTTTGCTTTCTTGCTGGGGCTAATTCGATTTTTGTTGGGGAAAAGCTTCTGACGACTCCCAATCCTGGACCGGACGAAGACTATCAACTGCTGGAAAAATTAGGAATGCAGCCTTTGGAATCGCATGCGGTCTGACGTTCAAAATTCATTGCTAAGCGATTTGGAAGGCGGATTGCGGCGCCTGGAGAGCCGGAGCCAGCGGCGAAGTTTGCAGCGAGTGGCGGGCGTGAATTTGTGTTCGAATGACTATTTGGGGCTTTCGCAGAGGGAAGAGTTGCGCGAGGCGATTGTGGATGCGGTGCATGGTGCAGAGCAAGTGGGCGGGACGGGGTCGCGGCTGCTTTCGGGACATTTTGCGGCTTGGGAGGAGTTGGAAAATGAGTTTGCGGAGTTTGCGGGGATGGAAGCTGCGCTTTATTTTGGAAGCGGGTATGCGGCGAATGTCGGACTGCTAAGTTCTTTGTTGGGCAAGGAAGATCTGGTTTTTTCCGACGAGCTGAATCACGCGAGCCTCATTGATGGGATTCGTTTGTCTGGTGCGCAGAAAGAAATTTACCGGCACCGCGATTTGAACGTGTTGGAGCGCGCGTTGAAAGCGCATGCGACGGAGTGTTGCCGGAAAATTATTGTTACGGAATCGGTTTTCAGTATGGACGGCGACATTGCGGACGTGGGAGCTATTGTTGCTTTGGCAGAGAGATTTGGGGCGAGTGTGATTGTGGATGAAGCGCATGCGACGGCGGTGCACGGACCGAATGGCCGCGGAGTCGTTGCGGCTTGCGGGCTCGAAGAGAAGGTTTTGGCTGCGGTGCATACTTGCGGGAAGGCGCTTGCGAGCGCGGGCGCGTTTGTGTGCGGGAGCAGAGCGTTGAAGGAGCACTTGATCAATCACGCGAGGACATTTATCTTTTCGACCGCAATGCCGCCGTATTTTGCTGCGCAAATCGGCGCGGCGCTGAGATTGGCTCGCGGGGCAGATTGCGAACGGCAGGGGCTTCTGGAGGCGGCGCGAAAATTCGCGCGGTCCCTGCGGGATCAAGGTTGGGATGTGAACGCTGGCGACTCGCAAATTGTTCCGTGCATTGTGGGTTCGAATGAAGAAGCGCTCGAGGCGGCGGAATTTTTGCAGCGAGAGGGATTTGCGGTGCGTGCAATCCGGCCACCGACGGTGCCGGAAGGAAAAGCGCGGTTGCGATTTTCGCTGACCAGCTTGATTGGTGAGGGCGACTTGGCGCGTTTGCGTTCTTCGCTTGCTGCCTGGCGCGCGAGCAAAGAGACTTGTGTTGTGGCGGTGCGCGCGTGAGACACCATTTTTTTGTTACGGGGACGGATACGGGCGTCGGGAAAACAGTTTTGTCCGCATTGTTGTGCGCCGCGCTGGATGCGGTTTACTGGAAGCCGATTCAAACGGGTACCCTGGAAGGTTCGGACCGCATGACCGTGATGCGGCTTGCGGGAATTGGGTCGGACCGCACGATTGACGAGGTCTACAAATTTGTGCCGCCGGTGGCCCCGGATCTAGCGGCGCGGTGGGCGGGTGTGGAAATTGACCTTGCGAAAATCAGTTTGCCTCCGCATTTGACGAATGATTGGCTGGTTGTCGAAGGCGCTGGCGGCGTGCTCGTGCCGATCAACCAGAAGCAATTTATTTTAGACATGGCGGTAAAGTTGAAATTGCCGGTGATTTTGGCGGCGCGGAGCACGCTCGGAACCATCAATCACACACTGCTGACACTTGCGGCCCTGCATGCAGCGGAATTGCCGGTGCATGGTGTCGTGCTGATTGGCGATCAGAACCGGGAAAATCGCGAGACGATTGAGCGCTTCGGTCATGTGCGCGTCATCGGCGAACTGCCGCGCTTGCCGAATCTGCACCGCACCGCGCTGATTCAAGTTTTCATGAACCACTTCGATCGTTCCGCCTTCGCACAATAACTTTGTTCATGGGCACTCCGCTGCGCATTTGGCATCCGTTTACAAATTCCACCCTTGATCCTGCACCGATTCCCGTCGAGCAGGCGGAAGGCGTTTGGCTCTTCACAAAAGACGGAAGAAAAATCATCGATGCGGTGTCTTCGTGGTGGGTGAATCTGCACGGACATTCGAATCCGCGAATTGCCGCTGCGATTGCCGAGCAGGCGAAGAAGATGGAGCACGTGATTCTGGCGGGATTCACGCACGAGCCCGCGGAAAAACTTGCTGCGGGTTTGCGCAAATGGCTCGCGCCGGAGTTGACGCATCTATTTTTCTCGGATGATGGGTCGACTGCAGTGGAAGTTGCGCTCAAACTTGCCGTGCAATATTTCAGCAATCAGGGCCGGTCGCCGAAGAATGGGATTGTTGCGCTGGAGCATGGGTATCACGGCGATACGGCGGGCGCCATGTCCGTCAGCGACGATTCTCCGTTCACGGATCCATTTCGTTCGATGCGGTATGCGGTGCATCGTGTGCCATCGCCGTATTTGTATCGGCGGCCGGCGGGAATGGCGCCGGAAGGATATTTGGAATTTTGCGTAGAGCGACTGGAGAATTTGCTGCAAGAAAAAGCCGATTCGATTGCGTGCATGATCGTGGAGCCGCTGCTGCAGGCGGCAGGCGGGATGATTGTTTATCCCGCGGAATATTTGCGGCGGGCGCGCGAGCTTTGTACACAATACGATGTGCTGCTAATTGCGGATGAAGTGCTGACTGGCTTTGCGCGAACCGGAAAAATGTTCGCGTGTGATTTGGCCGGCGTCGTGCCGGATTTGATGTGCCTCTCTAAGGGAATTACGGGCGGATTTCTTGCCGATGGGCGTGACGATTTGCACCGATCGCGTGGAGGCGGCGTTTCGCAGCGAAAACCGGATGCACACTTTCTATCACGGACATTCTTATACGGGGAACGCGCTGGCTTGCGCCGCGGCAAATGCCAGTTTGCAGATTTTCGAGGACGAGCCCGTGTTCGATCGCATTGCAGCGATTGCGCGAATCAACGCGGAACGGCTCGAAGGATTCAAGAAGTATGCGGTGGTTGGCGAGACGCGGCAGATTGGCACCATCGGTGCGATCGAGCTTCGCGCGGAAGATGCCGGGTATCTTTCCGCGATGCGGCCAAAGCTTTACCAGTTTTTTCTGGATCGCGGAGTGCTTTTGCGGCCGCTGGGGAACGTCGTCTATGTTTTGCCGCCTTACGTGATTGCGCCCGACGAACTGAATTACGTTTACGACGTAATTGAAGAAGCGGTGCAGAGCCTTTTCTGATGATTGGGCGCTCTTTGCTAGACTGGAATCAGCTGTTTCGAACGGGACGGAGGAATCGAGTTTGCTTTTCTGGCTGAATGGACTGAAGAACAAGATTATCGTGTTTGCGACAGCTCTCGGCGGGCCGGGACTTCTTCTGATTTCTTTTCTCGACTCTTCGGTCCTGACGTTTCCCATCATCAACGATCTCTTGCTGATTGATCTCGCAATTCAGCACCCGGAGCGCATGCCGCTCTACGCGTTTTTAGCCGCATTCGGTTCTGTCGCGGGCTGTGTTTTGCTGTACTTGCTTGCGCGAAAGGGCGGGGAAGCTTTCTTTCACCGCAAAGTCGGCTCGCGAGCGCTAGCTATCCGGAATTGGGTCGAGAAAAACGGTTTCGGCGGGATGCTTGTAGCCGCCTTGCTTCCGCCGCCTACGCCCTTCAAGGCCTTTGTTTTTGCGGCGGGAGTATTTGAGATCCGGCTATTCAGTTTTACTTCCGCGATCACCCTTGCGCGCTTGATTCGCTATTTCGGGATCGGATACCTGGCGGTCAAGTACGGCCACGATGCCATGCCCTTTCTGAAGCAGCACAAAGCGGCCATAGCTGCAGGACTTCTTGCATTTGCGGCGTTGAGTTACCTTGCTTCCCGGCTGGTCTTGAAAGGCAGTCCCACACGGGCTGACGAAGGGCAGGGAAGCAGCCGCTAGCGACGGTTTGATCCGCCGTGCCAGTCCAATCGCGCCAGAGTCACTTGCCCAGCGGTATTCAAATTAATTTCCACGTCCACGATGTGCGACGTTTGGCCAAGCGCTTCGTACTTCAAGTCGCGAATTTCAACGGAGAAGCCTTCGGTTTCGCGTTGCACGGTAGCTTTGGGAAAGCGCGCAAACGCAAGAAACTGTTTTGCCGCTTCGGTCCCCTGAGCTGCATTGAGAATGGGGGTGCTTCGGGCTTGTGTATATGCAGCGCGTCCTCGGGATCGAATTTCGTAAATTGCCCGGTCGGAACCAGCACGAGATGAATCGCAGAGTCCGTTTCAACGACTCCATGCCAGAGGACGGGAGACGTGGAATCGGGAAAAGCCGCCGCCCGTCGCGCCGATTCGCCCATATAGGAGCGCTCACGCAGCATAGCAACAGCGCTTGTATGCATTACGCCGCGAGCGCCGAAATATGCGGCGATCAAGATGAACGCGATGATCGCGCCGGCCTGGCCGCGGGGTTTTTTCGATTTGGCGCCTATTTCATCGCCGACCAAGCGAAACAGCTCTGGCAAGAAAAGTCCCGCCAGCAAAAGAATCAGAAGCCAAAGATCGATATCGGGCGCCCAATCAAGCGCGAAGCGCTGCGACGAGGCCGGCCAGAAGAGCTGCACGCCACTTGAAAGCAGCGCATCCATGGCAACGTGTAGCAGTGCAGCGCAAACCGGTGCGAGCCACCAGAGCATACCGGTTAACGACACGCCGCGGCTTTTCGCGTAAGCGCGGACAGCGAAACTGATTGCCAAAGCAGCCAGCAGGGCGCCAAGAATTGAGTGCAACGGGCCGCCATGCCATTTCTGAAAAGCCGCGGGGCCGAAAGCTTCGCTGAACCAATCTAGATCGGCGAACGTTCCGGCGAGCAACATGGAAAACAAAACAGGGCGGGGAACTTTTGGAAATACACCGCGTTTCAATGCGAAGGAGGCAAGTCCATGTGTAATTGGGTCCACAGTGTTTTCAGGCAGCCGTGACGGAAGCTTTTTCCGGCACTTGTTCGGGTACGAGCAATTTCAGGGCGCGCGGAACGATTTTGAATTCCACGGGCAGACGGGAGAGCGGCTCGCCGTCTACTTGCGCGTAGACGGGCTCTCCGTCCGTCGGCTCGCAAAGCAAAGTGTCTGCTTTCAGGAAGTGGACGCCTTCCGTCTTGCGCAAATCGCCGAACCAAAGCGTTGGAAGGTAACTCAGTAGCGCAGGCCGCTTTGCGTAGTGAGCACGGCCAGTTCGAACTGGTCCTCGATAAAGATCGGCTTCGGTCGTGATTTTGAAAGGACCGCCGTAGTGCTTTGTGCGGCCGACGATGACGAGGGAGGCTTCGATTGTTTGATCTTTCGTCCGTCACGTTGAAACGCGGAAATTTGTATTGGAAGGCTTCTCTTGCGCCTTGCCACCAGTAGGCAATAATTCCCAACTTTGCTTTTAGCTCAAGGTCGACTGCGTAGGCGATGCGGCCATCGGGTCCAGCGCCTGCGACGCTGAGAAAATAGCGATTCTTCTCGGGCTGATCGACGGGGGTTGCAAGGCCCAGCGCAATTTCGCGAACGGTTCCGCGGACGAGTCGTTCCGCTGCGTTGCGGAATATCCCAGGGCAATTTCAATTCTTTCGCGAGGATGTTTGCGGTGCCGCCGGGCAGAAGCGCCAGCGGAACGCGATGGCCATTTTGCTGGCGCGCAAGGCCGTTTACGACTTCATTGAGTGTGCCGTCGCCGCCGCAGGCGATTACGAGCTGGCGGCCTTCGTTTCCGGCACGCAGTGCAATTTCCGTCGCGTCGCCCGGCCCGGTGGTTTCTGCAAGCTCGGCTTCGATGCCGCCCTTTGCCAGAATCTGGCGAGCCTCGTCTAGTTCCTTGCGGCGCGCTTCGCCGCCGCCGCCCGCGTTCGGGTTGTGAATCAAAAGGGCGTTTCGGAGTTCCGAGGCAGTTTCCATTGGACTGGTTCCCATTTCGCCGGTTTCAGGTCGCTCAGATTGAATCTTCATTCTATATAATATGTCGCAGTTTCATGCAGCATTCTGTAAAGGGGATTGCGGGCCAGTTTCAATTTTTGACTTATCTTGTCACGATCCAAAAATTCGAACTGGCACGCGGTCCGCAGAGGGTTTCATGGCCAAGGCTGCACCAGCGAAAATCGTCAAAGAAGCGGAAAAGCTCCGCGAACAGCTTCGCTACCACGAATACCGGTATCACGTGCTGGATGACCCGGAAGATTTCGGATGCTGCGTACGACAAGCTCCTCGTTCGGCTTGAAAGAGATTGAAGGCGGCGCATCCGGAACTGGTGACACCGGATTCGCCGACGGTGCGTGTCGGCGCGTCGCCGCGCGAGGGATTTACAACTGTCGAGCACGCGCGGCCGATGTTGAGCCTGGACAACGCATTTTCGTTCGATGCGCTGCGCGATTTTGATCGGCGCGTGCGCGAAGGCATCGGGCGGGAAGAGATTGAATACATCGCCGAGCACAAGTTTGATGGGCTTGAGCATTTCGTTGCTTTATGAAGATGGCGTGCTGGTGCGCGGCGTTACGCGCGGCGACGGAACGACGGGCGAAGACGTGACGCCGAACATCAAGACGATCCGCTCGATTCCGCTGCGCATTGAAGCAGAGCGTGCTTGAAAAAGGCGAAGCTGAAGGGCGATTTTGAAGTGCGCGGCGAAGTGATGATGACGCGCAAAGCGTTCGAAGCGATGAACCGTCAGCAGGAGCAGATTGGCGGAAAGATTTTTGTGAACGCGCGAAATTCGGCGGCGGGATCGGTGCGGGTGCTCGATCCGAGCATCACCGCTGCAGCGGAAGCTGGATTTTTTTGCGTACTACTTGCTGGCCAACGATAAACCGGCGTTTCCCAAACATTCCGAGTCCCTGGAAGTGCTTAAGCAATTGCGGTTCCGCGCTTCGGATGATTGGAAACTTTGCGACGGGATCGAAGCGGTTGTGAAGTATTGCGAGTCGTGGGACGCGAAACGGGAAAAATTGCCGTACGAAATTGACGGCGTTGTGGTGAAAGTGAACTCCATCGGTATTCAAAATGAGCTGGGATTACACGTCGAAGTCGCCGCGATGGGCGATTGCGTACAAATATCCGGCGCGGCAGGAACAGACGGTGGTGAACGACATCATCGTGCAGGTGGGGCGGACGGGTACGCTGACGCCGGTGGCGGTGCTGGAGCCGGTGCAAGTGGGAGGCGTCACTGTCAGCCGTTCCACGCTTCACAATATGGATGAGATCGAACGGCTGGGATTGCACATCGGCGATACGGTGCTGATCGAGCGCGCCGGCGAAGTGATTCCGCACGTGTTGAAAGTGGTGAAGGAAGGGAAGAATCGCAAAGCCGTTTCGCATGCCGAAGCAATGTCCGGAATGTGGCAGCAGGATTCACAAGGTGGAAGGCGAAGTGGCGTATCGCTGCGTGAATGCGGCGTGTCCGGCGAAGCGGAAGGAATCGCTGCTGCATTTTGCGGGGCGGCACGCGATGGATATTGACGGGCTCGGCGACAAAATTGTGGACCAGCTGGTGGACAAGGGGCTGGTGAAGGATTTGGCGGATCTTTACAAGCTGAAGCTGGACGAAGTGGCCGCGCTGGAGCGGATGGCGGAAAAGTCGGCGCAGAATCTGTTGGATGAGATTGAGGCGAGCAAGAAGAATCCGTTGTCGCGATTGATTTACGCGCTTGGGATTCAGTTTGTCGGCGAACGCACGGGACAATTGCTGGCGGAACATTTTTCTTCGCTGGAGGAATTGGCGAGCGCGAAACAGGTAGCAGCTTGAAGAAGTGAATGAAGTTGGGCCGAAAGTTGCCGCGAGCATTGTGGACTTTTTCTCGGAGCCGGCGAACAAACAGCTAATCAAGAAGATGGAAAAAGCCGGCGTGCGGCCGACGGCCGAGAAGACAAACGTGAAGAGCAACAAACTCGGCGGGAAGTCGTTTGTGTTTACCGGCGGGCTCGCGAATCGTTCGCGCGAAGAAGCGGGCGAGATTGTGAAGCAACATGGCGGAAAAATCGTCGGCTCCGTCAGCAAGAAGACGGATTACGTTGTGGTCGGCACCGATCCTGGTTCGAAATACGACAAAGCGAAAGAACTTGGCGTACCGATTCTTGATGAAGCGGGCTTTGAGAAACTTGTTGGATTGAAGTGAGTGTAGCCGAAAGTGGCCATTCGCCCAGCGACGAGCAGCGACCGCGACGCCATCTGGACGATCCTCGAACCGATGATTCGTGCCGGAGAAACGTACACTCTGCCGTGCGATATGAGCAGGGAACAAGCGCTTGAATACTGGTTCGCGCCGGAAAAAGAGACTTTTGTTTGGGAAGAGAATGGCGCCGTCTTCGGAACGTATTTCCTGAAAGCCAATCAGCAGGGCGGCGGCTCTCACGTTGCAAACTGCGGTTACGTTACATCTGCCGTTGCGCAAGGCCGCGGCATCGCGCGAGCGATGTGTATACATTCGCTCGAACACGCAAGAAAGCGCGGCTTTCGCGCCATGCAATTCAATTTTGTGGTCAGCAGCAACGAACGCGCCGTAAAACTATGGTCCAGCCTTGGTTTTGAAACGGTTGGGCGCCTGCCCCGCGCTTTCCATCACCCGGAACGAGGATTCGTCGACGCGCTGGTCATGTATCGCGAGATCAAATGAGCCGTCTAGGTATGCATCATTTATCGTTCCACCCAACTCTTGACGATTGCTCCCGCCGCCCAATAAAAAGACAAATAAAACGCCAATTCCCGTTTGTAGAAAAAGCCTCGCTTCGGACGCTCAATTGGCGGCACAACCGACAGCAATACAAGCAAGATGGTGAAGTGTTTGGCTGCCTCGATACGGTTTCCGCAGTTCCGATAGCTAGCCAGAATGTGCCCGATGCATAATCCTACCCGGCCAGCATCGCCAAATCATGAATCGCTTCGTCCAATTTGCGCGTTCGCTCCTTCCGAGCGATCGCACGCAGCTCTTGTTTATCGCTGGGCTAGTCTGTCTAACCATTGCGCCGCGTCTTGGCTGGCGGCCTTCGATCGACCTTGCTTCCTTGGTCCTGGAAGGAGCCGGACAAATTCCATCCGGTGAAATTCAGCAGGAATTGGCTACTTTTGTCCGGTATTCGATCTACACGGTCATTTTTGCTGCGTCTGCCGGGTTCTTCACCTGCTGCTGGCCGGGCAGGCACCCAGCGCGCAGGGTATCTTTGCTGGTAGTCCTGCCCTCTTTCGTCGGGCTCTGTGCCATCAGCGCGAAGTACATCAGTCTTTTGTCGCCACATTCTGTCTTACAAAGAAGATTCGCACTCGGCCACGGACCTGTGTGGATTGTGACGAAGCTCTGGATGCTCGGCACCGGGATTCGTTTTTGTTTCATTGGCTTGACGCTCGTGGCTGTGTTTGTGCTGCTTCTCTCGCGTGGAAAGGCATCGCTGCCAATTTCTGTTTTGTATGAGAATTTTGAGGAGAGCGAAGAAACAGAGGCATGGAAGGGTTGCAAAAGATCGATCTGGATATTTCAGGGAGCGCCTTTGTTGTCCGGCATTCCGATCGGAATTGCTACCTCGCTTCTTTTTTTGATTCCGCCAGTCACGGATAGTTCTTGGCATTACAACGTTGTGGAGGCATTGCGACGAATAGCCGTAGGGTTGGTCCTGTTCGGCATGGCAGTCTGGGCGATTGGAAAAGACAACCGTAGATACATCCGTCAACAAATGCGATTTCCAAACTGGCGTTACGCAGGATTGGGATTGATGATTCCGACCCTGCCCGCTTTGCTCCCCTCGATTGTGATGTACCTATTTGCGCGAGCCGATTGGGCAGCGCACGCCTTTGGCAGCCTTGAACCCCCGTGGCTGGGAGACTATTTCGTTTTGCCCGAACCGTGGACGGTGGCCTTGTTTCTCGCTGCCTTTGCAGAGGAGGTGATCTTTCGTGGAGTGCTACAAAGGCATTTTATTGAACGGTTCGGACTCTGGGGCGGAATCAGTTTCGTCGCGATTATTTGGAGCGCGTTTCACTTTTACAGTGACTCGTATCGCCGGTTCAGTGATCTTGAGATAGTCTTCAGCTTGTTTTTGCGAGTGCTCTTTTGCTTCATTCTCGGTTTTGCCCTCAGCTGGATCACTCTACGTTCCAAATCTCTCATTCCGGCCACGATTGCTCACGGCGTGAACAACGTGTTTGCGTATTCCAAAACCGGAGTTATGTTTCCCGGACGCAATTGGGTATACCTTGGATTGCTAGCCTTGCTCACATACGTGCTTTTCCGGTATTGGCCGGTGGAGACGACGCCGAGCGAGCTCCCATTGCGGGCGGCTGCTCGTGCCACTGAACCTGCTGTTTGAGTGTGGCTCCACGGAAAATGATTCCAAAGTACAACCCGCACATTCCCGCGTTATAATTGCCGTAGCGGGTGAGCCGGGTGATCGCTGGTCCGAGCTGAAAGGCTGGACGGGAGGAAAGTCCGGACACCGAGGTTCCGGCCGCAAGGTCGGGAACCGATGGGCAACGCGCCTGATAACGTCAGGGGAATAGTGGTACAGACTTGAGCTTGTGACCCGGAAACCGAGTTGCAGGCCAGAATCGCACAGGCTGAAGCCTGTGCCACTGTTCACGGAAAGTGCCACAGAAAATAAACCGCCGGTGGAATGGAGCACGGTGGCATCGCGCAGGGAAACCTGCAAGACGCCCGCGAAAGCTGATTCCGCGGTAAGGGTGAAACGGTGGGGTAAGAGCCCACCGCTCGTTTGGCAACAAACGAGGCACGGAAAACCCCGCGTGGTGCAAGGCCAAATAGGAGGGGAGAGCCGGCCCGGCTCGATGAGCGCAAGCTCCAATTTGTTGCGGCGCAAGCTGCTGCAATTGAAAACCCTCGGGTAGGCTGCTGGAGCCGTGGTGCGAATCACGGCCTAGAGGAATGATCGCCGCGGTGCGATCGCAAGGTTGCATCGCACAGAATCCGGCTTACATGGCTCGCCCGCTTCTTTTCAACAATTTACAAATATTTTTGGAGAAATTGTCGATTCGCCCTATTTGAACCCACCCGGCTTCTACGGCTCTCCGCTTGGCTTTCATGTGGATATTGGAATAGAGCGCATGATCTGTCGCTTACACTCCCTAAAAAGTGAATGTGATTTTGGCTGTGACCTCGATCTTTTTCCTCGCGTCTTTGGCGCAAGATTTTCCAGAGTATTGACAATCCATCACGAAAGAACTATCTAGGTTGGGCGAAAGTAAACGCAGAATAAAGAAAGAAAACGAAACTCAGGCCAATTTAGGCAAAAATTCTATGTCGCGACGTGAGCACAACAGGATCGCTTCCATTTTCTTTTCTCTCGGCCTTTGGATATGTATTGGTATTTTTGCTGCCACAACAGTAGAGGCGCAGCGAAATGTAGTAGTCGTACGGCCGAAGGAAATTCATGATGTGCTGGTCAACCCCGGCATGGGGATCACCACGTTCCAGCGATTCAACGGGCAGGAGCCGAATCCTCCCCTCAATTGGTCGGAAGTGGGACCAGTCGCAAAATTGCCTTTGGCGGCGACAAGTCCGGATTTTCCGGAAGCGTCGGTGTCCTATTGCCGGTGGTATTGGAACGTGCTCGAGCCCGAACACAGGCAAATTCAATTGGGAAATTGTCGATCTGGCGATTGAAGAGGCACGCGCACGCGGGCAAAAACTCGCGATTCGCCTGATGCCTTATTCGAATGAAGACCCTTTGCCCGAATGGTTTCGAAAATCGGGCGCGCGGCGAGCTAACAAGGACTCCGACAAGGACGGGAAAATCTGGCAACCCGATTTTTCCGATCCACTTTATTTCAAATACTGGAGCGAATTGGTCGCAGAGGCGAGCAAGCGCTATGACGGCAATCCTTATCTGGATAGTGTGGATATTTCCTCTGTAGGTTATTGGGGCGAAGGCTGGAGCCCGTATATGCCGGCGTTTCCATTTCAGAAGGCGCTGATTGATATTTGGCTAGATGCGTTCAAGCGGACGCCGCTTCTGATGAACTTCGATGAGCCTGAAGCGCTGGCCTACGGAACGCAACACGGGGCGGGATGGCGCCTTGATTGTTGGGGCGACATGCGCGCGAGTTCAACTGATCCTTATTTTCCCGCCGAGATGCTGGAAATTTATCCCCAGCAAATCGTGCGAACGGGAATTCAAGACGTGTGGCAGAGAAGCCCCGTCTCGCTCGAAACTTGCTATACCGTGCCAGGATGGAAAGAGCGCGGCTATGATGTGGACTACATTCTCGCGCAAGGATTGCGTTGGCATGTGAGCACGGTGAACATCAAGTCCTCACCGATTCCGAGCGGATGGAAAACCAAATTTGAAGAGTTCCAGAAAAAAATCGGTTACCGCTTCATTCTGCGGCGGCTGGAGTACAGCAAAACGGTTAAGTCCGGTACGATGATGCCCGTGCACATGTGGTGGCTGAATGACGGAATAGCCCCGGTTTACAGCGAATACGATTTGGTGGTGGAATTGCGTTCGGCGCAAAAGTCGGCACACATCCGCATTCCAGTGGACGTTCGCAAGTGGCTTCCCGGCGATGCGTTATTTGACGGTTCGATCTACATTCCCGAAGATCTCGGCGAAGGCAAATATGACTTGCGGGTTGCCATGCTCGATCCGAGAACAGGACTGCCCGCGATTCGATTTGCTATTGAAGGACGCCAGGAGGATGGCTGGTACGCGATGGGTTCGCTCACGGTGAAAAATAGTGAGCCTTTGCAATAAACATTGCTACAAGTTGCGTTTCGGCGTTGCCTCGTTAGTTTTGGCATTCCTCTTTTTGCCCGGTTCCCCCGCGCAAAGTGCGCCCCCGGCCGATGCGTTCGAGGTTTTGCATGAGGCGAAGCCTGGACCGCGAATCACTCCGTTCCTGCAATATCAATTGGATCAAGCATGGAGACAGGACGAAGCTCAACAAAGAATCTGGGAATCGATCCGAACCGAAGAAGACTTGCAGCGGATCCAGAAGCTGATGCGCGAAAGTCTTCTGGAAATGATCGGCGGCTTGCCCGAACGCAAAACAGATCTTCGCGCGCGGATCACGGGCAAAATTCAAATGGAAGGCTTTTCGATTGAAAAGCTGATTTACGAAAGCTTTCCGGGGATCTACGTCACGGCGTTGGTTTACGCCCCCGATGATCATTCTCGCAAGCATCCTGCGGTGCTGGTTCCTGCGGGGCATGCGACCAACGGAAAAATTCACTATCAAGTGTTAAGCCAAAGGCTGGCAAAACGCGGATATGTCGTGATTGCGTGGGATCCCGTTGGCCAGGGTGAGCGCAGTCAATTTTGGGATGCCAAGGCCGGCAAGAGCCGTTACAACCTGGTTTGCGCGGAACACGCAGTGTTGGGGAATCTTGCCTACCTTGCGGGAGCAAATCTGGCGCGTTGGGAAATCTGGGATGGAATGCGGGCCGTCGATTATTTACTGACACGCCCCGATGTGGATGGTGAGCGAATCAGCATTACAGGGACGAGCGGCGGCGGCACTCAGTCGGTACTAATTGCGGCACTCGATCCGCGCATTAAGGCGGTGGTACCTTCGTGTTATATCAGCTCGATTCCGATGCGGATGGCGAATCGCACTTTCTTTGATCCAGATAGCGATCCGGAGCAGGATCTTTTCGGTCTTCTTTCTAACAAGGTTGGACACACGGGATTGTTGCTGCTGATGTATCCGCGGCCCGTCATGGTTGCATCCGCAGTACTGGATTTCTTTCCGATTGAAGGTGCACGCAAGTCTTTCCGGGAAGCGCAAAGGATTTATGAGCAACTTCACCACCCGGACCGGATCGCCATGGCGGAAGGCTACCACGGGCATCAGTATTCAGACGAAAACCAGGAAGCCGCACTGGACTTCCTGGACCACTTCAACGGAATGCAGTTGCGTCGTGGGCTACCGGCGGTGAAGGAACTGCCGGATAAGGATTTGCTTTGCACGCGCTCTGGACAAGTGATGCTCGATGAGAGTGATACGCGTTCGTTGATGGAGGCAATCCGCGAGTATTACGCGGAGCACAAGAAATCTCCACAGGAGACACTTGTTTCACAATACAAAACATTTGGCGCTCCAGACATTGAAAAATGGGCCGTGAGCGAGTTTAGCGATGCTCTGGCCGGAGAAAGTCAGATCACCTGGGCGCGGGAAGGGAGTACAACATTCGGGGAATTCCAGATTGACAAATATTTGTTGCGCCACAGCGTGCTACTAACCATGCCTTTGCTGTACATTCACAAATCATCGAGCAAGCAAAGTGAAGTTCTTTTGTGGTTTAAGGAAACGGGAAAAGCGGATGCTGCGGATTGGCCGCAGATGGAAAATTTCCTAAGCTCAGGCCATGACGTCATCACCTTCGATTTTCGCGGCCTTGGCGAAACGCGGATGCCGTACACCGCAGTTTCTCCCGACGATCCGCTGCTGGGGCAGCTGGACTTTGATCACGCTTACATGAATCCACTTTCGGGTGTACTCGCGAATCATGTCTACAACACACTTCTGTCGGGTCGGCCGTATTTCTATCAAATGATTGATGACGCGGAAGTCGCGAAACGCTTTGCGTACGAAAAACTGGGAGCAAGACTCACAGGAGTTACTGCGCGGGGAGAGGCTTATACACTTGCGGCTGCGATCGCAGAAGTTGTGTCTGGAGTGAAACCTGTGCGCGGCGCCGATTCCGTATTGGTGAAATGGCCGGAGCTAGTGGAAAAGAAACGGGAGTCGTG
Organism: uncultured Acidobacteriota bacterium; assembly: GCA_963794175.1. Classification (GTDB taxonomy): domain Bacteria; phylum Acidobacteriota; class Terriglobia; order Acidiferrales; family UBA7541; genus Acidiferrum. Next base: position 33,322 of record CAWCCV010000002.1, on the reverse strand, counting down.
GCCCATTTCGTTTCTCGTGCCGGGCGGCGCGTACATAGAACAGAAAAATTAGTCCTACAAAATTACTTTAGGAAGCGCAAGATTCCGAAGCGGTTCGGCACGTGGAAGGTGCTGCCTTGCGGAATAGGGCTCCAAGCGAGGAAGACACGCTGAGCGTCTTCTCCGGCTCCAGCCGCACGAAAGAAATTCACACGCCAAAGATCACCCTTGTGAATTGCGTTGATGCGCAAAGCGGAGAGCGGAATCCTCATTTCGGTGACCCAGAGCTTATGCTTCGCATCGATCCGCGTTGCGTGCTCAAATCCGGAGTCCCACGACGCGTCGTTGAAGGGAGTTTTCTTCTTCTCGATCTCCAGGTCGATCCATTGGTTGTTCGGAGCTACTTCAAATTCATAGTAGTGGGTCATCCGTTCGGGGTCCGGATTCAGGAAGACCTCCACTACGTCACGATTCCATAATTCCCATCGTTCTTTAGTGATGTCCTCGCCTTCGTAGGTGTTTAGCCGATCATAGTGAGCCGAGAATGCGAAGTAGATGAATCGGTCGGTCCAAGCTGCGGCTACGCGCGTCCGGAGCATCGGATTTTCGATTTTTCCCGCTTTGTCGCGTTCGAACTCGGTCCAACTGGCGTTCTTCCAGATTTTCTTTGAGAGATTTCCATCAGGGGCGAAGTCGGTGGCTGAATAAGTTGCGGAAGTCTCAAGGCTGGTCAAATAGCGATTCTCATCCTGGACTGCATGCGAGCGACCCGTTTCGGGCAGGAAGGACCAGAGTCCAAGGCTTGCCAGGACTGAAAAACAAATAGAGTTAAATCGAGAAGTTGTCATCGGGTTTGTTGTGACTGCGCTCTCTCCAGAAAAATGTGCCATAAATTGCGGATGTTTGAATCTGCGGTGAATTTATGCCACTCTGGCAATCGAAAGTAAACGATGTATAAGAAAATAAAAAGCAAGCAGCACAAAATTCGAGAAAAAGTTGGACGTCTCGGAAGCACGGCAATTCCCAGGAGGAACACGTGGGCACACTCAATCGCAGGCGCTGGTTGGAGAGCTTAGGCTCGGCCGCAATTGCCGGCACGTTGCCGTCTCCGACCTTCAGCACACAGCTGAAGTCTCCCGAAGGATCCGGCAAGATGAAGCTCGACCTTGCAGACTTCCGCCCGAAGAGCATGCTTCATGTGCCGGAAACCAAAACCTTGCGTTCGCGCTATCCGGTGATCGACATCCATTCACATCTTTCGATTCGTGCCAAATCTGTGAATGGAGTAGGTATCGGGGAAAAGATGGAGTTTCTAGCAACGCCGGAAACCCTGCTCCCCGTGATGGATCGGAAGAATCTCCACATCATGGTGAATTTGACTGGCGGGTCCGGCAAGGGACTGGAAGAAGCCATTGAGAGGTTTCAGCGACCGCACTCCGACCGGTTTCTCACGTTCACCGAACCGACTTGGGACCACGCGAATCAACCGAACTATCCGCAATTCCAGGCGGATGAAATTGCGCGGGCGCATCGCGCCGGTGCTCGCGGCGTGAAAATTCTAAAAACGCTTGGACTCTATCTTCGAGAAAATATCTCCGAAGGGCGGCTAGTCAAAATCGATGATCCGCGGTTTGACCCAATGTGGGATGCCTGTGGTTCTTTGGGTATTCCCGTAGCCATTCATGTGTCCGATCCGGAAGCTTTCTTTTTGCCGACCGACAATACGAATGAACGTTTTGAAGAGCTAAATAACCACCCGGATTGGTCCTTTCACGGCAAAGACTTTCCGAGTAACGGCGAATTGCTGGAAGCCCGCAACAGAGTTCTCGCAAAGCATCCGAAAACACAATTCATCGTATTGCACGTTGGGTAACAACGCGGAGAATCTTCCTTATGTGAGCGAATGCATGGATCGCTTTCCTAACATGGCGGTTGAAATAGCGGCACGAGTTGGGGAACTGGGTAGGCAGCCTCGCATGTCGCGCAAGTTTTTCGACAAATATCAGGATCGTATTCTATTTGGCACGGATGCCGTTCCCAACGGAACTGATACGCCACAGCAGATTTTCGGCGATGAACTCTATGAGATTTACTACAGGTTTCTCGAGACGGAAGACGAATACTTCGACTACGCGCCAGCGCCGGTTCCCCCACAGGGTCGTTGGCGGATTTACGGAATTGGCCTTCCAGACGGCATTCTTAAGAAAATCTATTACGAGAATGCAGCCCGACTTTTGAAACTATCGATGTGACCGATGGGTCTAACCCCAGTTCGCCTTTCGAGAAATGTCGTTTCTTCTTTGGGAAAACTTTCTGTAGCGTCAGAAATAATTATTGACAGTCCCGGCCATTTCTGACAAAAACGTTCCGCGCTAACCTACTTCTAGGCGGAAACTCACTCATGATCCGGTCTTTGGTTCGACTTCTTCTGGCGGTCGCCTTGGCGACGGCAGTTTTTGCGCAGCGCCCTGGTGATTTCAGGATTGTTGGTCCCGGCGGTGGTGGCGCCATGTTCCGTCCACAGGTAAGCCCACTCGATCCCAATACCGTGCTGGTTGCTTGCGACATGACGGGCGCTTACATCACGCACGATGGTGGGAAGTCCTGGCGTATGTTTAACCTGCGTGGCGTGGCGGAGTTCTTCGTTTTTGATCCATCCGACAAGAATGTTATTTACGTGAAGTCAACTGGGCTCTGGCGCAGTGTGGACAACGGCGAAACCTGGAAGTTGATTTATCCGAAGCCCTCTTCGGTTAAGAGCATAAAAATGAGCTCAGACCATTCTGACGAGACTCTGATCGCGGAACCTGATCCACTCGGCAACATTTTTGCCATGGCCATTGATCCGGGCAATTCTAAAATTTTCTACGCAGCGGCAGGGGACCGGGGCAAGGGGGTATTCGGTCTTTTCATTTCCCGAGATGGGGGTGAGAGCTGGACGAAGCTAACCGAACTTTCCGGGTTTGCCCTGAAGGTATTTGTCAACCAGGCGTCTTCGGAAGTGCGGAAAGCTGTCGTTGTTGCCGGCTTTGACTTCATCGATGTCTGGAATTCTTCGGGCTTACGGAACATCCCCGTGCCCTCCGGAAAAAAGATTAACGACATTTCCGTAGGTTTTGCGGAGCAGGGTGTTCCTGTCTTCTACACAATTTCGGATGAGTCTGCCTTTGCGTCAGACGATTTAGGGGTGAACTGGCGCAAAGTGCAATTTGGCAAAGGAGACGTAAAGCTGCGCGCCATTGCCACTAGCCTGCTCCATCCGGAAACGGCTTACGTGTCCTATCGAGATCTCGAGGATGGCGGGTTGAAGTATATGGGCGTAGCCAAGACAAACGACACCGGGCACAACTGGACTCCCGTCTGGAAGGAGGATATCAACAAAGCGGGCAAGGCAGGAACTAACGTTCATGATGCTTGGATTACGGAAAAATTCGGTTCGGACTGGGGCGAGAATCCGCTGACTCTTTCGGTTGCAAATCAGGACACGAATTTGGCGTACGCAACTGATTTGGGCAGAACGATGAAAACGGCGGATGGAGGCACAACGTGGAACGCGGTCTATTCGCAAAAATCCAAAGATGGTGGCTGGATGAGCACCGGGCTCGATGTAACGACCTCGTACGGCTACCACGTTGATCCGTTCGATCACAACCGCCAGTTCATTTCGACGACGGACATCGGATTGTTTCGCAGTGAGGACGGAGGAAAATCCTGGACGAGCTCAACGGATGGTGTTCCGCGCGATTGGAGGAACACAACCTACTGGATTGTGTTCGATCCGGCGGTTCGAGGGCGCGTGTGGAGCGTGAACAGCTGGACGCACGATTTGCCACGTCCCAAGATGTGGCGGCACAGCAGCGTTGCAAAATATCGCGGCGGGGTTTGCGCCAGTCAGGACGGCGGCAAGACCTGGACGAAGTCGAATGCGGGAATGGAGCAATCGGCGGCAACGTATATTCTCCTTGATCCGACTAGTCCCGTCGACGCCCGGACGCTGTATGTGACAGCGTTTGGCCGTGGCGTTTATAAAAGCACGAACGGCGGAAAAAGCTGGACGCTCAAAAATAGCGGTATCACACAGAAAGAGCCGTTTGCGTGGAGAATTACGCGCGACAAGAATGGAACTTTGTATCTTTTGATTTCTCGGCGTTCGGAAGATGGCAGCTTCGGAACGGAAAAGGACGGAGCCATCTATCGTTCCATTGACGGGGCTGAGCATTGGATGCCTGTAACCATGCCTGAGGGAGTGAATGCGCCGAATGGTTTGGCAATTGATCCTGAAGATGAGAAGCGGCTTTATTTGGCGACTTGGGCTCGGGACAAGGGGCAGCATGGCGAAGGGGGCGGAATTTTTCTGTCTGAGGATGAGGGAAAGAGCTGGAAACACGTGTTGGAACGCGATCAACATATCTATGACGTGACGATTGATCCGCGCAACGCGAAAATTTTATATGCCGCGGGATTTGAGTCTTCGGCGTGGATTTCCTCCGATCACGGAGAACACTGGACGAGAATTCCCGGTTTCAATTTCAAATGGGGGCACCGCGTAATCCCGGACCCTGAAAATCCGAAGGCGATTTACATCACTACGTTTGGTGGCGGCGTTTGGCACGGTTCGGTTGATGGAGAAGATCGCCCGGTAGACATTGCAACGCCAGAATTGAAGCCGGGAAGATGATCGGAAGTATTTGAGACCAGGACAATGGAATCTGCAGGCAAACGTGCAACATGTAGCAAATGGTTGTTGTTTTTCTTGTGTTTTTTCTGCGCAACCCTTCCCGCACGCTCGCAGGTTCGCGTGTGGGAAGGAGTGCTAAAGCTTCCGGTCTATGAAGAAGGCGAACCCGATCCCAATCCACCGTTCGACCAGCAAGCCGCGCCGCGATTTAACTACCCCTACACTTTGCGCAATGAAATCACGGGAGAGCGCCGCGAACATGAATTGCGGGCGATCTATTTGGAAAACGAATATCTGAAATGTTCGGTACTGCCCGATATCGGCGGGCACGTTTATACCTGCATTGACAAAATCAGCGGGCAACCGATGTTCTATGCCAATCCGTCGCTAAAAAAAGCGCGGATCGGTTATCGGGGTGCGTGGGCGGCGTTTGGAATTGAATTCAATTTTCCGGTTTCCCATAACTGGATGTCCATGTCCCCGGTCGATTTTTCTTTCGCAAGACATGACGACGGAAGCGCTTCTGTTACTGTCGGAAATATCGATCGTGTTTACGGAATGGAATGGAGCGTCGAACTCATCCTGCGGAGTGGCTCTACTGTTCTAGAACAGCGCGTTCGATTGTCCAATCGCAGCGATGTCCGCCAGCGCTTCTACTGGTGGAGTAACGCTGCCGTCAGAGTATGGGACGATTCGCATATTCAGTATCCGATGCGGTATGCAGCTGCGCACGGTTTTGCAGAAATCCAAAAGTGGCCCATCGATGCCTCGGGCAAGGATCTGAGCATCATCAAGAACGAGACCGACGGTCCGGTCTCACTTTTTGTTCATGGAAGCAGAGAAGATTTCATGGGCATCTGGCACCCGCATTCGAACACCGGAACCGTGCATTTTGCGCGCTATTCTGAATTGCCAGCGAAGAAGATCTGGTCGTGGGGCGTCGATGCAGATGGTCTTGATTGGCGCGATGCGTTGTCCGATGACAACAGCGCTTATGCTGAAGTACAAGCCGGTCTTTTTCGAAATCAAGAGACGTACGCGTTTCTGGAGCCGCAGCAACATATCAATTTTTCGGAATACTGGATGCCTGCTCGAGGAATTGGAGGGATTTCACGCGCCAATCTCGCGGGCGTCGTCAACTTGGAACGTAAAAACGATTCGCTCGTCGTTTCGCTCAACGTGAATCGAGCGTTTTCCGGCGCCACCCTGCGGCTGCTCGACGGGAATAAGGAGCTGTTCAGCGAACGGGAGGAGCTTCGACCCGAAAAAACCTGGACGAAAGCAGTGCCGGTTCCCGACAGCAATCTAAAATACACTTTCGAACTGAAAGATCGCGACGCCGCCGTTATTTTGCGGCAAACAGAGAGTGAATACGCATGGACAGACGATTCCCTGATCAATCTTGGCCCACAGCCAAACTATGTGATTCCGGCCGAGAGTTCACGGACCGAAGACGACTGGCTGCAGGCGGGTGATTCGCAAGAGCTGAACGGCGACAAACTGGCGGCGATGGCAACCTACGCGAAGGCGTTACGGAAGTTTCCAACGAGTTTTGCTTTGCTCAAAGCTTCGGGGCGAATTCTATGCAGCTTGAAGCAATTTGAGGAGGCGCGAGAGCTGCTCGGTACTGCTCAAGCGCGGAATACCACCGACGGCGAACTCTCCTATTACCTCGGAATGGCGCTTGAAGGAGTCGGTAAAGACGCGGAAGCTTTGGATGCCTACGAAGTCGCCATGCGATCTCCGGAACATCGCGCGTCCGCTGCTTTGCGAATTGCAGAATGGGAAGCGCGTCACGGGAATTTGCGCGAGGCCAGAAATCTGGTTGCCGAAAGCCTCGTTGCGTCACCCGATGATTTACGCGCGCTCGAAATGCAAGTGGCTCTTGCTGGGGCTTCGGGCGATGCGCAGACGGGGAAAAAACAGGCGGAGCTTTTGCTACGTCGATTCCCCTTGAGCGCATTTCTTCAGGAAGAGGCGGGCGTTCCGGCCCTCGCGCATCTGGCCGCTGATCCTTATCGCGTGCTGAATATTGCAGCGCAATACGCGAGGCTTCGACTCTTTGCGAAAGCGGTGAAAGTTCTTTCGCGGGACTATCCTGAAGTGCCTGGCGATCAACACGAGCCTGGCATTCGCCCGCCCCAAGAGAACCCGCTCATTGCTTATTTGCTTGGGTACTGCCGCGAGAGCCTAGGTGAATCGGGCGCAAGTGACTATTCTCGCGCGTCAAAGCTCTCGACCCTCTACGTTTTTCCAAGCAGTTCAGAAGAGCGATCGGCGCTTGAGGCGGCTCTCCGCTCCAACGAAAAAGACGCAACCGCACACTATTTGTTGGGCACATGGTATTTCGCGCGGGCTATGACGCCTGACGCTCTGCGTGAATGGAAAGCGGCGAGCGAACTTGGTGCGGGGATTCCGGCATTGGACGCGAGCTTGGGCTGGGCACTTTTGCATGAAAAGCGCGATGCGGCAAAAGCGTTGGCCGTTTTCGAGGAGGGAATCGTCAGCGATCCCAGGAATTCGGTGAACTATTCCGGTGCTACGGCTGCCATGGCCATTCTGGGCAAACCGGCCGCGCAGCGAGTGCAGATCCTCGAACGCTATCCCGACTTGAAAACTATGCCAGTTCCGCTGGTATACGAACTTGTATTGAACAGGGCGGAAGCCGGGGATTTTTCCCGAGCGATTGCCCTCTTCCATAACCGATTTTTTGGCAGAGAAGAAGGTGGGTTGAATGTCCGCCAGGTGTGGATCGAAGTGAAGCTGCAGCAAATGCAAGCGGTGGCAAAGAGTGGTCGTTGCGGAGAAGCGATGGCCGAAGCAAAGGCAATTGGCAAACCTGTGGATGGTTTGGCTTTTACCCAAAATGGGCTTGAGACGATTCTGAATTCCCCTCGAACAATCTACTTTCTGGCTCAAACATACGATTCCTGCGGCGAGAAGGCCGAGGCGTCAATTAGATTCAAACAAGTAGCAGGCGATACGGAACTTTCCAATCTTGTTTTGGCGGCAAAATCGGCTAAGCAGCTTGAGGTCTACGATCGTGATAAATGGACAGAGCGGCTAACGGCGGCTCTAGCCAGAGCTGAAGAACAATCCGGGCTCAGCAATTCCAAAGCATGGTGGACATGTCTCGCCGGTAGTTTACGCTTGGAGCTTGGGCAGAACGAATCGGGACAAGCCGAGCTGCGAAATGTATTTCTACACCCAGATACTCGAATGGCCCATCACCTCGCTCGACTAGCTCTAGTCGGGAATACCGATCGGCCCTAAGCCGAGCCAAAGGAATTTAACCTGGGTTTAAGCCCTGCCTCTACCGCACTACTTCGAACCTGATTCCATGAAAGTGAGATAGTTTTGACTGTGGCCTTCGCGCGTGGCCTGCGCATCGATTTGGACATGCGAAGTCCCCAGAGATAAGGACATATTGAGTCATATTTCTAGGTTATTGTGAAATATTTCTTAATGGACTAACGATTTTTCTATTTGTGTGTTGTATTTCGCTGCCTTCCATGATAAATCCTCACAACAAGTGTCTTAGGGGAGGTTCGACGTGGGGAATCGATTTGCAATTTTAATAGTGGCGTTACTCGTGGCCTGCATGGGCGCGGGACAAGTATTCGGGCAGGGAACGGACCTCGGGACGATTAGAGGAGTGGTGACGGATACGGCGGGAGCTGTGATTCCCAATGCGTCCGTTACGATCACTGACACAGGGACGAACGCCGTTCGGGAAACCAAGACCAACGGTCAAGGTTATTACGAAATGTTCGGCCTGAAATCGGGCAAGTACCTGTTGACCATTACTGCGCCGGGTATGTCGACAACGGAGATTAAGGACGTTTTCCTCAACGGCAGCGAAACCGTGGGCGCGGACGCAGTTTTGAAGATATCGCAGAGCAAAGAGACCGTTGTAGTATCCGCGGAAGGCGCGTCGATCAATACGGAAGACCAGACGATTAGCGAAACGTTTACCAGCGTTGCGATCACCCAACTCCCCCGTGACAGCCGAGATGTCTATTCTTTCCTCTATTTGAATCCCAATATTACCCAGGGATCCGCGGATGGTGAGTTCAAGTTTCTTGGGGCCCAGAGCTATGGCGGAAGTTTCTCGCTTGATGGCCAGCGTTCCAACGGCGGCATCTTCGGAGAACCGACTTCCAGCAAGCCTTCGCTGGAAGCCGTCGGCGAGGTCAACATTCTTACCACGGACTTTAGCGCGGAATACGCCGGGGTTGCGAACATTCGTGTTTCAGACGAAACGCGGCGGTTCCGAATACCACGGTTCCGCCGTTTACAACAACAAGAACTCGGCGCTTGCCGCGTGGACTCTTGACGATTTGAACGGCAAAGCCAATTTCGCTCCAACCTCGTTCCAGAGCAAATATCCTAACCCGTATTTCAATACCAACGACATTGGCGGCTCGTTTGGCGGACCGATCCCGCATAGTAAAAAAACCTGGTTCTTTACGTCTTATGAGCGCGACTACGAGGTAAACACAGTAAAATTCCAGTCGAGTACCGTCCCGCACCCTGATCTGTACACGGGAAACTTCTCGGCAATTGATCCAGCGAAGCGGCCGGCTGTGCCGAATTCCATCCTTTCGCAAATGACGGCGCAGGAAATCACCGATAACACCGACAGCAGCACGGGAACGGTGCGTTTCGTCACGATTCCTTCTCGGTCTGCTGAACTCGAGCACGCAAGCACTGATCGATACCTATTTCCCAAAAATTGGCGATCAGCGCGCCCGATCAACCCCTCCAACGGCCGGATCATTGGCGGGTTTCAAACGATTCTGCCGGGTCGCTCGACTCTTGATACCGGCGTTGTACGTATTGACCACGACTTCTCCGAAAACAATCGGCTGTACGGCGTTTACAACATTTCCTCGCAAATCAGCGCGCAAAATGCGGTCGTCAATCCATACACGGGCTTGGGGCTGACTCAGAGAGATCGACGGAATAACACGATTTCGCTTTCCTACATCCACACGTTCTCCCCCAACTTCATCAATGAACTTCGCGGTGGCTTCAATCGCGAAAACTTGCTGCAGCACAGCAACACTACGCTTGAGGGATTCCTGTCAAGCATCGGATTTGACCAGAGCGATATCGATGCTTACGGCGCTGTGACAGGCCCCTTTGCGCTTTCCACGTTCGGACATCCCGCGGTGAATTTCAGCGGCACGTTCGCCACGTTCACTAACGGCGGAAGAAACACGTTCCGTCCGCTGAACCAGCACCTCGTGACATACGGCGACACTCTCACCTGGATCCACGGTAAACACACTTTCCGGATGGGCGGAGACATGGTCTATGACTCGGCTCAGGATGGCTTTGCCCTGAATCGCGGAAACCCGCGTGGCTCGATGACCTACCCGGGAACAGGGTTGACCCCGTTCACCAACTTCTTGCTCGGCCTGCCTCCAAGTAGCGTGAGTACCGTTTCGAAGCCGCGGCCCCCCATGGATGTTCATAATTGGGAGAACGGGTTCTTTTTCCAGGATGCCTGGAAATTGAGCTCGCGCATCACCGTGAACCTGGGTCTGCGCTATGAACTCATCACTCCGTTTATCGACAAGAACGACTTGATCGCCAACTTTGATCCCAATTTGTCGATCCCGCGCACCGGGCAACTGGGCCGCTTCGTCATTCCATCCAACAAAACGCTCGACTTTCTCGATCCTCGCATCATCAATTTTGGATATGTTTTGGCTGGCCAGTCCGGTCTGGACGTTGGCCGTGGAGTGGTGCGTACCGATAAGAACGATTGGGCTCCGCGAGTCGGAATCGCGTGGCGCATCGGCCAGAATTCCGTAATCCGGGGCGGATACGGTATCTACTATCCGACGTCCGCTGCGCAAGGCATTCGCGATCCCATCGCCACCAACCCTTTCAACCAAGGCATTACGAAAACCAACACTTCGGTTCCGTTCGAAGGTTGGCCGGGGGACGGGGCGCATGGCTTCAGTCCTCTCACGGGCGGCGCGGTGCGGGCCACCGGCAATATTCCCGCGGTAAACGTGGTGCCGTTCGGCATTCACCAACCACGCATCCACCAGTACAACGCTACCTACGAGCGCGAAATTGGTTGGGGCAGCGCGGTTCGCTTCTCCTATCTAGGTTCAACCATGCACGGCCTGATCGCTGGCAAAGACTTGAACGAAGTTGCGCCGAGTGACTCGCCGTTGGTACCAGCACGGGAGATGGCGTCACTGCCTGTGACCCGGTAGACGCGGCGGACTGCGAATTCTCGGATGCGGATCTGGCTCGATATCGCTTTCCGGCACTCGGCGACTTCATACTGAGCTACGGAAATTATGGCCACGCGCAATCGAACGCATTTCAGACGCAAGTCGAACGTCGCTATAAGAACGGTCTTATGTTCATGGCGTCGTATACGTATCTGGACCAGAAATCCACCGCCCTAGACACAGGGAATTCCAGCCTCGGTGGCATTACTTATAACCCTTTTCAGCCCGACAGCGACTATGGAATTGATGGATATATCTCGCACCATCGTTTTGTCGCTTATGGCATTTATGATTTGCCGGTAGGCAAGAGGGCGCAGATTCGGCGCCAACATGTCTCGTGCGGCCGACTTGCTTGTTGGCGGCTGGCAAACCACATTCAACATGTTCGCCAAGTCTGGAACCGGCTTCACTCCCTTCTGGACTTGCGATGACTGTACAAATAGTGACGCCGCCAGTGCTGCCCGGCAATATTGGTGTCACTTCGCTCGACGCCGTTGGCGACTTCAATGCCGAGCCTTCGTACCGCCCATCGTCGTGGATAACAATTTCAACCACAAGAATGGAGACCAGATCTGGAATCCGGATTCCTTCGCTCCTCCCACGGTAGGAGCGGATGTCTTCAGCAATCCTCAAGTGGCAAAGCGCAACATGCTCTGGGGACCAGGAACCTGGGGAGTAAATCTGGGTTTACATAAGGACTTTCATTTGGGCGATCGTCTTACTGCTCAATTCGGCGCGGACGTCGACAACCTCTTTAACCATCCGCTGTTCTCTCCGAATCGCTGATGCAGGCGGTGGCGGCGGAGAATTCGCATGGTTGGGATCGTTCACTGTTCGTGTCGACCCGGCCACGCTCAAAATCTTGCCGGTCGCCCCGGGAGACATAACACGCAATGACAATTTTGGCCGGCTGATCAGTAGTTTTAGCCAGGAGGGCATCGACAGCCGTCGAACCGTCCGATTGAGATTGCGGATTACGTTTTAACACCCCGGCGAGCAGCGCAACGAAATGGGCGGTCCGCACAGGTGGGCCGCCCGTTTTCCAATCGAAGATTTCGTATGAAATTGAAATGAGATCAATCGACTTCAGAAGTTCGTCCAATTGTCGGGGAAAGTCAGAGCGCTCTTGTCTCGGTGGTTTGCATGGCTCGCGGCGTTGGCGGAATCCGCCGGATACTTTCCCGCCGGATAAGTTCCGTCGGCATAAGGAGCTGTTGCGGCGGCAGCTCCGGCTGCTGGATGCGGCGGAGCGTGAATTCAGCGAGGTGTGTTCCCAATTCTTTCGGGAATTCGCGCACCGTAGTCAATCCCGGATGCAGCACGTCGCCAAGCGTGTCGTTGAAGCCGGCCACGCTTATGTCGTCCGGGATTCGGATGCCGGATTCTTGCAAGGCCTGGTAGACGCCGGATGCCGCTTGGTCCGTGCCCACAAACAGGGCGGTCGGCCGTTCCCCGCGAGCGAGCAAGGATTTGGCGGCAAGGTACCCCAGTTCGCGATCTTCGGAATGAATTTCTCGGAAGCGCGGTTCGAGACCGGCTTCCTTCATCGCTTGCTCGTATCCGTTCGCACACCGGGCAAACCAGGGGAGCCGAAGATTCCCAATGTAACAAATGGCGGAATGACCTTGTGCGATGAGGTGCCTTGTAATCTCGGCCGAGCCCCGCACGTCGTCGGTATAGACGCAGTCGCACTCTTCGGGGCGCCAATCACCAACGATGTTGTTTCCGACAACCGAAAAGGGAATGCGCTTCTCGCGCAGCGCCGCGAAAATGCTCACGGAATGCGTGCCGCTCAGGATTACGCCGCCGGGACGATTTGGTCTTGTCAGGGCATGAGGCAGCCGAATATTGGCAGGAGGCGCATTGAGGTCGAAGCGAAAGGAGATGAACTGAAGATCCCAATCGTGCTGGGCGCAATAACCCTCGGCACCCAGCAGGATCCTCGACTGGAATTCATTTACTGTATCGCGGTTCCCGAGCACGAAAGCGATCGTCCGATTCTTCCTGTTCAGGGTCAGGTCGATGCCGAGTTTCTTGGCTGCGTCGTACACGGAGCTTTGGATCTGAGGATCAACTTGGGGGTTTCCGTTGGCCACCCGCGAAACGGTAGCTGGGCTGACTTTGGCAAGTTTGGCAACGTCGAGGAGGCGCGCTTTTCGGGATTGCATGATTGTGTATGAATATCCCAGAATTGGAATTGTGTCCAATGGAATTTTGCTGGGAAATGCCTTATATGTTTCTGAAATACCGGAAATAACATTGATTTTATCGGAAAAATTGACATAGTGGCCTATCGAAGGAGGGCGATCGCGTGCGTGTAACTGTGCTGCCAAACAAACTTGAGGTGGGGGAAGCGGCCGCTCTACATGCTGCGCGTTCACTCCAGCACGTTTTGGCTCATTCTGAATCGGTTCGGATTATCGCGGCAACCGGGGCTTCTCAGATGGATTTTCTCGAATCGCTGACCTCTACTCCGGGGATTGACTGGCAGAGGGTCGAAATGTTTCATCTGGATGAATACATTGGAATTCCCGCCACGCATCCGGCAAGTTTTTGCAAATACCTGATGGAGAGGTTCATTCAAAAAACAGGAATTCGCAAGTATCATCTGCTCGATGGCGAGCAGGATCCGGGGGAGGTAATTCGTGTGATCGGCCGCGAACTGAAGTCCGCCCCAGTGGATATCGCGTTCGTCGGCATTGGCGAAAATGGTCATTTGGCATTTAACGATCCACCAGCGGACTTCGAGACCGATGAGCCGTACCTGATTGTGGAACTGGATGAAGTTTGCAGGTGGCAACAGGTTACTGAGGGCTGGTTTGGAACAATTTCCGAAGTTCCCCTGCGTGCGATTTCGATGTCGGTAAAGGAGATCTTGAAGACGAAGGAGATCATTACGGTCGTTCCCGGCACGCGTAAAGCGCGCGCGGTAAAGGCTTGTCTTGAGGGGGCAATCAGCCCTCAGGCCCCGGCTTCCATTCTTCGCACCCACTCGAACACCACAACTTATCTTGACAGGGATTCGGCTGCTCTCTTGACGGAGACTACGATTCGGTCCGCCTGAAAACGGACCGAGCTAGCGCTAGGCAAGCGCACTGTCCCCGGGAGGCGACCGACGCCCAATGGCACTTGCCTTGCCCAATCTAGAGGCTGTGACGCAAAAAAATCAGGAATCTTCGCTGCGGCGGTTTTCTGTTTGCCACGATGGAGTCAACTACGCTACCAGCAAACGTGGGAGGTTGTCGCACAGTTGACCCGGGCCGATTCGGTTGCGGTTGATCCGCACAAATGGCTGTACGCGCCGCTCGAGGGGCCGGATGCGCGCTGGTTCGCGATCCGGAGATGCTGCGCGCGGCGTTCGCGTATCACCCTCCCTACCACCATTTCGAGGAGCGGGTGACGAACTATGTCGATTATGGTCCCCAGAATTCGCGAGGCTTCCGTGCTCTGAAAGTCTGGCTTGCCCTAAAGCATGCAGGAGCCGCGGGGTATCGGAACATGATCGCGGAAGATATACGCCTGTCTCAGGCAATGGCTCAGGCAGTCAGCCGCCATGAGGAACTGCAGCTCATGACCCAGGAATTGAGCATAACAACCTTCCGTTACGTGCCGCGCAATCTTCGAGCGAAACTCCGAGAATCAGAGATTGAACTTCATCTCGATGCGCTCAACCGTGAGCTGGTTGATCGGCCGCAGCGTCTCCAACGGTGCACGCGATGGCTTCGCTCCCCGAACCGGAACGCATGCGTTTTTGGCATGAACAGTTCATGCCGCTCGCCGCGCAGGAGCATGCACTCCGCGAGCAACTTCAGGTGGTAGGACAGGGCCAACCTCCCCGACTCTTCCGTCCAGTAAATTCCTGAAACAATTGACCGAATCTTCGCGCCATTTGTGTCGATCGCAGCCCGCCTTGACCAGACCTTTGTTACAGATATAACATCCAATAGAAATGACCGTACGACGCACAAGCGAGAGCGCGTGGCTGCTGCTGACGTTCACGCTGCCCGCGAAACGCGCTAGCCAGCGCGTTGAGATTTGGAGGAAGCTGCAGCGCTACGGAACCGTGCCGCTCGGGAACTCCGGCTACCTGCTTCCGAACAACTCGAGTAGTGAGGAGCGCTTTCAGTGGCTCGCGACGGCGATCCGGAAGTATGGGGGAGACGCATCGGTGGTTCACGTGGACTGCATCGATAATCTGTCGCGGCCGCAGTTGATCGGCCGTTTCGCAGAAGCGCGCGCGCGGGAGTACCAGGAGTTGATCCGCGAGCTGCACGCGTTTTCCTCGACGCGCGTGGAAGGAAAAGGTGCGGGCCGCCTCAGCCGGTTGCGCAACCGGTTTCAGGAGATCGTGGAGGTTGATTTCTTCGACAGCCCGCTGCAAAAGCGCGTGCAAGAATTGCTCGAGCAGGCGACCAGGTCGAACGCGGCCAAGTCCGGGAGCGTGGCAACCAAGATCGATCCGAAAAAATACAAGGGCAGGGCGTGGGTAACGCGACCAAGACCGGGCGTCGATCGGTGCGCGTCCGCCTGGCTTATCCGCAACTTTATCGACGCCAAAGCCCGCTTTGCTTTTGCGGCGGACGATGAGGTGCCGACTGGAGCCGTGCCGTACGACATGTTCCATGAAGAGGGGTTCGGACATCGCGGCGAGGACTGTACGTTTGAAACCCTGACAAAGCAGTTTCGCGTCCGAGATCCACGCGTTGGCGTCATCGGACAAATCATTCACGACGCGGACCTCCTGGACGACCGTTTCGGCCGCAAAGAAGGCTATGGAGTCGACGAAATCCTGAAAGGCTGGGCGCGGCAAGGGATCCCGGACGACAAACTTCTGGAGCGCGGGATGCAGCTGATCGAAGGACTCTACCACGCGCCGCGAAAGTAAATGGAGGAGTAGACGAACGTGTTTGCACATCACAGGGGCTACTTGAAAACGGGCTTAAGCTTCGCGCTGCTGCTGGTCATGGGAACGACCATGTCGGCGCAGTCCGACCCGCAAAACACGAAAGTGTTCACGCTCGAAGAAGCCGTCGAGTTCGCGCTCAAGAACTATCCCGCGGTGCGGGCTTCGCTCGAACGCTTGCGCGCGGCCCAGGCCGGCGTGGGCTTGGCGCGAACGGCGTATTTGCCGCGGACGGACATCCTCTGGCAGACAAATCGTGCGACCGACAACAACATCACCGGGCTGACTACACCGAACACTGTAATCGCTCCAATTACCGGGCCGGTCCCACTTTCGCCTTCGAATCAAAGCGCCTGGGGAAGCGCTGGCGGGCTGCTGTTTTCCTGGGAGCCTCTCGACTTCGGGTCTCGCGGAGCGAGAGTGGATGCGGCGCGCGCCGTGCAGAACCGGGCTTCGGCGGAAGCCTCACTTACTCGCCTCGATGTCACGGTCGCGACGGTGAATGCGTACTTGACGTTGCTCGCGGCGGAACAAACGGTGCGCGCCGCGCAGGCGGATGCAGAACGGCGCGAAACGTTTTCCAAATCAGTCCACGTCCTTGTGGACAACCAGCTTCGGGCCGGCGCCGACGCATCCCGGGCGGACGCGGAACTTGCGCGTGCTCGGGTGAATCTGGCAGAGCCCAGCAGCAGGCGGAGACGAGCCGGGCGGCGCTCGCGAACATTCTCGGAATCGCGGATCAGAATGTGGAAGCGCGAGAAAGCGTTTTGTTCGGTGCTCCCCCGTCGGCGGCGCCGGCGTCGAGTACCGTCGCGACGAATCCCTTTGCCGAAGCGCAAAAAGCGCGAGTCGCGGAATCCGAGTTGCTCGTCCACGCTCTCAGCCGTGCGTACTACCCGAAGTTGTATCTCCAGTCCGTGGTCATGGGTCGCGGTAGCGGCGTCGATCCGAACGGCAAATTTCTGGGGGGCAGCGAGGGCCTAGGCCCGGATCGCGCGAATTGGGCCGCGGGCGTGACGGTGACGTTCCCGGTGTTCGACATTTTCTCGATCAAATCGAAGAAAGCGGTCGAAGCCGCAAACGAACGAGTGGAGCAAGCGCGCTACGACCAGGCGCTGCAAGACCTCACGGGACAGCTTCGCAAGGCGCAAGCCTCGCTCGACGGCGCGCGCAAAGTCGCTGAGAACACCCCCGTGGAACTCGACGCCGCGCGGACGACAGAGACACAGGAACGGGCGCGGTATCAGGCGGGACTTGCAACGCTTGTGGATGTTTCCTACGCACAGAGTTTTCTCGTGCAGGCGGAGATTGACGACGCGCTCGCGCGTCTCGCAGTCTGGCAAAATCTGGCGTCGGTTGGGGCGGCACAGGGCGACCTCACTCCGTTTCTTCAATCGCTGCACGACGCGGCACAAGGAGCGCATTAACCAATGTGGCTCCTGCGCAGCGCGCTTCGCAATCCCATCTCCGTGATCGTTCTCGTGATCGGTGTGGCGTTGTGCTCGATTCTCGCCCTTACGCGGATGCCGATCGATATTTTTCCAAACCTGAATCTGCCGGTGATCTACGTCGCGCAGCCATACGGCGGAATGGTCGCCGGCGCAGATGGAAGGTTATCTCGTCTACTACTACGAATATCACTTCCTCTACATCACGGGCATCGAGGCGTCGAATCAAAGTCCATTCAGGGATGTGGGTCTGCTGAAGCTGACATTTCATCCTGGCACGGACATGAGCCAGGCGATGGCGCAGACGGTGGGGTACGTGGACCGCGCGCGCGCATTCATGCCGCCGGGGACGGTCGCGCCGTTCGTCATGCGTTTCGACGCGGGCAGCGTTCCGGTGGGCTATCTGGTCTTCTCAAGTTCGACACGAACAGCGTCGGCGAGATTCAGGATCTCGCGTTGAACCGCGTGCGGCCGCTGTTTGCAACGCTGCCGGGTGTATCGGCTCCGCCTCCCTTTGGCGGAGCGGCGCGAACGCATTGTCGTCAATGTCAATCCGGATCGCCTGCGCGCCTACCGCATGGCGCCGGAGGAAGTCGTGCAGGCGCTGAACGCCGGGCAACATGATCGTGCCCGCCGGCAATGTCCGGACCGGCGATTTGCTACCGTATAGCGCCCATCAACTCCGTGGTCTCGAACATCAAGGATCTTGCAGAACCTTCCGATCCGCACCGGCGCGGGCCCGACGGTATTTCTGCGCGATGTCGGCACGGTCGAAGACTCGAGCGACATCATTACCGGCTACGCGGAGGTGAATGGCCGCCGCACGGTCTATATTCCGGTGACCAAACGCGCCGACGCCTCGACGCTGGCCGTCGTCAACGAGGTGAAGCAGTCTGCGCGCAATTCCAATCCGTCGTTCCTTCCGACATCAAGATCGACTATGAGTTCGACCAGTCGCCCTACGTGCGAAATGCACTGCATGTCGGTCGTGAACGAGGGACTGCTCGGGGCGGTGCTGACGGGCTGATGGTCCTGTTGTTTTTGCGCGACTGGCGGAGTGCGCTGATCGTCGTCGCAACGATCCCGTTTGCTCTTGCTGACCGCGGTTGTGGCGCTGTGGGTCGCCGGCCAGACGGTCAACATTATGACGCTTGGCGGCCTGGCGCTGGCCGTCGGAATTCTTGTCGACGAATCGACGGTCGTGATGGAAAACATCCACAGCCATCTTGATCAGGGCAAGCGACGCGCGTGGCGGTGCTCGAAGCCAGCAAAGAAGTCGCGGTTCCGCGGCTGCTCGCCATGCTCTGCGTCCTCGCGGTGTTTGTTCCCTCCTTCTTCATGACCGGGGTCTGCGCAGTCGCTCTTCGTGCCGCTTTCGCTGGCCGTGGGTTTCGCCATGGCCGCGTCCTATCTGTTGTCGAGCACTCTTGTGCCGGTGCTTGTCGACTTGGATTCTGCGGGAGCACGCCACCGGAAGCGGAGAATGCACCCTCGTTGCTCGATAGCGTTGCGGGACAGCCTCGGTAGATTCTGAACCGGCTCCTCGGCATCCGGGGGCTCACGATCACCGCATATGTTGTGGTCCCGTGCTGGTCATTGGTGCTGCTGGGACCGACGCTCGGGCGGGAGATTTTTCCGCGAGTTTCCTCCGACCAGTTCCTTCTGAGGTTTCGCGCGCCAATCGGAACCCGTGTCGAGACTACAGAGAGGCTTGCTCTGGATGTGCTTCGCACGATCAAGAAACAGCTGGGGAAGGCAACGTCGGCTCACGCTGGGTTATGTTGGAGCAATACCGACGAGCTATCCGATCAATTCGATTTACCTGTGGAGCAGCGGACAGCACGAAGCAGTCTTGCGCGTGGCGTTTAATCCCGACTCCCACATTCGCGGCGACCAATTCGAAGAACGTTTGCGGAAAATCTTGCCCGGCAAATTTCCGGGATGTCAGTTTTCCTTTGAAGCGGCGGACATCGTGACGCAGATCATGAATTTTGGCGCTCCCACACCTGTAGAGATCAATGTGGCGGGCCGGACCTCGGAGCGGATCGCGCCTTTGCCGCGAAAATTGCGACTGAGGTCGCCAAGATTCCGGCTCTCCGTGACTTGCAATACGATCGAGCCACTCGACTATCCAACCATCAATATCAACGTGGACCGCGAGCGGGCCGGACAGCTTGGCGTAACGACCGCCGGTGTGGGCCGGTCGTTCCTGGCAGCAACTTCTTCAAGCAGGTTCGTCGCGCCAAACTATTGGGCGGACCCGAAGTCCGGCGTCGCGTATCAGGTGCAGGTGCAGATTCCGCAATCCGAGGTGACTTCGATTCAAGATGTCGAACACATTCCGGTGATGCAGGGCGCGTCCTCGCATCCCCTGATGGGTGACGTGGCCGAGGTGGGGTACGGAACCGTCGTCGGCGAATACCATCGCTTAAACGGTCAGCGGATGGTGACTTTGACCGCGAATGTCTCGGGAGAAGACCTTGGAAGGATTTCTTCGCAACTGGATAGCGCCATCCGGCGCGCCGGAGAACTGCCACGCGGCTTGAAGGTGACGGTCCGCGGACAGATCGGCCCGATGAAACAAACGTTGACGAACCTCGGAATCGGCCTGCTGCTCGCGGTGCTGGTCATTTATCTGCTGCTCGCCGCGAACTTTCAATCGCTGAGACTCGCGTTCGTTGTGCTCTCGACCGTCCCCGCGGTAATCTGTGGAGTGGTCTTCATGCTGTTGCTGACGGGTACGAGCTTGAACATCCAATCGTTCATGGGGGCGATCATGGCGATTGGCGTCGCGGTGGCGAACGCGATCCTGCTCGTTATGTTCGCGGAAGAGTATCGCCGGGCGGGAAAGGCGGCACTGAGTCGGCGTTGCACGGGGCAAAGACGCGCATGAGGCCGATCCTGATGACGAGCATGGCGATGATTGCTGGCATGGTGCCGATGGCGCTCGGCATCGGCGAAGGAAGCCAGCAAACGGCCCCGCTCGGCCGCGCCGTGATTGGAGGCCTCTTCTTTGCAACCGCTGCGACGCTCCTGATTTTGCCGCTGGTGTTCTCGCTCGTTCAGCAGCGCGCCCCGGTCGGTTCGCCTTCGCTCGATCCCGACGACCCCGCAAGCGCTTTCGCGCGCGGTGCTCAGCCCGGAGAAACGATATGACCCGATTGCGAATTTTTCCGTTTTTGCTTCTTGCTGTGGCGTGCGGGTGCGCGGCATGCGGCTCGAACTCGAATTCGGGCGCGAAGGTTCAGGCATCTGCTGCCGCCACGCCGACGGTTGAAGTCGTGAAAACCGGGTCGAAGACACTGTCGATCACGACCCGTCTTCCGGGTGAGTTGCAGGCGTACGAATCGGTCGCCGTCTTTCCGAAGGTTACGGCATATGTCGATTCGATCAGCGTGGACCGCGGAACCCGCGTGAGAACGGGGCAGGTGATGGCGCGTCTGGTGGCGCCGGAACTTGCGGCGCAACGGGCAGAGTCGCAGTCGAAGCTGCAGGCGGCGGAGGCGCAGCGCGCGGAAGCGGAGGCTAAGCTGGCTTCGGACCAAAGCACGTTCGAGCGCTTGAAAAACGCTTCGGCCACGCCCGGCGTGGTGGCCGGCAACGATCTTGAAGTAGCGCAGCGCGCCGTCGACGCGGACCGGGCCAAGGTGGAAGCCATGCGAGGCAGCGCGGAGGCCGCGAAGTCAGGCCTCAAATCGGTTTCGGAAATCGAGGGATACCTCGAAGTACGGGCTCCGTTCGACGGCGTTGTGACGGAACGCAACGTTCACCCGGGCTCTCTCGTAGGGCCGGCGACGAGTGGGGCCACGAGTTCCCTCCCGATGGTGCGCGTGGAAAAGATCAGCAAGCTGCGGCTCGTCGTTCCCGTCCCCGAGAAGTATTCGGCGGGAATGAAGGAGGGGATCAAGGTGGACTTCAGCGTTCCGGCGTTTCCAAGCCAGACGTTTTCGGGCACGGTGGCGCGCATCGCCCACTCGGTGGACGTGAAGACGCGGACGATGCCGGTGGAACTGGATGTCGAGAATAGGGACGGCCGGTTGAGCTCGGGCATGTTCCCCGAAGTGCTTTGGCCCGTGCGGCGGTCGGAACCGACGTTGTTTGTTCCGGTTTCCGCAGTCGCGCGGACCACGGAAGCGACTTTCGTGATTCGCATTCGCGACGGCAACACCGAATGGGTGAACGTGCAGACCGGAGAACAGGACGGAAAGATGATCGAGGTTTTCGGCGGACTGCACGAAGGAGACGAAGTCGCCGTGCGCGGGACCGATGAGTTACGCGCCGGAAGCCATGTGACGACAAAACCTTTTACAGAGGCCGCACCCGCGAAGTAGCGCAAACAAATTTGACCAGCCAAGAAACTAGACACGGAGGTGTTTGATGTCGGCGACGAAGAAATACACGCAGTTAGCTCTGCTCGCTTGTCTGCTCGTTTTTGGCACGGCGGTGTTCGCGCAGGAGATACCCGGCGACTATCAGGAAGTTCTGAAATCGCTCGACCGCAAGGGAGACTTCAAGGACGGGGTGCTGAAAGTCAACATTCCGCGAAACGATCTCAAGATGACGGTGGCAGGAGTTTCGACGCCGACGCCGTTCGGTTTCGGCGGTTGGGTCGCATTCACGAAGGCGAGTGACGGCAGCGAAGTGATGATGGGCGACCTGGTGCTGCTGCAAGAGGAAGTGAATCCGGTGATGTCCGCGCTGCTCGACAACGGAATCGAAGTCACCGCGCTCCACAACCACTTCTTCTGGGACGACCCGCACGTCTACTACATGCACGTGCACGGAATGGGGAAAGCGGCGGATCTTGCGCGCGAAGTGAAACCGGCGTTTGATCTGATCGGCCACGTGAAGCCGGGAGCGGTCACTTCTTTGGGCAGCTCCGGCGCGGCGCTCGACACGGCGAAGATCGCACAGATTGTCGGGCACACCGGCGAAGCGTCCGGCGCGGTCTACAAAATCACCGTGGGCCGCAGCGACTTCGCGATGAAAGACCATGGCGCGACCATCAATGCGCGCATGGGCCTGAACACTTGGGCCGCGTTCTACGGCACGCAGGACGATGCGGTTGTGGCTGGCGACATTGCCATGCTGGAAGGCGAAGTGACTCCGGTATTGCAGACGCTGCGGAAGAACGGGATCGATATCGTGGCAATTCATCACCACATGACGGACGAAAAGCCGATGGTGATTTTCCTGCACTACTGGGGCCGCGGACCGGCCGACAAGCTGGCGAATGCGTTTAAGGCAACGCTCGGCGAGTTGGGCAAAGGCACGTCCTCCCACTAACGAGGGACTCATGCGAAACCGAAAACTGTCTTGGCAAAGAGCTGCGCTGCTCCTGGGCTCACTTTTGAGTGTGGCCGCGAGTGGCGCGTTCGGACAGACCTTGAAAGAAGTTGCGAAATTCGACCTTCCCGGTCCGGGCGGAAGGCGATTCGACTACCTTACGATTGACCCGGACGATCACTACCTGATTTCCGCTCACCTCGCCGCGGACCAGACCTACGTGATCGACCTTCGAACCAACAAGGTCGTCGCTACGGTCACCGACACACCCGGCGTGGAAGGAGTCGAATACGTCTCCGAACTCAAGAAGTTCTACACCTCGAACGCGCACGACAACACCATCGGCGTCGTAGACATTCAGCAGATGAAGGTGGTGAAGAAGCTGAAAACGGAAGCGAAGCCGGACGGGAGCGCTTATGCCGCTCCTTTCCACAAACTCTATGTTTCGGACGAGCGCGGAAAAGCGGAAGCGGTCGTCGACGTGATGAAAGACGAGATCGTGAAAACACTGCATTTCGACAGCGAGACGGGGATGCCGCAGTACGATCCGGTCGCGCGCAAGGTGTATGTGAACCTGCAGGACCAGGACATCTTTGCGGTCATCGATCCCGCGACCGATAACGTAGTCGGGCGATATCCGGTCGGGAAATGCAAAGGGAACCACGGCATGGCGCTCGATCCGGAGCACCACCGCGCGTTTCTTTCCTGCGAGGGAAACGAACTAATGACGGTGTTCGATCTCGATAAGAAGACCGCCATCGCATTTCTTCCCCTGCCGGGCGGACCCGATGTCATCAAGTTCGACCCGGGCCTGCGGCGGATCTACGTCGCCTGCTACAGCGGGGCGATTGCCGTCTTCCACCAGGATGACGCCGACCACTACAGCAAGCTCGAAGACTTTCGCGTGCAACACGCCGTGCACACCGTGGCCGTGGACTTGCGAACGCATCGTCTCTACACGCCGGAGCAGGAAGAGGATGGCAAGCCGGTTGCGCGAATGGTGGTGTACGACGCGGTTGGCGATCGCTAACCACACGGACAGGTTGAAAAAGAAGGTCGGGGTTCGGTACTCCCTGCGATGAGCCTACGACCTCGCGCTGTATCGAGGGTTCGTGACGGTCCGGCCACCCGAAGAGACCGATTAATGACAGGTTAAGGTTCGTCGAGAATTCGGAGTGGAGATTATGGCGTTCATGGAGAGCAAGCGTCGCAGGCGGATGGTTCTTGAAACTTCAATCAGCATCGTCTTGCTCTTTGTGTTTGGCGTCTCGTCTTCATCCTGCGCGCGCGGTCAAACACTGAGGCAGATTGCGAAGTTCGATCTGCCTGGTCCAGGAGGAAAGCGCTTCGACTATCTCACCATCGACGACGAGATCGCAGAAGTTGTGTCTGGAGTGAAACCTGTGCGCGGCGCAGATTCCGTATTGGTGAAATGGCCGGAGCTAGTGGAAAAGAAACGGGAGTCGTGGCCCATTTCGTTTCTCGTGCCGGGCGGCGCGTACATAGAACAGAAAAATTAGTCCTACAAAATTACTTTAGGAAGCGCAAGATTCCGAAGCGGTTCGGCACGTGGAAGGTGCTGCCTTGCGGAATAGGGCTCCAAGCGAGGAAGACACGCTGAGCGTCTTCTCCGGCTCCAGCCGCACGAAAGAAATTCACACGCCAAAGATCACCCTTGTGAATTGCGTTGATGCGCAAAGCGGAGAGCGGAATCCTCATTTCGGCGACCCAGAGCTTATGCTTCGCATCGATCCGCGTTGCGTGCTCAAATCCGGAGTCCCACGACGCGTCGTTGAAGGGAGTTTTCTTCTTCTCGATCTCCAGGTCGATCCATTGGTTGTTCGGAGCTACTTCAAATTCATAGTAGTGGGTCATCCGTTCGGGGTCCGGGTTCAGGAAGACCTCCACTACGTCACGATTCCATAATTCCCATCGTTCTTTAGTGATGTCCTCGCCTTCGTAGGTGTTTAGCCGATCATAGTGAGCCGAGAATGCGAAGTAGATGAATCGGTCGGTCCAAGCTGCGGCTACGCGCGTCCGGAGCATCGGATTTTCGATTTTTCCCGCTTTGTCGCGTTCGAACTCGGTCCAACTGGCGTTCTTCCAGATTTTCTTTGAGAGATTTCCATCAGGGGCGAAGTCGGTGGCTGAATAAGTTGCGGAAGTCTCAAGGCTGGTCAAATAGCGATTCTCATCCTGGACTGCATGCGAGCGACCCGTTTCGGGCAGGAAGGACCAGAGTCCAAGGCTTGCCAGGACTGAAAAATAAATAGAGTTAAATCGAGAAGTTGTCATCGGGTTTGTTGTGACTGCGCTCTCTCCACTACGCGCCAGCGCCGGTTCCCCCACAGGGGCGTTGGCGGATTTACGGAATTGGCCTTCCAGACGGCATTCTTAAGAAAATCTATTACGAGAATGCAGCCCGCCTTTTGAAACTATCGATGTGATCTGTTGTCGAGATTTTCCTCGAACGCGACGCCGCGGATTTTTTTTGTCACCGCAACTCCTCCCTCGCATTATTCTACGTACGTAGGCTTCACCCGTTCAACACGCCGTCGCGCGGCAAACGCCGGCACAGCGGCATCACGCCGCCGCGGATGCGAGATGCTCCTCCAGCAGCCGCCGGTGTGGCCACGAGCCGCTCGGCGATCAACTTCTCCTGCGCATGGAATTGCTGCGCCGGCACCGGCACCGAGATCGCGAGATCATTGCCGAGCGGATCGCGCATCACCACACCGGCCGCGCAAATCCCCAGCGTGTGCTCCTCGCGATCGAACGCCACGCCGGTTTTGCGCACGACCTTGAGCTCCTTCAGCAGGTCGACGAGCCGCGTGATCGTGTTGGCGGTGCGCCGCTCGAAGCTGGTGCCGATGAGCCGTGCCACGGCGACCTCGTCGAGCGCGGCGAGATAGGCCTTGCCGTTCGCGGTGCAGTAGAGCGGAAAGGTCTCGCCCACCGCCGACACCGTGCGCAGCCGCTGCGGCCCGATCACCTGGTCGACGAAGATGAGGTGATCCTTCTTGATGGTCGCGAGGTCGACGGTTTCGTTGAGATCGTTCGAGAGGCGGACCAGGAACGGTCGCGCGCTGGCGACGAAATCGGTACGCGCCGAGGCCGCGAGCCGCAGGATGGTCGGGCCGAGCCGGACCCGGCCGGTGGGCGAAGCCGCGATCAGGAGCTTTTCCGCCGCCAGCGCCGCGACGATGCGCTGCACGGTCGAGCGCGCAAGCCCGACACGCTGTGCAATGGCTCCCAGGCTCAAGCCTGCCGGCTGCTCCTCGAGTGCGCGCAGGATCGCAGCGGCGCGCGCGATCACCTGCACTTGACTCTTGTCTTGGGTCCTGTCCGGGCCCTTGTCGTTCGCAACACGGCTCTTGTCGTGCGCGACGGCCCGATCGTCCTGCTTCTGCAACCCGTTCCTCCCTGCCAGTCCGTCCGGCGGATCAGTCTGCGCACGGCCCGGGTTGCTCCCTGGCTCATCTATTGATACAGTCCAACCAGAATACGATACAGAAAACGCGAAGGCAACAACGCCCGCACCCCAGGTGAGGAACGACAAGGAGCGGCATGGTCAAGAAAATTGCCGTTGAAGAACACTGTCTCTGTCCCGGTTTTGAAGATTATTGGGGACCGACCGTCGCCGATCTCGCGGCGAAGAAGCGCGAGGAATTCCACGCGCGACTGACCGACTTCGGCGAGATGCGGCTTGGCGCCATGGACCGCGCCGGGATTGAACGGTCCGTGCTTTCGCTCGCCGGACCCGGCGTGCAAGCCGAGCCGGACGCCCAAACCGCCGTCCGCAGGGCACGCGAGGCTAACGACTTTCTGGCGCGCGAGGTCGACCAGCGGCCGAACCGGTATTCCGGCTTCGCGCATCTTCCGATGCAAGTCGCCGTCGCCGCCGCGGACGAGCTCGAGCGCTGCATGCGCGACCTGCATTTCGCGGGCGCGATGATCAACGGCCACACCAACGGACAATATCTGGATCATCCGTCGCTTCATCCGTTTTGGGAACGAGCCGAAGCATTGGGGGCCGTCATCTATCTGCATCCCGCCGATCCCGTTACGCCAGCGCCCGTGCTGGATGGCCATAAGGGCCTGCGGCGAGCGACATGGGAGTGGACGTTCGAGACCGGCTCGCACGCATTGCGCATCATCTTTGGAGGCATCTTCGATCGCTTTCCGCGCGCCAAGCTTGCACTCGGCCATCTCGGCGAAACTTTGCCGTTCCTGCTGTGGCGTTTCGATAGCCGTGCCGGACCCGATTTCTACGCCGTCAAGCTCGCCAGGAATCCGTCGCAATACGTCAAGGACAACATCGTGGTCGCGACCTCGGGGATGTGCTCGGCCGAACCGCTTAACTGCACGATCGCCGCGCTGGGCCATGACCACGTGATGTTCGCCGCCGACTATCCTTTCGAATTGGTCGAGGAGGCCGGGCATTTCATCGATGGCGTGGCGCTCGACGAGAAAGTACGGAGCGACATCTGCTTCGACAACGCGGCGAGGATCCTGAAGCTGCGAGCCGCTTGAACCAAGAACACGCCGGACAGCGGCGGGACACGTTGGGAAGAGCTGGGGAGGGATACATGGACGCCGTGAGCAGTCGCTCGTCGGTCGACGACATCGTGGCGCGGCTCGAGCGCCTGCCGACCTCATGGTGGCAGGTCAAGACGCGCATCATCGTCGGCGTCGCCACCTTCTTCGACGCCTTCGACGCGCTGGCGATCGCGTCGGTGCTGCCGGTCATCGTCCCGCTCTGGAAGCTCGCGCCGCAGCAGATCGGGCTGATGATCTCCGCCGGATTTCGCCGGCCAGCTGGTGGGCGCGCTTCTGTTCGGCTTCATCGCGGAGCGCTACGGCCGCATGACGGCGATGATCTGGTCGATCGCGCTGTTTGCGGTGATGAGCCTCGTCTGCGCCTTCGCCTGGGACTACAATTCACTGCTCATCTTCCGCACTCTCCAGGGCATCGGGCTCGGCGGCGAGGTGCCGGTCGCCGCCGTCTTCATCAGCGAACTCGCTAAGGCGCATGGCCGCGGCCGTTTTGTGCTGCTGTACGAGCTGGTGTTTCCCATCGGCCTCTCGGCGGCGGCCTTGGTCGGCTTGTGGGTCGTGCCGCATCTCGGCTGGCAATGGATGTTCGTCATCGGCGCGCTGCCTGCATTCCTCGCGCTCGTGCTGCGTTGGCTGCTGCCGGAATCCCCGCGCTGGCTCGCGGTGCGCGGCCGCAACGTCGAAGCCGAGGCGGCGATGGCTCTGATCGAGGCGGAAACGCAGAAGGCGACAGGCAGGCCATTGCCGGAACCGCGGCCGATCGTTGCGACGTTGGTGAAGCCCGCGTCCTGGTCCGATCTCTTCGGCCCGCACTATCTGCGGCGCACGTTGGTCGTCTGGGTGATCTGGTTCTCCGCCTATTTCGTCAACTACGGCCTCTCGGCCTGGCTGCCGACCATCTATCGGGCGGTGTTCCAGCTGCCGCTCGACGTGTCGCTGCGATACGGATTGATCACGCAGGTCGTCGGCCTGATCGGGACTGCGATCTGTGCCTTCACCATCGACCATGTCGGGCGGCGCCTGTGGTTCGCGCTGTCCTTCGTCGGCGGGGCGCTCGCCTTGTCCGCGCTGAAGCTCTATCCGACGCCAACTGCCGAGCAGGTGCTGACCTGCATCACCATCGCCTATTTCTTCATCAGCACGATCAATATCGGCGTCTATCTCTATACGCCGGAGCTCTACCCGACGCGCGTGCGCGCGCTCGGAGTGGGCGCGGCGACGGCTTGGCTGCGCCTCGCCTCCATGATCGCGCCCGCCATCGTCGGGATGATCATCGGAGCTCGGCTCACCCCCGCGCAGGCGCCCGACGTGCCGACGGTGTTCCTGCTATTCGGAGCGGTCGCAGCGGTCGCGGCCGTCGTCACCGGACTATTCGCGGTCGAAACCAAGGGCCGCGTCCTGGAGGAAGCCTCGCCTTAGTACGCCGTAAACTTGTTGTTGGAGCATGATCTTTGTCCGAAAACCGGTGCCCACCCACGGGTCAAGCCCGAGGGCAGGCCTTTTCGGACCATGCTCTGGCCTGCGCCAATTCGACGCTTGCCAGGGGCGCCGCCGTGCGGCAACCGTTCACTTAAAGATCGACCCAACGTCACGAAACGATCGGTCCCATCACCGGAGGAATGTGCATGCGCATGATGAACTTGTTGTTTGCTAGCGTGGCCGCCGCCACGCTCATGGGCGCCAGCGCGGCGCAGAGCGCCGACCCCGTGAGATCCGCCTGTCCTGGGTCGCCCCGGTCACCAACTGGGCATCGATCATGCTGGAGAAGAAGGATTTGGCGCGGCATCTCGGCAAGTCCTACACGCTCGAGCCGGTGCGCTTTGCCGGCACGCCGCCGATGGTGACGGCGCTCGCGAACGGCGAGCTCGAGGTGGCGAACCTCGCCTATTCCACGCTCGCGATCGCGATCCAGAATGCCGGCATGGACGACCTGCGCGTGATCGCCGACGAGTTCCGCGACGGCGTCGAAGGCTATTACTCGCAGGAATACATGGTGCTGGCGGACGGCCCGATCAAGAAAGTAGACGACCTCAAGGGCAAGGTGGTGATGACCAACGCGGCGGGCAGCGCGGTCGACGTCGCCATGCGCGCCATGCTGCGCAAGTTCTCGCTCGAGGACAAGCGCGACTATACCGTGGTCGAGTCCCCATTCCCGACCATGCGTGCCATGCTGTCGGAGAAGAAGGTGGACATGATCCCCGCGGTGGTCCCGTTCTCCTATGATCCGGAGCTGCGCAAGATCGGCCGCACGCTGTTCATCCAGCGCGACGCGATCGGCGTAACGGACATGATCGTGTGGACCGCGCGCAAGCCGTTCATCGACAAGAACCGCGCCGCCATGGTCGATTTCATGGAAGACACGCTGCGCATCACGCGCTGGTTCCTCGATCCCGCCAACCACAAAGAAGCCATGGAGATCGCCGGCCGCGTCACCAAGCAGCCGCCGGAGCGTTTCGACTGGCTGTTCACCAAGCGCGACGCCTACCACGATCCGAACATGCTGCCGGATCTCGCGGCGCTGCAGAAGAACGTCGACATGACGCGCGACCTCGGCTTCGTCAAGACGACGCTCGACGTCAAGAAGCACGCCGATCTCAGCATCGTCGAGGAGGCGGCGAACCGGCTGAAGTGAGCGCCGCGCGGGTTTAGCCGCGCTTCACGCCGATCGCAGAGTCCGTGAGCAGGCCGCCGT
The DNA here is from genome assembly GCA_963794175.1 of uncultured Acidobacteriota bacterium. GTDB lineage: Bacteria > Acidobacteriota > Terriglobia > Acidiferrales > UBA7541 > Acidiferrum. The sequence goes on along the minus strand of CAWCCV010000002.1, from coordinate 3,522 downwards.
CGATCAGGATCGAGCTGCCGCTGATATAGGAGGCGTGGTCCGACACCAGAAACGCGACCATGCCGGAGACCTCGTCGGTAGTGGCGGCACGGCGCATCGGTAGGCCCGCCATGACGTCGCGCCAGCGCGTCTCGTCATCGAATTTTTCCTTGGCGAGGCGGCGCAATGTGCTTCTCGGTCTCGACCGGGCCGGGATTGACCGCAATGACGCGTACGCCATAGCGGATGCTGTCGCCGCCCAGCGACCGCGAGAACATGATGAGCGCGGCGTTGGCGCAGCTTCCCGCGATGTAGTAGGCGTCCGGACGCTCCCCTGCCATGCCGGCGATATTGATGATCACGCCGCGGCCCCGCTTGCACATGCCGCCGTAGACCTCGCGGGTGAGATTGATGGCGCCGAAGAGCTTGAGGTCCCAGGCCTTGCGCCAGCGCTCCTCGTCGATGTCGAGCAGCGTTCCGCGCGGGATGGCGCCGGCGCTGTTGACCAGAATGTCGATCTCGCCGCAGGCGGCGGCGATCGCCTTGACGCTCGCACTGTTGCCGAGATCGCCGGCATGACCGCAAGCATCGACGCCATATTCCTTCGTGATGTCGGCGGCGGCGTGGTCGAGATCGGCTTGCGTTCGCGCCGCCAAGTGAACGTGGCAGCCTTCGGCGGCCAGTGCCTTGGCGATCGCCAGGCCGATCCCCTTGGACGCGCCGGTCACCAGCGCCCGCCGCCCACGCAAATTCAGATCCATCGCCGTGTCCCGTTATTGCTATGATCTTGAGTTGGCCCGCCTCGGCGGCATCCCCAAGCAGTGAGGGCTTGATGATGGCACACGTGCCTGCTCCTCTGGCAGGCCGTCAGCGGGCGCCGCGCCTGCCGGTTCATAGGTCGAATGTGCGCGACGTATCGTCGCGCTGGTAACGCGCAATGCCAATGCAAACGCATTTCGTCGCAGCAAACTGCGCGATGAAGGTTATGCAAAATTTACGAAGCGGCATTCACAAGGTCGTGGAGGTGGGCAATCAGCGACGTTTTGCAGCAACATTTTGCGGGTAACAAAATGCTGCGTCATGCTAGAAGTTCCACGGTGCGGCTGATTTAGACTTGGCGGCAATGACTGAACAACTCTTCCAATCGACTAAGGCGATTCCACTGGAGTTCGATCTCCGCTCCAGCAACGACGACGCCCACGTTCGCAGGCACAAATCCTGGCACGGCCTGTCGTCCGAGCATATCCGTATCGTCGGACCGACCACTTACGACTTCCGGGTGAAACGCTCGACGAGCTACGTCGCTCTCCATGAATTCAAGCGGACCGACGGCGAAACGTTCATCGACGGCGTTCGACCCTCCGAGCTGAAAGACCTGCGCAACAAGATCACGTTCATTCCGTACGACTGCGGCGTCGAGGGGTGGACGCAGATCGAGAGCGATGCATCGGTTACCGCGATCTATTTCGACAGGCCGCGGGACGACGAGAGACGCTACGAGCTGTCCCAGTTGCCTCCCGTGCTTCTGTTCGAGAATGATCTCGTCCGATCCTCGCTGCTGAAGTTCCAGGCGATCTTGAACGGCGCCGCGCCGGACGAAAGCACCTACGCCGAGACGCTCGGCATGCTGCTTGCGCTCGAGCTTTCCCGCCTCGGGGACAAGGCGCCGGCACCGCCTTCGCCGGTCAAAGGCGGCTTGACCCGACGCCAGGTGCGGCAAGTCGTCGACTACATGAACGCCAATCTTCAGAACGACATCGCGCTGACGGACTTGGCCAATCTGCTCGCGCTGAGCCGATTTCACTTTGTCCGGACGTTCAAGCAGTCGACCGGCCTGCCGCCGCACCAGTATCTCATGGCGCGCCGATTCAACGGGCGAAGGAATTGCTGGCGGAGCGCGGCCTGTCGGTCGCCGAGGTCTCGCGCCGGACCGGCTTTCACGGCGCCACGCAATTGACCCGGGCGTTCCGCAAGCTGGTCGGAACGACGCCGACCGGCTTTCGCCGCGACCGGTTCTGACGGCACTTCCGTCGATGGCAGCCGGCACCTGCTCCCAGGGCGGCGCAGATCCCGGGCTCGGATCGACGCTTCGCAATCGTGCTTTAGGCGGTTAAGATCGTCCTGGTGCTCGATTGAACGCCGGGCGGCAGGCCGCCGGCAGAGGAGCGGCGATGACGGACTACTGGATGAGCAAGCTGTTCTTCGATCTGCAGCACGATCCGCGGCTGGCGGCGGAATATCGAATTGACATGGCCGGCGTGATCGACCGCTACGAGATCAAGCCGGAGGTCCGCAAGGCACTGCTCGACGACGATGTCGGCATGATCGCGCCGCGCGTCAACGCCTATCTGTTGCGCTTTTATTTCCAAATCCGCGGCATGCCGGAAGGCGAGTTCGTCGCGCGCCTGCACGCGCTCAAGGCCAAAGAAAGCAATCCGGAACGCATCAAGGAGAGTGCCACCCATGGCTAGCCTCGTCGGCGTGTTCGCGGCCAGTCACGGGCCGATCATCGCGCGCGATTGGGACAAGATGCCCGATGCGCACCGCAACAAGCTCAAAGCCGGCTTCGACGAGATCGGACGGCGGCTTACGGCGTGCCGGCCGGATCTCCTCGTCGTCGTCTCGCCCGATCACTGGGTCAACTTCTTCATCAACAACCTGCCCGCGGTCTGCATCGGCATCGGCGACGAGCACGATGGCCCGCCGGAGCCGTTCATGCAGAAGGTCTACCCGCATGCTCGGCTCAAGGGCCACGCTGCCTTCGGACGCCATCTGCTCGACACCGCACTGGCGCAGGACTTCGAGCCGGCGCTGTCGCATCGGCTCAAGCTCGACCACGGCACCTGCATCCCGCTCTGGCGCATCGGCGTCGATATCGGCCTGCCGCTGATGCCCCTGATCGTCAACGATCTCGAAGAACCGATGCCGAGCATCCGGCGCTGCCTGGCGTGGGGCCGGCTGTTGCGGCAGGCGATCGAGAGTTATCCCGACGCTGGTGTCGTGGTGCTTGGTTCCGGCGGCTCGAGCGATTTGATCGGCGAGCCGACCATGGGATGGATCGACGAGAATTCGATCACCCCTGTATCGAGCGCTTCGATGACGGCGAGGACGGACGGCTCGCCCATTTCCTCACGGACGCGTTGCCGCGCACCGGCAACGGCACGCAGGATTTCGCGATTGGGTCGTCGCCCATGCCTCCGCCGGCAGCAAATGCTTCGACCTGATCGACTCTTTTCCGAGCCCGGAGACACTGGTCGACGCCGGATTTGCGTCGTGGCGACTTGCCGTCGCTTCGTAGGCTAGACCGGATTCTATGCACGGAAGCGTCATGGCCATGGCGACCATTGGGCGTTGGCCGTCCCATTGACCCTGGCGACAAGCCCTGCAGCATTGGCCATCGAAATCTCCTGGTGCGGTGGATCGCGCACGAGCGAATGCTCGCCAATGGCGCCACGCCGAGCCGCGCTGCGGCTGGACCGTCGGCGGCTATAACCGTGCTCCGTTCAGGGGCTGGGTTGCAGCCCACGCGCCCACGAAATGACT
>CAWCCV010000001.1:0-223150 GCA_963794175.1 uncultured Acidobacteriota bacterium | reverse complement strand
AGCTCGTCGGCAAGAGAGGGGCCAGTAGCCCTGCGTCAGATGGTAGTAGCCAGCCGCAAATCAGTGACTTGCATTGATATATATCTAAGGTATATACTCGACACGGAGGTTTTCCAATGCCTAAGACCGGGATCGCAAAACTCTTCCGCAATGGACGCAGTCAAGCTGTTCGGTTGCCACAGGAGTTTCGCTTCGAAGGTGATCGAGTACGTATTCGACGTGTTGATCAGGGCGTTCTGCTAGAGTCGCTAATTCCTAACGCGGCAACATGGTTTGAGGAACTGGATCGGTTTAATCCGGGATCGTTCATGGCTAAGCGTCGCAATCAACCCGTCACCCCACGCCGCGAGATTTTCAAGTGAACTATTTGCTCGATACCAACGCTTGCATTGCTCTGATCAACGGCAAGCCACTGACTGTCCGCACCAAATTTCAAAAGGCCACAGACGCGGGAGCCCAGGTTTTTGTGTCTTCCGTTGCTCTGTTTGAACTCTGGTATGGCGTTGCAAAGAGTTCGCGTCGAGAATTCAACGCGAAGCGCATAGAGACATTTCTTGCGGGTCCCGTCCACCCGCTGCCTTTCGAGGAGGGTGACGCCGAAATTGCCGGTGCAATCCGAGCCGATCTTGAGACCAAGGGAAAGCCAATCGGTGCCTATGATCTTCTCATCGCCGGGCAGGCAATACGCAACAAACTTACGCTGATTACTGCAAATCTCTCAGAGTTTGCTCGAATCAAAGAGTTGGCCTGGGCAGACTGGGGCAAGCCATGAATTCTCGCGGGATAGCGCAAACGCTGCCGAGTCGATCATAAATTGCTCGAGAAAAGTTCTAAGATCGTCCCCTTGGGCGCGCCATTGTAATTCGGTCGGGTCGCTCATTCGGCCTTTTCTTCTCAATGACTTTCATTCGGATTCGAACTTCTCCTAGGAGAGTTTGGCCTGGCCCTAGCAAACCCTGAAATCACGAATCCATATAACTAACGCTTTCGAGAGCTTATCCCCATGACTCGCTTTGTCTATTTTGTCCAGTCCTCGATCTTAAGGTGCTTCAATCGCCGAAAAGATCGATCGTTGGTTACCAGAACAGCTTCGACAGCTAAGGCATGCGCCCCGATCATCATGTCCAAATTTCCCATCGGGGTCCCCGCGATCTCAAGGGCGGCCCGTACATTGGCATATTGCCTCGCAGCGTTGGAATCCCACGGCAGAGAGTCCACTCGCAACAAAAATTCATCGATGGCCGTTTTCAATCGTACGGCCTCGCGTTTCCGTGCCGCCCCAAACAGCAACTCAGCTTCTGTAACTGCCGAAATCAGAACTTGCGACATCGGCACCTTCAGTAACCGCTCACGAACCCTAGCAACACTGCCTTTAATGATGTAACTGGCAGTATTCGTGTCCAGCAGGTAGCGTGAAGACATTAGAAGAGCTTCCGCTTCTGCGGGGGTGTTTCGTCACGCCCAGCGAGAAAATCCGAAGGCACATCGATGTCCTGCATCAGCTCAAAGAAATCCTCCCACGACTCGGGGCGTCGCGAGAGGATCACATCCCCCGTAGCCGGGTCGCGGCGCACAAACACCTCGGAGCCCTCGAACCGATAATCCGAGGGAAGGCGAACCGCTTGGCTGCGACCGTTGCGGAACAGTTTGGCGGTACGAGTCATGGCACCCTCCTTAAGGATATATACCATGATATATTACAGACCGCGATAGATCAAGGCTTCCATTTGAGCTGGGATCTTTGACTGGGGCAGCATTGACACGAAATTCAGCCAGAAAAGTTCCAAGCTCGTCCCCTTGGGCGCGCCATTCTAATCCGACGCAATATAAAAGGGCGCCCCCTTTGGAGTAGGTTTTGAGTGCTTGTCTCAACCGCTCCAGAGGAGGAACGCCCTTATGACTAGCACCAAATATATCGGCATGGATGTGCACAAGGAAAGCATTTCGATAGCTGTGAGGAATGAAGCGGGAAAGGTGGTGATGGAGTCCCTCATCGAGACAAAAGCCAGCATGATTCTGCAGTTTATCGATGGGCTGCGCGGAGACGTGCGAGTCACATTCGAGGAAGGAACCTCGGCGAATTGGCTGTCCGACTTGTTGAAACCGCACGTGACGTAAGTTCCAGATTGGATTAGCTGAATTCTCCGAATGAGTGTCGCAGTAATGCCCGTCCGAAAGGACAGGTAAAGCGGAGTCGGCTGGTAACGCCTTCTGCGAGCGAGACTTAGAATGAGGGATGCGATTTCGATCTTCACCGCCCTGCTCCCTACGACAGTCTGCTTACGGCGCACAGAGATTTCCCAGCGGTTTTTCTACTCTCCTCGTAAATTTAAGCTTGATCCGGCGGCAAAAGAGTGGAAGCCCAGAAAGCAAAGCCCCACCCCTTCTCAAAGTGGGTCTTTGCTTGGGCCTAGTTCAATCTGGCATGAAACTGGGCGGATCACGCCTTCGAACCAATTGTTCCGGAAGAATCATTGCATGCGAAATTGACTGCGTCATTGCCCGTAAGCAAACTTGAAGTTATTTAAGCGCAATAGTGGAATGCAAAATCGGAGGAACAAGTGGGTGCCCCTAGGCACATTTCTACGGACAATCTACGGACAATTGAGGAAGGATTTGGCGCGCCTCTGGCTCGTAAACGACACCAAAGAAACGAGTTAGATTTTTGGATTCCGAACCCACGAACCAGAAGGTTGTGAGGTTGGATATCGAGGCCAGACAACGCGGGACATAATTTCGTTGGACGCCTTAATAGCGTCGCGCAGCCAAAGCCCCCAGCCGCCAAAAGCAATCGCAATTACGGTCTGTAAGAGAGGCAGGACTTTGCGAAAATTGTGTCGGAACATTTGGGCCCTAAGCCTTCTCACCGGATGTTTACACGACGCTTTGCAAAATAAGCGCAGCAAAAATCCGCGAGAGTGGTCGCGAACGTCAGAAACAGAGTCTCCTGCCAAAAAGCTTTCAGATGACTCGCAAAGGCGGCACAAACCGAAATTGTCACATCGTTAGGAAACGTCCACGCTGCCCAAGTTCCACCTAGCAGTAGGCCAACCATTACTCCGCATGACAAAGCTGATATAGAGACGCGCAGCAGCGACAACGCAACGCCGCACCCAACCGCAACCACAACTGCAAATAAGCGCCAACGACCGATGCTCACGTATTGAAGCGCCGGAGTTGTGAGCCAATACTTGTAGAGGACCGCAAATACAGCAGCAGCGATAAACGCGTGGGAGGGCCAACGCATTCCGATTCGAGTCACTCCTAATTAGACACCATCAGTGGCGTCTTGGGCCCCGAAACCCGAAGGTCCTTATTAACACGGTCGCCGGACAACTGCCACAAGCGAACTTCGATTCAGTCCGATTGCCACTAGCTGTGGTTTTGTAAAGAAGAGGCGGCCTCGTTCGGAGAAGCCGCCTCGGGGTTTTTGCCTCGGAGATGTTGTGGAAAATCTATATCCGGACAGTGCCCGCTGGAACTGTCAAAAGTAGCAGATCGCCGTTCCGAAAGCAGAACAAGTGTTTTGAAACCCGGAACATGCTCGGAAGGGAGCAGGGCCTTCGACTTGCGCAACCTGCCCCCATCCCAGCCGCTTACAGAATAGGCCGCCCGGCCCGCGCTCGGAACTGTCAAAAGCAACAGTCTGTCCACATGAAAATGGGAATGGGTGTGCCTGATTGACGCGGAACCCGGAAAAGTGGAATCCCGGGAAGCACATGATTGCATAACAACGTCGGCTCCTTGACCCAAGTAGATTGTAGTTGCGTTACGACCGCAGGCTGGGGAGAAAGGAGCCGAAGATGATCATTATAGGCCTAGATTATCAGTGCGCGCGCCACTCTAACCCGACGTTGCGCCGCTTAATGGTCTTTTCTCACCAAAGACGTCGCACCCCGTAGCTTTCGAAAGATACTTCATTACTGATGATAGGTATATTTTCGGTCTGAGCTTGGGCGATCAGCATACGGTCAAATGGATCTTTGTGAGGGCCAGACAATAGCCCTGCACGAATGCCATGTTCTGCAGAAATGGCTAACGATTGAAAACCTTCCCGTTCAATTAGGTCAGAGAAATCCGCCGCCAGGTCAGTAGCAGTCGGGAGTTTCCCCAGCCTGACCTTGATGGCGATTTCCCAAGCCGAAGCAGCACTCACTATCAGTGTGTTTTTGGTTTCCGCAATGATCTTTCGAGCGGCTCGCGTTAGCGCAGGGTCATCAGAAAGCCACCAGAGCAAAGCATGTGTATCGAGTAGTACGCGCAACTAGATTACTCCCAGGCTCTCTTTTCGCTCATCGGGAGGGGCTCAAAAAACTCAGGCCCAACACGCAACTTGCCCTTTAGCGATCCTGGCTGGCGTTTACCTTTTACCTCGCCGACCGGAACGAGTCGGGCTACTGGTTTTGACCCGCGGGCAATGATCACTTCCTCTCCCTCGGATGCTTTCTCAATTAGCCGAGAAAGGTTTGTTTTGGCATGGTGGATGGTGACGATACTCATCGTAGCTCCTTAGCTAACCTATATTAGCTTACTAGAGGATCCCACTCAACCTTGCTGGCTTTCTTGCGACAACATTTAAGTCGATAGGGGGTTCACTCAGGAGAAATCGATCTGTGGCAAGGCCGCCTCAAAATCGGCGAGGAAAGTTCTAAGATCATCCCCTTGACCGCGCCATTCTAGTTCGGTCCTTGACAACTTCGGGCGATACCCTTTACCTCGTTTCGAACAAGCTCAACGCACGGCGCGAGCGACTCGCTTTGTGAGTCTCTATTTTGTCCAATCCTAATTTTCAAGTGCTTCAATCGGTTTCGAACTCATCGAGTGCTCGTCAATTCGGATTGGCCAAGGCAATTTGCTGTAAGCTTGCCGGACGGAGCAGCATTCGAGGAGAGCCTATGAATGGTCTAATCAGATCCCCATTTTTCATTGGTGCTTTGTCTTTCCTCATGATGGCGTTCTCGGGGGAGATAGGAGTCCTGTTTCGCAAGAGGCAACAGAACCTGGGAGAAGGCGTTTACCAAGACCGCGACGTTATTGTCGCGGCAAGCCTCACTTTACTAGCCCTCATTATCGGATTCAGTTTTTCGATGGCCATTGGCCGGTACGACCAACGGAAGAACTTTGAGGAGGCGGAAGCCAACGCGATCGGCACAGAATACGTCCGCGCGGACCTGCTGCCGGCCGCCGATGGGGCCAGAGTGCGGGCACTTCTTGCGAATTATCTCGACCAACGTATCTTGTTCTATGAAACTCGCGATGACAGGCGCGCTTCAGCAAATCGACGTCCATACCGCGCAATTGCAGACCGAGCTGTGGTCCGCAGTACAGGGCCCGGCCGCAGCGCAGCCGACACCTGTGATAGCCCTTGTAGTTTCAGGTATGAACGACGTTTTGAATTCGCAGGGATATACGCAAGCCTCCTGGCTGAACAAAATCCCGATTGCTGCGTGGGGGTTGATGGCAGCCGTCGCTATCTGCGCCAATATGCTCGTCGGCTATGGCGCGCGCCACGTGCAGGGGGGAGTCATCCGGTTGCTGGTTCTACCGTTCGTTCTGAGAATCGCATTCTTTCTCATTGCGGATATTGATTCCCCGCGTAAGGGCGTAATTCAGGTGCTCCCGCAAAATCTAGTAATCCTCGCGCAGTCTCTCCACAAGCATTAATCCGAAAGCAAGTCTTCTGGCCTCGCCTTAACCGGAGAATGCCCTCAGGGCTCATGGCTGGACTTGGGAAGAGGAATTCCTGGTGCGCCCCGAACGGATTAAACTCCCGATTAAGGCAGCTTTCTCAGCGACTCTTTACTGAAGAAGCGAGAATTAGTTGTCTGAAATGATCAGCTGGATGTCGGTGTTGCCGCACATCCCGTAGACTGTGCCAGCGGTGCAAGCTCCGACGGAGTAGGTGTAGCATCCGGGATGCTTGGCGGTGACGGTGATGGGGCGATCGGCGCCACCTATGATGGCACCTTCGTGGTCGAACGGATCTTTGCTGCCGAAGTCGACGACGAAGCCGGTGTTCTTGGAACTGCTCATGAAAGTGACGGCTAGTGCCCACTTTAATGCAAAAGGCTTTGTTGGACTTGGCGTCAGGAATGCTAGGGGTCGCAGTGGCATCGGTGCCCCCGCTGCGCCTGATGTCGATGGAGCAGGGAGTCGAAGCGGAACCGCAAGTGTTCGCTGCGCCACAAATACTTGCCGGATTGGAACTCGAGCAGACGTCGCCCTTAATTTTCTTCTTAGTATCCTTGCCAACTATTAAACTAGCCAAGACGAGCGGCAGGACGACCAGGCAACAAAGAGCTGCTAAATACCGGTGAATCTTCACTAGGCACCTCACTCCATTTAAAGTTGAATAACAATCACTCAGGACAGCGAAGGGCTATGCTGAAAGATGCAAGCGCGCACCGAACCGTTCTACATGTTCTTACTTGAGCTGGCCGGCCTTGTTCCAGTCGATAATGTTGACGAGCTTCCAGGGATTTTTGTTGAGCTGGAACTCGAGCTGACCCTCTTTGTTGATGACCAGCTGGGCTGCCGGGAAGAGAACTCCGCCACTCTTATCCTTGTCGGAATCGTTGATTTCGATCTCGCCTGCAGTCAAATTGTATGCCGTGGTTTGGGTGTTGTAATAAGATTCACCGAATTTGATATCCCGGTTGGTGACAAAGCGAATCTTGCGTCCTGTTGGAGTGGGAACCAGGCGAATGAAACTGAGGTCGTAGCCGAGTGTACCGGTGATGGCAATGCGGCCCACGGACTTCATCTTGGTAAGCGCATTTACCAAGCCTTGATTCTGGCCCTTCTTAAAGGCCTCAATCAGGATTTGTCTGTCCTCCTCTGTAGAAAAGTCATAGATGGTCACCTTTACACTAATCGACTTTACCCATCTGGGTGCTTGTCCCCATTGCGGTGGCGTCGATGGTCTCCACTTTTCTATCGTCTGCGGAAAGAGAGACGGTGACGGCCGTCAGCAGCAGCACGATGAGTAGCGGCCTCGAGTAGCCGAATTTGCGAATCCTGGATCTATCTGCATGGTTGCGTATCATGGAACTCCCCTCATGCGTCCTGGGTTAGACGTGCCAACACTTTTGGCACCTGCCCCGGGCTCGGAGGCGTAATTACCCAGGGCTGGTGCGCACAGGTGGAAGACTAATTCTTGTCCCCCGGCCGCTACTACTGGAAAAACTCTCAGTTAACTCAAAACGTATTACAAAAAGGGTAGAGACCTGTTTCTGCCTGCTTGGCAAGCGAAACTCAGCCCGCGCACGGGCTCCCTGCGACTTTACTGGCAGAAATGCCAGTTCCAGAAGGACGATGCCTGTGAATATAAATATAAAGACAACCGAAAAGTAGGTGGCGTCACCGTTGTGGAAATTTTGCCCTGCCGAAAGACCTATTGCTCCCGGCCCAACCGTCTTTTTGCGTCTGCTGCGCTAGCTCCACACGGCGGTGTCGAACTGCTGGCTTATAGGCTATTCGTACTTAACAGGCATGCGGGCCATCAACTTGGCAAGGCGGGAGCAGAGAGGAATCCTGTGAAAAGATCATGGATTTGGACGAGTGTGGGGTTAGTGTTGCCGCTTGCCGCTATCTTCCTGTTGTGGAATCACGGCATCGGTGCAGCAGGGCGCGCGCGCCGACAGGCAGAGCTCGGCAACCCCGGTTGCACTCCCTCAGCAACTTGGCGCTGATGGCCAAGCCTCGTTGCGAGGCATCATCCAGTCCGGAAATCTCTCGGAACTGCGCTGGCCTGACTTTAGCGACTATCGCAAGCACGTGCAGAAATTTTACGAGTCAAGCGGGTATTCCCTGCGGTGGATCAGGGGAATGCAACCAACTGCGCAGGCTCAGCAGCTAATTTCGATTTTGCTGAAAGCCGAGCAAAAAGGATTGGCCGCCGAGGACTATGACGGGCCGCGTTGGAGCGACCGGCTGGCGAAGCTTAAACCCGCAAATGCGCAACCATCCGAAGCCGATGCGGTCCGATTCGATGCGGCGCTCACCGTTTGCGTGATGAGATATATCTCGGACCTTCACATCGGGAAGGTGAATCCAAAGCGTCTTGATTTTGGCCTCGACGTCGAGAGCAAGAAATACGATCTGCCCGGTTTCCTGAAAACGGATGTTGTCGATTCCTCCGATGTGGTTGCCGCCCTAGCGGAAGTGGAACCCCCCTATCCTGGATACCAGCGCACGGTCCAGGCGCTGCATTCTTACTTGGAGTTTGAGAGGGAATATGATTTGAATCAGCTCCCCGCCATACAAAAAACGATCGCACCGGGCGACATCCTATTCGGGAGTCCCTCACCTGATTAAACTGCTCCAGCTCGTGGGCGACCTTTCTGCCAACGCGAAAGTGCACGCCGAAGAAACGGTCTATCAGGCTCCACTGGTGGAAGCGGTCAAAAGATTTCAGAGCAGGCACGGCCGAACCGCGGATGGACGAATCACCACGCAAACCCTGGCCGACTTCAATGTCCCTCTCACAAGTCGGATACGCCAGATGCAACTAATTCTCGAACGCTGGAGGTGGCTGCCCGCTGACTTCCATTTGTCGGTCATCGTCGCAAACATCCCCGAATTTCGCCTTCGTGCATACGATGAAAACTTGAAGATCGTGCTGTCGATGAATGTCGTGGTTGGCAAAGCCTATGCCCACGATACCCCCGTATTTACCGACACTATGAAATATGTCGTATTCCGGCCGTACTGGAATGTTCCCTATTCCATCGCCAAAGCTGAATTCCTCTCGCGCGTCGCTGGCGATCCCGAGTACTTGGCTAAAAAGGGATTCGAGGTAGTGAACAGCAACCAGGTTGTCGTCACGTCGGGAGCGGTGACGGGCGACATCCTCGCCCAGCTCCGGGCCGGGAAACTGTATATCCGGCAATTGCCAGGTTCCAAGAACTCACTCGGACTTGTGAAATTCATCTTCCCGAATAGTTCTAACGTGTACATGCACGATACGCCCGCGCAGGAATTCTTCGCGAAGTCCCGACGGGATTTCAGCCATGGCTGCATTCGACTGGAAAAGCCTGCCGACCTGGCGGTATGGGTCCTGCGCGAAAATCCGGGATGGGATCTGGATCGCGTTCATGCTGCGATGAATGAAACGCCAAATCAGCAGGTGAATCTGGCTCGTCCGATTCCAGTTCTGATTTTGTATGGCACCGTTATCGTTGCTGAGGATGGGATCGTTCATTTTTACGACGACATTTACGGGCACGATGCCGCGCTAGAAAAAATCCTTGCCAAGGGTTATCCGTACCCTGGTTAATCGCTGCCGGTGAGATTCGGAGGGCAGTCGAAACACCACTGCCGAACGCGGCCGACGTCCAAGTGGATGAAGTCCGAGTGGGGATAGTAACCCACGCCGCCGCGAGCCAGACCGAGAGCAGCCTTGCGCAATATAAGCGTGTCAATGCCGGGCATCCGCAAATCGATGGCTTCCGCTTGAATGTGAAGGCTGTTCTTTGCGACTCCCGTGGTACGAGAGCGGAGAGACTCGTTCGTCGAGAGAAGTCCGGTAGCCGCAGACAATATCGATCTCGCCGTCTGGACGGCCGACCGACGTGGCGAGATCAGAGAGGATATCGTAAAGGCGCGGATCGAAATGGCGAACGTCGCCGGTCCGATGATCGCGCAGGAAAAAATCGAGCTTGGCGAGCGCGTCTGGAATGTATGCCTCGCCGCGGCGATAAACGACGTTGATACGCTCACCGGTGTGCGTGTTGTAAAGCAGCAAGTGATGATCGTGGCTAAGAGGAGAAGATGTCTGTTGAGAGGATACGTCACGCTCTTGAGGGCGCGCGCCGACTGACGGGATCAGGAATAGCGTTGCGCCCGCAATCCAAAGGCTGCACGAAGTTCTTTTAAATGTTTGCATCTGTCTCTTTCAAGGCAATCTAACACACGCAAGCACATCACTTCATTGCTCCGGGTCAATCCGGATTCAAAGCAGTCCAACGCAGCAAAATCACCCGCCTCCAGCGGGAAAAGCGCGCTTCTTTATCGGCTGAATTCCGATTGGCCGCACGGATAATGGGCCTGTTGGTCCTCGTCCGCTGGCTAGACCTTATTCTGGGCACCAAGAATCGCTCCGACAAGCGCCCGGCATCCGTCTGTCGCTTTTATTCAGGGAATGGACGGGCAAAGAAGTGCACGCGGCGCGTAACGGCGTTTCGGCTGGCAGCCAAAAGTTCTGTGGCAGCTAGTTCAGCAGGATCTTCATTTTACAAATTGAACGCGTAAAGCAGAAGCCGGGTTATGAATAAATCCACTACGAGTACGCCCAGGGAACCCACGACGAATGCTGTAATCGTTGCGCGGGCCACACCCGCTGTCCCCCCTTCCACGCGAAACCCTTGATAACACCCCACGGTCGAGATGATAAAACCAAAAACTACCGCCTTTGTGAAGGCCATACAGAGGTCGCCGAAAACCAGCGCTTTAATGGCGTGGCTCATGAATTCCTCCGGGCCGAGGTGCAGTACGAAATTCGCAATCAAAAAACCGCCAAGGAGCCCTGCGATGACTCCCATGGCCACGAGCAACGGCAGCATTAACACGGTCGCGAGCACGCGCGGCGTCATCAATTTGCGGATTGGGTCAATGCCGAACACCCTAATGGCATCCACTTGTTCGGTCACCACCATTGAACCTAACTCGGAAGCCATTGCGGTAGCGTTACGGCCTGCCACCAGAAGCGCTGTGAACACTGGACCAAGCTCGCGCATTAGCGCGAGTGAAACGGCATTGCCAGTCAAAACCGTCTCGCCGAAACGGGCAAATTGCGATGCCGCATTTAAAACGACCACGCCGCCGACGCAAAACAGTGCGACGACGACAATCAACACCGAACCCACGCCTATCTGGTCCATCTGTTCGACTAAATCGGAGAAGTAACGGGCGGAGGCAAAGATGTTTCGCACCGACTGTATGGTGAGGAGTGCGTAGTCTTGGAGCACGAAAGTCCACATCTTCAACGTGTTCCCGATAGCCGAGGGAACCGAAGTTGCGTTCATAGTCGCACCCCTTGTCATAAGTGGAAGCACCCTACAGTGAGGCTAGCCATTGTGAGGCAAGCACCGCTCGCCAAAAACAATCAAATTTAAAATATCTGTCGAGGCAATAGGTCCAATTTATGTGAGTTTGATTCTAGTCTGACAATCTTGCGGCTCCGAATTTCGCTCAAACGCGGCCCTTGCGGTTCGGCAGAGCACAGGTTTGATTGCCATAGTTTTCCTACATTTTTGCGGCGACGAGGCCATAGACGAGATTGCCGGACGCGAATATCAGGACTTGGTGCGGCTTGGAGAATGTGCAATTCAGCCCAATATCAGAGCCACAGTGGTCAGCAAGGTGAAGAACGCAATCCTACTCAAGTCCATTGCAGCAGTAGAAATTCCGCGCTGAAGCCGGGTCCGAATGCCGCGGCCACTGCATATTCACCGGACTTGAGCGGCCTCTTTTCCAGCCACTCCTGCAAAATGAAAAGAATCGTCGCGCTGGAGAGATTTCCCACATTGGCGAGGATGTCCCAGGAAGGTTGCGTTTCGCACTTTTTCAGACCCAGTTCCATTTCCACATTCCCCAGCAACCGCGCACCGCCCGGATGCAGAATCCATCCCTTGATCTCTTCGCGGGTGCGGCCATGACGCTTCAGAAACCCGGAAACCAGGCCGCCGATCTTCGCGCCGATCATTTCCGGGACGTCCTTGGCGAGCAGAATGTGAAAGCCGGAATCCCTCAGGTCAAAACCCATGGCGCCCAGAGAATCAGGAAAGGTATAGGTTTCCGAGACAAGGATCTTCGGTCCAGGCGCTGATTTCCCGCTGACGATTACGGCGCGCCGCTCCGTCGCCAAACAGAATGGACGAAATTAGATTGGCTTGCGAAATATCTTTGCGCTGAAACGTCAGCGACGGCAACTCCACGGCGATGATCAACACATTTCCGCCGGGATGGGCGGTCAGGATACTCTGCAGCCCGGCCCAGAGCCATCGCTCCCGCCGCGCAGCCCAGCTCCGTGAAGGGCATCCGGCGCACATTTGAACGAAAGCCCATCAGGTTGATCAAGTGCGCATCGAGCGACGGAATCATGAAGCCGGTGCAGGATACGGTGATGATCAGATCGATTTCATCCGCGCGTCATGTCCGGCGCGTCTCCAGACATTTCTCGGCGACTTCGCGGCCGAGCTTCACGGCATGTTCGATGTATTCGTCGTTGGTTTTGGAAAGCGGACGCGGCTCAATCGTGTAATCGATGGGAAAAATCGAGTGGCGTTGGTTCACCTGCGCGTTATCGACGATGTTCATCATCGCTTCGAGCCTACGCTCGGGAATTTCGAACACGCGTCCGAAATAGTACTTCATGTCATCCCGAGTCAATAAATGGGGAGGCACCGCCGTCGCAGTGGCGACAATCGTTGGGTACACTGCTGCGGCCGTTTCTATCGATCGATCAAGCGCGGATTCCATAATTTTCCTTACAAACCGCCAATAACATTTTTCGATTTGGCCGGCAGTTTTGCAATTTGGCGAGTTGCGACGATTCATTCAGCTTTGAAAGGGCGACGTTTAGAAGATTAAATCCGGCTGCAGTTTTTTGGTTTTCTCAAACGGTTTCTGCCCGGCTTTGCTTCGCAGACCATCTGCTACTCTGGTTTTTTTCTGGGGCATTGAGGAAATAAAACGACGCAAGGGCTCGAGATCATTCCCACGGCCCCTTGAAGGGTACTAATTCAAGCTGGTTCCATCGTTGCTCGAAGGCAGCCGTGTGCTTGCTCCGGGACAATGAGGGAAGGGAAGGCAACAACGCTGGGGGTAGTAGGAACCCAATTTCATTGTGCGCTAAGCGCAATCAGGCATTGGACCCCGGAATTGCGGGGCTCGGTGAATTCAAAAGAGGCTTCTTTCCGATCCTCGTCATTCAGGGTTTGTTCGGGGTCTGTATGCACTGACTAGCAGCGCGACGGTGATCGCAATGTAAAGAACGCCGGCGATCCCCTCGAGCGCCGCCAACATGCGCGCTTCACCATGCAAAGGGACGACATCGCCGTAGCCGATCGTGGAGAGAGTTACCAAACTGAAGTACAACAGTTCCGCGTGGCGGTCGGTTGCCGCGGAAGCGCTGCGCTGAATCGACCCCGGGCTCAGGACGTCGATGGCGCTGTACATCGCAAACCACTGCATTCCTAGTAGTAAGTAAATGCTGACTGCTGTATAGAGATGACCAGCGTCGACAGCGCGAGCATTTTTTAGGTAACTAAACAGGGCAATGGCCGTAAGCCCGAAGAAAGCCGCTAGAATTCCCCATTTCAATCCGATCAACGCTCGAAGCGGGAAGACGGTGCTAGCTACTGTGGAAATTACGACACCGGTCATCAACACCGCGGTGGGCCACAACCAGACCTTGATCAGCGCCATCCTGACGGTAGCCATAAGGAGGGGCGCAAACATCAGTACTCCGAGAGCCAGTCCCCGGACCTCGCCGCGGTCCAACAATGGGTAGAGCAGAATGACCAGCAGTAGGGATAAGAGGAGGAAGAGATCGCGCCGCGCCTGCAAGGAATGCCGCATTAGAACCCCAGACTTGCAGTGGTTGAAGATTGGGCTCGCATTTTCCCGATCTCAGTCTGAGTCTTTAATGGAGACCGAACACTGTCAGAAGAGACAGGCTGCAGAACAATGGTGCCTGTGAAACAAATGCAACTCTAGTTTCGCTGACCGCAAGAACAAATCATGCCAAGAATCAACAAGAAGGCGCTCATCAGCGAGAGCGAATATCAGGCTGGCGAAGGCAAAGACACGGAAGAGACGGAGAAGTGAGGAGCTACAACTACCACCGAGCGGATCCGCCCGATGGTGCCAGCTATCTCACACGATCCACTAGAAGGAGGAAGGAGTGCCGGGAAATAGTCAATCGACAATGCGGGTCCTGCAAGCGGCCGCTTACGTGGTCATCGTGGCATGGGGGATCAAGGAGGCATCCCACATCCTTTCCGTCGTCCTAATATCACTCCTGCTGACCTTTGTTATCCTCCCACTACCGAAATGGCTGACGCGCCGCTTCCGGCTGCGCAAGAGCGTGGCAATCGTCCTGACAGTGGCCGTCATTGCCACACTCTATATCGTCGTAGCAGTTTGCTTGGCCGAGGCCGGCTTTCACTTTCGGGAAAAACTTCCGATTTACGCGGAACAATTCCATAGGCTAAGCGAGCGAATCGCAGTTTTCTTAACTGCCCATGGCATTCAGTCCGCGGACCACTTCTTGAAGAACTCGTATAGTCCCGATCAGATCGCCGAGTTCGCAATCAAGTTGCTCCCAGAGACGATAGATCTCCTCTCCATTCGACTGCTCACATGGCTGCTGTCGCTTATTTTTCTAATTGAAGTGATTGAAACCGATGGGGCCGAGACCAGTCTCCTTGCCCGGAATTTGCTCCACTATGGCAAAGACGTTCAGCGCTACATCGTTATTTCCGGGCAAATGGGAGCCATGGTCGCGCTGGCAAACCTGGTGCTCCTCATTGCGCTGGGGGTCGACTTCCCGCTTGTCTGGTGTTTCTTCTATTTCTTCCTGCAATTCATTCCTTCCATAGGCTTCCTGATCGCCATCGCCCCGCCGGCTTTGATGGCGCTCCTCATGTTGGGCTGGCAGAGGGCCTTGCTCGTGGTCGGCGGGCTGATTCTGACGCAAATGATTTCGGACTATGTGATTCAGCCGATGCTAATGAAGAAGACGCTGCATGTTTCCTTCCTACTGGTCACGCTCTCGCTCATCATATGGGGATTCCTGCTCGGACCTGCAGGAGCAGTACTGGCTGTCCCACTAACAATGTCGCTGAAAAAATACCTCGAAAATCCCCTGACAGAAGGGAAGCCTGCACTGGCGCCGAGATGATTCTTTCAAAACGCAGGGCGCCGCGACGGTGACCCGTACATGGAAATCTATACTTTCAAAGTCTTGGTAAGTCTGAATGCAGACGTCGAGGGGGAAGGAACGATTGTGTGAAACGCCAGACGAACGTTGCTTCTGCGTATGGTGTAATCAACCGCGATCAGCCGGACCGGAGAAACGGAATCTACTTTAAGGGAATGGTCATACCTAATACCAAGCCTGACATTGTCACGTCGTAGACAAAGTTGGCGCTGCCGCCGGGCCGATAATTCACGGACAGATACCTCCATCCAGCCTGCAGCGTAAATTTCTTTAACTTCCAACCAAGGAGCCCTGCTATCTGGTAGTCCGAATTCGCCCCGCCACCGCCGGCGTCTCCCAGAATCGAGACAACTGATCTTCGGCGAAAGCATGGCTTGGATTCTGGCTCCCCCTACGCCGTCAACCCAGTTCGCGGAATCATAGAAGCTTGTGGTTGTTGCGGGCTGCACCAGATCAAGTGTAGTCCCCACATGCCAGTAACGAATCCCAGCCAACGCATCGACTTTAAACTTTTCAGTGTCAATGACGCGGTAGCCTATTTTCTGCGCAATAATAGTCTGGTTGAGTTTGGCCTTTATCGTAGTGCCCCCGGCCTCCGTCGCGAAAGGAAGTGCTTTTTCGTCGGAAAGCTTCATCCACATGAAATCGAAAGGCATCACGATGCGGTTGTAGCGAGGTTCCACGGCAACCATCAAACCGATATTTAAGTAGGAAAAGATGTCACCGAAACTTGCATGCACGCTGGCTTCATGGCCCAGCACACCGACCGTGCCGTGCAACCCGGAAAACCATATATAGGGAGAGATCCCTACGTGCCATCCCGCTTCAGAAGGATCCGATGGTTTCGGCGGCAGGGGCAGCGCTGCACTTTCGCTTGCGCGCTCGTGGAGATTGAAAACGTGGAAGAGAGAATCTTCAAGGCCGGCGCCATTATTCAGAGGAACAGCGACGTCGAGACTCAACGCAGGGTTGGTCTGGTCCGCGAGACGTCCATTGCTCTCCCTGATTCGATTGCGATTGAGCAAAATGTCCCTTTGCGCACTAGGAGCTACTTGTGAACCGCATCGAGGCCAGCGTCCTCTTTGAAGTCGGGGCCGCTTGCCTGAGCCCTACTGTTTTGCGGAACGATAGCCCGAAACGGCTAACAGCAATGCGATTAAAAACAGCGGCCTGACTCTCAAATTAAAGGACATTTACCCTATTCTCCATCTCGCGAGCTTCCGCTCCGCAGTCATTCGATTGTCGGAAGCAAAAACCCGAGCTTCAAGCAAAACGACAACTGGTCACAGATGTTGGTAGTTGGAATTGGTCGTGGTCACGACGAGCTGTTTGGCGGTCGCGTTAAGGACGGTCTGTTGCGCGAAATTGGTGCCATCGGGGAGGCTGGCCATCTGTACCTGCAAGGTAACGGCATCCTTTTCTTCGCCCAGGTAAGTGTTGACGTTCAAAGAGAGGATCTTGTGTGCGGCTGTGTCGAACGTGAGGGTCATTTGATCCCCGGGCTGGGCATAATCCTTGAAGATCAAATTCACCACGCCCCCTGCCGGATTTAGTGAGACTTTCCCGGCCTGGTAGGCTTGCTGCATTTTCTGGGGGTCCGGTGGCACGTACTGGCTGAGGAGAACCTTCACATCTCCCATGTAGTCCTTCATCTCTTCTTTTTTCTTCGCAACGATTTTTTGCTTCATCCTGCCACCGCTCGGTGGTTCTGGGGGTGGACTGACCAGGTTTTTCTGAACCTGGCCGTCAGGACCGTAGCGGCACAAGTTGGTCGAAGCTGGCTTGGGATCGCCCTTCAGGGTGAGTTGCGTTGTTTCGGTCCATTGATACTGCTGCAGCCGCTGCTTATTTTCCGCGGCGGACTGTTTCACCGCAGCAACTTTTTCCTGCAGCTCACTGTTTTGAGCAATCACTTGCCCTACTGCCAGAAATGCAATCGCGCAACCGATGGGAAGGAAGCGTCTAATCATGACTTTCTCCTAGATCCAGATTCGTACTCTTACTCGATGAACGGCCGGACTACTTCTTTTGCTGCGGCGGGTAGTTCTTCAACAACTTCGTCATGGCCTTGTCCAGGTTCTTTTGGTTCTTTTCCTGGTCGCTGCTGGGATTGAGTGTCTTCGTGGCCGTTCCTGTCCAAACAAGCTGTTTGGTCGCAGGGTCATAAATATCGAGAACTAATGTTCCATTGCTTATCGTGGAACTTGTGGCGCTTCCCATTCCTCCGAAGCGGGGGCCGCCGCCCATACCGTATGCGTTCCACTGCTTTTCTTTGTCGACAGCAACCTGATAGCCGATCAGGAGATCGGCCTTGTCACTGTCCGTTTTTGTCAGTCCTTTGGTCGCCAATTGAGAATCGACGGAACTCTTGATTTGCGCGTCCGCAATCTGGTTCGGGTGCGACCCGCCTTCAATTACTACCCATTTGTAAGTGTGATATTTGGCAAAATCCGTTCCGGGCATGAAATTGTATTTTACGTCCTGCGCCAGTACCGATCCACACGTGAACAGAACCAATGCAATCAGTACCGTGAGTTGAACCAAGCCTCTGCTCTGCTTCGAATTCATAGTTGCTCCTTCTGGAAATGTCGTTGCTATACGGCTGGTCGCTGAGAAATACCTAAACTGCCACTCAGGACTTTAGGAAGCCAAGCGCTCCGCGCCGTAGGGTTGCCGTCGAATTGAGCCGCTACAACGGGCCCGTAAAGAAGCAGCCAAGTTCTGCTCCCTCACGAGACTGCACAATGGACATCGAAATGTCGGAGTGAAGTTTCATGTTTCCTTGTTTATTTAACATCTGTCAAATTTACTAGTTGTCCTGAATTAAGCAGTCGACCAGAGTGCCGCCTGGTTGAGGCGTGCGTTATATGGAACGGCGGGAGCTTTGGTAAATTCGCTGACTTAAGGCAGCAAACCCACTCGGAATGCAGCTCACCAGGACATGCGCGAGCCCGGGAAGTCTGTTTGGACAGCGCTAGTTCCTTCCGCCGGCTGCGTTTTTCGGCCAACTAAAAGGCATAGCACTTGAGAAAGAAGAAGATAGTCACCAAGGCTGCGCGGGTCCCTGCAACGCGCGCCCCCCTGTGGCTCATAGTCGCCGTCATTATATTGCTCGCGGGCGTGGCGGCGTGGAAGACGGTGACCACGCATTCGTTTAAAGCCACCCCAATTGTGGCGGCTTCTACGCCGGTGCCTCCGTCCCCGACGACGAACTTCATCCTCACTATTCCAAATACAACTCCTGCGCCGGGTAGCGCCCCGGACGGCATGGCATGGATTCCCGGCGGGGTGTTCTCCATGGGAGCGCAGGATGCGCCGGATATGAATGATGTTGCGATGCACGCCACAACAGACTCCCGACCCATCCACCGCGTTTACGTGGAAGGCTTCTGGATGGATACGACTGACGTCACCAACGAAGAGTTCGCCAATTTCGTGAAGGCTACGAGCTACGTCACAATCGCTGAGCGCAAGCCCCGCGCGGAAGATTTTCCTGGTGCCCCACCCGAAAATTTGGTTGCAGGCTCGGTTGTGTTTTCTCCATCCGATCACGCTGTCCAGTTGAATAATCACTTTCAATGGTGGTCTTACGTTAAAGGTGCGAATTGGCGTCACCCCCTTGGTCCCGAGAGCAACATCAAGGGCAGGGAAAAATATCCGGTCGTTCACATCGCCTATCAAGATGCTTCCGCTTACGCCAAGTGGGCGGGCAAACGATTGCCCACGGAGGCCGAATGGGAATTTGCTGCGCGCGGCGGCTTGTCCGGAAAACCATTTGTCTGGGGCGATCAATTCCGGCCCAACGGCAAATGGATGGCCAATACGTTCCAAGGGCAGTTTCCCGTAAAGGGTACGAACAAGGGCGACGACGGCTTCATCGGCATCGCTCCAGTCGCGCAGTATCCGCCGAACGGCTACGGACTCTATGACATGGCAGGCAACGTCTGGCAGTGGACCAACGATTGGTATCGCCCAGACTATTACGCGCGGCTGGTAGCTGCGGGGGGCGTCGCGCGAAACCCGCAGGGCCCGGCTTCTCCATATGATCCCTCCGAGCCAACGGAAAAGAAGAGAGTTCAGCGTGGTGGGTCGTTCCTATGCACTGATGAATATTGCTCGCGCTATATCGTTGGCACGCGCGGCAAAGGCGAAGTCAGCACGGGGACAAACCATCTCGGTTTTCGCTGTGTGAAGAGCCCATCGATCTAAGAATGCTCTGCGCACAAGGATCTCAAGTTTCAATAGCAAGTCGCACAAAAGGGAGAGGAACTAAAATGAAAAGCAGAACCGCAGGAAAAGCGATCGTCGCTGTATTCGCGGCGCTCGTTCTTGCGTTCGTAGCATCCACTGCGAGCGCGGAGGTGAAGAAACCCAACATCGTCGTCATCATGGGTGACGACGTTGGCATCTGGAATATCGGCGCGTACAGTCGCGGCATGATGGCCGGCAAGACGCCGAACCTCGACAAGCTGGCAGCCGAAGGCATGCTGTTCACCGACTATTACGCTGAAGCGAGCTGCACGGCGGGCCGTGCCAATTTCATCACCGGCGAGCTTCCCATTCGTACCGGCATGACCACGGTCGGCCAGGCCGGATCGCCACTCGGGTTGCCCTCCCAGGCGCCGACTATCGCCACGGCGCTCAAATCCATGGGATATGCCACCGGCCAGTTTGGCAAGAACCACCTTGGCGATCTCAATGAGTTCCTACCGACGGTCCGTGGTTTTGATGAGTTCTTTGGCTACCTCTATCACCTCGACGCGATGGAAGATCCTGCACATCCTGCCTACCCGCAGGAATTGCTGGATAAGGTCGGTCCGCGCAACATGATCCACAGCTGGGCCACGGACAAAGATGATGTGACGGTAGATCCGCGCTGGGGAAAGATTGGCAAGCAAAAGATCGAGGACGCCGGCAAGCTTTATCCCAAGCGGATGGAGACGGTCGACGACGAGATTCTCGACCTGTCGCTCAAATTTGTGGACAAGGCTAAAGCCGCCAACAAGCCGTTTTTCCTCTGGCTCAACCCGACGCGCATGCACGTCGTCACACATCTCTCACCAAAGTATGAAGCAATGCGCAACTCGGAGAATGGCTGGAGCGAAAGCGAAGCCGGCATGGCGCAACTCGATGACATCGTTGGGGATGTCATGAAGAAGCTCAAAGACATAGGCGTGGATGACAATACTATCGTCATGTTCACCACTGACAACGGCACGGAGAACTTTACTTGGCCAGATGGCGGACAAACCCCGTTCTTTGGGGGCAAGGGGACGAGCTATGAAGGCGGTTTCCGTGTTCCTGCGATGGTTCGCTGGCCTGGTCACGTTCCAGCCGGCTCGATTGGGAACGGCATTTTCTCTGGTATGGACTGGTTCCCAACCTTCGTCGCAGCTGCTGGTGATCCGAACATCGTCGAAGAGTTGAAGAAGGGCAAACAGCTCGGCGACACAACCTTCAAAGTGCATCTTGATGGCTACAACCAGATGGATATGATAACGGGCAAGGGCCCATCCGCGCGCCACGAGATCTACTACTTCGCGGAAAGCACGCTCGGCGCCATCCGCATCGACGACTACAAATACGTTTTTACTCAGCAGCCGGGCGGGTGGCTCGGTGCGACGGTCCATCCTGAGGTGCCCACGATCGTAAACCTGCGCCTGGATCCGTTCGAGCGCACGACATGGTTCGAGGGAAACACCGGATCCTTCCAATATTGGGATTGGTACAAATACGAGTTCTGGCGTTTTGTCTTTGTTCAGCAGCAGGTAGTGAAGCTTGCCATGACTGCCGTCGAGTTCCCACCGATGCAGAAAGGCGCGAGCTTTAACCTCGATGCTGTGAAAGCAGAGATCCAGGCAGCAATCAAGAAGCAAGCATCCAAATAGAACAGTCAGAAAGTACGACCCCTGATCGCTCCCCGCTGTCTCAAGCGGGCAGCGATCAACAAGGAGATTGCGCGATGAGCCAGAACCACTTCACTCTTAGCATTCCCTTGAAATCGCCGGCGGACGCGAAAGCGTTGGCGGAAGAGCTTCCCCGATTGATGCCAGCAATGTTTAGGGCGGCAGATACCGTCGGTACGATTCACTACTCACGTTTCACACTTCTAAGTGACAAGACTCTGCTGTTTCTTGGCGATTTCGACGGAGAGTTCAGTCAACTCGTCGCCGACTTCGCCAAGACCGCAGGGCCGGTATTCGATGCAATCTTCCAGCACGCTGTGGATCCGCCACCGACTCCTGTAGCCGATCACTCAGAAGCTTTCCTCGAATGGACCGCGGATCATCTTCTCGATGCGGTAAATCTCTATACCGCCTACCCCGGCGTTACTGTCAAGGAGATTAAGGCCTTGGCGTCGGCCGCAGACATCACCGGAGCAGGTGAGCTACATCCATTTCTGGTGATTCTGCCAATGAAATCGCGTCTTGCCTTTATGGAAGTAAAGCTGATCTTGCGCGCGAGGGGACACGGAACAACGAAGGATCTGGATAAAGTAGGCACACCGCATTTTGCGCAGTTTGTACCGCTAGAGGACAACCAGATCGGTTTCTTTACTGTGTATGACGGCTCCTTCGAGAAGTACATTTCCGATTTCACCAAAAATATTGGGCCGGTCTTCGATCTTCTATTTAAGTTCACCAAGGGCGCACCACCCTCGCCCTGCAGAAAGTACCTCCAGGAGTTCATTGACTTCGCAGCAGGAGCAAACCGCGCTCCGATCGGATTTTACCAGGCGTATCCAGGCCTGAGTGTTCAGGACATTCATGCCCTGATCGCCGACAGCAAGTCGCAGGCTGCCACAGCTTGATAGAAGTTTGCCTAGGAGACGGAGGCTGGTATTGAGTCAGGAGAACAAAGCACAGGTACCACAGACAAAAGTGGGCGGAGGAATCCTCGGCCGTGTGTTCGGGCATGGCATACAGAAGAACCCGGAAAGCGATGCTCTTGGCAAGCTCGACCTTGGCGATATTCAGGGGTTCATTCTTCGCGGTTACAGAATGCCGATGGTACGGCATTTTTTGCTAACCGTGAGCGCCCCTGCAGCGGCACGCAAACTCCTCGGCCGGCTCGTTAGCGGCAACGAGTCTGACGCGCCGCAGATCACCACCGCCGAAGACTGGCATGTGGGGTTTGCGCCAGGACCCAGAGACAATCCAGCCGCCGCGCCGCGCCGCAAGCCCGACTATTGCTTAAACGTGGGCATTACTTGGCCCGGTATGACTGCGCTCGAAATCAAGGATCGCGTGCCAACGCTCGCATTCAAATCTTTCTCCGCATTCACCGCGGGAGCTGCTGAACGCGCGAAATTGGTTGGCGACACAGGACCTAGTTCTCCAGAGAATTGGGTTGGCGGTTTCGGCAAGAATAACGATCACGTACTCATTACCCTGCATGCGATCTCCCCAGAGACAATGACGAGTTACTATGCACGGCTCTGTGCACTTTTCGCCGAAGGAGGAGCTTTCCGGGAGATTTGGCGAACCGACGGTATGGCGTGGATTGAAATGAAGGATGGGAAGCCCGAATTCACGTCCAAAGTTCCCTTCGGATATACCGACGGTATCAGCATGACCACGATTCGAGGCGGTCCAGAACGATATCCACCAGATCACCAGGTGCCCTGCGAACCATGGCTCTTCGTTTTGCTTGACGAAGCGGAGAACTACTTCGTGCCTGAGCCTCGAGAACTTGGGCTCAACGGCAGCTTTGCAGTTTTCAAAATGATCAAGACGGACGTGGTTGGATTCGAGAATTTCCTGCAATCGAACAAGGACAAAATCGATCCCGAACTGCTGGCAGCCAAGATTTGTGGACGATGGCGCAACGGCGTTCCTCTTGCTTTGTCGCCAGAAACCGACAGCCCGCCGGGCGGGATTTCGCTCGAACAATTGAACAATTACGAATACGTGAACGAAGACGGGTCTGGCGATGCTAAGGGACTACGGTGTCCCGTGGGCGCGCACATGCGCCGCATCAATCCACGTGGCCAGCCGGTGACTGGCCAGGGCCAACCCGGTGGCAGCAACAACACGCACCGCCTGATCCGCCGTGGCATGCCTTATGGGCCGAACTACGATGCGAAGCAACCCTACGATGGAATCGAGCGTGGGCTACTCGGCTATTTCATTAACTCCAGCATCGAAAATCAGTACGAGTTTGTGCTGAGTCGTTGGGTAAACGAGAGTGAATTCGCCGGTGCGGTCAGGCTGAACCCTAAATCGAAAGATCCAATGATCGGCACTCAAGACCCGGCGGAGAGCATCTTCGTGATTCCACAGGCGAATGGTGCGCCCCCAATCAAGGTCACTGGGTTCTCAACCTTTGTAACGACGAAAGCTGCCGCCTATTGTTTTCTGCCAAGCATTACTGCGATCAAGTTCATTTCCCAACTGGGCTAAGGTGATTTCCATGTTGTTTCTGACGAGATGGTTCGGAGTAACCGGCAGCGACACAGAGCGGAACCTCGCCAGGGAAAAGTCTGAGATAGAAGAGATCGTTCGGAGAAGCCTCTTGATGCAGAAGAAATCCGCCGACCAACAGCATCGGCCGCTCTGCCGCGGAACTCATGCGAAGGGCGTTTGCGCGCAAGCTCGCTTCGAAGTATTTGACGTCACTGCCGATCGGGATCCGGCGTTGGCGTTGCGGCTTGCAAAAGGCATGTTCGCTCGGCCCGGCGTTTACCCCGCAACCGTCCGATTTGGGAACGCCGACCCAAAAATAAACTCCGACTTCAAGCCCGATGTCCGGTCGTTGTCTTTCTCGGTCGACCTTACCCGGGATGGCACCTCTGTTTCTAGCGTGAATTCTGGCCGGCAGGATTTCTCACTGCAAAATACGACGACCCTGCCGATTAACGACTCAACTGCATTTCTAGCGACCATGAAACTGCTTACGGCTGCAAACCCGGCCGCCGGCTTGTGGGCACTCTCATTCAGGGACAAGCTGAGAGTGATAAGAACAATCGCCCTGGTGCAAGTACAAACACACCAGGAAATCAAGCCGTATCAGCGGCTGCGCTATGGGAGCAACGTACCGTTTCGTCACGGACCGATCGATATTGTGAAGTATTCGGCTACGCCATCCCTGGACAACCCTGCGCGTCCTCTGCAGAGGAGTAACCCGAAGGCTTTACAGGACGAGCTAATCCGGCACCTCAAGGAAGATGGAAAGATGAGCAGCTTTGATTTTGGAGTCCAGTTTCTCGATGCAGACAGAATGACCTATTGGGGCAAGCGTCGGGACGCTAACTTCTGGATTGAAAATGCGAGTGTCGAATGGAAGGAGACCGAAGCCCAGTTCCATTTAGTCGCGCGGCTTACCCTGCTACGAAATTCGCAACTTCAGCCCGATGCCAGTGAAATGACTTATTTCGATGTTACAGGGAACTCAACGTCTGACAGCACCCCCGTTGGCAGTATTAATCGTGCGCGCTGGCCAGCGGAGGTTGCCAGTAGAAAAGCCCGCATAAGCGCGGGTGGGACGTCAACTACATGACTCCCAAGACAGTGCAAGCGCTGAAGCAGCTACGGCAGTACGAGGGGCAACCCCGGCAACTAAGTCACCTCGAAGGAGAAAAAAAATGATTAAGACTCTTACGAAACAGCTTTTGTCAACGACACTATCTTTGCTGCTAGTCATTGTGGCAACGCCATATGATGCCGGCGCCCAGCAATCGGCACAACAGGGAACGGCGGGTTATTCGGGCCAGGGAGCGCCGCTCTCTGCGGACGAGCTGCAACAATTGCTTGCTCCCATCGCTCTTTACCCGGACTCCCTGGTAGCGCAGATTCTTGGAGCCGCGACCTTTCCAGACCAGATTGCTGGTGCTGCCGGCTGGCTTCAGCAGAACAGCAATCTCAAAGGCACGGCTCTGATGCAGGCCGTTGATTCGCAACCGTGGGATCCCAGTGTGAAGGCGCTCACACAATTTCCCTCGGTGCTCGACAACCTGGCAAAGAACCTCAGTTGGACTTCAGCGATGGGCGAGGCGTATCACACGCAAGCCGCCGAAGTCATGTCGGCTGTCCAGGCGTTACGGGCAAAAGCAAAAGTCTGCCGGCAATTTGAAATCAGGCTCACAGATTACGGTCGTGCAAGAGTCGCCGCAAGTCATCGTGATTCAGCCAGCGAATCCGCAAGTGGTATACGTTCCCGTGTACAACCCCACGGTGGTCTACGGTTATCCCTATGTGACTCCCGCCTATGTCGCGCCTCCCATGGCGGCAACCGCAGTAGTTGCTTTTGGAGTTGGCGTTGCGGTTGGCGCGATGATGAGCAGCACCTGTTGCGTCTGGGGATACAGCTATTGGAGTTGTGGCTGGCACGGCACCACTACGGTCGTGTATCACGGCGGGGCCTACTACGGAAACAACGCCTGGCACGGCGGCTACTACGGCTCGAGCGCCTCTGCCTATGGTCCTAACGGCTCCGCGCACGCCAGCACCGGCTATAACCCGTCCACCGGGACGTACGCACGCGGTGCCACAGTTTCGAACGGTTACGGCACCCAAAGTGCCGGTCAAGCGTACAACCCAAAGACTGGGGCATACGCTGCCACGGAGCAAGGCTCCAACGCCAATGGCAGCTGGGGAAGCTCGACGGTTTCAAAAGACGGCAACACTGCCTACAGCCAGCATCAAACGACTTCTCAAGGAACCACGGGCTCGGTACAAACCTCGAACGGCGGCAAGGCAGCTGGTGCGTCGGGGCAGTACAACAGTGCCGCTGTGGCTCAGACCGCAAACGGCGACAAGTATGCGGCAGCGAACGGCAACACCTACAAGAACACGGGCAGCGGCTGGGAGAACACGAACGGAAGTTCAACTAAACCCAGCGGTTCAAGCTTCTAGTTCTGCCGCTTCTAAGGGCTATGGAGGGCAGGAAAAGAGCGGTGGATCGTCAGCCTTCAGCGGAAGCGGTGGCGGAGGCTGGGAATCCAGGTCAGCCAGTGCTCGTGGTTCGGCGAGTAGAGGCGGCGGAGGTGGTCGCCGATGAACTCATTTGCGTCGCTGCACATGAGGTCGACTCTGAGGCCTGGCAAGATCTCGCACGGCAGAAGTTTCGGAGGAAGGTATGTCCGCAATTCGTAGAGTTTCTGCTACGACTAGGTTGATGCTGCTGGCGCTGATGATGGTCCTTTCGGCCTGTACCAAGTCGTCCAAGGTGAGAGAGTTTGCTTCGCCCGACGAAGCAGGCACTGCGCTGCTGGAAGCGGCAAAGTCAGGAGATCAGAACGCGGCGCTGGCCATCTTCGGCCCGGAATCGAAAGAGATAATATTCTCTGGCGATGCCGTTCAGGATAAGGCCGCCGTCGACAAATTCAACGTGGCCTATGGAGTGATGCATCGCTGGCGCAAAATGGCGGATGGAACACAAGTTTTACTGATCGGAGCCGACAATTTTCCCTTTCCAATCCCTTTGAAGAAGGGTGATGGCGGGCAATGGTTCTTCGACACGGCGGCGGGAAAGGAAGAGATTCTGACGCGCCGCATTGGCCGGAATGAACTTGCAGTAATCGAAGTTTGTGGTGCAGTAGCCGAGCCCAGGCCGAATACTTTTCGCAGCCTCACGACGGCGGAAGCAAGGGGCAGTTCGCGCTGAAGTTCATCAGTGACGCCGGAAAGCAGAACGGTTTGTATTGGGAGTCGCCAGAAGGCCAACCCAAAAGCCCGCTCGGGCCACTAGCGGCATTCGCAACCGCCGAGGGATACAGCACGAAGCCGGACTCGCACACCCCCTTTCATGGCTACTATTTCCGAATGTTGACCCGGCAAGGCGTTCACGCGCCGGGCGGCGCGAAGGATTACGTGGTGAATGGGAAGATGGTTGGTGGATTCGCCTTCGTCGCCTATCCGGCCGAATACGGCAATTCGGGCGTGATGACATTTGTCATCAACAAGGATGGCGTGCTGCTTCAGAAGGATTTGGGAAAGACCACAACAGAAACCGCAACCGCAATGACTGAGTTCGATCCCGATCCCGGCTGGAGCCAGGTACAGCAATGAATCGTTTTCTCTTGGAACAGCGCCGGGAGCTGGAAGCGTGCCCATCTTGCGCCAGCTTGCTCAGATTCGCAAAGTTTAGTTGCCATGTTTATGCCCAAGGAGGGTTTTATGCGATTTGCCGTTCTATGTCTTGTAGCATCCGCCGTACTCCCGTCACCAAGCCGGGCACAGGCTCCTGTTTTCAAGATTACGCAGGAAGATAGCTCGATTAAGTTTTCCGTGAAGGCTTCGGTAGCGCTGGAAGGCACATTCGAGAAATGGGACGCCACTGTCAACTTCACGTCTCCTGATATCTCAACAGGCGTTTTGGAAATCAAGATTCAGGCTGACAGCGTGAATACCGGCAGCGGAGTGAAAGACGGCAAGCTGAAGAGTAAAGACTTCTTTGACGTTAAAGACAATCCGACAATCACGTTTCTGTCAAAGAAATTTGTGCAGACCGGTCCCGACACCATTGAGGTACAGGGTGACTTTACAATACGCGGAGTGACTAAACCCGAGACGCTGACGTTCGCTATTACCGGCGCGGGAACAGGTGCAGGCGAGATCAAAGGGACCATGGCCTTCGACCGGAAGGAATTTGGGATGAATAGCGGCATTCCCTTCATCAAGATCGCCGACCGTGTCGAAGTGACTGTCAACCTGAAGGGGACGCGAGTAAGCGGGCCTCCGTTGGACCTCAAGAAATAGCCAGCCTGGCAAGAGGGTAGTTCGCGGCGGTCAGGCCTTCTAACCATGCTGATGAGGTAGCTTTCGTCAAACGAGCGTAACGACGACGAATCGGGAAAATCTTGACACGTATGTCAGGCAATCTTCTATGGGAGGCTTAGAAAGATGACTTTTCATTTTCATCCGAGAATTGATGCTGCAAAACACGACCTGATTGCACCAGATCCTGAATCTTCCTGCGCGGGCAGACCAAATCAAATGAAGGAAGAATCTTCGCGGAGAAAGTTCCTTCAGTTGACCGTGGGAGGAACCCTAGCCGGAATAGCGACCGTGGCGGGCAGGGAGCTTGTAACCCCGCGCTCGACTCTGGCTCAGACGGCTCTTAGCCCCGAGGCCGCTCTACAGGAATTGATGGAAGGCAATAAGCATTTTGTTGCCCAAACCCTGACGTCTTGTGATCACGATCTTGCCATTTTGAAACAACATACGATCGAGAAGCAGGAACCGTTCGCAGCCGTACTTTCCTGTGCCGATTCTCGCGTGCCCATTGAACTGGTTTTCGACCAGAGTATCGGCCATATCTTTGTTACGCGTATCGCCGGGAATATTGCCACCTCCGAGATCATCGCGAGCCTTGAATATGGCGCAGCTGTTCTGGGAACAAAGGTGATTCTGGTGATGGGACATGGTGGTTGCGGTGCAGTCAAAGCCACGATTCAGTCCAAAGAAGTACCTGGTCAGATCAGTGCCCTATTTCCGCATATCCAACTTGCGGTTGAGCAAGCAGGACCAAACCTTGAGGCCGCGACCAAGGCAAACGCCAAAATTCAAGCGGCCCTTCTGAGGCAAGCATCGACGGTTATTTCTGGCCTGGTGAAAGAAAGAAAGCTGAAAGTTATCGCCGCGTATTACGACGTCGGCGATGGGACTGTGTCGTTGCTTGAGTAGGCGAGACCCGGGGGCCAGACTTTGAACCAGGATCACCGCGTCCCAGGCGGTTCAAGTTCAGAATGCGATTTGTGCGACGGAGGAAAAGATGACAAGAAAAACGCAAGTGCGTTCTTCATTTTCGTTTTTAACGTCCGTTCCTGTTCAGCAGAATGAATCCATGACAAGAGCATTTCAATATTTCACCCGGCGTCTGGCTTTTCGCTCAGGGCTTCTGATCTTCTTTTTGCTGGCTGTTCTTGCGGTCAGTAGTGGAAAGTCCGTCAAGATGGTCACCAGTTGGTTTAACCCGAAGTACGAAGGACAGAAGTTCCACAAGATTCTGGTCATCGGTGTCGCCCAAAACCTGGAGGTGCGCGCCGACTTCGAAGATGAAATGGCCGCCCAGATTAAGCGTTCGGGTATCGAGACCATTCCCGGCAACCAAATCCTGTTGCGTCCGGATCCTAATGCGAAACCTGATCTCGACTACCTTCGCGGACAGGTCCGCGACAATCACATTGACGCTGTAATCGTCTCGCGTCTGCTGAAGGTCGACAAAAAAGTTACCGTCGTTCCGAGCTCGACCTACATTGCCCCCTACCCCTACTACTACTCTTTCTACGGCTACCTGGGCGCAGTGTATCCAATGGTTTACGATCCGGGTTACACGCGGGAAGATACGACCGTTAGCGTCGAGACCAACGTTTACGCCACAAGCGTGCCAGACGGCGACCTCGTGTGGAACGGCGTCAGCAAGTCGTTCAATCCAAAGTCCGCCAAGAAGGTTGCCGATGGCCTTGTCAAAGAACTTCCGAAGCAGATGGAAAGAGACGGGCTGCTACCGCAAAAAGCCCCTTAGAACTAATTGTGCTAGCTCATTTTGTCACTCGGAGAGTGGAACTCAAGCAGAAGCCTGGCTCACCACTGCCAGTCTTACCGGTGGAAGCGGATTTTTCTTCCGATCAGGATGGATGAATCCTTGGCGGAATCGCAAGCCAATGAAAAGCGCCTACCAGTTTCAGGGAGGCTCAACACGGCTGAAGCAAGGCGCGGATTTTTGATAGAAGAGAAAATTGCGGCGTAGCGAGGAGCCCTACTATGTCTGGAAGACGACTGGCAGCCATATTTTTACTTTGTTTTGGCGTGTTGCATTTACCGAATCGAGTTGTAGCACAGGATGTAAAATACAATTTTGACAAATCAGCGGATTTCAAGAAATACAAGAAATATACGTGGGGATCAAACTACCTGCTGACTCGGCAGCCCAAAGATGTTCAAGAACGAATCAACATGGCGATCGTCGACTCCATTAACCGGAACCTGCAAGCCGCCGGTTTTGTGGAAGATGATAAAAATCCAGACTTCAGGGTTGCCTATGAAGCGGGGGGGCTTCCTAAAGCCGACGTGAGTGCGCAGCGGGATCTATATCCGTCAGAAATGGTTAGCTACACTTGGGGCAATCTCGGAGGAATTTCCGCCGACGCATGGGTTTATAGCCTGGCGAAAGTGCAGATCACCGTGACGGACGCTGCGACAAAAAGCAATCTTTGGCAGGCGATGGCGTCACAGAAGATTCGAGACACCGAAAAATTCCAGGAGAAGCTCAAAGAGAATGTGGACAAATTCATCCAGAAGACGATGAAGAGTTTCCCTCCAAAAAAATGATTCAGCGTCGTTCCGCGCCGAAGCCTTAAGTTCTGACGGAGGCAACCAACATGCCAAAGAAAGCCGAACCGACCACCAAAGCATCGGAGCCCGACAAAGTAGACGCTTACATGGGCAAACTCAAACATCCCCTGGCGGATGTGGTCGTCGACCTGCGCAAGATCATTTTGAGCATAAATCGTGAAATCGGTGAAGAGATCAAATGGAATGCGCCGACTTTCTTTTACGCAGGGAAAATGAAACCGACGAATCCGAAAGAGTATAGGCGCTACATCGTCGTGTTCAACTTGTTCAAAAAGGATTGCATCCGGATCGTATTTCCAAGCGGTGCAAAGGTCAAAGACACATCCGGGTTGCTAGAAGGCGACTATGCAGATGGAAGAAGGCTGGCGATGTTTTCCAGCACGAAGGATGTGAAGGCCAAAGAGAAGTCTTTGCGCGCCGTCATCGGCAAGTGGCTGAAACTCCTGGAAAAATAGCACAACTGTCCTTCCGGCCGCAGCGTTTGCGTATTCCAATCCTTCAAATGCACTGATCTCTACCTGTGACAGCTTCTCAAGCAAGAATTTCATTTTGAAGCGGCCGGTTTTCCCGCTCGCTCTGGCAGCGCAAACGCTACATAAACTCCACCAGAAGCCGACCGGGGATCTTTTCCCCCACCCGCCGCGATGACCACAAATTGCCGTCCACCTACTTCGTAAGTTGCCGGCGTGGCGTTGCCGGAGAAGGGGAGGGTCGTCTCCCACAAAAGTTCTCCCGTCGATTTATCAAACGCGCGAAATTTCTTGTCGTAGTTCGTCGCACCAATGAAAAGCAATCCTCCTGCGGTCACAACGGGCCCGCCATAATTTTCACTGCCCGTGTCCGTCGCGCCTCTTGCCGCAAGCTCCGGGTAAGTTCCCAGCGGAATCTTCCAAACATACTCTCCCGTATTTAGATTGATCGCATTCAACGTACCCCACGGCGGCGCAATCGCCGGATATCCATCCGGATCGAGAAATTTCTTGTAGCCCGTGAAGCGATACTTCATCCCGGGTGGAGGCGGGCCGGCGCTTTCCACTTCTTTGCTCGCGCCGCTTTGCAGAAACTCCACCAGCGCGTAAAGCTGGTCATCGGAAAGATTCGGAAATCCCTGCATGCGCCCTTTCCCGTTCTTGATCGTTGTCGCAATCTGCTGTGGGCTCACCCGCTCGCCAATTCCCACCAGAGAAGGAAACGCCGGCGGCGAACCTGCCATCTTTTCCCCGTGGCAAACGCTGCATTGGCTCAAATAAATCCCTTTCAGTGAGTTTTCGCCGGAATTCTCCGCAAGCGCGCCCGGTCCATGCCATTTCATTCGAGTTGATGTAGATCGTTCCCGTCTGCGGATCGACTGCAGGCCCGCCCCACTCCGCACCGCCATCGAATCCGGGGAAAATGATCGTATCTTTGCCGACACTGAACGGAACGAATTGCCCTTCGCTGCGAAACTTTGCAAATTTCTCCGCCGCCCATTGATGCGTCTCCGGCGTGCGTTCCGTGAGCATCTTGTCGGTCAGCAGCTGGCGCGCAAAGGGTGCGGGCTTTGCAGGCAGGGATTGCTCCGTTGAGCCGGACTCTCCAGGAATCGTGCTCGCCGGATATTTGCGGCTATCAATAGGAAAAAGCGGCTTGCCGTTTGTGCGATCAAAGAGATAAACAAATCCTTGCTTCGTCGTTTGCGCGACCGCATCAATCTCTTTTCCATCGTGACGCACCGTTAGGAGCGCCGGCGGCGAAGGAAAATCGCGATCCCAAATGTCGTGACGCACTCCCTGAAAGTGCCAGATTCTTTTTCCTGTGTTCGCCTCCAGTGCAATCAAACAATTCGCAAAAAGATTGTCTCCGACGCGGTCTCCGCCGTAAAAATCGAACGCCGCTGAACCGGTCGGCACATAAACAATCCCGCGCACCGGATCGAGCGACATTCCCGCCCAGTTGTTCGCCGCGCCGCTCGTTTTCCAAGCGTCGGCGGGCCACGTGCCGTAGCCGAATTCTCCCGGGTGCGGAATCGTATGGAAAGACCAGCGCAGCCCGCCGGTGCGGACGTCGTAAGCGCGAATATCTCCCGGCGGCGCAGGCAGCGTTTCCGGATTTCGCCCGCCAACGATCAGCAGATCCTTGTAAACAATCCCCGGACTTGTCAGGTAAATGGATTGTGCTTCCACCGGTTCGCGGCCCAGATTTTCTCGCAAATCAATTCGCCCTTTGTCACCGAATCCAACCACCGGCGCGCCCGTCTTTGCATCGCGCGCAAATACAAAATTCATCACGCCGGTAAAAATCACCGACACTTTTCCGTCCGTCCAATAGGCTAGACCTCGGTCCGGCTGCGTTCCCTTGATTCCAGGATCAAATTGCCAAATCTTGCTGCCGTTTGATGCATTCAAAGCGAAGATCTTTTGTGTCGGTGTAATGCCATAGAGAATTCCGTCAACGATGAGGGGACTCGCCTGCAAACCGCCGGTTTCTCCGGTGTCATATGTCCAGGCAACTTCAAGTTGCTTCACGTTTGCACGGTTAATCTGCAAGAGCGGAGAGTAATGGTCGCCCAGGGGCCCGCCGCCATACGCTGGCCAATCGCGGTTTGCCGCCAAGACACCTTTGGCCGCATCTTGAGAATGCGAGTGCGCCAAAACCGTCAGGAAAACCAGGATCGCAACCACGCCCACGCACGACACAAAGACCGCACGGCTACCACGACGCATAGGAATCCTCCGCGTGGACTATACCTTTTCCGCGGGAAATGTTTAAGAAGGCGAAATTTTGGAGGCGCGTGGCGGAATCGAACCGCCGATAAAGGTTTTGCAGACCTTTGCCTTACCACTTGGCGAACGCGCCCCGGTGTGGGCACAAAAAAAGAACCGGCAAACCAAAAACGAAAAAACCCACCTGCCATTTTCTTTCTGGCGGTGGGTCGGTAAGAGCGTCGGGCTAATTTCGATGAACTAGAGAATCAGCCCGCCTTCGCCAGAGGGAATGAACACGCAACGCCGACAACAGAGGCGTGCAGGGCCATGCGACCTGGCGACAGACGTCATGGGAACAGTCTGCCGGAATCGGGGGCGGCAAGTCAAAACAGAAAATCGCTCTGTGCCCAAGCAAAATTTGAATTGGAGCCCTGAAGCGGCTTCAGGAAGGCCGCTTGAGGCTGGCGGCTTCCGCCGTCACATCCGTGTACTTCAAGCCTGAACCTGTATTAAACAGCACGACCTTGTCCGCAGGCTTGAGATAACCCGTCTTGAGCAGATGATCGTACGCGACCGTTGAAGCTGCCCCTTCCGGCGACAAGAAGACCCCTTCGTTCTTCGCCCAATCCTCGAGCGAAGCCAGAATCTGATTGTCCGGAAAGGAAAGCGCCACCCCGCCCGATTCCTTCAAAATCTCCAGCATGATGTAGTCGCCGTACGGCTTCGGCACACGTAGCCCCGAAGCAAACGTCTCTGCGTTCTGCCACACCTGACTTACCTTTTCGCCGCTTTCAAACGCGCGAGTCACTGGTGCGCAACCTGTCGACTGCACAGCAATCATCTTCGGCCGCTTCCCCGGCTTTACCCATCCGAGTTCTTCCAGTTCGATAAACGCTTTCCACATTCCGATCAAACCAACGCCGCCTCCCGTCGGATAAAAGACCGCTGCCGGATATTCCCATCCAAGTTGTTCTACCAGCTCGTAGCCCATTGTCTTCTTGCCTTCGATTCGAAATGGTTCCTTCAGAGTCGAAATGTCGAACCAACCTTCTTTTTCTTTTCGTTCCGCAACCATCCGGCCGCAATCAGAAATCAGTCCGTCCACCAGTGTCACATTCGCGCCGTAAAGCACTGCTTCCACATAGTTGGCAAACGGCACATCCTTCGGCATGAAAATATTCGCCTCGATGTCTGCCGCCGCCGCATAGGCCGCAAGAGCCCCCGCGGCATTTCCCGCCGACGGCACAGCCAGCTTCTTCAATCCAAAATGTTTCGCCATCGTCACGGCCAGCGCTAGCCCGCGCGCCTTAAAACTTCCTGTCGGATTCGCGCCTTCTTCCTTCAAAAAAGCATTCGAATAACGCTTGCTCCTCAGCATCGGCGTCCAGCCTTCGCCAAGCGTCACCGGTGTAACTTCAGGAAGGACCGCGCGATAACGCCACATCCCGGGCCACGGCGATTTCGCGGCTTGTACAGCGATCGTATCTCGTTGCGCAATCCCGCGCGCCGACGAGAGGTCGTAGCGAACAAAAAGCGGGCCCGCACAATCGGGGCAAAGGGTTTGCGGTTTATCCTCGGCAACGGTTTTCTTGCAACGCGAACATTCGAAGTGGCTGATTTTCGGCATTCCTGCAAGATAGCAGCGCAAGCCGGAACCCGGCAAGTTGCCCGAGAGAAGGAAGTCGAACAGGGAATTGAAGAAAGTTTTCCGCCGCACGCCGCTGGCAAGCTAAGATGTCGCTTCTCCTACGCACTCATGGAACCGGCCTTGCACAAAACTCAATCGCCGCGCAGCGCTCGGCTCGGCGTCCAAATAGCGGGGCTCGCGCTTCTCGCTGTCGGCTTCATTCTCATTCATTTCGCCACCGGCCACATCGCAGCGGCCTGCTTTCGTTGGGCCGGACTTGGTCTGCTAGTTTTTGTCGGCATCCGCCGCCGCTCGCTTACCTACTGGATTTTCTTCGCAATGCTCGCCGGCCTTGAAACCGGTCTAGATTGGCCCACCTTCGCCGTTCATCTGAAACTTCTCTCCGACATTTTCCTGCGTCTGATCAAGGTCATTGTCGCGCCGCTCATTCTTGGCACGCTCATCACTGGCGTTGCCGGTCACGGTGACATCCGCAAAGTCGGCCGCATTGGTTGGAAGAGCTTGCTCTATTTCGAATTCATAACGACGATCGCTCTAGTCCTAGGAGTCCTCGCAATCAACCTGACGGGCGCAGGCGAGGGCTTTGCCCTTCCAGCAAGCTCTGCCGAAGCTGTCCCACAAGCCGTGGCTCAGCTCAAGTGGGACGATTTCATCCTCCACATTTTTCCGGAAAATATTGTCAAGGCCATCGCGGAAAACCAAATTCTCCAGGTCGCCGTTTTCGCCGTTCTTTTCGCCATCGCACTTTCCCGGATCGCCGAAAAATATCGCGCCCCGATCCTCACCATTGCCGAATCACTCACACAAACCATGTTCAGCTTCACCAATCTGGTTATGTACTACGCCCCGATCGGCGTCGGCGCGGCCATGGCGTACACCGTCGGCCACATGGGTTTGGGAGTCTTGTTGCCGCTTGTAAAACTCCTCTCCACCGCTTACGGAACACTGATTGTCTTCCTGCTGTGCGTACTTCTCCCCGTTGCGGTTTTGGCGCGGGTTCCGCTCAAACGTTTTCTCGGCGCAGTAGCCGAGCCCGCCACGATCGCATTCGCTACCAGTACCTCCGAAGCCGCACTGCCCCGCGCGATGGAGTGTATGGAATCGTTCGGTGTTCCGCGCCGCATCGTCGCTTTCGTAATTCCCGCCGGTTACAGCTTCAACCTCGATGGCTCCACGTTGTATCTCGCCGTGTCTTCAATCTTTGTTGCCCAGGCGGCAGGAATGCACATGACGTGGCGCGAACAGGTGTTCATGGTCTTTGCGTTGATGCTTACCAGCAAGGGCATCGCCGGTGTGCCGCGGGCAACGCTCGTCGTTCTGCTCGCAACTTCGTCCATGTTTCATCTGCCAGCGGAGCCGATCTTCGCCATCCTCGGTGTGGACGCACTCATAGACATGGCGCGTACTTCGGTAAACGTAATTGGAAATTGCCTGGCCAGTGCCGTGATCGCGCGATGGGAAGGCGAGCTAACCGAAAGGCAAAAATCGGAATAGTTTTCTTGGATGCTGCTAGTGAGGAAGTGGCGTTGTCCGCTTCTTTATGTACGGCTTTTCGTACGCAGCGCGTCCCGGCGCAACAATCCCCAATTTCGCTGCGGAGATCCCGCTTCCCGCCGCCAAATGCATATCCGTCTGATGCACAAACTCTCCGGCCCACAACATAATGTCCAATAGCCGCGCCTTCTGAAGATTGGTCAGTGCCTCGGACTTCAACGCAACTTCGAGCGCTCCCTGCAGGCAACTGTTTACGGAACGTTTCAGTGCAGCTGTTCGCGTTGCGTCGCTACCGCTCTTTGCTCTCTCCAGGTCTATCTGTTCCAGGAATTCGTAGCAGCGCACAACAAAATGGTCGCAGCAAAGATCCTCATCGCCAATGGCAGTAATCCCAGGCTCCTGGCATGCAGCAAAACGACAAAATTTTTGAACAGGCATCGCACGCAACTCTCCCACGTCCCCAGACACTTCCCGTTTTCCCAATCCTCTTACTGGTACGGCCATAACCCCCCCCGAGAAAAAGTGGTGAGCCCAGCTCGATCTTCGTTTCACACAAAAGTGGAATTTCAGCTGGCAAGCGAAAAAACTTGCTCCGCGTTTTCCAGCCTCGGTAATATCTCCGCGGGCTTTGCTTCCATCACGTGCGCCGAAAATGCTTGCACTCGCATTGATTTATCGAGATAAGGCGCAAGCCGTTCGCTAAGCCACCGCACGCGCCGGGCGCGCGCTTCGGCAAAGCCGTCCTGATGCCAAAACGTAATCACCGTCACCAGGCGCGACTCCATTTCGGAGACCATCACGAGCCCTTGCAGAAACTCTTTGTCCTGCGAGAAGGAATTCGAAACGATTTCGTCAATCGTCTCGTGCACCTTTCCTTCCTTGCCCGGCTTCAGCACAAATTCAGCTCGGAGCGCAACGGCATGCTCCTGCAAATGTTCTTTGTCTTTTTTGTTTTTGGTGAGTTTGAAACGAAGGCAGGCCTGGTCCCAAATTCCCCAACTACGGATTCTCGCAACGAAGTTCTCCTTCACTGCTCCCAAAAGGGAGACGGATCGAGGATGGCTCTCCCACTCATCCCCGATCCGCCGCCTCAGGGGCACGCCAAGGGACAGTTCGTCCCGAGGGTGTAGGTTTCCCAGTTTTCAGGATTCCTATGCATCTGTAGTGAGCCACCCGGCCATTCCGTTTCATCCAAAGTTGCAAACCAACGTTTCATTGCCCAACCCGGGAAGTCGGGGCTATACTTCCCAGTCCTAGGCTCTCCCTGTGGATCTGTTTTCTTTTGACGACGACTACGTTCGGCGGTTGCGCAAGGGTGACGCCGCGACCATGGACCATTTTGTCGCCTATTTCACCCAACTTTTGAGAATCAAGCTTCGTTATCGCCGGTTTTCCCCGGATCGTGTCGAGGACATCACGCAGGAAACCTTCGCTCGCGTCTTTAAGGCCCTCCAGAAGGACAACGGCATTCGCCACCCGGAGCGCATCGGCGCCTACGTAAACTCCGTCTGCAATTTTGTGATTCATGAAAGAAACCGCGACGACTTCAAGAACCAGACTCCCGAGGAATCTCAGATTGACCCGCCCGATGGGATAATAGTGGATATAGAAGGCCGCGCGATTAGAGCCGAAATCATGGACCACATCCGCGAGGTCATCAAGACTCTTCCGGAACGGGAGCGCGACGTCATCCGCATGATGTTTTTTGAAGAGAGAGAGAAAGACGAGGTCTGCCGATTGCTTGGTGTGGATCGGGACTATCTCCGCGTCCTCCTCCACCGTGCTATCGAGCACCTGCGCAAAAAGCTATGAAATAACGATTTGCTAGCACCACATGCCCGAACGAGGAAGGAACGATCGGTGAAACGTTTTATCACCTTTCTGCACTATACATTCGGATGGAGACTATGGAACACAACGACGCTGTTCGGCTGCAAGCCGTTGAAAAATATATACTTGGTGAGCTTTCCCCGGCCATCCGCGACGAATTTGAAGACCACTATTTTGACTGCGCAGTCTGCTCGTACAATCTCCGTACCGGAGTCGCTTTTGCCGCTGGTGCCCGACAGTTCTTTACCGAATCTCCCGCCCGTGCGGGGGCTGCGGCCTCCAACGGCTGGCTCGCATGGTTGAAGGCAAT
The DNA here is from genome assembly GCA_963794175.1 of uncultured Acidobacteriota bacterium. GTDB lineage: Bacteria > Acidobacteriota > Terriglobia > Acidiferrales > UBA7541 > Acidiferrum. The sequence continues at coordinate 184,944 of CAWCCV010000001.1, read as the reverse complement.
GATTGCTGTGCCAGCTTTTGCTGTGCTCCTGCTCCTGGTTGGCTATCAGAATCTGGTCAGTATTCCACATCTCAAGCAGGCCAGCCGTGCCGCTGAGATCGAAGCAAAGCAATGGTTTCCCCTCATGGATGCCAACGTTAAGGGGTCTGCGGGAAGCCATATTGCAGCCGAGCGGGGCAAAGCCTTTATTCTCTTCTTTGACATTACGACTCCCCCCCGCCAAACCGACTCCATCTATCTTGTGCAGATGAAAGACTCGTCCGGCAAAATATTGGCCACCGAGCAGGTTTCACAGGAAATGGCGAAGAAGGCAGTAATTTTTAATGTTCCCGCGGGAGTCTCCGAGGGCGAATACAGGCTCGTCATCCTTGATCAAAGTGCCGGTGCCACCACCCCCGCCGGAGAACTACCGTTTACTGTTGCATTTTCCTCTTAGATTCTGCAGCATTAGTGCCCCTGGAGTTATCTTGTTGAGGTGATACGTATGTCCCCGATACCCGCCCGTACGTTCCATTACCACGCATGTGCTCACGCCTTCAGTGCAAATATTACCCGCCCCTTTCATCATCAAATTGATATTCAAGCGCAGAGTGCCTTGCCGGTGATCGGCGGCCACGGCCATTCCCGTGTCGACGATTTTGAGTTTCGCAATTTCATTTCTTTCAAAAAGGGCTATTCGCATGTTTCTGGCGGCAGGGCGGAAGACGGCAGCAACAACACACTGGCGACCTCAGCGCTTGAGCATCTGAACATGTTTGATATAGTCACTGTGGATCGCGTCGTTTCGCGTCTCTATTCGAGTCATCCCGATGGCGCTAAAGAGGGAAACATTACGTGGATCGGTAGCAAATTTGAGAATTTCTGCATCGCCGGCTATCCCGTAAAAATCGAACTGGACGTAAAGCTTTTTGAGAAGCTACCGACTTTTCAGGCAGCCAAAAATGCTTTCGCAGATGAGAAAAGTGAATTTAGAGCGATAGCCCAGAATCCTCTGTGTAGCGAGGAGGTTCCGGGACCGATGGATGGAGTCTTTCTTTGTTCGATCGTGAAGAAAATCACAACCGAATATCCAGGAGTGGAAATCAAGGGCCACTCTCTCCACGTGGCTGGCTTTGGGAAAGTCTATTTGGGCGAACTGCTCATCAAGCACGGCGAGAAAACCCTCACCATGCTCCGCTTCGAACTCGGTTCTACTACGGGTGGTTCAGGGACCGGCGGCGGATCGAAGGCAAACGGAAGCCATTTCCCCTGATCTTGCTGCTCCTCGTCGGGAGCGCTTTTTCCCTGAACGCATGCCGCCCGAGCGAAGAGAATTCGCGGGCCAGTTACGACAACGTTTGGCAGAAAACCAAACGCGGTGATCTTACTGTCGCGCTGCGAGAAGTCGACAAGATTTCGGCAAAACACACGTCGCCTGGCGACGTGTGGCATTGGCGTTTTCTCACCCTGAAAGCGGAAGTCTTGATGCGCCAGGGCCTGTATGAAGATTCACTCGCCCTGTTAAACGTTGAGATCCCTCCGGCCTTTCGAAATACCGACCTATCGGTTTGGCAAAGGCTCACTCAGGGTTCCTCCAGTACGTACCTATCGCGGTACGGCGACGCCGCGAATTATCTCTCGCAGGCAAAAGCGCTCGCTCAAAAATGTTGTCCCGATCTGCTCGGTGAATCTGCGCTGCGAGAAGGAACTCTTGCTTCTTTAGAATGGAGGCTAGCCGAAGCGCAATCTCTGTTTCACAACGCTTTGGATATATCCCGCAAGCAGCAGGATCCATTTCTGGAGGCCTCCAGCCTGGGTAGTTTGGGCGTAGTGGCTACCCGTGACGAAAGATACGATGAATCGATCGATTGGGGTGAACAGGCTCTGAACTCGCCAGATCTCAAGAAGCTAACAGTCTGGTCACCAAGATTGGAGGCAATCTCGGTTGGAGCTATCACCAGCTGGGAGACTTGGTTAATGCCCTTACCCGATACCGGCAGGCCGAAAATGACGCCATTCGCTCAGGTCAGAAACAGGATCAGGTCCTTTGGCTCATAAATATCGGAACCGTCTACTATGACCTGCATGAATACGAGCCCGCGGAGTCCGCTTCCAAGGAAGCGCTTCAACTGGCGCGTTCTCTCAAAGATACCGGTTCGACTATTTCTTGCCTTCAGAATCTCGCCTTGATTGCAATTCACCGCGGGCTATTGGAAGCCGCCGCAATAGAGCTGGATGAGGCCATCCGGTTGGAATCGTCCGCTCCCGATGCCCGACGCGAGATTTACTCGCGATTGATTGCCGCGCATCTGGCTGAAAAGAAAGGCAATTTCTCGATCGCGGAATCTGCATATTTGCAGATACTTGGCAACAAAGCTTCTCCCACTTCCGTTCTCTGGGAAGCACAGGCCGGACTTGCCCAACTCCACGCTTCTCAAGGAAAAAACAAGCTCGCCGAACAAGAATTCAACCGATCCATATCCACCATCTCGAATGCACAGGAATCAATCGAGCACGAAGATTTTCGTTTGTCCTTTCTTTCCAGTTCGATCCGTTTCTACGACGAGTACGTTAATTTTCTTCCTTTCCCTAAATCGCCCACTTGATGCTCTCAGGATCGCTGATCAAAGCCGTGCCCAATCGCTGGAACATGGCTTGACGCCTTGGGTCATCGGGAAAAATGGAGAAAAAATGGCTGCGACCTCGCGGATCCAGCTTGACAGAGCCGCTTCATCCACAGGAGATTGCCGCAAAACTCGGCGCCACGCTTCTGTTTTACTGGCTGGGTGAGGAAAAGTCCCATCTTTGGGTAATTACTCCGACAAAAACACAGTGCTTCTCGCTTCCCCCGAGAGCAGAATTGGCCACAGCCGTCGATTCTTACCGCGAAACGATCCTCAAGGATCCGCGAGATCCCCTGGAGTCCGGCGGTAATAAATCTGGAAAAAAGCTTTACGAACAGCTGATTCGCCCAGCAGAGAAATTAGTCCCGAAGAATTCGCGCGTCATCATCCTCGCTGACGACAAGCTGAATAGCCTGAATTTCGAAACTCTCATCGTTTCGGATCCAAAGCCGCACTACTGGATTGAAGATGCGACTATTTCGATCGCGAATTCACTTTCTCTCTTGTCGCGGACACGCAATGTCCCGCCCCCCAAATCGGCGAATCTATTGCTTTTCGCAGATCCGGTGCCGCCAAGCAAGGAATTTCCTCGGCTTGCCGATGCAGAAATGGAAACCGCGGCGGTTAAGCAGTATTTCCCGGAAACACGACGTCACCTGTTTCTTCAACAAGATGCCAGCGGCCTCAAACTACCTTTCCAGCGATCCGGGAAAGTACTCCTACCTGCACTTTGGGACCCACGGCATTGCTAGCCTGACGAGGCCGCTGGAATCCGCCATCATCCTTACGCGCGAAGGGGATTCCTACAAACTTTACGCGCGCGATATTGTGAAACACCCGCTTAATGCTTACCTGGTTTCGGTCTCAGCTTGTGATGGAGCCGGAAAGCGCAATTTTGCCGGGGAAGGTTTGATAGGCCTGTCCTGGGCGTTTCTCCGCGCCGGTGCGCATAACGTAGTCGCTAGCCTTTGGGAAGTCAGCACTGCTTCAACTCCCCAAATCATGGATGGGCTATACAAAGGATTAAATGACCGAAAGGAACCGGCCGAGGCGCTGCGCGATGCAAAGCTATCGCTGATTCGTTCGGGGCGGTTGTACCAGCGCCCCTTCTATTGGGCGCCGTTTCAGCTCTACTCCGGCTCCTTAATGAGATCTCCAGCTTCACATGGTATCTAAAGTCCTTCTACATCGCCGCATGTTGATCCTAGAATTCAACGGGGGGTCTTAAGCAGATTCCATCTCCATTCACAAATGGATCACAACGTCGAAATCGCCTTCTGGAATCGGGGCCATCCGCAAACAAGCCACTTCATGTCATGGCCGAACGGTGATGGGCTGACTCCGTCAAAGCAATCGGGCTCCCGTCTATTGCAGGGGCCAAGGTTTATCGTGCCCTCTTCGATAGCGCAGCCTGTTCTGACAAGACGAATTTTGTAGGGCGGGCTTTCTCTAGGCCGGCCGTGTCGTTGACCGCGTCCGCGCGGCCCTTTTCACTCCATCGGCAACCCAACGTAATTCTCCGCAAGCGTTGTCGCCGCCGCACGAGAACTCGTCACATAATCCAATTCCGCGAGCTGCCGCCGCAGGTCAAAGTCGCTGTCCGCGCCAAATTTATGCAGCAGGGAAGTCATCCACCATGAAAACCGTTGCACTTTCCACACGCGCCGCAAACAAATCTCCGAATAGCGCTGCAGCAATTCGCGCTTTCCGTTCGCGTAAAATTCCTTCAACCCCGCAGCCATCACTCGCACGTCCGCCACCGCCAAATTCAATCCTTTCGCACCAGTTGGCGGAACGATGTGCGCCGAATCTCCCGCCAAAAACATTCGCCCAAACTGCATCGGCTCCACAACAAAACTCCGCATCCCCGTTACACCTTTTTGAATCACCGCCCCCTCGGCAAGCGCGAACCCGTCTTCAGTCGCAAAGCGCTTGTGCAACTCTTCCCAAATCCGCGCGTCCGGCCATTCGCTCAAATCCTCATCCGGCGCGCACTGCAAATATAGCCGGCTGATGTTCGGCGAACGCATACTCAGCAGAGCAAATCCGCGCTCATGATTCGCATAGATCAATTCATGCGAAGCAGGCGGTGCTTCCGCCAGAATCCCCAGCCAACCGAACGGATAATCCCTGTCGTATGTCTTCAGCACACCGTGCGGAATTGCATCGCGGCAAATGCCATGGAATCCATCGCAACCCGCAACAAAATCGCACTCTAAGTCCCGCGCCACTCCATCTTTCACAAATCGAATCGCCGGCCGCTCGCTCTCAATCCGCTCCACGCAAACCTGTTGCGCTTCAAAAACAATCTCTCCGCCCTTCGCCACCCGCGCCGCAACCAAATCCTTGATCACCTCATGCTGTGCGTAAATCATCACGCCCTTGCCGCCCGTCAAATCCGCAAAATCAATCCGATGCCCACGCCCGCCGAACCGCAGTTCCACGCCATAATGCATCAACCCTTGTCGCATCATCCGTTCGCCGAGCCCCAGTTCGTTCAGCAAATCCACAGTGCCTTGTTCCAGCACTCCTGCGCGCACCCGCTCCTCGATATACTGCCGCGTGTGCATCTCCAGCACCACGCTCTCAATCCCCGCCCGTGCCAGCAAATGCGACAGCACCAGCCCCGCCGGACCCGCCCCCACGATTCCAACTTGCGTCTTCATGCCGGTTTCTATTTTACCTATCCATTGTATTTCTGATATAGTAATGTCGTGAATCGCTGCTTCCAGCCCGTTAAGTCCCGCAGAATCTGCAGTTAACCCTTCCCCTCGCTCCAGTTCCCCTGGAATGTTATCCTCTTTTCTTCGGCTTGGTTCGGTCAAGCCCGCTTTCCAGGAGTGCCGTCATGAGCCCGGAAAATCTTCCCCGCCTGGACATCGTAGACAGGCATGGCCACGCCATCGCGGCGGGCTCCAGCCCTATCGCCGTACTCAATGGCCGCCCCCTTCAGCCCAATCGCGGCACGTCCCTAAACCTAGACTGGGTCGAATCGGTACGGGTGAATACCAGCGCGGTCGAGGGACGCGCCGCGACTTTGGGCACGCGGCGCACTGTGAAAAAAGATTGGCAGATTGCCTGGCTCCTGCGCGCGATCTCTTGCATGGATTTGACTACGCTCTCTGGCGACGACACGGACGAACGCGTGCGCCGTCTCTGCTCCAAAGCGCGGCAGCCGATTCAACACGAAGTTGTTCAGAAACTGGGAGTCGCGGATCTCAATATTCAAGTCGGCGCTGTCTGTGTTTATCACCTTTTTGTCGAAACCGCGCGCCGGGCGCTCGAAGGCACAAAAATCAACGTAGCCGCCGTCTCTACGGGTTTTCCCGCGGGACTTTCTCCGTTTGAAGACCGCGTTTCCGAAATTCGCCGCTCCGTAGCCGCGGGCGCTCAGGAAATTGATGTGGTCATCACGCGCGCTCACGTTTTCGGCGCGCACTGGCAAAAACTTTACGACGAAATCGTCGCGTTCAAAGATGCCTGCGGCCCCGCACATCTGAAAGTCATTCTCGGCACCGGCGATTTGTCGACGCTTCGCAATGTCGCCAAAGCAAGTCTTGTCGCCATGATGGCCGGTGCCGATTTCATCAAGACCTCCACCGGAAAAGAAACCGTAAACGCCACGCTCCCCGTCGGTCTCGTCATGACGCGCATGATTCGTGAATTCGCGCAGGAAACTGGAGTCGCGGTCGGCTTCAAACCGGCGGGCGGAATCAAAACCGCCAAGCAATCCGTCGAGTGGCTTTCTCTAATGAAGGAAGAACTCGGCAACTCCTGGCTGGAGCCGCATCTGTTCCGCTTTGGCGCAAGTTCCATGCTCGGTGATATTGAACGGCAACTCGAATTCCACGCCACGGGCCGCTACTCGGCGGAATACCGCCACCCGATCGCGTGAGAAACGAAAACATGAGCGTCCTCGAAAAATACAAGATCGATGGAATACGGCCCTGCGCCGGAAGATCCGAAAGAAACGTTAGTTTGGCTCGACGGCCATAAAAGAAAGTTTGGTCATTTCATCGCCGGCAAATGGCACGCTCCCTCGGACGAGAAATATTTTGAAACTACAGATCCCGCGACTGGAGAAAAAATCGCCGATGTGGCGCAGGGAAGCGCAGACGACGTGGACGCAGCTGTGAAAGCGGCACGCGCGGCACTGCGGGCCTGGCAGAGTCTTTCCGGACACCAGCGCGCGCGTTACCTCTACGCAATTGCACGGGGAATTCAGAAACATTCACGGCGGCTCGCCGTGCTGGAAACGATCGACAACGGGAAGCCGATTCGCGAAAGCCGCGACATTGATATTCCTCTCGTCGCCCGTCATTTTTATCATCATGCAGGCTGGGCGCAGCTGCTCGATCAGGAATTTCCCGGTTTCACTGCGTGTGGAGTCGTCGGACAAATTATTCCCTGGAATTTCCCACTATTGATGCTCGCCTGGAAAATTGCGCCAGCTCTCGCAACGGGGAATACGGTCGTTCTAAAGCCTGCGGAATTCACACCCCTTACGGCGCTTGCCTTTGCGGAGATTTGCGCTGAAGTCGGCTTGCCCGCGGGCGTTGTGAACATCATCACGGGCGATGGCTCGACCGGCGAAGCGCTGGTAAAACATCCGCGACGTGGACAAGATTGCATTCACAGGTTCCACGGAAGTCGGCCGAGCGATTCGGCGTGCGACGGCGCAATCGCACAAGAAACTTTCGCTGGAACTCGGCGGAAAATCGCCTTTCATCATTTTTGAGGATGCGGATTTGGACAGTGCCGTTGAAGGACTCGTCGACGGCATCTGGTTCAATCAAGGGCAAGTTTGCTGCGCCGGTTCGCGCCTGCTGATGCAGGAAAGCATTGCCGAAAAGCTCACGCGCAAAGTGCAGGATCGCATGAGCACGCTGCGGGTCGGCTCGCCGCTCGACAAAGCCATTGATATCGGCGCGATTGTCGCGAAAGTGCAGCTAGACCGCATCGCTAGTCTGGTCAAGCAGGGAATCGCCGAAGGCGCGACCTGCTGGCAGCCCGAAATTGCGTTGCCGTCGCGCGGCCTCTATTACAAGCCGACTTTCCTGAGTAACGTTCATCCGACTTCGATTGTGGCGCAGCAGGAAATCTTTGGTCCTGTGCTGGCCGCAATGACATTCCGGACGCCGAAGGAAGCGGTCGAACTCGCAAACAACACTGTATACGGTCTCGCCGCAAGCGTTTGGAGCGAGAGCATCAACGTTTCTCTGCACGTCGCGTCGCAGTTGAAAGCTGGTGTGGTTTGGGTCAATTGCACCAACACGTTTGACGCTTCGTGCGGATTCGGCGGCTACCGCGAGAGCGGATATGGCCGCGAAGGCGGCAGGGAAGGGTTGCTTGAATATCTCGAACCGGCGTGGTTTAAAGGCGCGAAAGAGCTGGCGACCGAACCAGCTGCGGGCAATGGGGCGGTGGAAGTAGCCAATCCTTCGATGGATCGCACCGTGAAACTCTACATTGGTGGAAAGCAGACGAGGCCGGATTCCGGCTACAGCGTCGAGGTTCGCGGAGCAAGCGGCCAATTGCTCGGCGAATCGCCGCTCGGAAATCGCAAAGATATTCGCAACGCAGTGGAAGCGGCGCGCAAGGCCGACGGCTGGGCGAAAACAACCGCGCACAATCGCGCGCAGGTTCTCTACTACATCGCCGAAAACCTTTCGCAACGTAGTGCGGAAATTTCGCAGCGCCTTTCTGCGGCAGTGGGCGCGAAGCAAGCGGAGCAGGAAGTCAGCGCAAGCATCGAGCGGCTTTTTTCGTATGCCGCATGGACGGATAAATTCGATGGCGCTGTTCACAATCCGCCGTTTCGAAACATCGCGATTGCCATGAACGAACCGCTAGGCACAGTCGGACTTCTCTGCCCGTCGGACTTTCCATTGCTCGGATTTTTTTCGTTGGCTTTGCCTCTGATCGCTGCAGGAAACGCGGTCGTAGCAGTGCCCTCGGAAAAATATCCGCTCATCGCCGGCGATCTTTATCAAGTTTTTGAAACGAGCGATCTCCCCGGCGGGGTCATCAATATCATCCCGGGTCGTGCGTCCGAACTTTTGAAAACGCTGGCCGAGCACGACGATCTCGACGCCATCTGGTGTTACGGCGACGAATCTGTCTGCGCCACGGCCAAGGCACTGTCCGTCGGAAACCTAAAACAGGTGTGGACGAACGAAGGCCGTGCAATCGATTTTCTGGACACAAAACAAGGCGAAGGCCGCTGGTATCTGGAACACGCATACCAGGTAAAGAACATCTGGGTTCCCTACGGCGAGTAAATCTCAAGTGTCCACCGCACAAACCGAAATCCAGGACGCGAAAAACGATTCGCGAGCGGCGTTCCGCTACCCCGCCTTCAGCATTTTTCAGATCGCGCGCTGCCTCATCGTGATGGCGCTCGAAATGCAATCTGTCGCCGTGGGCTGGCAAGTCTACGAAATCACCAGGCGCCCTCTCGACCTTGGTCTCGTTGGGTTGGCGCAGTTTCTCCCGGGGATCGTTCTGTTCCTGGTGGCTGGGCACGTCGCTGACGTCTACGATCGACGAAAAGTATTGATTGCATGTGAGGGCGGCTTCGGAATTTGTCTTGTTTTGCTCATGCTGCTTGCGGGATTTCAGCTTCGATCCGTCGGCGCAATCTACGCGGTAACCGTGCTGCTCGGAGTGGTGCGAGCCTTTAACGGGCCGGCAAGCCGCTCGATTCTCCCGCACCTTGTCCCCGAAGAGCATTTTCAGAACTCTGTCGCGTGGGCTTCGGTGATTTTTCAGATGGCTACGATTCTCGGGCCTGTCATTGGCGGCTTGATCTACGCACTGTTTGGCGGCCCGTTCGCCGTTTATGCGGTCGCAACGGCCGCGGCAATTGTTGCACTGGCGCTGCTTTTGAAAGTGCAGGTGAACATCAAGCAGCGGCAAAAAGTTGAGACGACTGTGTTTTCTGTTTTCGAAGGATTTCGGTACATCTGGCGGGAAAAACTGATTCTGGGCGCGATTTCGCTGGACATGGTCGCAGTCCTCCTCGGCGGGGCGGTTGCGCTTTTGCCTGTTTACGCGAAAGAGATTTTGCAAACTGGCCCATGGGGGTTGGGGATTTTGCGAGGCGCGCCGGGAGTCGGCGCGGGAATCATGGCGATTGTAATTGCATACAAGCCGCTGAGGAAAAACGTCGGCGCAACGATGCTGTGGTGCGTGGCGGGATTTGGATTGTTCACAGTTTTGTTCGGTGTTTCGCGAAGCATACCTCTTTCCATCGTTGCGCTGTTTTTGGTAGGCGCTTCGGACATGGTAAGCGTTATCGTGCGCGGCACGCTGATTCAGGTTGCGACGCCGGACGAAATGCGTGGGCGAGTAAACGCCGTGGACATGATTTTTATTGGCGCATCGAACGAACTTGGACAATTTGAATCGGGAGTTACGGCGCAGTGGCTTGGCTCCGTTCCGTGCCGTAATTCTTGGCGGAATCGGAGCGATCGTCGTGACGGGGCTATGGGCGTGGATGTTCCCGACTTTGAGAAAAGTGAATCAGCTCAATTTCAAGGAAGAATCGTAGCTAGCGAGTCGCGTGAAGCGCGGCGTATGCAGCGCCGAGAATCGGCGCGTCTTCATTAAGAACTACAGCGATGGGAATATTTTTCAAGATTGGGCCAAGCGGGCCTTTGTCCGCAAAAGCCGTGCAGAATGTGCTTTTTTGCAGCAAAGGCAGAATTTTCACCGCAATTCCACCAGCAAGATAAACGCCGCCATAAGCGAGCACCCGCAAGGCAAGATTTCCCGACTCCGCTCCGAATGCATCGGTCCAGAAATCCAGCGTTTCTACGCAAACAGGGCAAGCGGCGGTGAGCGCGTTTTGCGTAATTTCCTGCGCCGATTCTCCCGCAGCGCCGGCGAAAGAATCGTGACGAATATCCGGCGCCAGGAATTCGTGGATCGGACGAAACCCGCGGCCGGAGAAAAGCTCTTCGCAGGACACGCGCGTGAGACGTTTCTTGAGGAAGGTAAGGAAAGCGATTTCTCGATCAGAGCGCGGTGCAAAATCGGCGGAGCCGCCTTCGCTCGGCGCGGCGCGATGTCCATGACCGTCCCAATAAAGAACGGCTTCGCCAAGTCCCGTACCAGCTGCGATGACGGCGATGTTGTCTTCAGGATGATCGACGCCGCGGTTTAGATAAAGAATATCTTCGCGTTCCAGGCGTTGCAGGCCGCGGGCGGTGGCGACGAGATCGTTCATGAGGACGACGCGTTCGCGCGGCAAGCTTCAATCGAGCAGCGAGAGAGGCCGCGTCGAGAATCCAGGGAATGTGCGCGGCATGCAGGCGGCCGTCCACGACGGTGCCGGGAACACCGAATCCCGCAGCGATGACATTTCGGTTTGGCACGGAGGGAAGGGCGTGTTGCGCGAAAGTCTCTATGAGTTGTTCAAAGCTGGAGAAGTCGCGCGTGGCGTAACGCTGTTTGAAAACCTGTTTGAGAATTCCGCTGTGATCAACGTAGGCAGCGAGGTTGCATTTCGTTCCGCCGATGTCGCCAGAGATGATCACGGGGCCGCGCGCCTTTCCGAAAGATTATGCCAGCTTTTCTGGAGTGTACTTCTTTGTGAGTTCGAGCACATGGCGGTAGTAATCGCGCTGCGTGAGAGCATAGGCCGCGCCTTCATCAATGATGAACGTCACATCCGGATGAAGCTGGAGCGCGGACGCGCTAACGGAAGAAGAGATGGGGCCTTCGATGGCTTTGGCGACTGCGGCGGCTTTGGACTTTCCGGTGGCGAGAATCAGAATGCGGCGGGCGTCGAGGATGGTGCCGATGCCCATGGTAATTGCGCATTCTGGAATTTCCTCGCCTTGCGGAAAAAAGCGCCGGTTGTCTTCTATGGTTTCCCGGGTGAGCTCTTTCAGGCGTGTGCGCGAAGCGAGGCTGGAATTGGGTTCGTTGAAGCCGATGTGGCCGTTGCGGCCGATTCCGAGAACTTGCAGATCGATGCCGCCGGCTTTTTTGATTTTGTCTTCGTAGCTTTCGCAGTATTCGGAATAGTTGGGGCGGAAGGCGCCGCTGGGAATATGAATTCTTGTCGCTTGAGAAATTCACTTGGGAAAAGAAATTCGAGTGCATGAAGTAGTGAAAGCTCTGCGGATTGTCCGGAGCAAGGCCGAGATATTCGTCGAGATTGAAGGAAGTAGCCTTGGAGAAATCGAGGCCGGCGTTTTTGTGAAGAGAGGTGAGGTCTTCGTACATCCCCAGGGGGGTGCTGCCCGTTGCAAGACCGAGAACGATGGAAGGATTGGCGCGGACCGCGCCCGCGACGATGCGGGCGGCTTCTTGTCCGACTTGTTTGGCGTCTTGTTTGAGAACTACGAGCATTTTTGCGTGGAGCTCCGTTTCTCTTGTTTGCCATCCGGCTCGAATATGAAAGCGCGCCTCAAGGGTAAGCCCTAAGCTACAAAAAACCCCCCTCTTCCTCCCAGCTGAACGGCACCAAGCAGGGCGCCTCTCCTTGTTTCGTTTCGCTCGTGAATCAACGGAAACGCCGGATGACGAGATTGTGGCGATCGGAGCGATAGAGCCCGACGACATACATCAGGACCTTGTTTCGGGTGGAGAAGATTAGTTGACGGATGCGAAGGAGCGGATCGCGGCGGGGAACACCGAGGAGTTCGGCGGTTTCCGGATCGGCGGGAATAGCGTCAATTTCTTCGTCGGCATAGCCGAGTGTTATCTCGTAGGTGCGCTCGATGTAGGCGAAGAGGGATTCGCGGCCGAGCGGCGCGTTAATTAGATCAGGAAACTGGCTTTGGGAAAGGTAGCAGGTTTCGAGGGCAAACGGTTCGCCGGAAGCGTGGCGGATCCGTTCGAGTCTGATGATGTGTTCGACGGGGGAAAGGGAAAGCCGCGCTGAAATGTCCGGCTCGTCCGTGATTGTTTTGAGGCTTAGAACTTTTGAAGCGGCGCTGAGACTGCGCGCGGCCATCTGCTCGGTGTAGCTCATCAATTTATTGAAATGAATCTTGGGAGCGGCGACGAAGGTGCCAATGCCGCGACGGCGCTCGACGAGGCCTTCCTGTTCGAGGGTGGCGAGAGCGTGGCGCGCGGTCATGAGGCTGACCTGATGCAATTTGGCGAGGTCGCGTTCGGAGGAGACGGGATCGCCCGGGCGAAGCTGGCCAGCGTCAATGCGCTTGCGGATGGTGCTCTGGATGCGCTGGTAGGCGGGCACTCCAGAACGGGTTTTCTGAGACATGCAAAACTCCTCGCACTAAGCAGGAACAAACCAGATTCAGAGATTAATACGGGAAACGAGAACGGCATGTTTCGGAAAGATTGTATAACAATGAGCTATATAGCGGAAATCATAAGAAAAATTGTGAGGGTTGAGGCGGTTTAGCGGGGCTCAGCAAGCACTTCGGCGGCAACTTTGAAAGCGTGATTTGCTGCGGGGACGCCGCAGTAGACTGCGGAGTGGAGGAGGACCTCCTGGATTTCTTCGCGCGTGACGCCATTGGTGAGGGCAGCGCGAAGATGGAGACGAAATTCCTCTTCCCGATTTAGGGCGATGGTCATGGCGAGGGTGAGAAGGCTACGCGTGTGACGGGAGAGTCCGGGGCGCGACCAGACTTCTCCCCATGCGTACCGGGTGATGAGGTCTTGAAATGGGGCGGTAAAGTCGGTAGCGGTTTGCGTGGCGCGATCGACGTGAGTGTTGCCGAGGACTTCTCGGCGGATTTTCATTCCTTTTTCGTGGCGTTCGTGTTCGTCCATTGAGAGGCTCCGGTGATGTGAGTTTTTGATTGGGAGGATTGTACGACGGTTTGTGGAGGGAAGGTGCGGCGAGAGTTGGTTGGAAGTGACTTACGGAGAGCGCTCGGGGCGACGGGAGTTCACATTGATATGGGAGGCACGACTGTGGCTGTTGCAGTTGGATTAGCCGGGCGATGGTCGTAAGAGCCAGCCAAGAATGGGTGTGCTACTGGAGGAAGTTCAGGACTGCGGAAGTGAATTGGGAGTTGGCTTCGATGTTGGAGAGGTGGGCGGCGGGGAGTTCGACGAAGCTGGGCGGCGGGGATTTGGTCGGCGATGTAGCGGCCGTCGGCCGGAGGAGTGGAGAGATCGCAAGAGCCGGCGATAACCAGGGTTGGGACGGAGATGGCAGAGAGCGATTGGCGAACGTTGAAGTCGCGGACGGCGGCGCAGCAGGATGTGTAGCCTTGCGGATTTGAAGATTCGAGCATTCTTAGGGCGGCGGCGACTACTTCTGGATGAGCGGAAGGGAATGTGGCTGTGAACCAGCGGGAGATGACAGAGGGGGAGATCTCTTTCATGCCATGAGCCAGGACGGACTCGATGCGGGTGTTCCAGGCTTCGGCGTTGCCAATCTTTGCTCCGGTGTTGGAAAGGACAAGCTTGTGAAGACGATTGGGGGCATTGAGCGCGAGCCACATTCCTGTTTGTCCGCCCATGGAGATGCCGCAGAAGTGGACGCGGTCAAGATGAAGTGCGTCGAGGAGGTGGAGGACGTCGTTGGCGAGGAGTTCGATGTTGTATGGGCCTGGCGTGATGGAGGATTGGCCGTGGCCGCGCGTGTCATAACGAAGAAGACGGAAGTGCTTTGAAAAGTCCGACAGTTGCGCATCCCACATGGAGAAATTTGAGCCGAGGGAGTTGGAAAGGACGAGAACGGGAGCGGAGTCGGGGCCGGTGAGGGAGTAGTGGATGCGGGCGTCGCTGAGATCGGCGAAGGGCATGAGCTTAACCTTTGGCGGAGAGCTGTTGGGATTGCTGGCGCGAATTTGCGGTTTCCAGGATTGCGTCGATGAAGGTTGAAGAGGAGCCGACGTAGTTGAGGGGGTTGAAGAGGCGGTCGAGGTCGACCGGGGAAAGAAGGGCGGAAAGTTCGGATTGCGAGGAGAGAACTTCGCGGAGATGGCGGCCGGATTTGGTTGCGGCGGCGCAGGCGGCTTCGACTTTTTGGTGGGCTGCGGCGCGGCCGAGTTTCTCCGCGAGGGCGATGGAGACGGCTTCGGCGTAGATAAGGCCGCGGGTTCGTTCGAGATTTTCGCGCATGCAAGTTGCGTTGATCTGGAGATTTGGCGCGATGGCTGCGAGGTGATGGAGCGCCCCTGCAGAGAGGCGGACGATTTCGGTGACGGTTGGTGCCTCAGCGTGCCAATTGCCGAGCCCGCGCTGGTGGTCTTGGGGCATAGCCGAGAGGATTGTGCTGACTAGGCCGGGGACGCTGGCAGTTGCAGCGAGAATTGCGGCGCAGGCGACGGGATTTTGTTTTTGCGGCATGGTGGAGGAGCCGCCGCGGCCGGGGGCGGAAGGTTCAGAGAGTTCGGCGACTTCGGTTTGCATGTGCAAGGAAAGATCGTGGGCGATTTTGGCGAGGGAGCCGGAGAGAAGGCCGAAAGTTGTGGCGATTTCGGCGATGCGATCGCGATGCGAGTGCCAGGGAGCGGTAGGAAGAGGAAGGGAGAGTTGTTCGGCGAGATGTTTTGCGACGATGGGACCGTTTTCGCCTAAAGCGGCGAGTGTGCCGACTGCGCCGCCGAATTGTAGGACTAGAGAATTATTTTTTAGGGCGAAAAGGCGATTGCGATGGCGGAGAAGTGCGTCGAGCCAGCCTGCGACGATGAAGCCGAAGGAAGTGGGCAGGGCTTGTTGGAGGAGCGTGCGCGCGGCGATTGGAGTGGAGCGATGTGTTTCGGCTAGTTTTGCGAGGGCGTCGCAGAGGGAATCGAGATCGGAAAGAGTTGGGCTGAGCGCGCGGCGGATTTGGAGGATAAAGCCGGTATCGATGGCGTCCTGGCTGGTGGTGCCCCAATGGATGAAGCGAGCAGCTTCGGGATTTTGTTTTGCGACGAGGGCGGTGAGTTGCTTGACTAGCGGGATGGCTAGATTGGCCGATTGAGGAGCTGCGGCGGCGAGTAAAGGTAGATCGATGAGTTCGGCGCGGCAGTTGGCGGCGATGGCGGTGGCTGCGGAGGAGGGGATGAGGCCGGCTTGGGCTTCGGCCAAGGCGAGGGCAGCTTCGAAATCGAGCATGGATTGGACGCAGGCTGCGTCGGAAAAGAATGGTTCGACGGAAGGGGAATGGAAGAGGCCATCGAGAAGAGGCATGGAGAGAGTGTAAAGTAGTGAGTAGTGGATAGGGAATAGTGGATAGCCCGAGAGCAAGGAAAAATAAAGATAACGCACAGGCACAGAGAACGCGGACAAGCGCAGACAAGGTTGAGTAGCGAATGAGAGTAGCTAACAAAAGTGAAGATAGGACTGCGATGATGCTGAAGAATAGAAAGCAGATTCAGATTGAATGGGGGGATTGCGACCCGGCGGGGATTGTTTATTATCCGCGATTTTTTGAGATGTTTGATTCGTGCACGAATGCGTTGTTTGAGAAGGCGGGATTCAAGAAGCAGGAAATGCTGGCAAAGTATGGGCTAGCGGGGATTCCCATGGTAGAGACGAGCGCGAGATTTTTTGTGCCGTCGGCGTTTGGGGATACGGTGACGGTGGAGACGACGATTCTGGAATGGGGGAACAGCAGTTTTCGCCTGGAGCACAAGTTGTATCGCGGAGAAGTGCTTGGTGCGGAGGGGTTGGAGAAGAGGGTTTGGACGGTGCGGGACAGGCAAGATCCGAAAAAGTTAAAAAGTGAGAAGATTCCGCAGGAAGTGAAGGACAAGTTTAAGTAAGAGATTCAGAAAAGTGTGAGAAAGAAAAAAAGGCTTGGCGATTTTGCAATCGTCGAGCCTTTTGCACAGGCCGTGATGGGGCGGGAGTTCGCGAGAAAGTGAAGGTGAGGATAGAGCTTGCGACTGAAGTTCGGTACGATTGAGCCGAGGCCGCACTCAGCAAAACTATCTGAACCAGAACAAGGTCAGCTGGGGCGGGCAAGACTATTCCCTGATTGACGCCGATCCCGCTATGGCTGCGTCCGGTCTCCGATCAGGCGCAAACCGACAATCAGGCGGAACTAGCTGTGAGTGCGCGATCCTCCAGTTTGTCCTCGCTGGCGGATTTCCTGTAGGTTCCGCAGATTCCTAGAATCCGTACTTGGCGACAATAGTTCGCTTGTCTTTTGAGATAAGCGCGAGCGCGGCTCTCTGCGGTGGAAGCACAAAATTGATTTGTACGCCAGTGAGCTTGTCGCGCAGCCCAATCTGGGCCGGGCTTGCGTTTTCCGAAAGGAACACGTACAAGACCGAATCTTCCAGCACGGTCGGGTAGATCAAAACTCCATCCGGAATTGCCGATTGCAATTCGAAAGCTGGAGAAATGCCTGCGCGCTGTGCCACATAGCGGTAAACGTCTGCCGCTCCTTTTGTTCCTTCGGCAAGTTCAACGGGATACGCCGCCCAGAAGACTTTCCCTTTGCCATACGTGAGTTCGGCAAACGACTCCCCGTTTTCCATGGAAAGAGCTTCCGCAGAGAACTGAACATTCTGTGAGAACGACAGCGGCACGATTGCACCTGCGATCCGTACCGACGCGTTGTGGTAAGCAATCGGGCCGGCATGGGCTTTCAGGTTTAACGCGCTTGTGCGATCCACGATCTGCCAATGTTCGTCTCGCGCCAATGACCCCGTGACTAGCAAAGTGCCGCCCTGGCGCACGTAACTTAGCAAAGTCTGCCAGGTTGTTTCATTGAGAGCTTGTGGGGAAGGCAGAATCGCAAGTTTTGGCGTTGCCAGATTTGCGATTTGGTTTTCTGCGATTACGTAGGCGGACAGCTTTGCGTCGTAGGCAAGAGCACGGATAGCGGTTCGTTGCGCGTCGAGTTGCAAATTGCCAAGAACCGAGTATTGTGCCGCTTGCGAAGAGACAACCGCAATCGCGGGAAGTTCCTGACTTCGCAGATGTTCGCTGATCTGTCTTGAAAAGGCCGCAAAGTCACGCAGTACGGTCGCTTCCGGTTTTTCTGTGCCGTCGGGGCGCACAGCACCAATCGGCGTTTCGTTTCCTTCTGTCATGTACGAATTGGAATTCCACAGCCATTCAATCGTTCCAGAAGATTGAATGAAGGACGCGGCTACTTTTCGTTCAAAGAGATTGCCTTCTTGTTCGACGCTGAATCGCGCGATTTCATCCAAAGTCAGCTCTCGTTGCAAGCCGGTTTCTTGAATCAAGAGAGCTTTGCCTGCCTGCTTGGCCGCAAGCGAATCCCAGAGCAGGGAATCGTTTTGCCACCAAGTATGATTCGTGACGAAGTCGAGCGCTTTCCCGTAAAAGGCGGGCGAAGGGCGGTCCATGATCCCGCCTTCGTCCTGCCCGACGGTTACCAGCTGCAGGGAGCCCGTGGCGCGAATTGTGTCGCGAATGGTTTGCGCCCAATCGGCGAAGACTTCCTGGGCAAACATCATGTAGTCATGCGTTTTCAGCGAATTGCGGCCGATGTACATTCCGCGAGAGTTGAACTCGATTTCTTGCGGCAGGGGAACCGGGCCGTCCATAGAGGCGTTGGGTACATTCCACGCTGCCGCGAGTGCGGCGCGATCGGGATATTTCTTGGCGAGCCACTCATTCCATTTTTGAGCTTCAAAGCTGTCTTCATTGGGGCGCATGGTCCAAAGCCGTTTGGAAATGCTTGGCTCGTTGATCAAATCCCAAGCCAACCACGGAATGTCATGAAAGCGCGCACTGATTGCCGAGACGAGCGTCTGCTGTTTGTGAATCGCTTCGGGATCGAGGTAGGGGTTTGAGCCTGCGAGGACATCTGGCAGAAATGCAAAAAAGTTGAATTGCACAGGCAAATTATTTTTTCGCGCGGTCATCAGGAATGCTTCGAATGTTCGAAGCGTTTTTTCATAGGGTTGACCGTTTTCATCGAAGAATTTGTCCCAGCCGGTCCACCAGCCGGAGCGAATCATATTCAATCCGGCTGAGTGAATTTGCGACAAGTCCTGGTCCCACACGTAAACGTTCGGATGTTCGAAGTAGAGTCGCTGCACCTCGCTGGACATGTACGTCGTGCCGACAACTGCGAGGGGATGGCCATCGAGCTCAAAATAGTCTTGATTGACGGAGAGTTTGAGCCCGGATCGCAAATACTCAGGATCACGAATCCAGAATCCGGAGCGATAAGTTGCGCGAACCTTGTTTCCATCCAAAAGCCGGGCTTCAATAACATGAAGTCCCTTTTCCTGCGGCGCAGGAAGTAAGACCGGCTGAGTCGCCGGAATTGTGGCAGTGGTTTCGGTGCGCTGCGTCGGTTGATCTTGCGGGAAAACGGCAATCTTGACACTCAAGTTTGTAGCTGGTTTCCCAAACCCGTTCCAGAGAATTTGCGCCTCCACCGGCTCTCCGGGCAAGTAGAGCGGCATGACGGGACGAACGGTGAGACTTTCCGCGCCCTGGGCGGCTCGCTCGGCCAGAGTTCGAATGAACCCGCTCGTTTCCGCGCGAGCGGAAAAAGCCGGTTCCAGCTCAGCGGGCAAGAAAATCCAGCGGCCGCCGTTGAATCCGTGTTGCAAGTGGTCTACTTGCAGAATTGGCGCCGCCATCCGGCGATCTTTTTGCGTTGCGTAGGCCAGGGTATCGAGCCGTGCGTCGAGGAATCCTGCAGAACCGCCCCGCGCGTATAAATCCACCACGCTCAAGCGAATGATGGGACTAAATGATCGTTTCCATGGAAAGGCTGGAATGTTGATAGGAAAATCTGCGTTGGAGTGAAATTCCAATCCTTCCGAGCCTGGCGCTGTCTGATATTGATCAATCAAAAGCTGGCGCGCGAAACGCACGCTGTAACTTCGCAAGTGCCAGCCGCTGGCGTCCTTGTATGCAGATCGCGTGAACGGTCTGCCGCCAAGAACAAGCAGGTTTCCGCCGCGGCGCAAAAAACCGGAGATCTCGCCCCAAGCGCTCTCTGGGAATGCAGAACCATAGCCAAGAACGAGCAGCTTGGTTTCCTTGTTCGCAAGTTCGGTCTTCAGCTGGTCAGCGGCAGCGATCCGCGCCCCCGGAAGGGACTTTTGCAGCGTGTCAGCAGAGATACCGGTTGTGTCGGCTGAAGGGAACCCCGGTTCGCTGAAAACAACAATCTGCGGCAGATTCTGTGCAGTTAGCCTGGCTGAGAATGCCAGCAGGGACGTCGCACACCAAAACAGTCTAGGTAGAGTCTTCAAGGGAGCCGCCCAATCGTTGAGAATGATTTCGCCGAAAACGACTTATACCATTATTCGCCGGGGCTGCATCACCCAATCGTTTTTGTAGAGGGATTTTGCCAATTGTGGCATCCTCTTGCGCTGGCGCTTTCGACGTTCTTAGCAAAGCTATGGCGCCAATCTCAACGGGGAACGGAAAACCTGATGGCCAACGTAAGCGTACCCAAGTCAACGCCGTCCGCAGGGCAGGGCATGAACCAAACCTACCTGGCCGCGCTCTCGATGGTGACGGTCTTGTTTTTCTTCTGGGGCTTCATCACTTCGCTGAACGACATTCTGATCCCGCACTTTAAAGCAATTTTTGAGCTGAACTATACAAAGGTCATGCTCATCCAGTTTGCTTTTTTCTTTGCGTATTTTATTTTTTCCATGCCATCCGCAAAGATTGTGGACACCCTTGGGTACAAGAAAACGATGGTCGTCGGATTGGTTGTGATGGCCCTTGGCGCTTTCGGTTTTTTTCCTGCTGCGAGTCTGCCTTCTTATCCATTGTTCTTGGCCGCGCTGATGGTCGTCGCCGGAGGAATTACGGCGCTTCAGGTTTCGGCCAACGCCTACGTTGCCATCCTCGGCCCGCCGGAAACGGCTTCCAGCCGTCTGAATCTCGCGCAGGCTTTTAATTCCTTCGGCACAACAATTGGTCCTTACCTTGGTGGCGTTTACATTCTCAGTTCCCAGCCAAAAACAGCCGATGCAATCAAACAAATGTCTGCCGACGCGCTGCACACCTACCGAATTCATGAAGCTTCTTCCGTCAAAATACCCTATGTGGTAATCGGCCTTGCGCTGCTTCTGTTCGCCATCATCATCGGAATGTTTAAGCTCCCCGCCATGCCACAGGCCGAGCGTCACGGCCACAAGGGCGCCAGCATCTGGAAGTACACTCACCTCGTTCTTGGCGCAGTAGGAATATTTGTTTACGTTGGCGCAGAAGTTTCCATCGGCAGTTTTCTGATCAACTATTTTGCCCAGCCTGACATCGGCAATCTCTCTGAGCTCGCCGCTTCCAAGTACGTTTCCTATTACTGGGGCGGAGCCATGGTGGGCAGATTTGTTGGCTCCGCGATCTTGCAAAAGGTGAAAGCAGGAACTCTTTTGGGGATTTTCGCGGCCGCAGCCGTTCTGCTTGTCTGCACATCAATGCTGACTACCGGACCCATCGCCATGTGGAGCATCATTCTTGTGGGCTTTTTTAATTCCATCATGTTCCCAAGCATTTTCACGCTTGGCATTGCCAAACTCGGGCCGCTCACGGGCGATGGC
Organism: uncultured Acidobacteriota bacterium; assembly: GCA_963794175.1. Lineage (GTDB taxonomy): Bacteria > Acidobacteriota > Terriglobia > Acidiferrales > UBA7541 > Acidiferrum. Next base: position 163,922 of record CAWCCV010000001.1, on the reverse strand, counting down.
TCTGGGCTCCTCATCATGGCCATCGTTGGCGGCGCTATCATTCCTGTAGCACAAGGTTGGATTGCCGACCACATCGGTATCCATCACGCGTTCTTGCTGCCCGTGCTCTGTTACGCCTACATTGTTTATTACGGACTGCGCGGATCGCGCCCCGTTATCCCCTCGGAGGCGTGAGTCAATTGCGTTTCCGCACTGGGAATTGTTGAATGGCCACCAAAGTAGCGGGGAATGATCTGTTTGTCGGCGTTGATGTTGGCGGCACAAAAGTGGCTGCGGGCATTGTTGATTCCCATGGAAAAATTGTCGCGCAGACTCGTGCGCCCATGAATTGCCATGGAACAGACGAAGAAGGCCTCGCCTCTGTGCTTGCTGCAATCGAAGATCTTTTCACGCAAAACCCCGCGGCCCGCAAGCAAGTGCAACGCATCGGGATCTGTGCGCCAGGCCCTCTTGATCCGCGCACCGGGCGTTGTCATCAATCCCCCGAATGTTCCTTGCTGGCGCGATTTTCCGCTCGCCGACGAAGTTGCCAAACGCTATTCAGCATCAGTGAAGGTGGACAACGATGCCAACGCCGCTGGCCTCGCGGAATATTTCTGGGGGGCAGGCCGGGGCGTGCGGAATGTATTTTACGGAACGCTCGGTACGGGGATCGGCTCAGGAATTATTCTCGATGGAAAGATTTTTCACGGGCGCACGGGATCGGCCGCCGAAGGCGGTCATGTCACGATTGATCTGAACGGTCCCGTCTGCAATTGCGGAAAAAAGGGATGTATTGAGATTTTGGCTTCGGGTACAGCGATCGCCCGCCGCGCGCGCGAGAAGCTCACGCAATCCCCGCAACTTGGCACTCGATTGCTAGCCTTGGCGGCAGGAGACGCTTCAGCCATTCGCAGCGAGATGGTTGGCAAAGCCGCCGAGGCTGGCGATCCTTTGGCGAAGGAAATTCTCGCGCAAACCTGCGAATACCTCGCCGTTTGGCTTGGCAACATTGTGGATCTTCTCGAGCCCGAAGTGATCATTCTCGGGGGCGGAGCCGCAGAAATGCTGCGTCCGCATTTTGGCGAAATTCAAAAACGCATGAAAAATTGGTGCGTTAATTCGCGCTACCAAGAAATTCCCATCGTGCCTGCGTTCTACGGAGAAAGCGCAGGTATCGCCGGCGGGGCTGCGCTCTGCATTTCAAATTCACTGCTCTAGAGAAACGCTGCTATTTTGCAGGATCGCGCGGCGGAATGTCGGCGTAGCCAGGCGCAACGCTGGTCAGGTTTTGCGAAAGGTTTGCCTTGGCCTCACCCAAAGCAAACAGAATTCCTCCAGCCACCTGATTCAAGAAAAAAGGAAGCTGCCAATTCTCCGGGCGATCGCCCATTGCGGTGTAAAACACGCGTCCTTTGCCGTGCATTCTCGCCCACATGACGGGATACGGTTTGCGCTGATAGCAATTTCCCTTCATCCCGGCAGTATCGAGCGTTGCTATGACGTGAATGTCCGTCATGAAATCTTTCAGCGAATACCATTCTTCCGTGAACTCTACCGGCGAAGAAACACCTTCCAGTCCGGGGAATTTCGGGTCGTTCAATGTGACCTTGCAGGTCTGCAGCCGCGGCGCGCTTCCGTGCGTAATAAACTCTCCTCCGAGCATGCGCAGGAAAGGATCGGACTTTTCTCCATAAGCCACGTACCGGGTGCCGGCTTCCGGGGAGTCAGGCTTCGTGTGAAACGTATCGCTCGCAGCGTGAACTCCAACGAATCCTTTTCCATCGTGAATTGCATCGAGGAATTTTTGCTTGCCCGCGGCCGTCATCGGGGGCTGTTTGTCGGTTCCTTCCTCGAGCAAATCTCCCGTCGTGAAAAAGACCGCGGCTCCAAACTTGGCGAATTCGGCCGAGTCGAAAATCCTTCCGTCTTTTGAGCAAACCACTTCGAAATCGTGTTTCTTACCCATCTCGGTGACGGCATTGTCCATGATGCTCGGCTTGCCATCGACCCGTTTCACCACATCGTGTTCCCAGCCGGACGACTTGGTAAAAACCAAAACGGATTTCTGTGAAGGCTCAGCCATCAGCCTGTGAGGCAAAGCCAGGCTCGCTCCCGCAGCCGCGGTTGTTCGCAGGAAGTCACGCCGATTCGATTGAGATTTCATAGACCCTCTCCTTTGAAATGTTGGACTAGCCGTGCCCCTCGGCATGCGAACAGCCGGGAAACTCTGCAAACACTCGGTCTGGCGTCCAGCCAAGTTCGCGCATGCCAATCTCGGAGGAATAGTAGGCTCCCGAAATCCATTCCTTCAGATTATTGAACGCTTCGCGCAACGCCTGGCTCGCCCGCTTGCGTTCTAGGAGCGGTTGATGCGTTCGTCAACAGCTCAATTTTTGCAGCGTCGGAAAGGGCCGCGAATCGCTTCCCGTACTTGCTGCCGCTTTCAAACTCAATCGCGGCCAGGGAACTCACAAACTCCTTTTGGTGCTTCTCTTTGTCGGCGCCCAGCAGCAAATCAACAAAGCTCGCAACATTTGCTTTCGTCGAACCAGGCACAATCGCTTCCGCCAGCGCCAGGAGCGATTCAAACTGCTGCGCATCCAGAAAATGCAGCTTGCCGCCAACTGCCTCCGCTTCGGCATGACTCATCAGATGCTCATCTTCAAAGTGCTTCCAAACGGGATGAGCCTGCGTCCCCCACGGCATTGCCGTACCGGCGGCGATTCCACTGAGCAAAATCCGGGCGGCTTCCCGCCGCGTCAACTTTCGCTCTGTGAAATTATCCGAAAGAACTGGTAAATCGTTTACCTTTTGCATTTTGTTAGTTCACAAATTCTTCCGCGCGGGATGTTACCATTCCCCGGTTGCATCTCACAAGAAAGGTTCTCGCAACCGAAAATGGCAGACGCAAAGTTTGACGTCATCGTGGTCGGCTCCGGCGCGTCCGGCGGCTGGGCCTGCAAGCGCCTTGCGGAAGCTGGTCTCAAAGTCGCCCTCCTCGAAGCCGGCCGTCCTCAGTCGGACGCCAACTTCACCGAACACAAGCCTGCCTTCGCCTTGAAGTATCGCAACATGGCCCCGGAACTTGTCCGCAAGACGCGCCCCGTGCAATCCGTCTTCGACGTCTGCAACGAATACACCGCGCACTGGTTCGCCAATGATCTCGAAGAGCCTTACTCCACTCCCAAGGATCAGCCGTATCTCTGGATGGGTCGCGTGCGCATGACCGGTGGCCGCACAAACGTCTGGGGCCGCGTCTCGCTCCGCTTCAGCGAACTCGATTTTAAATCCGCTTCGCACGACGGTTTCGGCGAAGACTGGCCGCTAGGCTACAAGGAGATTGAACCGTATTACGACTTCGTCGAAAAATACGTTGGCATCTGTGGCTCGAAAGAAGGCCTCGATCATCTTCCGGACGGCCAGTTCCAGCCGCCCATGCCGCTTACCTGCCAGGAAACGCTTTTTCGCGATCGCCTCAAAGCCAAGCTCGGTCGTGTCGTCATGTCCGCGCGTTCAGCCAATCTCACGCGGCCGCTGCCTGGCCGTGGTCCTTGCCATTACTGCGGCCCTTGCGAGCGCGGCTGCATGACCCATTCCTATTTCAATTCCGCGTTCACAACGGTCGCGGACGCGCTTGCGCACCGGAAACTGCACGCTAATTTCCAACGCGATGGCCTACAAAGTCCTCATGGATGGGCAGAAAAATCGCGTCACGGGAATTCTCTACATTGACCGAAACACGAAGCTGTCGCACGAAGTCTATGCGCGCACTGTAATCCTCTGCGCGCAGACCCAGGAATCCACCCGTATCCTTCTCAATTCCGCTACGCGCGAATACCCCAAAGGACTCGCCAATTCCAGCGGCATCCTTGGTCGTTATTTTACTGCGCACGTCCGCAGCGCAGGTGGCAGCGGTGACTTTCCTGTGCTAGACGCAAAGCCGAGTCTGGGCGCGCCCACGAAACCGGCAGGAATCTACATCGCGCGCTTTCGCAATCTTCCCGGCCGGCCCGCCGCGAAAGATTTCCTCCGCGGCTATGGGTATGAAGGCGAAGGAGGCGTTGATTTCAACTGGGGCGCTCCTGGCTTCGGCGAAGCTTACAAGAAAGCGCTGTGCGAGCCGCGGACTCGCATCGGCATCACAGGTTTTGGTGAAGTTTTGCCGCGCTGGGAGAATTTTCTGGAGCTTGATCCTTCGGTGAAGGACATCTATGGCATTCCGTCGCTGAAAATTCGCATCAAAGACAGCGAAAATGAAACGGCGATGATCAAAGACATTGGCGAGTCCGCCGGGGAAATGCTCGAAGCGGTCGGCGCAAAAAATATCCACACTTACGCTCATCCATCCGCGCCTCGCTGGGCCGTGCACGAAGCCGGTACCGCCCGCATGGGTTCTGACCCCAAGAAATCCGTGCTGAACCAATTTCAGCAGTCGCATGACGTGAAAAATCTGTTCGTCATGGACGCCAGCGGCTTCACGTCCAATCCTTGCCAGAATCCCACGCTTACTATCATGGCGCTCTGCGTGCGTTCCTGTGATTACGTGATGGATTCGCTCAAGAAAAACGAAATTTAGGGAAGTTGAGCCGGATCTCGAAAAGACAGTAGAAAAGAAAATTGGTTCCGGGACGTGGACTCGAACCACGATACTGAGCTTCAAAGGCTCATGTCCTACCGATTAGACGATCCCGGAACCGCACGCAAATTTTAACAGACACACCGCACTCTTCCCAACTGCCTGGCGTGCGCCTCTCGTTCGTTTCTGCTAAATTAGTAAGGTTGTTCTTTCCAGTGGAGAGGTGGCCGAGCGGTTGAAGGCGCACGCTTGGAAAGCGTGTGTAGGTTAACCCCTACCGTGGGTTCGAATCCCACCCTCTCCGCCACTTCCTTTATTTTCTTGTGTTTACAACTCTCCTTCAAACTTGCTTGGCGGGCCAAGAGATCGACATAGGCTTCCGCAATAAGGTGCTCGTTTTCGATACCAAAGGCGGACAGCAACGCCACCGCAATGCCCTTGCCGTCGGAATCGCTTTGCCCTGGTCTGAGCACCACCTCCAATTCCAACTCCTCGACGTGATCGATATGTATCCGGGTCTGGCCGACACGGTATAACTTCCGCGTCTTCTTGACCACGCCGGTCTGGCCCAGCGTCTTCGTTAGAATGTCCAGAAGAGTCTGCGGGTCGTCGGTAGCGGCAATCTGGTATCGCGAGGAACGTATGTCCGCCATGTCCGATCTCTCGTATCGGATCAGCTCTCCGCGGTCAGGTCCCAGGATACGAAGCTTGAGCCGAGCCCCGGTGCAGCAGAAAAAGATATCCTGCTGCTGGATGGTCTCTGGGCGGTGTCACTCAACCGGGCAGCGGTCTCGTGTGCTGCAATCTGGTTATTCAAAATGGCTTTAATTTCAATGTTCGTGGGCATCCTCTGCTCCAAAAAATAATGTCCAGTGCGTCCTTGGCGAAGCCGGGCCGCAGGCTTGGTAACCACCGAATAGCACGATCTAGGACATCGCGAAAATCGCAAGCCTGGGCCGTCCATGGTGACAGTATTAACGATCGACCGCGCATCCACGCTCTTAAATTCTGCGATCCTTGGGCCATTGGCGGGGCGTTATGGTAGTATGTACTTTCGTTAGCGTAAACTGTATGAGCTTGCTTCGTTTTATTCGGCGGACCGGCCATGTGCGCTCGCCTTGGGAAGCGCCACCCCCCCTGGTTGTCTCTGGCAGCCTAAAGCAGACTCAATTTCAGGTGAGATTGATTTAAGATGACACCAGTGTTCGTTGAGACTTACGTCGTGTCATAATTGTTCGCGTGAGGGAATTAAGGACGACTACATGGCCGTGACGAAAGCTTCTGGCCAGACCCGATCGGTACTGAGAGCTCTCGCCGAACCGCGGCGCGTGGCAATTCTAAGCCTTATCCGCAGACGCGAACTGCGAGCCGGTCAGATCGCCGACAATTTCAATACGACCCGGTCGGCCATCTCGCAACATTTGCGTGTGCTCATGAAGGCTGGCTTATTGAGCGAAAGAAGGCGTGGTACCAGCCGCCTTTACCGGCTCCGCGCCGAGGGATTTTCTCATGTCAGGGCGCTCCTAGATACGTTCTGGGAGGATGGCCTTGCCAGATTAAAAAGCGAAGCGGAGAAACACGTGAGGGGCGACGTCAAGCGTTGAGCGGGAAATTATAGGAATGTTTATTTCACGACGGCCAGTTGGCCGCGGAAGTCTTTGAGAGACTCGAGTTTGAGTTATCCGAGTTGCGCAAGAGCGCCGATCCACTGACAGAGTTCCGTTGTGCTGCCCTCGACCCAAAGCTCGGCGATCTTCCCGTCCACTAGTATGGAAATTTCGAGCAATACATCTTCTTCGCCGCTCCGCGAGCGCGATCAGAATGAATGGCAGTTCCATCTGGGTGGGTACCTATTTCTTATTGTAGACGACATGACGGAATGGCAGTGGAGTGAACCGATCAACTACCGGATGCCGAATACATGCCTAGGTAACATCCTTTCCCGCGCATTCCAGCATTTCGGGCCTAACCTGCCAAAGGCGCGGCTTTCGGGAGGGGGACAGCGGCAGCACCTGACGATGACTCAATCGAGCCCGAGTGCCCTTGCCGTCTGGTTCGAGATCGATTTCAACCGTAGTTGATCCTGCGGGGATGCTATAGCAAGGCTGTTCCGATCCCCAAGTGAACACCAAGCGGGTATCGGCAACGAACTCGAGATACTCACCTAGAATGACTTCCCGTCCATCGAGGTGCAGACGATACGTCCCGCCGCACTTTGGATCAATCTCCGCCCGAATTCCCAACCAACGAATTATCTTTGTTGGATCGGTCAGGAGTTGGAAAACCACTGGCGGGGGTGCCTCGATAAAGATTTCCTTAATTAGCGGTTCACTGGCCAGGGTCTTGCTACTCGCGCGACTGATACCCGATTTCCGAGGATTGCCTATGCGTCCTTGCGCACCTCGCCTTTGCAGAGAAAACTTGCCGAGTTGCCTTGAAGACGAGTCCACTCTGCATCCCCGGAACGAGCGCCGACCGCGAACATTGGAGTGACGGGTTCTGGAGCGGGTTCCGGTCATTTGCACTCCAATAGGGCAAGGGCTGAAGACAGGAAGTCGCTCCTGAAGAGGAGGCCGGGTTCCCTTGAAGAAACACGATTGGCTCTCCCAGGCCGGTGTCGACGTAAACTCATCTCGGTGTCGGGCACCGCTACGCGCCGACTCGCATGAGGCTTGGCGTATTGGCGTGAAGAAGTTGATCAGATTTCCGTCGGGATCGCGAAAGAGCATCGACCGATTGCCCCAAGGCTGATCTGTTGGCTCCAAAACAAATTCACTGACTTTTTCGCAAAGACGGAACCGTTCCTCGTCAACATTTTCCACCTGAAAATCGAGAACAACAGAGCGATTGGCTGCCGGCTCGGCTGCCCCCGCGTTGAACAGATCAACGCTGCGTTTGCTCGAGATCGCAAGTGTGCTACCCGAATTTCTCAATTCCACGTAGTCTTCGCTACCGATAGGATTCATTCCCGTTATCTCCTGGTAAACTTCGCCAGTGCGAGAACATCTCTTGTGACCAGCGTTGCATAAGCCAGCTTCACGTGCTGCCCTGCCTTTCTATCGCCTCAAACCATTGCGATCATAATTTCCCCTCGGTATAAAGACCGCCTAAGGCTGAGTTTTGTGACAGTTTGGGGAAAGAAACAACAGATTTACGCGGCGAGGAACCCTAAATTCTCAACATGGGGCAGACGGTAAAGGCGGAAGTCGTTCTAGCTTGTCTGGATGCGCACGATGTAGATGTTGCGAATCCGCCCTTCCGAAACGTCCGTTGTGAGCACACCGAAGATCCGGCCGTGGTGATAAGCAATGATGCCTGGCTGACCGTTGATCTCTGCAAAGCGTCTGACAACATCTTTTGGTACAAGCTTTTCGCGAGCACCCAGGAAGAAGCGCGCGACTCGCTCCGCTCCGTAAACCGGGTTTGGCACGGCGCTAGCTTTGCCGCCACCGTCGGTATACAACACGACATCACTCGAGAGAAGTGCAAGGAGCCCCTGCATATCGCCTTGCGACGTCGCCTTAAGAAATTCCTGTAATAACTTCTCCCTCTGCTGCCGCGAGACATCGAAACGCGGGCGGCCTTCCTTAACGTGTTCCTTTGCCCGCTTCAGGATTTGGCGGCAATTGGCTTCGCTCTGGCCGAGCATGCCGGCGACCTCCGCGTATTCGTAGTCGAAAACTTCGCGCAGAAGAAAGACGGCCCGTTCGGCTGGGGTTAACCGCTCAAGAAGCATAAAGACCACTGAACAACACTGAGGACAAGCCATCGCGGCTCGATGACCTAGCGACACGGGGTTTACGGGTTACTTTCGTCCGTCCAAGGTCCGCGGTCGAAACACAAATAGAAAGTGTAGTTGACACTAACGCAAGTATACGCTAACTATTACTTCAGGCTGTCGAATCAAGAGAACCCAATTATTCCATCGAAGACACCCCAGAACGTCTCCATGGAGACGCCATGAACTTCCGCGGAATCGTCTACTGAGAGGTTGAAACCGAGAGACGGCCTCGCGGTGTTTCAGACGAAGTGAATAGACCAACGAGGTGTTCAGAGTGAAGCCAAATCGCAATTTTTTCTTGTTGTTCCCTCCAGTTGTTGCGGCCCTTTTGCTAGGTTCGTGCAGTGGCGTGCACCCAAACGGTTGCCTGGGCGCCACATGCGTACAGCCGCTGGCCGGTGTTGCTCTCACACTTTCCGGGAAACCGCTTACTCCTCCTCCGGGTACGTCCATACTCGCCTTTTCCCTGACGATCACAGGTATCTCGCTTACTCCGTCCTCAGGCAGTGACGTCAGCGTCCCTCTTCCCGGCACAACCTACACTGCTGAGTTGACTCGCCTGCAAAGCGACTCAGCCTTTCTCGGCGAGGCAATACGTGGAATTCCCGTCGACACCTACACCAAGCTCAACCTCACAGTGAACGGTTCGCGTGTGACCTACTGCACGCAACCCGTGCCGGGCACCCCCGGATGTGCGAGCGGCTCCATTGCGACTGTTTCCGGCGGCCCCGCTGCTCTTTCCATATCATCTGCGCCTTTCCCCCTCACACTCTCGGAAAATGAGATGGCAGGTTTGCGAATTCAATTCGACATGTCAAAAGCGCTGAGCATCAACACTGCAACCCAGACCGTCACTGGCGTTGATGTGACCAAGGCCGGCGTTGGTGTCGCGGTTTCTCTTCCGCCGGGGGCGAGCAGTCTCGGAGCCAATGAGATGGAGTTCATCGAAGATGTCACCGGCATGGTCGGTTCTGTCGCGAGTTCCAGTTCCACGCTGACACTGACAACCGCGGAACGCGGAGCCATTACAGTCAAGGCCAATTCCTCCACCTTCTATTCTCCGAATTGCACCAGCGCCCCGCTCAATCTCACCTCCGATTTCAACTGCGTAAAGGCCAATCAGCTTGCCACCGTGGACGTAGCGCTAAATAAGGACGGCACTTTTACGCTTCTTGAATACGACCCGCTCAATGTGGCTACTTCCGATTGGATCGAAGGCGTGGTCACAGCCACGCCATCCCTTGTGGCTCAATTCGAAGTGGTCACGACTGATGTTTTCCTGGCCTCCAGCGGAAGCGTGCTTGAAAACAATGTAAGTTTGGGCGACCGAATTACAGTCAATCTCAAACCAGGTGTAAACTTTGGCGTCGACTCGCAAGGTCTAATTCTTCCCGCTGAAGCCTCTATGTTTCAGAGCGCGAACGACACTTCGGTGCTTCGTCCGGGCCAGACAGTGGCCTTACACGTTTCGAGTTTTACCGCCGGAGTTGGGAGTACTCCCGCGCTCCTCCTTGCAGATTTTGTGGACTTGCGTTTCACCCGCGTAGCCGGCACGGTCTTCTCTTCAGCTCCTCCCAGTGACATTTTCATTCAAAATCTGCCGCCGTTTTTCGGGACCAATTCGCAACAAAGAGTTCAATTAACTCAAGCGGCCGCCCTACAAACCGCACCGACAAATTTCGATGGCGTTGCTGACGCCACCGGCCTCACCAGTGGTCAGGTGGTCTCCATTCGCGCGATCTATTTCGGTCCAGGATCGGCAATCCCATTTTCAGCTGCGAAGGTTCGGAAGCATTGATCTTGTCTGTCGCGGTTTAATTGCTACTCATTTGAATCCGATCTGCGCGTCGAAGCCTCCGTGTTTGAGAACATGACTCGGCAGGGAGTGCAGGGGGGTTACCTTCGAGCCTTTGGTACGAAGTCGATTTACACTGGCTACCTTAATTCATCGAGCAACGTCCCTATGGTAGATCGGCGCGGACATTTATGACGGATGCATGTTTGGATACACTTGTAAATTACAGGGACCAGCCGGCCATGGAGAACAGTGGTCCGCGCGGCCGACCTTCAGCGGCGGCTTTGATGCGAAACATAAGGGCTCCCCAGATTGCGCTGCAGGAAACAAAGTAGTCTGTAGGGAGAGTCGGACATCGCATACAGCGTAGAACTGAATGGCGCGATTCCTCAAGAATTGAGCGCAGAACCCGTCCCGGACTTCTATGCGGTCTCGCCCGACGGAGAGTGGCTGCTGATGAGCTTTTCAGTGGTAACGGCCCAACCTGTGCGAGGAGGTCCCAAAATTCGCATTTGCGATTTCCGCGAGGTGGGTTGGGAGGCAGATGACAAATTCTTCTACGTTAGATTGCGCGATATCGGCGAGATGGGTGGCGGAAAAGTATACGTAATCGCCCTTCCCGCTGGAAAGTCGCTTCCCGCTCTACCGCAATCAGGTATCAAGTCAGCCGAAGACCTAAAGGGCCTAAACGTGGTCTCGGTAATTGATATGACGGGGGTATCGATTTTCGCTCCCGGTCCCAATCCTTCCACCTACTCTTACGCCCGGCTGACGGTTCAGAGGAATCCTTTTAGAATCCCCCTGAATTGACGCGAAATTCCTTTCCGGAAGCCTGCTTGTGCATCGCGCGGTTTGAAATCCTTGTCAACCTGGCTGAAACACGCTTTTGGGTCTGGATAACGACTGCCGAACTTGGCTACCTCCAGGCACATGATATAGTTCGGCAAATTCCATATAGCACTGCGTCGAAAGGTCTTTGCTGTTCAGAGTTGAGGCGTTCCACTTAAGAATGGGCAGAGCCTACGCCATGCAAGGCGGCCTACCATTTCCTCACGCTGTGGAAAGACGCCGCTTCACGCAGGCTTCTTGCGCGCACCTGGTGCTGTCGCTGGCAACCCCTTCAACTTGTCGAGCGCCGGCTGTTTGTATGGCGTATTCACGGAAGCCGCTTCGGTAAACGCCTGCTTGGCTTCCGGCAGCTTCTTTAAATTCAGGAACGCGAATCCCAACCGATACTCATTCCGCGCATAGCTCACCTCATTGGATTTAAGAAGTGGCGCCGCAGCCTGAAGATTCGTCACTGCCAGAGCATTGTTTTTCTTCTGCAGATTCACCTGGCCCAATGAACTCAAAGCCAGCCCCTTTTGCAGCGTCGTGTGTTGCTTCCACTGATCGTCGGCAACGCCTTCGGGTTTCGGCTGAGAGTCGGCCAAACCGGCAGCTTTTTTCGCATAAGCTTCCGCTTTGTCCAGCTGCTCTCCTTTTTCGCCATAGTAATCGGAAAGGAGCAACAGCATCCCCAAATTGTTCGGATCCTTTGCGATCAGCCCATTCGCAACCTCCAGCATTTTGGGCGCATTCTGCGCTTCCTGGTAAGAAGTAGCGGCAACACCAAGCGCCTCAACGGCATAAGGTGAGTCGGAAAAACCATCGGCGTATTGAGTCAGCTGCGCAGCACGCTTTGCGGGATCTTTCGTCTGCTCGATGCCAAAGAGCACAGCCTGCTGGATATAACGCAAATTGTCCTCGTTTGCCTTCAAAGCATTCGATTGTTCTCCGGACCACTGTTCTGAAGACATTCCATTCGGCGCTGGCGATGCCTTGAATCTCTTGAGGATCGCAGGAACCTTTAATCCGTACGCGAGCAGTTTATCTGTGTCATTTGCTTCCGACGCCGCCCTCACCATGCTCACTGCGTTTTGCAAATTGTCCTGATCAATTTCGAAAAGTTTGTCGCCATATTCATACGCTTTTGGATAGTTCTTCTGCGCCAGGTAGTAGTTCACGTACATTTCGTCTGCTACCAGCGCCATGTCACCGGTGCCTATCTCGGCGGCAAACTTGTCGATCAGGGCGAGCTTTTGTGCTGGATCAGTCGCGGCATTGATTGCTTGCGTTGCGTGATCCGCGTCTGAGCCGGCTGGAATCGGGACGTATTTGCCGATGTGCTGCCCGTTCACTGTGGCGCAAAAGACCAGCGCCAAAATCAATCCAAGCTGCATTCTTTTATTGCTCACTCGCATATTTGCCTCCCGCGGATTCGCATGAAGTTTCGGTAGGAATTGCCCGCATCTTAGTTCCGTGCCTCTTGCAAAGCAAATGGAATTGCGCCGCTTGCCTACCGGCTCTGCTTCTGCCATCTTCAATAAGGCGGTTCGTGTCCTACATCATGTTTCAGCCCACGCTCGAGCAGGTTCGCCGCGCCTTCCGCATCATCTCCGGTTTCACATTGCTTGCCCTGGGCGCCATCATGCTCGTCACGCCTGGCCCGGGTTGGGTGACGATCTTCTTCGGCTTGAGCCTCCTCGCTGCGGAATTTGTCTGGGCTCGTCGTCTGATGAACAGGATCAAGCGTGAGGGCGGTCGCCTCAAGGAAGCAGTCCTTGGCGTGGAATCTAACGAAGAAGTGGATCATCCGCCGCAACCTCAAAAAGACTCCAAGGAATCTTTATGAAATCCGAATGGAGCGGAAAGTGGGCGCTGGTTACAGGCGCAAGCGCCGGAATCGGCAAGGCTTTAGCCGCCGAACTTGCGGCCGGCGGAACGAATCTTGTTCTTACCGCACGACGTCGCGATCGCTTACAGGATCTGGCAAAACAGCTGAGCTTTAAACACAAGATCAGCACCGAAATCTTTGAAGCCGATCTGGCGAAACCATCCGCTCCCGAAGAAATCTTCTCGTTCACGAGAGAAAAGGGAATCGCCGTAGAACTGCTCATCAACAACGCAGGTTTCGGCCAGTATGGCGAATTGGCTTCCGTCGAACCGCAACGCCTTCTCGATATGGTTCAGGTCAACTGCGGCGCAGTGCTTCACCTGACGCGCCTCTATCTGCCGGACATGATTGCCCGCCGCCGCGGAGACATTCTCTTTGTCGCTTCCACAGCGGCGTTTCAAGCCGTTCCTTATATTTCCACCTATGCGGCAACAAAAGTCTTCGACCTTTTCCTTGCCGAAGGGCTGGCCGAGGAAATGAAGCCTCATGGCATTCGCGTTTGTGCCCTTTGTCCGGGAACCACGGAATCTGAGTTTCATGACGCAGCCGCTCATCCGCAGCACACCCGCGCGCGCAGCGAAACAGCCGAAAAAGTGGCAAAGACCGGCCTGCGAGCCCTCGCCGCAGGAAAAAGTTACGTCATTTCCGGCGCGGCGAATTATCTTGGCGCTCACTCGCAACGCATGGTGCCCCGTCGCACTGTCACCCGCATCGCAGCAAACATGATGCGCCCCAAGTCCTAACCCCGTTCGTCTCCATGCTTCAAGCCTTCTGGGAACTTTTTGCCCTTCCTTGGGGAAGTACCCAAGTAGGCAGTCAGAACGTCTAACGGGAAGGTCTCGCATCTTACTGACAAGCTTGGCTTTGCGCGTGGCCCTCTAGCAGGAGAGATGAAAGTTTCCGACGAACGCGATGACGTTCTGCTGCAGCGTGCTGCCAAGGGCGATGAGAGCGCCTTTACGACCCTCTATCGCCGGCACCAGGCTTCGCTTTTTCGCCATGCGTTACGCATGACGGGAAGCGCGTGGGCCGCGGAAGAAATTGTTCAGGACGTGTTCGTGACTTTGATTCGCCAGCCGAAAAAATATGACGCCGATAGGGGTGAAGTCGGCGCGTTTCTTTTTGGCGTAGCTCGCAATCGGATCATGAAATATCTCGAACGCACTCCCCGCGAACTGCCCCTTGATCCTCAATTGGAATCAGGCGCCACAAAGGAACCTGTAGACATACTCACCCCCGCATTCTGGGCCGAGAGGAGCGAAAGAGTCGAACAGGTTCGAGACGCTGTTCAGAGCCTTCCCGCGGAATTTCGCGAGGCGGTCGTTTTATGCGAATTGGAAGAACTCAGCTATGAAGAAGCCGCGCAAAGAAGCGGCTGCCCGATTGGAACGATTCGCTCCCGTTTGCACCGGGGAAGAGCGCTTTTGATGGCTCGTTTGGAAATGTTGCGCGATGTTCCGCGTCGCGCTTCTGTAGGCGGATGAAATTGTAGGTGGATGATGATGAACTGCGAAGAATTTGAACTGATTGGTCTGGACGCCGGCTCGGGCAATTTCCGCGCTGAAGCAGCTGCTGCTGCCGAACACGCTGGGCGCATGCCCCAAGTGTGCGGCCCTTGCCGAATCGTGGGACATGGCCCGCAATGAGCTTTCCGTTTACAAAGACGCAACGCGAGCCGTATCGGCGCCGGCGCGCGTTGAGATGCGTCTTTTGCAGGAACTTCGTGCGCAAAAGCGTCCACACGAACGGGTGCGCCGTACTGGCATGATTGCGGCTTGGGGATTGGCGGCCGCAGCTTCGATCGTCGGTGTGGTCAGCTGGCAGACTTGGCAGTCAGGCAAACACCAACCTTCCCGACCCGAGCCTAAACACTCCGGCAATTAGCCCAGTAAGGCAAACCAACCTGAACAGCGATACGGTCATCGTGGCCGACGAAGACACCGGTGCCTTCACGCCGTTGCCCGGCGCGATTCCAGTCGCTGCGGAAGACGGTTCGATCTATCAAGTTCGCATGCAGCGTGCGTCGCTAGGCGTGCTTGGTCTTCCGGTAAACGAAGACAGCGGCTCCGATTGGATCAACGTCGATCTGCTCGTTGCTGATGACGGTACGCCACAGGGCGTTCGCCTTCACGAAGACGCAGCTCAGTCGGGAACTATTCAATAGCTTCGAGGGAAGTACTTCTCATAGGAGAGAAGAGGAGACGAGATCATGATACGTGTGTTTCGAATGTTGGCCCCTCTTGCAGTGGCGGCGGTTTTTGCGGCAGCCGCATCCGGCCAGGAAGCGCCGCCCCCGCCGGATTTGATGGCGCAGCAGAATCCGGAAGGCCCCGATCCTCAAGGACCAGGTGGCCCGGGACCGCGTGGTCCCGGCGGTCCCGGTTTTCGCAGGATGGAATTGCTTGGCGTCGGCGGCATGCATGGCGGCAAGGTTGTGACGGGCGCGCCATTCACGGCGGTGGCAGTTACCACGATGAGCCACTCGCTCGCTGACGGCACCAAAATCAGCAACACAATCAAGGTGACTCTCTATCGCGATTCGCAGGGTCGTTTCCGCAAGGAGGGCAGCATGCCTCCGGTTGGCAATATGGCTGCAGATCAACCGCGCTCGTTCATTGCAATCAGCGATCCGGTCGCTTCGAAGGGCTACCTGTTGAATCCCGACAAGAAAATCGCGCATGTGACTTCGGTTCCTAATCGGGGTCGCAAGGGCGGCAAAGGTGGAAGTCCCGCTGCGGCTGATTCGGCCGCACCAAATGCGGAAGGCGAAAAGGAATGGGGCAACAATCCCAACGTCACCAAGACCCCCCTCGGCACGCAAACCATCAGTGGGGTAAGTGCGGAAGGAACGCGGTACACGCGGGTAATCCCGGCGGGCGAAATCGGCAACGATAAGCCCATCACCATCACACGGGAAGTCTGGTATTCGATCAGATTTACAGATGGTCGTGCAGACCAAGCACAGCGATCCTCGTTTCGGAGACAGCACCTATTCGTTGACGAGTATCCAGCGCACGGAGCCCGCCGCGAGCCTGTTCGCTGTTCCTTCCGACTACACCTTGAAGCAGGATGCGGGCCCGCGCGGGCACGGCAAGCGTGGACAGATGCCTCCGCCACCCCCGCCGGCCGACCCGCCAGCGGCACCGAGCATGTAACGAGCTTCTCTCCTGAAGACGGCGCGCCCTCTTTCCCCCTCACCGCCAGTGGAGGGCAAAAAGAGGGCGCAGTCGTTTTCGGCGAACGAATTATTGGAAAGGGCTAGAATCAAATGATGGACGAAAGGAAACTCGCCGCGCAGCTTCAAACCGAAGGATTTTCTCGCACCTATGTTTGGGCTGACGGTCCGAACACCCACTATCCGGATCACACGCACCGCGAAGAGACCACGCACATCGTCTTGAGCGGAGAAATGACGCTCACGATGAACGGCGAATCCCGTCTCTATCGCTCTGGAGAGCGCTGCGACGTTCCTGCAGGCGCCCTTCATTCCGCGCAAATGGGCCACCTCGGTTGCCGCTATCTCATTGGCGAACGCCCGGCGCGCTAGTTTGTGCATTGAATCTTCCGTCTTTGACTGCATCTTCGACGGTCTTGCCCGCTCTCCGCTGTGCTAACGTACTTCTTCTTATTCCGGAGCGAATCGCACGATGGGCAAAGCGAAGGTTTTTGCAACTCATCCATTATTTGAAGAAGCTCGGGCGATTCTCGACGGCGGCTGCGAAGTGGAATTCTGGGCGCAACCGGAACGGCCTTCCAATGAAGAAATTCTTCGCCGGGTAAAAGACAAAGAAGGGCTGATTTGCCTGCTCACCGATCGCGTCGGAGATGACCTCCTTCGCGTTGCGCCAAAGTTGCGCATCGTGGCGAATGTCGCTGTCGGCTATGACAACGTGGACGTTCCTTCCTGCACAAAGCGCGGCGTTGTCGCGACCAATACTCCCGGCGTTCTTGACGAAACCACTGCCGACTTTGCCTGGGCCTTGATGATGGCCGTGTCTCGCAGGCTTATTGAAGGCGATACCTACGCCCGTTCCGGCAGCTGGAAGGGATGGAATCTCGATCAATTCTGCGGCACGGATGTCTGGGGCAAAACGCTTGGCATTATTGGTTTTGGCCGCATCGGTCGCGCACTCGCCCGCCGCGCCGCCGGGTTCAAAATGCACGTCCTGTATACCGCGACGAAACGCGCCCCGGTCGAAATTGAGAAGGAACTGAATGCCGAGTATCGCGACCTAAACGCGCTGCTAGCCGAATCCGATTTTGTCAGCCTGCACGTTCCCTTGAATTCCGACACTCGTGGCCTGCTCGACGCGCCAAAATTTCACCGCATGAAGCCGAAGGCGTTCGTCATCAACACCGCACGCGGGCCGGTCATTGACGAAGCCGCTCTCGTTCATGCGCTCGAAGCGGGAAAAATTGCCGGCGCCGCTCTGGACGTTTTCGAGCAGGAGCCGTTCATTCATCCGGGTCTCAAGCGCTCCAATGTTGTCATGGCTCCCCACATGGGTTCAGCCAGCGTCGAAACCCGCTCGAAAATGGCATCCATGGCAGCGCACAACATTGCCGCGCTCTTCCGCGGCCAGCGCCCGCCCAATATGCTCAATCCGGAAGTGCTCAAGTCCGTGTGAGCCTGTTATGGCCGATCCCAAGCAGATCGCCCGCAGCATCTTTCAGCAAACCCTGGCTTCGATTGATATCCCACTGGCAATGGAGCGCCGCGTCCTTCGCTCTGGGCATTGCCTCGAAGTGGACGACTGGTCCTGCGACCTGAGAAATATTTCCGACGTTCGCGTCATAGCCCTCGGCAAAGCCAGCCACGCCATGCTGCGCAGCTTCGCCCAGCTTTTTTCTGGCGTGCCCTTACAAGGAGTCGCCTGCGCACCGACGCCACCGGAAAACCCAATTGCTGACATTTCCTATTTTCTCGGCGGTCATCCGCTGCCCAACGAGCATTCCATTTCTTTCTGCGCAAGCCGCTCTCGGATTGCTCAAGAATTGCACTGAAAAGACTCTCGTGGTCTTTCTTCTTTCCGGCGGCGGCTCCGCCCTAATGGAATTGCCTCTCGACTCCAGCCAATCTCTTGACGACATCCGCAAACTCAATCAGCTCCTGGTCACTTGCGGGGCTTCCATCGATGAAATCAATACCATTCGAAAGCACTTCTCCGCGATCAAAGGCGGCCGCCTCGCCGTCGCCGCCTCGAACGCCACCAAACTCACTCTTGCCATCACCGACGTTCCCCATGGCAAAGAATCCGCGCTCGCTTCCGGCCCAACCATTCCCGACCCCACCACTGTCACCAGCGTTACCCGGGTCCTCGATCAATACAATCTCCGCGAAAAGCTTCCATCCTCACTCCGCGATTGGTTCGCGTCACCGAATCAGCCAGAAACGCCAAAGAAAGATCATCCTGCCTTTGCCGGCTCTCATTTCTCCTTGCTTCTAACTTCGCACGATCTCTTTCACGCCGCTCATCACGCCGCCGAAGCCAGAGGCTTCCTTACCTGCTGCGACAATTCCACCGACGATTGGCCACTCCAACGCGCTGTCGAATACCTCCTCGCGCAACTTGACGAACTCCGTCGCGCCAATCCCGGTCAGCGGGTCGCGCTCATATCGGACGGCGAAGTCAGCAGCCCCGTAACGGGGCAGGGAATCGGCGGACGTAATTCCGCGTTCGTCCTCGCATGCGTCGAAAAAATAACGGGCCAGCCAATCGCCGTCCTCAGCGCCGGCACAGACGGCATCGACGGCAACTCCCCCGCCGCAGGCGCCGTCGCCGACGGTTCCACTTTAGCTCGAGCAAAATCCCTCCGCATCTCTCCTCAGGACTTCTTCTCCCGCAGCGACGCCTTTTCCTTCTTCCACCAACTCAACGACGCAATCATTACCGGCCCAACCGGCAATAACCTTCGCGACCTCCGCATCCTTCTCGCTCTTCCGTAAAAACAAGAAGAGGGCGAGCTTCGCTCGCCCCTCCTGCTCTGTCTGAACCAAACTACTTCTTCGGCGGTAACTTCTCCTCAATCGTCTTCAGCCGCTCGCTCATCTCCTGTATCAACTTCTCCAACCGTTCCAGTCGCTTCGCTACCGCAGCCGAATCGCCTTCGGCTCCTTCTTTGCCTTGCGCTGTACCCGGTCCGTTGCCTCCCGGTTCTTTCTTCAAGCGCGCGATCTGCCCTTTAATCATTGGCACCATTTCGATGCTCAAGTCATCGCTCTTCAGCAAAGCTTCAAGCGCCGGAATCGCCGAGGCATCACCACGCGTCCCCAGCGCAAAGATTGCCGAGATACGAACAGGGAAGTGCGGCTCAAGCAGATAACCCGCAATCTGTTGAGTGATCTCCTTGTTGTTCTTATCGAGCCGCGCCAGGCTGCTGATCGCCGCTTGTCTCGTGTCAATTCGCTTTCCCGCCGCGGCCCACTCGCGAAGCGTCGGAACCGCCTTGTCGTCTCCCAGTTCGCCCATCGCGCGCAAAGCCGCGTTTCGAAGAAACGCATCCGGAGAGTCTGCTGTCACCGCTGTGTTCAACGTCTCCAGCGTTGCCGGAGCCTTCAGCTTGCCCAAGGCCTGCAGAGCGGCTGCTTGTGCCCGATAGCTCTTGTCTTCCTTAGCGACGGCATTCAACTTCGCAAGTACGTCCTTGTTGTCCTTGAAGTTGCCAAGCGCCGATACGATCCGGTTGCGCACCCACGGTTCGGTTGTCGTCGTCCAGTGCTTCGAGGAACAGTTTTGCCGCCGCAGGATTCTTTGTTGCGCCCAAGTTGTCCGCGGACGTCGCGCGAACTCCCCATGCCTTGTCGCCTTGCAAAGCCTCGCCAAGCGCCGCGATCGCGTCGTCGTCTTCCTTTAATTTTCCCAGCGCATCCACGGCGTCCAGGCGATCCGCCAGTCTCCGCTAGCATTCTTCAGCTGGTACACCCACTCTTTCTTGTCCTTGTGGAATTCTGCGGACTTCAGAATAGTGTCCGCCCTTGTCAAACAGCACCATCGCTGGCGCGCCGTCCGCTGGAAACCAGAACTCTTCTTCCGCCTTCGAAACCGTAATCGGATACTCCTTCGCGCCCGAAGCCGTCGTGATTTCCACTTTCAATGGAATCGCAAAAAGTCCGACCCGCCCTTCCAACTTCTGCGTCTGCTTCACCTTCAACATCACTTTGTGTTTTGCATCGTCGTAGGTGTAGGCCAAATCAAATCTCGGTGCGCCAGCCCCATACACCCACTGCGAAAAAAATTGATCCACGTTAATATGCGTCGCTTCTTCAATCGCGCGCGTCAAATCCGCCGTCACCACGTTCTTCCCGCGATTCACTTCCAGGTAGTGCTTTCAGCCCCGCGAAGAACGCCTCTTCGCCAATCTGGTGCCGCAGCATGAACAGCACCCATCCGCCCTTGTTGTATGCATTCCCGTCGAACTCGCTCGAATCGTCAAAGTCGTGCCGGACAATCGGTTTTGCATAGAGACCGGGATTGTCCATCCAGTCCTTTGCGTCATTCCACATCTCGTATTCAATCTGGTCTTTCGGGAAATAGTGCTCGACCCACCACCGCTCCATGAATGTCGCAAATCCCTCATTCAGCCAGATGTTTCCCCAGTCCTTGCAAGTCACCAGATCGCCGAACCATTGGTGGCCCAATTCGTGTGAAATCAGTGGATCCTCACCAGTCGTATATTCGTGCGCCAGTTTTTCATGCGTCAACGAGCTGCTCGTGTTTGTTGTCGCGCTGGAATTTTCCATCCCGCCCGCAACAAAATCGTCCACCATCGCCTGCGCGTACTTCTCCCACGGATAGTCGACGCCCAATTGTTTGCTGAAAAACTCCAGCATCGCCGGCGTCCGTCCGTAGTTCACTTTCAACCGGTCCCCGCGTCCCTTCGGCGCGTAGTAAGTCACCGGCATCCCGCGCCAGGTTTCCTTCACCTCATCAAATTCCCCCGCTACCACCGTAATCAAATAAGTCGAGCTCGGCAGGCTTTCTTTCCACGTCCACGTCTTGTTCCCGTTGCCCGCATCAGAAACACCAATCAGCTTTCCGTTTGCCACCGTCACCCACGACGCCGGCACCGTCACAATTGTTTCCGTCGTCAGCCGGTCGTTCGGATAGTCGTACGTCGGCAAGTAGTAGCGCGTATCCTCCGATTCGCCCTGCGTCCAGACCTGTTTCGGCCGGTCCGGATAATCCTTGTCCGGCAAAATAAAATAAAGCCCTTTCGTTGGCTTGCCTTCGTACTTAATCTCCACGTCAAACTTCTGCCCCGCCTTGGCCGCGCCCGGCAGTGGCACAATCAACTTCATCTCTTTCGATTCGAACTTTGCCGCGGCCTTATTCACCGTCACGCTCTGAATCGTCAGCCCCACGGAGTCGAACCAGATTTTCTCCGTTCCTTCCTTCAAAATCGTTAGCGTGTGCGTCACATCGCCGATCACTTTCTTCTGATCCAAGATCAAATTTCAGCACGATCTTCGAATGCTGCAGGTCGTAGTCCTTGCTTCGCGCATACGGTTCATCCGCTCGCGCCGCGGACGCAAAGCCAATCGCCGCTAGCGCCACCGCAACCGCAACGCCGCCCCACACTTCGCCTTTAGCTCTTTCAACATTCGTTCTCTCTCCTCAAATTATAAAAGAAATTCTATGCCGCGGAAATTCTTTGCACCACATGCCCCGCAGCTTCCAGCACGAAAATTGCCTGCTCAAGATCCGCGTCCGCCACCAGCAAATAGTCCGTGTCGTATGTCGACACGCCAAAAATACTGATTTGCGCTTCCGCCAGCGGAACTGCAATCGCCGCCAGAATCCCCGTCAGACTGAACGCCAGCGTCCCCGCAACTTGCATCAACCGCCGTTTGCGTTCCGCGTGAATCTCCGCCGGCACCCTCGCTTCTTCGCAGACAATCGAAAGCTCGGTCTTCGTCCTGCTGATCGTCAGAAAACTCTCGCCGCCAGCCCACGTTGGCAGCCCTGCCTCCGGCTCCATTCTGCATATTGCATAGAGCTCCGGGTGAACCGTAATGGTCAGCTGGTGATTCATCAACTCACCGCATCACTGGCAAGATCGTTGTTTTGGCTATAAGAGTCCCCGCACGATCCCGCCATCAATCGCAATCGAAGTCCCATTCACGTAACTTGCTCGTCTCCGAGGCCAGAAATGTAACTACCGCCGCAAACTCTTCCGGCTTTCCCAATCTCCCTGCGGGAATCTGCTTCTTCCATCCCTCTACAACGTCATCGACGCTCACTTTGTTCCTCGCCGCCACCGCTTCGGAAAGCTCGCTCAACCGGTCCGTCGCGGTGTAACCCGGGCACACATTGTTCACAGTGATTCCATACTTCCCATATTCGTTCGCCAGCGTTTTCGCCAGCCCAGTCACCGCCGGCCGCACCGAATTCGAAAGCAGCAATCCATCCACCGGCTGCTTTACGGTGTAAGACGTAATCGTGATGAATCTTCCCCAGCCATGCTTCTGCATGCGGGGAAGAGTCTCTTTCGCAAAATGCACCGTGCTCAACAGCAGGAGGTCGATCGCGGACCGCCACTCTTCTGTTCGCGTATCAGCAAACAATTTAGACGGCGGCCCGCCGGAGTTGGTAACGCAGATATCCACTCTTCCGAAGTGCGCTTCCACTTCGCCTACAAACCGTCCCAACTTCTTCTTCACTTCTCACGTCCAGAGCTCGCGCAAATACCTCGCCATCTGGTCAGCTTGCGAATGTCGTCCGCAGTTCTCTCAAGCGTCGCAACGGTGCCGCGCGCAAATCGCGACTTTCGCGCCTTCTTTCGAAAGCTCGGTCGCAACCGCGCGTCCCAGTCCCGAGCTGGCCGCCGCAACAATCGCCACTCGTCCTTTGAGCCCTAGATCCATCCGCACATCCCTCACCAAACTGACGATGTTCTCCCGAAATCTCGCCCCCCGTCAAACCACCGCCAAGTCAGCGGGGCGAGCGCGCACAAACGCGCGGATACTATCATGAACTCGGGGCGCCAATTTGCCAGACCATTTGCCTGCCCATTCGTCTAAACCGATGAACCGACGGAACTTTTCGTAGTTAGGGCGTCGTATTGACTTGTGTGTGGCAGTTCTCGAGCAAGTGGGGGTCCTTGTATGTCGAGCAATGGCAATGGTTTAGCGAACGGTACCAACGGCAAGAACGGCAAGAAGCGCCGCCGTCGCATCATTTGGGGCAGCGTCGCCCTCGTCGTCCTGTTGGGTGGCGGTTATGGCGTCAAAGCCGCACTCAGCCCCAACCACGAAATTGACCCCTCAAAGCTCGCCGATGTCGAGCGTGGCGACCTTGCCCGCGTTGTCGTTGCTACCGGCAAAATTCAGCCTCTCTCCAAAGCCGAAATCAAATCCAAGGCCAGCGGCATCGTCAAAAAAATTTATGTGGATTATGGCGATCGCGTTAAGTCAGGACAGATTCTTGCCGAACTCGACAAGATCCAGCTCGAAGCCGCTCTTCGCGCCGCGGAAGCCAATCTGCAAGCCGCAAAAGCCGCCTGCGATTCCGCCAAGGCCACACTCGAACGCAACAAAGTTGACGCCGAAGGTCCCGATGTCCCTTTCCTGAAACTCAACATGGACCGCGCCCAACAAATGTTCAAAGACGGCGTTATGTCCAAGAGCCTTGTCGAAGACGCGGAGAAAAATTATCAGTTGGCCCTGAACAAACAGGTCAGTGCCCAGCGCAACCTCGCCGTTTCCCAGGCCGAAATCGCAAAAGCCGAAGCCCAAGTTGCCCAAGCCAAAGCTTCGGCCGACAACGCTCAGGAAGATCTTGCGCAACTCCACCATCGTCAGCCCGATCGACGGCCTCGTTCTTTCGCGCGACGTCAACGTCGGCGACGCCGTCAGCTCCATCCTTATCCTCGGCTCGCAAGCCACACCTATCATGACGCTCGGCGACGTCAGCGAAGTCTACGTGCAAGGCAAAGTCGACGAGTCCGATATCGGCAAGGTCTATCTCAATCAAGCCGCGCGCATCGTCGTTGAATCCTTCAAGGACAAGAAGTTCGACAGGCAAGGTCACCAAGATCTCTCCGCTCGGAAAGGAAAAAGACAACGTCACCACCTTTGAGGTCCGCGTCTCCATCTCCAATCCCGGCGGCGAACTCAAAGCCAACATGAGCGCCAACGCCGAAATTCTTCTCGAAGAAAAGAAGAACGTCCTTATGGCTCCGGAAGCCGCGATGATTTATGACAAAGACCGCAACGCACAGGTCGAGATTCCTGACGCCAAAGGCCCCAACGGCAAGAAGAAAATCAGCGTCAAGCTCGGCATCTCCAACGGCGTCAAAACGGAAATCGTCAGCGGACTTAACGAAAAGCAAAAGATCGTCCTGCAGTAAATCTAGGAGCACGACATGTGTCTTTTCGAGATCTCCTTCGCGACACGCTGGTCACGCTTTGGGCGCAGAAGCGACGCACTCTTCTCACCATGTTCGGTATCGCGTGGGGAATTATCTCCATCACGATCATGGTTGCCGCAGGCGAAGGTCTTGGCGACGGCATCCAGAAAAATCAGGAAACATTCGGCAAGGACGTCATGATCGTTTTCTCCGGCCGCACCAGCATGCAAGCCGGCGGCACGCGCTCCGGCCGCCAGATTCGCTGGATGGAAGAAGACTATGTCCAGGTGGCCAAGGAATCTCCCGCCTGCAAATACGTTATGCCGGAGCTCGGCAACGATGCCCAGGTGCGCAGTCTGTTCAACAGCGGCACAATTCCTGTCGTCGGCGCGCTTGCCGCCATTTCAGGAAATTCGCAGCGTCGCCACTCTCGAAGGCCGCTTCTATAACGATCAGGACAACGAAGAAGCTCGCAATGTCGCGTTCCTCGGCAGCGACGTCAAAAAACAACTCTTCGCCGATCGCGAAGCCCTCGGCCAAACCATTTGGATGAACGGCATCCCGTACACCGTTATCGGCACGATGAAGCCCAAAGACCAGAACTCAAGCTACGACGGCTTCGACACGCGCAAAATTTTCATCCCCTTCAATGCCATGCGCCGTGATTTTCCCAACAAGCCTCCCGCTGTCGAGCATACCGTTGATCGCCTGCTCGTCGCGCCGTGGAATCTGGAAACACACAAGGATTGCGTCCGGCAGATTCGCCGCACGCTCGGCCGCCTGCACAACTTCGATCCGCGCGATGAAGAAGCCGCCAGCATCTGGGACACCGTGAAGAACGCACAAGCCAATCGCATGATCATCGTCGGCATGGAAATCTTCATGGGCTGCGTTGGCGTCGCCACACTTTTTCTCGGTGGCCTCAGTGTCATGAACGTCATGCTCGTCAGCGTCCGCGAACGCACCCGCGAAATCGGCGTTCGCATGGCTCTTGGGGCCACGCGCAAATCCATCCTTCGTCAATTTTTCCTCGAAACAATTTTTGTCGTCGTCATCAGCGGCGGCGTCGGCCTGATTCGTCTCTTACGGTTTCTGCGCCCTCGTCAATCTCATCCCCATGCCGCCGTTTTTCACCGGCATGCTCACCAGTTGGAAAATCGCCGCCGGTTCCATTTTTCTGCTCGGCCTAATCTCCATTCTCTCCGCGCTCTATCCCGCGAACCGCGCCGCTTCCGTCGATCCTATTGAAGCCCTTCGCTTCGAGGCAGGTGGATAAATGTTTACGGAAATCTTCAAGCAAGCTTGGACCGCTCTCGGACGCAATCCAGTCCGCAGCTTTCTCACCATGTCCGGAATCTCCTGGGGCATTGTCGCGGTCACCCTCTTGCTCAGCTATGGTGCTGGTTTCCGCAGCGTACTGATGTACACCTTTGAAGTCTTCGGCAAAGGCGCAGTCGTCGCCTGGCCCGGCACCACCAGCGAACAAGCCGGCGGCGAACGCGCCGGCAAACCCGTCCGCTTCGAGACCGAAGACGCCGAATGGGTCAAAGCGCAATCGCCACTCATCAAACGCGTCACGCGCGAAACCGTGCGCTTCCAGGGCGTCTCCTATGGTGAGCGCCTTTCGGATACCGCCGTCCGCGGCGTCTATCCCGAATACGGCGAAATGCGCAACGAAATCCCGAGTGACGGCCGCTGGATCTCTCCCGAAGACATCGCCGAACGCCGCCGCGTGATTTTCCTCGGCGCCCGCCTCCGCAAGAAACTTTTCAGCGGCGAACCTGCCCTCGGCGAAACCGTCCGCATCAAAGGAATCCCGTTCACCGTCATCGGCTCCATGGACATGAAGTTCTCCGACAGTTGCTATTTCAACTGCGACGACGAATCCGCTTTCATTCCCTACACGGCAGCCAACGATCTCTGGGACACCAAATATTCCAGCGTCATGGTCTGGGAACCCATCGCGCCTGTTTTCGAAGCGCCGCCATGGTGCAGTTCCGCACCGCCATCGCCAATCGCCAGCACTTTTCTCCAAACGACAAGCGCGCCATCACCATGTTTGGCCGCGAAGAATTCAAGCCCGTCATGGAAGGCATCACCATCGGCATTGAAGCGCTTCTCTTCATGATCGGCGCGATGACACTGGGCATCGGCGGCGTCGGCGTCATGAACATCATGCTCGTCTCCGTCGAAGAGCGCGTCCGCGAAATCGGCCTTCGCCGCGCGCTTGGCGCACGCAAAAAATCACATTCGCTGGCAATTTTTGTTGGAAGCGCTCGTCATGACCATCGCCGCCGGCGCCATCGGCATGCTGCTTTCCTGGGCGCTCACGACAGCCATTGGCACTCTGCCGTTCCTGGGCCCAGCCTACGAAGACGAATCCGGTAAAGTGGACATTCACCTCAATCTTTCGCTAATGACCATGGTCTTTCTATCGCTCATCCTGATCGTCGTCGGCGTCATCAGCGGCTGGCTCCCGGCCATGCAAGCCGCCAAGCTCGACCCCGTCGAAGCCCTCCGCTACGAATAAATCTTCGCGATAGACTCGTTGTCAGCGTTTCGCCTCCGCGCCCCGTCGGCATCTACTTCCTTCCAATCGCCGTCCTGCTATACTTCCGCGCGCAACATCGGCCACTAGACCGCTTACCTCATGAATCTGCAGTAGGAGCAAGTCACAATGTCTACTGTCACGAAAAAGTCTGGCTGTCAGCTTGTTCTCGTTTTTCTTCGCGTCCACGATCTTGCCCCAGAGTCCATGGACGCAGCGAATTCCCACAAGCGCTTCTCAAATAATGACGTCATTGAAATGGTCAAACTGGGCCTTTCCGACGACGTCATCATCGCAAAGATTCACACCGCCAGCGCCGCCGGCGCCGAAGTCCTTCAGCTTTGACACCAGCGTCGAAGCCCTGAAAACTCTGAAGGAATCGAACGTTTCCGACGCTGTCATCAAAGCCATGATTAATCCGGCGGCGCCTCCTGCCGCGGTAACAATGATCAGCTCTTCCGCGCCTATTACTCTCGACCCGAACCTGCCGCCTCCCGAAGTCGGTGTCTATTGGAAGGACGGCGTAAAATTCACACTGCGTGCGAGGGGCAAGCCGTCACCAACACCAAAGCGGGCGGCAAAGCGGGCAGTTTTTTCACCAATGGCCTGCAGAAACCAACATTGGGACGCCACGATCGCCGGCCCCAGTCCAAAAATATTGTCCAGGAACGCCGGCCTACTTTTTATTTCTATGTCCCTGACGGCTCGGACTCCTCCGACTACGTCCTGATCAGCCTCAACAAGAAAAGCGACCACCGCGAATTTCAGATTGGTTCGTTTGGCGGAATCACCGGGGGAAAGTCCGGGGTCAAATAAGAAAAGGAACATCCATTCCACGCCGAGCACGTGGGCATTCGCATTGTACAAAGTCACTCTCGAGATGGATCTGAAGCCCGGCGAATACGCTTTCTTTATGGGTACAGGCCAGGGGAACACCATGGCCGGCGCCCACGGTGGCAACCGCTCCGGCGGAGCCGCCTCCGGGCGAGTCTACGACTTCTCCATCCCGGAATAACTCTGGGTCTTCCTGGAGAAGCGCGAGCTTTTCGGCGCATAAAAATAGTAATCCGCCGAATACGCGCTCTCGCTCTCCATCCCGCTCTTCGAGGCATCACAACTCTTGGCCGCGTCAACCAATCCGCCTTCTGTATTCACTCGATGTATTGCCGTAACCATTTCAAGCCTTCCGCTCCCCTTGTGCCCGGTCACAGTCACCAATAGCCACGCAATCGCCCCAGCTTTCGGTGCATCCTGCTTCGCCACCATTTTCCCCGTCACTTCACTCCCGTCCTTCAATCTCCAAGTCGGCCCAGCAGAATGGTCTCCGATTAATTTCCCCTGTTCATCAAACAATTCCGCCTTCGGCGCCTTGAGCACCCACGCATACTTCCCATCTGCTCCCGCAGCGCAGGAATAAATCTGCACACCCTTGGCATGCGCATGAAGTAAAACCATGTCCCCGGCAGGAACTTTCAAGCTGTCAGGAACATCCGGTCCTGTAACGCCCTGCCCCGGCGCAATCCGGCAGAGCGCAACCACGAAGGCAACAAGCGCAAAGATTTTTGCTTTCATCGTTTCCCCTCATGGCAGTGCTGCCAGAAGCTGTCTCCTGTTGGCATCGTCGTACAACACTTCGACGAACATAATCTTGTCGTCCACCACGTCGATGATGAGCATACCTGCGCTGGATTCCAGTGGGATCGTGCGAAGGTTTGCGCCGTAACTTCCTTCGGGTTTTGGCTGAGTGTAAAACGACGAACAAAAATCATCTTCACACCGGCAACGGTCGACAATCTTGAGAGAAGAAACTTGCGCAGCCAGATCTGGTCTGCCTTTTTTCGAGAGTAATTCGGCAAGTTCGGCCGAAAGTGTGGGCAACGTGTCCGCAAGTTTCATGATTTTTCCGAAACTTAAAACTTACGACTGGCAACGTAGGACTGCTCCTTCAGCACTCAATCACATTCAACGCTAAACCTCCGAGCGAAGTCTCCTTGTATCGCGACTGCATATCCATTCCAGTCTCATACATCGTCTTGATCACCTGATCCAGCGACACTTTGTGCTCTCCGCCCTTCTCGCAGAGCAATCCGGCACGCATTGATCGCCTTCACCGCCCCGATCGCATTCCTCTCAATGCAAGGGATCTGCACCAGTCCGCCAATCGGATCGCACGTCATCCCCAAATTGTGCTCCATTCCAATTTCCGCTGCGTATTCCGCTTGATGGTTTCCCCCGCCCATCGCAGCCACCAATCCGCCCGCCGCCATCGAGCACGCCACGCCCACTTCACCCTGGCATCCCACTTCCGCGCCCGAAATCGAGGCATTTTCCTTATACAAAACCCCAATCACGCTCGCCGTCAAAAAATAACGAAACAATCCCTCGTCCGTCGCTTCCGGCACAAATCGCAAATAATAGTGTGCCACCGCTGGAATAATTCCCGCCGCTCCATTCGTCGGAGCCGTCACCACGCGCCCGCCCGCTGCATTCTCTTCATTCACCGCCATCGCAAACGTATTCACCCAATCCATCGGAGCCAACGAGTCGTTTTTGCTGCTCGTCGCCAGTTTTTTTGCCGACCGCGGCGCCCGCCGTTTCACATTCAACCCGCCCGGCAAAATCCCTTCCGTCGTCAAACCGCGCTTCACGCATTCCTGCATCACGCTCCATATCCGCTTCACATGCCCGCGAATCTCGGCTTCCGTGTGCCAGGCCTTTTCGTTCTCTAGCGCGATCTCCCAAATCGCCATACCGCGCTCATCGCCAATCTTCAATAGTTCATCCGCGCTCGAAAATAAAAAGGGAACTGGCTTAACCACCTTCGTTCCTGCGCTCTCTCCTTCGCGCAAAATAAATCCCCCGCCAATCGAAAAATAGACCTGCGCTGCAATTGCGCCGCCGCTCGCATCAAACGCCGTAAATCTCATGCCATTTGAATGTGCCGCTAGCGTCTCGTCTTTGTGCCATAACAAGTCCGTCGCTTCATCAAACGCAATCTCTTTTACGCCCGCCAGCTCCAGTCTCTTCGCCCCGCAAATCGTCACGAATTTCGGCTCAATCGTCTCTGGTTCAATCAAGTCCGGCAGCTCCCCGCTCAATCCCAACAAAATCGCCCGATCCGTTCCGTGCCCGTGACCAGTCAGCGCCAGCGAACCATACAACTCCGCCAGCACGCGCACCGCGCGCGCCATCTCTCGACGCGTCTCCAGACCATGCGCAAAGTCGGAAGCGGCACGCATCGGCCCCATCGTGTGCGAACTCGATGGCCCAATCCCCACCTTGAAAATTTCGAATATGCTTGTCTTCACAGAAGGTCTACCCAAACTTCATGCTACGCTCATTTCACTCACCCCGACAGCCGCCTTCTACCCTGTTTATTGATTATCACTCTTCATTTGCACCCCGAATGGGTCAATGAGACAATTTTCTGATGAAAAGACAACAAACTTTATCGCTGATTTTTCTTGCTTCCAGCGCGCTGCTCGCTTCTAGCGCCTTCGCGCAGACTTCTCCCACTTCCGGCGCCACCCAAACGCCCGCCGCCAAGCCGCAAACCCCTTCCGGCTCAAGCGCCGCAAAACCGCAGTCGGGCACTGGCACTGCCGCCAAAAAGCCCGGCACCGCTACCGCCGCCAAGCCTGCGACGACACCGCTCGCCCTGAAAACCAACAAGGAAAAAGCGAGCTACGCTTTTGGCGCAAATCTCGGGCGTAACCTCAAAAAAGAGGGCATCGAACTCGATCTCGCCATTCTTTCTCGTGGTTTCAAGGACGGTTTCGGTGACGGCAAACTCGTCCTCAGCGACGCCGACGCGCAGGCTGCCCTCATGGCCTACTCCGAAGAGATAAAGAAAAAAGTGGAAATGGCAAATCAAAAAGAAGGCGACGCTTTTCTGGCGACGAACAAAACGAAGCCCGGCGTGGTTACGCTCCCCAGTGGACTTCAATACAGAGTTCTTAAGCCAGGAACCGGCCCCAAGCCCACGGCCGCAGACACAATCATTTGCAACTACCGTGGAACGCTGCTGGACGGCACCGAATTTGACGCATCGGAAAAGCACGGCGGCCCTGCTACGATTCCTGTCGGTGGCGTCATAAAGGGTTGGACTGAAGCGTTGCAACTGATGCCCGTCGGCTCGAAGTGGGAGCTCTACGTCCCGCCCGATCTCGCCTATGGCAATCGTCAGGCAGGTCCCGACATCGGTCCCAGCTCCACGTTGATCTTTGACGTCGAACTCGTCTCCATCCAGGAAAAACCAAAAGAAGCGCCAGCCGACGCGGCAAAGCCGGCCGCGCCAGAGGTCGCGCCAACAACTCCGCAGCCTCAGGCAGCGCCCCAATCTACGCCGGCTCCAGCAACCCAACCGGCTCCGAAACCGCCGTCACGCTAGTTTTTCTCTTGTAATTGATTTGCGTGGGGCGGGGCTTTACCGCCGCCCCTCTTTTTTTCCTGCGGCTCGGCGCCGCTTTTATCATCCAGCGTTTGACTACTGTTCTATTGTTCGCAGCAGCCGCAAAATGTCCGGCGCGGCGATAGTTTTGTAATCCGGACTGAGCAGCCCGTATGTTTCGACAGCGTCGTACGTGCGACTTTTACCGCTCGACTGATTTCCATTGAGCGGCCAATAGCACCAGCTTAAGTCCTTCTCCTTCAGGTATTGAACGAACCAGACAAACCACTGCTCATTCGGCGTCCCATCCGGGCCACAGTTTTTGATCGTCTGGCAAGTTCCGAACTCGCCGACCCACAGGGGCACGCCTGGCTCTTGCAGCAGCAGAAAACCGGCCCGCGCATCTAGGGCCTGTTTCATTTCTTCGTAGCTCTGGAATTGCACATCTTTCGAAGAGTAGGCATGCGGGGAATACACCAGCCTGCCGGGAAGTTTCAGAATCACCGGTTTCTCGGCCGCGCCGCGAAAATCCGTTGAGTAGTTTGGACCCTCCACAATAACCAGCAGCTTGGGGTTTGCCTCAAGCACCGCGTTGCCGCCTCGTTGCGCCGCCGCATGCCAATCCAGTGCAGGATCCGCTCCTCCCCATTGCGCCCCGCTGCGCAATTCGTTGCGCAAATCCGCGCCCACTACGTAAGCCTGGTCCTTGTAACGCAGCACGATGGCCTTCCAGTCCTCGAGCCATCTCTGTTCGGGATACTCCGCGTTTGCCCACAATCCGTTGCCGTCTTTTTCCTCGCAGCACCAATCCGCCCGGCTCACATGATTGTCGAGGATCACCATCAGGTGCTCCTTCGCTAGTGCGCCGATGACCGCATCCATCACGTCCAGTGCGTGCTTGCCTTTAAATTGCGGATTTGCTTTTATCGCGTAATCCGCCACAACTGGATTTTTTTCGAAAGTCTCGTTCGCCCAGGGCAGCCGCACCGAATTCATGCCCATCTCTTTTATTTTTTTCACGATGAGTGCCAGGGGTTGGTGGTCGAGTCCACCAGCAACAAATTCCTTCTGGTCAAACCCGTACCAGTTCACCGAGGCCAATCGCACGGACCGATTCTGCGAATCGACAATGCGATGACCTTCTGTGTGCAGTGGCGGACGCGCAGTCGCGCTGCGCCTTTGCCTGAGAAGAAGAGAAAAATAGCAGGACAACAGACTGTCAGGCTGCGCCACAGTCCACACCGCCACATTTTCATCGAGCGTTTCCTTTCAAGGAGGAAGTAGCTGACCCTGGGAAAGCATGCCCCCTCACGGCAAAAATCCTACGCTCTCCCACAACTCGCCGGTCTTAAACATCTTTCCGCTCGTCATCACAAACTCCACATTCCGGACTGCGTGAATATCCTCCAGCGGATTCCCCTTCACCATAATCAAATCCGCCCGCTTTCCGGCTTCGATCGTTCCCAACTCCTTGTCCATTCCCATCGCCCGCGCCGGAACAATCGTCGCCGCCTGAATCGCTTCCATCGTCGTAAATCCCGCCATCGTGTAAAGCTCGATCTCGCGATGCACGGAATGTCCCGGCACCGTTTGATCCGTCCCCACCACCACCGGCACCCCTGCCGCATGCAATTTCCCGACCAGCGCCACAAACTTGTCGAACACCTTCTGCGCCAGCTCCGCATTCTCGTCCGGGGGACCTGCATCAAACAGCGCCTGCGCCAGTTCCGGAGCCACTTTCGCTACGCCCGGTTCAAACGAACTGAACGGTTTCGCCGTGCTCGCCGTATCCAGTTCATACACCGCAAGCGTCGGATCGACCACGGTGTGGTGCTGCTTCAAAAACGCAATCTCCCTTTTGGCCGCTTCCGAATCCAGATCCAACTCGCTGAACGCTTTCATCCTCTCCACGCGCTTTGTCCCCGCAGGAAACGGCGGCACCATCATTTGAAAGATGTACGGAATGTGACTGATCTGATCCATTCCTGCTTCTACCGCTGCCCGCGTCGTCACCCCTTCTGGAATGTGTCCTGTCGCCGTCATCCCCAGCTTATGAGCCTCTGCAGCCGCAGCCGCAATCTGCGGCAGTTTTATCGAGCTGTAGATCTTCACCTGCTGGAATCCCATCTGGTGATAACGATCCACCCACTCCCGCGCTTGCTCCGGCGTATCCGCGCGCGCCACTCCGATCGCGGTCGGCCCGGTCCCATCAATGAATCCCGCCGCCAATATCCGCGGTCCCAGTCCACGCCCCTCTGCAATCATGTCGCGCACAGCGGTAATAAACTCCAATTCATTCCCGCAATCGCGCACCGTCGTCACGCCCGCCGCCAGATAGATCGGCCCCCATTCCACTTGCTCAAAATGCGCATGCATATCCCAAAGCCCGGGCAAAATCGTTTTCCCGCGCGCATCAATCATCTGTGCGCCTTTCGGAATATCCACTTCGCTGCGAGGCCCCGCCTTAACAATTCGCCCGTCTTTCACCAAAACTACCGAATCTGCAATGGCCGCGCGCCCAGTTCCATCCACGAGCGTCCCACCCACCAGCGCAATTTGTGCCGCGTGGCTTCCCGGAATCGTCGCTGAAATCTGCGCCAGCGAATTCATCCCATCTTTTCCCGCCAGCGCTACAAACGTCTTCAACCCTTCTTCATACCCATCGCGAATCGCCTCAAAATGATCGAACTCCGCATCCGTGGTTACCGCCGCAATCAATTCTTGTTTCGGGTTGAACCACAGCCACTCGCGTCCCCAGATCAGTCCTTCGACTAGAAACCGTTGCAGCGTCTGCGTCTCGCCACCAATCGAAATCTTGTCCTGCCCGCGCGGCTCAATCCACAAATTCCGCCCTTCGGGATAAATCGTCAGTTCCTTCGCAGATCCATGTGCCGACCAGTAACGGACCATCAGCATCTGCATCGTCACAGGCGCATATCCCGCCACCGTGAAGAATAGCTGCGGCGTTTCACCCTCTTTCCATTCCTCGCGATCCCTCACCCGAATCTGCTCCTCCATCCACTTCCACCGCAAGGTCCAGCGTGCTCAACCGAGAATTCTTTCCTTTAATCTCAAACGAAAGCGGCGTCATATCACTCTTCCCATGAAAACTTGCCTTCAGCGGAACATCCGACCCGCGATCGTTGAACTTGAAATCAGCCTTCACCGCCAACCCGCTCCCATCCTTTGTAACCTGATAACTCTCCCACCCGATCGCCTGCTCAAATTTGTGCAGCCGGAATTTCCCTTCTTCCACGACCGGCATATTTGTACCCGTCGCGGCCGCGGTATTCTGTCCGCAAGCAGCCGGAACAAACACCACTGCAAACGCCACCAGGAGCGCATTCTGTATCGTCATTTTGTTCATGGATTCTCTCTAGGAACTGCAGGACCAAAACGTTCAACGTCTAGCCTTAAAACTTCGATTGCTCTACTTCTCCGCCAGCAAAGCGTCAAAATAGTTCCGCATCTCCGGCGAATCCCACTGCTGCTCCCCAATGATCTTCCGGGCAATCTTCCCCCGCCGGTCAATCACATACGTCTCCGGATATACCGAAGTCCCATAGTCCAGGGCAACCTTCGATGTCGTCCCCTGCACCGAAGGGTCCCTCCAGGTCGGAAACAAGACTCCGTGCTCTGCCAGAAACTTTTGATACGCCGCGGGATCTTCATCGACGTTCACGCCCAAAACCAATCCACCCCGCTGCGCAATCCGCGCCTGCAACGAGTTCAGCGAAGCCGTCTCCGCCACACACGGGGGGCACCAGCTCGCCCAAAAATTCAGCACCACTACCTTCCCGCGGTAGTCAGAAAGCTTTGTCGGCTTCCCATTCATCTGCATCGAAAAGTCTTCTGCCGTCCGTCCCGCAATCGACGCTTCGCCCTGCCGGTAGTGCGGCATGGCAAATACCACCAGCACCAGCACGCCCAGCCAGAACGGCACCCATACCTTCAGTTTTCCCGGAATTTTCATGCAGGTGCTATACTAACGTAGACGCCCGCAATCAGAAACAGCCCTCTACTCGGCCTGTTTTTTGCAAAAAACTCTCCAACCTCCTATGCCGAACGCACCCACCATCAGCGCCATCGTCCCCGCCCGCAACGAAGAACCGAACATCGCGAACTGCGTCCGCTCCGTCGCGCTCCAGCCGGAAGTCCTCGAAATCTTGGTCATCAACGATCAGTCGACCGACCACACCGCGGAAATCGTCCGCAATCTTGCCAAGGAAATCCCCATTCTCCGCTTCCTTGAAACTTCCGATCTCCCAGCAGGCTGGGTCGGCAAGAACAACGCCGTCTGGCTCGGCGCCCAGCAGGCAAAAGGGAAGTGGCTCCTGTTCACCGACGCCGACGCAACTCTCGCCGCAGGCGCCACCGCAAAAGCCTTCCAGCTCGCCGCAGGACAATACCGCCGCTCTGGTCTCGTTTTCCCCAGAGCAAGAGCTCGTGTCCTGGTACGAAAAGGCCTTAATCCCCTTTGTTTACTGTCGTTTAGCCCGCAGATTCTCATTTGCCGACGTTAACAATCCGCAATCTTCCGTCGCCGCCGCCAATGGCCAATTCTTGCTCATTCAGCGCCTGACCTACGACGCC
Organism: uncultured Acidobacteriota bacterium; assembly: GCA_963794175.1. Taxonomy (GTDB): domain Bacteria; phylum Acidobacteriota; class Terriglobia; order Acidiferrales; family UBA7541; genus Acidiferrum. Next base: position 128,192 of record CAWCCV010000001.1, on the reverse strand, counting down.
GTCGGCGGCCACGCCGCTGTCGCCGGAGAAGTCCTTGAAGACGTCGCCCTTGCTCGCCGCGTCAAGCAAGATGGTTGGGGCATCTGGTTTGGCTCCGGCGCCGGGTACGTCTCCGTCCGCATGTACCGTTCTTTTTCCCAAATGTGGTCCGGCTGGCGCAAAAATCTGTTATCAACTGATGGGCGGCGCCTCCGGTCGCGTCTTCAACGAATTTGAAGCTGCCTTCCCCTGGATGACCATCGTCATCCTCCTGTTCGGAATCAAATTCCCGCTCGCCACGTTTGTCGGAGTCGTTCTGCTCTTGTTCCGCCAAATCAGTTACGGCCTCGAACTGGCGCGTAACCAATTCCCCTTCAAATTCATCATTTATTACATACCCGCTGTCTTTCTCTACGCTGGCGTCTTGGTCGCATCTTATCGCGAGCTATTCGCGAGGCAAAGTTGCGTGGAAGGGCAGGGAATATCCGGTCGGCTTGCCGAGCGCATCAGGCAAAAGCTGAGCGAACGAAAAATCAAATGGTCTACTTGACGCGCAAAATCGAGTTCTCCGCCTCGCATTTCTACAACAACCCGGCCCTTTCGCCGGGCGAGAACCTCCGCGTCTTCGGCAAATGCAACAATCCGCATGGTCACGGCCACAACTACACTTTGGAAGTCACCGTTGCTGGCGAACCCGACCCCGTTACCGGAATGGTTCTCGATCTCAAAGACCTCAAGGAAATCCTTGAGCGCGAAATCATGCAGCGTATGGACCATCGCCACTTGAACATCGAAGTCCCCGAACTCAGGGGGCAAATTCCCACTTGCGAAAACATCGCACGCGTCATCTGGAATTTGCTCGACGCAAAAATCACCCAGGGCAAACTTTTCAAAGTCCGCCTCTATGAGAATTCCGACCTCTTCGCCGATTGCTATCGCAACGGCGCTGGAGCGCGCGCGTGACCGCCGACACCCTCCACGTCGAACTCGGCCGCCGCTACCATTTTTCCGCTTCGCATCGGCTTCATAACCCGCAACTCAGCGACGAGGAAAACTGCCGCATCTACGGCAAGTGCAACAATCCCCACGGTCACGGCCACAATTACACGGTCGAAGTCCGCTTCTCCGGTAAAATCGATCCCGCAACGGGCATGATTTCCAATCTCGCCGACCTCGATTCCTTCGTGAACGAAATGGTTATCGAGCCCTTCGACCATCGCTCGCTAAACGAAGAAGTACCCGCGTTCCAGAGCGCCGTGCCGACGACAGAAATTCTATGTATTGAAATTTTCCAGCGCCTGAAATCTTTTCCCCATGCAAAGCTTGAAGCCGTCCGAGTCCAGGAAACCGCCAACAACAGCTTTGAGTACGCAGGGGAATAACCAGGGGACATCAAAGTGACGAAGCCAACGGAAGAAATACTGCTCAACGAAGAAGAAAAGCCAATTGACGCGAAAACTATCGCCGGCCATATGCGCGAAGTCATCAAACTGGTCGGCGAAGATCCGAACCGCGAAGGCTTGCGCAAAACGCCGGAGCGCTTTGAAAAAGCGCTCAAGTTTCTCACCAGCGGCTACAACCAGAATCTCGATACAGTTCTGAACGGCGCCACCTTCAGCGTCTGCTACGACGAAATGGTCATCGTCAAGGACATCGAATTCTTCAGCCTTTGCGAACACCACATCCTTCCGTTTTTCGGCAAAGCCCACGTCGCTTACTTGCCCAGCAAGAAAGTTCTCGGACTCAGCAAAGTCGCGCGCCTTGTAAATATGTTCGCGCGTCGCTTGCAGATTCAGGAACGCATGACAAGCCAGATCGCCCAGGCCATCGAAGAAAAAATTGCGCCGCAGGGCGTCGGCGTCATCATCGAAGCTCGCCACCTCTGCATGCAGATGCGCGGCGTCGAAAAGCAGCACGGCCAAGCCGTTACCAGCGCCATGCTCGGCGCATTTCGCCACAACAAACAGACCCGCGATGAATTCCTCGCGCTCGTTCGCTCCAGGAAATAATCGGTTTTTCTCCGCGCGCGAACAGATTTTTCTCAACCCTGCGCCATTTTAGCTCTGGCAACCCGGCTTGTCCTTGCTAGAGTGGAACATGCCCTCCGGTTCTGCTGCATCTCCATCTCGGGCGCCCGACGCTGTTTCGCCAAACAATCACGTCGCCGCAAAATCTCCTGCTCTCACGTTTCTTCGCCTTCTTCAGCATCTATTTCATCTGGGGCTCGACTTATCTCGCCATCCGCTACGCCATTGCCACAATTCCTCCCCTTTACACCGCCGGACTTCGTCATCTCGCCGCCGGATCGATTTTGCTGATTTGGACGCTGGCAAGAGGCTCTCGGCCGACCGCAAAGCAAATTCGCGCGAGCATCGTCATCGGAATCTTCTTCTTCTTGATTGGTCACGGAACACTGCACTGGGCGGAGTCCCGTATCCCTTCCGGCTTCGCATCGCTCATCATTGCCTCTGAGCCGATCTGGGTGTTTCTCGTGGCCGCAATCGCAGAGAAAAAGTGGCGCATGAATTTTCCGCTCGCGGTCGGCGTCGTGCTTGGCCTTGCCGGTGTTGCGCTCCTGGTCGGACACGACGCGCTGGCTTCGGGCTCCAAAATGTTTGTCGGCTCCGTTGCCGTTTTAGTTGGCGCAATCTCTTGGTCCATCGGAATTATTTACTCGCGGCGATCGCATCTTTCCGGCAATCCGCTTCTGCTCTCCGCGCTTTCGCTGCTTTCTGGTTCAGTGTTGCTGCTCATCACGGGAACGATTGCTGGCGAATCCCGGGGGTTTTCTTTCGCGCAAGTCACGTTGCGTTCGTGGCTCGCGCTCGGCTACCTCATCTTCTTCGGCTCAGTCATTGCTTTCACGGCCTACAACTGGCTCATGGAACATTACTCGCCGACGTTTGTCGCCACGCACACTTACATCAATCCGATCGTTGCCGTTTTTCTCGGCTGGTGGCTTGCCGGAGAAAAAGTGACGATCAATGTTGCCATCGCCGCGGCCCTAGTGATTCTTGCGTTGTTTCTCGTGGACCGCGGCATGGCGAAGTTGCACATCGCGGAACGGCACGACTAATGTCGTGCCCCTCGTCTTTTTCTACATAGTTCCGATTTCGACCCAGGCTGTAGTGGTGTCCCAGGCGAGCTTGAGGTTGCAGCCGTTTCCGGCCTTATCGAAGGAAATCGTGAAATTCTCCACCGGCGCCGCCGAAGTCCCGGCCTTCATGTCCACTCGCACCAGATCTTCTTTCTCGCCGGGATAATCCGTACCCCACTCGCCGGTTTTCTTGCTGATCACCAGCACCCACTTGTCCTTGCCGGGTACGGTAAAAAGCGTGTAGCTGCCGGCCGGCACGTGCTTGCCGCCCACCATCAAATCCGAAGTCGTCACAAACGTCGTCGATTCGTTCGCTCCGGTCCGCCAGACTTCGCCGTACTTCACAACGTCTTCAAAAACCTTCCGCCCCTTCTTGCGCGGGCTCGAATAGTCAATTGTGACGCCCTTGCCGCCTGCAAGATCGCACTTTGCCGTTGCCGGAGGGCTCGGCCTTTTTGACTTGTCCTGCTGTGCACGCACCACCAGCGCCCCAACGATGAACGCAATAACCGCAAAACTACAAACCGCCAATACCTTTTTCATGAGTGATCCCTCCAAGAGAAAAACTCTAGCATGAAAGGATAGCCCTGCCGCTTCATCGGAAAAGCCTGGAACCCGGGACCCGGGAACGCGGAGAGAAAGAAAAGCTGGCGATGTAAAATCGCTTCTGCAAGAAATCGAAGTCAGGGGAGATTGCGGTTCATGATTGACTTTTGGAGGTTCGGCGATTCGGCAGCAGTTCCATGCCGCGATTGACATGCTCGGCAACGCGATAGAGGCCTGCCCGGATTCTGTTTGGTTCGAGTCAGGGGCCGCGCCCGTTTTGGTACATTGCTTTTCACACCCTGTTTTTCTTGGATCTTTATCTTTCGGAAAAAGACGAACCCCAGTTTCGTCCTCCAGCCCCGTTTGGTCTCAGCGAACTTGAGGACGAAGTTGTCTTTCCGGAGCCCGCTTACGGAAAAGACGAACTGCTCGGCTACCTGGAGCACTGCCGCAAGAGGTTGGACACGGTGATGGCGGAATGACGGAAGCGTGGGCTGAGAAGGCCTGCCCCATTCCGTATCGCGGCCATGAGCAACGGGGAACTGCTCCTGTACAACATGCGGCACGTGCAGCATCACGCGGCTCAGCTGAATCTACTGCTGCGCCAGACGACAAATTCGGCGCCGGACTGGGTTTCCAAGGGCGGCCGGAAGTAAGGTTTGACCGCAGACGGCTCCTGCGCGGATTGGAGTCCCGCTCTATATGAGATTGAGCTTTTTTCGTTTCGGTGAGGCGGCGAACTTCGTAGATCAGATAGGCGACGACGGCGATGTTGACGAGGAGCAGAAGCGCGCGCGGGACAGTCGGATGGTTGTAAAGAACGTAAATCTCAAACGGAATCAGCCCAGCCGTGGAAATGATGGTCAGAAATTCCGCCCACCGTTTGCGCAGCGCCAAGCCAATTCCTTCCGTAAGAAACAGCGAAGAATAGACAAACGTGCCAATAGCTGAGTTCGCGCAGCTTGTTTCGGTCCACGTTCGTCATCTTTGCGATCAAAGTGTTCAGGTAATGATTGTGCGGGTCGATTCGAAACAGGTCCGCCCACCGCTGTGCTTCGGCAACAAGGTCTCGCTTCTCCAACAAATGAACCGCAATCCCCACCGCCAGCAGCGAAAACCCCTTGAGCAGTTTGAACGCGGCAATCAGCAGCAGCCCGCGCGGATTTTCTCTAGGGTTGGTCATAGTTTGGAAGGATTCCGCATTGGCTGCTCGCTGCTCTTCCCGGGCGATGCACGCACAATCCGAAAGAGAGGGGCCGGTTTTGAGCTTGAGCCGAGCGTCGCGCTGTGACAAATTCTCAACTACACATATTCTCTTGAAGCAGGATCCGTTACAAGGAAAGCATATGAAGCCCCAATCCAGGCTCTTTTCTATCGTTCTGCCGTTCTTTAGCCTGGCGATCACACAAAGCGCAACATCCATCAGAGTGGCTCGGTCGGGATTGTTGGGTTGCGCGCTAGCGATGAGTGCGGTAGCGGCCAGCGGGCAAGGGCAGTTGCCGGAGGCGCCGGTTGCGAAAGCGGCAGCAGACATCGATATTACCTGGAAAAATCTTCCCAAAAGAATTCTTCACGACCAAAAGGAGATTTGGCTTTTTCCGCTGCAACTGGCGAAAGGTCGCTACTTGCTTCCTACTGCCGCGGTGGTGGGAGCGACAGCGGGCCTGATTGTGGCGGATCCCCACGCGATGCCGTACTTCCGCACACATTCTGGGAATTGGGACGGTTTCAACGACGCGTTTAACGGGTCGATTACGAGCGCGGAAATGGCCCTCGTGCCCGTGACGTTCTTATTGGTAGGTGCCGCGCGGCATGATGCGTATGCGAGCAAAACCGCACTTTTGACGGGCGAGGCGTACGCGGACGGCGCGATTTTGGACTTTGCGCTCAAGGGGATCACGCGGCGGACGCGGCCGAAGGATGTGGCGCCCGGCGCGCCGTTTAACGACACTTTTTTCAACACGCCATATTCGCCGTTCGGGAGCAGTTTTGCTTCTGGACATGCGGTGGCCGCGTTTTCGATTGCGACGGTGGTGGCGCGTCGATATGCGCATCACCGGTGGGTGCCGTGGGTGGCCTACGGTTGTGCAACGGCGATCGCCTTTTCCCGGGTGACGACGCAGGCGCATTTTCCTGCCGACGCCTTTCTCGGAGCAGCGTTGGGATACACAATTGCCCGCTTTCAGGTTTTGCGAAATTAAACCGAAGTGTGCTGGGCGCGCCTTATTAGTGAGAGGCATCCGCAATCAACGAATCATTATCTTCAATTCCAATTCCGCCTGAAGCCAAGCGGCTTGCTCACCAGCAGTCCGCTTCCATCTCAAAACTAAAACGGCGCTCCGGACTCAACCGGAACGCCGTTTTCGTGTCTCTGGAGGAAAACTCTTAACGTGGCTTCTGCGTGCTTCCGCTCGGCATCAGTGCAGAACTTCCCACGCTGTCCGCCGAACGCGCACCCGATTCAATCGTCAGGATTCCTTCCGTTGCCGACGCTGCAACAACCGCTCCGTTGCGCCGTGCTTGCAAAACAGGGAAGTAGCCTTCCGCGATCGGATCGTTCACGCGCTGCCACGATTTGCCCGAGTCGGACGAAGTAAGCAGTCCGCGCTTCTGCAACGAGGCAACCAGCGCCGCACCCGCGCCTGCCACATCCTGGAATTGCAAATCGCGAACTTCCGCGCGATTCCAGTTGCGGCCCGCATCCTTTGAAACATACAGGCCCATGTTCGTGGTCACGTAAAGGTTCGAATCATCCACGCGGTGCAGATGCAAATTGCCTGCCGCGGAGAAATTCAATTCCTTCGCTTCCCAGTGCTTGCCGGAATCGGCTGAATAAAGCAGGTTGCGCTGCGAAATCGCCCAAATCTGCGAACCATCGAGTGATGCTTCGAGCGATTGTGCCGGCTGTTTGGCAAAAGGATCGTTGCCTGCCGAACGCCATGTCGTGCCCTTGTCGAGCGAAATCAGCACGCCGCCGGTCGTTGCCGCAAACCACGCCTCCTTCGCAAACAGCAAATCGTTCACTTGGAAGGCAAGCGGTTGCGAAGCAGCCGTCTTTGCCTTCGGTGCCGGCTTTGCCGTCGCGCCAGCCTTGCCCTTTCGTTACGGGTTGCGAAGCCGGTTGCGCCGTCGCTGCCGCAACGTACAAGCCCGACTTAACCCACTTGTTCGACGCTTCGTCGTAGCGCATCAATCCGCCATTTGCCAGCGAAGCAATCCATCCCGTCGGCGCCGCGTATACGTGCTTCAGGTCGGTCCGCTTCAATCCCGCGCCAAGCGTTGTCCACGTCGTTCCGCCGTCTTTCGTGGCGATAAACGCATTCGTGTCAAACGTCAGCACAACCAGCGCGCGCTCCGGACGATCCTGATCCATCGCAACATCCAGAATGTGCTGGTGATGGAAGCCCGCATTTGCCGAAGCAAACGTCGTGCCGCCATCTTCGGAAATCTGCACGCCTTGGCGTTCCGTTCCGATGATCAACCGTTTTGGGTTCTTCGGATCAATCAGGATCGCGTTCACAACCCACTCGATCGGGGTCATGCGCTTCCACTGATCCACGCCTTCGTTCGTCGTCTTCCAAAGTCCGCTCGTCGTTCCGGCATAAAGAACATCCGGATTCTGCGGATCCTGCCGAATCAGTTGCGTGCGGCGATAAACGAAAGGAATGCCCGCATACCGTTTCCAAGTCTCGCCCGCGTTCACGCTGTGATAGATGCCCGAGCATGCCGTCGCATGCACGTTCGAAGGATTTGCCGGATCAACGATCACCGTCATCACGTCGGAATCGTCAATCATGCCTGCCTTGATCGAAGTCCAGTTCTTGCCGCCGTCCGTCGTCTTCCAGGGCAAATGGTACGTTCCCGCATAAATAATGTTTTCGTCTTTCGGGTCGAACGCAACAGAGTCAAAGTTACGGAGGTCTTCGTGACCCGCGGGAGAAATGCGTTCCCACGTGCTGCCGTCGTCCTGCGAGCGAAAAACGCCGGTCAAGGAGCCGGCAACGAAAATCTTGGGATTCGTCGGAGCCTGCGCAAGCGCGCGCACGGTCTCTTTCGCAAGACCGATAATGTGCCAGCTCCGGCCGGCATCATCGCTGCGATACACGCCGCCGCCACCGGAATACAGCGTCCAAGTGCTGGCGTAGAGGCGATTTGAATTGCGCGGATCAACCAGAATGTGAGTAATCACATCATCCTGGCCTGTCCCAATTCGGCTCAGCAACTGCCAGTGCTGGCCTTCATCATTTGAAGAGAAAACGTGTCCATCGGAGGTGCCGAGGTATAGCTTGTTCGAATCCTTGGGATCCGCTTCGAGCGAAATCACCGTTCCGCCTGGAGGGCCGACCTGCCGCCAGGTCTGTGCAGGCGCAGCAACAGCCGCCGCCAGTCCCAAAGCCAAAGCCCCAATCCATTTGCCCTTCATAAGCATGCAATTCTCCCAGAGCGCAGAGGCGCCCACAAGTCAGGAGTGTAGGGAAGTGTCCGTTCTGGGTCGCCTGTCCTAAAGTACAGAAATGGGGCCAGATATTTATAGTTCTAGTACTATCTCGGGTTCTCGGGCCCCGGCCATGGGCAACTTCTTTCCCATTCTGGTGTTCCATCATATGGGAGCCAAGAGTAAGCTCCCAGACATCGGGTATAAGTCGGTTGGCTATACCCGGTCGAAGAACAGGGGAACGTCATGAGGACCAAATCTGGCTGGAAAAGTGGCACAGGTCTGCTGCTTACAGTCCTCGGTCTTCTCGCATTCAGTGCACCAGCAGTCAGGGCTGATGAAGGCGACCCACCGTCCCGCGTGGCTCGCGTCAGCTATACCGATGGACAAGTTTCTTTTCAACCCGGCGGACAGGGCGAATGGGGCACAGCGCAGCTCAACGGCACAGTGACCATCGGCGACAAGCTATGGGCCGACAAGGACGCGCGCGCAGAGTTGCAAGCTGGCCAGGCCGCCGTGCACATGGCGAGCATGACCGCGGTCTCTTTTTTAAATCTCGACGACAACACGATTCAGATGCGCATCGCGGAGGGTTCTATCAATTTCCGTGTTCGCGAATTGCGCGAAGGCGAAGTCTATGAAGTAGACGCGCCAAACCTAGCTTTTACCGTGAAGGAAGCCGGTGCATTTCGCATTGACGTTTCCGAAGATGGCGAATCTACTCGCGTTACCGTGATTCGCGGTTCCGGTGAAGTTTCCGCCGGCGGCCAGACCTACCCGATCAAAGCTGGGGAGCGCGGGGAATTCAGCGGTACGCAAGAGGTTCGTTACAGCGTTTCTCCTGCGCCAGCTCCCGATAGCTTCGATCGCTGGTCTGAAAGCCGCGATTCAAAAGAAGACAATTCCACTTCCGCGAAATACGTTTCGCGCGACACCGTTGGCTACAGCGACCTCGATGACAACGGTACATGGAGCGAAGAACCGCAATACGGCCACGTTTGGTATCCGAATACCGTTGACGCCGGTTGGGCGCCATACAGCAACGGCTACTGGAGCTATGTTGGTCCGTGGGGCTGGACTTGGGTTGACTATGCGCCGTGGGGCTATGCTCCATTCCACTATGGACGCTGGGCTTACATCGGCACCCGTTGGGGCTGGTGCCCTGGACCGTACTATGCACATCCTTATTGGGGCCCGGCTTTTGTCGGCTTCTACGGCGGCCACGGCTGGGGCGTTGGCTTTGGCTTTGGTTTCGGCGGCGGCGTTGGCTGGTTCCCGCTGGGTTGGGGCGAAGCCTACCATCCGTGGTATCACCACAGCTACGGCTATGCGCACAACATCAACGTCTACAACACGCACATCACCAACGGGAACTCCATCCATGGCCACGGCAACTACAATTACGCCTACGCGCACAATGCACGCGCAGTGACCGTGACGTCTCACAACAACTTTGTCGGTGGCGGTGCCGTAAATCGCGGCGCCTATCACATCACTGACGCTTCTCTCCGCGGCGCGCAAGTTACAAACCGTGTCGAAGGCTCCCCGACACGCCAGAGCTACTTCGGTGCAAACCATGCCTCCGGCCGTGTAGCGGCTCCCTCGGCTGCGATCCAGAATCGCTCCGTCGTAGCGCGCAATACACCAGCAGCCGGCGCTTCGCACATGCCGACTCGCTCTTTCAACTCCGGAACATTCCGGGCAGCTGATAATTCCTCCGTCCGCGCAGGCAGCGGCCGCCCGACCAACAACAGACACGGCTTTGAGAACTCCGGCAACTCGTCCGCAGACGAGCACGCCGATGGCTTCGCGGCAACGCACGAACTTTCGCTCGACAAGCCGAATTCCAATCTGCGCACCAACGCAGAAGCCAACGCAGCCCGCGGCGGCAACAACAATTCTCCGCGCGGCGGAAACAACAGCTCCGGAACCCGCACTTGGGAAGCGCAAGGCAACACTTCAGATCGCGGCCGCGCGCCAGCCGGCTTCGGCAACAGCAACAATCGTCCGCCGAGCACACGGCAACAACGTTGGCGCCACGCCGCGTGGTACAAGCATGACGCACAGCGATCGTCCGCCTTGGGCGGGAACCGGCAATCTCCCCGCACAGTCAGGTCGATCGTTTGAATAACACCGGCGGCAATCGCAGCGGAAACCAGCGCAATTACGAACCGCCGCAACGCAATAGTTCGCAGCGCTCGCCCTCTTCCTATAATCAGGGAAATCAAGGACGCAGCTACTCGCAGCCGCACTCCTATAGCGCTCCGCCGGCTCCGCGGTCCTATTCTCAACCGCGTTCCTATTCGGCGCCGCAAGGCGGTGGTCGTAGCTACTCCGCGCCGCAAAGCCACGGCAACTCCGGCGGTGGTTCTAGCCACGGAGGTTCCGCGCCAAGCCACAGCTCCGGTGGAAGTGGCGGCTCCAATCACGGTGGCGGGGGAGCGTCCCACGGCCGTCACTAATCTCAATCAACAATCTTCAATGTGTAAGGGCGGCTTTTTGAAGCCGCCCTTACTTTTGCTTCACGAAACTTTGTCCTCAAAGACGCTCCTCTGGACGTCGGCGCTAGCCCTCCTGCGCGCACTCTCTCTGTCCACACCGCGAACTTCGGATCCTGAAGAAAGCCTGTCGCCCCCCCTCTGCAACTCTTTGTCCACACAAGTGTTTAATCTAATGAACCTTTTCGTATCGGGTCATTCCGTTTTGGAAACTGGCAAAAGACCCGACGGCCCTGTCGTGATTTGTGGTGTTAGTTTGAAATGAGTGGAAAAGACCTGGCGACTTCGCGCAATCCAGCTCAGCGAACGTTCGACAGGCTCCAGGAGAGATGCAAATTTATGCGTAAGACAACAAAATGGCTTGCCCTGTTTCCCCTAGTGCTGGCCACGCTTTTGGCTTTGCCCCAGTTTTCGCTCGCGCAAGGGGATCGCGACGACCGCGACAGCGATGATCCACCCTCCCGCGCCGCGCGCTTGAGCTTCACCGGCGGCCCTGTTTCCTTTCAGCCGGCTGGCACCGACGACTGGGTCAACATCGTTGCCAATCGGCCCGTAACCACTGGCGACAAACTCTGGACCGACAAAGGCGGCCGCGCCGAATTGCGTTTCGGTTCGAGCGCCGTTCGCATCGGCGGAGAAACTGGTTTTTCCTTCCTCAATCTCGATGACCGCACCGCGCAGATTCGCCTGACCGAAGGTTCCGTCAACGTTCGCGTGAAGCGCCTGGAAGAAAGCGAAACCATCGAAATTGACACGCCCAATCTCGCATTTACTGTTCTGAGGCCAGGTAGCTATCGAGTAACGGTAAACGAAGCCGGCGACACCACGTTCATAAAAGTCCGCGGTGGCGACGGCGAAGTCACCGGCGGTGGTTCTGCATATTCCGTTCACGCCGATCAATCCGGAACTTTTTCCGGTATCGATCAACTCAGCGCCGATATTGCAAATTACGGCAGTGACGACGATTTCGATAAATGGTGCTCAGACCGAGACCACAAATGGGATCACTCCAATTCCGCCCGCTACGTTTCCGACGATGTCGTCGGCTACGAGGATCTCGACGATAACGGCGGCTGGCGTCCCGTCCCCGAATACGGAACCGTTTGGTTTCCCCACACGACCGTCGTTGGCTGGGCCCCCTATCGCTACGGCCACTGGGCATACGTTGCGCCGTGGGGCTGGACTTGGGTGGATGATGCGCCCTGGGGCTTTGCTCCGTTCCACTATGGACGATGGGTTGTTGTCGGCGGAGTTTGGGGCTGGGTACCGGTTGCGCCGCGGCCTGCGGTTTATTCCGTTGCGTATGTGCGTCCGGTGTATGCGCCTGCTCTGGTTGCCTGGGTTGGCGGCGCGCATTGGGGAGTCGGCATTTCGGTTGGCGGACCTCCAGCAGTTGGAGTTGCGTGGTTCCCTCTGGGCCCGCGTGATGTGTACTGCCCGTCGTATCACGTGAGCCCGGCGTATGTGCAGCGCGTGAACATTTCGAATACGACCATCATCAATCGCACGCAAGTCACGAACGTCTACAACAACGTTTACGTGAACAAGACCGTGAACGTGACCAACATCAACTACCAGAATCAGCACGTCAACAATGCCGTGACGGCGACTTCGCAGGCTACTTTCACTTCTGCGCAACCGGTGCATAACAACATCATTCGCGTGAACGAACGTGACATTTCTGCCGCGCCGGTCGCACCGACAGGCCCCGCAGTTGTGCCGCAGCAGCGCAGCGTTTTGGGTGCCGGGGCTTCGACGAATGTACGCCCAACGGGTGCAGCGTCGTTCAGCAGCCGCGCCGTTGTGGCGAAGAGCGCTCCACCGCCGGCTCCGGTTCCGTTTGCGCGCCAGCAGCAAGCGATTCAGGCGAATGGCGGACGTCCGATTGCCGTCTCGCAAGAACGCGAACTGCAAACGCAGACGGTTCGTCAGAATATTCGCATGGCGCCGCCAGCGCGTACGATAACGCCGCAGGTTCAGAACGGCGTGCAGAACCGTCCCAACAACCAACCGAATCAGCCGGCGCAAGTGAATCCGCAGGTTCAGCCGAAAGCCGCTGTGCAGCCAAACCAGCCGGCGGCAAACACAAATCGTCCGAACTACACGAACGACAACGTTCAGAACAATTCCCAAAACAACGGACGCGGCAACGGAAGCAACCGCAACTTGAACGATCGTCCGCCGGCTTCGCGCCCGACTGAGAACCCGCAAGTCGAGCAGCAACACCAGCAGCAGCTCGACAATCTGCGCCAGCAGCAGGATCGCGAGCGCCAGAAGGTCGAACAGCAGCAGGTGCAGCAACAGCAAAAGCTTCAACAGAAGCCGGCTGATGATCACGCGCAGCAGCAGACCCAGCAAAAGCAACAGAAGCAGCTGGAACAGCTCGAGCAGAAACACGATCGCCAGCAACAGCAGCTTCAACAGAAGCAGCAAAAAGAAGAAAAGAAACCAAGCGGTGACAGCAAGCCGAAAAACGAACCGAAGAATAACAACGACCATCCGCACTGACGACTTCCGGCTCGTCCGGAAAAGCAATCAGAGCGTCCCGGAATTCCGGGACGCTCTTTTTTCTTGCGCCAATTCTTGCCCGCTGCTTGTCATCCTCGGGGCTATGGTGTGTTATCTTGAAAAGAAAATATGTCTGCCGGTCCAATGACGTCTACGGAATTTCGCCGGGCCTTGGGTCATTTTGCCACAGGTGTGACAGTGATTACCGTGGAACGCGAAGCGGGCCAGGTTCACGGGATGACGGCGAATTCGTTTGCGTCGGTTTCGCTTGATCCGCCGCTGATTTCGGTTTGCGTGGATCATCGGGCACGGCTTTTGCCGATGCTGAAAGAGAAGCAGCGATTCGGCGTCAACGTCCTGAGGCGCGAGCAGCGGGCTCAATCCGAATATTTCGCCGGCATCGAACAGGATCCTGAAGCGCAAGAACGGCTCGGCGTGAAGTTCACCTGGACGCAGGAGAGAATTCCATTGCTCGAAAATGTCCTCTGCCAGCTTTCGTGCAAACTTTCCGGGCTTCATGTCGCGGGCGATCACACAATCGTGATTGCCGAAGCAGAGTCCGCGGAATTTTTTGACGGCGAACCGCTTCTTTTTTTTCGCGGGCAGTATCACTGCATTTCGGAAAAGCCATAGCTGCTTGTACTTCTTCAATGAAAATGGGGCTAGTGCAAACCTCCAATTGGATCGCGTTTGACTCCGTATTGCGCGCCCCAGCGATCCGTCATTTCATTGCGAATCTCCCATAGCTCCGGAAAGAACTTATGACGCATGCCGTCTTCGAGGATTTCGACTGGGCGGCCCTTTAGCGATTTTGAGCCGAAGCCGATCGTGCGGTGAATGAGCTGCATGTGCTCGAAGCGGAATTTCTGGAAAAGTTCGTCGAACTCGGCGAGCGCTTCCGCGACAACGTAGGCTGGGCCGTGGTCGTATTTGGAATCGTAAATTTGCTCGACGCTGAGGCCGCGCTTTTTAAGATAGTGCTCCTCGAATGAATTCCAGATGGGTTGATACATCTTCAGGAGAACGCGGAAGCCGGGCGATTCCTGGCCGCTGCCGTTGCCAAGACGCTGGCGAATGTCCTGATATTCCTTGGGCGACATGGTTTCGAGCAGGGCGATTTGTTGAATCATCAGGCGCTGCGTGGCATGAATGCGGCGGAAGAGCGTCAGCAGGCGGCCGGTATTTTCCTGCTGGAGATAGTCGTCAATGTCGAGCAGCGTGTAGGCGATGAGCTTCATCCAGAGTTCTTCGACCTGGTGGACGATCTGAAACTGCATTTCGTCGCGGTTGCAGAGTTCACCAAAATCCGATTGGCAGCCGAGGAGTGTTTTGGTGTTCAGATACTTTTCGTAATCGAGTGTGCCATCGCCGTTCATGATTTCGTAGAACTGCTCACGGTTCACGGACTTCCTCCCAAATTTTGCGCTGTACAAGTCCTGCAGTATGGACGTTCAAGGGTAGCGCAGAGAAAGGCAAGTGGCGCGTCGAAAATGCATTCGGGGTAAAGCAGGTGGCCTGAAAGCCGGGTTAACGGTAAAGGGCTTCGCTCGTGCCGCGGGGATTTGCACCGTCTGGCGAGGCGTTGGTGCAGGAATTTCAAGAAGCGCTTGGCTTCCTGTGGGCAATGGCAATGCGTTTGGAACAGAGGCAATGGGTCGGTTTGAATTTTTCTTATTTTGTCACGGTGCAGAAATTAAACTCCAGCCCGCTATCGGCATTTAAGCGGTTGGTTTGTTTTTTGCCCAGCGGCGGATGGCGTTTTTTCTGGAGTCGAGCTGGTTTTGTCTGTCGGTTTTGCCGGAGTTTCGCAATCGTCGAATTGGAACAGGAATCGTTTTTGTGAAGTGCAGCGGGTCGCGGAGATTTTGCAGAGCGCGGTAATAGAAAAGGGCATTGGGGCGGGCAGTGCCGAATTTCAGGCCCTTGAGAATCTGAGTTTCGGAAGCGGCGATGTCGCCGCTCAAGCCGGGATCGCGAAGAAAGTCCTGGAAGCCTGGTTCTTCCTGACGGTCTGAGGTGACCTCGGAGAATTGAAATTTTATGAGTTCAACGGGGGCGAGGCGCCGATTCAAGACGATCTCCATGGCGATTGTTTTTAGATCTATGTCCCAGGATTCAATCAGGGGATCGAGAAACATCCGGCATTGATCCGGTGAAATGTTGAAGACATCGGTATCGAGAAACTCGGCGATAGCGGCGGGCAGTTTTTCCGAAGAAGGATCTCGCCGTTTTGCCAGGGCGTTTAGCCAGGTGGGGCTCGATGATTCCGTCCGGACAATGTTTTTCGTGACGTCTAGCAGTTTCTGGGTGACCAGACGTTCCAGTTCGCCGAAGGACTGTTTTTCGAAGATATCGCGGACCGCGGCTTGTCTCTGCGCGCCGCATTTGTCGAGGACGAGCTCGCGAACTTCCTTAAACAGAGCCGGGGGTTGCTCGGCCAGCTTCTGTTTTAGTTCTTCGCGGCGCTGCGCAGCGACTATGGCCGACAAGCGGCCTTTCGGGAGTTTCAGGAAGGAGTTCATGCGTTCGTAGAGGCCGGTGCGGCCGACATCGGGTGGGGCTTTTTTCCGGTTAAGCAATTGGGAGATGTAAGACTCGGTGACGCGGGCGGCGGTGGCGAGGTCGCGCTGTTCGAGGCCCAGTTCTTCGAGCCTTTGTCTGATGACCAAGCGAACGTCCACGAGCGCCTCCACTAACTTAACTACGATAGTAAAGCATAGATGGAAAAAAGTTAATCTGCTTGACAAAAACAGTAAAGTGGCGCAAGATGAACCTTGGATCAAGGCCGCCTTCAGGTCTTCCCGACCGACAGCCCCCTGAAATTCTTCCTTGGCCAGAAGCCGAGGAGCACGCCATGTTCGCACGCAAAGTGCAGATACAACTGAAGCCGGGAAGCCTTTCGAAATTCAGCCTCTTGATGGAAGAGCAAGTGATTCCCAGGCTGCGCAAACAGAATGGGTTTCTGGACGAAATCACCTTTTTCACCCAGGGCCGAGATGCCGTATTCGGAATCAGCTTTTGGGAAAAAGCAGAACATGCCGAGTCCTACAATCGCGGGACTTATCCAGCAGTATTGAAGATCCTGTGCAATTTGATTGAAGGTACTCCAAGAGTAGAGACGTTTGAAGTGATCAATTCTACGGTTCACAAGGTCGCCGCGACCGCCGCCGCTTGAGCGCGGTTTGAGAGGGTTTTAGCAGTTGCCGCCGATTGAGGGGAGAAAAATGTATCTTTTGCTTTTGTCACTTTGGATTTTCGTTGGACTCGCCGCCGGATGGCTTGTTGGCAAGAGCCTGGAGGGCGAGGGATTTGGCCGCTCGATGGACATCTTGATGGGCATGGGGGGAGGAATCCTCGGCGGAGTCTGCATGCGATCGATTGGCTTTTCCGGAGTTGGCGGAACGGCGCTTGCAACGCTAGCGGCGATTACGTGCGCAGCGCTGCTGACGACCGTGACCGCTTTGAGCGAAGGAAGAAGAATTTATACGCGGGCCCTGTAACAAATTCGAGAGACGCCAAAACTACCGAGGGTTAAGGGGAAACGAATGACAAAGCTGTATGTCGGGCAACTCACGGCGGAGATAACGAACGATGGATTGGGAGAACTTTTCAGCAAGAGAGGATTCCTGGTGACGTCGGCGCGGGTGATCTGCGACCGCGAGGGAGGCCGCTCGCGGGGATTTGGGTTTGTGGAATTTGGATCAGAAGATGAAGCGCAACGGGCTATCGAAGAGTTGAACGGGATAGAAGTTCAGGGACGCAAGATTTTGGTCAAGGAAGCCGTTGGGCAAGGGCCACGAGAAGGTGGCGGGGGAAGTTTGGCGCGCCGCGGCACATCATCCGTGACGGGTGCAAGATGAACAGCAAAATTACCGTCAAATATGTCGGCTTCAAGCCCATGACGCTTGCGCGCGAATATACGTTTCAGGTGAGCGAAGACGGCGCGGACCGCGAATTCAAACTGAACATTGCGAACGACGCGTTTGTCTCTCACCGAGCCCGATATCAGGACGCGCCGGCGATCTGCTCGGAGCGGTTGCAAGCGGAATTGGCTGCGAATGAAAATCATCCGCTGACGACCGAATACGAAATTACGGCGGCAGAACTGGATCAATTCCGCGAGCGGCGGACGACAAAGATTGGGCGCGGCTCGTACGGGTGGAAGAAAGCGCAAGAGAATTTCTAAGGCGAAAACAGGCGCCGACAGGAAAAACAAAACTTACAAAGCCGCGCTGAATTGCGCGGCTTTTTCATTTTGAAGAGGCGGGAATCAAGAAGCTGGTCTCAGTTGCGGCGCAGGCGGCGAGCGAGGAGAGCGCCGAGGACTGCGCCGAGTGAATTGGTGATTACGTCGGTGAGGCCGGAATCACGCTGGGGGATATAGCCCTGGAGGAGTTCGATGAAGAAACTGAATACAGCCCCCGAGAGGAATGAGTAGAGGACGGCGAAGCGGGACAGACGCGTGTTCGCCAGACAGGCGCAGAGAAGAAACCCGAACGGAAGAAAGCCGAGGACGTTGGTAAGGAGGTCGCGAAAGTAGGTCCAGGTGGCTTCGTATTGGCTGGAGGGGAGTTGAAGAAAGCCTTTGCGGGGAAGAAAGAAATTTTCCGGCATTTGAAGATCGGGCGCAGAGGGGACAGAGCTGCGGGTGATGCGACCGGATGATTCCGAAAACGAGTATTGCGCGAGAAGGGAGGGGGCCTCCAGGGAAGGCGCAGAAGGTGTGGACAGGGAGTCGTAGCCAAGGCGGACTTCCGGGGGAGTGAGCGCGGAATCGTAAAGGGAGACAAGATAGAGTTCGCCGCGCCAGGGGCTGAAGCTGGCGGGGGCGGTGCCGACAATGAGCTGACCGGAAAGGTCGCTGGCACGGATCTGAAAATTGGAGAAAGACTGCTTTCGCACCGCATTTGCGAAAATATCCGTGCCGGTGGGGTTTGAAGTGATTGTCAGAAACACTGGCTGGCCGCGCTGGAATAGGTTTTTTACGTAGATTTTTTCTGCAACCGCGGCGCCGGAATTGGCAGGGGAATCCCGCGAGATGAGAAGGCCGCCGTTCCATTGGCGAATGACAAGCTGGCTGGCATTGGTCGGATCGTAAAAGCTGAGGATGGTGCGGCGGGACCAGATTTCATCCGAGCGCAGCCAGAGTTCGATGCTGGCGGGGTTTTTTTCTGCAGAAGCAGGCACCAAAAGCGGAGACACGCTCAGCAATACGCCGGGCGCAGAAAAATGGAGCCCGCTCCGGCCGGAAATCCAATTGACGCCGTTGGCGGAATAAAAGTCAAAAGGCCAGAGAGTGGAGATAGCGATCCCGGCGAAAATCAGCAAGAAGAGAAAGCCCAGAAGTTTTTTTTGACGTAGGAAGTGTGAGAGCAAATCGGGCCAACAAAAGGTCAGCGTTCGGGGTTGTTGGAGGGTCGAGTTTGCTCGGTGGAGTCGCCGAGTTCTTTGCGGTGCGATTTCACTTCGCGAAGGGCGTAGATGGGCTTGTTCTGAGACTCGTAGTAGGTGCGAGCCATGATTTCGCCGAGCAGGCCCATGGAAATAAATTGAATGCCGCTGACGAGTAGCGCTATGGAGAGCAAAAGCAGCGGGCCGTGCTGCTGCATGACGGACATGTGGTAATAGAATTTCTTGAAGAGAACATAGGCGCCGATGAGAAAGCCGGAACCGGCCCCGGCCATGCCGAGCAAGCCGAAGAACTGCAGCGGGCGCGTCGAGTAATCCAACAAAAATTTGACGATGAGAAGATCGAGGAAGACGCGAATCGTGCGGCCGATGCCGTAATTGGATTTGCCGGTTTTGCGCTCGAGATTTTCAATGGGAACTTCAACGATGCGCGCGCCCGTGGTGCTGGCAAGAGCGGGAATGAAGCGGTGCAGTTCACCGTAAAGCTGGATTTCCTGAATGATTTCACGGCGATAGGCTTTGAAAGTGGTGCCGAAGTCGTGGAGATCCACGCCAGAGAGCTTTGCCATAAGCCAGTTCGCGGCGCGACTGGGAACCCGGCGCATCAGCCAGTGATCTTTGCGCGCATAGCGCCAGCCGCTGGCGAGGTCATAACCTTCTTCGATTTTTTCCAGAAACTTGGGAATCTCCTCCGGGTCGTGCTGAAGGTCGCCGTCCATGGAGATGATGACTTCGCCGCGGGCGAAATCGAAACCGGCTTTGAGCGCAGACGTCTGACCAAAATTGCGGCGGAGGCGGATCAAGTTAACGCGGCGGTCGTGCTCGTAAATGTCGGAAAGAACCTTGAAAGAATTGTCTTTGCTGCCATCGTCCACGAACACGAGTTCGTATGGCTCGCCGATGGCGTCCATGACTTCCGTCAGTTTCATGTACAACGGCGGAATGTTTTCCTGTTCGTTGTAGAACGGAACGACGATCGAGTACCGGACTAAGGACTCTGTTTCCATGCTTAGTTTGCTATCTGGGAATAGTTTATCAGGCGGATACCGTGGGAAGCGACTAATTTTCGCACGGCAGTGTCTGTGAGAATGGCGAGCTCGGTGGCTCGGGAGTCCAGAAGTCGCGTGGCGGATTGGGCGAGATCGTCGTCAAGATAGCCCGGATGGCACATGAGCTCGGTGGTGCCTTCGGGGAGATTTTCAAGGAGATTCAGCACGCCGAAGTGGGTCATGACGCCGGTTTGGGAGATGCCGCAGAAATAGTCGGCGGCCTCGATGCCGGCTTTGTCGGCGAGCTTGTGGGCGTCGCGCGCGAGGAGCTTTAAGCCGCGGGCCTGGACGCCTTGCTTGAATTCGGTCGAGGAGTTGCGGCTGTCTTTGCCGGAAAGGGCAGCGCGCAGGGGCGAGGCTTCAAGGGCGATGCGGATTGCGGCGATGGAATGCTTTTTTGCGAGTTTTAAGGCGATAGGGAAAAGACCTGGGAGCATGTGAACGTGCTTGTGGCCGTCGAGATGAGTGGGCAAAATTCCCGCGGCGCGGATTTTGGAGATTTGTGCGTCCCATTCGCGCTCGACTTCGGAGAGTTTTAGCTTGCGGCGCGCGAGTTTGAGCAGGAGTTGTTCGGGGCCGAGCGAAAGCTGGCCCGTTTCGTCTATCAGAGTCGGTACGTTTTTCGCGCCGGAAAGGGGTGAACCGTCGCTGAGGTTCAGGTGAACGCCGACGCCAAGCGCCGGGAGCGAGTGGGCCACTGCTGCTCCGCTGTCGAAGGCTGCGCCGTTGGCTAGCAGAGAGGCGCTGGTGACGATGCCGTTGCGGTGGGCTTCAGCGATGCCGCGATTTACGCCGGCTGTCCAGCCCAAGTCATCCGCGTTGACGATCAGGTCTTTCATAAGGGATTACTTTGTACCACTGGGGCTAGCCGTGCCCTCCCCGCAAGCCATAGTACGGCTGTCCTCGCTTGATCGAAACGCCTGTCCGTTGGTACAGCTATTCAGTTGCGAGCGGAGGGCGTTTTGTACCATTGACCGACACTGACACCAACTTTAGCATGGCCCGTAGCGAGGCATAGCCGAGGCAAAGATGCAAGCTAAAGTGAGAGACTCAAGAGCATTTGCAAAAATGGTGGAAGACGGCCGATTTGCCGACAAACGCCGCGGACGCCGGATGAATTCCCGCGTGCCGGTGCGTTTGGAATGGGACGACAAGGCCGGAGCGCGGCGCGGACTGGATGCACACACGCGCGTCGTCAATCCCTATGGATGCATGGTCGTGCTTTCTGAATCGTTCCTGCTGGAACATCGGCTCGCCTTGACAAATCTAGCCACCGGTTCGAGCAACGCAGCAGTCGTCGTCTGGAAAGGGAATCCGCGGCCCGAGGGTTGGGAGTACGGCATTGAGCTGGTTGCGCCGGACATGGACTTTTGGGGATTGGAACTATGAAGCCAGCAACTCCGCAAAAAGGGCCCCATGCAGGTGCGGTCAGGCCCGGACTTACGCGTCCGCTGACCGCCGAAGAACGCCGCCGCGCGCAACGCGTGCTGGTTAGGATCTCCGTGAAAGTGCACGTCACGGGGAAGACGCAAATTTTGGATGGTTACACGCACACCGTGAGCGCGAACGGCGCGTTGATTGTCGTGCCCGAAGCGCTGGCACAGGGAACGAAGATTACGATTGAGAATGTGAAAACGCAGAAGACGATTGAAGCGACCGTGGTGCGGCCCCCGCAATTCAACTCGGATGGTTCGATGATTCCGGTGGAATTCGCGGCAGTTTCGCCGACGTTCTGGAATATCTTCTTTCCGCCGGTTGTGAACTAAGCCCGAGCTGTGAGCAAATCGCGAAGGGCTCGTTCTCCTTTCTCGCCTCAACGCAACTTGCTACTGGATCGTGACGCTGCCCGTCCCGCTTGAAGTAGTGTAATTTGTGTCGCCGCTATATTTTGCGGTGATTGTCCGCGCATTGCCACCACCACCGCCACCACCGCCATCGCTGCTCGCGCCACTGCAGCCGGCGAGAGTCGCTGCTGCGATCAGAAAGAGGCCGATTGCCGCGTAAGTGTATGCGCGCAGGGATTTTTTCATGCGAAGTGCGGCGAAGAAGAAAAGCAGCGCAACCAAGGCGGAAAGAATTGCCAGCCACTCTAGCGGAGATCTCCACATGCGGTTGTTTGGATCTGATGGCGGAGCCAAGAACGAGATTGCGGTCGTGAGCTGAGCAGTGCAGGAAGCGCCAGCGCTGCTGGAAGCGCCGACCTGAGTGCATGTTACCGGCGCTCCGAGCGTCATCGAGCCATTGGAGAATTGAACCGTGCCAGACGGCGCGTGCGGTTTGTCTGCGTTGCTGCCGGAACTGATCGTCGCCGTCAGCGTAACCGAACCGCCAGAAATGATGGCGCTCGGGCTGGCGAAGACCGCGGTTTGCGTCGTCGCCTGCGTGATGGTGACGGCAAGCGTGTTGGAAGTTCCCGTGTTGTAGCTCGCATCCCCGGGGTAAGTTGCGGTGATTGGGTGCATGCCGACATTCAACTGGATCGGTTGATCTTCGATGAAGCCGCGGTCGTTGAGATTTGCGATGTTGGTGGAGTTTGGAGTCTGCGCGTTGGGGAAATCCTTCAGGGCGGAGCCGTTGTCGAGCAGAGAGACTTGGCCAGTGGGGCAGATGAAATTCACAGTGCCAGTCGAGATGTTTTCGCAGGTTGTCCCGGTGCCGTTGGCAACGTCGACCCTGAGGATGTACGGAGAGCCGTAGGCAACGCTTTGGGCCGCTGTTGTCAGCGCCCCCGCGGAATTGACGAAGCTGACGATGACTTTGCTGTTTGCTTTTACCGAAGTGACCGTGACTGGAGCAGAATCGCTGGCACCGAACGCGCCGTCACCGCCATAGTGCGCCTTGATGGTGTATGCGGCGCTGTTGCCACCGGGCAAGAGAGTGGTGGTAACGCTGTAGGAAGTTCCCGAGAGTGTGGCGGTATCGATCTGCGCTCCGGTGGAAGCATTCTCGATGACAACGACGCCCGTCGGTGTGCCGCTGGTAGATGTAACAGACCCGCTCAACTTGACCGGCGATCCGACCGTTGTAGCAGACGCTCGCGGGAGTCAAAGTAGTGGAAGTTGTGTGGGTTAGTAGGTGCGGTCCATTTGTTGAGCAGGGCGGTGACGTTGATGGAGCCAAGGCCTGTGGCCAGGTCATAGCCAGTACGCCGCGCTGAAAGCCGGCGAACTGCCGCTTTGCATAACGCCGTTGCCACCAGCGGTTGTCTTGCTGCAGTTGGGGCTTCCGCCAGCGCAAGCGACCGCATTGTTGCTCTTGGTGATGTCCATGAATACGCAAGAGCTCGGCTGCGGGCCGGGAGCTATAAAGCTGGAGGAATTGCAGCTGGCAAAATTTTCTGCATTGGCAAGCTTGTAGAGTTCGAAATTGGCGTTGCCCTGGCGTTGCCCGGTTTTCTGATTGACGAGGGCCATGATGGCGGCAAAGGCCGGAGCCGAGGCGGATGTGCCGCCGACGGCCTGAAAATCGTGGAACGGGGAAGAGGGCGAGAATTTGGTGAGGTTGCAGCCCGTGTCTCCCGTGATGTCCTGGTCCGACTGGCAGACGATATAGAAACTTCCGTTGAGGCCGTCGGCAGCGAAGAGTGAAACGTCGGGAATGTCACGGGCAGTGTCGCCGAATCCGGTCTGGAAAGGCGCTTGCGTTTTCGTGTAAACAGCGCTGGGGCCGCCACTGCCGGCTACGATGTCGAGATTATTGGCGGTCGTTGCGGTATTGCAACCGGTCAGGCCGGCCGCGGCGCAAGAATCATTCCAGGGAATTTCCGGGATGTAGCCGAGAGCGGAAGCGGGCACTGGCGGGACAGTGCTGGTATTCGTGGAGCTCCAGAAAGTGCTTTTGTTAGCGCCATCGTCGAAGTCAGTGCCACCGACAGCGACGTTGAACGGGGTCGAGGCAGTTCCGCTGACAGCAATGCCTTTGGTCGCGCTCGACTCGCTGTTGGGATCGTCGCAAGCCGCCGAACCGTTGTCGCCGGATGATACGGAAACGGTGATGCCTTCGGCCGCCGCTTGCTGCCAGAGCGCATTTTGGAAAGCGTTGCCTGCAGTGCCGCTGGCCGACTCACAGAGGCCGAAGCTTTCACTCATTACAGGGGCGATGTTGTTGTCCACGATGTAGAGCGATGAAGCGTCTACGCCGTCCACCGCGTCGGTTTGTTCCGATTCAGAGACGACAAACTTGATTGTGGCTTTCGGTGCGACGGCGCCGGACCATTCGACGTCCAGGTCGGCTTCTCCCTCGTCGCCGGAGACAAGGCCAGGATCGGCGCCGTTGAGGATCACGCAGAGTTGCGCCTGAGCGACGGCGAGATTGCAAGGTTGATAAGCCGGCAACCCGAACATGCTGCGGAAGTCTGTGACATCCTGGGGATTGATGTTAGAGCGCGCGACGATCGCGATGCTTTGGCCACTACCGTCGGCGCCGGCGGGAATGTTGTAGATTTTTGCAAAGTCGGCAGGGCCCACTCCGAAAAAAGTGCCGTTTACATCAGAAAACGTAAACAACGGACGAATTTCACCGGTAGTGAAGTCGCGGCGAAACTGACCAAGGCGTTTTATTTGGGACTGCTTGCGGAAATTATGGAGAGAGGGAATGCCGCCCACGATCGCGGCGAGTGCAGCGGGGATTTGCGGATCGCTCGCGTTGGCGAAGTGCTTTTCGCCGCGGACCATATAGTTATGAAGGTCGGTTGAAAAAGCGCGCCGAACCGCACCGACGGTGCCGCTAAATTCGACAATGGTTTTTCCGGCATTGGTCTTGATGCCGGTGAAACCCTGCGCACTCAGCCAGGATTTCACGGTCTGGACGTCGTCGTCGGAAGGCCCAAACTGCGTGCCGTACTGTTCGGCAGTGAGCCACCTGTGATAGTTCGGGGAATTCTTGTCCATCTGATCAAGCATCAGCTTGTTGAGCGCGGTTTGCTGTTCCGACGTGCGGTTGAGCAACAAATAGATACGATTGACGGGTTGTGCATCGGCGACAGCACCCTGGTCAAACTCGGCGCGAGCCATGGGATGGACGTTTCCGCGCAGCGTAACGCGTTGCGTTTCGTTGATCTCTTGGGTGACGAGGCGTCTTGGCGTTTGCGCGGCGGCGTTTGGCACGAGAAGCAAACGTGCCGAACACGGCAAGAAGAGTGCACGCACAAAATGACTGCAACTTAGACATTGCTGAGTTCTTCATGGATTTGGCGCCCCAGATATTCAAAGTATTGGCGAAAAGTACTATGACATTCGACCGGCTGGGCAGCACATACCTATCTCGGACGACGGTTTGCCGCACTGGGTTGCTTTGCGTTCCGTCAAAAGCGAGCCGGGCACAACCATCCCTGGAAAGTACCAACGAGGTTAGCACGGGGAGACAAAAGCGCTAAGCGCTAGAAAAAGGCAAAGCGGAAAGGTCCACGTTGCCGCCGGAGAGGATGACGCCGATCTTGGGTGCAGTGCCGTCGGCGCGAAGCGGCAGGTTCAGGCTGGCAAGACCGCCCGGTTTGAGCAAAGGAGCCACGGCGATGGAGGACGATGGCTCGACGATGATCTTCATGCGCTCCCAGAGGAAACGCATGGCGGAGATAATCTCTTCTTCACTTACCAGCAAGATGCCAGAAAGTTCCCGGCGCAAGATGGCAAATGTGCGCCGGGCAAGACAGGCACGGAGGCCGTCGGCGATGGTGTCGCTGGAGTCGATACTTTGCAATGTGCCGGATTGCAAAGAGCGGTAGGCGTCGTCGGCTCGAGCGGGTTCGCAACCGAACAAGCGAATGCCGGGTTTCAAATGAAGCGCGCTCAGACAGGTGCCGCTGAGTAACCCGCCGCCACTGACGGGAGCGAGGATGGCGTCGAGGTCGGGAAAGTCTTCGAGCAGTTCTTTTGCGGCAGTGGCCTGGCCGGCGATGATGCGGTCGTCGTCATAGGGATGGACGAGTACGGCCCCCGTCTCGGCCTGGACTTTGGCAGCCATTTCCTTGCGGGCCGTGACGGTCGGTTCGCAAAAGGCGATTTTGCCGCCATAGCTTTCGACGGCGTCACACTTCACGCGCGGAGCGTTCTTGGGCATGACTATCCAAGCCTTGGTGTTGCGCCAGGCAGCGGCGCAAGCAACGGCTGCGGCGTGGTTGCCACTGGATTGCGTGACGATGCCGAGCCTGGCGTCTTCTTCGGAGAGCGAAAGGATGGCGTTGGCGGCGCCGCGGATCTTGAAAGAGCCGGTTTTTTGGAGGTTTTCGCACTTGAAGAAAAGCTGCGCACCCGAGATGCGGTCGAGAGATTGAGAGGTCAGGACAGGCGTGCGGTGGATGTGCGGGGCGATGCGCGCGTGGGCTTCGGCGATCCGCTGCCAACTGGGGACGGTGGTTGCCTCTGGCTTAGGTTCGGCGCTGGTTTGCGGGATGCTCATGAGCGGTCTGTTCGCGATCCCGATTATGGCACAGCGAAAGTCTGTTCGCCCGCGAAGGAGAGGAGAAAGCGGGAGCAGGCGGAGCGCCATCGTGGGGATTGGCGTACTACTAGTTTGCGGCGTCCAAATGGTTGTATTTGACTTAAGTTGGGGACATTTTGCTTGACCGGGCCCGCAGCTTTGCTAACCTAACAGAGCCCTTCCGCTGGGTTGAGAGACCCGCAGTGTCCTTCCTTAGCGCGGAGGAGGTACCCTTGGATATTTCTGAACGCAGACATTTGCGACGCTACAACCTTCGAACGCCACTGCGCTTTCGAGCGATAGGGCTCGCTTCGGACAAAAGCGAACACTTCACGGAAGTGCTGAACATTTCGCGCGGCGGATTTTATTTTGCGACGTCGGCGCCGCTGCAAGTGGGCATGCCGATCGAAGCCACGCTGCGCATGCCTACAGATGTGACTGGCAACGCTCAGGAAGAGACCTATTGCCGCGCACGCGTGGTGCATGTTCGCAACGAACCGTATGGCGATGGCCGCATCGGGTTTGGCGCAGAGATTGAAGCGTTTCTCTCCAACGGGAATTCCCGCTAGAAGTCCACGAATCAAAAATTGAATGTCAGAGGTTCAAAGCAGCCTGCGCACGGGCTTGCCTGAATTATTTTTGCGCCGTTGCCTGGAAGGTGACTTTTGCGCTGCCAATGTTTTGGAAGCGATCGTAGAGCGCGGACCGCGATGGTGTGCTCGCCGGGCGCGGCTAGAGGCAGACCTGCGCTGTAGCGCTCCGCGGGGGCGTCGCTGATTACCGATTCCGGCATAATGAGCTTCCAGTCGCCGCCGTCCAAGCTGTATTCGGCCTTTTCGATTGCAGTGGCCGAGTCGCGGGCCGTGAATTCGAGCAGCGCTCCGTAAACGCAGGGACTGCCGCCACAAGTCTTTACCGAAGTCGCTGTGAGCTTTTCAATGACCGGCGGCGTGTTGTCCACTTCAAAGCGTTCGCTTTCTTTCTCGGCGGTCAGCGCTCGAGCGGGATCGTTTGAAGCGGCGTCGTTCGCTACGATTTTCAGGTAGTAGGCGCCGTCGGCAAGGGAAGTGGTGTCGAAGGAATAAAATCGCTGGTCGAGATTGTCCTTCAGCAGCTTCCATTCTTTTTCGCCTTCGCCGCGGAAGTAGACCGCGTAGCGGAGTTCGTCGTCGTTGTCGTCGTGCGCGCTCCAGAGAACGGACTGATAGCCCTTTTGCAGCGAGCCCTGCGGCGGCGGATCGAATTTCACGTTCGTGGTGCTGACGTTCTGGCTTTGCATGAGCCCGCCGATTCCTGGCGTCGGCGGCATCTTCAGATTCACTTGCTGCGGCTGATTGGGCGCACCGAGTTGCAGGCCCTGCGCGCGAATGCCGGGATTCCTGAATCGCGATTCCATCAAGGATGGGCGCGACATTTTTTGGCAGATACGCGACGCTGACCCAGTCGATTCCATCGCCCGGGCGGCCATCGTGAATCACGGCTTTCCATTGCATGAATCGCGCGGGCGGCGCTTCGACGGGCGCGCCGGGTTTGCTGTATGGGCCGAACCAGCGTGACCACTCCTTGCCGGGATCTTCCGTGTTGCCGGAGCGAACGTAAAATTCAAGGCGCGGCTGATCGGATGCCGAAGCTTTTGCGCCGGCTGCTGCCGGCGGACTCCACCAATCGAGGCGGCCCCACTGCGAAAAGAGTTGCGCGTCGAACGAGCGCGATTCGTACGTGCCTTCCGGTTCATATTCAGGGCCGAGTGTGACGACTTTGCCCGGGTTCGCAGTACACAGAAAAATTTTTCCCGACGAATTGCGCGCGATGCCGGTGATTTGCGAGGAGCCGGCTTTGGCAAGTTGTGCGAAGACGCCGCGACCATCGATAGCAAGAAGCGCGCCGTTGTTGCCGGTGCCGGCAAGCAAGCGGCCGTCCGGAGCCAATGCCAAGCGCGTAAACGACATCTTCGCGCGAAGTCCAGAGTTCTTCCGGCGCGCCAGCGGCAGAGATTTTGTAGATTCCGCCGGAGACTTGTGGCGTGAAGCCGAAGGCCTGCGCCGCGGCTTGTGCCATCCCGGGAGTTGTGCCCACGACGGTGACGTTGCCGCTGTTCGTGATGGAAATGCCTTGCGGAGATGCCCCGATCGGGGAGCTGACTTGCAGCGTTGTGCTGGCGTTCGCCAATCGCGGAGGCATAAATTGTGCCGTCTGCGCCGACCGTGATAGCGGTGACTTCGCGCTTTGGGGTTTCGTACAGAACGAATCCGTCGGCAGCGGCCTCATTTGCGGCGGGCTTCGTGGATCTTTTTGTGAGGCGCAGGATGCGGCCGCTCGGCTCGGTGCCTGCGATCAGATTTCCTTGTGCGTCGAAAGCGAGAACGCGGATGTGCGCTTCGTCGCTGGAGTAGAACAGTTCGCTCTTGCCGTCGGGCGCGACGGAAAAAATCTGCCCTTTGTCGCCAGTCGCGACGTAGAGAGTTCCATCGGGAGCGAACGCGAGATCCCAGATGTATTTTGTTTTGGGCTCGAAGACGACGCTGTGTTCGCCGCTCGCGCCGACTTTGTAAACTTTGCCATCGGGCGAAGTGCCGACGTACAGCGTGCCCTTCGAATCGAATGCGATTGCTTGCGCGGAAAGATCCGTGGACTGAAAAACTGTGGCCGGCTTTCCGCCGGAATCCAGGCGAACGACCCTTGCCGGAGAGCCGCCGGCGGCGTACGGAATGCCTTTTGCGTCGAGTTTGACGGACCAGAGATACGAGGCATCTGCGTCGGCGAGTTGCGTGAATTTTAGCGCGAGTTCGAGGCGGCCATCGCTGCGTACCGCGACTCCATGCGTCGTGCCCTTGAGAAATTCATCGTAAGTGGATTGCTTCCAGCGGCGCGTGTGCTCTGCATGCGCGGCGAGCGCCGCGAGTGCGAGGATTGCCGCAAGGCAGACGATCTTTCGAGCCCGTTTCATCCGAAACCCCTATCCCCAAAACATACCCAAACAGCAGTAGCGGAAAATCTTCTAGCGGACTGGTAAATTCAAAGAGATCACGCCGCTGACCGGCCCGCCGAGCGGAATGGACGATTCGCTTGCGAGCGATTCGCGCAAGACCTGGACGCTGCCGGGACCCGGCTTGCCGTCCACGATGGAAATTTGCGAAAGCGGGACGTTGGGCAGTTCCTTGTCGTCCCAGAGCATGGTCGGGGATGGCGCGAACAGGCCGACGTAAAGGCGATCGTTGTGGCGCTCGCGATTCAGCATGCCGATGAGTTGATCGAGTCCTTCGGGGCCACTACTGCCGCCGGCGAACGCGAAGCCGCGCGAGGCGCGATTGAGCCAGTCGGCGTCGCTGACGAGAACGCGCAAAGTTGTGCCGTGCGCAATCTGTTCGGGAACGCGAACTGTGGTTTCCTCGATGCGAGCCGCGCCGCGATACGGGCGCAGGAGAACGCGGACGCGGAGAGTTTCGCCGGGAGTCGCTTCGCCTTTTTCGAGCCACGCGCTGTCAATCGTGTAGGACTGCCGGCCAGGAATGCTTTCGACGCGCAGCGAAATTCTTTCAAATTCAGGGGCTTCGAAGGTGTTGGTGAAAAGGCGCGCGAAGTCTGCCATGAGCGTGAGCGCAATTGGCATAGCGTCAGGATTCAGCGAATCGCCGGGCGCGAAAGTATTTTCGAGCTGGACTGCCGCGTGACCTTTCAATTTGATTTCGCCGCTCATGTGTAGCGTGGTGCCCTCGCCGTAGACGACGTTTTGCGTGAGGCCGTTGAAAGCGGTCAGCGCAACGAGCAGTGGCGTGAGCTTCGGATGATTCACCATTTCGAAATGAAGATTTTTTTCGCCAAACTGCGTCTTCAAATTCAAATCCATCGGGATCATTTTCGGCGCCGGCTCCGAGTTTGCCGGTAACGGCCGTCAGGTGATCGCCGGTAATGGTGCCAATTGAGCCGCCGATGTTGACGATTTTTGTGGAAGCAAGATCCGAAGAAAGCGTGGTGACGACGCGGCTTCGCGCCATCGGAATTTGCACGTCGCCGAGGCTCAGGAAGGGATGGCCGCAGAGAAAAACTTTGTCGTCCTGCACGGCAGTGACGGTGCAAGCGGAATTGATGGAAGCGTCGCCCTGGACGAGCACCATTCCGGCCATGTCGCCTGGCGCGAGCTTTCCATCGTCGGGGCGCGCGGGAGTTGTGCCGCCTTGTGCCGCGACGAAACCGTAGGAACTGAGCTGCGGCGCGAATTTGTCGATGGCGGCTGGCTGGAAGCCGGAGAAGACGAGCGGCGTTTCGATAGATTGCAATGCGGCGCCGTTTTGCACCCCGGCGCGCATTGCCGATTCGTTGGAAAGTGGCGCGATGGGTGAGCCGCCCGGTAGCTGCATTCGGCCCGCCGCCAGAGATCACGTCCGCGATCGGAGTGACGCCGGCGATTGGTTCCTTGGTGAAGACGCCAAGTTTTAGCGAGAGAGCGCCGGCAAGTTTGCCGTTGATGTAAACGGGGCTACCGCTCATGCCCGCGACGACGCCGGTGTGTTCGACTTTCGGGCCTTTAAGTTGAACGAGAATGATGGATTGCTTGGGCCCGAGAAAATTGGGCATGACCCCGAGTACTTCCAGGTCGAACTTTTCGACCTGATCCCCGGCAAAAATCGTGTAAGCGTAGCCCTGCATTCCAGGCTGAATTTGATCGAGCGGCAGGAAATCGGTGGACTGGGCCTGCGCGAGTGGCGCGAGCCGGGGCAGCAGCCCACCGCCGAGAAACAGAGCGGCGAGGGCCAGGCTCGTGCAGAAGCGTGCAAGCTGTTGAGAAACAACGAGTCCCGAGAGCATGGGTTGGCAATCATACCCGCCGCGGTACGGGGGCGCAATCGAACCACCGTGACCGAAAACGTGGAACTGCCGGCTTAGGAGTTCCAGGACTCGGTTAGACGCGAGAAAAGCGGACGCGGCTTGTCAAGTCCCACTGTTTGAGGCGCTTTGGCGGAGAAAGGATGTAGAAGTCAGCGAGAGCCGGAGACGGCTGGATTAGTCGTGGTGGTGCATGGCGAAGATTTTGTCGGGTGAAGATTCGTAAGGGTAGATGTGGACCATCCAGCCGAAGACGGAGGAGCGGAAGTGGCCGCCAGCGGCGCTCGCAGGCTGGTTCGGTGACGATGGAGCCTTTGAGGCCGAACTTGGTCCAGTCGGCGGACCTGAGTTCGTTTTGCGGCGGCATGCAGAGATTGGTGTGCAGGTGCCACATGGCGACGCTGAGCGGAACGCGCCTGTTCAGATCATCTTCGGTGGCGCGCTTGGGCATGGTGTACATCGCGCCGACAAGTTCGTAGCCGGTAGCGGTCTTTTTGTAGAGCAGGGAAGTGGGGCGCGAGGGATCGAAGTGCATCGCGGCGAGGAAGCCGTTGCTGTAACTGGTGAAGTGATATTCGGGCTGCGGAACACTAGGCAGGAAGATGCGGAAGCCTTCGTTTAGGGCGACGTGGTAGTCGCGGTATTTTTCGATGCCATCTTTGAGCTGCGCAACGATTTCGTTGGCACGTTGTGAGTCTTCGGCGGTTTGCGGGCGCATGGCGGTCATCGTCATGTGCGGACTCAAGCCGTGCATGTGCGCCATATCGGCCATGGCGTCTTTTTCGCTGGCCTGCTCGTCGGGATCGGCTTGCTGCATTTTACTGTGATCCATGCCCGGCATCTGGCCCTGCCGGGCGCCGGATTCCTGTGCGGATTTTGCGTCTAGCAAGGGCACGCGATGGCCCGGCATCGCGGAAAGCAAAACCGTCAAAACGAAAACGGCCGCGATCAACATTGCTCCTCGCGCGGCGATTCTGCGAACTTCACTGCCGGCTGACATTTCCCAATCTCCTCAAATAATTCCTACATCTATGATACGCAGCCGCGGGCGCGCTTGTTTCGGCGCATTTGCAAAGAAGTGTAAGTTCACAAACTGTCCTCGCGTACAGGTGTGCGGGCAGTGCGTGTTAGAATTTCTGCGTGAGCAAACAGATTATTCATCCCGCGAAAGCCCTGTCCGGCGGCGTGTTGATGCCGGGAGACAAATCCATTTCTCATCGTTACGCGATGCTGGCGGCGCTGGCGGAAGGCACGAGCGAGCTGCGCAATTTTGCTGCGGCGGCGGATTGCCACAGCACGCTGGGCTGCATGAAGTCGCTGGGCGCGGGCGTGAAAGTGAACGGCACGACGGTACGCGTGACTGGTCACGGCATGCGGGGACTGAAGAGCAGCTGGCGCGCGCTGGATGCGGGAAATTCCGGGACGACGATCCGGCTGCTTTCGGGAATTTTAGCGGGACAAGATTTTAAAACAACCATTAGCGGGGATGAGAGTCTGCAGAAGCGGCCGATGAAGCGCGTGGTTGGTCCGCTGCGCGAAATGGGGGCGGAGATCAAGGCGCGGGACGATAATTTTGCGCCGCTGGAAATTCGCGGCGGGAAGTTGCGCGCGCTGGATTACAAAATGCCGATGGCGAGCGCGCAGGTGAAGTCCGCGGTGCTGCTGGCGGGGCTTTTTGCCGAAGGCGAGACGGTTGTGACCGAGCCGGCGCAGACTCGGGACCACACGGAACTGGCGCTGGAAGAATTTGGCGCTCCAGTCGTGCGGATTGCTCGCGTGACACGGATTCATGGAGCAGGTCGGAATGGCTCGATTAAATTGCAAGCACGGAATCTGGATGTGCCGGGAGACATTTCTTCGGCTGTGTTTTTCATTGCGGCGGCTTCGCTGTTCCCGGAGTCGAGCGTATTGATTCAGAACGTGGGATTGAATCCGACGCGGACGGCGATTCTGGATGTCTTTGCGCAGATGGGCGCGAGTATCCAGATTCATTCAGTGCAGAGCACGCACGGAGAAGTGATTGGCGATTTGGCTGTAAAGGGCGCGGCGCTCAAGGGAGGAGTGATTTCGGGAGATACGATTGCGCTGGTGATTGATGAGTTGCCGATGCTGGCCGCGCTGGGACCGTACACGGAAGAAGGAATTGAGATTCGCGACGCAGGAGAACTGCGCGTGAAGGAGAGCGACCGCATTGCGGCGCTCGTGGAGAATTTGCGCAAGATGGGCGCGACGGTCGAAGAGCGGCCGGACGGATTGAAAGTGGCGGGGCGCTCGGCCGGAAAATTGCGCGGCGCGGAGATCGAGCCGCATGGCGACCACCGGATTGCCATGGCGTTTTCGATTGCGGCGCTGGACGCCGATGGACCTACGAAGATTGGCGACGCCGAGTGCGCGGGCGTGTCGTTTCCTTCCTTCTACGAAGATCTGAACCGCATTGCGGAACGCTAAACCCTGACAAAGACTGGAAGTGTTGTTTGCGAGTGGCTGGAGATGTCCACACACTCGCGCACTCCGGTGTTCCCGTAAAGAGCGCGCAAACCGTTGAAGGGAAACAAGATGAAGGGTGCCGGGCTCGGAAATCGCGCCAAGTTCGATGGGGCTGAAAGAGCCTTGCGGCTGCAAAAGGCTAAAAGCGCAAGGCTATGTACCTGGGGCTTGGCTGGGGCCGGGCTTGAGCCGGCCGGCGGGTTGCGATGCCAAAGTTTACTTTGGGGGACTGGCGGGCGCTTTAACGCCGAAGAAAAAGGACAGACAAGCAAAACCAAAAATAACGGCAAGAGGGCGAAATAGGGATCGCCCGTACAAAGTCAGAGGCTTGGGCCCAGGTAGCGGTAGTGGCCGGTGATTTTCCAGGAGAAGAGGACGTCTTCGAGTCTGGGGCCGGCGCCGATGTTGTGTTCGATAAGGAAGCGGCGGCCATCTGGTGATTTTTTGTTTACGACGATGCCTATGTGCGGGACTCCCCTACCCAGATCCCAGGTGACTAGTTCGCCGGGGAGGTAGTCTTCTTCGCGGGGCGTGATCGGGAGCGCCTTGCCTTTGCGAGAAAAG
This sequence comes from uncultured Acidobacteriota bacterium, assembly GCA_963794175.1. Classification (GTDB taxonomy): domain Bacteria; phylum Acidobacteriota; class Terriglobia; order Acidiferrales; family UBA7541; genus Acidiferrum. The sequence goes on along the minus strand of CAWCCV010000001.1, from coordinate 94,379 downwards.
AAGACTTGAAGGTTTGGCACACGGCGGTGGTCAATGTTGGTGTCGGTATGGGCTAGTTGCCAGCGGCGTTGATTTGGATAGGCGGAGAAGCTTTGCAGCATGTCTTGGTGGACTTCCTTTTGTAAATCGATGCCGAGCGTGCGGTAGGAGCGGATGATTTCGTCGGTGCAGACGCCGGTGTCGGCCGGGACGTCGCCATCGGGGTAGGCGATGCGGACGTAGGAGGGATCGTAGTGAACAGTGAGAAGAGAGCGTGCGATGGCAGCCGCCGAGAGTTTCTGCAAAAAGGCTGTGCCTACGGCGTTTTGAGGCGAAAGTTGCTGCTGGAGATGGGCAGGTAGCTCTAGCGTGGCCAGAAGCGCCACGGCGAGCACACCAGCGATGCAAGACCAGCGCATGGCTAGGGAATTAGACGCCGCAGGGAGGGATTTGTGCCGTTTGCTTGGGTGGCTTTGAGAAAGCGGCCTTGTAAGGAGTCGCCCGGCCGCGGGATTTTGACTCTGGAACTAAAACACCATTCGCTTGGGCGTGGGCGCCGGGATTGCATGGCGGACTCCGGAGAGCAGGCAATTTAAAAACGCGGGTTGGCGCGCGACACGCAGAATGAAAAGGGCACGATACATCGCGCCCCTAGCAGAAGGTATGAATCAGGAAGTTTTGCGTATGGTGATGGAGCCGTAGCTGGTGCGAAGGATGATTTTGACACTGCGGCCGGAACCGTATTTGCCTTCAAGGTGCGCGTCGCCGTTTTTCGCGGTGGTCTTGTTCAGAGTGGCGCTGGAGAATTCGCTGTCAATGTCGCAGGAATGGCAGTCGCCAACGATTTCAAAGCTGGTGCTGCTGGGCAAGCTGAGGGTGATGCCCGACGAGGAATTTGTGAGCTGGATATCGTCTTTGGGCGCAGCGGAATAACGCACGTCGATGTTGCCGTTGCGATTGTCCACATTCACTTTGCCGCCGGGATTTTCGATGGAGACGTCGGCCGAAGAGGTGCGCAGCGCGAGGTTGCCCGGCGCGTCGACGATTTCAAAGTTGCCGGACTCGATGGCCATGTGGCCGGTGAGCTGGGAAAGGGTGAAATCGGTGCGATGCGAGATGAAACGGATTCCCTTCAGGATTTTTTCGGCGCGAATGGGGCCGTAGAATTCGCCGTTGAGAGTGAAGCCGCCGGTGGCGTTTGTGACGCCGACTTCACCGCCCTTGCCGGAGATTTTCACGTCACCTTTTATGTCGGAGACTTTCGTATCGCCGCCCTGGGTGTCCACGGTGACGCTGCCGCCGATGTCGGAGATTTCGAGATCACCCTTGCGGGTTGCGACACTGATGCTGTTCGTGACGTCCGCGACGCTGATGTCGCCTCTTTCGTTTTTAACGTCGAGTGGAGCCTTCTTGGGGACAGTGACTTCGAGTTCGAAGCCGAAGCGGGGGTTGTTTTCCGTTTCGCCGGCGGAGCGAACGACGTAATTGTCGCCGTCTTTTGCGATTTCCACCTTGGCGGAATCTTCGATTTTTTGCGCGGACTCTTCGTTCCACGAGCGAATTTTCTTTTTTCCGCCGACGTTGATTTGAAGCTCGTCCGCGGCGTGTACGGAAATGTCGGCGCGAGGGATATTAATTTGCACGCGTGCGTTAGCCGGTATGGGCTGCGGCTTCATATCCAGATCGAAAGAGTATTCGTCGCCCAACTCCCTGGCGATTTTTGCCAGGCCACCCTGGTGGTCGATTTTTTCGCGGACGAGGTCAACAATAATGACGACGCCGATCAGACAGAAGACACCAACGACCAGGAAAATCTCTCCTGCCGTGATCCAGCCGGAGGAGCGGCCCTGGCGAACCGCGACCGTGCGCTCGTAAAACTTAACAAAGCCCCAGACGATGAGGATGAGCGGCCAGAATCGCAACAAGAAATGCCCCAAATTCAGGTGAGCGTACGTCCACATCAGCATGAGGATGCCGATGCCAATCAGAAGCAGACCGCTAAAGAGCCCGCTCGAACGTGGACGATCTGGAGAGCCGTTGGCCATTGGGATTTATTGTCCTTGCCCGGATGCGGGCGGCGGTGTCGGACCCTGGTACGGATTTGCTGGAGGAGCCGGAGGCGGGGGCATGGTCGGACTGGAAATGTGGCCGTCGGATGGCGCAATGGAGGAAGCGAGAAGAATTGCACCGATGACGATGAGAATCACTGGGAAGGTGTGATGGAATGCGAGATATCCGCCGCGAAATTCGCTTAGCAAGAAGAGCAGGCCAATGGTGGTGATGATCGCGGGTCCCATGAGGCTGCGAATCGAGCAGCGGCGGCAAGTACAGCGAACTTTATCCATCAAACATTCTCCTTGAAGCGGCCTGCTTCAGAAAGCGGCCCCCCCGTAACGCGACTACGAACGGCCCGTGCGATTGCGGAACATCACCACTCCGGCGGCAATCAGAATGAGCGGCCAAAGCCGGCCAATGCTCAGGTGAAAAAACTCGAACACGCGAAAATTGCTGAGTAGCAACAGCGCGCCCAGACCCATCAAAACGATGGGGCCAACCGGCAAGTTCTTGCTGAATTCGTTTAGTGGATCATTGACGGCTTGGCCGGCGCCTTTTGCCTGAGAAACGCGCATCGCATCAAAGGCCATGTAGAAGACAAAGCCAGCCAACATAAATGCGAGAACAATGACTGCCCCCACGCTGAAATCATCAGCGTTGGCGGCTTCCACAAGGCCGAGGATAATAGCGGTGAAAATTACGAGATGGATCAAGGCTTTGTTGTATTCGCCGTTGTAAACAGCACCGAGGCCAGGAAAGAGGCCGAGCATGAAAGCGACGGCGCCGCTTTGTCTGGCGGGCGGCACAGGCGCCGGCAACGGAGCCGCTGTAGGAACGAAACCTGGCTGCGTGTAAGCCGGTTGAGAGTACGGATCGCTAGCGGGCTGCGGAGGCGACGGCGCGCCCATGCCCATGCCAGAGGCAAGACAATTTTCGCAGTAGAGAACTTCGCGGACCGGGCGCGCGCAAGCGGCGCAGAGCGCCTTGCCGCAATTACGGCAAAACCCGGTTGCATCCACCTCAGGATGGACTGCACACTTCATTGAATTCTCCCTTCAGAACATAGTGGGCATGCCGCTGCGAGGACAACTGCCCGCGAGCCCAAATCATTGGCGCGATTCTGCTGCTTTGGCGATGGCGGCGCTGTGCCATCCGTACTTCCCGGATTCTTATCCGGGGTCGTTTGCGGCGTAGTGGAATCCTGGCTGCCCGGCAATTCGTCTGAGCGCTGGAGTCTGGACTGAATTTCGTAAACGACGCGGAGGTCGCTGACGTACTTTGCGCTGCGCGCGTAAACCAGATGCGCCTGGCGGTCGGCGCCGCGATAGACGTTTGCAGGAGAAAGATCGGCGACGTGCGGCTTTTTCCAATTGAAAGATGTGAAGGACGCGACGGTGAGAAACATCGCACACAGCGAAACGCCGCCATAAGCGAGGCGCTGCGCACTGAATCCGCGGAACCATGAGCGAACCGCGGCCCAGCCGGTGACCGTTTCGCGAGGGCCGAGCGTCTTATCGAGGATTTCGTAAACGAGGCGCGCGGGCGGCTCAATTTGTGGCAGCGAGCGCAAGCCGGACAGCGCGTGCATGACGCTGGAGACAAAAGGTGTGCAGCGGGCGCAAGTGTTCACGTGAGCGTCAAACTCGTGCTTTTCGGCGGCGGAAAGCAGGCCGTCGAGGTAGTCGCTCAGGAGCAGTTCGGTTTGTTCACAAGTCCAGTTCATAAGGCACCCAGCGAGAGATCCAAACTTACGGGCAGTCGGCCAGTTTGTGTCACCATACCAAAAATTTAAACTGGTCCGCTGCTAGCTCTTGCAGGTCGCACCCCCATTTGTTGCAGGATGCGAGCCAATTCGATGCGGCCCCGGTTGATTCTTGATTTTACCGTTCCCTCGGGCACCGCGAGAACCTTTTGAATCTCGCCGTATTCCAGTTGCTGCAAGTCGCGAAGAACGACGGCTTCACGGAGCTCTGGCGAAAGTTTCGTGAGCGCGGTTTGCACCTGCCCGCTCAGTTCGCCGAGCAACGCTTGCTCGTCCGGGCGTTTCGCGGATGACTCTTTGTTTTCCACCACCGGCATCGCGTCGTCGAGTGAATCGGTCGCTCGGTCACGCTTGGTGCGCCGGTAATGGTCGATCAAGAGATTACGCGTCACGCTCGTCATCCAGGTTGCGAAACCGCCGTGAGCTGAACGGTAGCTTCCCAGTGTCCTGTAGATGCGGAGGAAAACGTCTTGCGTCAGGTCTTCTGCTTCGGTGCGGTTACCCGTAAAGCGGTAACAGATATTGAACACGCGCCGGTTGTGCTGACGCACAAGTTCCTCCCAGGCTGAGCCATCCCCCTGGAGGCATTGCTGGACCAGTTGTACGTCCTGCTCCAACGCTTCATTAGCCTCGAATCCTGAAGGTCTCTCGGCCTGTCAGAGTATGGAACGAAAACTGCAGCCGAAAAGTTCCCCGCGAACAGTTACAAGCGAGCACCGACTGAATGGAGGGCATCTTACCGGGGAGGGGAGGGGGATACAAGCCCTGCGAAAACAATAGTTTGGAGGCGAGCTTGACGGGTGGGGCTAGGGCCAGTAGGCTCATTGGCTCATGCAGACAGAGAAGAGGAAGTTACTGTTTGGCGTGGCGGCGCTCTTTCTTCTGGGCTTCTTTCTGTACCACTTCCGAAACTACATTAAACAGAGCAATTTTACATTCACGGGACTCTGGAGTGCCATCCGGAGTGCCAATTCGCTCTATATTCTGCTTGGCGTTGGGCTGATTTATCTATGCTTTGCCCTGCGGGCCCTAAGGTGGCAGATTTTTCAGAAGAATCTAGGGAAAGCAGAGTTTTGGGAAATTTACAAAATGACGCTCGCCGGGTTTTCGGCAGTATTCGTGTTGAGCAGGGCGGGTGAGCTGGTACGGCCGCTGCTGCTTTCGCGCAAGGCGAAGATCCCCGTCGCGGACACTTTCGGAATATACGTCCTCGAACGCCTGATGGACGTTGTCAGCAGCGCCATTATCGCTGCACTTGGATTGCTGCTCTATTCCTCGCACGAACATATTGGTGAAACTTCGTCGGCAATCGAAAAAGGCGCCAGGACGGGGGGCGTGCTGCTTGCCGCTGGAGTCGTCGGGATTGTCGGTTTTCTGACATACGTGCGATTGCACGGATCGGTAATGATGGAGCGTGTACTGCAAAACTGGCGCACAGGGCAGGGCTGGCGGGCCCGCGTGGCCAATATTCTCTTCGGTTTTGTTCGCGGGATTCAAACGATCCGGACTTGGCGCGATCTGGCAGAAGCCGTATTCCTGTCGGCGGTTCACTGGTATTTTGTCGCGTTAGCATACTTGTTTGTTTCGCATGGATTTGGAGGAAGGCTGGCGCTGCTGAGCCTCAGTGATTCTCTGTTGTTACTCGCGATTACGCTCGTGGGGTCGGTTTTTCAGCTGCCGGTGGCCGGCGGGGGGCCACAGGCGCTCGCATACTTTGCATATCGTCACGTATTTGGAGTAGAAGAAGGGACGGCGGGGGCGGCGGCGCTCGTAGTCTGGCTGGTGACGTTTGCGTCGTGCAGTTTGGCTGGTGTGCCGTTGTTGATTCGCGAGGGGTTTTCGTTTGGGCAGTTGCGGAAGATGGCGGAGCACGAAAAAGAAGAGTTGGCGGAAGAAGCGGCGCGCGGCAAGGTGAACTAGCCGCAGGGGAGAAGCATGAAGTGTCCATTTTGCGGGCATATTGATGACAAAGTGATTGATTCGCGCGAAGGACGCACGGGCGATACGATTCGGCGGCGGCGCGAATGTTTGAAATGCGAACGCCGGTTCACGACGTATGAGCGAATCGACGAGATTCCGTATATGGTCATCAAGAAGGATGGCCGGCGCGAGCGATTCGAGCGGCAGAAAATTTTGCAAGGATTATTGAAGGCTTGCGAAAAGCGGCCGGTGGCGACGCCGAAGCTGGAAGCGATCGTGGATGAAATTGAAAGCGTCGTGCATGAGGCGACGGAGCGCGAACTGACGACCACGGAAATCGGCGAAATGATCATGCATCGGCTGAAGAAGCTGGACAAAGTGGCGTATGTGCGGTTTGCGAGTGTTTATATGGACTTCAAGGACGTGGCGGAGTTCATGTCCGAACTCAAGGGATTGCTGAAAGACAAAGCCAAGAAATAATCGAGGGCCGAAAGATGAAAAGGAACATTGCGATTTCGTGTGTCGCGTTGGGTGCAGCGGCGTGGATGGGATTGGGCGCGCTGGCTCAACAGAAGCCTCAGGCGGAAGCCGGGAAGATTCGCGAGTTTGTGAAGAAGATGGCGGGCGATGAATTTGAGGGCCGCGGCACGGGACAAAAAGGCGGGGACGCTGCAGCAGACTACATTGCGAAGCAGTTCGAATCGTTTGGTTTGAAGCCCGGCGGAGAGAAGGGAACTTTCTTTCAGGAAGTTCCGATGGTAGGCGTGAAGACGCGCGCGGAGAGCACGTTTGCATTTGTTCCGGCGAAGGGCGATGCGATTTCCCTGAAACATCTGGACGATCTAGTGACGAGCAACGAAAGCCAGACGGAAACGGCAGAGATCGATGCGCCGATTGTTTTTGTAGGTTTTGGGATCACCGCTCCGGAATACAGCTGGGACGATTACAAAGGCACGGATTTGAAAGGCAAAATCGCGCTGCTGTTTGTGAATGAGCCCGAATCAGACGGATGAGGGATTTTTCAAAGGGAAAGCGCTGACCTACTACGGGCGCTGGACGTACAAATTCGAAGAGACGGCGCGGCGTGGCGCAGTGGCGACGCTGATTATTCATCGCACGGACTTGGCGAGTTACGGCTGGGAGGTGGTGCGGAACTCATGGGGAACCGAGCGTTCGTATCTGCGGCGTGACGGAACGCCGAAATTGCAGGCGGCGTCTTGGATTCAGCTGGAAGTCGCGAAAAAGCTTGTGGCGCTGGCGGGTCTGGATTTGGCCAAGCTTTATAAGGATGCGCAGTTGCGGGAATTCAGGCCGACGGAATTGCCGGTGCATTTCAAGGCGCATGTTGCGAGCGATCTTCGGCCGTTCGTTTCGCGTAATGTGGTGGCGAAGCTTGAAGGTACGGAAGCAAAGGGAAAAGAAGAAGCGATTCTTTACACGGCGCATTACGACCATTTCGGCATCGATCGTTCACTGAAGGGCGACCAGATTTACAACGGTGCGGTGGACAACGCCACGGGCTGCGGAATCTTACTGGAACTGGGGCGTTTGTGGGCGAAATCGCCCGCGCCCAAGCGGTCAATTTTGTTTGCGGCGGTCACCGCTGAAGAGCAAGGGTTGCTCGGCTCGGAATACTTCGGAAAACACCCAACAATTCCGGCAGGAAGGGTTTCGATCGACTTGAACTACGATGCCCTTGCACCGCTTGGTGAGCCCGAGGAAGTGGAAGTCGGGGGCGCGGAACGAACCTCTTTCTATCAGACCGTGCAGGCCGAAGCCAAAGAATTCAACTTGGCGATCAAGCCGGACGCATTGCCTGGGGCAGGGCACTACTATCGCTCGGACCACTTCAGCCTTTCGCGAGTGGGAATTCCGGCTTTCTCCATAAGCGAGGGAATGAAATTCAAAGGCCACGACCTTGCCTGGGGCGAAGCGCAGGCCAAAGGCTACGTCGACAATGACTATCACCAGGTCACCGACGAATTTCATGAGAATTGGAATTTCAATGGGCTCGCAAAGATGACCCAATTTGGATTTGAGCTGGGGCTCAAAGCGGCCAATCAACCTGGCTTGGTAGAGTGGCACAAGGGTGACGAATTTGAAGCGGCCAGGATTGCCAGCCAGAAGTAGAATCTCGCGGCGAGTGCCGCGATCGTGCTTCAGGGAATTCTCAGTCCATTTGGGACCATCGGAAGCGAACGAAGGCGGACGCCGGTAGCGTCGAAGATGGCATTGCCGATGGCGGGAGCGACGCCGACGATTGGCGTTTCGCCAGCGCCCGCTGACGGCAGATCCTTACGGTCGAGCAATACCGTTTCAATCGCCGGAACATCCTGGAACCGCGGCACGCGATATTTGGAAAATGCCGCGTTCAGGATGCGGCCGTCTTCGAATTCGATGGATTCAAACAGTGCGCCGCCGAGTCCCATGATGTTCGAGCCTTCCACTTGATTGCGAAGGCCGTCCGGATTGACGATCGCTCCGCATTCAAACGCGCTGACAATACGCAAGACGCGCACCGCGCCCGTGCCACGGTCAACGGCGATCTCCGCACAAGTCGCAATGTAACCACCTTTTTCTACTCCGCCTGCGATTCCAAATCCTCGTCCGGGAGATTTCTTATTCCCAGGCCAGCCGAATTTCTCTGCGGCGGCTTCGAAGACAGCTCTCAGTCGTTCATCGCGCAAATTCCGTCGCCGAAATTCCAACGGGTCCAACTTTGCCTGCAGGGCAAGCTCGTCCATGAACGATTCGCGCGCGAAATGATTCGCCGTTGCGGCGAGCCCGCGATAAGAACCCTGACGTAAGGGATATTTCGTCGGCTGGAATTTTTCGTTGCGCGCTTGCACGGCGTAGGGCGTGTTCAGGCCGGAGCCTCCCGAATTGAAGTTGGTGAATTCCCAATGTTCGAGGCGGCCGTTTGAGTCGAGGCCGGCGCGGATGTCGATGACGCCGGCAGGACGGAAGTAAGCCCAGGTGAATTCTTCCTTGCGTGTCCAGACCACTTTCACGGGTTTCTTTGCGGCCCGGGCCAGACGCGCGGCTTCGATGGCTGTTTCGCCCGTGTGTTTGCCGCCATAGCCGGAGCCGGTGTCCGGCATCAAGACGTGAATGCTCTCGAGCGGAATTCGAAAAGCGGAAGCAAGCTCTTCCCGAACGCCAAACGGACGCTGCGTGCCGGTCCAGACGGTGAGTTTTTCGCCCATCCATTCGGCGAGCGCGGCGCGCGGTTCAAGAGGCGCGTGCGCGATATAAGCGACGGTGTAAGTGGCAGAGAGAGACGTTTGCGGATGCGGAAGCTTTTGCGGAGGGATTGCCGGATTCGCGGGCTTCGGGATTGTTTCGCAGATAGTCGAATACGGTTTTGCTGGACGGTTGGGGTGAGGCGGTCCATTCCGTTTTGATTGCGGCTGCGGCACGGGTGGCGAGTTCGTCGCTCGGCGCGGCGACGCCGATGAAATCGCCGTCACGGATGACAATGACGCCGGGCATTTTCTCGGCAGCAGAAGAGTCGACCGAGCCGAGCTTCGCCTCGAATTTCGATGGGCGAACTACTTTCCCGTACAACATTCCGGGCCGCTTTTGATCGGACGGATATTTGTGTGCGCCAGTGACGAAGGCGCGGCCTTCCACTTTTGAAAGTGTGCTGGCCGGCGATTTTCCACCCCGCCGCGGGAAGCAGAGTCTCCTGGTCCGGAATCACTTGCGCAAGTTCCCGCCCTTTTAGCAACTCGCCGTAAGTGGCTGAGTTTTTCGAAAGCGAGTCGGAAACTTTTCCATCGGCTGCGACCAGGTGTTCGCGCGGGACATTCCAGCTTTGCGGCCGCCAGATCCTTCAACATTTCGCGCGCTGCTGCTGCCGCCTTGCGCAGTTGAAGATTCATGATAGGAGTCGTACGGCTGCCGAACGTTCCCATATCGAAGGGAGTGAGCAGCGTATCCCCCATGACGACTTTGATTTGAGATGTTTGAATGCCAAGTTCTTCGGCGACGGCTTGCGTCAGCGAAGTGCGGATGTTCTGGCCGACTTCAACTTTGCCAGTGAATACTGCGACCGCGCCGTTTTCGCCGATGTGCAGCCACGCGCCGATATCCTTCGGCATATCGTCCAACCGCCGTTGGCCCCTGCCCGATTCCTGGAAAGCACTTGTTTTGGCATTGGCACAAAGAATCAAGGCGCCAGCTCCAAGGAATTTGAAAAGATCGCGTCGCGTTAGATCAAATACGTACAAGCGCGCCGCGTGCAATTCGTAACGTTCTGGCTCGATCGCGGGAGAGCTGTTTTGCCCTTCGTTCATTGCAAGCCTCCCTTCATCAAGCGAGCCGCGCGTCGGACGGCCGCGACGATGCGCGGGTGAGTGCCGCAGCGACAGATATTGCCATCAAGTTCATCCTTGATCTTGGTTTCACTCGGGTTGGGGTCGGTTCGCAACAAGCCCGCCGCGGACATAATCATTCCAGAAGTGCAGTACGCGCATTGCATCGCTTCCTCGAATAAAAACGCTTCCTGCAGTGGATGAAGACGGCCCTGTTTGGCCAGTCCTTCGATGGTCGTGATGGTCTTTCCTTCGGCGTCCCCGGCCGGCGTAATGCAGGAACGTTTTGGCACACCATTTATGAGTACAGTGCAAGCTCCGCACTGGCCTTCTCCGCACCCGTATTTTGTCCCGGTAAGGTCGAGTTGTTCACGAAGAACGGAAAGCAAACTGGATTGAGAGTCGGCGTCAAGCTGTCGCTTCGCGCCGTTAACGACCAGACTGGTGACTCTTGCCATAAATCCTCGCGGCACTTCTCCGGAAGGTTACACCTTTGCAGGGCGCGGGGCAGCACGAATCCAGTGCGCCGGTTTTTGCTGACGTTGCGCTTTCTGGAACTAGCGCGGCCAGACGCCAGCGGTGAAGGTTTTTAGGGTTTTGAAGCCGAGCCGTTCGTAGAGACGGACGGCGGTGAGGTTTTCTGTGGTTACGGTCAGCGTCAATTCCTGAAATTTCAGGCCGCGCAATGCGTCGGCGGCGGTGAGCATCAGCGCTCGACCGAGGCCGTGACCTTGGTGGCCCGGCAAAACGCAGACTTGCGTCGTATGACCGACGCCAGGGGAAACTTCGCTGGTGAGAACGGCCCCGACCAGATCGTCGCTGCCCGCATAGTGCATTACAAATGAAGCGCTTGGGACAAACTGGCCGCACCCCGGAAGCAAAATAATGTTTTTCAGGAATCGCAGGGCGCCCGCTTTACTGCGGTATTGGTCGTTGATGTCGCCGTCCACGTGATCCGCGTAGGCGAGATAAATCAGCTTTGCGCAAGGATCGAAGTAGCGGTCGTGCCAGCGTGAAAAGCGCAGCCCTGCTCGTGGCGGAAATCCGAAATTCCGTCGGCTTGTGCAAATCGAGGAGCATGAACTGCCGCGTGTAAAGCCGGAATCCTTGCTCGGTCAGGGGCTTGTCTACCGGGCCGCCGAAGGGCATCAGCTGTGCTTCGATCCGGGTGACGTGTGGAATCGCGCGCATGGAAAACAGCATTTCCTCCAGCATGCGCTTTGTAATTGCGGATTGATCGAATCGCGGCGAAGCGTAAAGCCCGCCGATTAAGCCCCTTGTGTTCTTCCAGATACGTAGAAATGCGTATCCCGCGGCAACGCCGTTTTCGTAAGCCACGCAGCCGGACAGCGCGTGCGCTTCGAGGAAGCGCTTGATCAGTTCGAGCGCGCCGCGATAGTCCCAATGCAGTTCTTCGCGCCAGTGAACAGCTTCTTCGTCGAGAAGCGATTCAATCTGCCGCACGGTGGTTTGGCGGAGGTCAACGATGTTCATGAAGAAAGAAAGACGCCCGGCCCCTGGCCCGCGTTTCACAAACCCGGCTGGAACAATTACGCCCCAATAATAGCCGAATACCCCCGGAAAATAGGCATAGTCAGTAAATCGGTGCGATACGTAGCCGACACGATATAAATGCGACACATCGCGACAAACCCGTGTGCAAAGCGCGGAGAATCGCATGCTACGCTTTTTCTGGAGCACCGAGTTTCGAAAGGAATTCAATCCCGCGGCGTAAGCCGCGTCCAGAGCGGCCAGAACGCGCATGTCCATCCTTTTTGAGCTGAGATATCCTACGAAGTGGTATACGAAGGTGTTCACGGCGATTGTCGCCATTGCGTTTTTCGTTGGTCTGGCGACGCTGGCCATCGCGGGATTCCTCGTCTATCGCATCGTCAAGCCGCAGCGCACGAGCTCTGAAATCAATATGTCGACGTTTCCGGGCCGGCCGGATTCCGTGCAGTTTGCCGTGGCGGGATTGGGTGCTCGTGAGGGCTGGTTTTTCCCGGGTTTGCGTGGCGCTCCGACGATTATCCTTTGCCATGGATATGAATCGAGCAAAAGCGAATTGCTGACGCTTGTTTCCGCACTGCAGGATCACCAATACAACGTTTTCGTTTTCGATTTTGCCGCGCATGGCGCCAATCCTGGCATGACGACGTTCGGCTACAAGGAAGCGGAGGAACTTCGCGCTGCAATTGATACGCTTGCTTCGCGGAATGATGTGGATCCGACGAGCTTTGGGCTTTGGGGATACAACCTCGGCGCTTACGCTGCGCTTCGAGAAGCGGAAACGGACAAGCGCGTGCGGGCGCTGGTGCTTGACTCTGTTTACGACGAGCCGAAGCAGATGGTGAAAGTGGAAGTCGGGAACACGGGACTTGGCGTTTTTCCGTTCATGGTGCGCTCGGCGGAATTGAGCTTTGACTGGCTGAATTACCAGCACAAACAGGACCCGCCGCTTTCAAAACGGCTCAATGCGCTTTCCGGTGTGCCGAAACTCTTCATCGAAGCAAGTGACGAGCAGGAATTGGCCGAGCTCACTCGACAGCTTTATACGAAATCGCCTGAACCGCGCGAGCAGGCGATGATTCCACACGGCAATTTTGCGGGACTCGCGGAAGAAGACAAGCGCACTTACGAAAACCGCGTCGTGTCATTTTTCTTGTCGCATTTGCCTGCTACCGGGCGGCCAGTTCGCTGAACTAGCAATTCCTTACTGCGCTTGTTCTCGCAGATTTTTCAAAACTGGCGCGCCACAAATCATTACCGGCGGGAAGACTTTGTATGAGCGGCACTCCACGCCCTGTTGTTTAATCTCCAGCGTGCCTTTGTAGTTTGTGAATATCAGCTTCTGCCCGGCATCCGCGGGAGTCCATTCGGGGATTTCTTCGCGAAGATAGAATTGCAGGCTGTATATGTGGTCCCGCTTCAAGTGGAATGTCCTGACATCCGGAGATTTCTCGCCGAAGCCAAGTTGTGCCGCACTGCTAGCCGCACGACGAGAGGACAGGCCTGCATCGAGCTGCCAAAGGTGATCCGAACCGCTTGTTAAGAGCACAAGCAGCAAAACAATGGAAACAAAGAGCGCGGTTGTTACTCGCTTCGATAGAGAAAGCAGAAACGTAACCAAGCCTCCTGTAAACGCAAAAACCACCATCTGCGTGATGAGTGGAGGCGGTTCGATATCGGTCATTACCGGGATTCGCGCGTAAAATCGACCAAGCAATACTGCAAACACGAGAAATGTCATTCCAACGGAAGCGGCAATCCATCGTGACGAAGAACTCTTGATTGATACCAGCCTGGCCCAATGTTTTGCCAGAAGCAGGGCGATGGCCGGTACGGCCGGAAGCACGTATCCAGGGAGCTTTGAGCGAGAGGTACTGAAGAAGAGGACGCAGAAAATGGAAAAGCAGAGCAAGAGAAGACTCATTCCGTTCGGTTTTTCCGTGCCGCGACCGCTCCTGCTCCCTGCAACCGAACCGGAGATCAGAATCGCAAGCCAAGGAAAAAACGCTGCCAGAAGCACAGGCAGGTAATACCAGAACGGCTGAATGTGCTGGAATTCGGGCGTGAGGTAGCGCTTGAAGTTGTGCTCGATGATGAAGACGCGGAAGAAATCGGGATTGCGCCGGGCGCAGAGGATGTACCAGGGCAAGGCAGTCGCGCAGAAGGAAGCGATTGCGACCAGGTGGAGAAGGCGAAAGGCGTCGCGCCAGCGTTTTGTGAAGATGGCCCAGAGGAATACCGCTCCGCCGCACAAGATGATGGCCGCGGGTCCTTTTGCGAGCACGGCCAGTCCCAGAAAAAATCCGAAGAGCACCAGCGCAATCCATGGCGTGCTCTGAAGGGCCGGAGTCTGCTCGTTTTCCGCAACACCAAGCGCAACCGCGGCGCAGACCATGGCCATCGTAACCATCGCGCTGAACGGCATGTCGGTCGCGGCCGCGTGGGAAAAGCCGATCATCCCGGCGCTGGTGGGCAGCAGCAGCAAAAGCCAGCGCGCCGTTTCGCCTCCGTAAACGCGGCACGCGAGCCATGCCAACGCGAGCGTCGCGAACAAGGCGCAAAGCGCGCTTGGCAATCGTGCCGCGGCTTCACTCACTCCAAATAATTTGAAGCTTGCGCCGGCCATCCAGTAGTACAGCACCGGCTTTTCAAACCACGGTTTGCCGTACAAACGCGGGGTCACCCAGTCGCCGGTCTCCGCCATGTCGCGGGCAATCCAAGCGTAGCGTGGCTCATCGGGGCCGACAAATCCGATCGCGCCAAGATTGCTGAAGTAACAGACGGCAAGCGTCACAACGATCAGCGCACCCCAGCCAATGCGCTGCTGCGGTGCTCAAGCCGTTTGCCTTCTCGCTCGTGGAATTTTCGTTGGTCATTACGTTCGGCAGTAATCTTCTAGCATAATGGCACACGATGAAGGAATGGCTTGAATTTGCGCCGGCGTGGCTGCTCCTGAAATTTGTCGGCATTCTCCCGCGCCCCTTGGCTCGTGTGCTTGCTGTGGCTACAGTTCGAATGTTGCTTTTGCTGGTGCCAAGGCTGCGGCGGGTGGCGATGTTCAATCTGCAGATCGCGTTTCCGGAATGGAGCGATGCGCAGCGGCGCGACACGATCCGCGCCATGTCGCGCTATCTCGCATGGCAGGCCGTGGAGTTTGCACGCTTTCCGCGTTATAACCCCGGCAACATCGAGCGCGTGATCGAAATCGAAGGCCACGAGAATTTTCTGGAAGCGCGGCGCCGCGGCAAGGGCGTGCTCATTCTTACCGGGCACATCGGCGCGTGGGAACTTTCCTCATTTGCACACGCCGTGTACGGCCATCCGATGCACTACATGGCGCGTCCGCTGGACAATGCGCGGCTCGACGCGTTTGTGAATCGCTATCGCGGCCTCGGCGGCAATGAGCCCGTCTACAAGAACGAATCGGCGCGCGCGGTGCTGAAGGCGCTGCACGGCGGCGGCATCGTGGGGATTCTTGCCGACCAGAATACGCTGCCCGAAGAGGGCATGTTCGTGGATTTCTTCGGCACGTCAGCTTGCACAACGACCGGCATCGCCCGGCTTGCGCTCCACACGGGTGCGCCTGTGGTTCCTGGTTATGCGTATTGGGATGCAAGCGCCCGCAAGTACAAACTGCGATTTGATCGCGCGGCTGAACTCGTCGAAACCGGCAACTCGGAACAAGACATTCGGGAAAACACGCAACGCTTCGCCAAAATCACCGAAGACATCATTCGCAAATTTCCCGAGCAATGGGTTTGGGTGCACGCACGCTGGAAAACGCGGCCGAAGGGTGAGCCGCCACTGTACGATTTTCTGTGAGGATCACGATGACTCGAACTGCAAAAGAACTGGCGGGACTGATTGGCGCAACGCTTGAAGGCGATGGCGGAGCCGAATTGCAAGGAATCGCATCGCCGGAACGCGCCGGTGCGCGCGATTTGATTTACGTGGACGCCGCCAAGCACGCCGACCGTGCCGCAACGAGCGCCGCGCAAGTGGTCGTCGCGCAACCGGGCATCACGCTAGCCGGAAAAACTGTCCTTCGGGCCACAAATCCCAAATACTCTTTCGCCAAAGCCGCGGCGATTCTTCGCGAGCGAGTTCCCATCGCGCGTGGCATACACCCAACCGCGATTATCGCGCCGCTCGCGCGCGTTCATCCATCGGCTTCCATCGGGCCGTATGCTGTGATCGGAGAAGATGCACACATCGGCGAAGGAACGGAAATCGGCGCGCATACGGTCATCGGTTCCGCCTGCTGGATAGGCGACCGCTGCCGCATCCATCCGCGCGTCACTTTTTATTCAGGCGTTCGCGTCGGCCATCGCGTCGAAATTCATTCCGGCGCGGTAATCGGGGCGGACGGTTTTGGCTACGCCCATGGCGAAGGGCGCCACTGGAAATTCCCGCAAGCGGGGATCGTGGAAATCGGGGACGACGTGGAAATCGGGGCGAACAGCACGATTGATCGGGGCTCTCTCGACGACACGTGCATCGCTGAGGGAGTTAAGCTGGACAATCTTGTTCACATTGCCCATAACGTGAAAATCGGTGCGCATACGATGATTGCGGCGCAAGTCGGTTTTTCGGGATCATGCACGGTTGGCAAGAATGTTTTCATCGGTGGACAGGCAGGTTTCGGCGAACGTTGCGAAATTCGGGATGGAGCGATCATTGGCGGTCAATCCGGAGTTTTGGGAGAAAAGACGATTCGTGCCGGTCAATTTGTTTGGGGTACTCCCGCGCGCGAGATGGACAAGTTCAAGGAGTGCTATGTTTGGTACGCTCGTCTTCCGGAGCTCGCAGAGCGAATCAAAGAGTTAGAGGCAAAAGTTGGCAAAGGCTGATCACTCAGCACCGTTCCTATCGCCTGATCGTCGTCGGCGGACATACACGCAGCATCGGCAAAACGCAGCTCGTCTGCGATCTGATCGCCGCACTGCCGGATGCAGATTTCGTCGCGGGAAAGATCACACAATTCGGTCATGGAGTCTGCGCGCAAAACGGCGAATTTTGCGGCTGCGCTCCGGATGATCACACCAGCGCCTTTGATTGGGAATCGAATGCTGCCAGCGGGACCGACAGCGCGCGTTTTCTGGAAGCCGGGGCGCGTCGCTCTTTCTGGTTGCGCACCAAGCAAGGTTTTCTCGCAGAAGGCCTGCCGCTGCTCCGCAAATCCTTACGAAACCTCGACAGTGAAAACGGCGCCAGGCCCGATCAACCTCATCATCGAAAGCAATTCACTCCTGCAATTCCTCAAGCCGTCCGCCTATCTGGCCGTTCTCGATCCGCAGAAGCAGGATTTCAAACCAACTGCGCAATCTCTACTCGACCGCGCCGATGCCTTCGTGCTGCGCCACACGTTTGGCTCAAGCGGGCAAGCCTGGCCCCAGATTCCCGCAAGTCTGTTCCATAACAAGCCCGCATTCCTCCAAATGGAAACGCGAGCCCGTCCCCGTCCCGCTGCTCGATTTGGTGAAAGCCGCCCTGTCGCCCGCTCCTACCTCACGCATCTAAACTTTTGCGCCTCATGAGCAAATGTTGAGGATTGACCGCATGTGGAAACAAGGCGATAATTGAGGAGTACTGTCCCCGGGCGCGTTGTTGGCTCGCGGTTTGCCGCGTATCTGTATGTAAATGGGCAGTTTACGGGGAGAATTCGCCGGCGGGGGCCGGCCAACCTAGCAGGAATAAGCTCTGGGGGAGCAGAATGGCTTCGGTTGTTCGCGTAGGTGAGCAAATTCCGGCCGCCCCGGCGCCTTTGCCGTGGCGCCAGCAAGCTTGGGCGGAAAAGCTTCCGGAATCGATCGAGCGCGGCGCCAAGCACCTGATTTCGCTGCAGGCCGACGAAGGCTACTGGGTCGGCGAACTCGAAGCCGATTCGACCCTTGAATCCGACTACATCTACTATCTGCACGTTCTAGGCAAAGCCGACCCCGTTCGCATTGCCAAGCTCGCAAATTACGTTCGCCGCAAACAACTTCCCGATGGCGGCTGGAATATTTACCCCGGCGGGCCTTCAGAACTCAACGCCACGTGCAAAGCCTATTTCGCGCTGAAGCTCGCCGGTGATGGTCCCGACTCGCCGCACATGGCCAAAGCGCGCGGCGTGGTCCATCGCCTCGGCGGCCTTGAACGCACAAATTCCTATGTTCGCTTTTATCTCGCGCTGGTCGGCGCAGTCGGCTGGAATCTTGTTCCTTCCATTCCGCCGGAAATGATGCTCCTGCCGAACTGGTTCGCGATGAACATTTACGAAATGTCGTCGTGGACGCGCGGCATCGTGATTCCGATGACGATTCTCTGCGCCATGCGCCCGGACTGGCGTGTGCCGGAAAACGCGCACGTCGACGAGCTTTTTCAGGATCAATCGCACAAGACCGCTGCATTCGATTGGAGCAAGAAGCTCATCTCCTGGAAGAATTTCTTCCTCGCGCTCGACCGCAGCTTTAAGCTTTATGAAAAATTGCCATGGAAGCCGTTCCGTCAGCGCGCGCTGCGCGAAGCCAAACAATGGATGCTAGCCCACATGGAGCGGTCCGAAGGTGTCGCGGCAATTTACCCCGCGATGATGAATTCCATTTTTGCGCTCATAGCGCTCGGCCAAGGGCCTGACGATCCGCTCACTTGGCGCGAAATCAGGGAATTTTCGAAATTCGAAATCGAAGAAGGCGACACGATTCGTTTGCAGCCTTGCGTCTCGCCGATTTGGGACACCGCCATCGCGATGGTTGCGCTGCAAGAAGCTGGCGTCGCACCAGACGATCCTTCGCTCGTCAAAGCTGCCGAGTGGATTCTTTCGTGTCAAATTACCGGCAGCGGCGACTGGCAAGTCAAAAACAAAGACGCCGAGCCGGGCGGCTGGGCCTTCGAATTTCGCAACGACCACTATCCGGACGTGGATGACACGGCGTTCATCCTGATGGCGCTTCAGCGCGTGGAATTTCCGGACAAAGCGCGCATGGAAGCGGCCACGCGTCGCGGCGTGCAATGGCTGCTCAGCATGCAGAATCGCGATGGCGGCTGGGCTGCGTTTGACCGCGATAACGACAGCAGATTTCTTTGCAACATTCCGTTCGCCGATCACAACGCAATGATCGATCCTTCCACTGCGGACGTGACGGCTCGCGTGATGGAGTGTCTTGGCCGCTTCGGCTGGCCCGCGGAACATCCAGCAATCCAACGCGGCTTAAGATTCTTGAAGAAGGATCAGTGTGAAGACGGCTCCTGGTTTGGTCGCTGGGGAGTGAACTACGTTTACGGCACGAGCGGCGTTCTTCGCGCGCTCGAAACCGTTTCGCTCAACGCGGAAGACTATTGCAAGCGCGCCGTGAACTGGCTCAAGAGCGTGCAGAAAGCCGACGGCAGCTTCGGCGAATCGCTGCGCAGCTACGACGAGCCGGCCACGAAAGGCCAGGGCGTCAGCACGCCTTCGCAAACGGCTTGGGGCCTCATCGGCCTTCTCGCGGCGGCAGATC
Source organism: uncultured Acidobacteriota bacterium (assembly GCA_963794175.1). GTDB lineage: Bacteria > Acidobacteriota > Terriglobia > Acidiferrales > UBA7541 > Acidiferrum. Next base: position 75,357 of record CAWCCV010000001.1, on the reverse strand, counting down.
CGGGGGATCCTGCAATCGCCAAAGCCGCCGAATATCTCGTGCGCCAGCAGAACAACGACGGTTCCTGGAGCGAATCTGAATTTACCGGCACCGGTTTCCCTTGCGTGTTCTATTTGAAGTATCACCTCTACCGCAATTCGTTTCCCGTATACGCGCTCGCACGGTTTCACAATCAGTCGCAGCAGTCCGAGGAATTTCGCGCTTTCCTTTTCCAGCCGGAAGAGTTCCGGCTGCGCAGCGGGTTTTAGAGAGACGAATGCGGTTTCCATTTCGGCTTAACGCCACACTGTTCCAGTCAAAAGTGTTGGATCTGTTCGGAGGTGGCTCCACGTCTGCGGCAATTTTTCGATTTTCTCCCAGCGTGACGCACCTTGCCTTTCGCGATCGGTTTGACGACAAGCTCAACCGAGCTCGAATGGCATTCGCCTGCGGAAGGCGCCGAGCGAGTTCGCAATATTTCCGCGCCCGTCGTTTGGATCGGCGGCGTGGAGCCGCTGCTTCATCCCGAAGCGGGTGACTTTGCCAACGCCATCGTGGGAGCGGGCCGTTACACTTTCGTGCACACGAGCGGCTACAATCTGCGCCAGCGCATCCACGAATTCCGCCCCGATTCGCGGCTCTTTCTTACGCTTGAATTCGCGGGGTGCGAAGAAGTTCACGATCGTGCCGTAGGGCGCTCTGGTGCGTTTCGCCGCTCCATGGAAGCGATTCGTGCGGCGAAGCTTTCCGGTTTTCATATCGCCGCCCATGTTACGGTCACGCCGCAAACCGGCGCCTGCGACGTCGGTGAACTCATCGAATTCCTGGACAAGAAAGACGTGGACGGCTTCGTCGTCACCGCGGCCGGCCATGCGGCTGGCGATTCATCGCTCGCGGAAACACTTGCCGACGTTCGTGCCATGATTCGCGTGCGGCCGCTGGGAAAACTTCTCCAAACTACTGGAAGCTTCCTATGCCGAAGCTGCTCCGGCCCCAGCGCGCGGAAAACTTTCTGCTGGGTCCGAAAACGCTTTCGAGGAAGGCGACTGAGGCATGACCACTCTCGTCACCGGCGCATCGGGTTTTCTTGGCAGCCATGTAACGCGTCAACTCGTCGCGCGCGGTGACACTGTTCGCGTGCTTTTGCGCGCCTCTAGCAATAATCGCGCGATCGCCGATCTTCCGCTTGAATACGTCACTGGCGATTTGCGCGATTCGGCTTCGTTGGGGCGCGCACTCACCGGAGTCACGAGCGTTTTTCACGTCGCAGCCGATTACCGCCTCTGGGCCAAGCGCAAGCAGGACATCTACGATTCGAACGTCGGCGGTACAAAAAATCTCCTCGACGCCGCGAAACGTGCCGGCGTTTCGCAATTCGTTTACACCAGCACTGTCGCTACCATCGCAGTCGACCGCCCCGAACATCCCAACGAATTCACCGACGCCAAGCTAGAAGAAATGGTCGGCCATTACAAGCGCTCGAAGTGGCAAGCGGAAAGGGAAGTCCTCGACGCTGCCAAGCAAGGCTTTCCCGCGATTGTTGCCATGCCTACTACTCCCGTCGGCCCTTGGGATTGGAAACCGACGCCTACGGGCAAAATCATTTTGGACTTTCTGAATGGAAAGATGCCCGGCTACGTCGAAACAGGCCTGAACTTTGTCGGTGTCGAAGAGTGTGCCACGGGCCACTTGCTCGTCTCGGAAAAAGGCAAAACCGGTGAACGCTACCTGCTCGGCGCAGAAAATCTCACGCTAAAGCAGGTGCTCGATATGCTCGCCAGCCTCACCGGACTTCCCGCGCCGAAACTGAAAATCCCGCACGGCCTCGCGTTGGGTGTAGCCTATGCCAATACGGCATTTTCGCGATTGCTCGGCCGCGAGCCGGGAATTCCCGTGGAAGGCGTAAAGATTGCGCAACATATGATGTTTGTGGACGCCAAGCGCGCGCAAAAAGAGATCGGCTTTAAACCGGGCTCGGTCGCGGCTGCTTTCGAACGGGCCGTGCGCTGGTACGCCGACAATGGCTACGTCTCCCCGCGCCGCGCAAGAAAAATCGCCGCGACCAGAGCCGCCTGATATGCGGGTCCTTGTCACTTTCGCCGTAGAAGCCGAATTCGCCCCCTGGCGAAAACTTCGCCGCTTTCAGAAAACCACTTCAACCGATGTGGAATATTTTTCTACGCGAATTGCCGGCGCGGACATAGACGTATTCTTTACCGGCATTGGCGGAAAAAGCGCATGGCTGGAAGCCGCATCTGCGATTTACGATTCTGAAATCGACGTTTGCATATCGACTGGGCTCGCTGGCGGCCTGCGGCCGGAACATAAGATAGGGGAAGTGCTCGTTGCAGAAAAAGTTATGGCTGCTGCACGAGATCTTTCCGCGCTTTCTGAATCGTCGCTTGTGGAATCAGCCGTCGCCATGGGCGCGAAGAAGGTGCCACTGTTCTATACCGCCGACCATGTTGTTCTCACCGCCGCAGAAAAACATGACCTTGCCGCGTTCGCGGATGCGGTCGAGATGGAGAGTTGCGGAGTGCTCGTGGAGGCCGGCCTCTTCGCGGCGAGAACCGTTGCCATTCGAGCGATTAGCGATACTTCCGAGGAAGATCTGCCGCTGGATTTTAACAAGGTCACAAACGATTCCGGTGATGTCAGTATGACGCGCGTCCTTGGAGAAGTAGTCAGCGCGCCGGGCTCAATTCCCGCCCTGATTCGTTTTGGCCAGAGAAGCAGGCTTGCGGCGGAGTCTCTCGCAAATTTCCTCGAGCGGTACTTGCAAGCCTTGGTCGCCGAAACACATTCCGCTTCAGTGGGACCGGTGCAATGAGTCACACCACAACAGCCATCGAATCCCCCCGCACTCTCGGCCCCATCCCCAAAACGATGCGCGCTGGCGTCTACCGCGAAAAGGGAATCGTGCGCGTCGAACAAGTCCCCGTCCCGGAAATTGGCGAACGCGAAGTCCTCATCAAAGTCGCGGCTTGCGGCATCTGCGGCACCGATATCAAAAAAATCTTCCAGCGCTATGTCGAGCCGCCCCAAATCCTCGGCCACGAGCTCGCTGGCACTGTCGTCGCCATTGGGCCTGGAGTAACAAGATTCAAACCCGGCGACCGGGTCATGAGCTTCCACCACACTCCCTGCGGCACCTGCTTTTACTGCGAACGCCGCTCGTTTTCTCAATGCAAGCAGTACAAAACCACCGGGCTCACGGCCGGTTTCACACCCAACGGCGGTGGCTTTGCTCAATACGTCAAAGCCATGCCGTGGGTCGCCGAACGCGGCATCGTCCGCCTGCCCGACAACGTCAGCTTCGAAGAAGCCACCTTCATTGAGCCCATAAACACCATCTACAAAGCCGTCCAGAAAGCCCGGGTCGCGCCGGGAGAGAACGTCCTCGTGGCCGGCTGCGGCCCCATAGGCCTGCAGCTCCTGATGGTTGCCAATCTCTTCGGCGCCCGCCTATTCACGAGCGACCCCATGGCCGAACGGCGCGCGAAGAGCCTCACCCTCGGTGCGGTCGAGTCTTTTGACCCCAGCGGTGGTAAGCTTGTGGAACAGGTCAAGGCCCGGGCAGAGGGCCGCGGGGTGGATGCTGTGTTGGTGGCTGTAGCGCATCCGGCTGTCGTCGAGGAGTCTCTCGCGGCGGCAAGACCCGGCGGTAGAGTTCTTTTGTTCGCGGCGAACGATCCGGTAACCCGGATTGAATTTCCCGCGGCGGCGGTCGGTATCGACGAAAAGGAAATTCTTGGTAGCTACAGCGCGGCCGTCGACATCCAAGAGGAAGCGGCGGCTCTGGTGCTGCAAAAGAAACTTCCTGTCATGGAAATCGTCACGCATCGCTATCCGCTGGATAATATTCAGGAAGCGCTCGAGCTGGCGGCTCGTCCCACGGCGCAGTCGCTGAAAATTTTGATCACGCACACATGAAGAGTTCAACTACAAAAAAGATCGAAGATGCCATAGACGAAGTTGTTGCCATAGCGCGGCGCGTCTTGCCCCAGAAAATGACTGCCGCGGTTTTGTACGGCAGCGAAGACCTTCGCATCGAGCAGGTGGATGTGCCAAACGTCGGCGCGGAAGAAGTTTTGCTGCGAGTGCGCCTTGCGCTAACCGACGGCACGGATTTGAAAGTCTGGAAGCGCGGGTATCACGCGAAAATGATTCAGCCGCCCGCCGTGTTCGGCCATGAAGTTGTCGGCGACATCGTTGCCGTCGGCAAGCGCGTGGACCAGAAGTGGCGCCTTGGCACCCGCGTCATTGCCGCTAACTCCGCTCCCTGCCTCCGCTGCTATCACTGCCGCCGTGGCCAGGAAAACTTGTGCGAGAACCTGCTGTTCAACAACGGTGCTTACGCCGAATACATGCGCATCCCCGGCCGCATTGTCATGGAAAATATGCTCGAAGTTCCGCACAGCGTGGACGATCAAAGCGCCGCGCTCGTTGAGCCGCTCGCCTGCGTTCTGCGCGGCATTCACGAAATGGAATTGCGCACGGGCGACACCGCGGTCGTCATCGGGTGCGGCCCCATCGGCCTGAAATTCGTACGCATGCTTACCCGTCGCGGCATTCGCGTCATCGCGCTTGCTCGCCGCTCTGCGCCGCTCGATGTTGCTCGCCGCCTCGGCGCCATCGCCGCGATCAATGTCACGGAAACGAAAGACGTCACAGCCGCCGTCAAAGCGCTCACGGATGATAATCGTGGCGCGGATGGCGTCGTAGAAGCCGCAGGAAACCCTGCCGCTTGGGAATTGGCGCTCTCGATGGTTCGCCGCGGTGGAGTGGTCAATTTCTTCAGCGGCTTGCCATCCGGAACAAAAGTCGAAATCGAGCCTGCGCAGATCCACTATTCCGAAATCCGCCTCATCTCGCCGTTCCATCACACGCCGCGTTTCATCCGCGAAGCGCTCGAAGCCGTCAAGCGCGGCGACATTTCCGCGCACGACTTCGTCACTGAAGAGATAAGCCTTTCCGATCTGCCGCAGACTTTCGAGCGCATGAAGGCCGGTAGCGGCGAAATCAAAGTAGCCGTTCGCCCCTGATCTCTTGTCACAAGTTCTCTTCGCGGAACTGATTTTTTCCTCAAACAACGATATCCTTTTCTAATGCTGCGTCCCGGTGAACTCGAAATCGCTGCGAACACTCCCGCCGCGGGGTGCTCGCCCGAAACCGCGCGGCAGTTCACCAAGTGGCTCGCCACCCATCACTACGAAAACTTCAACGTTGTCTCGTGGCTCCTGCCGAAAGAGCTGCGCCAGCATTTCTATAATGTCTACGCCTACTGCCGTTGGGCCGACGATCTTGGCGACGAAATTCCGGACACCACGCGCGCCCTTGAACTTCTTGACTGGTGGGATAGCGAACTCGACCTCTGCTATCGGGGCAAACCGTCGCACCCCATCTTCGTCGCGCTTTTCCAGACGATCCGCGAAAAAAATATCCCCAAGCAGCCCTTCGCAGATCTCCTGAGGGCGTTCCGCCAGGATCAAATCACCAAGCGCTACCAAACATGGGATGCGCTGACCGGTTACTGTCTCTATTCCGCAAATCCTGTCGGCCGTCTCGTCCTCTACCTTTGCGGCTACCGCGATGAACAGCGTCAAGAACTCTCCGATGCTACCTGCACTGCGCTCCAGCTCGCCAATTTCTGGCAAGACGTTTCGCGCGACCTAGAAAAAGGCCGCGTCTACATCCCGCTCGGGGTCGCCGCGCAACACGGCGTAAGCGAAAGCGATATCACCAACCGTCAGTTCAGCGAGCGCTACGTTGCGCTCATGAAAGATCTCATCGCCCGCACGCGTCGGTTGTTCGGCGAAGGTTATCCCCTCGCAAAAATGGTGGACGGCCGCCTCAGCGTCGACCTGGAAATGTTCAGCCGCGGCGGCTTGGCGGTCGTCGACGCCATTGAAGCGCAGGGTTATGACACGCTCAATCGTCGCCCCTCGGTCGGCAAAGCTAAACAAGCCCGGCTCTTAGGCAGCGTGCTTCTCTCTCAAATGTTTTCCCGCAGGCGATCACAAAATTCAGCGCCTGCAGGGGCAAAACATGTTGCACCCCAGCAAGCAACCAACATTAGTGTCGAGTCTTCCTTTGCCACCTGCCATCAGATTGCCCGCTCGGCCCACAGCAGCTTTTATCCGGCGTTTTTCCTTCTTCCGAAAGCAAAGCGTGACGCGATCGTAGCTCTCTACGCCTTCATGCGCCTGGTGGACGACGTCGCCGACGAAGGCCACGACCTCGCAGCCAAGCAACGCGGCCTCGCCAAGTGGCGCGCCGCACTCGACGAAGCCGTCACCGGCCTCGAACAGGTTTTCGACAGTACTGTCGCACTGCCACTCTCCGATTCTGTGCCGAAGCACGCCGCAGAAATCTTGCCTGCCCTCGTGGACACCATTCGCCGTTACAACATGCCCACACGCTATCTGCACGACCTGATTTCGGGCGCCGAAATGGATCTCACCATCCAGGCCTATCCGACTTTTGACCGCCTCCGCGAATATTGTTACCGCGTCGCTGGAACTGTTGGCCTCACCTGCACTCATATTTTCGGCTTCAAGGATCCGCGCGCGCTCGACCTGGCCGAAAAACTCGGCCTCGCCTTCCAGCTGACCAATATCATTCGCGACGTACACGAAGACTATTCCCTCGGCCGCGTCTATCTGCCCGACGAAGACTTGGCGCGTTACAGCGCGGCTCCAGAAGATTTTGGGTGCCACGAAGCCACGCTCGGCGTGCGCGAACTCCTCCGCTTTGAAGCCGAACGCGCCTGGCAAAATTATGAAGAAGGCTCTGAACTCCTTGACCTGATTGACGCCGACAGCCGCGGCACGCTCTGGCTGCTCGTGCACACCTACTCCGCGCTGCTTGCGCGCATCGAATCGCTCGATTTTGCCGTCTTCGGAGAACGCGTGAGCCTCTCCAAGCCGGAAAAAATTCTCTCCATCGCCCGCGCTCGATTCGGGCGCCATACAAGGGAAAATGTCCTCGAAAAACGTGATCGTGATCGGCGGCGGGCTGGCGGGTCTGGCGGCCGGCGTCGCGCTGGCTGAGTCCGGCTGGCGAGTAAGACTGTTCGAATTGCGGCCCTATCTCGGCGGGCGCGCCACGTCGTACGTTCTCCCCAGCGGCGAGCACGTGGACAATTGCCAGCACGTCACGCTTGGCTGCTGCACCAATCTCGACGATTTTTACCGCCGCGTCGGCTCCGCCAACAAAATAAAATTCTTCGACCGCCTCTTTTTTCTCGACCCGCAGGGCCGCAGCGGCACCATGCAAGCCAGAATTCTTCCCGCGCCGTTTCACATGACGGGTTCGTTCGCCACATTTGCGCCGCTCTCGCTCGGCGATAAGCTCTCCATCGCCCGCGCGATGATGCGAATCTTATTCACGGCCGGAAAACCGAAAGAAGTCGCCACCCCTGCCGGAATTTCCATGCTTGATTGGCTCAAAAGCCAGAAGCAAACGCCGCGCGCCATTGAGCGCTTCTGGCGAGTCGTTCTCGTCAGTGCCCTCGATGAAGAACTCGACCGCACCGACGCCCGTTTCGGAATTGACGTTTTCTGGAAAGCATTTCTTTCAAACCGAACCGGCTACCGCATGGGAGTGCCTGCCGTACCGCTTGCCGAGCTCTATGATGGCTGCCGCTTCGCCATCGAAAAAAAAGGAGGGGAAGTGGCGCTTCGCGCGCCAGTCCGCGGCATTCGCATCGAAAACAACGCAATCGCTGCAGTCCAATTCGACAACGGCCGCGAAGAATCCGCCGATGCCTACATCTTCGCGCTCCCGCACACGGCGCTCGACAATCTTCTTCCGCCCGAAATCAAATCCGCCAGTCCCGTGCTCGGCTCACTCGACAAAATCAAAGTCTCCCCCATCACTGGCGTCCACTTCTGGTTCGACCGCCCCGTCACCAACGAGCCCTTCATCACGCTTCTCGACACAAACGTCCAATGGGTCTTCAACAAGACCGCGCTCTACAAAGACCAATCCGACGCTCCCGTCCCCGGAGCGCAGCAATATCTTCAGCTCGTCATCAGCGCTTCGTACGACCTGCTCAAAAAATCCCGAGAAGAAATCATCGACCTTTGCCTGAAAGAAATCCGCCAGGCGCTTCCCGGCGCGCGCGAAGCGCAACTCGTCAAAGCCACCGTCATCAAGGAAGCCTCCGCCACGTTTTCCCCCGAGCCCGGCGTCGACCGCTTCCGCCCCGCGCAAACCACCAACACGCCCGGATTCTTCCTCGCCGGCGATTGGACCGCCACCGGCTGGCCCGCCACCATGGAAGGCGCAGTCCGCAGCGGCTACCTCGCCGCCGAAGCCGTCCTCCGCTCCGCCGGCTCCCCCGCCAAATTCCTCCAGCCCGACCTTGCCCCCACCGGCCTATCCAAACTCTTCGCCTGACCTAAATCGCAACGTAGGGCACCCGTGGCGCTACTTGCCAGCGTTGCTGAAATGGAGAAATCGTGGGGCAAGCTGGACGATAGCTTCGGCGGAACTCGCCTGCGCACTGCTTTCCAGCCCAAGGCATTCAGTTGAAATGGACCCCATTGAACGAGTACAGGCTGAAAGAATACTCGATTCTCAACCCAATCAATGGGACGGGTCTCGGCTAAGAATTCTTGGCGCAAAACTGGTTCGAATACAAGAAAGGTCGATTGTTTGTGGGGATTTCGGACTGGAGCGATGTAGAGTTCCAGTTCGATTGTGAGAAGGATGCGTTCGTAGTGAAGAGCGTCAAACTAGGCGGAATTTAAGCTATTGCGCTGAGCCCTCGAATTCGCCGAGCTTTGATTCCGAGACCGCCATCCCTGCACATTCCCAATCGATCTTTTCCTATTCCGCCGCATGCATTTTCTTAAACTTCCCATACGCTTCCCGCGTCTCCCAAAAATCAAGCGTCAAATGCACTCGCTCCCGCTCGGCATCTTTCAACAGGCGCGTCCCGCGATACCGCGAATCCTGTAGAAACAACTTCGCCCATGCCCCGCCCGCACCGTATGTCTCTTCAAACAATTCTTCACATCCTGGCTTGACTTCGAACTCCCATAGCGCTACAAACAATGTTGTCTCATCTCCTGCTCTTGGCCGTTGGCAATTCCTTTGCGAAACCCCTTCGAAGTCGCTTGCCGCGCCGAGTGTAGCAATCCGATTGGATACTAACCAGGGTGTGTTTTAGTTTTCTCCTACACTAAGTGTTTTGGCAGTCGCCGCCCGCCCGGACGGTAATACGGAGGCGTACGTGGACCGCAAGTACGGCCATCGCGGCTATCGCGATAGCGAAAAGCAAGATAAGAAAGAACATCGGCAGGATCGCAAACCGCCGCAAGGCGGCCCGCGCGGCCAGAACGATCACTTAGGCCCGCGCACACCGCGCATGGTCGGCACAGTCACCCGCGCGCGCTGCTCCAACTGCGGCGCCGTCTTGACTCCCGGCTTCGATCCAGCTGGCCAGTGTCCCAAGTGCAATTTCCAGCTTCACTGCTGCAAGCAGTGCCGCTTTTTTGACACCGGCGCGCAGTTTGAATGTACGCAGCCCGTCCCTGATCGCATTTCGCCCAAGGACGCCAAGAATTCCTGCACCTTCTACGAATTTCGCATGACGATCGAAAAGGACACCGCCCCTACCACCTATTCGCAACCCGCGCAGACCGCCGCCGTCGAAGCAGCCACCCCTTCGCGCCCGCTCGACGCCCGCCAGGCCTTCGACAACCTCTTCAAAAAGTAGCTTGCGAGTTGTCTAGAGCGCGTGTTTTTCTTCCCCGCCTCTGCTATCTTGTCCGCGCACCCGAGACCACCATCTTTCGAAGGGGAATCGTGACGAACGGAACTGACGCGCGTCAACCCTCGCGCAATCGCCTCGCCAGCGTCTTCACCGACGTCCAGTTCTGGGTTCCCGTTGCCGTTCTCCTCGCCGGACTTTTGCTCCTGGAGTGGATCTGCTAAAAATGTCCACTCCGCCGCGCCGCCGACCGAGCAACTCTGTCCCCTCGCTCCCGCACTCTTCAACTCCTAGGCATCTTCTCTGGGCTCACCGCCGGAGCCTGGCTCGGCGCAGCCGAAGCCCCCACGAAACTCGTCACGCTCGGCCTCTCGCCGATGGTCATCTCGCTCGTCATGGTCGTCGGAGTATTCCTCGCGCGCTGGAGCCTCCCCGCTCTCATCGTCGGTGCCAGCTCGATTCGAGCCGACGCTCGTCGCGCTCCGCATCTCATTGTCTGGGCCATTCTCGCAGGCTGCCTCTGGGCTGTCGCCAACACGCTCACCGTTTACGCCATCCGCGACATCGGCCTCAGCATCGCGTTTCCTCTTTGGAATTCGAATTCGCTCCTCGGCATTCTCTGGGGCTTTCTCTTCTTCAACGAACTTCGCAGAGCTGGGCTCAGGAGCTGGCTCGGCGTTGTCGGCGGCACGCTCGTCATGTGCGCCGGGGCCGCAATTCTTGCCATCGCTTCTTCTGGTGCGCACACTCCCGGCGCAAATCCTACGCACGGCATCCTCGCTGCACTCGGCGCCGGAGTTCTGTGGGGCACGATGTACATCCCTTATCGCAAAGCCTATCTCTCCGGTATGAATCCACTCAGCTTCGTCACCTTTTTCACCATCGGCGAACTCGGCATGATGTCCGCGCTTTCCTTCAGCACTCTCGGCGCGCAAACTCTTTTCGCGCAACTCTCTGCCGCGCGCGGCGTTATCTTCTGGCTCATGCTTGGCGGTTTCATCTGGGTCATCGGCGATCTCTTCCAGCAATACGCCGCAAAATACGTCGGCATCAGCCGCGGCATTCCGCTATCCAACACAAATCAACTATGGGGATTGCTCTGGGGCGTGCTCGTATTCGGCGAACTCCATGGCCGAAGCACCGCAACCTACTCGCAAGTCATCGGCGGATCGCTCCTAATGATTCTCGGCGTTGCCGCCATCGCACTTTCGAGCGCTTCTCCGCAAGAAAGCGCTCAGTGGAAAGCCGCTGCCCTCCGCGAATCCGATCGCTACGCCCTCTCGGCTGATTTCGTCGAAGCTCGCATGGACGGCCGCCAATCGGCAGGAGAAGCCGCACCGTCGACGCGGAATCCTTGACTGGCTTTTCCTAGCTCTCGCCACTGCCGTCTTTATCTATTTCGCATACATGGCCCGCGTACCCGACATTCCCGCGCACTGGACGCCCGCAATCCTTCTCTCTATAGCGTCTCTGTATCCTCCTCGCCGCCTGCGGTCTCCGCCTCTGGCGCACCACTCGCTTCCAATGACGCAATCCTTCCAAGTCGACGTAGTCGGAGTCGGTCTGAATGCCACCGACACGCTCATCCCTGTCGCACGAATATCCCGCGCGGGGCTCCAAAGTCGAATTCGAATCTGCCAGCATTCTCCCCGGCGGCCAGGTCGCCAGCGCCATGGTCGCCTGCCAATCCTGGGGTCTTCGCACGCGCTACATCGGCAAATTCGGCGACGATTACGCCGCGCAACTCCAACGCGCCGAATTCGAACGCGCCGGAGTTGAAGCGAAACTTTTCACCGCGCCAAATTGCCCCAGCCACCAATCCTTTATCCTCATTGACGCCACCGGCGAGCGCACCGTCCTTCGCCGCCACGATGAACGCCTCGCCCTCCAGCCCGCCGAACTCCAGCGCGAATGGATCACTTCTGCCCGAGCCCTTCTCGTCGACGGCTATGACACCGCCGCCGCAACAGTCGCCGCCGAATGGGCGCGCGCCGCAAAAGTTCCCATCGTCGCCGATCTCGATGACCTCTATCCCGGAATCGAAACCCTTCTCCCCAACATCGATTTCCTGATTGCCAGCAAAGACATCCCCGGTCGCATCTCCGCCGAATCCGATCTCCCCAAATCTCTCCAACTCGTCCAAAGAAAATTCGCCAGCAAACTCACCGCAGCAACACTTGGCCACGACGGCGTCCTCGCCTTCGACGGAGCAAATTTCTTTTACGCACCCGCCTTCAACGTACCCACCGCCGACACCACCGGCGCCGGCGACATCTTCCACGCCGCCTTTATCTACGCGCTTCTACAAAACTGGCCCACCGCACCGCCAACTCGAATTCGCCTGCGCCGCAGCCGCACTCAATTGCACCGCAGTCGGCGCGCGCGGCGGCATTCGCCCCATCGCGGAAATCGAGCGCCTGATGGCACAATGTCCGCGCCATACATCCGTCTATAATCTGTCCTTACTCCAAGGAAGGATCAGCGCATGAACCGCTTCGCAAAACTTTTTCTCTTCGCCCTGCTCGCAACTCCTGCCACCTTCGCGCAAACGACCCAGCGCGAAATCGCCATCACCTTTGACGACCTCCCCGGCAGCCACACCCCAACCATGTCCGCGCAGGAAGTCACCGAAATGACCACGCGCCTCGTCGGCACGCTCAAGCAGCAACAAATTCCCGTCGTAGGTTTCGTCAACGAAGCCTGGCTCTACTCCCACACAGGAGAAGTTGACGCCCGCATCGCCGCGCTCAATCAATGGCTCGACGCCGGCTTTGAACTTGGCAATCACACCTTTTCGCATCCTTCACTCAATAAAGTCGGCGCCAAAGAATTTGAGGAGTCCATCATCCGCGGCGAGACCGTCACAAAAATCCTTCTCGCCAAGCACAATATGAAGATGCGCTATTTCCGCAATCCCTTCCTCGACGTCGGCCGCGACCTCCAAACGCGTCGCGAAGTCGAAGCCTTTCTCATCAATCGCGGCTACCGCCTTGCACCCATTACCATGGACCCGCGCGACTGGGCTTTCGCCGGAATCTACGATGAAGCCAAAAGGCGCGGCGACTCCGCGCTCCAGCAAAAAATCGCCGCGGCCTATCTCGCGTTCGCCGATGCCGTTTTTGCTCACGACGAAAAATTCTCGCGTGACCTCCTCGGCTACGAGCCGCGCCAAATCATCCTGATGCATGGCAACAATCTGGAAGCCGATCACGTCGCCGAACTGCTCGACATTCTCCGCAAACGCGGCTACAAATTCATCACGCTCGAATCCGCCCTCAACGACAACGCTTACAGCCTCCCCAACACCTATGTCGGAGAACACGGCGCGGGCTGGCTCGAACAATGGGCCATCTCCCAGGGAAAATTCCCGCCCGCCGATCCCGAATTTCCCCCCGAAATGGAAAAGCTCCGCCAATCCATGCCGTCTCCCTCAGCCCCACCCCCGCCAGTCCTTTAGCTAGCGGGCCCAACCGTCATAACTAAGATCTCACTCGTCATTCCTGAAGGGAAGCGAAATCTCCCGGCGCGAAAAGTCAACGCAGGCAACGGCTCGAAATTCGAACTGCAGTATATGGTCAGGGGTTTTTAAAAGGGAAGGGCACAAAACGAAAAAAGGGCGCGCCATCTTGCGATGTCGCGCCCTGGAAACTGTGTCGTACAGCCGTCCTGCTTCGCCGCCAATCTACTCGTTCGTGTTCCGGCCGAAGCCCTCGCACTCGCTTTCAATCCTGCTGCTGGAGCGTCCTGCTCTGCGACTCAAGTTTTTCACAGAATTCGCTTCCTGCTTCGGCTTCTTCACCCTCTTCCAATTGCGCCACAAAATTTTAAGGCTCTGTTGCGCATCTCGGAAGAAGGCGCTTTGACCGCTTCATTCCGCGCTTTCCGCTGATCGCCCCGTTCCGCTTTCGCGTTCCGTTTCGATCTGCACGCACAATAAATTCTATCTAATCTCGCGTCAACTGCATTTTCAGAATTCATCTGTGCAAATCTGTGGATGATTGTGCAAAACCGTCTCTTATTGGCGGGATCCGAACATTTGCCGTTTTCTTCTGAGCGTTACTGGAAGGCGCTTGGATACCTGATCAGGAAGAAGGCGATGACCTGTTCTGCCCAGAAGCGAGTTCCGCGCATAGCTGCCTGACCTTCATAGCAACCTCCCCCGTACGAGTTTTGCATTGTCAAAAGGCTAGGCTCTCAACTTTCGTACGTCCACTTTCCTCCCGCCATCGTCCTCTCCACCGGTATCGTCACCAGCGTCGACGGATCCTCCTTCATCGGATCCCGCCCCAACACCACCAAATCCGCCACTTTCCCTGCTTCCAGTGAACCCTTCAAATTCTCTTCAAACGACGCATAAGCCCCATGCAACGTCCCTACACGGATCGCCTCTTCAGCAGTAATTTTCTGCTTCGGTCCCCAAACATTTCCCTTCATATCCGTCCGTGTCACTTCCGACTGCAGCGCCATCATCGGCACAAATTCCCCCGGCGGATAATCCGAAGCCTGCGTAGCGCGAATCCCCGCGTCCAGAAACGAACGCAGTGCAAACATATGATTCAACCGCTCCGCGCCGTAGTATTTCATCTTCTCGCCGTGATAATAAACGTACGTCGAAAACGGAGTCGGAATCGCCCCCAGCGCCGCTATCCGCGCCACCAGCGACTCGTTCACCACCGTGCAGTGCTCCAGCCGGAATCGCGCGTCCTTCCGCGGGCTTTGCTTCTGCAGCCGTTCGTACACACGCAGCGTCGTATCGATTCCCACGTCCCCATTCGCGTGCGTCCCAATCTGCCACCCCGCCAGGTGCGCCTTCCACCCGTACTCGTACAGCTCTTCTTCTTTCATCACCAGAATCCCAAAATCATTTGGCCGCCCTTCATACGCCGTCGATAGTCGCGCCGTCCGTTCCGAAATCGACCCGTCGCAAACCAGTTTCATCGCGCCCACGCGCACCCATTCATCTCCAAGCCCCGTCCGCACGCCCGCTGCAATCATGGAGTCTAGGTAGCGGTAGTTGATGAAGCAGTACGCGCGATACAGCAGATCGCCCGCGTCCCGCGCATCTTGGTAAGCCTGCAAATCAGTCGGCGTCCCCTGCGCTTCCGTCGCCGAAGTAATTCCCGCTTTCGCCAGCATCTTCGAAATCAGCTTCACGCCTTCGCGCTGATCGTCTCGCGTGAAGCTCGTCGGCCTCACCTTGTCGATCAAAGCTTGCGCACTCTCCGCTAGCCGTCCATTCAATTTTCCCGTCGCCGCGTCGTGATCGATTCTTCCGCCCGCCGGATCGTGCGTCTTCTCGTCGATCCCTGCGCGTTTCATCGCCAGGGAATTGCAATAAATCGTGTGCCCGCCGCGGTGCTGGATGTACGCAGGGTGATCCGGCAACGCAGCATCCAAATCTTGAATCGCCAGCGGCCGCCCGTCAGACGTCTTCGTATCGTCGTACTTGAATCCCATCACCCAGTCGCCCGCCGGGGTCTTCGCAGCGCGCTCTTGCAGTGCTGCCGTGATTGCCCCAATCGACCGCAGGTCGCAATCCACCATCCGCAAATGCATTACGCCCGCTAGCGCCGGATGCGAATGGGCATCAATAAATCCCGGCAGCACCGTCTTCTTCCCCAAATCAATCTTCTTCGTTGTCGGCACTGCCAATGAAAGCACATCCGCGTCGCTGCCAATGGCCAAAATCCGTCCGCGAGCAATCGCAATCGCCTCCGCCCGCGGCTCCCTTGGATTCACTGTCCAGAAGTTTCCGCCGTGCAAAATCAGCTCCGCCTTCTCCCGTTCCAGAGCCCACGCCAACTCGGCAGGGAAGCACGCCCCCGCCGCTGTCATTCCCACTGCCCGCAAAAACTCCCGCCGCTTTGTCATTCGCTCTCCCAATTCCTCTAGCGAGTAAGAACGCGATACACGGTCACCGAGTAAGGCTGCAGCACCGTCGTAATCGTTCCGTTTTTCATCTCGGCAGTAGAAGCCTCCGGCGCAATAGCAGTCGGATGTTCAAAACTATTCTCCGCGTTCAAATCCGCGCTAGCCAAAATGCTCACCTTGGCCATTCCGCTCCCGGTCATCCCGTTCAATCGAATCTCCGCCGGCCGGACATTCGCCGAATAGTTGACCGCCTTCACAATCAGTTCATGGCTGCGTTCGTCCAGCGAAGCGCTCGTATATAGTCCCGCCTCGGCCCGAGGCGTCACCGGAACAACTCGCGTCCCCGCATTGAGAGCAAAAATTCTCTGGACGTAATAATCGGGCGTCCCAAACGAACGCAAATTGTCAAAAAAGATCGCGTCCGGCTTCCACTGCCACGCATCCACATGCGCCATCAGCGGCGCATACGAAGCCATCTGCACAACATCGCCGTTGCGCTCCAGGCCAGTCATGAAAGCGGCTTCTGCAATCGCGGCCTTCCAATTGTTTTTGTTATCCGCGCTCGTCACACCCGCAGTCTGCGCCGCATACTCGCCCGCAAAAACCTTCGGCCCCGACCGGTCGTAGTGGTCATACCGCCCCGAGTTCGCAAAAAACCACTCCGGATTCATATAGTAATGTTCATCCACAACGTCGGCTTTCAGCGTCCGCCAGCCCTCCCACATGCTGTCGAACGGCTCTCCCGAGGGCAATGGCCCCGCGCTCACTACCAGCTTGACCTCCGGGTGTTTCGCCTTCAACGCGGCCGCAAACACTTTGTACCGCTCGACGTACCGCGGCCCCCACTGCTCGTTGCCCACGCCGATCATCGTCAGATGAAACGGCTCCGCGTGTCCCATCTGCGCGCGCAATTTACCCCAAGGCGAAGTCACCGGCCCATTCGCAAACTCGATCAAGTCCAGCGCATCGCGCACGTATTCATCAAGCTGCTCCAGCGCCGCCGTCTCGCTTGAGTTGAACTGGCACGCCATCCCGCAATTCAAAATCGGCAGCGGCGCAGCGCCAATGTCCTCCGCCAGCTGAAAATATTCGTAAAATCCCAAGCCGAACGATTGAAAATAATCCGGTGCCGGCCGGAAATCGAATTCATCGTTCCACCGGTTGACGATCGTCTGTCTATGCGCAATGTCCCCGACTGTCGTCTTCCACCGATACCGCGTCGCCAGTTGCCGACCTTCCACGATGCATCCGCCCGGGAATCGCAAAAATCCAGGGTGCATGTCAGCCAGCAATTGCACCAGGTCTTTGCGCAATCCATTCGGCCGGTGCTTCCATGTATCCACTGGGAACAGCGAAACCATGTCGAGATCGACAGTTCCCGTTTCGTCCACGATGAGTCGCAACTGCGCATGTTCGCACCGTAGCATTCGCGCGAATCACGGTCTCGTATTTCTTCCAGCCCCGGTCAAATCCCTCCAGCTTCCCGCTCCCTATTTCATGCCCGCTCCCGTCCAGCAGCACCGCGCGAATCGCTTTCGGCCCGTCGCTCCGTACAAAGACGGAAAACCGGTATTCCGCGCCGCTTTCCACCCCCATCCCGCGAAATCCCGAATTGTAGAATCCATACCCAGGCTCATACACGCGAACCCGCAGATAATGCGGATTCGTCTCGTTCAACGGCTCCTCCGTTCGAATCCCCAGTTCGCCTTTCGGGCGATCGAGTCCCTTGCCGCTGAACCCCAAAACTTCATGCCATCCCGTCAACGGCTGCTGAAACTCAAACGATCTGTTCTTCACCAACTCGGGATAAAGCCCACCGTCCGCCCCAAAATTAATGTCCTCAAAAAATATCCCAAACATCGAAGGAGAAATTGCCGCCCCCGGATGCGCCGCATCCACTGAAATAACCGCAGCCTCCGTCTGCGATCACTCTTTTTGTCCGTCCAAAAAGACAAACCGGCAGCGCCAAAATAAAAACAAACGATAAGGCGGTCCAAGCTCTTCTAAGCATAAGTTTCACGACCCATCCTTTTCTCTCTCCCACGCCTTTGTACCGCGATTTTACATCGCAGCTTTCTTCGGTCCTCGCGTGGGGTTTTCTTCCTCTTTTCTCCGTCGCGCTTGCAAATCCTCAACCCCAAACTTTCCGTGCCGTCTCCACCACCAGCTCCAACTTCCTCCACTGCTCTTCCTCCGTCAGCAAATTCCCCTCAGCCGTCGAAGCAAATCCGCATTGAGGACTCAGCGCCAAATTCTCCATGGGCACAAACCGCGATGCCTCCGCAATCCTCTTCTGCAGTTCCGACGCATCCTCGAGCCGTGGCACTTTCGAACTCACAAGCCCCAGCACCACTGTCTTTCCCTTCGGCACAAATCGCAGCGGTTCAAACGTTCCCGACCGCTCGTCGTCGTACTCCAGCAAAAACCGGTCTACCTCCAGCGTTCCAAACAGCTTTTCCGCAATCGCGTCGTACCCGCCTTCCGCATACCAATGGCTGCGATTATTCCCGCGGCACAAATGAATTCCCAGTGTCACCCCTTCTCGCCTTGCGGCCCGAAAACAGGCATTGTCAGCCCGCACCGCTTCCTCGAGCGCCGCTTCCGGATCCGCCTGCATCTCCGTCTGAATCCACGCCCGCCATTTCGGATCCATGTAGTAGCTGTACCGCGGCGCATCAATCTGGATGTAGGCCACGCCATCCGCAGCCAGTTTCTGCAAATCGATTTTCATGATCTCGACAATTTCCCAGAGCAGTGCCGAATGATCCTTGTAAATCTTGTCCGTCACGGCGCGCTTGAAGGAGATCGCAGGAAACTGCGTCGCGCTCGGCAGGGTCATCTTGATGGGAAGGGAACTATGCGCTTTCAAAAATGGCAGCTCATGACCTGTCAGCGGCCGCACCTGCCGCAACTTCCCCGTCACCACGCCCGTAACGCTGCTCACCGCCGCAGTCGCGCTGTCCGTGCCTGAAGAACCGTGCGAAACAGGGGAAGCCGTTCCCGCCTGCCAACTCCGCCCCACCGCGTCGCCTAAATCAAATCCCTCGACGGCATCCGTAAAATCGCTCATGAAATTCCGTCGCCGCAGCTCGCCGTCCGTCACCGCCTCAAATCCCAACGCCTTCTGTTTTGCCAGCACCCGCAACACATGCCGGTCCTCAATCTCCCGCAATCGCTCCGGACCAGCACTCCGCCGAGCCTCCAAAAGCTCCGCCGGCCGCAAGAAACTCCCCACATGATCAGCTCTGTAAATTCCGCCCATACCGCATTCCCCTCGCCGCGCATCCTACCTGCGCGTCGTTTGTGGATGTTGAATTTTTCGAATCGGGAGAACTTTTCCCGCGACCCACCGTCAATTCAGCTTTCTCTCAAAACAATTTCCCCTCCTGCGGCCCCTCAATTGCAATCGCCTCGGTTTCCGCGTACTTCTGCAAAATCGGCTCCGGCACCTTCACCTTGGCCGGCTTCAAAATGCTGATCAGCTGCAGCGCGTTCACCACCGCCTTTCCCTGGTAATGATTGTTCGTAATCACAAAAACGTCGCTCGCACTCTCTTCAATCTTCTCAATCCGCGCCACCCACGGCTTCAGCTCCTCCGCCGAGTACAAGTAGTTGTACCGCTCATGCGACGGAAGTTTTTCATCGTCGCCGAACCAGGTGTCGTATCGCCGTCCATGCAACCGCACATAACCCACAGGAGAAGTCGTCTCTTCAGTCGCTTTCATCGAACGCCCGATCACTGGCTGATCAATGTTGCAGAATCCCGCGTTGTGCTCCGCCAGCAGCGCAAAAGTTTCGGGCGCATTCCACGAAGCGTGCCGCACTTCCACCACCAGTGGAAAGTCCGCAAAGCGCTTCAGCAGCGAGACCAGATAAGCCGCTAGTCTCCACCGTCCTGTGGAACGAAAAAGGGAACTGCAGCAATACCGCGCCCAGTTTGCCCGCATCGCGCAGCGGCTCGAATCCCGCGCGCACCAATTTCTCATCTTCCTTCGACGCGCCCGTCTCGTGCGTAAACCGCTGCCACAATTTCGCCGTGAACATAAAATTCTTGTTCGCCGAAATCCGCTCCATCCACTGCTTTGCATTCTCCGCCTTCACCGGATTGTAAAAAGAAGTGTTGATCTCAATCGTGTCGAAAAATTCAGCCAAGAAACTCGCTTCGTGAAATCCCTTCGGCTTCTTTTTCGGGTACACATACCCGTTCCAGTCCGGATAGGACCACCCCGCCGGTCCAATGCGCAATCGCCCTCGGCAATTTCAATGCCAATTTCGATTTTTCTTTTGGGGCCATCTTTTTCCTAACTTTCCGGCTTTTGCAGAGTAGGTTGCAGCCGCCAGCCCTGTCAACGCATCCAATCTGGCGGAGTAGCTCGAGGTCGCAGCGGCCCATCGCGGTTTCTGGTGTGCCGGTGCAAGCTAGTGCTGGTTTAAATGGCGTGCATACGAAATTTCTGTTTACTCCGACGCGCAAATCGCATTGCCGCTCACCTCGCGGCTTGCTATGCTCGGCTGCAAATGCGGTGCAGCTGCATAGTCGAACCTCTTTCCACCGCACTTTCCTACAGGTGCTCACATGAAACTCTCGATTGTTTTCAAGGAAGTCGAAAAACATTCGGCAGCGGAAGGGGAAGTAAAGCGTTGCGCAGAAAAGCTGGAGAAATTCCTAAAAAGTTTTGAGCCCGATCTCGTTCAATTGCACTGCGTTTTTTCCATGGTTCCGCGGACGGAAGAAATCGCACTCGCGCTGAATCTCATTCTGCCCACCGGAACCTTCCACGCCACAGCAAAAAGCAAACACCTTCGCTCCAGCTGCAAAACCGCCTTCGCCGAAATGCAGACACAGGTGAAAAAACATCTCGCCCATCTTCGCAAAGAACATGAATGGAAACGTAAACGCCCCCGCGAAGTCGCTCTCGTCTAGAAAAACAGGGGCAAGGATTTGCGGGAATCATCGATGCTCCCAAAAGGAGCCCGAAACGGCGTTCATCCCGTACTTCTAAACAGCACAGCTTCCTCCGGAAAATTCCCGCGATTTTTCCGCCGTGCTAACGTCGCTTAACCGTGGAGGATTCCCTTGTTCACTCGCATTCGCCGATTGGCGTTTTTCTCTGTTCTCGCCCTTGCGATTTATTGCGCGCAGTTTGCAAGTGCGCAGACGGCAAGCAAAATAAAAATCGGCTTCTCCATCGAAGCGATGAATGGAGAGCGCTGGCAAACAGATTTGACTTCGTTCGAGACTCGCGCGAAAGAGCTAGGCGCGGAGATGATTTCCGCCGACGCCAAAGGCGACGACGATCGCCAGCTTCGGCAAGTGCAAGAGATGATCAAAGCCGGAATCAAAGCCCTCGTCCTGCTACCGCACGATACGACGAAAGCGAGCCGCATCGTGGAAGCGGCAAAAGCGGCAAACGTTAAAGTTATCAGCTACGATCGCCTGGTTCTGAACAGCGATGTGGATCTCTACATTACCTTCGATCGAATTGCGATTGGCCGGATGCAGGCGGAATCCCTCGGCAGCGCGCGCCAAAAGGAAACTACCTGATCATTGCTGGATCGCCAAAGGACGAAGGCGCGAAAATTCTGCACGATTCGCAGATGAATGTCTTGCAGCCTGCAATCGCCCGCGGCGACATCAAAATCGTTGCGGACAGCTACACGAACGAGTGGCTTCCTTCCGAAGCATACATTTCCACCTTGAAAGCAATTGATTCCAGCAAGGGCAACATCGCCGCGGTGCTCGCTTCCAACGATGGGTTAGCGGGAGGCGCGATTCAAGCGCTGAGAGAAAATAATCTCGCAGGAAAAGTTGCGGTGTCAGGGCAAGACGCGGATTTGGCGGCAATCATCTGCATCGCGCAAGGGGTGCAAACGATGACGGTTTACAAGCCCGTCACAAATCAAGCGCTGAAAGCCGCGGAAGAAGCCGTGCGCCTTGCAAAAGGCAAAAAGCCGGACACCAAAGCGAGCAGTAATAATGGCAAAACAAGCGTTCCGACGATTTTGCTGGAGCCCGTCGTCGTGACGAAAGACAACATCAAATCAACCGTCGTCAAAGACGGATTTCAGAAACTGCTAAGCATCAATCAGGGATTGCCGCCAGAACAGCAGATCAAGTAACCGCGTTTTTCTATCAGCTGCGCGCGGATTTTACCGCGGGGGCGGCCAGCCGTTGCCGGGCGTAATCACTCCACGGGCTTGCGGAGTCAAGATTCACATATTGCTGCCAATGCTCTCGCGCTTCGTCGTGCGCGCCAAGTTTTTCACAGACCAAAGCCAAGTTGTAGCGGGCATCGGGATGGTTCGGGGCGAAACGCACCGCGAGCCGCAGATGCTGCCGCGCTTCTTCGGTTTTTCCGAGTTCGTCCAGAACGCTGCCCAGATTGGCATGAGCGAGAGAATTGCCGGGATCCGAGTCAGCGGCGCGCTGGAAATATTCAGAGGCTTTCTCCAGATTTCCTTGCTCGTAGTGGAGCGTCCCGCAATTAAGTAACGCATAGATTTTGTTCGGTTCTATCCGCAGCGCTTGTTCGTAGGCGCTGATTGCGTCTTCTACGGTGTCGCTGTCTCTTTCACATTCGAGCGCTTGTGAAAACCATTCGTCCGCGGTGCGGCCGGACATCACACGAACTCGTTCGCCCAATTCGCGCGTATCGAAATTCATCACGAACTGGCCGGAAAGGGGATCGAGCCGCGCGCCGTCGCGCTCCACAACCACATCACGCCCGTCGGAGACGATGCGCAATTCCGTAAGTGGAGCTTCTATGTGCGATAGTCCTTCCCGTAGCGCAGCGAGCGCGCGTCCTAACCGATTTGCGGGAACGCCGTTTTCTGTAAGTTGTTTTACGGTGCGAAGGCCGATGAGATCGCGAAAATCGTAGTAGCGGTTTTTCTGTTCTTTGCGGGAAGAAACAAGACGCAAGCGATCCCAGTAATCCAGTTGCTTTGGAGTCAGATCCAATATGCGCTGAACTTCTTCGCGGCTGAATCGGTCGGTTGTTCCCATGTAAAACTAACTGGCCGCTTTCTTTCCTTTTTTCTGGTTGATTTGCGCGGGCTCCACAGCGCGAACCGGCGGCTTCTTTGGAGCAGCGCTTGCAGCCGGCGCTTGTTTTTCCGCGATGCTCTTTTTCAGGGCCTCCATCAGGTCAATCACGGGAGCCATGTGCGGCTGCGTGACTTCGGTAACCTGCTGGCCCTTGCAGTTTTGCGGCAATCATGGCTTTCACATTTTCCTGATATTCGTCGCGATATTTTTGCGCCTGGAACGGGGCGGCAAGGCTTTCGATCAACTGGTGCGCGAGTTTCTTTTCCTGTTCTTTTAGTTCCACGTTGTCCGCCGGAATCGATTCCACGGCGCGAATTTCGTTTGTGTAGAACATGGTGTGCAGTGTCAGGCCTTTTGCGCGCGGGCGAACGACGACGATGTGTTCGCGCTGGTGCATGGTGACTTTCGCAATCGCCGCGTAGCCAGATTCTTCCATCGCCAACATAAGCAACTTGTAGGCTTTTGCGCCGCCTTCTTCTGGAGCGACGTAATACGACGCGTCGAAATAAAGCGGGTCCACTTCGTTGACTTTCACGAATTCCAGAATTTCCATGACGTGCGCGGAGGCGGGTTCGATCTTGTCGAGCTCTTCTTCCGAGAACAGGACGTACTGGTCCTTTTCGTATTCGTAGCCCTTTACAATTTCCGAGCGCTCCACGTTGCGATTGCAGGTCGGGCACATAAGCGGCTGCTTGAGCCGGGAATTGCAGACCTTGTGGAGTTGATTGAAGCTGATGCGCTCTCCGCGCGCGGCTGCAAAGAGCCGCACGGGAATGGAGATTAATCCAAAAGTGAGGTGGCCTTTCCAGACACTTGTGGCCATGAGCGAACTCCTTGCAGCGACGTTCCCAGGGCTAGTTTAGGGGCTAATTTGTAAGGTTAGTCGGCTCGGAAACCGGATGCAAGATGAATCATTTGGGGAGGCTTCCAGAAAAGTAAACAAGCCGGGAAAGCGCGTAGGTTAGAATGCGCGCATGGAGAAATTGGAAGAATACAGGCGTAAAAGGCGGTTTGACCGGACGCCGGAGCCGCCGGGAGGCGCGGAAGAATCTGCAAAGGAAAAGGCTACCGATAAGCCCGCAAGGAGGGGCGGACGCGGTCGCTTGCCGTTGCCGAAATTGGCTGTACTGGAAGGGCCGGCGCGGCGCGGACTTGCGACAGAAAATATTTTTGTGGTGCAAAAACATTCCGCACGGCGGCTACACTACGATTTTCGCTTGGCGGTTGGTGGCGTGCTGAAATCGTGGGCCGTGCCGAAAGGGCCTTCGCAGAATACTTCCGACAAACGCCTTGCTGTGCAGACCGAAGATCATCCGCTTGAATACGGCGGCTTCGAAGGAAAAATTCCGGACGGGAGTTATGGTGCGGGAACCGTGATGGTGTGGGACCGCGGGGGCTTCCTCGTCGAAGGGAATCAGGAAGCGGAACAGCAGATAAAAAAGGGCGAGCTTAAATTCGTTTTGAATGGAGAAAAGCTGCGCGGCAGTTTTGTGCTGGTAAAGCTGAAGCACAGTGAAAAGGGCAATGAGTGGTTGCTGATCAAGCATAAAGATACTGCGGAGGATTCGGCCTGGGAGATCGAAGAGCATGACGGTAGCGTTCTGACGGGTAGAACGATTGAAGAGATTGCGCGGAGCAGCCGCCGAAGCGTGCGCAGAGCGTAATTCAGCCGGCGGATTTGCATCCGGTTCGCGCAAGCGGTATGCCAGCGCGGATAGAGCCGATGCTGGCGAAGCTTTCCGACAAAGTGTTTTCCGACCCAAACTGGTTGTTTGAGATCAAGTGGGACGGCGTTCGGGCGATGGCGTGGATTTCGGACGATGAGGTTACGCTGCGGTCGCGCGCGAATGTGGACATCACGAAGCGCTACCCGGAACTCGCTTCGCTTCCGAAGAGTTTTGCGGCGGGAGAAGCGATTCTGGACGGCGAGATTGTGGCCTTGGACGAGCAGGGCCACAGCAGTTTCGAGCGTTTACAGGAGCGCATGCACACGCGTGCGCCGGGCGCGAAGCTGATTGCGACTGTGCCCGTTGTCTACTTTGTATTCGATCTTCTTTATTGCGATGGCTACGACTTGCGGGATGCCCCGCTGTTGCAACGCAAGGAACTTCTGCAGCGGCTTTTGTATCCAACAAAACAGTTGCGTTACGCCGATCACCAGTTGGACCACGGAAAGGAATTATACGAACTGGCGAAGCAACATGGACTTGAAGGAATTGTTGCCAAGCGGGCTGACAGTGTTTACGTCTCGGATCGCAGCGCGAATTGGCTGAAACTCAAAGTGACGCAGACAGTGGATGCGGTGGTGGGAGGCTGGACGGCGGCCCGCACTAGCGGACTGGAGTTTGGTTCACTGTTGCTCGGCTTGTATGACGGGAAAAAGCTTCGATTTATCGGGCATGTGGGCAGCGGATTTGACGGGCAAAAGCAAAAAGCGATTTTTGCAAGGTTAAAAGAGCTTTCGACTGCAGGAAGTCCGTTTGACGGCGTACCCGCGGCGAATGAGAAGCCTTCGTGGATCAAGCCGGAGCTTATCGCACGCGTGAAATTCAGCGGATGGACGAACGAACACGCGCTGCGACATCCGGTCTTTCTCGGGCTTCGCGAAGATGTGAAGCCTTCCGATTGCACTTGGGAGACGGAGTCTGAGGGTACGCCGAAACCGCAGCCTGAGCTTATTCGAGCGCCTGAGATTGTGGGCCGCGTGCTCAGCAAGAAGGCGGATATCGAAGCGGAGTTGTTTTCCGGCCGTCGGAAACTGTGACGGTCGAGCTGGATGGAAAACGATTGCGGTTGAGCAATCTGAACAAGGTCTATTTTCCAGAATCGGGAATTACCAAACGCGGGCTGCTGGCTTACTACTACTCGATTGCGGATTTCATCCTGCCGTTTTTGAAAGATCGCGCTCTGGTACTGCGGCGCTATCCGGACGGAATCAAAGGGCAGGCTTTTTTCCAGAAGGATGTTCACGAAGGATTGCCCGATTGGTTTAAGACCGTTCCAATTGATTCGGAAGGGCGCGGCAAGGAGATTCACTATGCGACGGCGGAAGATCGCGCTTCGCTTTTGTTTCTGACCGGCCTTGGCTGCATTGATCACAACCCGTGGTCGAGCCGCGTGGGAACTCTGGAGTATCCCGATTATTTCTTCTTCGATCTGGATCCTTCGGACGGGACGGAGTTCAGCGTCGTGATCGCTGTAGCCAAGGCGTTACATGAAAGGCTGGAAGCGCTGAAGGTGAAGAGCTTCCTGAAGACTTCTGGGGCGACGGGATTTCACATCTTTATTCCCGTTGAACCGGTTTATACATATGAACAATTGCGGGCGTTCGCGGAAATTATCGCGCGCGGAGTGGCCGCAGAGCATCCAAATCTGGTGACGAGTGAACGCATCGTGGCAAAACGTCCCGCGGGCCGCGTGCTGATTGACGTTGCGCAGAACGCGGAAGGGCGGCCGCTGGCGGCGGCCTACTCGGTGAGAGCATTTCCAAGGGCGCCAGTTTCTACCCCGGTCGTGGCGCGCGAACTGCGAACCAGCCTCGAGCCGGAAAGTTTGAATATCAAATCGACCCTTGCGCGGCTGAAGGAGAAGGGTGACCTGTGGGCCGATTTTTGGAAATCTCGCCAGCGGCTCGAAAAAGCGATTGAATTGTTGAGCGTCGCAAATGTCGAAAGGCGAAAAACGGCGGTAGAGAGATGACCTCAGGGGCTAAAGCCGAGTCTCCCCGGTAACCTGCTATCATGTTCAAGTTTTCGGAGGCGATTCCATTCCTCGCACTGGCCAACTCCGCATCGGCACTTCTGGATATTCCTATAAACAATGGAAAGGAAGTTTTTATCCGGAGAAGCTGGCGGACAAAGAGATGCTTTCCTTTTACGGGAAACAGTTTTCCACGGTCGAAATCAATCATAGTTTTTACCGGATGCCGACTGAATCCGTGCTACTGAATTGGGCGAAGAGCGTCCCGAAGGGATTTCGGTTTGCGCTAAAGGCGAATCAGCGGATCACGCACATTCAGAGGTTGCGCAACTGCGAGGACACGCTGAAGCGCTTTCTGGAATTGGCGAGCGTGCTGAACGACGGGGATCATCTCGGGCCGATCCTCGTGCAAGTTCCGCCGAACTTCAAATTTGATGGGCCGCTGCTAGAAGAGTTTCTTGCGCTGCGCCCGCCTGCGTTTCAATTTGCTTTCGAAGTGCGGCACTGCGTCGTGGTATATGGAGGAGACTTACGAGACTCTTCGTAAACATAATGTGGCGCTTTGCCTTGCCGAGACGGAGAAGCAAACTCCGCCGGAGGTTTTAACGGCAGACTTCACTTACGTGAGACTGCGCATGGAAAACTACGCTTCAAAGCAACTTGCCGCCTGGAAAAAAAGGTTTGATGTATGGCTGGGGCAGGGAATTGACGTCTTTGCCTACTGCAAGCATGAAGAGGAAGGGAAAGCGCCAGCTTATGCGAAACAAATTCTAGGAAACTAGAACAGGGCGAATATAAAAGCCGCACGCGAGGATCACTTGCGTGCGGCTTTCTTGCGTTTAACGAGCCGAAGAACCCTCAGGCGGCCGGATGCTTCAGAATTTCTGCCAGAGCGTGCAAGCGGGATGAATCCGCTGGAGTTTTTGCGGCGGCAGCATCTTTTTCGAGCGCTGGCGCCATGGTCTTGAGCTTTGCGACTTTGCCCTTGTTCATGTGGGAAGTTTCCGCACTTTGAATCGCCTTTTGCAACGCAGCGACGCGATTCGCCGGCAGCGCTTGCGAGCGAGAGAGTTGGTCGAGATAGGCGCTTGCGACAATGAGCTTTGCGGGCCACTCGATCTTCTGCTGGTTCTGCACGTTCAGTTCAGAGACGTGCACTGTTTTGGCGGCGTCGAGTTCGTTCTGCGTGAGGAATTTGCTCGGCGTCAGTTCGAAGACGTCGAGACCGCGCGCGATCTCGGAAGCGTAGACGTAACCGTTGTACCAATAAGCCGACCAATCGCCGCCGAGCACGAGCATTTTGGGATCAATCGCGCCGCGGTCGAAGTAGGCAATTTCGAATGGATTCGCCGGGTCGGTGAAATCCACGACGGAGATGCCGCCCTGATACCAGGCCTGCACTTCGATGTCGCGGCCGGGAACGGGAACGAGCGAGCCGTTGTGCGCGACGCAATTTTTCGATGTCGCCTTGGGCTGCGGGCATTTTGTAATAGTTGGCAAACGTGAGCTTTTCGTCCTTCAAGCCGAAGATCGCATCCGCGCCCCACTTGTTGGGATCGTTTGGCCTGCAGCGAGCGCCCAAGCCGCCGCCCCATTCATCCGTGAACACGACTTTGCTGCCATCATTCGAAAACGAAGCGGAGTGCCAATAGGAATAGTTTGGATCGTTGACGGCATCCAAGCGTTTCGGATTTACGGGATCCTTGATGTCGAGCAAGATTCCATTTCCAGAGCATGCGCCCGCGGCGAATCCGATTGCGGAATAGACAGTGATGTCATGGCACTGATTTGAATCGGACGCTTTTTCAGGGCCCTTCTTGCCGTGCGTGCCGCCGTTGTTCAGACCGTTCATTGCGCCGGTGCGCGCATCAATGAAAACGCGCGGGCTGGAGACGATTTTTGCGTTTTGCGGAGCTGCGACGGGTACCTTGATCACTTCGATTCTGAAAGAGCGCGGTATTTGGATCTTTGTCCGGGGCCTCGCCCGAGCAGCCGGGCAATTCTTCCGTCTGGCGCACAAACGACGTGCCGGAAACGTAGATGTAGACATTTTCCTTGTCGTTTGGATCTTGAACGAGAGTGTGAGTGTGCGAACCGCGGCAGGTCTGTACAGCCGCGACCTGCTTCGGCTTCTTGATGTCCGAAATGTCGAAGATTCTGACCCCGCGAAAGCGATCCTTTTGCGCCGCCGGGATGTGAGGCTTCTTGTCTTTGGGGTCTTTATCTTTTTCGTCGTCGGCTGGTGCCGGAGTCGGCGGGAATCCCTGGACGCCGCAATCGAGACGGCCATTCGGCATTTCGACCGACATGAAGAGCAGATTCTTGTAAACAGAGACGTCCCCCTGGCCGCCAGGACACACCATCGAAGTGAGCAGTGCGGCGTTTGCCGGATTCGAAATGTCGTAAATATTTACGCCGTAAAAATTTCCGAGAAAAAGATGATTGCCCTGAAACGCGAGGTCCGAGTTGGCGAACGCGAGTTGAGCGATTACGAGCTGAATTGGCTTCGGCATTTTCGCCGCCATGCCGATGCCGAGCTGGCCGAGGGTCTTTTGCACTCTTGGATTGTCGGGATCGTCGGACCCGAGCTGAAAGGCGTCCGGCTTTTTGAACAGAGCGACGTGCTTCATGCCCATTGCCGTTTCGCCGGCGTCGTAGAGACCCGGCTTCAGGTCATAGCGGGGATCGTTGATGTTCGAGCCACTCGTCCCCGGCGGCAAAGCGGGTGCGGGTTCCGGAGCGAAGGGATTTCCTTCTTCCTCATCCGCGGCTTCAGCTTTGTCCTTGTCGGCGGGGCCTTGCGCTGCCTGGGCTCCCCCCGCGGGAGGTGAGGCTGGTGCTTGAGACTGGGCGCACAACACACTCACATTGAGACTCAAAAATATCACTGCCATCATTAAACGAAATAGAATTCTTGCTGCTTGATTCATTGTTTCCCCTCTTCCGAGTTTTTCTGCAACATCCCCTGCATGATCCCGATTTCTGCCCGCTGTCCGTTGTCTACATCAGTAGCAAAATCGAACAACTCCGCGTCTTGTCCCGCACCGGCGGTGTCGAACAGATCCTTCACCATAACGAGCGCGCCGTTGTGGTGCTGAATCATTCCGGCTAGAAATAGCTGGTCGAAATGGGCGTCTTTTGCCTGGCGCAGCGCGTCCATTTGCTCCTGAGTGAGCATGCCGGGCATGAGGAGAGTCATTTCGTGAGACATGTTCATGCCGGACATTGCCGGCATCGGCATGGAAAGTCTTTCGCCGCGGGCGACGAGCCAGCGCTTCATGAATTTGATTTCGTCGGTTTGCGAACTGCTGATGCGCGCTCCGAGCGTGCGGAGCTCCTTGTTTTGGGTGTGTGAATCGATGAGCGCAGCCATCTCCACAGCCTGTGCGTGGTGCGCGATCATGCCCTGCATGAACGCGACGTCGGCGTGGGATTTTGGTGGGAGCGTTGCCTTGGTGGAC
Source organism: uncultured Acidobacteriota bacterium (assembly GCA_963794175.1). GTDB lineage: Bacteria > Acidobacteriota > Terriglobia > Acidiferrales > UBA7541 > Acidiferrum. The sequence continues at coordinate 45,578 of CAWCCV010000001.1, read as the reverse complement.
GGAGGAAGCGTTCTGCTGGGTTCGCCAGGCGCGCCGGGTTGGACGACGGCGGGCTTTGGCTGGCCGGCTTGCTGCTCCAGGAGATCAGACGGGCAAGATGGTATGAAAATGTGAAGAGAGAAGAAAATCACACTTAGTCGTGCCGAAGGACGTTCCCACCCAAACATTTGCATTGGATTCGGGGAAAATCTTGCCACTGAACGTGAATTTTTTCAAAGATTCTTTGTGGCCGGGGACGTGGCATGAGAAAAGGGCACAAAGAGATACTATTGCAGTCCGCTCAGATACTCTGTACACTTTCTACATGTCACTGATTCTCCCGAAATGCCAGACGGTTGCGGCGACTTGTTGTCGGTGTCGTGCATCTGTGTCTTCTGGCACCGGGAGGCTAGCAATCTAGAGCTGTAACTCTAGCCGAGTATTTGTAGACCCACCGCCAGGAGTGAATTGGCAGGTGGGTTTTTTGTTTTTGCGCGGGAAATTTTTAGAAAGGGGACCATAGACCAATGGCAACTGCGCCGCAAGAGCTTTACAGCGCGACTGAACTTCACGGCGAACGAGGTGTGATGGGGCAGGCTGAGAGAGAGTCGCGCTGGAGCCACCTAAAGGCTCTTGAAGCTGAGAGCATTTTCATTCTCAGGGAAGCGGCGGCGGAGTTTTCCCATCCGGTGATGCTGTACTCGATTGGCAAGGATTCTTCCGTGATGCTGCGACTGGCGCAGAAAGCTTTTTTCCCCGGAAAGATTCCGTTTCCTCTTCTGCATGTGGACACGGGCTATAAATTCCCCGAGATGATTGAATTCCGCGATCGGTACCCAAAGGAGATTGGCGCGGAACTTCTTGTCCATAAGAACCAGGAAGCCTTGGACGCCGGCGCGAATCCTTTTGTGCTTGGTACGCAAAAATGCTGCGGATTGCTAAAGACCAAATCGCTTCTCGATTCGCTGTCGGAGGGCGGATTCAACGCGGCGTTTGGCGGAGCGCGGCGAGATGAAGAGAAATCACGCGCGAAGGAGCGGATTTATTCCTTTCGCGACGTTCATGGGCAGTGGGACCCGAAGAACCAGCGGCCGGAACTCTGGAACATTTTCAATTCGAAAATTGACAAGGGTGAGAGCATCCGGATTTTTCCTCTTTCGAATTGGACGGAGCTCGACGTCTGGCTGTACATCTACACGGAAAATATTCCGATTGTGCCGCTTTACTTTGCCAAGGAGCGACAGGCCGTCGTGCGCGACGGCTCCATCGTGCTGATTCTATCCGCAAGACCAGCTTCGTCCCGGCGAAAAAATTCAGTCCATCCGGTGCCGCATGAGGTCGCTCGGTTGTGTGCCGTGCACGGGAGCGATCCGGTCGGACGCCGATACCGTCCCGAAAATTATCGAGGAGATGATTTCGTTCCGCCGGTCGGAGCGCGAAAACCGCGCGATCGATCATGACGAGGAAGGTTCGATGGAGATCAAGAAGCGCGAGGGCTATTTCTGATGAGCCCGGTGACTGAAATCGAAGTTCGCAACGAGTTTGCCGAGTTCTTGGAGCAAAACCTCAACAAGGAACTCTTGCGATTCACTACGGCGGGAAGCGTGGATGACGGCAAGTCCACGTTGATCGGCAGGCTTCTGCACGACTCGAAAACTGTCTATGAGGATCAGCTTGCTTCTGTAAAAAAAAGCCGCGTCAATCGTTCGAGTGGGCCGATTGATTTTTCGCTGATCACCGACGGATTGCGGGCGGAGCGAGAGCAGGGAATCACCATCGATGTGGGCTACCGCTACTTCGCTACCTCGCGCAGAAAATTCATCATCGCCGACACGCCCGGGCATGAACAGTACACGCGAAACATGGCGACGGGAGCATCCACCGCGGATTTGGCCGTGATTCTAATCGATGGAACGAAGGGCTTGCTGCCGCAGACGCTGCGACACGCTTACATCTCGTCTCTTCTGGGAATACCCACACTCGTGGCGGCCGTGAACAAAATGGACTTGCTCGACTATCAGGAAGAAAACTTCCGAAAGCTCGAGAAGGATTTTCTGGCCCTCGCCGAACGGTTGGGCGTCAGGGCGGTGACTTGCATTCCGATCAGCGCGCTGGCGGGAGACAACGTCGTTGACCGCAGCCAACGAATGCCGTGGTACGCGGGCCCGGCTGTGCTCGAACATCTGGAGCGTGTGCCGATTTCGCGTCCGGCAAGTACGCTCGGCGTCAGATTTCCGGTGCAGTATGTGCTTCGCCCTGATGCAAATTTCCGTGGTTTCGCCGGCCAGTTGGCCGGCGGGGCGATCCGACCGGGCGATTCTGTTACTGCGCTGCCTTCGGGTCAGACTTCTCGTGTGGATTCGATCGTTACTTTCGACGGCCCGCTTCCCGAGGCGTCGTCTCCGATGTCAGTCACGTTGACCCTTGAAAATGAAATCGATTTGAGCCGGGGCGATATGCTCGTTTCGTCGGCGAACCTCCCGCGGGTCTCCCAGCGACTTCTTGCAAACATTGTTTGGATGCACGCGCAGGCGCTCGAAGTCGGGCGCTCCTACCTCATCAAGCATTGCGCGCGACAAGTACGCGGCAAAGTTACTGCGATCCGGCATCGGGTGAACGTCAGCACGCTTGAACCGGAAGCCGCCGCGAATCTGCAAATGAACGATATTGCAGCCATCGAATTGGAAACGAGTGGCCCGCTGTTTTTTGACGCTTACGAGAAAAATCACACAACGGGAAGTTTCATCGTCATTGATCCGCTGACGAATGCGACTCTGGCAGCGGGGATGATTCGAGAGGATCTTTCGGAAAGGGCCGAAATTCTGTCCGGCAAGGAAGTTTTGCGTTCGCAGACTCCCGTTACGCCGACTGAGCGGTACCAGAGGCACGGACATTCCCCGGCCATCATTCTGGTGAATTCACGCGCAACTCTTGAGCGTCAACTCGAACGTGCACTCTTCGAGAGTGGATTTGAAGTCATGGTCGTTGAGGAGAACTCTGCCGCCTTTCCCGCAAGGAATCTCTGGAAAATGCTGCATTCCGCGGGATTTGTTGTCATCTACAACAATCCGTCGCTTGGGACGGAAGGGCGCGCGGAGTTGCAAGCGGCCGCCAAAGAGAACTTCTTCGATCTTGCCGAGTTGGACTTGCCTGCCGGAGATGCAGAGGCCGTGGAGCGTGTAGTGGCGTTGGTCGATCCGCTCCGCATTGCGCCGCAGCCAAGCAAAGTAGAAAGGGTGAACTGAAATGGGGACAACACTCGTTGCCGAAAATCTCGAGAACCTCAAGCCGGAGGAAGTCTTGGGCGCGATACTGGGTGCCCGCACCGGCCACCGTGCTTGCCTGACATGCAGCTTCCAAGCCGAAGACATGATTGTTCTCGACTTTGTTCGCAAGCAGATTCCGTCCATTCCCGTTTTGTTCCTTGAGACGGGCTATCACTTTGCGGAGACGTATGAATATCGCGACGTCATGGCGAAGGAATGGTCTCTGAATCTGGTGAATGTGATTCCTAAAAACACAGTGAAACAGCAGGAGTCAGAGTTCGGAATCCTGTACCAAACAGATCCAGCTCGGTGCTGCCAGTTGCGCAAAGTCGACCCGCTGTTTCAAGCGCTCGATCCTTACGAAATCTGGTTCACGGGATTGCGGCGGGAACAGTCGCCCACGCGGAAAAATCTGAAAAAGATTGAAGAGCATCGGCTGCCGACCGGCAAGAAGCTTTTGAAGGTGAGCCTGCTGGCCGATTGGACCTGGGGACAGGTTTGGGAATACACCGCAAAACACGAACTCAGATACTTGCCGCAATACGACCAGGGCTATTTGAGCATTGGCTGTGAGCCGTGCACGGCGATTCCCGATGATCCGCGAAATCCACGTTCGGGCCGCTGGGGCGGCAAGAAATTGGAGTGCGGCATTCATACATTTTCCCAGGGTGGGCAAGGATGAATTACGTTGTAGGTTTTTTCATCGCGGTGGCAGTGGGAATGACCGGAGTCGGTGGCGGAAGCTTTACTGTGCCGGCTCTCGTGCTTCTCACTGGATTGACAGCAGTGGATGCGGTTGGCACGGCTTTCCTTTTTGCCGGCGTACTTCGCTCCGTCGCCGCTCCTTTCTATCTCGCCGGAAAACTGATCCACTCGCGATATCTCTGGCTTCTTTTGCAGGGGGCAGTGCCGGGACTTTTGGTAGGTACGTTTGCGCTCCGATTGTTGAACCGCGACGCCGGCAATCCTGTCGTCATTATTCTGCTGGGCATTATCCTGGCGGCGTCCTCCAGCGTCACGTTTATTCGTCGCATACAGAATCCGGCGTTCGCGGCAAAGAACCATCGCTGGCTTCCGTGGCTCGCGCTCCCCATTGGAGTGGAATCGGGATTTTCTTCCGCTGGCGCCGGAGCCTTGGGAACTGTTCTCCTGCTGAACTATTCCGAAATGGCGCCCGCTCAGGTTGTGGGAACGGATTTGCTTTTCGGACTTGTTCTCGCATTGATTGGAAGCGTCTTTCATTGGACTTCGGGCTCCATCAGCCTTCCGGCGCTTTTTCAACTTCTCGTGGGAGGAATTCCCGGAGTCGTGCTCGGTTGCCTGCTTGCACCGAAAGTTCCCGCAAAAAAGTTGAAGATGGTTGTCGCTCTGATAGCAATTGTTGCCGGGCTTCAGCTAATTTGGAGCGGTGGTCGCACCCTTGCCCAGAAACATTCGGCGAGCCCGGATAAGATCGTGGCGCGCGTAGGGGCGGGTAATGCGCGCTAAAGAGCAACTTCTTGCCGGGGGAACGCGAGGCCTTTCTCCGTTATTGAATTTTGTGCCCGCCTCCGGCTTTTTCCTCCGTTCTGCTTACTTCTGTTGTCCTTGTTGTTGACCTTCCTGAACTGCCTGCCAGCCTCGTAGTAAGTAATCAAAAAGGCGCGCCAAACCGTGCAGCCTGCGCAATGCAAATCTATTCAGGGGAGAAGAAATGAGTTTTGAACGAACCGGCAAAGTTTATCTGAAAAATCGTTTTTGCCACGGATTCCTGTTTCTTATCGTTTGGCTAAGTCTAGCGACTCCCGGTTATTGCCCAAGGGGAAGCTTCCATCCACGGCACGGTCAGTGACTCATCCGGTGGAGCAATTCCAGGCGCCGCGGTTCAGGTAAAAAATGTGGAGACAGGAGCCTTGCGGAATCTGCTGACGGACGAATCGGGGCGCTTTGATGCCGCCTCGCTTCCTGTCGGAAGCTACGCGGTCAAGGTGGAAAAAAACGGATTTCGCGGCACGGAAAAAACTGGAATTTCCCTGGTGCTCGGTCAAAGAGAAACTGTGGAGGTGGTCCTTCAAGTCGGCGACGTAAGCCAAACCGTGCATGTCGAGTCCGCCCCGACCGTTGTAATGGTCAGCACAGAAGATGTTTCCGGGCTGGTCGGCGAGCAGCAGGTCAAAGATCTTCCTCTAAACGGCCGCAGCTACGACCAACTGCTTATGCTCAATCCCGGCATTGTGAACTACACATCGCAGCGTGCGGGAGGAATCGGAACATCCAATTCGGTTGTGGGCAACATGTTTTCCGCCTCAGGACGCCGCCCGCAAGAAAACCTCTACCTTCTAAATGGTGTGGAATTTACAAGCGCATCGGAAATCAACAACACGCCTGGCGGAGTGAGCGGACAGCTGCTGGGTGTAGATGCGGTGCGGGAATTTTCCGTGGTGAAAGATACATACGGTGCGGAATATGGCAAACGCCCCGGAGCGCAAGTAAACATTGCGACCGCATCGGGCACGAATCTGCTTCATGGCAGCGTCTACGAATTCCTGCGAAACAGCGCGCTGGATGCACGCAATTTCTTTGACCATGGCGACATTCCTGGGTTTCGTCGCAACGTGTTTGGCGGCTCGGTTGGCGGCCCTATCCGCACGGACAAAACCTTCGTCTTCGCCAACTATGAAGGATTCCGGCAAAGTCTGGGCCTAAGCGGTCTATCGCTCGTGCCAGATGATACTTCCCGCGCCAAGGCTGTACCGAGCATTCAGCCTTTGCTCGCATTGTGGCCCGTTGCAAATGGAGAAGAAATTCTAACTTCTACAGGAGCTCCGAGTGGGATTGCGAAAGCCTACTCCAATCCAGATCAAAGAATTCGCGAGGACTTTGGAACGGCAAGGCTCGATCACACTTTCACGGAACGAGATTCGCTCGCGGCCGTCTATACCGCGGACGATAGCCAAGCTCATTCGCCTTCCAGCAATCCATTCACCTTCGTAGATGTTTTCTTGAGGGAGCAAGTGATTAGCCTCAGTGAAACTCATGTTTTTTCGCCAAATCTCTTGAACAAGGCGACGTTTGGCTTCTCCCGCGGCGCTTTCTATTTCAATAGCGGCACCACGGAAGATTTGCCGGCTTGGGTCAACAAGAGCCAGCCAGTCGGTGCTGTCGTGGTTGGCGGCGGCACCACACTCAATGGCGCCTCGCAAATCACCAACGGGGGGACAAATGCCGGCAGCAATCTCCGCGCAGTGCGCAATCTTTTCTCTGAATCCGATCAAGCGACGTTTACTCGCGGAAAGCATTTGTTGATCTTCGGCGGTTGGTTGCAGCAATTGCAGTCCAATGACAGTTTGGTCCAGGATCAATACGGCCAAGTTTCGTTTACGAACCTGCAGACATTCCTGCAAGGAACCGTGAGCACCTATACTTATGCTCCGACCTACACGCCGTTGTCCTGGCGCTCGATTGAAGGTGCCTTCTACGCGGAAGATGTCATCAAGGTGAATCCATCATGGGAACTTCGCATCGGATTTCGCGGAGAATCCACGAATGGATGGAACGAAGCCCACGGACGTGCGTCAAATTACTTGTTTGACGCGAATGGAGTGATCATTACTCAGCCGGTTGTTGGCGGCTCTGCGTTCACTGTCAACAATGCAAAATTCCTGCCGTCGCCAAGAATTGGCACTGCCTGGTCTCCTTTCCCATCAAAAAAGACCGTCATCAGGGCTGGCTTCGGCACTTACTACGCGCTGCTGGATAATTTGAGCTATCGCCTGGACCAGAACGGTCCTTTCAACACCGTCCTTGCAGCAAAGAACCTGCCGTTCTCCAGCATCGCCCCGGGCGCCACATACTCCGGAGTGAAAGTAATCCCCAGTGGCATGCAGCCAGATCTGAAAACGCCGACCGTGGAATCCTGGAGTTTGAAAATCGAGCAGGAAATTCTTGCAAACACCTCGCTAGGCGTCAGCTACATCGGGTCGCACGGCTACCATGAACTGCTTTCCGCCGATGCGAACCTGCCCCCGCCGACAATCTGCCCTGCTTCACCTTGCCCCGCAAGCTATCCGAATGGCGCGTATTACTATCCGTCCGGTGCGGCCCTTTCCAACAAGAACGTGTGGAACACGACGCATTGGTTTTCGCAGGGAATCAGTTCGTATCATGGACTCGAGGTGGATGTGAATCGCCGATTCGCACACGGTCTGCAATTCCGAGGCGTTTACACGTTTTCCAAGTCGCTCGACGACGGCGACAACATGAACACAAGCGTCGCAACCAACTCTCCTGCGTTCGTAGCAAATCCTTTACAGCCAAAAGCAGACTATGGCAGGGCTTCGTTCGATGTACAGCACGCCGCGGTCATTCATGCGACTTACGATCTTCCTTTTGGCCGCAGTGATTCTCCGCAAGGTGCCACTTGGACGAAAGCTCTTGCTTGGAAGCTGGCAAGTGAGCGGAATCCAAACTTTGCAGTCGGGTTTGCCCTTTACCCCGCAACTGTCTTACAACCCATCCAATGATGGCGACACGCGCAACCCTGTGCGCCCTTCCTGGAATCCCAACTTTGCGGGCGCGGTCATCCTGGGCGAACCCGATCAGTATTTCAATTCGAGTGCATTCATTCAACCTTTGCCAGGCACTTATGGCAATGCGGGCCGGAACATTTTGCGGGGTCCCGGCCTTGTCGAAACGGACGTTTCGGCCACAAAGATCTTCTCATTCAGAGAGCGGTTGAAGCTGCAATTCCGTACAGAGATTTTCAATCTGTTCAACCACACGAATTTCAATGCCCCCAATCCAGTTGTATACGCCGCAGCCACGGGAGGCCCATCGCCCACTGCTGGCGTCATTACCTCCACGGCCACCACTTCACGGCAAATTCAATTTGGATTGAAGCTATTGTGGTGAACTGCCGCTGGAAGATGCTGCCGTTGCCAGGTCGTCTTCTGCAAGTAAGTGCAGTTCGGTTTTTGGCATTGTGAATTCTGTGGCGCCACAATCCAAACAGACGAAGAGCTCAGTGAATGCAAAGACGGCGGGCTTGTCAATATTTCCCAGCCCGGCAAGATGGACGCACGTCTCCCCATTGAACTTGCGCTGGATAATTGATCCGCAGGAATGGCAAGGCATTTCGTGCTCCGAGGTACTTTGGATCACGGCCTGAAGTCTACCAATCATCCATAAAACTGCCTAATTAATATTTCGTGAACAAAACTGAATGAGTTCTGTCCTTCCGGGTAGCGTTAACTTGAAGCCAATTGTCCGGAAATTAACGGTCGGTCGCGATATCGGACGGCAGCAGCGGTGATATCTGCGGGGGCGAATTCCGCAGAAGAATGCAATCCAAGAACTGGCACGGCTCGAAATCCGCAGCAGTGCCCCGTGGCTATTAAAGTTGATCCAGTATTTCAAGCGGCGTTGATCTACGGATTGGTTTTGTATCCCAAGTCCTGCTGGGCGAAGCGTTTCCTGCGCTCATCGTCGCCTGCAAGCAAGAAAGAGGCATGGTGAAGACCGTATGGAACCACGTGCGCCCCGCCATCGATAAGCACCTGCTTGAGGCGCCTATGAAGTGCTGGAAGTTCAGACCAATGGACCCGGGGATGATCATGGTGTTCGAGATGAAAACCTATATTGAACATTGTGAGGTTGAAAAAGTTCGACACAAACACCGTGGAGTGACTCACTGGCCTTGCGGGACTCTTCGGGACACATCCCGCATGCTGGACATACATCCCAGAACCCATTACGAACGCGTTGGCGATCCAGTGCGGCAGCACCCAGAGCCAAATGGCCATTAACGGATCGATCCAAAACGGAATTGACCAAAGCAGAAGGAAAATGGCGAGTTCACGGAGTGACCTTCGGCGCAGGCTTCGGCGCGCGCTCAGGTCCCTCCAGAGATGGCCCGCCAAGCGCCACGGCCAGTGCGTGAACAGATACCGGCGAAAGTCTTCAAACGATCCATCTGCATTCTGTTTGGGTAGAGTCCAATCATCTGTGCTTAGCAGATTGGCATGGTGAATGGTGACATGGCAGTACTCCCAAAAGAACGACGGCCAGCCACCCGAAAATGTCCAGATTCGACCGAACCAGCGATTGACGAAGTGCGAGATGAAGATTGGGCGATGTGAATGGTTGTGGAAATTGACACCGACATCTATCCCGGAGATCCAACCAAGCATCAGAGCCGAAGCTGCCACAAAGGCTATGCGAGACCAAGAGCCGTTGATGCCGGCCATCTTAGGGTGTTGGTATAGCCAGAAGGCGCAAGCGTATGCCGTGAGGCAAACGATATGGAAGGTCACGCAGTGCCAGTCCTGGGGATGAGCGAAAATTCGCCAACGGCTCACCACCGCCCGGGTTTCGGGCACATCCGGACTCATAACAGCCTCAATGCGGCCACTATTGCCAGGACTGTGACTGCAAAGCTCACCCAGGGCCCCCAGACCGTCATGCCAGCAATGATCACGATTGCAAAAAGAGGAAAGAACGATCTCCCGAAAACGAGGCGCGCCTGTGGCAAAAGTGCTTGCGATAGACGCCTCATGTTGCGCTCTTTTCCTCTGCGATTTGGCGGCAAGATGTGTTTGAAACAGGGAAGTCCTGTGAGAGCACTGTATCCTTTTACTTCGATGACGTTCGTGGCTAGTTGCTTGCGGCGACGTAGTTTTGGAAGCTGCCGACTGCAGCTGCTTCTGTATCGTAAACATCGAAAACGGTCAGAAGCTTCGTCATTTGCATGATTTCTTGGAATTTATCGCCGAGATGGCAGAGGCGAACAGAAGCACCCTGATTCTTGGCGCTGAGATGTGCAGCAACCAAAGTGCCTAGCCCTGAGCTATCGATATATTTGACGTCGGCCATGTTCAGAACGATCTTCTTCTTTCCTTCGGCGATCAGGCTCTTCAGTTTCTCCCGGAGGGAATTGCTCTCCTCGCCCAGCACAATGCGACCGTCCAGCCGCACCACCGACACGCCATCTACTTCGCTGTTCGTCATTTTTACAGTCATGCTGATTCCTCCCTTGCCGATGACAGGCCCATCCGGTGAACCCGGAAGTAAAGCACTGCCGCAATTGCCAGTCTGTTCAAAAGTGCACACTTTCTGTAGGGAGGAGGACCGGTCGACTCAGTGAAAAGAAATGAACCTTGAGAAGCCCTTCTTCCGGTGTATCGGGTTCCGGAGATCCTCCTGAGTTTCCCAGTTGACGCAAACATAGCGCCACACAGCCTTGCCGGGAACTGTCAAACGTGACAGTCCTGCTAGTCTCGGCAATCAGTTGACGTAGATTTTCACCTCTTGGGAAAACGGGGCCTCCGCGAGATAGTCCCTCTGTATCGCCCCCAACGCAAATTTGTACAAGCTTGAATCCACAGCTCAGGCAGCCATTTAAAAGTCTGCCGGATACGCGGCATTTACCAGCAGGTGGGTAAACCTGTTGCTCGGCACGGCGCGCGGCTCGGGCGTGGCCTTAAACTCCAAAACAAAGCAGCAACCTTCATGAAGATGGTTTCGGCCGGGGCCGGTCTTGGCGTCAGTGTGAATGACTATCGTGTAGTCACACGTGTTCAAGTACGAAAAGGCTTTCACGCAATTTTTCGATTCCGGTTGGTAGTCGCTCTTTGGGCCAAGCCCCAAAATCTAAATCTAGCGAATGAATTACTTGCGTTTGCCACTGCGGTCAAATCAGCAGAGGATGGCAGCGAAGATAACAGTTCATACGAATGGATCTCCTCATATGAAATCAAGCGCGCCTTTAATCTCCGTTTTGTTCGCCATAATTAACTAATGGCATTGCCGCTTCTAGATCGTGCAAAAGGGCACGGGATCAACTTCGTTCTGACACCCAGGTCGGCTGGCGTCCGCGAACATTCGTCTTTTTGCGGAATTTCGCCGCCGGCGGTCTGGGCGGTTTTTTCCTGCCATTTCTTATGGGCACGATCAAGCAGCGAATCGGCCAGTATTCTGGCGGACTTTTCTTCCTCAGTGCCGCCTTCTTTGTTGGCGCTTTAGTCTTGCTGCAGCTTGGAACTCACTGGCGATCCGCCTGGCAGTCGGCAGCCGCTGAACGGGCTGGCATTTTTTCCTATCGAGATTTTTCACGAACTCCAGCGGGAGAAATCGCCGAATGAATTCCATTCGATATTTGTATGTTTTCCTGTCAAGAAGTTGCAAAGAATCAAGCGACCTTACGGTAGTACTCCCCATTGCCTTTCCCGGAGAAATTAGACCAATGAGGTTCAAAGCCAATTCTGCAGGAAGCAATCTTTCACTTTAAATCGCGGCATTGACGAGACTGTTTCCGCTCGGCAAGGCAGTTACTGTCCGGCGTTTACGGAACCTCTATCGCCCACGCCACCACTCTCCACCCTCCTGTTTCTTTGGTCCATAACAACAGAAGCGCCGGTGACGGCCCCTCGCCGTAGATCATTCGGCTGGCGGACAAGTAGTACGTGCCGTACTTCGCATCCACCGGCTTCAAGTCAGGGGTTGATTCCGGAAGTTGCCGGTTCTGGCACAAGAAGCTGTCCGCCGTCTGGTTAGGTACACCCATGATCGCGAATGATTTTGAGTTTTCCTGTTCTACCGGTCGCAGCAGGTGGTTTACCGGTTGTACGCTCGACATCAGGTCGGATAAGTTTGCCCCCTGCGGGATTTTTCCGAGCACCCCGTCCAGGGCCTGCCGTACACGGGCTGCGGGCGCCAGATTCCTCTCTTTTGCGGAAGGTGCACGAAAACACGCGTACGACCGCGGTGATACGAACTTGGAAGCCTGCGCGCTATCCCGCTTCGCAACCCACGCCTGATAGAAGTGCGTAATGTCTTTGACCGCGCCGGGATCCCCGGCAATCGACTCCGGCTCTTCTTCTGCGGGTGAGGCGGTCGCAGCCTGTCTTGGGATAATCCCTGCATCGCTGCTATCTTCGAGGCGGATGGCTATGATTTTCCAATAGCCTCCTTCCTGAGCCCAGAGCAGCGACATCGTCTTGTTTCCGCCCTGCTTTGTCCTAAACGCTGTACCGTAAAACTTCTCTTGCGAACGTTTTCCTGATTCATCCTCTGGGACTGCTACGCACTCCACATCCGCTCCGATGTCGGAAGGCACGCTTACCAACCGAAACTCCAAGGGATATCCGTTCTTTGCCACTTTCAATTCCTTCATCCATTGATCGGCCGGCTCGAACACGTCTCCTACAGAATTCACCGCTGCCCCGGTGGTGTTGAATCTGTCCATTGCCATCACCAGTTGCAACCTGACCATGCCCCGCACCATCGGCTTTTGGTTCCTTTGCGCCCATGCCTCCAAACACGGATAGCTCCGGCGCGAAAAATACGCAACGGAGAAATTCGGCTGTTTGTCCACCACCCAGCTCTTCAGGAAATCGTGAGTGCTCTGGTCGATTCCCTGATCCGCTTTCACGGCGGGATTCATCGGGATGCGACCAAGCTTTTCAGTTGGGTCTTCTTTGGGGGGCTTTCCGCCGCTCCCCAAAAGCCCGAACACTTCCCGCCACCACCCGTTTAACCCGGCCCATCGGCCGTCATGCTTTTCCAGGTTGTTCCCCGCACGGACGTCCGAGTTCGCAGCCGTCAGGTGTCCGTTGACCAGGCCCTTGGGAAAACCTGTGGAGCGGTAATCCACGTCAATGTCGGCCATTTTCCTATCGCGCGAGATCGAGAACTGAATCGACGGTGGGCCTTTCTTCAGGCGGTAGGAGATTGGAAAACCTTTGTGATAGGTGGTGTTGTCGTGATCGCGAGCGAACTCCTGGCTTTTGCTGAGGATGTCAACCGCGTCGGGCTTGAGGTAAACGTATACGCGGAATTGACGATCGCCTCCCACGCCGGATTCCTGTCCCATCACCTCGTCAACGGCATCCACCAGATCAATTGCACGACCTAGGCCCTTCCCTTCAGCGTCTGTCAGCTTCGTCTTGCAAAGTGCGTGAGTCACTCCGCCAAACGTGGTTCGGACTGACAGCCGAGCGTTGTCGTAGGTCTCTTCCGGTACAAGCTTGCTTCCGGTGGTCTCGTTGTAATGGCCAACGTAGACGTCGACCAGACGCTTTTGCTCAGGCAGCAATTTCGCGTACAGTTTCCCGATCTCCTCGTTGCTACTTGCTTGTTTGGCTGGATTTGTCCCCTTTTTCTTTGCCTCTGGTTGTGTTTGACCGATTGCCAGATTCTTCGCCACGAATATCGTAAGAATGAGCATGATCGTGCGGGCCTGCACCTTCATCGCGAGCCTCCTCGAGGAAAGACCCTTCTGGTTTTCGCTTTTTCGTCCGTTGAAAGCTATAGAAACTCGCCTCGGGGATTTTGTGTTCCAGGCTGTAGAACTGCTGTTCGCCGAGGCGTCGATGGCCTCAGTAGAATTACACGCCGATGCCTTCGGCAGGCCTATAGGGGAGTACTCCAGCAAGTCACCGAGGTTAATGCGCACTGTCAGCCTCGCCAGCTTAAATCAGCGATTGCGTCGCTACGTGATGAATCTCTTTGTCGCAATTAGCCCCGACTTGCGTGAAGGCGAAATTGGTGAGTGAGGACATATCCCTGCTAGAAGCAAAGTCGGCTGCCATGCATGGTCACTCCCTTCGTAAACCAACACGCCGCTCCAACGTTGAACCCGTCGAGGATTTGGCTGAACCTGTCAAAAGTAGCAGTGCTCGCAGCAAGCAGATCGGCAACCACGTGGGGATAATTCCGGGGTGAGGACTCCAGGGGCGGCAAGCAATTGCTCGGGCACATCAGCAAGCAAGGCAACTCGTTTGCGGCGCTTCTGGTGGAGGCTGCGCAAGTTGCGGCGCGAAATAATTCCCACGACCGGTGTGTGGGTATTTAACACCAACCCGTCCCGGGCACAGGCTGATTTATCGTTTGTGGCACCAGCCTAGGCCAAGTCATTTCTCAGCTTCGGCCAATATTCTTAACGCCTTCCCAGGGCCCTCTTCGCCGAGGGCCCTTGTCCTTCCTAGCAAGACCGATATGTTTTTCGGCAAAGCAGATGTCGCCCTTGATTCGCCAGGTCGTACGATTGGCGCAACGTCCTGAATGGCGCTTCGCCCACCAAATGGCGGACAGTCAAGTTTACGGTCGAATCGTGAGGGCAAGGACGGCTGGGAATAATGGCCCGTCCATTTCCCAATGGCTGGCGTTGCGCCAGCTTTTTATGTTGTCGAGCTAGAGCTCGTCACCGTCTTGTTCCGCGCTGACGGCTGTTAACGTGCCGAAAAGGCCGTTTGCTTCATCGTTGATCCCGGCCGTAAAGAAGAGCGAGTTGTATGGTCCTGCGTTTGCCGAATTCCCGAATACGAGCGCCCACAATCCGTTGATAACGATGGTTGAATCATCTGGATTCTTCAGAAACCCACGAAACTGAAACGTGACCGGATTGAAGGCCGCAATTCTGCCGCTGCCAAAATTTCCGATGAGCAGCGAATGACTGAACTCCCCAAAATCGGAAGGTGCAAGAGCTACGCCCCAGGGCGCGTCGAACCAGCTTCCTTGTTCAAAATGAGCCAGAAATCTTCCGCCGGGACTAAAAATATTCACGAAGCCCAATCCTGGACCGTCCACTTCGTCGTGACCACCGGGCTTTTGTTTTGCGTACGTGACAACGACGTTTCCACCAATGTTTTGAACGTTAAACGGAGCAAAACCTGCTTTGCTTTGGTGGTCGTCGCGATCATCGTCGCCCTCGGAATCCGTGAACAATCCGTCAAACGCGTGCACGCGATTGAAACCTGCATCGTACACTTCGATTCGCGCGCTCTTGAAATTCGCAACGTAGAGAAAGCGCTTGCCGCCGTTTTCAGCGATAGTGGCTCCTTTATAGACGGCTTTTCCAGAATTATCGGCAACCAAGATTGCGTTGGTGGGATTGACTCCGGGATTCCAGCCGGAAATGGTTCCGTCTTCCGTGACAAATATGAAAATCGCAGGCTTGCCAGCGGCTACAGCAAAGTCGGCGCTTCCGTTAAAAACGATTCCCGTGGGAGTGGCCATGGTTCCATTGGGGGCCTTCTTGGGAGGGGGAATGGTCACAACCAACGGGCTTGCAGTGGGAAAAGCAGCACCGCTTCCGTTATAGAGAGTAGAAGTTCCCGTACCGTTGTTGCTGACCCACCAGGGGCTGCCGGGGGAACGTGCCAGCCCCCAGGGATTTACAAGATTTCCATTCCTGTTCGCGGCTTGGCCCGCAAGATCGGAGACGAGATTGGTTTGTATGTAGTGTTGAGCGAATGTTACAACCGGTGAAACGACATAGGCGAAAGCAAATATAGACAGTAACTTCATGGCCCGCGTGGCACGCAGCATGGTTTTTCCTCCGGAAAGAAGCCCTTAAGGTATTGGACTAGCGTAGATATCGCAGGAAGTACAACGACTGGGGCCATACCAAGGAGCAAGTTCCTCGCCAAAACAAATCACGCGAGCATTCCTACTATGCGGCTGAAAACAAGAAATTTATGATTGGAGGATTTGTTACTTGCTTCAGGAGGTCAAGAAATCTGTAGATAAAAGTCGAATACAATCCCATATCTTGTAGATTTCCCGATTCGGTCTTGGGTCGTGCAGCTCTTGTATTCGATTATCCAGAAGCAGCGGCGTCCTCAAGCGCGCCGAAGCGTAAACAGAGTGATTTCCAGGGGAACGCCGAGGCGCACTGGGGCGCCTACCCGTGCCCAATCCGCGTTTCAAGTAAAGCCGCGCTTGTGGGCGGTAGAAGCCAAGGCCTGCTGCTTCTCCGAGAAATGTGACTGCTTTGTGGAACCCATCGGCAAATTTGCCGGCTTGGTCTGCTTGGTGTTGAACGCAAGCATTGCAATGTAAGGATTATTACAGGCCAAGATATCCGAGTGCCGTGCAGTGGAGAGAGTTTTGGTAGGGGCGGTGAAGATCGAAATTGCATCCCTGCTTCTAAGTCCAACAAAGAAAACGGCGTAGCACCGCCGTCCCATCCCAATTGGAGCCGGCACCGGCGCTTATCTTAAACGGCTGTTCTTGTGTGTTGTGACAGCGGTTCAGTTACCCACCTGTTTCTCCGCTTTTGCATTCAGTTATTGCGCTTAAGCAGAGTCGAGGTTGCGTGAGGGCAACGACACAGTCAATTTCGCATGTAATGATTATTCTGGAGCAATTAGATTGAGCTCCTCAGTCCAGTAAGTGCTACGAGAGTATTAGAAAATGAAAGACCGTAAGATTCGCATGAATAACAGCACGGAGACCAAGGTCGTGTCCAAGGACATCCGCGAACGCCTCGAATTGATCGACAAGGACATGGATCTGAAGCTGCAAACGCTCGCCAACATCTTTTCAGGGACCAAAGACTATCCGGAAGAGTTTCATCAGCTCTACGTCCAGCCTTTGCTGGAGTCCGGCCTTAATTTGGAAGACTCGCTCGAGATGCTCGTCGAAGGCGTGATTCGTCCCAACTGATTTACCCTCAATCCGGCTGCCCAGTTTCATGCCGGATTGAACTAGGCCCAAGCAAAGCTCCACTTTGAGAACGGGGTGGGGTTCTTGCTTTCTGGGCTTCCCCTGTGTTGTCGCCGGACCCAGCTTATTTTACGGGAAGCAAATTTCCATGAGCTTGCGCTTGGAGCCGTTTTCGGAACGGAAGAAAGCAATCACAAGGGACTGTTCTTTCTCTCATTCGAGCCGACAGCAGGCCAGTTAGCATTTCGATGTAGTCTCTATAGGAGGATTTGACGGCTCTTAAACGCGCGTTTATGCTGGGATTGTCGCAACTTCTTGGATGAGGTTCCAGCCCATGGGTCGTTTTTTTCTTGCTCTTTTCTTGTGTTTTGGCGTCTCCTCAGTAACTTTTGGCCAAAACACAATCATTAAGCCTTTGCATGTTCCTTCGGGCACAATTCTGACTTTTTATTTGCAGACCCGATTAATCTCGACCGATGTAAATGCTGTCGACCTTTTGCCAAAGGGCACCCAATTAAACGTCAAGATTTTGGATTCCGTCGACTCCTCAGTGAATCGCGATGGCAGCGAGTTTCGTGGAATGGTTGCTTCACCTGTGGTTTCTCGGGACGGAGTGCTCATTCACGCTGACGCTGAAGTACGGGGTTTGTTTGCACTTCTCAGGAGCAGGAATCACCCCGACGGGTTTCGCTACGAGCTTCTAATAACCGGAATCACTGATGGTGCTAAGACTTTTAAGATTACAGCCTCCTTGAATCCCTCTTTTCTCGATAACCCCAGTCAATCCTCCGGTTCTTCGAGAACAAATGATCCTGCTGTTTCTGTGGGAAAGTAGACAGCGGTTCAACGGCTCCTTTGAATAGGCAATTCACTGTAGGAAAAATTTCCAGAGTAGTTTTTACCGGTTCTGGCTAAGGCTGATTCCCAATGACAGTTCGAAAGGAATCGGGTAAGAAGACTTGAAGCGGACTGTGAAGAGTTTTCCTGGTCTGCTGCGATCTCGCATCTTCTTGTTGCCTCTCCTATTTCTCTGTAAGACCGCAATTTAAAAGAAGATATTTTCGTTTTCGCCTTGGCCCATTGAATGGCCATGGTATTGCAGTTCAAGTGTCACCAGTCAGAATCTAGGAGGAAGTTGCGATGAACAAAGTATCGCGTGTATTGTTTTCCGCTTTCACTGGTCTTGCTTTGGTAATAGCGCTCTCAGTACCACCTTCAAGTGCGGGCACTGCAAAACAGCAGGACTCAACCCCGCGGCCATCCGCTCAGACGCAAACCGTATCTGGGAAGATATCATCCTTTGACAAGACTACCCTGACGATCAGTATCGCGACTGCTGGCGCGTCCAATGTTTCAACCCAGGGCGCTGCGCAAAGCAGTATGACCTTTGCCATCGACAAGAACACGACCGTTGATGGCAAGTTGCAAGTCGGTTCCAATGCAGATGTTACCTATCGGCAGGATAACGGCAGCAACGTTGCGATCAGCATTCACGTCAGCTAATCATCTAGAGCGAACAAAGCGGGCAGGGGCTCTGCGAACGCCTCCAATGTTTGCAGAGCCCCGACACGTTTACACAAGAATAATTCGAAATTGGATTACGCGTCTGAGCTGATCGCAGAGAACTCGGCCAAGAATCAGAAATTGTTCACCTGCTGTCCAATCGGTTGTTTTTAATTGCATCAAGTTTCTTGGTGCGGCTACGTTTATCGGGACTAGGCAAAACTCCCCCGGCGAAACTTCCACGAGGATCGACTTCCAGTCGCTCTGTTTGCTATTTACGTGATTATCAAAAAAATTACGGCGTGCACCGTCCTGAAGATTGAAAAGGACGAAATGGTCCGCGTTCTACACGAAGAACACAAATTCTCCGACGTCTTTGTCGCGTATATGGTTCAGCGTCACAACGAAACTCAGGCTGACTTGGTGGACCAACTGTTCAACTCAAGCGAAAAGCGACTGGCGCGAGCCCTCTTATTGCTGGCTCGCTTCGGAAAAAAGGACTGCCCTGAAGAAGTGATACCTGACATAAGCCAGGAGACTCTAGCAGAAATGATTGGAACAACTCGCTCACGCGTGAATTTCTTCATGAACAAATTCAGGAGGCTTGGTTTCATCGACTATAACGGCAGGCTGCGCGTGCACAATTCACTCCTGGGCGTTGTCCTCCACGACTAGCTCCAGAGCCCCAGCCCCCCGTCACTTCCGCCCCTCGCAGTAGCTCGCCATTGCAAAGCGTATCCCAACCAAGATCTTTGGTCTTTTTGACCAGAGTGGTCCTTCGGGAACGACCGGAGAGGTGCTGGCGTGCCGCCACGACAGCTCACTCTAGATCAGATCCGTGAGATTGCCCTAAAACACGACACCGAATTCAAATAATCACTCTCCGGCTGGTATTGCTACAACACAATTGTGGCGGGATTTTGCGCTGAACTTCTAAATCTCGCCCTTTTTCGCGAGCATCGTGATCCGATCCGCGGCACGAAACGCCAATGCTTGAATCGTTTCGGTTGGTTGATTGCGTCCGCTCGTCACAAGGCTGGAACCATCACAAATAAATAAATTCGGCACATCGTGCGAGCGATGGTCAGAGTTTATAACAGACTTTTTCGGATCATTTCCCATTCGGCAGGTTCCCAGCAGGTGAGCGGAACCGTCGCTCTCGGTGTAGGGGAGGCGCCAGCTCTTCTGAGCTCCTGCAGCATCGAGCAATTCCATCTCGCGGTCTTGCATAAATTGCAAGGACTTGAAGGTATCGGGATGGGCTTTGTAAGTCACGCGGATCGCCGGCAAGCCCCATGCATCTTTCACCTCCGGATCAAGAGTTATGGAGTTTGACTCTACAGCGAGGGCCATGTGGTGTGAGAGTGTGTACATCATGCGGGGAAAGTCCCGCAGATTGTTTTTGAACTCGCTACCCCACTGCGGCATGTCGGGTGCGAAGCCGCCCAGTGCGAAACTTGCAGGATAAAAATCAAAGCGCGTGTCGAGGCCCGCACCCCCGACGAAGCCGTGTTTCGGGTCTATTTCATAGAAATCGTGAACGATCCGGCTGACGACCGCGCCCTTATAGTCGTTCAACGGATGTTCAAACACTCCGCCGGCCATGGCTCCGGTGTCGAACATCAAATACTTGCCGACAACTCCGCTCGAATTTGCCAGCCCGTCGGGGAACCGCCCGGATTTGGACATCAGCAATAATCTCGGCGTCTCCGCTCCATTGGCGCAAAGAATTATCGACTTGGCTTTTTGCCGCTGCGAGCTCTTCTGTTTGTCAAAATAAACCACACCTGTCACGCGACCCTGAGCATTCACTTCTATCTCATGCACATAGCAATTGGGCCGAATTTCACAGCGGCCAGTGCGCTCGGCAAGGGGGATGACGGTCGCCAGCGTGGACGATTTTGCTCCCCATTCACATCCGAAGTATTCGCAAAATCCGCAATTCATGCATTTGCGCCGGCCATGGTAATCTTCGGAAATGATCGCCATCGGAGCGGGAAATGGGTGCCAACCGAGTTTGCGAGCTCCACGCTCCATCAGGACGCCCGACGATTTGATGGGCAAGGGTGGCAGAGGATAGGGTTTCGATCGCGGAGGATCAAACGGACTTGCGCCCGCTTGGCCAGACACGCCGAGTTCCCACTCCGCTTTCGTGTAATAAGGTTCGAGGTCGCTGTAAGTGATCGGCCAGTCTTCAAGACCGGCGCCCGGAATTGAGCCTTTCCGCGACCGCTCGACAAAGTCGAGTTCGTGGAATCGCCAATAGTTTGTGGTGAAATGGACGCTGCCGCCGCCAACGACGCGGCCATAGGTAATAATCTGCTGGATTGTCGCCGTTTCGTTTTCCGATTTCCGGAAGGTGGTTGGCTGCTGCCTCAGATTGTTTGTCAGTGCATTTAGATTGAACACTCCATATTCGTCGTGCTCGAATTGGCCTGCTTCAATGCGCGGCCCTTGCTCGAGAACTACCACCTGAAAACCGTTCGTAGATAGTTCCTTGGCCAGCACCCCGCCTGCGGATCCGGAACCGATGATCAGGAAATCAACGGAGTCCGTGGTTTTGAATTTCGCGTTCGCGGCCATTACGGATTCTTTTTCTTTTCAGACAGCAGCTCCGCATCGTAGAAACCGAATGGATGCGTGAACATGCCCGGATCTTCGAAGCCAATGTATTTCCAGCCCACCTGGTCGCGATTTCCGTGTCGCGCCGGATTTCCGAGGAATCCGAGGATGGTGTACTGACGCGCGCGCGCAAAGAATTCGGTCTGTTCGAATTTTTTGAGCAGCGCAATTTGTTGCGGGGCGCCTAAATCGTTGAATTTGTCCGGTACGCAAGCGGCGGCGAGTTCCTTCAAGCCGGTTCGAAAGACTGGCTGCAAGTGAGGCTCAGTCCGGCTGAGTGCGTAGTCGATAAAATAGATTGCACCCGCTTCGCGAGCCCCAGGTCCATCGTCAGAAGGAATGATTTGCTCGCAGATCGCTTCCATCTGCCGCGCCTCTTCGGGAGTAAAAAAGGCAAACTTATTCTCGCCAGCAAGCAGCTGCGCGACCGCGTGCTTGTGGGCCAGAGAAAAATCAGGCAAGGATCCGAAGGCCAGGACAGCACCGGTGCCTGCAAGCAAGCGCGACAAGAAAGCTCTGCGGGAGTCTTCATCCATATCTTAACCCCGTCACATACGGCGGAAGATAACATACCCTCAACGCGAAAACGACTGAATGCTGACGAGCAACGGCTCATCGTTGCTTTCGACAGGGTGAACGTAGCGGGAGAGATTTCATGACCTTTTGAAACTGGCCGCTGCAGTGCCCGCACGGATTACCAGACAGAGCAAACCGACGGTTTTTCCCAATTGCTGGCTCCGGCGAGAGGGTCGGCTTGCGTGGAGAGGAGCTTTGCCCCATCGCTGTGAACTCGGCAGCGATGAATCTTTCTTCCTTTGCCAGTTTCAGTTTTCTAGTTTCTCTTCTAGTTTCGTTCAGGGAAGCCATCCCAATTTCGGTCACAGTTGACCACCACATTCTCTCAATGCTAAGTTCTCCGCACTAGCAATGCCGGAGCCGACGTACTTCCCAGGGCTCACAATCCAGAACACGACGGTTCTGGATTCTCCGCGGCACTCTGCTCTGGTACGTGTCACTCACTGGATCCACACCATCAGTTTTGTCGTGCTTATAGTTAGCGGCATTGCCATCCTACTCGCTCATCCACGCCTCTACTGGGGAGAAACCGGTGCCGTGGGAAGTCCTTCGCTAATCGACTTACCGCTCCCATTTGTGCTGGATATGCCCATCCGCGGCCCGGGTCGATATCTCCATTTTCTTTCTGCTTGGGTCTTTGTATTAACCGGCTCGCTCTACGTTCTGTCCGGGCTATTCACCCGCCACTTCCGAAAGAACCTGGTGCCCAGTAAGACGGACCTTGGTTGGAAGTCGATTCTGCGAGTTGTCTCGAACCATGCACGTCTGAGGCGGCCGACAGAGGAAGAGTCTCGGACCTATAACCTCCTCCAGCGGCTGGCTTATTTTGCTGTGGTTTTCTTGCTGTCCCCCTTGATGATCATCACAGGTCTCGCCATGTCTCCGGCCGTGACGTCCGTTTTCCCCTTCATGGTGAATGCCTTCGGCGGACAACAGTCCGCCCGCACCATCCACTTCTTCGTCGCGGCTGCCCTTGTCTTGTTTCTTTTCGTCCACATCGCCATGGTGTGCCTCGCTGGATTCAACAATCGCATGCGCGCCATGATTACGGGCCGTGCAGTTGCCGGAAAGGAGTCCCCATGAGCAGAATCATCACCCGCCGCAGGCTCATTATCACGGGTATTACTACCGTCGCCAGTGTGTCGGGCTTAGGCGTCGCTGCAGCTCTTATGGACCGCTATGGCCTCATCCCGCCCGACCACGGTGGCATCTTCGGCGTTGGCGAGACTCTGACCTATGCGGCCCAGCGCGTCTTGATGTCTCATCATGCGCTCGCCCGTGAGTTCAATCGCAGCGAAATTTCAAGAGTTGCTCCTGTCAATGGGAAGCCGCCGGAGACCGACCTCTATCAGCGCCTGTTGGCGGGCAGGTTTGCCGACTGGCGGCTCAAGGTGGACGGCCTGGTGGCGCGTCCCACGACGTTCTCGCTCGAGGAGCTGAAACGATTTCCGTCGCAGACCAACATAACGCATCAGGCATGTGAGGAGGGCTGGTCGTTCATTGCGGAATGGACGGGCGTGCGGCTGTCTTATGTGCTGAATCTGGTGGGCGTCAGCACGAAGGCGAAGTACGTCGTGTTCTTCCCGTTTGACGATGCCTTTGACAGCGTCGACATGGCCGACGCCTGGCACCCGCAAACCATGCTGGCTTACGGAATGAACGGACGGGAACTCCCCACCGAGCATGGCGCGCCGCTACGGGTGCGCGTGCCGAGACAGCTTGGTCAAAAGAGCAAGAAATATATCTCGCACATCCTTATCACGGATACAGTCAAAAATATCGGCAAAGGGTGGGGAGCGATCGATCCTGAACAAGGTTTTTCCTGGTACGTCGGTATGTGAGGCAATTCATAGACGCTGGTTCTTGGAACGAGCAACCGCAAATGTGGCAACCCCTCTTTCGCCGTTCATCGGTGCGCAGCGGATCCGACGATTCCGACCGTATTGTCGACAGACAGGAACTTATCGCGGGGCAAGCTTCACCCTACGGTTTCCTACGAGCATTCTGATTGCATATTTTCGGGAAGATTCCAAGACAAGGCCTTGGCCCCGATTGAATCCCGGGGAAATGGACTTCACATCGAGCTGAATTGAGCGGCCTGGAATCTGGAGGGGCGCATCGGGTGGTTTCGGGCCGGGTCGATACTTTTTTTGCGAAACAGAGCCTCCGTGACGGCGATGAAAAATCCGGCATCGTTTAGACATCAATCAGGACTCAGTCGCCCTCAGGCTTATCACGAAAACTTCGCAGCATTCCCACAAATGTAGCTACCCAAGTAGCCCAGGCGAACCAAATCGTTATCTGGGGAATTAGGTGCAGCATCGCAAGTCCAGTAGCCTTTTCAAAGAGGATCGTCGCGACGGTGAACATGCCGAGAGGAAACACCAGCGACCAGTATTGCGGATCGTAACGAATGGGAATCTTTTGAAAGCCATGGCGCCAGATGCCGGCAATAATCAGAACGGAATCCACCATGCCGCCATCGCCCAATAGCAAAACGTCAAACCCTTCACGAATGGCGCAATCTCCCTCAAAAACGGCCACCCATCCGCGCTGAGAATCAATCTGGAACCGGCCAGCGTAGTAATCGCCAGCGCACCCATGTTGATCCAGTACGACGGCGTTAGACTGCTCGCGTCCAGCGAGAAGAACATCCAGCGAAACAGTATCAGGGTAATGAAGATCAGATACAGAATCGCTCCCACTCCGAAGCAGCCAAGGAAACAAACAAGATCCATTCGCGAACGACGACAGCTGCCGACAGCAGGGTCCCCAGAACACAGATTCCCTCCGTTGCTACCACCAGGACCAGCGTAGCTCCGTTGATTCCCTCGGCTACTGTCGGTTTATTTTCACCGCTGATCAGTACTGTGAAGTACACAGAGACAAATACGATCCACAAAACAATTCCTGCCATCCACAAAACGGCACCGACGTCGCTCATATTTAAGAGAATTACAAATTGGCTGCCCAGTATGAATGTTCCCGCTGAAGCTGTGAGGAAGGTGACTCCCCTAGTCGGGCTCACAAGGTCCGCGACAAATTGAGGCCGATAGCGAATAAGACGCAGAATGGTGAAGACTATCAATGCCGCGTATTGCACGGCGTTGAGCACTAGGAGCGCCAAAGCAAGTTCGTGAAAACCCAGGAAGTAGGACGCAATCGAGATGATGCCCGTTGCCATTACCAGAGCGAAATACCCTGGAGGCATTGCAGCCAGGCGTGTCATGACCTAACGGTCCAGCTTCCTTCGATAAAAGTAGAGCAAGCCGAAAATGAGCCCGAAGCAACCCATGCTGGCGACCGCGGCGGGAACTGCTATGGCGGTGTTTCCACCCAAATATTGCTCCATCGTCGCAGTGAGCAACCATAATTGCAGCACGACGATAATAAAGACGGTGCTTTGTATGGCGTTGGCGACAACCATTCGCTGAGTGTGTTTCATACTTCTCCGTGCTCCACACCTGCCGCGTAGATTTTGTCATCGGCTTCGACCAGATTTACTTTAGTCAGCGGACGCCGAGGCGGACCCGACATCGGCACTCCAGTTGCTATGTTGAACACTCCTTCGTGGCAGGGACAAAAGAATCGGCCCCGTTCCGGTTGTGGAATCACGGGGCACGAAAGGTGCGTGCACTTCTGTCCGAAGGCAACCCAATTGTCCGTCGCGAGCCGAACGAGAACACACGGATCATTCTGGCCGGGATAGTTAAATATTTTGAAACCTCCCACCGGAACATCCTCCACATTTGAAATCGCTATGCGGGGCAAGCTTCCCTTAACTCTGCGCGTGAAACCACGTGCGATGATCCACAAATGGCCGACAACGAATGCCAAGCTGGTCAATCCCAGCAAGCGCGTGAAGTCTCGCCGGGAACGATATTCGTCGTTCGTCAAATCCACCGGAAACTGTTCGCGCCATTGCACTTTTTCATCCGCTAGACTCGATTTCATGGTTCTACCCACATGTTGCAGTTAATGTCGATTCCAATTGTTCCTCCATGAATCTCGTTGGCGACGTCCAGGTAATCGACATCGAATTCTCGCGCAATCAGCATGTTCACTTTCGTGAGAATCAACTGCTCGCCAAAATGAAACGAATTGATATATCGTGCGCTGGGTCGCAACTTCTCGATCTCGTGCCGTGTTCCGAAAAACAACGCCTGGCTCGGACAAACCGACGCGCACATCGGTTTCTTGTTCACTGATGTCCGGTCGTAACACATATCGCATTTCATCATCAGGTGCATCTCGGTATTCATCTTCGGAACTCCAAAAGGGCAGGCCAGTACACAATTGTTGCAGGCGATGCAGCGCGGCTTTTTCGCAGTCTGTACAGTGCCATCCTCGGTGCGTTTGATCGCGTCTGCCGGGCAGACTTCCGCACAAGTCGGAGTGTCGCAATGCATGCAAACCATTGGAGCGGTTTGCGTAGAGGCACTTCGATCGATGAAGTCGAGTTGAATCATCGAGTATCCCTTGTGGGTGTCACATTCAGAGCACGCCTGCACACACGCGTTGCAACCAATGCAGCGACCCGGGTCAACGAAGAATTCCTGGCGTTCAGTTGTGATCATTGCATTGTTCCGGTTTGCGCAGGCGTGCGGCGCAGACTTTGTATTCAGGTATCTTCGAAATCGCATCCTGCGCCGCAATCGTCAATTGATTCGCACTCTTTCGCCCGCCCCAGTGATACGGAATAAAAATAGTGTCCGGTCGAATGGTGCTCACAACTTTGGCGCGCAGAGTCGTGGAACCGCGGCGGGTCTCCGCCATCGCCCAGTCACCATCCTCCAGCCCTACTCGGGCGGCGAGTTGCGGATGCATCTCAATGTAGGGCTCTGGGCATTGATCCACTAGCGGTCCGATTCGGCGCGTTTGCTCGCCCGACAAGAAATGACTCACTACTCGCCCGGTCGTTAGCATGAGTGGGTATTCTGCGTCCGTCACTTCTGCCGGAGGCGAATACGGTGCTGTCACGAAATGCGCTCGTCCATCGGGGAAATAAAATGGTCCATTTCCTTTTGCGATCGGGTTCCAGGAACCTTTTTCGAACAAGCGCGGCGTCCCCTGGTGGTCTTCCGAGGGACAAGGCCAGAACACTCCGTTCTGTTTCTCGATCTTTTCGTAGGTGATGCCGGAATAGTCGGCGATTCCACCTTTGGAAGCCTCGCGCAACTCATTCAGGATTTCTCGCGGCGATTCGAATGTGAATCCGTGCGGCCGCTTTAATACTTGCGCGATATCTTGAATAATTCGCCAATCCTGCTTTGCATCACCAGGACACTTCACCGCGGGGTTAATCTTGATCACTCGCCCCTCCGTCGAGGTCACGATACCTTCATCCTCTTCCTGCAACGAGCCGGGCAAAATTACGTCCGCGTACCGTCCGGTTTCCGTCAGAAAAAAATCGATTGCGACATAAAAATCAAGCTTCTCCAGCATTCGCCGGATAAAGTTGTTATCAGGAAGCGAAATCGCCGGATTGAAGCATATGGAGAGCAACCCTTTGATTTCGCCCTGGTCAATCTTGCGGAAGATCTCATAGGCGTCCACGCCCGGTGCGGGCAGCGATTCCGGCGTTACACCCCACACACCGGCGACGTATGCTCGATGTTCGGGATTCGAGAGGTCTCGACCGCCTGGCAATTGATCGCACTTCTGTCCGTGCTCGCGGCCGCCCTGCCCGTTGGCCTGCCCGGTGATCGTTGCATACCCACAACCCTCGCGCCCAATGCGCCCCGAGGCCAACACAATATTGATAGCACCCAGGCAGTTCTGGACGCCGTGGCTGTGATGTTCGATTCCGCGCGCGTGCATCAGGAAACTGGATTTTGCCGTGCCCCACCATTCGGCGGCTTTTCGGATTGCCTTTTCCGCGATCCCCGTGACCTCTGCGGTTCTCACCGGCGTCCACTCCCGTGCGCTCTCCGCAAGTTGTTCGAAACCAGCGGTGTAGTCGCGAATAAATTGATGATCAAGCCAATCATTTTCAATCATCAAATTTAGGATTCCGTTAAAAAGCGCGGCGTCGCGGCCAGGCTTGATGGGAAGAAAGAGGTCGCACGTACGGGCGATAGGTGTGATCCGTGGATCGACGACAATCACCCGCGCTCCGCCTTCACGCGCCTGCCACACATAGTCTGTGGTGATCGGTGCGCACTCCGCTACATTCGCACCGCTGATCCACACCACCTCAGCAGACAGAACGTCACTCATGGGATTGGCCGCTCGATCGATACCCAAAGCTTTCTTGTTGGCTGCGCCCGCGCTCACCATGCACAGGCGACCGTTGTAATCGATATAGGGAGTCTTCAGACAAACCCGCGCGAACTTGCCCATCAGATAAGCCTTTTCGGTGGTAAGACTTGCTCCACTGAGCACCGCGAAAGCCTGCGGCCCGTATTCACTTTGTAGTCGGTCTATGGATTTAGCCACACGTTGAACCGCCCCCTCATATGGCATCGCACGAAATCCATCGGATGACGATGTATCTCTTTCGTAGGCATGGAGCAAGCGGTCGGGATGCGCGCCTTGCAGATAACGCTTGACGCCCTTTGGGCACAATTTGCCCTGGTTGAACGGAAAATTGTAGCGAGGCTCAAATCCGATCACCGTCTCATCTTTTACCAGCAGTGTTATCCCGCATTGTTGGCCGCAAAAGCAGCAGTGTGTATCGACAGCACGGTCAGGGACAGCACCGGGATCGAGACGGTTGCCGGTTGCCTTCGATACATGCGGTCCGAAGCTCTGGAAAAAACCGTCGAATGTATTTTCTGACCCTGACATAGAGATCACATTCCTTTAGGGATGAAAATTGCCAGCGTCTTCAGACCCGAGTGGGCCTTCGTTCAGACCAGGATTCACGTAATGCGGCATAACGGCCTGCGAGCCGGAAGCTTGCAGGTGCGTACCTCGGCGCAATTTTCCTTGAGCCAGGGAAACCATGGCTCGGCGGCAGCGGGGACAAATGTCTTGATAGTGTCCAACGCCTTCAATTCCCTCGAGTCTCGTAACGAAACCCCAGCGAACTTTCCACGCGCTTCAAATCGTCGATGTGCATCCGGGAAGCGAAACCATGTCCACAACGTCCACAGTGCGCAACTTCGCTTCTTGCAGCGGCGTCTTTATAGAATTCGACTCCCAATTGTGCGGGTCTTTGAAAGATATGGAAAAATTTACCGAAGGGTAGCCAGAGAAGTGTAAAGATCACCGTCACTGCGTGCAGGATCGCAAGGAACTCGTAGCCCGACCCTTTCAGCCAGGTGTAACTGACCGTCAGCAGGAGGCCTGTTAGGCTCACAGAGAAGAGAAGTATCAGCGGAAGAAA
Source organism: uncultured Acidobacteriota bacterium (assembly GCA_963794175.1). Classification (GTDB taxonomy): domain Bacteria; phylum Acidobacteriota; class Terriglobia; order Acidiferrales; family UBA7541; genus Acidiferrum. The sequence continues at coordinate 16,880 of CAWCCV010000001.1, read as the reverse complement.
ATCTTCTGAAAAAATTTGCGCAGCAGCGGCTCCCTGGTCACGCATGCGGCGACGCATGGCGAGCATCACGCCGCCGATGGTAAGAATAGCGGCCCATACTAGCCCGTGAAACATCATGAACGCGGGCAGGGAATTGTAAGGCATCTTCACGGTGGGAAATCCGAAAATCATTACTCGATAGATATCGCTGGCGCCCGGAACAGATTCGAATGACATCCAGCCGAATACCAGCGGGAAGGTTATGGCGCCCGCAATTATGCAGCCCCACATGATCCCCATATGCGCCAGCCATCGAAGCTTCCCGCGCTTGAAAATGAAACTATTGGCCGCGAACTCGGAAGTGACACGTCGCACCCAGAAGCTTGCGTTTCGTGCGCGATGTCCACGCCGCAGAAACAATTGCCATCCACGCTTCCAATACACGGAGGTGGGCGGTCGCTGGAGCCAAATCGCGTACCGATAGGTCAGACCGAAGACTGCAAATAGGGAGGCAAAGGTATAGGCCACCAGGGCCGCATCGAAATGGGAAAGTTGACGGGAGCCGATGACGATCAGGACAGCTAAAATGGCCGTGAACAATGTGGAATAGGCGAATGCTCTAACATTATCCCGCATCAACTTGGACATGTTATCACCGCATAAAGAGCGGAAAAGTAGTAGCGGAGTCCCATGAAGATCCGGCTCTGTCGCAACCCGATACTTGGTCAATTGCGACTGCGACCCAGCCACACGTTAGACCTTTGCCAACTGCCAGTCAATTGAAAGCTCTGTTGATTTGAGTCAACAGAATCGACCAATAACTATCTGACTCGGTCCAGGCTGTTCAGTTAATTCAGCTCGGCAGCCTTGACTTGAACTGACTTGCGACCTACGATTCTATATCTCTGACGCTTCCTCCCTAGGAATTGCCCGATGAGCCACTGCATGCGCATTCTCGCCCTGCTGGCGCTCGCGACCTCACTTCTGCTGCCAGTCACAGCGGCGCAGAAGCCCCCGGCTCCGCCACCTCCGCCCCCACCTCCACGTTCCAACCCTCCGAACAATCCTACGACTCCCTTTCCCAGGGGTGTGGACCCAAGTCAACCGAAAGAAAATCTTGTGATGTTTCTCTTGGGGCGCGTTGCAACCAACGATGACACACCGGTTCCGCACGACCTGTTGGTTGAGCGGGTTTGCAACGCCAACGTACGTCAGCAAGTGTATGCATCTCCCCGCGGCGATTTCAGCATGGACTTGGGATCGAGGACCGATTCCTTCGTTGACGCTAGTGGCAACCCGACTTCGCGGTATGGCCAGGCTAACAAAGATTTAGAGATGGGCATTCCACTACGCGAGCTGAAGAATTGTGAGCTACGCGCCTCGGCCTCTGGCTTTCACTCCAAGGTCATCAGCCTTGTCGGTCTCGATACCTCCCTCGGTAACGTTGATGTGGGCGTTATCGTCGTGCAGAGAAGCAAGAAGATTCATGGTATGACGCTGAGCGCCACCGCTTACAAAGCGCCGAAAGATGCCAGAAACGCCTACGAGAAAGGCATCGAAGCCGAGTGGGACGGAAAACTTGCCAATGCACGCAAACATTTTGAAACTGCGGTAGGGATCTACCCCAGTTACACGAGCGCTTGGTTTCAGTTGGGGAACGTTTTGCGGAAAGAAAACGAGAAGGATGCGGCTCGCAAAGCGTATGCGCAAGCCACCACGATTGACAGCAAGTTTGTGCCGCCCTATTTCTCGCTCGCGTCCATGGCCTACGAATCAGGAAATTGGAGCGAGGTCCTTAGTCTTACTCGGCACATTTTGGAACTCGATCCGTTGAGATACGCCAATGCCACCGGTTACATTCTGGACCTTGATCCGTTGGATTACGCCGAGGTCTATTTCTACAACGCCGTCGCAAATTACAACCTCTCCAAGATCGAAGACGCTGAAAAGAGTGCCCTCATGGCGGAACATCTGGACGTACGTCCGCATTTTCCGGAACTACATCTCTTACTGGCTGAAATCTTTGCTCGAAAAAACAAGTACGCCCTTGCCATCTCGGAGATAAAAACCTACTTGGAATTAGCTCCGCACGCGAAAAATGGGGATCAGATCCGGGAGCAATTGGAGAAGCTGGAGAAGCTGAACGGCTCAAACTGACCCGGCGTTCTTTCTCCGCAAATTCGCACTCTCACGCGCCAATCTGTGGCAAAAGGGAGATCGGGACAGACGGGGAATTTCCGCCCCGGACGGAACACGCGCAAAGCCTTCGTAATAACGATTGATGATTCCATGCAATTGGTAGCGGCGGTGGGGATCGAATTACCTGAATCAACTAATCGCCTGTATCAGAACCTCGTGGATACGGCGGGCGACAATCACATCCTCGCCAGGTTCCAACATCCACACACCCACCACAATCTTGTTGGCGTCTTTGGGAATGCCAGCGCTCGCCTCCGCCGAGCCGGTTGCGGGATTGAGTTCAATGCTCGGAGTGCCGGCCCGTAGTTGCTTTGCAACTTCTTTGGGAGAGATGTTGACACGCCGCGTGTCATAGCGAATGAGCAAGTGCGGCACGTTGTTGGCAATCGGCGGTATAAATATTTCTGAAGTCAGGGTTGGAATATCTTTAAGTGCCGCGGCAATGCGATCGGCGCGCCGGCGAAACTCAGCTTCAAACTCTGTGTCAGACTGGCTTAGGAACCAATCCACCGCCGCCACCATTCCGACGATTTGTTCCTTGGCGACCTTCATTCCGCGCCCCACGACATCATCGTATGGGCTGTTATTCTCGGTTGCAGCGGCAATAAGATTTTTTCTCCCCAATAGCAGGCCGGCATTTTGTGGGCCTCTGATCCCTTTGCCGCCCGAGAAGGCAACTAGGTCGAAGCCCATTTGTGTGTAGTTCCATAAATTTGAGATCGGGGGAACGTCCGCAGCCGCATCATTCAAGCATGGCACTCCGTGCGCATGAGCGACGCGAATCCAGTCTTCTCTGCTGATTTGTCCGGCATCGGCGGCATTGTAAAAGAAACACATAACGGTATTACGGGTGAAAGCCGATTCATACTCCTGCAAAGTCTCCACATCGACGAACCGAATGCCGCAGTTGCGCATCGCGTGATCGTAATCGTAGCGGTGCGCTTTTTGAACGATTACCTCATTCTTGAGGCCGTTCATGTCGGTAGGCATGGCATGGATCGCTGAAGACCCGTTGGCCGCTGTTATGCATGCCGCAGTTGCCAGAGTTACCGCGGAAGCCGCGCCCGCGGTGACCATTGCGCCTTCGCAGCGCAATTTTCGCGCGAGGTATTCGCCAGCAGCCTTCTGCAAGTCTTCGAGGAATACCGGATGCTTGGCAGCCTGGGCGACCGCAGCCTGCACAGTAGGCGGCATGAGCGCTCCAGTTAGGTACGTATATGTTCCGGCGGCATTTATTCTTTTGGTGATCCCGAGTTTGTCGTAGTAGTCCACTGCCTCCGAGGCAGGTTCGCGTGCTGCGAAGGCCTTTTGAAAGGGCAGAGTCCGGGTAAACGCAAACCCTGTGAGGGCCAAATTAATTCGTCCAAGAAAATTGCGTCTGGTGCCAAGTGCGGTCATGAATTTATCCTTGTTCAGAATCAACTGAAGATTCCGCTGCGGAGATTCTGTGGGAGGATCATATCTCAGCAAAACCCTTCCGGACACTGACTCTGGCTATTGGCAGGTGTCGCGCGGCGGGGAGAGGAACCGAGGCGGAGGAATGACGGGGAGGTACTCTTCTATATTTCGGTGGACAGGAAAATGATGGCGGTGGAAGTGAAGCTGGAAAAACGGTGCAAATACGCTATTCACCTAACCTAGGTATACTCAAGGTATATATAATATGTATGTTAAGACGGCAGAGCCAGATTCACAACAAGGTAGCATTTCGGTAGCAAGTACATCAGGCCAGCGACCCTTTCGTGTCGACCTTACGAGGTCCGGTTCCGCAATCGAGAGCGAAATTGAAGGACACTCGCTCGAGGCACTGTCTGGGGAATCGGTGATGGTCCAGTCGGTGACAAAGGAACTGCTTCTCCTTCAGAAGGCGGAAGCGTTCTTGTTACGGAGAATGGTCAAAGCGAGAGATGCCTACGATATCCACATATTGTTGGAAAAAGGAACCGAGCTGAATCCCAATTTGCGGGCTCACCTCGCAGATGCCATCTACGCAAATGAGATGGACGCAGCAGTCATCTCAGAGCGTCTCGCACAAATTGACATAGACCTTGTAGCTTTGAATTGAGTTCGATATTGCCCCAAGAAGTGTACTCACCACTCGAAGAAGACAAGTTCTGCAGGCTCAGAGGCGCTGTCGCAAAACTATATGAGGAGTGGCTATGAAAGACCAAAAGGCAAGCAGATTGGATTGGGTAAAGGTATTGGCGGGGGAAGCCCTATTGACAGACGTAGTGGTCTTGGACGAGTTGGCGGCCAAATACAATTTGTCTGATGCTTCAGCCGGGAGAGCAGCATCTCGATTAACGAAACGAGGACTACTCAGTCGGGTCGCGAACGGAGTGTACTTAAACAAATTTGTCCGGGATGCTTCCGCCGCGGATTTTCTGAACGTTCTCAAGCCGAACTCGTACGTTTCCCTTGAATCGGCACTGAATCATTGGGGCGTAAGCACACAGAGCCCCGCGTCCCTTACTTGTGTAACAACCGGTAAGCCAAAAAGGTACAAAACCCCAGAGATTGCGATTGCATTCAGGACAATTTCAGAGCAACTCTTCTGGGGCTTCGTCGAAAAGCAGACGCGTTATTCGAAGTATAAAATCGCTGAACCAGAAAAGGCATTGCTCGACTGGATTTACCTCACACTGCAAAGCGGGCTCACACCACGTCTCGACGAGATCGACCCACAAGTTCTCAACGAACAGAAGCTAGTGAAATATGCCGACAAGTATCCAAGCACAGTGCGGAACTCACTAACCAGTTCGCTCGCGTTCGAGCATTTTGCGGCGTGAAGAACAAGAACGGGAGAGCAGTGTGCAATTCAGGAGCTGGGCAAGACAAGGGAGTGCGCCGAGGGCATGTGGCCATATGGGCGGCTAAATCCTTCATTGCTGGGGTGTCGAGAGATCGTCGCGGATCTTGACAGAGTTCGAAAAAGCCATCCGTGAGCCACACAAAAAGCTTAGAAACTCACCCGAATGCCGAGCTGGACCTCGCGCTTCGCAAACGCTGAAGTGAATCCGAGCGGCTGGCTCGGAGAGGCCGCTTCCGTCCCGCTCAGGTTAAACGGTGGCGCGATGACGCCCAGAACGTTGTTAACGCTGGCAAAGTTCGTCCGGTTGAAAATGTTAAAGCCCTCGGCTATCAGTTGGGCGCTAGCCTTTTCCCCCAGCTTGAACTCCCGGCTTAAACGCATGTCGAAGGTAACGTAGTCCGGACCAATGCCGGTGTTGCGGCCCGCTCCAGGCGGACGGTCGTTGGTGGAATGCCGATCGTTGTTGACATTGGTTCCTGCCAACAGAGTGAAAGGGTGCGGGCTGTTGTAGCGAATGATAGGTGCGACCTCGAAACCGGAAAGAATGCGATTCTTCCAGGGACTCTCGAAGACGGCTGCAAGCACGACTTTGTGCCGCTGGTCAAAGGAGGAACGACCGCGTTCGCCAGCGAGATCTGTCTGATCCATAGGCCCAAAGTCGCTGTTAAAGTCGGTCACCTCGTCGATGGCCTTGCTAAAGGTGTAGCTCCCGATCAGACCGAAATGATGGCTGAATTTTTTTCCGACTTCGAAGATTGCGCCGTGATAAATGGCGGTCCCGGCCGACGAGTATTGATTGTTTTGGAGTAGTAGCGGATTTGCAAAGCAGTTGGTGACGTTTGCTCCGGCGCAATTCGCATTACTTGCCCCCCACTGCCGAATCGGAATAGCAGCCGGCCCTGCTGGCACAAACTGCTGCGACTCGGTTAAATTCAGAATCTGTCGATTGTTGATATCGAGCGCCACCGGCAGCCCAATGGTATGTACGTAGACGTAGTTCGCCGAGACGGACCATCCTTTTGCAATCTCTCGTTCGATTCCAAGCTCCGCCTGCTGAGAGTAAGGGTTGCGGTAGCCCTGCTGGCCGCTGAACAACACAGTCAAAGGAGGGATGGGCCCGGTGTGTGTAATATTAATACCGAATTGCGTTAAATCGGCAGGTGTAATGCAGGCGGCACTGCCGGCTGCCGGGGTTGTACACTGAACCCTTCCTTGGGCAAAGAGCGTTTGGAAGATTGCTGCTGAAGTGAGCGATGGAGCCCCGGGTGCGCCAGTCAGAGGAACAAAGATCTGCGCAATTTGCCGGAAACAGGCGTCCGGGCTAGCCGAGCAGGTGGCCAAGTTCGCCACTGGCCTGCCGTCCGGATCCACAACTCCGAGCGTCTGCACCACGTCGGGAATCTGGCCATAGATCTGAGAGTAGAAGATCCCGTAGCCGCCACGAATCACGCCCTTATGTTTCTTGAACGGCTGCCAAGCAAAAGATACGCGCGGAGCAACATTGTTCTTGTCCGTATCGAGCGGGCCATACTGGCCGTCCAGCTCGTAGCGGACGCCGTAGTTGAGCATCAAATTGGACCGAATATTCCAAGTATCCTGCCAGAAGCCCGCACCAAACGGCCGCGGGTAGTTGTAAACAGGATTGCCAAAGCCCTGCTGATAGAACTGCGGCAGACCGAAAGACGCTGACTGAAGTGAGTTAATCGCTGCGGGATCCACTCCCGCGAGCTGACAAGCGGCTGGAGCGGAAAGACAAGGACTGAGCAAGTTACCGGGGAGACTTCCGAAGACAAACCGTCCCGGAAAGAAGGTGTGCGATTCGGTATGGTCGCCACGGTAGAGAAAGTAGCCGCCAAATTTTATTGAATGATGGCCGCGGACTATTGTGAAGTTGTCCGCCAATTCATAGCGGCGGCCGATGGTTAAACTGGACAAGAAGATATTCGTCCCAAAGCTCGCAAAGCCGGGAATGTCGAGACCCACCTGACCAGGCTCATTGGGAATCACGTCGAAATTGTAGTAATTCCATTGGACGCGAGCCTCGTTCTGCGTTCTCGAGCTGAATTGATGGAACCAAGCGGCCTGGAGCGTATTGTCGTAGTTATGGGTGGCGCTGCCACGCGAGAACCCAGTGAGGGACTGCACGTCAGGGCTTTCTTCTCTGTCGTGGCCGAACCGGTAATTTAGAAAGAGTTGGTTGGAATCGTTGAAATGATGATCGAGGCGTCCGGAAGCCAAATAGGTCCGCGTTGTGAAATCAAACAGACCGCCGTTTCTTTCAAACTGGTCTACGAGGAAGGCGTTGGTGGGCCGAGCCGGATTCAGCGTCAGAGTACCGTTGAGAACGGCCGCACAAGTATGGGCGGGCAAGTTCGTGGTCGGGCTCGGAGGGGGAAACCCCAAACTAGCTGCTACGGCCGCGCCGACAGGGCCGCTCAGACACGGCACCAAGGGGTTGCCCGGTAGGTTCGCCAGCCCATTCGGGCCAGTCAGAATTGCACCCTGGTTGTTCCCTGAATTGGTTTCGGGTCGGAAGATATTGGTATTGGTAAGCAGAGGAACCGCATTCTGCGCGTCCTGCCTTAGGCCTTCGAACGCTGCGAACAGAAAAGTCTTATCCTTGCGAATGGGTAAGCCAACAGTTGCGCCAAATTGTTGGCGGTTCAGCGAGTCTTTGATCGGTTGCCCTTGACTATCGGGATTGGCAGGAATAAACGCGTCGCCGGGCTGTAACGCCTGGCTGAAGGAGAACGGATTGCGCGCATCCATGCCAGTGTTGCGGAAAAAACCGTACAAACTGCTGTGCAGATCATTGCTGCCGGACTTGGTCACAATGTTGAGCGCTGCACCGCTCGCTCCGCCCAACTCCGCCGCATAATTGCTGCGGTTGATTTGGAATTCCTGAACTGCATCCTGACTGACCGTCAGACGAACGCCCCCGGCATTGTCGTTCGCTTCAGAGCCATCTACAGCTACGGTATTGCCCCTTCCATTGCTGCCATAGAATGAGAGCCCGCTCTGCGGTGTCTGCTTGACCCGGAAATCTGAATCCGAAGCTAGTCGTGTGGAATCGGAAACACCGGGCATCAGCAGAGTGAAAGTGAGATAGCTGCGTCGGTCAATCGGCAGATCGGCGATGTACTGCTGAGTGACCGTATTAGCTTGAGTAGCCCTTTGCGTTTCCACCACCGGCGGTTCTGCGTTGACCTCAACGACCTCCGATGCGGCTGCTAGCTTGAGGCGGGAATCCACGACAACCGTCGCTCCCACCGTGAGGATTACACCTTTTTGGATAGCCGTCTGAAAACCCGCAATTTTCACAATTAGGTCGTAGGTCGCCGGCGGCAGTCCCGCCAGACGATATTCTCCTTTCAGGTCGGTTTCGGTAACGTGCTGGATACCTTTGTCGGTTTCCAGTGCAATGATCGTGGCCTTCGGTATGCCCGCTCCCGATAGATCGCTTATGGTGCCAGCGATATCACCTGAAGAGCCGACACCCTGCGCGTGAACCGCACCGGTGGAGGCGACCATTAAGCAAAGCAAGAGCCATGCATACTTAATAGGCGTCATAAGTCCTCCTCACAACCGTGCGGGTTTCCGAACAGGTATGGCAGTTGGTAGGTTTATATCGCATAGGAAAGCAAACCGTAAGCACTATGAATGCAGGTTCGGCATCTGCCAGACCGAAAGTCATCTAGTTCACCGTTACGGATACTGTGGTCGAGTGCTGGAGTGTGCCTGAAGTCGCCGTGACCGTTACCGTATAGTTCTGCGCGACGGTATGTAGCGGGTTGCTGCTCCCTCCTCCACACGCCACGGGCAGAATCGTGGCCACCATCAGCAAGAGGCTCAGCGTCCACAACCTCCGCCGCTTTCTGTCTGAAAGTACCAAGACAAAACCGACAATTCCCATTGGCAGCAACGTGGCGTGGAGGCCCGTCATGTTGAACCATTGCGGGGCTAACGCCGCCGAAAGACTTGTCGCGTTCACAGTAAGGGTGGCACTACTTCCCGGAGAGACCGAATTTGGCGAGATGGCGCACGCAGGCACTGGAGAGGGCCCACTTACGAAACATGCCAGGGCAATCGCTCCAGAGAAACCGCCTTGTGCCGCAAACGTCAGCGTCTCGGTTGTCTGTGCGCCGCGCTTTACGTACAGGGTCGCAGCCGCGGGGCTCAGCGTGAAGTCGGGTGCAGGATTGAAAGTCGCAGCAACCGACTGATTGGAGCTCATGGAAATGGTGCACGCGTTTGGATCCGTGCCCATACAACCTCCGCTCCACCCTGCGAATACAGACGTCGGCGACGGCACTGCCATAAGGGAAACAGTATTGCCGCCCAAAATCGTTGCTGAGCAAGTGGTGCCGCAATCGATGCTGCCGCTGAACTCCGACGTGGACTGGATGGTTCCGGATCCATTTCCAGCTTTGGCCACCCTCAGGGTAAATACGGGGGCGACCGTTACAATTTGCACGGAGGAGTTGTTTGCGAGTGCCAGGTCCGATTCGTTCGCTGACACGTTCATCGCATTTGTGATTGTTCCCGTCGCGGTTGGCGTGACGATGATTGTGACTTGGGTATCTATAGCGTCGGCAAGAGAGCCAATGTTGCAGGTGACAGAACCGTGAGACTGCACGCAGCTTCCTTGGCTCGATTTCGCAGAAACAAAAGTCACAGTGTTCGGAAGCGTGTCCGTGAATGTCACACCGGTGGCATCCTGCGGCCCTTCGTTATGTACGTGGGCAGAGTAAGTCAAAGTGCTGCCGACGCCCGCTGACTCCGGAGAAGCACCGGGCTGGACGATGCCCAGATCAGCTCCTGAAGCGGGGCTTGTATTGAGGAGGACTAAGACATTGTTGTTTGGGGTGCCCAAGGTGATGAGGTCGCTGAGATTGTCGCCGTTGAGGTTTCCTGTTGCCAGGCCGGGCCCTGGATCGCTGATGATGAGAGCGGAGGACATTGTTCCATCAGCTCTTCCGAGCAACACTTCGAGGGAAGCGGGACTAGGAAGTGGGGGAACACGAAATGGTGCAAGGGTGATCCTCCTGTAAGCCAAATCCAACCTTTTATCGCCGTTAAATTCCCCAAGGATCGGTTCGTCTAGAGAGTCTCCAGTGGCGGGCGCAAAAACGTTGCTTTTTCCCCAGGAGGCAGTGGCGAGAATCTGTTCTGCCTGAAACGTGCCGTTACCGTTGTTCAGGAAAAGACTGACATGGTCAGTATTGCTGGAAGGACCCTCCTTGTCTTGCGAATGCATAAAATGATTTGATTTCACCACCAGGTGCTGCTTCCCATCGCTATTCAAATCGGCGGCCTGTATGGAGTCCGGCGTAAATCCGTCCGCCAGTGCAACGGTCACGCCTGGTAGAAATGTACCGGTGCCTTGGCCGACCAAAATGCTTACCGCAAAACCGTTCCCGACGGCTAGATCTAGTTTTCCGTCGCTATTGAGATCCGCGGCGAGCAATGCGCGCGTACCGTTGGGGAAAGTGGAAAACATATGTGGGGCCTGAAAAGTGCCGTCGCCATTCCCAGACAGCAAACTAAGCGTCAAGTTGAAAATATGCGTATCCGGGCTTTGATCTATTTCGCCGACGATAAGATCGGCCTTCTTGTCGAGATTGAAATCGCCGACAACCACAGTGGAGGCGAATGCCGAGAGGGCGGTATTTGTCGGCGGCCGAAACGTCCCATCGCCGTTCCCGAGGAGAATACTTACCGAGCCTGTGGTTGTGTGGTCCGGGTCGCCAGTTTGGAACAAAGCCAAATCCACTTTGCCGTCGCCATTGAAGTCGCCCAGCAAGATCGCTGACGGGCTATTGCCCGCGTCAAAATTCTCCGCGGGTTGGAACGTGCCGTCGCCATTTCCAAGCAGGATGCTCACGCTGTTGCTTCCTGAGTTGGCCACAGCAAGGTCCAACTTGCCGTCGCCGTTAAAGTCGGCTACGACCAAACTCGACGGATTCGTGCCTACCGCATAAGCCTTAGCTGGTGCGAACTCAACCGCGCTGCTGCTCGCTGCACTGCCAAGAATGATTTGAAGTAACGTAGAGAACGCAAGGAATTGAATTGTTTTGCGCATGGCAAGGCTCCTTGTTCAATGCACGACTCGAAGACACCCTCAGATGGTGCAACGCATAGCACGGCCGCAAGAAAAATGAACCCAAGTCCAGACCTCAGCGTAATTCGTGTCATCACTTCCTCCTTCTTCTGTTTTCCACGTTGGGAAGTGAGCTCGCTCTGTGCCGACACATTGGCGCAGACGCAAATGGAGAACAATGCCCTGCGTGTCCTCAGAGAGTGAATCTTTTGTCCCCTTAGACTGCTTCGATGGAATTGAGGCATGACGGGCGCAGTGATATGCTTCCCGCAAGTAACGGACGGGATCTCCAGGCCCCAATGCAAAACCTTTCTTCAGGCGCCAAAAATGTCCGGTTTGGTACGTTTGAGCTGGATTTGCGCGCGGGCGAACTACGCAGGGACGGCATCAAGATCAAGCTTCAGGATCAGCCCTTTCAAATCCTGGCCATATTATTGGAACAACCGGGGCAGGTGGTAACGCGCGAGGAGTTGCGCAGCCGGCTTTGGCCCTCGGACACATTTGTTGATTTTGATCACAGTCTGAATAAGGCGATAAACAAACTTCGGGAGGCGCTAGCAGATTCCCCAGAAAACCCGCAGTTCGTCGAGACTATTCCCAAACGTGGTTATCGTTTTTTGGAATCACTCGAAACGACGACTCCAGAAGCTTCCATTGCTGTCCTTCCATTTCTCAGTCTCAGTGCAGATGCCGAAAACGAGCTATTCGCCGATGGCATGACCGAAGAGATCATTAGTACGCTCATGCAAATCAAAAGCCTTCATGTGGTCGCGCGAACCTCCTCATTTTCTTTGAAGGGAAAACACGTTGACTTGCGGACGATCGGCAAGCAACTCAACGTGCGAACCGTGCTGGAGGGCAGCGTCCGCCGATCAGGAAATCTCCTCAGAATTACCACCCAACTAGTAAATACAGCGGATGGCTACCATCTCTGGTCGCAGCAGTACGACCGGGAAATGAAGGACATGTTCGCCATCCAGGAGGAGATTGCAAATTGCATAGCACAAACTTTGCAGGTGACACTAGATTCGGAACAACAGCCGCTAGTCAGAGCAGGCACAGAGAATCTCGAAGCTTTCAAATTCTACTTGCAGGGGCGTTCCCTGTTCTTTCAAAAGAGGGATGCGGCTCCCTCGCTCCGTCGAGAACTTCGAGAAAGCTGTTGCACTGGATCCAAACTACGGTTTGGCGTGGTCAGGGTTGGCAGACGCCTGCAACATGGTCGCCTTCTATGGGCTTGCAAGACCGGACGCGTGTCTACCGTACGCCAAGGAAGCAGCGCAAAAAGCCATCGCACTGGACGCCTCACTGGCTGAGGCCCATGCGTCCTTGGCGATGTCTCATCTCTTTTGTGATTGGGATCGCTCTGCTGCCGAACGAGAATTTCTACTCTCCTTGCAGTTGAAACCTCGTAATTCACTAGCACGAAGCTGGTACGGGATGTTCTACCTCCACTGGATCGCTGGGCGTTTCGAAGAAGCGTTAGCGCAGACCAAGCTGGCTATTCTGATCGATCCGCTCTCCGCGTATGCCAGAGCAATGTGTGCGTTTGCGTATCTGCCACTTGATGCGGACAAGTGCCTGGAGACGGCGGAGGAACTCCTCCAAATCGACCCCGAATCCTTTCTCGGTCGCTGGGCTCAGATGAGCGCCCTCAATTTGCAAGGACGCTTCGCCGAGGCTGCGGAAATAGGAGAATTGGCACTCCAGATATCGGGCAGATTTGCGTGGATGATGGGATCACTTGCTCGGACCTATGCGGCCATGGGAAAGCGCAGTGAATCAGTGGCGTTGTACATGGAACTTAGGTGGCGATCGAAACATAAATATGCGGACCTGGATGTCCTAGGTTGGGCCGCTTGCGCTGCAGGCGAGCAGGAAGAAGCGATTCGATACGCACAAGAAGCTAGCGCGATTGGCGATCCTTCCCTGATTGTAGCCAAATATTGGCCAGATTTTGCAGACTTGCGCACGGACCCGCGCTTCCTGGCGATACTGAGAAGCAGAGGATGGACGTGACGGGTCGCCCTGATTGGGCTGAGGATTCAAACCCGGCACCTGTTCTTTTCGGAGCGGCAAATGGATCGTGATCGAACGTTACGCAGTGCGATTCGATTCGGCGAATTTGAGGTGGATCTGCGCTCCGGCGAGCTGCGCAGGGACGGCGTCAGGATCAAGCTGCAGGACCAGCCCCTTCAAATCCTGGCCATGTTGCTGGAACAACCTGGGCAGGTGGTGACCCGCGAAAAACTGCGGGACCGGCTCTGGCCGTCGGATACTTTCGTCGACTTCGATCACAGCCTGAACAAGGCGATCAATAAGCTGCGGGAGGCTTTGATGACTCCGCAGAGAACCCACGCTACGTCGAGACTCTTCCGCGCCGCGGCTACCGCTTCCTTGGTTCCGTCAACGGAGGCACGAGATCCTGAAACACGACGAGCGATCGACTCCATCGTTGTTTTCTCCGCTCACCACCCCACTCCCGGTCCCGATCTCGAATATCTCTCCGTGGGCATCCCTGGCAGCATTATTCACGCCTCTCGCACATCCCGGGGCTTAGCGTCATCGCTTGGAACAACTTTCTTCCGGTCAACAAGACGCGAAAAGGACCCTCTCGGCATCGGCCGCTCCTCGGCGCCAAAGCATACTGATTGGCCGTATCTGGCAGCGCGGGTCAAAACTTCGCCTGCACGTCGATCTTCTTGACACCACAGCGGCGAGGAGCTTTGGGGAGAGCAATATGACCGCGATCTTACCGAACTCTTTTCCGTCCACGACGACATCGCCTGCGAAGTCTCCCAGCGGCTTCGCGTCAGACTGACCGGCGAAATCAATGACTCAACTCACCAAGCGTTACACAGAAAATATCGAAGCCTATCAGCTCTATGTACGGGCGCGGCGCTGGTGCGAAAACCGAAGTGCGGAGGGTTTCAAGCGTGCTACCGAACTTATCTGACGCGGGCCATCCAGCTCGATCCGAATTTTGCCCTTGCCCATGCAGAACTTGCACAATGATTTCCGTGCCTTGCTATTACGGCGCCGTCGATCCCAACATTGCTTACCCTAAGGCGAGCGCCTCTGCTCTCCGTGCGCTCGAACTCGATCCCAATCTTGCCGAAGCGCACGAAGTCCTTGCCACGATCCTCAAAAATTATGACTGGAACTGGGAAGCGTCCGAAAAAGAATACAAACTGACGATCGAGCTGAATCCCAATTACGCTACCGCCCGCTATCATTTTTCCTATCTGCTCGCGGAACAGGGTCGTTTTGACGAAGCCATCCGCGAAGCTACTGAGGCTCTCAGCCGCGATCCGATGTCAGGCCTGCTCAACGCCGGACTCGCCTTCGTCCTTCTCCACGCCCGGCTTCTCGATCGCTGCATTGAGCAAGCGCACACCGCGATTGAAGTCGACCCCACGATGGTCCTCAGTTATTGGACTCTCGGCATCGCCCTAGAACAAAAGGGCGAGTACGCCCAAGCCTGCGAGGCCTACCGTCGGAGCCTTGACTTCGGGAGTACTCCTGTTTTCGTGCCCTCGTTCCTTGTTCACGCCTCTGCCCGCTCCGGTCAGCTTCAACAGGCTAGGCGCTATTTGCAAGAACTTGAGGAACTTACCAAAACGCGATATGTCCCTTTTATGGCCTTTGTTATCGCGTATGAAGGTCTACGCGAAATAGATCTCGCCCTCGACGCCCTGGAAAGATCCTGCTCGCTCCGGGAGACCAATCTCGTTCTGACTAAGGTTTGGCACCACTTCGACGCTCTCCGCGATCAGCACCGGTTCCACGCTGTGGAGCGCTGCGTCGGCCTGTCAGTTAATTGAGCCGCGGTCATCGCAAAGATTGCTCACACCGTAATGAAGGTCGAAAATATCGCCGCTGTCGCTGCCCGATCTGGGCGGGCTTCTGAGGACTAGAAGATTGCGCCGCTCGGTACCGCTCGGCAACTGTTGTGGCACCGGCATCGGTTGGTGCAGATGCGCACGCGGATCATGAATCAGCTGCAGGCGCTGGCGATGAACGAAGGCTATCGCTGGAAGAAAAAACTGTTCAGCGAACAGGGGCGAGCGCAATTAGAAAAGCTCACGCTGGCTCCCTGGGCCAGTCGGCTCCGGCAAGAGTTGCTGGAGCTGTTGGACCGCATGAATCCGACCATTGCGGAGTTAACCGCAGCTGTCGAGCGGGAAGCTCGGAAGCGCCCGGCAGTGCAGCGACTGATGACGCATCCTGGCGTGGGTCCGCTTACGGCCCTCGCCTTCGTGCTGATCATTGGAACTTGGGAACGTTTTCCACGCGGCAAGCAGATCGGCAACTACGTGGGGATGATTCCGAGTGAGGACTCCAGTGGTGGCAAGCAGCGCTTGGGGCACATCAGCAAGCAGGGCAATTCCTTGTTGCGCTTCTTGCTGGTGGAGGCAGCCCAGGCGGCAGCACGTGTGCATCCCGACTGGAGACGTCGCTACATTCACTTGGCGATGCGTCGGCACAAGAGCATTGCGAAGGTAGCGATGGGGCGCAGGCTGGCGGTTCGCTTGTACTGGATGTGGCGTAATGGTTGTGAGTATTCACAGTCGTTAGAGTTCGGTTCGTACGCGGGACAGCTCGGTACCGGACATGGTGTGAAGTAGAACACCCGCTTTCTTTTGGCCGCGTCCCTGCCGTTTAGTAGTGTACGGCGTCAGTTCCTTTTCCGGTCAGTTCTTCGTAAGTGAGGCGACGATTAGCGATATGTTGCATACGTACAGCGCCTTTCTTTGACCGCGGCAAAAATGCCGCTCCATTACTTCACTTTAGCACGGCCTGTGAAGGTAGAAAAGACAGCGAAAGTACGAGACGGGCGCCGGTAGCCGCCATCCAAATGCCTCAAGTTGTGCCAGAAACTCTCGAATTCTGAAAATTTGGCAGCGACAAAGAATCCTTATTAGAATCGCGCTTGCCCAAAACGAATCCTTTTACATGCCGAAAAGATTTCGTACCACTGCGCGCCGGGGTTGCAACGGGGCGCGAAATGAACGTCACCCGCTACAGTTTCCGCTACAATCGCATTTCTGGCTTATGAGAGATTCAACGCAAATGATTGAAAAATATGGTGAACCGGGGAGGACTCGAACCTCCAACCCGTTGATTAAGAGTCAACTGCTCTACCATTGAGCTACCGGTCCACTGCGAAACTCTACTATTTTACACAGCCCTCAAAATTTTGTCGAACGCCCAAAACGGCGAAAACCTATCGCAGCAGGTCTTCGAGCTTCACCCGCGCGTCCGTTTTCCCATCGCGATATTTCACAATCAGGGCCGCATAGAAGCCAAAGCCCATGCTCTTTCCCAAGGGATGCGTGACCTTGCGTGACCCCGGTACCACAATCGCCCCTTCCGGAATGACCAGCTGCTCGTCGTCCTTCGCCATATACACCGCGTCGCGCACCAAATCGTAAACGGGCGTCGAGCGATTCAAGATCGTTCCAGACCCAAGCACCGCGCGTTTTTTTACGATCGTCCCTTCATACACACCAGCATTCCCGCCGACCATCACCTCATCTTCGATAATCACTGGCAACGCCCCGACTGGTTCCAGCACTCCGCCCAACTGCGCCGCCGCCGAAACATGGCAATTCTTTCCAACTTGCGCGCAGCTTCCCACCCAGCGCGTGCGAATCCACCATCGTTCCTTCATCAACATAAGCGCCTACGTTGATGAACATCGGCGGCATGCACACCACGCCGCGCGCCACGAAACTTCCGTCCCGAATACTCGAGCCACCCGGCACAATGCGGACGCCGGACTCTCTC